>CAJXKD010000002.1 GCA_913055735.1 uncultured Rhodospirillales bacterium
GCGGAAAACCTTATTACGTTGCGGGCGTCGTCGGTTCGTGTTGTCGACGGCGATAGCGAGCGCAGCGTTCCGGTCCGTGACGTGCGCGCGGGCATGCAGGTGCTGGTGTCACCGGGCGAGCGTATTTCGGTCGATGGCTGGGTCGAGAACGGTAATTCCGACGTCGATACTAGCCTGATTACCGGCGAGACGACCCCGGCGTCCGTCTCGAAAGGCGACAAGGTCTTTGCCGGAACGTTAAACATCAGCGGAGCGCTCAGAATTCGCACGGCTGCGGCCGGCGAGCGGACATTGCTGGCTGAAATCGTCCGGCTCATGGAGGCCGCGGAGCAGGGCCAGGCTAAGTATGTGCGGCTTGCCGACCGGGCGGCGCGTATCTATGCGCCGACAGTGCATCTCCTTGCCGCAGCGACGTTCGTCGGCTGGCTGTTTGTCGCCGGGACGGCATGGCAACCGGCAATGATGGCGGCAGTTGCGGTGCTGATTATTACATGTCCCTGCGCGTTGGGATTGGCGGTACCTGTGGTTCAGGTGATGGCGAGCGGCATTCTTCTCAGGAAAGGCGTTCTGGTGAAATCGGGGGACGGCTTCGAGCGTCTCGCGGAGATCGATACCGTGGTGTTCGATAAAACCGGAACGCTCACTAAATCCCGGCCTGTTTTGCAGGATGCGGGACAGCATCCAGTCCGCGATCTCGCGCTCGCAGCGAATATCGCCCGGCATAGCCGCCATCCTCTCTGCCAGGCGCTTTCCCAAGCTTTTGTCGGCGTGTCTCCCGGGGTAAGCGCGGCGGATATCGACGATGTTCAGGAACATCCGGGCCAGGGCCTGCTTGCGAAGGTGCGCGGCGAAGAAGTGCGGCTCGGCAATCGCGACTGGTGCGGCGTCCAATCCGATACCGATGGCGGCGACGGAAGCAGTGAATTGTGGCTCAAGCGGCCCGGTGAGCCACCGGTTTTATTTCGGTTCCGGGATACGGTCCGTGACGATGCGGCCGAAATCGTCCGTGCGCTGAAGGGCCGCGAGCTTGCCGTTCACATGATTTCCGGCGACCGGCCCGCTGTCGCCGAAGATGTGGCGCGGGAACTCGGCATCGAGACCTTCGAGGGCGGCGTTCGCCCGGATGCCAAGGTCGCTTATGTCGAAAAGCTCATGCAGGCGGGGCATAAGGTGTTGATGGTCGGAGATGGGCTTAACGACGCGCCGGCATTGGCGGCAGGCCATGCGTCCATGTCGCCGACCAGCGCCGCCGACATCAGTCAGACGGCAGCAGACATCGTGTATCAGGGCGAGGGGGTGGCGCCGGTGCTTGCGTCCATTAAGACGGCCCGGTTTGCCCGACGGCTGATCAAACAGAATTTCGGGCTGGCAGTGCTCTACAACGTGATTGCCGTACCCATCGCGATGGTGGGCTTGGCCTCTCCGTTGATCGCGGCCATCGCCATGTCGGGGTCGTCCCTGGCGGTTACCCTGAACGCCATGCGGCTGCGTCTTGGAACAGGTATGGGAACCGGCAAATGAACGTTCTTCTGTTCTTGATCCCCGCCGCGCTTTTTCTCGGGCTGCTTGGCCTCGGTGCCTTTATCTGGGCGCTGAAATCGGGTCAGTTCGACGACCTCGACGGCGCCGCCATGCGTATCCTCATCGACGATGATAAGGAAAGCGGCGACGCCGGCTCCCCTTCTTAGCCTGCACGGGTGATGGTGATCTTGTCCGTGCGCACGTGGCGGTTGGGATCCTCTTCGACAACATGGTGGAGGCCTTCCGGTGTTAGTCCGGTGGTGCCCTTTTTGGCCTTACCGAGGAGGTAGCGCCCGTTTTCGTCTCGCATGAGCTTGCCGGCACGTCGAAGATCATCAAGTTCCACCGCAATTTCACGCCCGTCGGTACTGCCCATAACCCCCATGAGCTTCGAGAAAAAAATGGGTCCCGCAGCCTCCAGCGCCTTCTCCACCGTTTGATAGCGTGCTTTGGCCTCGATCTTGGCTGCGTGCGAAGGTGTCGCCGTCAGCTTGTTGCGGATTTCCATGGGCATGGTCAGATCGAAGCCGGCCTTCGTCATAGTCGGTCCGTCACCCTTGGACGGGTCCATGGGCATGCCCATCACACCGGGCACGATGACGATATCCTTGTCCGCCTGGAATCGGGACACCATGGCCCAGTCCATCTGGAAATCCTGGGTGATGTCCACATCGGCGTCGGTGACGAAGACATGCTTGATGCTGAAAATGGCACCCAGGATCGTCGAGATGACGTTGCGCGCCTGGCCCGGGCGTTGCTGGTTGATGGCAACCCGAACAACCTGGCCCTCTGCGGCGCCCCCCGGGATGTGGATTTTGGCGACATCGACGCCACCCGCGGCCAGCAACTTCCGGATTTGGCCTTCGAGGCGGATCGCTCCGAGATAACGCGATTCCATCCTATCCAGGATAGGACCCGATCCGTGCAGCAGGGATTGGTGCATGACATCCTTGCGCATGGTGATGGCGGTGACGTGAAACACCGGATCGAGGTGCATAGCGCCGTAATACCCGACATATTCGCCATAAGGCCCTTCGGGCTCCACATAGCCTTTTTCGTCGAGATAGCCTTCGATCACCATTTCGGCGTCGGCGGGGACGGGCACATCGTTGGTGATGCCTTTCACCAGGGGCACCGGTTCACCGCGCAGCGTGCCGACGAGAGTGGCCTCATCGGTGGGGATACGTAATCCCGAGGCCATGTAGTCAAAGGGATGGCAGCCGATGGCGAAGTTGATGGGCAGTTTCTCGCCACGCGCCACGCATCCCCGGTAAATGCGCTGCAGATCCGAAGGCGCGGTGACATTGGTGCCGCATTCATGCTTGTTGCGAAGGCTCAACCGCCGGCATCCGACATTGGTGATCCCCGTTTCGGGGTCGATGGAAAAATCGATGCCCGACGAGATATAGGCGGAACCGTCGAATTCGTGCTGCGGATGGAACGGCAGTTTGGTGAGGTCAGCCTTGTCGCCCTTGAGCACCACCTCCTGCACCGGAGCGTCCTTTTTGTCGACATAGAACACCGGCTGTGGGGTGGCGAGGCGCGCCTGAAACGTCTCGACGACTTCGTCCTCTTCGCAGCCCATGGCAATCGCGAGGCGCCTGCGGCTGCCCATTACATTGGCCACAAGCTCCGATTTTTCAGGGCCGGCCTTCTTGAACCATACGCATTTGTCGGTCGCTTCGATGATGGGAGAGACATCGGCGAGCGCGACTTTCTCTTCGTATATCTCGACTTCGCCCGCTTTCGCCAAACGTTCCACAAGCGGCCGCAGGCGGAACTTCTCCATATCGGCCTTCGGATTGGTAGAAACGCTCTTCTGTTTTCCGTTCTTGGGTTTTGCCGTCTTGGATTTGGCCACGATTTTTCCCTTCCCTGAATTCTTTAGCGTGCGGCGGCGATGATTTTCTCGCTGCCGCCGTAGGTTTTCCGTAATTCCGTTTTAAGAATTTTGCCCATGGCGCTTTTGGGCATGGCGTCCACGAACGCCATTTTGCGCGGAATCTTGTAGTTGCCGATGCGCCCCCGGCAATGGTCGATGATTTGCTGCTCCGTCAGCGTCTTGCCCGGTGCCGGGACGATGACGGCGAACAATGCCTCGCCGTATTTCTCGTCGGGAACGCCGACTACGGCGGCCTCATGGACATCCGGATGTTGATAGAGCGCGGCTTCCACTTCGGTGGTGTAGACGTTCTCGCCGCCGGTGACGATCATGTCTTTCTTGCGATCCTGTACGAACAGATAACCGTTTTCATCGAGTCGCCCGACATCACCGGTGTGAAACCAGCCGTTGCGGAAAGCACTGGCGGTCTCTTCGGGCCGATTGAGATAGCCCTTAGACACGTTAGGGCCACGTACGACCACTTCGCCTGTGCCGTTGACCGGAACTTCATTGCCATCTTCGTCCAGAATTTTCATGTCGACCCCCGCCAGCGGCCGTCCGGCGCTGCGAAGGATGTCGGTCTCGCCGGTCTCGATGGCGACCCGATGTTCCTCGGGATCGAGGGTGGTGAGGATCGGCGAGGTTTCGGTCAGGCCGTATCCCTGTTCAATCTCCACACCGGTAAATTTCTCCATGGCCCGTTTCGTCCATTCGGCGTCCATGGGCGAAGATCCGTAAAACAGGAGCCGAAGCGACGAAAAATCGTAATCATCGAACCCTTTTTCCTGGAGGGTCATGATGATCATGGTCGGCGCCAGCATGACCTTGGTCACGCCATAATCCTGAACCGCCTTGAGGAAATTGGCACCCGAGAATGCGGGCAGGAAGCTGTGCGCGCCGCCAGTCAAGGTGTAGCAGGTGCCCAACAGGTCGGCGGCATGGAACATGGGTGCCGCGTGCAGATAGTTGTCATCGACACGCGCCCGCATGGCGAGACCCACCTGCAGGCCATTGGACACGATATTGAGGTGGGTCAAGCGCACGCCTTTGCTGCGGCCTGTGGTGCCGCCGGTATAGAGCAGCAATGCATCGTCTTCTTCCCCGGCGTTGCAAGGGGGGAGAGGCGTGGCGTCGGCGATCAGCTGGTCGTATTGCGGCCAGCTTACCTCCCCGGGTGATTTGCCGATGTAGAGCAGCTTGTCGCTCCACGGCAAAAGAGCGGGATCGCGGGCCAGCTGTTCGAACCCATGGCCCAGCGCCAGGATTTTGCAGTTGGCATTTTCCAGGATGTATTCGACCTCAGGCGGGGCAAGACGCATGTTGATGGGCACCGGGATGGCGCCCAGCCAGTAGCCCGCGTGGATCATCTCGTAATATCGGAACGTATTGGGAGACACGATCCCGTAGGTATCGCCGGGGCCAACGCCGAGATTCTTGAGCATCGCGGCGGCACGGGCGATGCGGTCGACGAATTCGCTCCAGCTATAGGTGGCTTCGCTATCGATGATGGCCGGGCGGCTGCCGTAAACGCGGGCGGCGCGCTCCAGGGCCGAAGTCATGGTCAGCATGGTCGGATTGTCCTCCCCAATTCTTCTTGCTTTTGGCCTTATAGGCCCTTGTTACGTGGACCTTTTAGGCCAATTCCGGCGATTATACCGCCAAAATTAGGAAAGAAGGATAAACCGCTGCCTAAACCGCGTCGAGCCGCGATTTCAGCCTCAATCGGGCCCGGATCCGCCGCGAGAGGGCGTCTATGCCGAGGTTCAGAAGCGCGGTGATGGCGATCAGAAACAGGGCCCGGTCGAAGCGCAGATCGGCAAAGGCGCTGTCGATATAGAACCCCAAGGTGGTGATGCCCAAAATGCCCAAAATAGCGGTTTCGCGCATGATCACCTCCCATCGATAGAAGAGAAAGGCGAGGAATTGGGGATAGATGCGGGGGGTGACCTCGTAGAAATAGAGGTTCAGGCCCTTGGCGTGATCGGGGCGCAGGCCCATGGTTTCCGTATGGCGGCCGATGAGGTGGCCGATGATGGCCCCGTTGTGCAGCGCCAGAGCGACGATGGCCGGCAACATGGACGGACCCCACAGCAGCAGCAGGATCAGCGTCAGGATATATTCAGGGGTCGAGCGGATCACGACCAAAGCCACATGGCCGATATTCCGGCCGACGGTGCCGAAGAATTTGGGCGAAATCAGGGGAAAGAACAGCAGCGTCAGCATGCCGGTCCCCACCAGGGCGATCTGGGTCAAAACGACGGTGCTGACGATCCCCGGCAACGCCTGACCGGCAAACAGATCGGTCATCCAAGCCCATAGGGCTGAGAGTGTCGTGGCATCGAAGGTTTCCGCGACCCGGAGAGGATAGGGGACGATGTCGTGCGTGAAGAAGGTCGCGACATGGGACATGGAGATGCTGCCGCCCCAGGGCAGGAAGATCAGGCTTACGAGAATGTAGAAGGGAACGAGTTGACGCCGAGCCCACACACGGATGGTGGCGATGATTACGTAAAACAGGATCAGCAGTGCGGCCGCTTCCGAGTAGCCGCCTTGGGCAAAGGCGGATTCGAGATGGAAGCCGATGGTCGGCAGGCCGACGAAACCGAGAACTGCGCTCGAGCGTAGGGCGCATTCCAAGCGATAGAGAGTGTAGGTTTTGAAATGTGATAGGGCGTCGGGAAGCCGCGCGTAGAGGAAGGCCGAAATGGTCCCCGTGCCCGAGGGGAGCGATTTAAGCGGCGCGGGATCCGACTCCTCAAGGATTTCGGAGAAAACCTTGGCGAAGATGCCGGCGTAGGGGATCGCGATGGCGAGGACGGCGGTAAGGGGGGTGAGTCCGAAGACCTGAAGAAAAATAAGGCCCCAAAAGAGCTCATGCACGGCCCGAATAACAGCGCAGAATACGCGGACTGCGCGATGATGGAAGCTAAGGGCGAGGACGAAACCGAAACTGCTACCGAGGACAACGCCGACAATGGCGAAGGCGATAGTGTTGAACAGAGCCTGCGCAAGATCTTCGACGGCGAAGAAATCTGGCGTGACGATGCCAAGCGCCAGGCGGCCGAGTTCGAGCCACGGATCGCGTGTGGTGATCTCGATATCGGCAACGAGCAGCAAACAAACGGCAAGCAGGAAGAAGCCCAGGCTCGCCCTTAAGAGTGGCGAGCGTTGCGGCACCGCCGCGCTGGGGCCGTTAATCGCGGTAGAGGTCGTCAAGGTCCGAGGCCGCCAGATCGCGGGTCGGCCGGTCGAGCACCAGCCGGCCTGACTTCAGTCCAACGATCCGATCGGTGAAGGCGAGGGCCAAACCCACGTCGTGCATGGATAAAACGACAGTTTCGTGCCGGTCGACGATGGCCTTGAGCACATCGCGCGATTGATGTTCATCTACCGACGAAACCGGTTCGTCGCCGAAGAACACGGCAGCGCCCTTGAACAGCGCGCGCCCGACGGCGGTTCGTTGCTGTTGGCCGCCCGACAACTCGCCGGCGCGGGCGAACAGTTTCTCCTCGAGGTCAAGGGAGCGCGTGATGGCGCGCACCGCTTCGACTTCCTTGCGTTGCGGGCGGATAAGATTGAGCAGGTTATAGGCCGTCCCGTACTTGTGGAGCCGGCCCATATAGATGTTGTGAAATACGGACAAGGCATTGACGAGGCCGAGGTCCTGGGGAACCAGAGCGGCCTCGTCGGCCTGCTGTTCATAGAGCAGGCGCAACAAAGTCGATTTGCCGGCGCCGCTTTGGCCGACCAAGGCGACCCGCTCCCCCGCTTGAATGCGGAGAGTGATCCCCGACAGCGCCGTCAGCCCATTGTAATGAGCACTCCGGTTTTCGAGCGCGAGTAGGGGAGCGGGGTCCTTGTTCAGCACGGCTTCATCGACGGCGCTTATTCGTCGAGCAGACCGATTTTCTGACCGACATCAAGAATGGGCTGATAGTCGGAGTTGGATGCCGGGATAAACGACGCCCGCGGGAACGAGGACAGCAAATCTGGATCCTTCATTTCCAAGAGGGCCGTTTTGACCTTTTCCGTGAACCCGGCGCCAAAGCGCTTGTCGGCGTCGCCGCGAATACTCCAGTTGTAGTCCGGATAGGCGGGTGTTTTCCAAATAACGGAAACCTTAGCCGGATCGATCTTGCCGGCCTTCATCTCGTTTTCCCAGACCTTGAAGTTAACCGCACCCACTTCGAATGCACCCGATTGAACGAGGGCGATGGTTCGCGAGTGATCGCCGCTGAACCCGACGCGGGAGAACACTTTTTCCGGGGCGTCCTGGAACGCTTGCCGGATGAAATACTCCGGCATCAGCCGGCCCGACGTCGATCCTTTCGAGCCGAACGTGAAGGTCTTACCTGCGATCTCCTTGGGGAGGGAGGCAGCGGGTTTCAAACCCGTGCTGTTGTGCGCAATGAAAAAGGTTTCGAATGCCTTGTCCTCTTCGCCTTGGGCGATAGCCTGGGACCCGGGGACCAGCTTGCGGGCACGTACGCCCGACAAGCCGCCGAACCAGGCGAGCTGCACCTGATCATTGCGGAAGGCGGTGACGGCCGCGGCATAGGATTTAACGGGGATGTATTTGACCTCGACGCCCAGCTTGTCTGAAAGATAGGTGGCGACTTTCTCGAAACGGGTTTTGAGGCGGGTTTCGTCTTCGTCCGGGATAGCCGTGAACACAAAGGTTTCTGCGTGGGCCGCGACAGCGGTGCCAAGCAGGACAACGGCTGACAGCAAGAATTTCTTGAACATTTCCCTGATCATTTTCATGTCTCCAACGATTGACGTTAGCGCAACCGGGCAGCTTGCCGAATAAGTCACTCAGCATACCCGTACGCTTTCGAATTTTATAGAAATTGGTCTTGCTAGGCCGCTTATCCTAAGCAGCAGGAACCCGCTTACATACGGTTATTCCGGAGCAGTTGACGTCATTTGTTCCACCCTAGGCCGGTGAGTTTCACCGGATTTCCGGATACTGGCCTCTCCTTGCCAGTATATCAAGACACATGGCCGTTACGGGCTTGTTCCGGGGATCAGAGATCAGTGGCGACCCTGCTTCTCGAAATAGTCCTGATGATACTCCTCGGCACGGTAGAAGGCGGAAAAAGGTGTAATTTCCGTGACGATGGGATCGCGAAAGGCGCCGGATTCGCTCTTCTTGGCCATGGAGTCACGGGCCGTGGCCTCCTGTTCCGGCGAATGGGTGAAAATCGCCGACCGGTATTGGGTGCCGATATCGGGTCCCTGACGATTGAGGGTCGTCGGGTTATGGACAGTCCAGAAAACATCGAGAAGTTGGTCGTAGGAGACCTTGGCTGGATCGAACTCGACCTGGACGACTTCCGCGTGGCCGGTGCGGCCGGAGCAGACCTGCTCATACGTGGGGTTGTCCGTCGTACCGCCGGCATAGCCGACGGCGGTGCTGACGACGCCGTCGACCTTCTTGAACGCGTATTCAACGCCCCAGAAACAGCCGGCTCCGAATGTCGCTTTTTCCATGTCTCTTTTTCTCCCGAGGAGATGTATCCATTGATTGCGATAAGATATATAGCAGTAACAGGCTCGACGTCAGGCCTTTCGGATGTCCAGGCAGTCACAGGCCCTCATTTTTGAGAGAGCGATAGGCCACGTGGACTGCAAAATCCATGGTATTTTTCGTGCCTCATTCTCGACATACGTCTTAGGCATCTTAAGTATTTCCATAGGAAGATGAATCGGCCGGATGGGATTGGCATGAAAATATCGAAAAGCGGATCTGTCGTTGCAGCGATTGCAATGGTTTTGGCGCTGGCCTTGCCGGGGCGGGATGGCCTGGCAGCCGGAGCGAGCCCTCGCGCCGTCGTCGAAGGCTTCCATTACACGTTGATTTCCGTCATGCAGGAGGCGGACCAGCTCAAGTTCCAAGGGCGGTATCAAAAACTCGAGCCTGAGGTCAACGCCGCTTTTCACTTGCCGCTCATGGCGCGGGTCGCTATCGGATCGGCTTGGCGGTCCGCCACCGATCAGCAGAAAATGGCGCTGATCGCGGCCTTTGCGCGGATGAGCGTCAGCACCTATGCATCGCGATTTGACGGCTTTTCAGGGGAAAGCTTCCAGACAAACGGCGAACGCGCTGGGCCTCAGAACACGGTTCTGGTTCAGACTCAAATCAACCGGCCCAATGACGATCCCGTTGCCCTTACCTACGTCACCAAGCAGTTCAGTGACGGCTGGCGGATCGTTGATGTGCTGCTGGCCGGCGGTATCAGCGAGCTTGCGGTGCGCCGATCCGAGTATAAGAACATCCTACAGGTATCGGGCGTGAATGGGCTGGTTACCGCCCTCAACCGGTCATCTGCGAATTTGAGCACGGGCGGTTAAGACGGTACGTCGTTTCGCCGCAACATCTCCGTGTTCGGTTTGAGCACGTAGAAGACGACCAGCCCCCACACGACCCAAATAATTTCTCGGGCTCGCCGCACGGCCGCCAAAGCCAAGCCCGGGGCCGCCGATCCGGTGAGCGCCGATCCCAAAACGAGAAAGACACCTTCCTGGACACCGATGCTTGCCGGAATGAAAAAGGTTCCGGCGCGCAGCATCTGCGTCATCGCCTCGATGATCCAGGCGTCGACCATGGAGATGGGATGGCCGATGAAGTACATGGTGATGTAGATTTCGACAGCGCCCAGCACCCAGTTGACCGAGGCCAGGAACAGCGCAGCGATGACCTTGCCGTGGTGTCCGGCATAGAAGGCGACGAAGCGTTCGTCGATGTCTTTCAGGTGATCTATGGCGGTTGCCAGCCTTGAGAACCATGCCGAGCGGCTAAGCAAGGAGCCGAACCACGAGGTCACCCGATAGCGCTGGATGGCAAAAAACAAGGCTGTGCCGATGGCGACAGCAACCAGACCGGCGCCTGCTATCGACTTGTAAAGGGGGCTATAAACATCGGATGCCAGCATCATGGCAAAGCCGATGGCGAGGAATATCACCAGGGCGATGGTGTTGATGGTGCGCGCCATGATCAGCGACGCCGCGCTCTCGCGAAAGCCGATGTCATAGTAGCGTTTGAGCAGGATCGCCTTCACCGGCTCACCGCCCATGCTCGCGGCCGGCATGACCGTGTTGAACGCTTCGCCGGCAATCCGGACGTTATAGATGTGATACAGCCAACCGGGCGTATATCGGGCGGTCGGAATGGTCATCAGCCAGGTCGCGGCGTCGATGACGGAAGCGGCGAGATAAGCGAGCAGAACCAAGGCAAACCCCCAACTCACTTGGGAAAGGAGGGTTCCCAATTGCGGCAAATCCGTACGCCACAGAATGACGCCCAACAGGGCAATCCCCAGCACCAGGAATAGGATTTTCAACAGGCTAGACACGATAGCTCCTGGCCCGTGAATGGAACTGCATGATCCAATAGACTTGCGCACCGATGGCGGCGGCCGGCAAGAGTGCCCAGAGGACGTCGAATAGCGCGAGGACGAGGACAATTAGCCAGAAGTCGGCCCGCGCCAGCTCTCGGAAACCGAAAACAACCCACTCGACGATGCCGGATGGGGCAGCCGACTCATCGGGCGCGTTTACCAGGCCGTCCGGGCCGGCGGGCCGTAGCGTCAGAAAATAGTTGATGGTCGAGCCGGCCGCGGCGGCCAAACCGAGCCAAAGCCAAATCCCCTGATCCGTTCGAAGCGTGTGGCCGTATCCCAATCCGGCAAAAAAGGCGGCATGCAGAATCCAATCCGCGAAACTGTCCAACTGGGCGCCGAACGCGGAGGCCTGGTTTTTCAACCGCGCGACCTCGCCGTCGCAATGGTCCAAGAGGTAGCTGAGGGAGAAAACAACCGCGCCGGCGAAAATCCAGGCGGGATCCGGTATCGATACGGCCCAAGCTGCCGCTAGGCCGACAAGCAGCGCGACGACGGTGATCTGATTGGCCGTCACCGGAAGCCGCGCCAAATACGGTGTAACGCGCCGCGACGCATGCCGGATGAGGGGGAAGGGAGCAGCCATCGGTCTAGGTCCGGTTCGCGGGTGGCAACTTGGGAGGCAAGGCCCGCATCATGGCCGGAAGGACAACGAGCATACCGATCAAGATTGTCACAATGGCAACGGTCAACAAGACGCCCATGCTTGCGGTGCCTGGGTGAGACGAGAGAGCAATACTGCCGAACGATCCGACGGTTGTCAGGGCGCTGAACATCACCGCCCGTGGCGTACTGGTGGTCATTGGAGACGCATTCGTATCGGTTTCCTGTTCCCGCATGACGAGGTGAATACCACTGGCGACGCCTAGCCCGAACAGCAACGGCAGGACGATGACATTGGCGAAATTGAGCGGCAAGGAGAACACGGCGGAGGCTGCGAGGGTCAACAGCGCCGCGAAGATCAGCGGAATAAAGATCAGCAGGATGCTTCGCAGATTACGGAGCAGACCTGCCACAAGAAACGCGATGATCACGATGGAAATGGCGGCGGCCGTCAGGAAGGACCGGATCACCGTGTTACCGGCTTCTAGGATGACGACGGGCGCGCCGGTCGCGCGCGGTACGATGGATCGGACGTCTTCGACGAACGCGACAAGATTGGCCCGGTCCCGGACGTCGTACTTGGGGGTGATTTCCACCCGAACACGGCCGTCGGCGGCTACTTGCCGGTCGATCATCGATTTCGGCAGATTTTCCATGGCGACAGGTTCAGCTGATAAGAGTTCGTTCAGCAATCTGATCTGGTCTGGCAACGTCGAGAGCAGACGGATTTCCAAATTTTTGACGGCGGTATAGTCGTCTCGTTGTGTCAGAACGGCATTCAGTGCGGCGATCAATTCGGTCGCGGCGGGTGCCAATGGCGATGCCGGTAGTGCATCGACCAAATTCTTAAGCCGCCGTTGAATCCTATACAGAGATTCGAGACGCGCCTGATCCGAAATTTTGGAGGATGCCGACTGAATCAGGGACGGCCCTAGAAACAAAGCCATATCGGCGATGATATCGAGCTTTACGTCCTGATTTTCAGGCATGAGATCAAGCACTGTCGTGGCGCTATCCACCGTTTCCAATCGCGATAAACGCGGCGCAACGGAATTGGCTTCGGCTATATTTTTCGCCAGGTAGGTGATGGTGTATGGATTGGTCAGCGGATCGTCGAGAAGATCGAACAGGGTGCTGACTGCTTCGGTATCCGGATCTTTCAGGTTGAGGGGATCGAAATCGAATGTCACCTGGCTTGCCGCGACGGCGGCGAGGATCGCAACAACGGCTGAGGCCGCCAGTATGCTGCGGCTTTGGCCTTTTCCGGTGGCGCGATTGGCGACGGCGGGTGCGGGCAGCGCGCCCACCGGTTCATCGCCGAGGATCGTCAACACCGCAGGCAGGACCGTGATGTTGCAGAAGAGGGCGATGAACATGCCGACGCCGGAGATCAGCCCGAGTTGGGCGAGGCCCAGATAGTCGGTCGGCAAGAAGGAAAAGAAACCGATGGCCGCCGCGATGGCGGCCAGCAGCAAGGCGCCACCGATACCGCCTGCGGCCTTTTGCAACGCCTGGCCGATTGATGCACCTTCGGCTGCTTCTTCCCGGTACCGAAGCGCGTAATGGATACCGAAATCGACACTCAGACCGATAAACAACACCGCAAAAGCGACGGAGATGATATTGAGATCACCGACCGCGGCCGTTGCGAACGCCGCCGTCAAGATCAGGCCGACGATCAGCGAGGCCAGGGTAGCACTGATCATGCGCCAAGACTTCAGTCCCCAGGTGAGAAAGAGAAAGACGAGCAGAAACGAGGTCAATGCCGCGAGGCCCATGCCGTCGATGACACTGGCCAGTTCTTCGTCTGAAAGGGGAACGGAACCCGTCAAACGCATTCTCACGCCGTAGTCTTCGGCAAGGCGCAGGTCGCTGGCCAGCTTCCTTAGCTCGCCAATGGCGTCGGAACCGGGCTGCAAAGAGGAAAAATCGACAGCAGGCTGGATCACCATAACCCGGCGTGGGACTGAGCCGTTCGATGTTTCGTCGAGCATCAATTCCTGCCATGAAAGCAAGGTGTCCCGGCCGTCAAGTTGGCCCTCGGCAACATTCGTCATGGCGTTGAAGAACCGTGCCGCTTCGACGGGCGGTGCGTCGCCGCCGATCCAATCGGTGACGGCCAGATCGATCATTTCGGCGAGACCGCGAAGGGTCGGGTCCTGGTTCAACTTGCCGATGAAAGGCTGCATTGCCGAAAGGCGGTTCGCTAAAGTCTCGAGTTCACCTTCATCGAGATAGAGAAAGCCGTTGCGCCGGAAGAACCGGTCGCCCGTGGGGTCAAAGACATCACCGAAAACCCCCGGGGCGGCGCGCAGGCGCTGCGCCAACAGATCGCCGGCCTGTCTGACCGAATCGGTATTTTCGCCCTCGAGAACGATAACGATGTTGTCCGAGAACTGGGGAAAGGCTTCGCTGAGTGCAATCGAGTCCTGACGGAAAGGAAGGTCCGGCGAGAGCATGTCGGACGTATCGGTATTCATTCCGATATGGGTCGAGACGTAATAGACTGCCGCGACGCTGACGAGCGCAACGCCAATGCAGACCAGAACTGCCCAACGGCAGATCAGGGACGTCCACCAAACGAAAAAAGATTGAAGCCGCGCGGTATGCAATCGCATCGGAAACCGTCGTTGACGTTTGAGAGCTTATATCCCCTTGTTCATGACAAGTACATTTTTTCACCTGTATGAAGCGCTTATATGAACCGGGTGGTCAGGTGATTCCTTGACTTTCGCCCCGGCCTCCAAGAGTTTTTCGCCTATGGAACAAATCCCCTGGGACCAGCATATCGCCCGCCGCATGGTGCGGCCCTTGGCCAAAACGCCCGTTCGGCCGAATCACATTACCCTTCTGACTTTGGTTCTTGCCGTATTCGGGGCGCTTCTGTTTGCGCCCGGCGATCCGGTTTTAGCGAATTGGGGGGCCGGTATCTTCATCTTTGCCCGGTTTCTGGATCATTTCGACGGCGAATTGGCGCGGCTGCAAGGCACGTCGTCGAAACTTGGCTACTACCTCGATTATGTCGCGGGAGGCGTCGGCTATGCGGCCCTCTATGCCTGCCTGGGCATCGGGCTTAGTACAACGGCGCTCGGCAGCTGGGCGACGGTATTGGGGTTTGCCGGCGCGGCGGCATCGGTCATTTCCCTGTTCGGCAACCTCAAGATCGACAAGGACGCGGGCGGAGACGATACGGGCGAGGCTGTAGGCTATCCCGGGTTCGCCGGTCTGGAATTGGAAGACGGTATGTATCTGCTGGGGCCCGTCACGTGGCTCGGCTTCCTGACGGAGTTTTTCGTTCTGGCGAGCCTCGGGGCCGTCGTCTATGGCCTGTGGACCATCCGGTCGAGCCTCCGCCACGCTTCCTAAAAAAGGTGTTTGCGGAAACGGATTAGGAAAACCGCCGCCATGATCGGTGTGCCGATGGCCGCCGCGACGATCAGCGGCACGCCGGCGCCGAAGACCATGGCGATGGGGACGGCGATCATGGCGTCGTCCGGGTCGAAGCGGCCCATGGGGGGCAGCGCGATGGTTCCCGAGCCCAACTTCGATTCGCCGCGTAGCACGACCCCAAGAACGACCAGCACCGAAACAAAGGCAAGGGTGCCGAGCGCGATCGACAGGTTGCCGAGGGCACCGTTGCGTACGCCGAAGCCGATGGCGAAAAAGGCCAACCCGTTCGACAACGCATCAACGATCAGATCGTATTGGTGTCCGTGGCGGCTGAACTTTCCCGACAGGCGCGCGAGTTCCCCATCTGCCCGGTCGAGCAGCATGGAGAACAGAAACGCAGCGCTGCCCGTAAAATGCCACGCCGTATCTGTGGTCGCATAGCAGGCAGCCGCAACCAAGCCCGTTGCCAAGCGCAGGGTCGTCAGGTGATTAGGCGTGACGCGGGTGCCGACCAACGGGCGCACGCCGGTTGCCGCGATCTTGTGGATCCAGGTCTGGTGGCTAATTGGATGTCCTCGTTCTCTGGTGTATTCCCTGTGTCGTTTCTAAGCCGACAGTATCTTGTTCAAAAGGTTGGGCGAAGCCCGGCATTCGCGATACTGTTCGGCACGATATTGTTCGGATGAAGTTAATAATCGGTTCTCCGCCATCATGCACGAAAATCAGCCCATCCTTCTACTGACACCTGGCCCCTTGACCACGGCGCCGGAGACCAAGGAAGCCATGCTGCGGGATTGGGGATCCCGCGACACCGATTTCATCGCGTTGACGAAGCGGGTCCGCGACCGTCTGTTGGAGGTCGCCGGATGCGACCCGCAGCAAGGGACCTATACCTGCATTCCCGTCCAAGGGAGCGGCACTTTTGCGGTGGAGGCGGCCATCGGATCGCTGTTGCCGCGGGACGGGAAGCTGTTGGTGCTGGTCAATGGCGCCTACGGTCGCCGGATCGTGACCATTTGCGACTATTTAGGCCGTGATCACTGCGTTCTCGAATGGCCCGAGGATCAGGTGCCCGAGGTTGTTGCCGTCGAGCATGCCTTGGCGGACGACCCTGCGATCACTCATGTGATGGTGGTCCATTGCGAGACGACGTCCGGAATTCTCAATCCGCTCGCAGATATTGCGCAGTTGGTGGCGGATCAAGGGCGGAAACTGATGGTCGATGCCATGAGCTCCTTCGGGGCGCTGCCCCTCGATCTTGGCCAAATCCCGGTGGAGACGGTGATCGCCTCGGCGAACAAGTGTTTGGAGGGGGTGCCGGGTTTGGGTTTCGTGATTACGAAAACGTCGGCGATCGAGGGGGCGGCTGGAAATGCGGCCTCCTTGAGTCTCGACCTGCACGATCAGTGGACTTACATGGAGAAATCCGGCCAGTGGCGGTTTACGCCGCCGACCCACGTGATCGCGGCCTTCGACAAGGCGCTCGAGGCGCACGCGGCGGAAGGCGGCGTCGCCGGGCGCGGCAAGCGCTATCAGCGCAATTGTGATGTTCTGTTGGACGGGATGGCCGAACTGGGCTTCACGCTCTATCTGGACCGGTCTCTACAGGCGCCGATCATTGCGACGTTCCTGTCGCCCAAGGATGCGAAATTCGATTTCGAGGATTTCTATGATCGTCTGCACGCGCGGGGGCTTGCCATCTATCCCGGTAAGCTGACGCAGATCGATAGCTTCCGCATAGGCTGCATCGGCAACTTGGACGCCGGAGACATGTCACGGGTTGTCGATACGATCGGTACGGTGATCCGGGAAATGGGGATTGCCGACCTAAATTCTTAGGCTGAGGTGATAAAATCCTGGAACCGGCGGGCAACATCGGCGGGCGCCACCGTGGGCCGGCCAAGCTTGTCCAAGGAGCCGGGTGCGATCCGTGCGTGGATCAGGTGCGGGCCGGAGGCGTTGGCCGCCGCGCGAAGGGCGCCATTTACGCCCTCAAGACTGTCGCAAATCGTTGTTTGGCGGAATCCACAAGCGAGTGCGACGGTGGCGAAATCGACCGACGCGCTGACGGTTGATTGCCCGCCCGTGGAATCGTGGACGCCGTTGTCCAAAATGACGTGGACGAGGTTCTCGGGTGCGTAGGCGCCAATGGTGGCGAGACTTCCCATCTTCATGAGGGCTGCACCGTCGCCATCCAAGACGACCACATTGCGTTTGCTATTGAGGGCGACGCCGAGGCCCATGCTGGCGGCGCAGCCCATGGAGCCTACCTGATAGAGATGTTGCGGCCGGTCGGCGAGGGTGAACAGCTCCCGTCCGCATTTTCCCGTGGTCGCGATGAGCGCGGTGTCGTCCGAAACGATCTCGAGGATCCTTTCCAGCACGGCATAGCGGGTCGGACGGTCGCCGCCATTTGCATGATCAGCGATGGTGCCCGGCGCCGGTTTCTTCATGGGCGCGGCGTCGAGCGCTGCCGGCGCCACCGTGTCCTTTTCCATGATGAACCCGAAGGGCAGGGAGGTTTCCGCCATGACCTTCTCGGCCGCGTCCAACGCCGGGACGATTTCATCGCTCATGCGTGGGAAGGTCAGGTTTCGGACGCGCATGACCTCCATGAGCGTCTGAGTAATCTGGCTCATCAGTTCGTGCTGCGGCTCATCCTTCACGCCCGGCTGCCCGCGCCATGTCGTGATCAACATGGTGGGGATACGAAACGGGAAATTGAGGGAGGTCAGCGGATTGACGCAGTTCCCGAGACCCGAATTCTGGCACATGACGACGGTCTTTTTGCCCGCAAGCCACGCGCCTGCTGCGATTGCCACCGCCTCGCCCTCGCTTGCTGCGCCGACATAATTGGTTTTGTCGGAGCTGATGGCCCGGTTGATGAATGGAGTCAGAAAGGAACAGGGGACGCCTGTGTAGAAATCGAACCCGCGTTCGACGGCGGGTTCGATGAATTCATCTGCGTGGATCATAGGAACATTTGTGCTTCAGCGAGATCGGCAGCGTTATCGATGTCCAACCAATGACCGGTAACGTAGATAACACTGATCTTCTGACCGGCAGAAATCAATCGATTAAAGAGATCGATCATCGTCGCGCTATTGAGGCTGCCGTCGCGTTCCATTTCGGCAAGCTCCGCATGGACAGCATCGCAGCCGCTGTCGGAAAATTTCGCCAGCCCGATCCATTCGCCGTTGATCTTGCTTTTCTCGATGTCCGGGCCCATCCGCTGAAGGGTGACCGTGTCGTCGTCGAGGTAGCTCGTCTTGAACGGCGCGCTGCATTCCACGAGGTCGCGGACCCGGGAGGCCGGGTTGGGGTCCTTTTGCTGCCAAAGAGAATCGACCACCAGGACGATGTCGCCATCAGCCTGCATCAGCTGATCGAGGATATAGTGGCGGAATAGAATATCGCCGTAGGCAACCAGGCAGGTTCCCTTGAGCTTGTGCTCGGCTCGGGACAAGGACGCGATCTCGCCGGTGCTGTCATAAGCATCGTTGTCGACGAAGTTAAGCGACGGCAGATTGACCACCTCTTTCTTGTAGCCGCGGATCACCGTGATGTCGCGAATACCGCCTTGATTGAGGGTGGAAGTAAGGTGGCGCAACGACGGTTGGCCCAAGACGTCGATCATACATTTGGGTTTGTCGGCAGTGAGATCGCCGAGGGCGCTTCCCCGGCTCGCGGCCAACACAATTGCCGAGACGGCATCGCCGTCCGACGGCAAATATCTTTTCTCCGCCTCGGCAAGTTCGTCGTTTCCGGCGAGCTGGAAAACATCCTTGACGCTGGCGATGCCGGCCTCGACGCCACGCACGCTTTCTTCGCGTTGGATCCGCCGCGAAACCTCACGCATGGCGGTAATAGCGGCGCGCAGATTATGATTGGCCCAAATGGCGACGGAGGCGCCGGCTTCGCGGAATTCGTCGGTCGGCGTGTCGTAGTAGGTCGTGGGCACAATGACGACCGGGCACCGGTTCGCCCATTCGGTGAGAAAGGCGATGATTTCGGTAGGCTCCGACTTCTTGGAGTGAATCAGGATCGCATCGGCGCCAGCCTCGTGATAGGCCGTTGCCCGTTTCAGGGCTTCCTCCAGCCCCCACCCCGAGATGAGGGCTTCTACCCGGGCGACAACCGAAAAAGAGTCGTCGAGTTGGCTATCCTTGCCCGCCTTGATCTTTCCGCAGAACTCGTCGATATCGGCCAGAGGCTGACCCTCGCCGATGAAGGAGTTGGTCTTGGGGAACAGCTTATCTTCGATACAGATGCCGGCGATATTGCGCTGATTCAGCTTGCGGACCGCCCGGCGCATATTGTTGAAGTTGCCATAGCCGGTATCCCCGTCGACCAAGATGGGGATGTTGGTGGCATCGGACATGAACTCGAGCATTTCGAGGACCTGGGTCCAGGAAGCTTCGTTGCTGTCGCGAACGCCGAGGGCCGCCGACATGGACAATCCAGACGCCCATATCCCCTTGAAACCTGCCTCCTGGACGATTTTCGCGGAGAGCCCGTCGTGGGCCTCCATGAGAAATTCCAGTTCAGCCGATTGCAGCATATCCCGCAGAGCCTGGGCCTTTGACGGCAGGCCAGCGTTGGACAAGGGCTGAATTTTTGACGAGAATGTCATTTC
The DNA here is from genome assembly GCA_913055735.1 of uncultured Rhodospirillales bacterium. GTDB lineage: Bacteria > Pseudomonadota > Alphaproteobacteria > Rhodospirillales > UBA2165 > CAJXKD01. Next base: position 19,433 of record CAJXKD010000002.1, read on the forward strand.
GGTGACAGCCTCAATGTTTCAAATTTTGATCGACGCGCGTGCTTATCTATCAGTACGCGGAATTCTTTTTGAATTATTGAAGAATTTGCAATTTTGAAATCTATTTGAAATGAATATGAAACGCCAGAGTCATGAAGAAAGAGGGCCGGTAAGATGCTCCGGGTCAAATCGCTAACTGATCAGCAAATCGCCGATTTTCACCGCGACGGGTTCGTGGTGAGCCGAGCGGCATTCGATGCGTCAGACGCCCGCCAGATCGAAGCGTGGACGACTGAGCTGGCGGAACAGCCGGAAATCCCCGGTCGGCATTGGGTTTATCATGAAACGAGCCAGCTGGATGGCCGGACCGATCTGATCAACCGGATCGAGAACATGTCACCCTACGACAATGGATTTGCCGAACTTGCGGAGGTGTTGGCGGGCCCCGTCGGCCAGCTCCTCGGTGAGGAGGCGGTTTTGTTCAAGGACAAGATCAATTTCAAAATGCCGGGCGGCGACGGCTTCAAGCCGCACCAGGATTCTCAGGCGGGTTGGGAGACCTATGCCAAATACTTCATTTCCGTATTGGTGACGATCGACGAGGCGACCATCGAGAACGGTTGCCTCAAGATGGCACCACGGGATGTCAATCATCTCGTGGGCCGGGAATGGGAACCGCTCTCCGAGGAGGAAACCGCGGGGATGGATTTTGAGCCGATCCCAACGCGGCCCGGCGATGTCGTTTATTTCGATTGCTATGCGCCCCATGCGTCGGAGCCCAATTTCACCAAAACCACCCGGCGTCTGTATTTCGCAACCTATAACCGGTTGAGCGAAGGGGATCATCGCGAGCGCTATTACGCGGACAAGCATGAGAGCTTTCCGCCCGATATCGAGCGCGAAGCCGGGCGGGAGTACGTTTACAGGGTCTAGTAAGACGTTCTATGCCGCGAAAGTATGAATTCGCGGCAGGATTTCATCTTGCGCCCGGGAGATGTCTTCCGGGAAATCGATCTCGATCCAAGGGATGCCGGTAACATCTTCAAAGGTGAAGGCGCCCTGCGGCGCCGACAATAGGACATCTCGGAAAACTTCTTCGCAGGGTTGGTCTTGCCTGCCTTGATCCATATAGGCCTGGGTGATGCGAGCGACTTCCATAGCCATTTCCGGCGCCAAGGTGAGAAAACCCGGCCATTCGCCGACATTGTCGAAATCGACTTCGACCTTTTTCCTGAACTCGACGGGCACCCCATTGCGGAAGCAAAGCTTGACCGGCTCGTCACCGGGTACGAAGCCCCGGTCAAACGCAAAACAGCTGCCGTCTCTGTTTACCAGACGAGAGAGAAGCGCTGGGTGATATAGAACATCGGCATCCATGAACAGCACGTCACTACCGGAGGTCAATGTGTCTCGGCCCGCCCATAGGGATACGATGCTGCCGCGCCGGTAGTCGTCGTTGGTGACGAATCGGACGAAATTGCGACGGCCTAAACGGTCGATTTCGGCGATAAGATCGTCGGCGCGATAGCCGACGACCAATGTCAAATCTTCCACGCCGAGGGCAATTAAATTTTCGATGTGCCGCTCGAGCAAGGTTTGGCCATCAAATTGCAGCAAAGATTTCGGAAGTCCGGAGTCGTCCTTGCCGGTCAATCTGGAGCCGACACCGGCAGCAAGCATGATCGTTTTCATGCCGGCGATCTAAAACGATTCAAAGAGGATTGTCATCAGATTGTAAGCTTTGCGTACCGCGTCTAGAGCATGTTCATGGTGCGGAACCATCGTATCGCATCGCTGATTGCCTCGCGGGCTTCTCGAGGGGCAAATCCCAATTCGCGCTTCGCCTTGTCGGCGTGAAAGAACATGGTTTTCTTCGACATTTTTAAAGTGTCGCGGGTGACCATCGGTTCGAAATTTGGCAGTAGTCGTGCCGTCAATTCGCTTATTGCCGCTACCGGCATCAGCATATCGGGGTTGAGCCGTATCCGTGGTGGCCGTGCGCCGGCGATTTCCGTGATCAGTGTCAGCATGTCTCGCAGATAAAGGTTCTCGCTGCCAAGGATGTAGCGCTCGCCAATCCGGCCCCGCTCCCACGCAAGGATGTGGCCTTCGGCGACGTCATCCACATGAACGACATTGAGCCCCGTATCGACATAGGCGGGTATAGCGCCTTTTGCGGCCTGTAGAATCATGCGGCCCGTCGGCGTCGGCTTGATATCGCCGGGTCCGACCGGTGCGGCGGGATTGACGGTCACGACCGGGGCTTGTTTTTCTTCGACGAGGCGGTCGACTTCCCGCTCGGCCAAGTATTTCGATCGCTTGTAGGTGCCAACGACATTTTCCAAGGTAATCGGCGTCGTTTCATCGGCGATCTCGCCGTTGGGCATTGCCGCCAAGGCGGCGACGCTGCTGGTATAGACGATCCGCTGTACACCGGCGTCGAGCGCAGCCTCGATCAGCAGCCGCGTCCCTTGGACGTTGGCGGCCATCATCCGGTCTGGATCCGGCACCCAGAGGCGATAGTCGGCGGCAACGTGGAAGACCACGTCACACCCCCGGCAGGCCGCCGCCAACGAGGCCGGGTCGGTCAGATCGCCCATGACGACCTCGACCGGCAGACCTTCGAGGTTCCGCAGGTCACTTGTTGGCCGTGCGAGTGCCCGGGCCTCTACGCCACGCTCAAGAAGCTTTTTGACGACCGCAGAGCCAACGAATCCGGCGGCCCCGGTTACAAGAGCCAAGGTCATGATATTGAGCGTCTTTCCATTGCTTTGGGCTTATCAGAGGCGTAGAGGGCCCAAAGGGTCAAGCCGATAGAGCGAAATACCTGTTTTTCGCTAATTTTAGGGCAATATAGAGTGAATTCTATCAATCGATTTGACACGGTGGTGTGTTAAAGCCACATTCAAATAACCTATGCAAATAATCCAGGAACGTGTTTTCTCCAGCGTATGCGGCGCCACGCCATCTATATTGGGCCGGCAGCCGACAGTTTAGGCCATGGTAGGACAGGAACGGACAATCAAGGTTTTACTCGCCCAACCGCGTGGATTTTGTGCCGGCGTCGAGCGGGCGATCGAGATCGTCGAGCGGGCTCTCAAGAGATTTGGCCCGCCTGTCTATGTGCGCCATGAAATCGTTCACAACAAACGCGTTGTCGCGACCTTGAAAGCCAAGGGCGCCGTGTTTGTCGAGGAAGTTTCGGATATTCCTGACGGTGCGGTGACCATCTTCAGCGCGCATGGAACGTCGACAGCGGTCGAAAATGACGCGCGTACGCGTGGGCTGCCGATCATCGATGCAACCTGTCCATTAGTGTCAAAGGTGCATAAGGAAGGCCAAATTCACGCCAGCAAGGGGCGGGACGTGGTGCTTATCGGTCACGCGGGCCACCCCGAAGTGGAGGGCACGCGCGGGCGAATTCCCGGCGGCGTTCATTTGGTTACGTCGATCGAAGACATTGACGCGCTTGAGGTCGAGGACCCGGACCAAGTTGCTTATGTCACGCAAACCACTCTAAGCGTCGACGACACGCGGGAAATCATTCAGGCCCTTAAAGACAGGTTTCCGAACGCGGTCGGACCCGATGTGCGTGACATCTGCTATGCAACTCAGAACCGTCAGCAGGCCGTGCGCGACATTGTTAAAGACGTTGATATCCTTCTGGTCGTCGGCGCTCAAAACAGTTCCAATTCGAACAGGTTGCGGGAGATCGGCTCCGAGAGCGGTGTCCCGAGCTATTTGATCGACGATGCCGCCGCGCTCGATCCGGAATGGTTGGATGGTGTTAACGTCATAGGAATTACCGCAGGCGCGTCCGCGCCGGAGGAACTGATCCAGGAACTCATCGTTCGTCTGACGGAATTCGGCGATGTCGATATCGAAACCGTCGACGGCGTGCGCGAAAACATCCAGTTCAAACTGCCCCCGCAACTGGTCGATGACGCACCAGCAAAAGCGAGGGCCGGAGGGCGATAGCTTTGGCGGTACCTCTTATCCAGCAATTGCGCGTTGGCGCCTATGTTCTCGGTAAACGTCTGAAAGGCGTCGAACAGTATCCGCTGGTATTGATGCTTGAGCCCTTGTTCAGGTGCAACTTGGCATGCCAAGGGTGCGGCAAAATCGACTACGAGGACGATATTCTCAACCGACGTCTCAGCGCCGAGGACTGTCTGGCGGCGGTTGATGCGTGCGGCGCACCGGTCGTATCCATTCCCGGTGGTGAGCCGTTGCTGCACAAGGAAATCAAGCAGATCGTCGACGGCATCATCGCCCGCAAGAAGTTCGTTTATCTGTGCACCAACGCTCTATTGCTCGAAAAGAAAATGCACCTTTTCGAGCCGACACCGTACCTGACGTTCTCCATTCATTTGGATGGGTTGGAAGAACATCACGATAAGGCGGTCAGTCAGCCGGGGGTCTTCAAGCGCGCTGTTTCCGCCATCAAGGCGGCCAAGGCAAAGGGTTTCCGCGTCAACGTGAACTGCACGCTGTTCGACCAAATGTCGGCCGAAGAAGCGGCCGAGTTCTTCGATTACGTGACGAAGGAGTTGGGGGTCGAAGGGATCACGGTTTCACCGGGATATGCCTATGAGCGGGCGCCCGATCAGCAACATTTTCTCAACCGGCAGAAAACGAAGAACCTGTTTCGCGATATCTTCGCGTTGGGACGTGGAAAGAAGTGGAAGTTCTCTCAATCCACCCTGTTCCTTGATTTCCTGGCCGGTAACCAGTCGTACAAATGTACGCCGTGGAGCAACCCGACGCGCAATATCTTCGGGTGGCAGCGCCCCTGCTATTTGATCAGCGAAGGGTACGCGGACAGCTATGCCGAACTCATGAATTCCACGGATTGGGACAGCTATGGAACCGGCCAATATGAGAAATGTGCCAACTGCATGGTTCACTGCGGCTATGAGGGAACCGCAGTTACCGATACCGTCAAGCACCCCTTGAAAGCACTTCGCGTGTTTCTCCGAGGCATCCGGACAACAGGCCCTATGGCGCCTGAGATTTCATTGGAAAACCAAAGGCCGGCCGTCTACGTGTTTGAAGAGTTAGTGCGTCAGCGGTCAGAGGCCGAAGTCGGGAGCGCAGAGAGAAGCGACGCGGCGTAGGCGCTGAAGTGCGCGCCAGCCATTCCACATCGCCGATACCGAGGGCGCCAGTTCGGTAGGCTCGGTCAGCGCCCCAATCAACATTTCCCCAGGTTTTGCCGTACGGCCGTCTTCTGTCAGCGGAAAACGCCGAGGAAGCCTCGCGCGCGCTCGATCGGAAATGATGCGAAGGGCCAGGAATGGGACCCCGCTGGCCGCGGCGACCTCGCCAATGGCATAGGATTCCATATCGACGGCGATAGCCTTGGTTGTTTCTCGAAGATCGGATTTTTCCTGTGGTGTTACCGCGGGCCGATCGGTTTGGATCAATACGCCGGCATTCCAGGCAAGATGCCGGGAGATGGTCTTGGCGAGGTTTGCATGCCAATCCCGTGTGGTTTCCATTTCTTCGCCGTTCGGCGACCGAATAGCCGTTGCAAGAACCACGGCACCGACGGGAAGCCCCGGTTCAAGCGCACCTGCAAACCCGAAACTGAGGAGGGCTTCGCATCCCTGCGCGATGTGGGCTTCTGCAGCAGTACGCGCCCGGGCGCTTCCGACGCCCCCGGCGATGACGCGATAGGCGTTTGCATTCGAGGGAGACGGCAGCACATCCGCTTCGTGCGTGAAAGCCGTGATGATGCCGAGAGTGGGCATCGGCCGGAGCCTAAATACCGTATTGAGGACGCGGCATATTTCCCCGAACAAGGTTGCGATATCGCGCCAGAGCCCAAAGCGGGAAATAAGCCCGGTAGCCGTGATAGAGGAGGTAGAAGACCCGAGGGAAACCGACGGCGTTGTAGTGCTTTTCATGCCATTCCCCGTCGCCGTCGATGCTGTCCAGAAGGAATTCTATGCCACGCCGTACGGCATCGCTTTCAACTTCTCCCGCTGCGATCATTGCCAAGACAGCCCAAGCGGTTTGACTCGGGAGGGAAATGTTCATTTCATGCCGACCGTTCGGCCAATAACTTTGGCAATCTTCGCCCCAGCCGCCGTCCGGCCGCTGTTCCGATTTGAGCCACGTCACCGCACGACGGACATAATCCGATTCCATGTCCTCGTTGACCGCATTCAAGGCGGACAACACCGACCATGTCCCGTAAATGTAGTTCGTCCCCCAACGTCCGAACCAGGACCCATCCGCCTCCTGCTCCTTCTTTAGGAAATGCACGGCTTTGCTTATCCGGGGATCATCGATGTTGCCGCCAAGTTGGCCCAACATACCAATACAGCGGGCTGTAACATCGGCAGTGGGTGGGTCGAGCAAAGCGCCATGATCGGCGAAGGGGACGTTGTTGAGAAAATAGTATTCGTTGTCCGCGTCAAATGCGCCCCAGCCACCGTTGCTGGATTGCATGCCGCAAATCCATTTGGCACCCCGGTCGATGGCATGCGTCGACCCGCCGCCGCTGAGGCGGTGCAGCGCCATGATCACGACGGCGCTGTCGTCGACATCCGGGTAATGATCATTATTGTACTGGAACGCCCAACCGCCCGGCCGGACGTTCTTCCGGCACCATGCCCAATCGCCGACCGTATCAAGGATCTGCCGGTCTTCCAGCCAGGTGCCGGCCTGGGATAACCGCCCGTCCTCGGATTCCGCACCGGCTTCCAACAGCGCGTGCATCGCCAATCCGGTATCCCAAACGGGTGAAACGCATGGCTGGCAGAAACCGGTATCGCCGTCTACCACCAGGAGATCGTCGATGGCCTTGCGCGTTGCAATGACACGCTGATCGTCTTTGTCGACGCCTAAGGCCCGGTAGGCCATCAACGCGTTTGCCATGGCCGGAAAGATGCCGCCGAGGCCATCTTCGCCGTTGAGCCGTTCATCGATGAAATTCATGGCGCGGTCGATGGCAATCCGGGTTAGGGAGCTTGGGATCAACGATTGCAGCGGCTGCGCGATTTTATCCAAAGCCAATAAAAGGGAGCCCAACCAACTGCCCGTTGGATTTTCCAAACGATAGTCGTCGTGCATGGGATCGTTGACGAACAATTCGTCAATCCGTATCGCGCGTGGGTTCGCGGCTTTTGGCCGCAATGCGGCGAGAACCAAGAGCGGTACCATCACGGTCCTGCTCCAGTAGGATACTTTCTCGATGTGGAACGGGAACCAGCGGGGAAACAGCAACGCTTCAACCCGCGAGACAGGCGTTGCGCGCCAGGGGATCTGCTCGAACAGGGCGAGGCTGAAACGTGTGAACACATTGCACCGCGCCGCGCCGCCATGGGCGAGAATGATCTCTCGTGCCTTCTGCATATGGGGTGCCGCAGGATCGTCGCCGACGAGCTTCAACGCGAAGTAGGCTTTGACCGACGCGCTAACATTTATCTCGCCCCCGTGGAACAACGGCCAACTGCCATCGTTGTTCTGAATATCACGAAGATAGTTGGCGAGCTTTCGTTCGACCTCGTCATCAATGTCGCCCAAGTAATGGTTGAGCATGATGTACTCGGCCGGGATGGTCGCGTCGGCCTCTAAGGCAAATGCCCAATGACCATCCGCCGTCTGTCGATCAAGCAGCTTTCGTGCGGCACCATCGATAGCCGTTTCTAATCGGTCCATGGAAATAGAGGACGCATCTATATGCGGAGACGTTTCGGGCGTGGCAGCCGTATCCAACATTCTTATTATTTCCCAACCTCACAAACCCTTCCGTGCCCGATGACTGGCGACGGAAATACTCGGTGGCCGACCGGCATCAGCCGGCGGACTATAGGCTATCTCTATTTTGGACCAGATTTATGGTAAAGAAACAAGGGTTTAGTGGGTATTTCGTTTCGCCGCCGGAATGGAGAGACGGTCTCGTTAAGCCCCGAATAGGAAGGTCTTCAGGACGACAAAGGTCTTTTCCGTGGTTGGAACGCGAACCGGTATGCGGGGGGCGCGCCACCCGCGGGCAGAAAGCCGCTCAAACAGCCGGTGGTAGACGTTCATCATGATCGCGGCTGGGCGTACCTTCGTGGCATCGCAGTTCCTGACATGGGATGCGGCCTCGGCATAGCGGATTTCCGCGAGATTCGCGATCTCGCCGCAAGCTTGATGCAAGCGAGGGTGGCTAATGATCGCCAGCGCGTGCTCTTCGTCGATACCGTATCGGTTGAGGACGGTTTTGGGGAGATAGACGCGATCCCTTTCCGCATCCTCGTCGACATCGCGCAGAATGTTGGTGAGTTGAAGCGCTTCGCCCAGGCTCTTGGCCAGTGGTAGTCCCATCTCGTCGTCGATTTCAAAAACCCGGGTTGAAAGCCGGCCAACGGCACAAGCGACGCGGTCGCAATACAAGGCAAGCTCCGATTCGTCCGCGATTCGCACCGCATCCGCGGCATCCATTTCCATGCCATCGATAACCGCGAGAAAATCCTGCTTTGCGAGGCGGAAATCGCGGACGGGGGCATCCAGGGCCTGCCCAAGCTGGGTTGTGGGGTTCCCCCCATATAGGGCATCCAGCTCCTGCCGCCAGGTTTGGAGTTGTTCCATTTTAGACGAGGCGCTTCCCGTATCGTCCGCGATGTCGTCGACGCTGCGGCAAAAGGCGTAGATCGCGTACATGGCGTCGCGCTTCGCCGCCGGCAGGAGACGCATCGCCCAATAGAACGAGGTGCCCGACGTCTCCACGACGTTCGATGCGTGTGTCACCGGCTCCAGCTCGGTTATGGGCAGGCTATTTTGAATACCGGCGTCCCTTCCATTCCGGGCCGTGGCGGCTGACATAACGGCGTGCCGAATCCACGGTCATGGCTACGTATAGCAGCGCGGCAACTGGCAGTGCGACCCCCAAAACCGCGGGAAGATCGTAGAGACGAAGTGTGGGTGCAAACAAAGCGATCATGATGATCCACCCGGTTAACCCGACGGCCACGAAATCATACTGCCCCGTTGCGAGTCCGAATACAACTATGAGGGGGTGGAGGGCATAGAGAAAAACCATCCCGAGAACGGCGACAATCAACAAAAGAAACGAATGCCGCAGTTGGACGAAGGCTGTCCGAACAACCATTCGCCAAATCTCGGAAAGGGTTTCGTAGGTGCGAATGCTCCTTGTCGCTGCGCTGAGTTCAAGCCGGATCTTACCGAAGGGCTTGAGAAGTTGCGCGAGAGCGCAGTCGTCGATGATCCTGTCGCGGATTGCGGCAATGCCTCCGGCGGCGCGCAGCGTTTCGGATTTGACCAGCAGGCTGCCGCCTGCCGCGGCTGCCATGCGCCGCGTCGGGTCGTTGACCCAGGGAAACGGGTACAGCATCTGAAAGAAGAAGACGAAAGGCGGAATCAGGAACCGTTCGACCCAGGTGTCGCTGCGCAGCCGGACCATTTGCGAATTCAGGACGAGCCCTTCGGCGAGGGCTTTGGAAACGAGCCGGCGAAGGTTCTGGGGGTCGTGCAGGATGTCGGCGTCCGTGTGCCAGGCATAGGTATGGCCGGGATAGCGCCTTGCCGCTTCGTCCTGTCCTTGATGGAGGGCCCATAATTTGCCCGCCCATCCGTCGGGACGCGGCTGCCCGTCGAGGACAATCAGGTCCACGGGAGAATCCGTGGCCAATTCGTGGGCGACGGTTGCGGTGCCATCCTCGCTTTGGTCGTTCACCAGGATCACCGCGAACTCACCGGGGTAGTTCTGCGCCAGAAGCGAGCCCAGCGCGGTGCCCAGAACCTCTTCTTCGTCGCGCGCCGGTACGATTGCCGTTACCCCGGGCCAAGCCGGGGGGGCGGGGGGCATCGTGTCAAGTTCGGGCACCCGCCAAAAGCGCCCATGGAACAGGGCCAGATAGAACCACGCCAGCAAGCTGCAGAGGGTCAAGACGTGCAAAGTGGGGAAAAGCATCGGAGAGGAACGGCTAGGGGGCCGGCATTTGAGCGCGCGGGCGGAAAAGAATCTTTCCGGCGCCTTGCAGGCAACACAGGAGGTAATGCGGCTTTGAAAGGGCGACGCGCCCCGCAAGCGGATCGTCGCGACGCAGATGCGCTGCCAGCTTGCGGGCAATGTGCACGATCACATTGGATTCCATGGCCAGGCGGCGGTTGCGCAAGATGTGGGGCAGCTGGCCCGCGGTTTCGATCAAGGGATCCGTCGATGTCAGGGCACGGTCGATGATCCGGCGCATTCCGGGCGAACTAGCGCTTCCGTCCAGAGCGTCTACGGTAAGGGATTCTTGCTCGAACCAAGGAACGGGGAGATAGATGCGGTCGAGGAGCCGGTAGTCCTCCTGGCAGTCCTGAAGATGGTTGAGGACTTGCAACGCATTGCACAGTGCGTCCGAGTAGGGATAGCCCACACTGTCCTCACCGTGCAGGTCGAGCAGGTAGCGGCCGACCGGCGCGGCGGAACGGTTGCAGTAATCGATCAATTCGTCCCAGCTGGCGTAGCGCGTTTTCACCGCATCCTGTTTGAACGCCGAGATGAGATTCAGGCAATGCCGGTTGGTCACGCCGCATTCCAACAGGCTCTGACGCATATGGGTGGCCTTGGCGAAAGCGGGAAGGGCTTCTCCCCCTTCGAGAACATCGGCAAATCCGTCGAGACGGGCGATCTTCTCTTCGGGCGGCAAGTCGGGAGAATCGGCGATATCGTCGATGGCGCGGGCAAAGGCGTAGAAGATGGCGACGTGCGGCCGGAGCGGTGCTGGCAGCAGCCAGGAGCCCACGGGAAAATTCTCGTAGGCGGCATCCTTGCCGGACGGGGCCTCGGCGGTGGCATCGGGGCCATCAAAGGCCGGTTTCGTTTGGGTTTGCGGCATGGTTCGGGCGCCAGTATACCGGTGCAGGTCATTCCGGCGTAATATGATTCTTCTAGTCTGGCTTCTTGTCTGGTAAAGCCTGCTATAATTGCGCGCGACAGTCAGACGTTTTGGCCTAATTGGAAATGAACGAAATCAAGCCCTTAGAGACAGGACCCGCCAAACGGCGCCGCTCGTTGACCGTTTCCGTCGGCGGCGTGGACGTGGGCGGTACGGCGCCCATCGTCGTCCAGTCCATGACCAACACGGATACGGCGGATGCCCAGGGGACCGCGGATCAGGTCGTGCGGCTGGCCGAAGCGGGCTCGGAGATCGTTCGGGTGACGGTGAACAGCGAAGCCGCCGCCCAGCAGGTGCCGCGTATCCGCGAGTTGCTGGAGGCCAAGGGTGTCTCCGTGCCGCTGGTGGGGGACTTTCATTACAACGGCCATCTGCTGCTGACCAAGTACCCCGACTGTGCGCAGGTATTGGACAAGTACCGGATCAATCCAGGCAATGTGGGTTTCAAGGAAAAGCGCGACAGGCAGTTCGCGACCATGATCGAGCAGGCCATCGAATATGGCAAACCGGTGCGGATCGGCGTCAATTGGGGCAGCCTGGATGCCGACCTCATGGCGAAGCTGATGGACGAAAACGCGCGACGGCCGAAGCCGCTGGAGTCGCAGGCGGTGTTGCGCGATGCCCTGGTGACCTCCGCCGTCCAAAGCGCCGAGCACGCCGTGGAGTTGGGCCTGCCACGCGATAAGATCATCCTGTCGTGCAAGGTCAGCAACGTGCAGGACCTGATCGCCGTCTATACGGATCTGGCGGCGCGCTGCGATTGGCCGCTCCATCTGGGTCTCACCGAAGCGGGCATGGGCTCCAAGGGCATTGTCGCCTCGACGGCGGCACTCGCCGTGCTGCTGCAGCAAGGGATCGGCGATACCATCCGCATTTCGCTGACGCCGGAGCCCGGCGGCGACCGCACACGCGAGGTCATCGTTGCGCAGGAAATCCTGCAATCCATGGGGCTAAGGTCGTTCGTGCCGCAGATCGTCGCGTGCCCGGGGTGTGGGCGGACGACCAGCACCGTGTTTCAGGAATTGGCCAATGAAATACAGGGTTATGTCCGTGCCAAGATGCCCGAATGGGGGCGTCTCTATGAGGGCGTCGAAACCATGCAGGTGGCGGTGATGGGCTGTATCGTCAATGGCCCCGGTGAGAGCAAACACGCCAATATCGGCATCAGCCTTCCCGGCACCGGCGAGCAGCCGGCGGCACCGGTGTTCGTCGACGGCCAGAAGACGGTGACCCTGCGTGGGGCCAATATCGCCGCCGAGTTCAAGCAGATCGTCGACGATTATGTGGCGACCAAATACCCGGCGCGGGCCGGAAAATAGATAGCAAATAGATAGCTAGGCAGTCCCCTCCGAGGCCGGTGATCTGCCCTGGACAGGGCCTCTCTAATCTCTTATAAGCGCCGTTCCACGGGCCGTTTGCCGGGTTTCCGGCGCTTCTTCGGCCCCGTGCCCTGAATGTGCCCAGGTAGCTCAGTTGGTAGAGCACGTGACTGAAAATCACGGTGTCGGTGGTTCGATTCCGCCCCTGGGCACCACTTATTTCAAGCACTTAGCCGTTTTGCAGACTTTGCTGAGCCGATTTTGGTAACAAATTTGGTAACACAGTCGGTATGACACTTGGGACGTTTCATTTTACTTCTCGTTAGCCCCCAAGGTTCGAGTCCTTGTGCGCCTTTCACCCGCCCTGGCTATGGCGCGATCGGCTTGCCGATTGCGGCAGTGCACATCACGCAAGTGGCGTGAGCACCCGCTCGATGATTTCGTTGATTCGGTCCTGGGCGGCATTTGGGTCGCCATTGCCTTCCAGCTTTGCAACGCGTTCGGACAGCGCGATCACTTCCTCGAGAAGGTTCGAAACCACCGACGTGATGCGGTCGAGGTCCGCATCGCCGAGCAGTTTCGCGTTGGCGAGGTCTTTCATTGTCTTTCCTCCCTTAGGCCTTATACGCCTGAATCCATGACCACGGCGTGACCCAGCTACGCGGATTGGTGGCCGTTCCGGGTTTGTCGCCAAAGGGTGACCAGGCATGCGTTTCGGCCTCGGTAAATCCGGCGTCCTTGGCGAATTCGGCCATGTCGGCGCGCCGGAAATCATAGTGGAACGGCTCGACGATGATCTGACTGTGATATTGGGTCAGGACGTCTCGCAGCGGCTCGCCGACCAGTGGATTCTCGAGCGCGACCAGAGTGCCGCCGGGCTTCAGGACGCGGCACGCTTCGGCAAGGCTTTGCCGGATGGCGTCCAGCGGCAGTTCGTGAAGCGTCATGGTGGTGGTCACGAGATCGAACGCATTGTCGTCATACGGCAGGTGTTCCATGTCCGCCTGACGCCAATCGATGTCGAGGCCCATCTCCGTCGCCATGCGGCGGCCCAGCCGCAAGCACGGCGCTGACAAATCGATCCCTTCGACATGGGCGTTCGGATATTTTTTCTTCAGCGAAAAAGTGGTCTTGCCGAAACCGCAGGCGAGATCGAGGATTTCCTGCGGTTCGCCCGCATCGAGACTGTCGGCGAAGGCATCGTGAAGTTGGAAGTCGTTATTCCGCCCGACGTGGATGACGCGCGCGCCCATGGCATAGACCGCCGCGCCGCGGTCCTCGCGCCAGATGCCGCCGTCCTGGCGGTGGAAATCGATGGTCTCGTAATATTCCGGATAGGTGAAATCCGCTTCGATGCGCAAGGTGCCGAGGTCGTCGTTTTTCGGTTGGAGGCTGCGCGACAGCGCCTCTATGCGGTCGTCGACCATTTTGCCGACGTCATCCCAAAGCCGGTCCTGAATATGGCGGTCGAGCCAGGCCCAACGGGGCAGTGACGGCAGCGCATCGACGATCGGCCACGCTTCATCTGCGGTTTCCGGCGTCGGTTTTCCGTCGGTCATCCGTTCGTACTCTTCACGAAGCTGGCCGTAAAGCGGACCCGACCAAAACTTGCGCATGCCGAGGAGCGTCCGTACCCGTGGGATTTCCTCATCGCGCCAAGCCAAAATATCGAAAATAGAATCCGTCATTCATTTCCCTCCTGGGCTTCGTTTGGGGGTCCGGCCCCATGTGGCTGTTTCGCCTGGCTGTTTCGCTTAGGGGGTCGCTTGACCAATTTAGCATATTTAGCATAATGTCGTTAGAATAATACAAATTTTCAAAAACGCGTGTCTTTGACTTGTGCCTAGTCAATTAGCAAAGGGAATAGATGTGATGATTCCGGCCTTTTTCTCCCGCGGCGGACTTTTCAGGGGGGCCGCCGCCGTCTTCTTCTGCATCGGTCTGGCGGGCGCAACATCCGCCGCAGATATGTCGCAAACCGTCAGAGTGGGGGTGAACGACCTGCCGCCAGGTAAGGGTAATCCGTTTTCGGCTCTCGGTAGTCCGAGCATCTACACCTGGTCGGCGATCTTCGATTCCCTGACCCGCGTCGACGATCAAGGCATCGCCCAGCCGATGCTCGCCGTGAAATGGGAAAATACGGATCCCAAGACCTGGCGTTTCACCCTCCGCGACGGTGTCAAGTTCTCGAATGGCGAGGCCTTGACGTCCGCCGCCGTGATCGCCGGCTTCGAGTATATCAAGAGCGGCAAGGCCGGCCGGTCGCCGGTCGTTGGGGAGATGCGTGGCGTGACTGCGGCCAAGGCCGTCAGCGACAACGTTGTCGAGTTTACCACTGGACGGCCTGATCCGATCCTACCCAACCGCATTGCCGCGTTGAAACTGGTGGCGCCCAAGCACTGGGCGGAGAAGGGACCGGAAGGCTATGCCACCGAACCCGTCGGGACCGGCAGCTATAAGCTCGTGTCCTGGGATGCGAACAAGGTGACGCTCGAGGCCTTCGACGGGTCCTGGCGCGCGCCGGGTGTCGGCAAGCTCGAGATCATCGAATTGCCCGAACGGTCTGCCCGGGTCCAGGCGCTGTTGTCCGGTCAGGTCGATATCGTGACGGGGCTGTCGACCGACGACATCCCGGTTATCGAAGGTGCAGGGTACAAGGTCGATATCAAGCCTGCCGCCCAGGTCATGTCGCTGGCGTTGCCGCTGGTGAAAAAGAACGCCGACAAGAAACTCGTCGATCTGGACACACCGTTCAAGGACGTGCGCGTCCGTCAGGCATTGAATTATGCGGTTGATAAGGAAGGCATCGCCAAGGGTATCCTCGCTGGTCATGCCAAGGCCGCTGGCCAGGGCGCGACCCCGGCCGCGTTCGGCTACAACCCGGACGTCTCGCCGTTCCCATACGATCCGGCGAAAGCGAAGGCGCTGCTCGCGGAGGCCGGTTATGCCGACGGCATTTCTTTCGAGGCGGAGGTTGTCACGGGATCCTTCCCGGGCGACTCCGAGATTTATCAGAAAATGGCGCAGGATATGGCCGCCGCCGGGATCAAGGTAACGCTGCGGCGGATCACGTTCCCCGATTGGCTGTCCAAATATCTCGGCCGCAAGTCATGGGAGGGGCAGGCCTTCGGCATGTCGTGGAACTCGGCGCCGTACATCGATTCGATCCGGCCCATTGTTCTGTTCTCCTGCTTCAACCCGTTCACCTTTACCTGCGACGCCAATGTGCGCGGTATGGTCATCAAGGCGAACGGCGAGTTCGATCCCGCCAAACGCAAGGCCATCCTGCGTAACATCCATAAGGCGAACCGCGCGGCGCCGCCGGCGGTCTTCCTGGTGGAGCAGATCGATCTGTTCGGGCTGTCCGGCAAGGTCAAGGACTTTAAGCAGACCAATCGTTGGATCGCCTATCACGACATCTCGATCAACTAGTAGAATGGAAGCGCCACCGTTGATCCGTCCGCGGACGACAACGGTGGCGGCTTCCGTCTGATGCCATGTCTTTCGATGCGCGGGCGGTAGTACGCCGCATTGGTGTGCTCGCCGTCTTCCTTCTATCCGTCGTGACGCTGCTGTTCTTTTTGTTACAGCTGACCGGCGACCCTGCCGAAGTCATGGTCGGCGACAGCGGGACGCCGGAACAGCTGGAGCAAGTGCGCAAGCAATACGGATTCGACCGGCCTCTGGCCGAACAGTACGTTCGTTATCTGGTGAATTTGGCGCAGTTCGACTTCGGCGTTTCGTTCGCCAACGATCAACCGGCCTTTTCCCTGGTAATGGACCGCGTGGGGCCGACGCTGCTGCTGACGTTCCTGTCGATCATCGCGACATTGGCGATCGCCGTCCCATTGGGGGCGTGGCTCGGTGCCCGGCCCGACGCGCCGGAGCGCATCGCTGGCGGCATCGCCGTCTATATAGCTCAGGGCGTGCCCGGATTCGTTGCAGGTCTTTTGATGATTCAGCTTTTCGCCGTCCATTTGCGCTGGCTCCCGTCGATCGGCCATGAAGGGGTCGCGACATGGATTCTGCCGACACTGACCCTCGCGTCTTTCCTCGCGCCCAAACTGACGAGGGTCGTGGCGGCGAACGTCACCGAGGCGATGCGTGAGGACTATATCCGGACGGCGCGGGCGAGTGGCGCGGGTCCGTCGGGACTTCTGTGGCGGCACGCGCTTCCCAATGCCTTGCTCGGCGCGACGGCGCTTGTCGGCGCGCAATTCGCTTTTCTTATTTCCGGCGCAGTGATCACCGAGGTGATCTTCGCCTGGCCCGGTCTCGGCTGGCTTTTGGTGAAGGCGACGACGACGCTGGATTTTCCCGTCATTCAGGCCGCCGTCTTCGTCATCGCCGTCCTGGTGTTCGCCGTGAATACACTGACCGATGTTTTGTTTCGTTTCATTGATCCAAGGCTGAGGACGAAGGGCATATGACGACGGCATTCGGCCTCCTGCCACGCCTTGGCATTCTGCGGCGTTCCAACCGGCCCGGCATTCAGCTTGCCGTCGGCGGAAGCCTGTTGCTGTTCATTTTCATTCTCGCCCTATTGCATCGGCAACTGGCGGCCTACGATCCGCTGGCAGGCGATATCCTGACCCGGTTGAAGCCGCTTCTCACGCCGGGGCACTTGCTGGGCACGGACCAGCTTGGCCGCGATATCCTCTCGCGCCTCCTGTTCGGCTTTCCCTGGTCGCTCGGGATCGCCCTGGCCGCGACGCTGATCGCCATGATCGTCGGAACCGTGGCCGGACTTTGGGCCGCGTGGGTGCCGGGCTGGATTCGAACATTCATCAACCGGTCGGCAGATACGATCATCGCGTTTCCCGGACTAGTCATCGCGATCTGCGTCATCGCCGTTATCGGCCGGGGGTTTTGGCCGCTCGCGCTGACCCTCGGCGTTCTGACCTGGCCCTTTTTCGCGCGCGTGGTCTACGCCGAGGCGCTGGGACTGCTGCAACGTGAATATGTTTTGGCGGCGGAGCTTTTCGGCGTACAGGGCTGGCGTATCCTGATCCGACACGTATTGCCCGGGCTTCGTCCGACGCTGATGGTCATGCTAGCGTTTCATTTCGCGGATATGCTGATTGCCGAGAGCGCATTATCGTTCCTCGGGCTCGGTGCGCCGATCCAGGCGCCGACGTGGGGGAACATGCTGGCCGAAAGCCGCCAGTACCTGTTCCTGGCACCGTGGATGATGCTTGCGCCGGGCGGTGTGATCGTTCTCGTGGTCGTCACACTCAATCTGCTCGGCGACGGCATCGCCAAACTGTCGCGCGACAAGGCGAGGGCGGTCGAATGAGCGGGGAGGAGGTTCTTTCCGTCGATGATCTCAGGGTCAGTTTCCCGGCCCGGAACGGAAGCGGTGCCAATTTCAACGCCGTCGATGGTGTGTCCCTGTCGCTCGCGCGTGGCGAAACACTCGGCATCGTCGGCGAGTCGGGATCGGGCAAGACTATGCTGGCGCTCAGTGCCATGGGGCTTGTGCCCAAACCGGGGCGCATCACAAGCGGTAGTATCACGCTCAGGAACCGGCGCATCGACGACCTGGGCGAGAGGGACCTATGTGATTTGCGCGGACGGGAAATCGGCATGGTCTTTCAGGACCCGATGACCAGTTTGAATCCGGTACGCAGGGTCGGCGCGCTGCTGGTCGAGGCAATCCGCCGGCACAATAAGGTTGGCAAGGACGAAGCGCGCTGCCGTGCGCTGGACGCATTGCGCGCTGTCGGTATTCCCTCACCCGAGGCGCGCCTGCGCGCCTATCCGCATGAACTGTCGGGGGGATTGCGCCAACGGGTAATGATTGCGCTGGCGCTGGTGAATCACCCGCCCGTGATTATAGCGGACGAGCCGACCACCGCGCTTGACACGACCATCCAGGCGCAAATCCTCGGTCTGCTGCGCGAGCGTTTGAGCGATGCGGCGCTTATCCTGATCACCCACGATCTCGGTGTCGCCGCGGAACTCTGCGATCGAATTGCGGTCATGTATTACGGGCGGATCGTCGAGGCAGGTTCGGCGGAATCGATCCTGTCCCGCCCGCGTCACCCTTATACGGCAGGTTTGCTCGCCGCGGTGCCGAATTTCGATTTCGGTCGGCCGACACTCGTGCCGATCCCAGGGGCGCCGCCCGATCCGTCGACGCCGGTCAATGGATGCGCCTTCCAAGAACGGTGCCAGCGCCGCACACCGATTTGTGCGACGAAACCCCTCCTGCGGGAGCATACCGGTGGCCTCGTCGCCTGCGCGCATCCGGCGGAGGAGGAGACAATTCATGCTTGACGGCACGTCACCTTTGCTTCGGGTCGACGGTCTCCGCCTGACCTTCGACGTGCAGGGGCGTTCCCTGTATGCGCTCGATGGCGTCTCCTTCGAGGTCGGGCGCGGCGAAACGGTGGGCCTCGTTGGCGAATCCGGGTCCGGCAAGTCGACGCTCGCCAAGGCGATCCTTAATGCGGTCCGGCCCGATGACGGGCAGATCCTGTTCGACGGTGCGGATATCGCGGCGATGGGTCCGAAGGCGTTGAAGGCGATCCGCCGGCGGTTGCAAATGGTGTTTCAGGATCCTTATTCGAGCCTCGATCCCCGCATGTGTATCCGCGATATCATCGCCGAACCCCTTCAAGCGCACCGCTGGGGCACGCGACGTGAGATTGCGGAGCGTGTCGCGGCGTTGATCGCGGCAGTCGGTCTCCCGTCCGAAGCGGCGGAACGTATGCCTCAGCAATTTTCTGGAGGACAACGGCAGCGTATCGCCATCGCGCGGGCACTGGCACTCGAGCCGGATATGTTGATCGCCGACGAACCCGTCTCCGCGCTGGATGTCTCCATTCAGGCACAGATCATCAATCTGCTGCGGGAAATCCAGGCGCGGCTCGGTATCGCCTATCTCGTGATCGCGCACGATCTCGCCCTGATCCATCAGATTTCGGACCGGATCATCGTTATGTATCTCGGCCGTATCGTCGAGGAAGGACGCGCCGACGACATCGTCGGTACGCCGTTGCATCCCTATACGGTCTCCCTTCTCGCGGCGACGCCCGTGCCGCGCGTCGGCGCGAAAGGCACGACCGCCATGCTGCGCGGCGATCCGCCTTCGGCCATCGACCGCCCGACCGGATGCGCGTTTCATCCGCGCTGTCCCATCGCGCGCGACCGCTGCGAGACGGATGAACCCATGCTGACGGAAAGCCGGAGCGGGCGTAAGGTGGCCTGTCACTACCCGGGCGAACTGTCTTCACCGGTCAAGAATATATTTCAACGGAGTGGTGTTGAATAAATGACAAAGACACTTAGAAGGCGCGACGATGCCGGCCCGATCCCTCTCTACCATCGGGTTTACCTTATTTTGCGTGAAGGGATACTGGCGGGCAGCTATGCCAAGGGAGCGGTCATGCCGACCGAGGAAACATTGTGCGCGCAGTTCGGTGTTTCGCGGACGACGATGCAGACGGCGATGGCGCGGCTGGTATCCGAGGGCTTGGTGGTGCGCCATCAGGGGCGGGGCACGTTCGTCGCCGAAACACTGCCCATCGTCAATGCGCGCTCTTCCGTCAATTCGCTTCTCAGAAACGTCAATGCGATCGGAAAAGCGACCGAAGCACGCCTTCTCGATAGCGGATCGATAGCGGCCGACGAGGCGGCTGCGGCCCTGTTCGACGTGCCGCTGGATACACCCCTGTTCAGGAACAGGCAGCTTCGGCTGATCAACGGCGAAGTGATCGGCCGGATCACGGCCGTGGTGCCGCCGGCGGTCGCCGACAAATTGGAAAAAGACCCGGTGCCGGGCCGCCCCATGCTGCTGCGTATTGAGGATGCCGGTATCCAGCTTGCCCGCGCCGATCAGTCTATCCGGGCGCTGATCGCCGACCCCGTCGTTGCCGGTGACTTGGAGATCGAGCCGGGAATGGCGGTAATTCAACTCCACCGCCTCGTCTATGACATGGAGGATCAACTGGTTGAGGAAATGACGGCGCTTTATCGCGGGGACCGCTACGAATACCGCTCGGAGCTCGTTCGCGATCCCGCCGATCCATCCGACGGATGGATTGCCGCCCAGTGATCCTAGACAGCGTGCAATTTCATTCGGTCACGCCATCCTTCGCCCTTGCTCCAGGCGAGCATGCTGTCACGGGATGGCATTTCACCGGTGACATGAAGAACGGTACGCCACGCCAGGCTGAGCATACAGGAGGTAACCGGTGCGCCCCGCCAATCCGCGACGTCGAGAATGGGCTGCAAGGTTGGCATGCCGGTGCCGAGCATGGCGATGGCATCGAGATCTTTGTCCTCCAGCAGCCTGAGGCTTTCCGACGCGCTTCGGGCTCGGAGACTGTAGATCGGATGGAAATCGCTGTCGGGATTGAAGGCGCTGGCCACTTCCGCGACGTGGAATCCGGCGCTCTGCCAGTAACCGATGCTGGCTTCGGTGAGGTCCGGCGGATAAGGCGAGGCGAGGCCGATGCGCTCCGCGCCCAGCACGGCAAAGGTGTCGCAGACCGCGCGGGCGGCGGTTACGAACGGATAGCCGCGTTTCTGTTCGATCCGGTCGCAAATTTCAGCCTCCGTTTCGCGGCCGATCAGATAGGACGCGCCGGTGCAGCCAAAGGCGGCCACGTCGATCGGGGCATTGGCGAAGCGGTCCAAGGTGGCTTCGATCTGGTCGACGTAGTCGTAGAGACGGTCGACGATGGTCTTCTTGGGGCTAGTCATCCTGGCATTGATCATCGCCACGCCGGCCGGCCACAGGATGGTGAATTCCGGCTCCACCGTCGTGTTTGCCTGGGGGGTCAAAACACCGACCAACCCGCGTCTCGCATACTCCAAATCGGCCATTCTTCAGCTTGTTCCTCAGATTTTATTTGTATCTAAAGTATGACAATAGTACGTTTTGGACAAACGAATTGTGGACGAAGTACCGGGTACGGTGAAGGCAACAAGGCGCCAGGAAATGCCAGGAAATGAGTGAGTCCGACCGGGTTATAATCGTTGGCGGCGGGCCGGTCGGCCTGTTTTCCGCGATCAGATTGACCGGATTCGGCATCCCGGTCACGCTGATCGAAAAGGCACTGATCGTCAGCGACGATATCCGTGCCTCGACAATTCATCCGCCGACGCTTGAGATGCTGGCGCCTTACGGCGTCACCACCGAAATCCTCGAAAACGGTATCCGGGTTCCGCAGTGGCAGATTCGCGACCACGCCACCGGCGAAAAAGCGGTCTTTGATCTAGGTCTGATTGCGGAGGAGACCGATTATCCGTTCCGCGTTCAATTCGAGCAGGCGAAAATTTGTGAAATCATCGACGCCAAGCTCCGGAACGAACCGCTAGCGGACCTCCGGTATGGGATGGAAATGCTTTCCGCCGATCAGGACGATGACGGCGTCAGGGTCCGGGCGAAAGGCGAGGACGCCGAGGAGGTTCTGCGAGGGCGTTATCTGATCGCGGCGGACGGCGGCAACAGCACCATCCGTGAACAGTTGGGGCTGGCATTCGAAGGATCGATGTACCCCGAACGTTCGGTCCTGGTGACCACGCCATTCGCGTTCGATGAACACATCGAGGGGTTGTCGCCGGTCAGCTATTGCTGGGAGGCGAATGGCAATTTCAGCCTGTTGCAACTACCGGGCCGTTGGCGTGCAAGCCTTTACTTTCCGGGTGAACTCACGCCGGAGGAAGCTTTGGCGGACGATCGAATCGAACGACAATTGCAGGACATTTGCCCATCCGCAATGCCCTATGAAATTTCGGACAAGCGTGTCTACCGCGTTCATCAACGGATTGTTCCCCGTTACGATCATGGCCGAATCGTGCTGGCGGGCGATGCCGCACATCTCAATAGTCCATCGGGCGGTATGGGTATGAACGGCGGTTTGCACGACGCACATAATCTGACCGAAAAGATCAACGAAGCGTGGCAGGGGGGAGACCATCTCGCGCTATTCGCGCTCTATTCCCGGCAACGCAAAAAGATCGCGGAAGAGCAGATCATCAAGCAGGCCGATCAGAACCGTAAGCGTATGACGGAGAAGGATCCGGCGAAACGCCGCAAGTCGCTTGCCGAAATGCAGGGGATCGCGGATGACCCGGCACGCTGCAAGGCGTTCCTAATGCGCTCGTCGATGATCGAGGGGTTGCGGCAGGCCGCCGCGATAACCTAGGCAGAGGAGCGAAGGAACGGCGAAGATGGCGTTGACGCTTGCCGAAAAGATCATTTCCAAGGCCTGCGGACGGGATCGCGTGACGCCGGGGGAAATCGTCACCTGCGCCGTCGATCTCGCCATGATTCACGACAGCGGTGGGCCGCGGCGCGTCAAGCCGGCGATGGACCGGCTCGGTGTCGGCGTATGGGATGCGAGCAAGGTGGTGCTCGTTTCCGATCACTTTGCCCCCTGCACGGATGCGGAAAGCGCAAATATTTTGAAGCTCACCCGCGAATGGGCGGCTGAGCAAGGCGTTCTGAACTTCTACGATCAGCAGGGGATCTGTCATGTCGTGACACCGGAACGCGGGCATCTGCGGCCCGGCATGTTTGCCGTCGGCGGTGACAGCCATTCGCCAACCGGCGGTGCCTTCGGGTGCTACATGTTCGGTGTCGGCGCGACCGATATGCTCGGCATTCTCGTTACCGGCGAAACCTGGATCAAAGTGCCCGAAACGATCCGGATCGAGTGGTCGGGTCGATTGAAAACGGGCGTTTCGGCGAAGGACATGGCGCTCAAGATGTGCGCAGCCTTGGGCATGGACGGCGGCGATTATCAGGCTGTCCAATATGGCGGTGACGCCGTCGGGGCACTCGACATGTTCGAGCGCATGACTCTGTGCAATATGGCGGCGGAACTCGGCGCGCAGACGGGTTTGATCGAGCCCGACGAGACAACGGCTACCTATGTTGAGAAGGCTGGAGCCGAACCGGGTAATTGGCGGCAGTTCCGGAGTGATCCGGATGCCGCTTACAGGGCGGTGCATGAATTCAGCGGTTCGGATTTAACGCCGCAAGTGGCCGTTCCGCACAGCCCCGCGACCGCGGCGGACGTCGATATGGTCGAGAAGGCGGAGATCGACCAGTTCTATATCGGCGCGTGCACGGGCGCAAAACTCAACGATCTCGAAATGGCGGCCGCCGTCCTCAGGGGTAAAAAGATCGCCAAGGGCAAGCGCCTGACGGTCGCGCCCGCCTCGACGCAAATCCTGAACGCGGCGACCAAGTCAGGCGTGATCGGCACGTTGCTCGATGCTGGGGCCGGTCTCCTGCCACCGGGATGCGGCGCCTGCGCGGGCTATGGCGTCGGGGTGTTGGCTGAAGACGAGGTCTGCCTCGCCACGACTGCGCGCAATTTCCAGGGCCGCATGGGGGCGGGGTCGTCGAAAGTCTATCTTGCATCTCCCTATACCGTTGCCGCCAGTGCGGTCACCGGACGCATCCAGGATCCGCGGGAGGTTCTGAACATATGAGCGGCCGCGTCTGGAAATTCGGGGACAACATCAATACGGATGTTCTGGCGCCCGGAATTTACATCAAGCTACCCGCGAACGAGTTGGCGACCCATTGCCTGGAGTCGGTCGATCCCGAGTTTGCCGGTAACGTGAAAAAGGGCGATTACGTCGTCGGCGGCCGGAATTTCGGCACCGGCTCCAGCCGGGAACAGGCAGCACAGGTGTTGAAGCTGCTTGGTGTCGCGGCAGTGATCGCGCCATCCTTCGGCGGTATTTTCTACCGCAATGCCTTCAACCTCGGGCTTCCGGCGATCGTGTCCGCGGAGACCGGCGAGATCGAAGATGGACATAGACTCTCGATCGATCTAGCCGCCGGAAAAATCACCAACAAGACAACCGGCGAGCAGTTGAGCGCGGAGGCTGTGCCCGGGAACCTCATGGCGCTAATCGAAGCCGGCGGGCTGGTGACTTATCTGGAGAAGAAGATAAATGAAAACCGGTAAGAACAGGGAGAATACCCCGCAGCGCGAGCTGCGGGCGCGCCTCGGACAAGAGGAAATTCTTGTTGCGCCCGGCGTCTACGATGCCTTCGGCGCGATGATGGCGGCGCGGGCTGATTTCGAGGCGCTCTATGTGTCGGGCGCCTCCATCGCCTATACGAAACTCGGCCGTCCCGATATCGGGCTGGTTACCGCCGATGAAGTCGCCGCCGTCGTCGGCACGATCCGCGAGCGGGTGGCGCTGCCGCTCATCGTCGATGCGGATACGGGTTTCGGCAACGCGCTCAACGTCCAACGCACGGTGAAGCTTTTCGAACGGAACGGCGCTTCCGCCATCCAGCTCGAGGATCAATCGCTGCCGAAACGGTGCGGCCACCTGGCGGGCAAAACCCTGGTCAGCGCCGGCGAAATGGAGGGCAAGATCAAAGCAGCGCTCGATGCGAGACAGGACGACGACACGCTGATCGTCGCGCGCACGGACGCCATCGCGGTCGAAGGATATGAATGTGCCCTCGAACGCGCGGCAGGGTACGTCGAGGCGGGTGCGGACGTCTTGTTCATCGAGGCCTTGCAGGACAAGAAGCAGATCGCGGGTGCCATCGACCGGTTCGGGCGAGGCGTCCCGCAGCTCGTCAATATGGTCGAAGGCGGCAAGACGCCGCTTTTGCCGTCGCGCGATTTGGGAGAGCTGGGCTTTTCCATCGTGATCTATCCTGGCGCCCTGGTGCGCGCGCTCGCCTGCGCGGCGAGCGCATTCTTCGGCCATCTCCGCGAACATGGCTCCACCTCGGACTTTCAGGACAAGATGCTCGACTTCACGGCGCTGAACGATCTTCTCGGCACCGAGGCCATGCTTGAACTCGGCGGAAAATACGCGCACGGAGACAAATGATGACGACGCTCGATCCCGTCATGCTCGCCGTTCTGAAGGGACGGCTCGAGCAGATCGCCGACGAAATGGACGCGACCCTGTTCCGCAGCGCCTTCAACCCCATCATCGCGGAGGCTCATGACGCCAGCCACGGCCTCTATCATGCGGAAACGGGCGAGACTCTTGTTCAGGGAAAGTCGGGGCTGCCAGTTTTCGTCGGTGCCATGTCCTTCGCCGTGAAGGCGGTGATCGACAAGGTGGCGGCGGAAGGCATCACGCTCCATCCCGGTGATGTGTTCATCTTCAACGACCCATACGAAGGCGGCACGCATTTGTCGGATTTCAAGCTCGTGCGTCCCTTCTTCCGCGGCGGAAAGCTCTTCTGCTACCTCGCCTCGGTCGGTCATTGGCATGACGTCGGCGGCAACGTGCCGGGGAACTACAATCCAGTCGCCACCGAATGCTATCAGGAAGGCATGCTGATCCCGCCCGTGCTCCTCTGCCGCGCAGGCGAGATCAACCAGGATATCGTCGCGATCCTGCAATCCAATTCGCGGCTGCCCGGCAGCCTCTATGGCGATTTGAACGGCCAGGTGAGCGCGCTGGAACTCGGCGAGATAAGGCTGAGCGAGCTTCTCGACGAATACGGGGAGGACCGCATCAATGCCGCGCTGATCGAACTCAAGAAAAGTGCTGCGCGCCTGATGGCGAGCTTCATCGAAGAGCTTCCGGACGGCACCTATTCGGGCGAGGACTGGCTCGACAATGACGGGATCACCGATATGCCGCTCAAGATCGGTCTCGACTTGACGATTTCCGGCGACCGGATGACGCTCGATTTCTCCCGCACCTCGGATGCCTGCGACGGGCCCGTGAACATTTCGCGTTCGACCTGCATCGCGTCCTGCTACGTCGCGCTGAAGCACATCTTCTGCGACGTGCCCGCGAACGCCGGCGTGCTCGAACCGATCACCTTTAACATACCCGAAACCAGTCTGTTGAGCGTCGGGCGGCCCAAGCCGGTCGGCGGCTATACGGAAACCATCCTGCGCGTCGTCGATGTGATGTTCCAGGTGATGTCGCAGGTCGCGCCGGACATGACCAACGGCTGCGCCTATGGGACCATCAACGCGCTGTCGATGGCGGGTTACCGGAAGAACGGCGCGCGCTGGGTGATGTTTTCCTTCTTCGGCGGCGGCCACGGCGGTCATCCGGCGGGGGACGGTCTCAACCACGGCAACGCGCCGATTTCGACGGCAACCATTCCGCCGCTCGAGATTTTGGAGGCAGCCTATCCCGTGCGCTTCACGCAATGGGCGCTGCGGCCCGACAGCGGCGGGCCGGGCAAACGTCGCGGCGGTTGCGGCGCCGTCTACGAGATTGAATTGCTTGAAGAAAAAGCCGACGCCTTTCTGTTCGGCGAGCGCGGCAAGTTCGCACCGGCGGGTGTCGTCGGCGGCGGGCCGGGTGCGGTGAACAAGTTCTTCTATCCCGACGAAAACGGTGGCCGCGCCGAACCGCCGATGGTCTCTAAGATGGTCGGGATCAAGCTCCGGCACGGACAGCGGGTGAGGCTCGAAACGCCCGGCGGCGGCGGTTACGGCAATCCCATGGATCGCGATCCGGCTGACGTCGCCGATGATGTGCGGCTTGGATACGTCACGGCCACGGCGGCCCGGGACCGGTATAAATGCGTGGTCTCGGATGCAGGTGTTCTCGACGAGGCGGCGACTGCCCGCCTGCGGCAGGAAACGTAGTCATGGCGGGTGGCAGGACGATCGTCGGCGTCGATGTCGGTGGCACGTTCACGGACGTCTTCTTCTTGAACGAGGCGGACGGCTCCTGCGATGTCGCGAAGGTGCCGTCCACGCGGGGCGATCAGTCGCGCGGCATTCTGGAAGGCATTTCTCAGCGGCGGAACGACATCGGCGATGTCGGGCTCGTCGTGCACGGTACGACCGTGGGTACAAATGCGCTTCTCGAACGCAAGGGCGCGAAGACCGGGATCATCACGACGGAAGGATTCCGCGACGTCCTCGAAATGCGGCGGCGCGACCGTCCGCAGACCTGGGGCCTGTGGGGGGTGTTCGAGCCCGTCGTACCCCGCAATCTCCGGATCGAGGTCACCGAGCGCGTGCTCGCAGACGGCACCCTGCACACGCCGGTGGATCTCGACGAAGTTGCCGACGCGGTGAGAACGCTGATCGCCCGGGGGGCCGAGGCGGTTTGCATCTTTTTCTTGAACAGCTACGCCAATCCGGAAAATGAGCGTGCGGCCGTCGACGCCGTGTCGCGGATCTGGCCCAACGGCCACATCACCTCGTCATCGGACATCCTTCCTGAAATCCGTGAGTTCGAGCGATGCTCGACGGCGACATTGAATGCCTATTTGCAGCCGCCCATCGGCGATTATCTAGAGCGCTTGGAAAGCGGTTTGAAGGACGGGGGGTTCTCCGGTGACGTTCTCATCGTTCAATCGAACGGCGGCGTCATGTCGGTGGAAACCGCGCGGACCTTTCCCGTGCGCACGGCGTTGTCCGGACCGGCCGCCGGAGTGATCGCGGGTGCGCATATCGGCACCAGCGCGGGTTTTCCGAACCTCATCACCTGTGACATGGGTGGGACCAGCTTCGACGTGTCACTGATCGCCGACGGCGAAAGCGCGCTTGCGGCCCAAACCGCCGTCGATTTCGGCATGGTGGTCCGCACGCCCATGATCGAGATCACCACCATCGGCGCGGGCGGTGGCTCGATCGCCAAGATCGACCGCGGCGGCTTGCTGCAGATCGGCCCGGAAAGCGCGGGTTCGGATCCCGGTCCGGTCTGCTACGGCCTCGGCAATGATCGCCCGACGGTCACGGACGCCAATCTGGTGCTCGGCCGGATCAATGCCGCGCGGCCCATCGGCGGAAAGCTCGACCGATTGGACTCCGATGCCGCCCGGGCGGCAATTACCCAGCATATTGCCGAACCCCTTGGTATCGACGTCATGGAAGCTGCCGAAGCGGTCATCAAGGTTGCCAACGCGAAGATGGCGGGAGCTATTCGCCTGGTTTCCGTCGAACGCGGATACGATCCCGAGCATTTCGTCGCAATGCCCTTCGGCGGCGGCGGTGCGCTCCATACCGGCGCGCTCATCAAGGAGGTGGGATTGTCCAAGGCGTTGGTGCCGCGCTATCCGGGCGTCACCAGTGCCCTCGGCTGCGTCATCGCCGACATGAGATTCGACCGTGTGCATACGCTCAACGTCATGCTCGACGCCGTCGATACGGCGGACCTCGCAGAGGAGATGATTGCGACGGCAGTGGCGGGAGAAGAGCGTTTGAAGGAATCGAACGTCGCCTTCAAGGGGATCGAACATGTCTTCGAACTGGACATGCTTTACGTCGGGCAGACACATACCGTGGCGGTCAAGCTGCCGGTCGATCTGAAGGGTCTCCGCGCCGGTCTGGATGTTGCGGCGATCCGGGCGGCGTTTGAAGAAGCCTATCGTCAGACGTTCGGTCGCCTGTTGAAAGGCATTCCCATCCGCATCATGAACCTGCGCGTGACGGTGATCGGACGCCGGCCCAAGTTCGATCTGGCCATCCTGGGTCCGGCGAAAGGCGGTTCGTTGGACGATGCCCTTACCGACACCAGAAAAATCTGGATTGAGGGCGCTTGGCACGAAACCGACGTGTATAACCGGCTCGAGATACCAGAAGGCGCCGTCGTGCCCGGTCCGGCGCTGCTGGAACAGCCAGATACGACCATCTTCGTCGATCCGGATCTGGAAGGACTGGTGGACCGGTTCGGCAATCTCGTGATCTCAAGGAAGGCACGATGAGCTTGTCCCACACGGCACTTATTCTGGTCGACATGCAGAATGACTTCCTGCATCCTGACGGCGCTTATGGCCGCGGCGGTGTGGCATCGGACATGATCGCGGCACTGCCTGCGAAATTGAAACCCGTCGCTGATGCGATGCGTAAGGCGGATGGCTGGGTCGTTTCCACCCATTTCACGCTGGTGCCGGGCAAGGGTGGGGAGCCGTTCATCGATCCGCATTTGTGCAAGCTGCGGCCTTTTCTTCGCAAAGGGGATTTCGCGCCGGGAAGTTTCGGCCATGCGCTGATCGACGAACTGGCGCCCGCGGATCTGTCCGTCGAAAAAATTGCCTATTCGGCCTTCTATCAAAGCCGCCTCGACTGGATGCTGCGAAAGGCCGATATCACCGATCTGATCTTCGGCGGGATCGTGACCAACGGCGGGGTGAGCACGACCGTCCGCGACGCGCACGTCCACGGATATAAATGTACGGTACTGTCCGATGGATGCGCTGCCTTCGATGAGAAGGCCCACGAGGTTTCCCTCGAAGCTCTCAAGAGCGTGGCGGACATAGGATCCATTGCGGATCAAATGGAAGCCTGGATAACTGTCTGACGGCCATTCAGCTATGTTTTGGCCTGAGCGTACTAGGCCGTGCCTATAAAATGCGCTTCGTCGCCCGAAACGTGGCGCGGTCATTCTCTACGATGTAGAAACCATATCTGAAAATCACGGTGTCGGTGGTTCGATTCCGCCCCTGGGCACCATTCCTCCCCGTGTAATTGTGGCGTAGAAGTATTATCGGAGCACGTTGGCGCGAAAGCTGCGTTCGACGTCTTCCGCGGATAGTCCTTTGAAAATCAGGACCAAGTGCGTTTCCGGGTGACCCTGTGGCC
This sequence comes from uncultured Rhodospirillales bacterium, assembly GCA_913055735.1. GTDB lineage: Bacteria > Pseudomonadota > Alphaproteobacteria > Rhodospirillales > UBA2165 > CAJXKD01. The sequence continues at coordinate 49,136 of CAJXKD010000002.1, forward strand.
AAGTTTCCAAGCGTGCCGGAGGGGAAAATACACCGGCGACGGCCTGAATCAGAACGGGGCCATTTGCGTCCGCAAAATTGACGATCCCCTTGAGTCGTAAAAGTCCCGGCGCACGCAAGGAATAGAGCGACCGCAACCAGGCTCGGAACCGGTCTTCGTCAATGGGAGCGTCGTGAACGATCGAAATCGATTGGACGTGGCCATGGTTGTGACCGTGATCGTGTCCATGCTCTTCGTGCGGATCAATTTCCGTTTCGACCTCGGTTGGAAATGTATGGTGTTCCCAGGGTTGAAACAGAAGATCGGGATCAACCTTGCCATGTTGAATGACCGTGATCTCCGCATCGGGATTGATTTGGCGAACTTCGGCACGAAGCCCATCCAACTTTTCCGTGCCGCACAAATCGCCCTTGGTGATCAACACCAAGTCGGCATGGGCGATCTGCACGACCGTTTCGTCGCCCTGAGAAATTTGCTCTCCGCCTAGGATGCCGTCGACCAGCGTTATCATGGCTTCCAGGTTGCATCGGTTCTTAACGGCTTCGTCGGTCACGATACTGCGGACAATCGGCCCCGGATCGGCAAGCCCCGTCGTCTCGATGAGGACGCGATCGAAGGCCGGCAGATCGCCCGCCCGTACCTTGGCGAAGAGGTCGCAAATGGTATCGACCAGATCGCCGCGGATGGAGCAGCAGATGCAGCCGTTTTCCAGCAGCAGTGTATTCTCGATGGCCGATTCGACCAGAACGTGATCGAGCCCGACTTCGCCGAACTCATTGATTATCAAGGCGGTTTTATCCATTCCCGGCTGCGATACCAAGTGGTTGAGCAGCGTGGTCTTGCCGCTACCGAGATAGCCGGTGATCACGGAAACCGGTGTCCTATTGAGCAATATCGGGGATTTTTCGCCTGTTTGTGTCATTTCCTCGGGGGCCTCGTCCCACTCTGCGGCAGATTGATTGAACTCGTCCCATCCAGATGCTTCAATGCGGCGCACTCTTATATCAGAATGCTCTTAGGCAGTATATTTACAGGGAAAATCGCGTGTCGGAAACACTCTCCAAGAATATGAAACTATTGGCCCAGACCACCTTGAACGGCTTCGGTGGGATCGGCGAGGGAATGGCCTTGCAAGTGACCAGCAAGGGACAGCGGGTCATGTGGGTCGCCCATGAAGGGCCGCCGAAGAACTTTACGGGCGTCGACGTCAGCGATCCTCGCAATCCCAAGGTCATTTGCCAGACGGAACTGAAACATCAGAACATGCGCTCCAACTCCCTGGAGGTCACGGGCGATATCCTGGCGGTGGCCTATCAGGTCTATGAAAAAGGGATCGATCCGGCGGGGATCGAGCTGTTCGACGTCAGCGATCCGGAAAACCCGAAATCCATCGGTTTCCATAGCACCGCCGGGCCGCACTCACGCGGTGTTCATTGCCTGTGGTTCGTGGACGGCGAGTATGTCCATTGTGCCAGCGGTGCGCCGGATTTCGAGCCAAAGCATCCGCGTGACGATCAGATTTATCAGATCATCGATGTTCGCAACCCGAGCAAAATGGAAGAGGTCGGCCGCTGGTGGTATCCGGGCACACGCGTAGGCGACAACGAGCCCGGCCCGCCACGGATCAATCCGGAGCCGATGGAGAATCTGCGCGGCGGAGATGCCTATCGACTGCACAACGCCAACATCTATCCGAGCCATCCCGACCGGGCCTATCTCGGCTATATCGACGGCGGCGCGATCATTCTCGACATTTCGGACAAATCCAAGCCGGTCGAGATATCGCGGTGGAGCCCGCACAATCCATATCCCGGCTTCACGCATACCGTGATGCCGCTGTTCGACCGGGGGCTCCTGGTCGTCTCGGACGAATGCATCAAGGACGACGCCGAGGATTGGCCGAAGCTCACCTGGGTTCTCGATGCGCGGAATGAGCAGAATTTGGTGCCCATCAGTACGTTGCCCCTGCCTCCGGTCGAGGAGTACGGCCACAAGGGTGGACGGTTCGGCTCGCACAATCTGCACGAAAACCGGCCCGGGCCGTCGTTCTTCAGCGAGGAGATCATTGTCGGCGCTTTCTTCAACGCCGGTATCCGTGTTTACAATCTGAAGAACCCCTATCAGCCCGAGTTGATTGCCTATTTCGTGCCGCCGGGGCCTGAGAATTCCCGCGTTCCCGCCATCCAGATGAATGACGTTTATGTCGATGAAAACGGCATCGTTTATGCGGGCGACCGCTGGGCCGGCGGACTTTACGTCATGGAGATGGACATCTGATGGTGGCGGGAAGGCTGTGACGGAGGTCGCGTTCGATTTCCTTTCGGAGACCGACCCGAGAACGCTTGTCGTCTATGGGCTGGTCTCCGACCCGTCCGTGGTTTTGCAGCAGTTGATAGACCAAGACAGTAGCCGGGCTGAGCCGCTCTCCAACCGTTTCGCCGTCCTGCCACCGTCCTTACCATCGTTGAGATTGGGAAGCCCCGGCTGGATCGACATCACGGCTCAGGAGCTTGCCGATGCCGGCGGACCGGCTCGTTTGTTCGCTCTCTGCCGGGGGAAAATCACCAATCGAGCAGCCCAGTTTTCCCTGCTGCCGAAGAAGATGCTCAATCTTTATTTCGATTTTGTCGATGCCGAAATCGACGCTAACAGAGCGCAACTCGATGACCGTGACGCCTTGTTTAAGGCGGAGGACTGGCGGCTTACAGCCTGGTTACCATTGCCGCAGGCATGGGTCCTTTTGCCGCCCGCGTTCGGCGCGGAGGCAACTTTTGCCGGGCTCGATGCGGTTTTTTGGTTGGCCGACAAGCTGATCGGCGTACGGATCGAGGACGGTGCGACGCTGGTCAAATCCGTGCGGCACAGGCTTGAATTCCTGGAGGAGCAGCATCCGCATCTGAGCTTGGTCAGAATTCCGAAATCCCGGCTGGAGGAGGAGCGATTTCCGATCGATCTTTTCCCGGCCGAATTCGCGGACTTCTGGTCGGATGTTCAGTTGCCGACTGGACCCTTTCAACAGGCGGTGCTACGGCAAAATCTAGTTATGCAGGCAGGATAAGTCGCTATTGCCAACAGGGTGTTGGTGCCCTGAAATCGCCACATGCGCGCCCTATCGGCGCCAACAACAGAATTCAAATGATGTTCGGTTTCGACACATCATGAAGAGGAAAGGACCGCGTCATGTCTCCCCAATCGACAGCACAACTTCAAGACGGCAAGCATTCATCCGACGTGGGGAGCGATAGCAATGGCGGCGGCGGCGCGGCGGCCTACCGGCCAACCGTTGAGAAGCCACGGCCCATCTACGGGGGTACTCCGGATCTCTCCGTGCCGCGCAATTCGGACAAACGCCATGCGGCGACCACCGACGACGACGAGCAAAGCACTCTAGTGGTCGGCACGAAAGTCCGGTTGAAAGGTGAGATCGGCTCTTGCGATACGTTGATTGTGCAGGGGCAGGTCGAGGCCAAGTTGACCAACCGGCATATGGAGGTCTCCGAGACCGGCCGGTTCATCGGCGAGGCATCGGTGGATACGGCACACATCGCCGGAGATTTCGAGGGCACCCTGGTGGCGCGCCGTCTCTTGGTGGTCGAAGCCGGCGGTAGCGTCAGCGGCGATATTCAATATGGCCGCTTGATCATCGAAGAAGGCGGATCCATCAGCGGCACCATCGGCGTTATCGGCGACGGCGCCAACAAAAGTCCGAAATAGACGGAATCCGAAATAGGCGTCAGCCGGCGCCGAGGTAGGCTTTCTGGACGGTTTCGTCCTTGGCCAACGCTTCGGCCGTATCCGAGCCGGTAATATGGCCATTGTCGAGCAGGTAGCCACGATCTGCGATGGCGAGGCTCTGCTTGGCGTTCTGTTCCACCAGGAAAATGCTCATCCCGGTTTCCTTCACCGCCGTGAGCGAGCGAAACAACTCGCTGCACAGAAGCGGTGACAGGCCAAGGGACGGTTCGTCCAGCATCAGGATCGATGGGGCGGACATCATCGCCCGCCCGATTGCGACCATTTGACGCTCCCCGCCACTCATGGTGCGCACGGCCTGTTTGCGCCGTTCGGCCAGCCGGGGGAAAAGGGTCAGAATACGGTCGAGGTTCTCTTTCTCATGCGCCCGCGCCCGCTTGGGATGGGCTCCCAACTGAAGGTTCTCCATCACGGTGAGGTCGGCGAAGATACCCCGGTCCTCGGGGACGAGGGCGATCCCCGACTCCACCACTTCATGCGCGGGCCTGTGGGTGATATTCACGCCGTCCATAACGACGGAAGCACCTTTCATGGCCGGTGTCAGACCGCCGATTGCCCTTAGGAACGTACTTTTGCCGGCGCCGTTTGCACCCAGCATCACCACGATCTCGTTCTGGCGAATTTCGACGGAGGCGCTTTCGACAGCCCGGTGGCGTCCGTAGAAGACGGATATGTTCTTGGCTTCAAGCATTCTCGTCCCCCAGGTAGGCACGGATGACTTCGGGGTCGGCCAGTACCTCTGCGGTGCCGCCCTCGGCGATCTTAACGCCGCTGCTCATGACCACGCAGCGGGAGCATAGGGACCGAATGGCATCCATCACGTGTTCGACGATGATGATCGTCCGGCCTTCGTTGGCCAATTGTTCGATCAGGGCGATTCCTGTACGCAACTCGCTGGGATTCAGACCGGCCAGCCATTCGTCGAGCAATAGAACCTTGGGGTCGGAAATAAGCGCCCGGGCCAGTTCCAAACGTTTCTGGTCGATATAGGTGAGGGTACTGACCGGACGGTTCTCGATACCCTCGAGACCGACGCGTTGCAGCAATTCCCGTGCGCGGTCGTGGAGCTCGGCCCCCCACATTTTGGCATGGCCGAAGACCCCGCCGGCTTCGGCGTTCTCGAGGACCGTCAACGACGGTAGCATGCGGACGATTTGGAATGTTCGCGCAACGCCCCTGTGTGCGATATCGGCGGCAGGCGCTCCGGCAATATTCTCACCATAGAGGCGGATTTCGCCGTTGTTGGGTTTCAGCGCGCCGGAGATAAGGTTCATCATGGTCGTCTTGCCCGATCCGTTCGGGCCGATCAGGCCGATGACCTCGTTCTCGTGCAGGTCGAATGACACGTTGTTGACGGCAACCAGGCCGCCGAAGCTCCGGGTAACATCCTGAATGGAGAGTGCTGGTTGGGTGGTCACATGATTATCCATGCTGGTCACCTTTCCACTTCTGAATGCCGCTTTCGATAAGGCCAACGATCCCGTGCGGAATGAAGTAGACGATCAAAAGGAAGGCAGCGCCCAGCAGCAATGTCGTCTGGGTGGGGAAATTGGCGCTGATCAGTTCCCATAGAATGGTAAAGGGGATAACCCCGAGAAGCGGTCCCCATAGGCGATGGACGCCTCCCAACAACGCCATGATCACGACCTGGAAGGAAATGAAGGGGTTAAAAGCAATTGTTGGTTCAACATAACTGTAGCGCGGGGCGACCAACGCACCGGTAATGGAGGCGAAGGTGCAGGAGATCACGAACAGGATGACCTTTGCCCGTGCCGTATTGATCCCACTATGGACGGCGACGACCTCGTCATTTCCGATGATACGCAGGGCGAAGCCCAGTCGCGAGCGGCCGATCCACCAGCCGATCAGGAACACCACGGCGGCTAGTACCAGGAGGGCCCAGTAAATTTGCGGGTCGGTAAAATCGGTCAGCACATAAAGGCCGCTTGAGGTGCCCATGGTCGCCTGTCCCCAAGAGACGACCTGGCGGATCAATTCCGCCAGCCCCAGGGTGAAGATGACGAAATAGACACCCGAGATCCTCAGCGTCGCGAGGCCGACAATGGCGGAGAAGAGAGCCCCGACCACCGCGCCGATCAGCACCAGGACCGGGAAGGGCAGCAGGTCGATCCCGCCAGCCACGACGTACATGCCGATCCCGAAGAACGCCGCGACGGCGAGCGAAATATAATTGGTCGGTCCGGAAAACAGCGTCCATGACGTCGCAAGAACGGTGTAAACGGCGATCGAAACGCCGATCGACAGCAAATACCCGGAGCTGATAAGGGGGAGCGTTGCGGCTGCGAGAAACAGGATAACGGCGATGCCGAATGTACGTACTTCGGAATTCATCACGACGTCCGCCTCCCAAACAGCCCCTGCGGACGCACCAACAAAATAATCAAAAAGAGAACATAGGCGGCCGCCAGCGTTAGGCCGGGGTCGACCAGAATCGCGACGACGGTTTCGGTGAGCCCAAGAATAAAGGCGGCGAGAATGGCGCCCCGGATATCGCTGACCCCGCCCATGATGACGATGACCAACGCCTTTAACGTGAAAATCACCCCAAGCGAGGCATCGAAAGTCAGGAACATACTGAGCATCATGCCGCCAGCCGCCGTAACGGCACCGCCCAAGGCGAAGGCAAGGGCGGAGGCGTTGACGACATTGATGCTGACAAGGCTCGCCGCGGATGGGTTGACCGCAACGGCCCGTAGCGTGAGGCCCGCACGCGTTCGGTTTAGCCAGACATATAAACCAACACACAAAACAGCGGAGCCGAGAAAGGCGGCGATGCGGTTCAGGCCGTAAGTCTCTCCCAAAAGATGGACGGGAGACGCCATATAGGAATAACTGAGGTAGTCGCCGCCGAACACCGCCAGCAGGATGCCGATGAAGATAAAGCTGATGCCGAAGGTCGCGAGGATACTGTCGACTTCAAGCTGTCCTTGATTCTTGGCGCGTTTGACCAGAGGAAGCATCAGGAAGCGGTAGATGGCCCAGTTGACGACAAAGGCCAACGGAACGATGCCGATCAAGGCGACAAAGGGGCTGACTTGTGTGGCGGAAAAAAACCAGAAAGTTCCGAAAGCAGCGGCAACCAGAACCTCGCCATTGGCCAGGTTCATGATGCGTGCGACGCCGTATTGGAGCTGCAGTCCCATTGCCATAAGGGCGTAGGTGCCGCCCAGCAGCAGCCCGATAATAATTATTTCCATTTTGGGTTCTTAAAAGTCTCAAAAGAAATGGCCCGGTGCCAGATAGAGGCACCGGGCACATTTTTGTCGTCTTACCAGCCCGTCTTCAGGCGAACCGGTTTGCCATCGCTGACATTGACACCGTTGACACCATGGAAGATGCCATCCTGCCACTGTCCAACAGTCCACAGCCATTGCAACCGCTGGCTGGAGAGGTCGATCTCGCCAATCAGCGTGTTGAATTTGTGGGTCTTGATGTGTTCGGTGATGGCTTTGCGATCCATGGAGCCGACGGCCTCGATGGATTGCTCGATGATTTGCAGCATCGAATAATAGACCGGGTTACCCCAGTAATCGCCATCGACGCCGGTGACGTCCTTGAGTTCCTTGTAGAACTTCTCCAGTTCCGGCGTGTACTTCACACCGCCCGCACCGAGAATGTTCTCGGACGCATCGCCAACCGCTTTCTTGAAGACGGGGAAAGCGGTCGCGACGGCTGAGTAGTAAGCCTTCACATCGAGACCTTCGATCTTTGCCTGCTGGGCCAGACCGATGGTGTCCGGCGGATAGGACCAAGCGACAAACGCATCGGGGTTGGCCGCTTTTGCCGCCTTGATCACCGGCGCCAGGTCCTGGGTGCCGAGCGGGTAGGACTTGTCGTAGACGATTTCGAAGCCGGCTTCCTTGAACAGTGGCCGGCCGGCGTTGGCGAGCTCGATGCCGAATGCATCGGCAACGTTGACGACGGCAACCTTGTTGCCGATCTTGCCCTCATCCTTCAGCTTTTTGAGAACGTCGATGGCCGTCTTCGCGTACGACGTCGTCGAGCCTTGGACGAAGAACAGGCCCGGATAGCGCTTCACCAACTCGTCCATCTTGTCGGTAACGGCGGCCTGAGCCAATTGCGGGTAACCGTATTTGTCGAAAATCGGCGCCACGGCCAAGTTGAAGCCGGTGCCGTATGGGGCCATGATGAAATCGGCCTTGTCGACGGTCGCGAGCCGCTGAACCGCCTTGATGGTTTCGCCCGGCTGGGTGCGATCATCATAGACAATCAACTCAATCTTGCGTTGGCCGTCTTTCAACTTGAGACCACCGCGGGCGTTGACCTGATGGGCCCAAAGTTCGAAGTTCGGGAAGTGCGTCACGGCCGCGCCGCCCGCGAGGGGGCCCGTCTTCGGACCGACGACACCGATCTTGATCGGATCCGCTGCTTGCGCGGAACCGAGGCCAAATGAACCGGCCAGCACTGCCGCTGCAGCAAGTTTGAAAATGGTACGTCTTTGCATAGCCTCCTCCGTGTGTGGCTGTTTTGCCGGGCCTGTCGTCCCGGCGGTTTGATTTTGGGGGAAAACTGATCCCCTCCCTGGTTCGGGCGGCCCCTATTTTATCGTGGGAATTCGCCCAATTGGTTCCGGCACTTGATACACTGCGAAACTGGGAGAGTCTACGAAATGAATTCAGTTTTTCCTAGATATTAATAGCTTAGGCGCTCTCTTCGAGAGGTTACAGTCCTTATCCGCAGTATCCGGGCGATTCAGGAGGCTTCCGCCAGTTCGCTCCGCCTTACGATGAAGGCTTCGCCCCGCTCCAGGTAGTCGCTGACGACGTTGAAATAGCGTTCAGGTTGATCCACTTGCATCTGATGCGCGGCGTCATAGACGTAGATAACGTCGCACTTGGGCAGGTTCTCTTTAAGAATATGGACCGTTTCCGGTGGGATTCCGATCTCGGCGGTGCCGTAGAGCAGCAACGTCGACGAGCGAATATCCGCCAATTTGGCAACCAGGTCCTCATCAAGAGCGATGCCGCCGTGGAACCGTTGTCCAGCATCGTAGTTGGCAAGGGTTTCCTCGAAGGTCCGATCGTCTTCGGGGAGACGGTTTTCGGGGTGGGTAAACAGCATCCGTTGCATGCCGTCGGGATCGCGCTGTAGGCCGCCCTTGCCGCCGGGCCGGAAGCCCGCCGGTGCTTCCAGGACCAGAAGTTCCACCATCTCGGGGTGGTTGGCTGCCAGCCAGCATGCCGTCCAACCGCCGAAGGACAGGCCGATCACGTCGCAGCCGGTGCCTATTTCTTTGCCGATGAAGTCGGCAATCAGCGACGCCAATGCCGGCATGCTATCGATCTTGTCCGATGGTGCGCTGCCGTCAAAGCCGGGATAAATAGGGAGGTGCACGCGGAATTTTTCGCTCAGCATTTGCAACGGCCGCGTCCAGCGCAGGCCTCCCGTACCGTGCAAAAAAACGATCGGTTCGCCGTCGCCCGCGACGTAGTAGTCCATGGCTCCCGCGCTAAGAGTTGCTGTCTTTCGTTCGAACCCAAGGGTACCTGATGCGTGTGCCATGATTATTCTCCTGCCACTGCTATTTTCTGGGCCAGCTCGGGCTCCGGTTCACGGACCGGACCGAGATCCGGCGGTGCGGTTTCTGGAGATTTCTGAAGGTCGCGGACCTCGGGCGCGACATAATCCCGGAACAACTCCATTCCCCGTGTCACCATATCGTTGGGCAGGTTGCCGATCTTAATGTTGGTATTGATCCAGCCACAGCCGAGTTCGGATGCGATACGTTTGATCTGTTTCACGACGGTTTCCGGTTTGCCGCAAAGGATGGTGCCGTCGTGGACCGCGTCTTCGATGGTGCGTTCCCGTGCGTGTGCCAACCGGTGAAGGAAGAAGTCGCTGTTGGATTGCGAGCGGTAGTACTTGGTTTTTTGCAGCACGATCTGTTGAGCATTGCGCTGCACCCCAAGGAGCGTCTTGGTAAAGTACTTCACGGCGCTTCCCAGCGCTTCCTGGGCCTTTTCGTCGGTTTCCGCGATACAGGTATGGAATCCGCAAAGAATATGTTGTGGGCCTGGCTCCCAGCCGCATTTACGTGCTTCGTCGATATAAGCCTCGATGATCTGGCGCCCCTTTTCGAGGTTGGGGATGAAGACCATGCCTAACATGGCGCCGTTGCGCGCGGCATAGCGTGCCGAATTCTCGTTGCTGCCTGACATCATGATGGGGGGATGCGGCTGCTGGTAAGGCCGCGGCCAAATGGAAACGGCGCGGAACTGATAGTGTTCACCCTCCCAACCGAAGGGTGCCGGCTCGGTCCACGCCTTTTTGATGAGTTGCGTTGCTTCGTTCAGCCGCGCCCGGCTTTCGTCGGGCGGCAGGTTATAGGCGATATATTCATGGGGAATGCCACGCATGAAGCCGGTCATCAGCCGGCCACCCGAAATCACGTCGAGCATGGCGTATTCTTCGGCCACCCGGATGGGGTTCAAGAGCGGCACCAGATTGCCGAACATGGTGATTTTCACGCGTTCGGTGCGGTGCGCAAGGATTGACCCGATCAAGTTGCAGTTGTTCATCAGGCCGTAGGGACTGAAATGGTGTTCGTTGCAGCCGATGGCGTCCCAGCCGCATTCCTCACCATAGATCAGCGTGTCGATGTAGGTTTGATACAGCTCGTGCCCTTTTTTGGGCTCGAAGTCGCTGTTGTTGACCGGCCACACATCGTCACGCTCGGGGAAGCTGTCCCAAGGCATGAGATGGAAGAGATTGAAACGCATCGGTTGCTCCCCGGTTATTTCCTTCGTTAATCGACGAACGACCAAGACGGCGCATATTCGTCGATGGTCGTGCGGCGCATATCGCGCGGATAGGTGAGATCATCGAAGGATGTCGCGCGGTGCAGGGTGCAACGGTTGTCCCAAATCACCAGATCTCCCTCGTGCCACTTGTGGCTGTAGACGAATTGCGGTTGGGTGGCGAAATCGGCCAGTTCCTGGAGGAACGGTTGCGCCTCGCTGTCCGGCATCCCGACGATATGCTCCGCGTGCGCGCCGATCATCATCGCCTTGCGGTTCGAACGTGGCATGATACGCACCAGCGGGTGACAGACCGGCGGCATGGATTGGCGCTGCTCCTCGGTGATTTCCGTTTCTTTCAAGCCGCCCTTGATGCGCGAATGCCAAATGTTGTGAACGACCATCAGGTTTTCCATGCGCGCTTTGGTTTCCTCGGGCAGTGCGTCATAAGCAGCACGGCAATCGGCGAAGTCCGTGTTGCCACCCTCGGGCGGTACGGTACGTCCGTGCAGCATCGACCATTTGGTTGGCAACGGGTTGAACGACGAATCCGTATGCCACAAGCGATCGCCGGAGCGCATCACGCGACGGGGGTGATCGGCGGCCATGATCTTACCGTTGAGGTCCAGATTGCCGGCATCGAACAAATATCGGCCCAGACGCTGCTGCTTGGATGCATGGCCCGTGATCGGTCCGGCCGGGGATTCACGAGGCCCGAAATAACGGCTCCATTCCGCATGTTCCTCGTCTGTCATAGTTTGATCGCGAAGCACGAGGACGGCGTACTCCGCCATCGCGTCCTCGACGAACTCGACGACCTCGGGTGTTGGAGTCTGACTACAATCGATCCCGGTCACTTCCGCGCCGAAAATCGGATGGATCGGTTTTACGTCGTAAGACATGGTCGATCTCCTTTCGCCTTTTTTCTTTGGTGTTTTCTTGACCTACGTGAGCCCCAGTTCTTCCCGCACGATCCGGGTGCCGTCCGCCATCGCCTTGAGCTTAGCGAAGGCGATGTCCCGAGGCAGATATTTCATACCGCAATCGGGAGCGATGATCAGGCGTTCCGGCGGGATATGTTCCAGCGCCTCGCGGATCTGACCCGCGATGTCGTCCGGCCGTTCCACGGTTTCGGTTGCCAGGTTGAGAACACCGAAGATGACCGACTTGGTCGGCAGGTTTTCCAGGATCGTCGGGTCCAGTCCCGGCTCAGCGGCCTCGATGGAAATCTGGGTGGCGGCGCTGTCCTCCAACTCCGGCAGGAAAGAGTAGCCGGACGGTTTGTTCTTCACCACATAGGCGTAGCCGAAACACAAATGAACGGCTTTGGGACCATCGATGCCTTCGAAAGCACGGTTGATCGCCGCAATGCCGTGCACAGCGGCCTCCTCGGCATTGGATTGCAGATAGGGTTCGTCAAGTTGAACGACGTCGGCACCTGCCGCCTTGAGTTCCCGCAACTCGGCGTTGACTGCGTCGGCATAGGCGTCGATCAACGCCTTCTCGTCGTTGTAATGCTCATCGACGGCGAGGCGCGTCATGGTAAAGGGGCCGGGAACGGTGACCTTGATGGCGCGGTCGGTTTGGGCGCGGAGAAACGCTACATCGCGTTTGAACACGCTTTCGCGGCGGCCGATCGGGCCGGCGACGCGCGGCACCAGCGTCGGCCTGCCGATCCGGCTTTTGACCTCGGCCGGGTTGTCCAGATCGATGCCGTCGAGTGCATTTGCGAATTGGTTGAAATAACTTTCGCGCCGCACTTCGCCGTCGGTCAGGATGTCGACACCGGCACGCTCCATGTCCTGAACGGCGAGGCGCACGGCGTCATCCTGCGCCTCGACGAGTCGGTCGCCGGAAAACCGCCATACGTCCTTCATCCGCACACGTGGCGGACCGGCGGCCATCAGTTTCTCTTTGTCGATAAGCCAACCGGGTTGCGGATAACTGCCGACAAGCGTGGTCGGAATGAGTGGCTGCGCCAAATTGTCCTCCTGGCGTACCGGCCACCTGTTATGGGTTGTTAATGACGGCCGGCGCGTTTCTAACTTGGGAAAGCAGTTTACTTTTGGCCACCGAATTAGAAATATCCAATATCCAAAAAATATCAGATGTCCGCCCTACGATGCCGGGAAAATCCCACTTTTCCGGTGGTAATCAAAGAGGCGGCGTGGGAGCAGAAAGAATGAAGCGCAGTACCGACCGTATTCTAACCACCCACGTGGGAAGCCTCATCCGGCCCGATGCCCTGAAAGCGCACCTTCGGGCCAAGCAAAGCGGGGAGGGGTACGATGCTGCTGCCCACGAAGCCTGTTTGACCGAAGCGGTGGCGGAGATCGTGCAGCAGCAGGCTGAGGCCGGCATCGATGTTGTCAGCGATGGCGAATTCGGCAAGGCGATCAGTTGGTCCCTTTACGCGTTGGAGCGGTTGAGTGGGTTCGAGCGCCGCCAGGTCGAAGTTGGCCAAGCGAGCCGGTTCGAACGCGGCGCCGACCGTGCGCGGTTCCATGAGTTCTACGAAGAACTCGATGCGGGGGACGATACCCGTGCCCGTCGCGACACGACGAACTACCGTTCCAACATGGTTTGCGTCGGTCCCATCGAATACACCAACACCGCAGAAGTCGAGCGGGACATCGCCAACCTCAAGGCGGCCGTGGCGAATGCCGATGTGGAGGAAGCCTTCCTGCCGGTCGCGGCGCCGGCGAGCGTCATCCCCGACCGGATCAATGAGTACTACGATAACGATGACGATTGCGCGATCGCGATCGCCGAGGCGATGCGCACGGAGTACAAGGCGATCGTCGACGCGGGCTTCATCGTTCAGGTCGATGACGCACGCGCCGCTGTCACCTATGACCGCATGGTGCCGCCTGGCAGCTTCGAGGATTACTACAAATGGTGCGGGCGCCAGATGGAATTGCTCAATCATGCCCTCGAGGGTATCCCCGAAGAGAAGGTGCGCTATCACGTCTGTTGGGGAAGTTGGCCCGGGCCGCACACGACAGATGTGCCGTTGAAAAAGATCGCGGACTTGGTGCTGAGCGTGAAGGCGGGCGCCTATGTCATCGAAGGCGCCAATCCACGCCACGAACATGAGTGGCGCATTTGGAAGGACGTCAAGCTACCCGAGAGCAAGGTCCTCATCCCGGGCGTGATCAGCCACGCGACCAACGTGGTCGAGCATCCCGAATTGGTTAGCGAGCGCATCGTCCGGTTGGCGGAACTGGTGGGAAAAGAGAACATCATCGCCGGTACGGATTGCGGCTTTGCGCAAGGTCCCTTCCACCAGCGCGTTCACGCCTCCATTATGTGGGCGAAACTGGAAGCGTTGGTCGAGGGTGCGAAACTGGCAAGCAATGAGCTCTGGGGATCACGCGCTGCCGCTTGAGGTGCCTGCTGCCACCGCTACGTTTGTTTTCTTTGCCGCGATAAATTCGTAGGTGAGAAGCAGCGCGGCGATCACACCACCTGCTGCGTTCGCCCATACCACCCAAGGGCCGAAGGCCGTCGGGATTAGCAGCAGAATGCCGGCCGCCATAATTGCCGCCCGCATACCGATATTCATGATGCGAAAGAAATAACCGATCATGGCGGCGGACATGAGCCAGACGCCGGCGATGGCGGTGCCCACCGTGATGACCGTGACGGTGACATCTGGATTCTGGAGCAAAAGGGCCGGCGCGAACACGAACAGGAAAGGCACGACATAGGCCGTCCAGCCGAAGCGCATGGACGTCCATCCCGTCGCCATGGGGGGCGCCTCGGCAAGGCTTGCGGCGAAGAACGACGCAATCGCCACCGGCGGCGTGATGAATGACATCATACCGAGATACAGAATGAACATGTGGGCAGCCAGCGGCTGAATACCGACTTCGACTAGCGACGGCGCAATCAGTGCGGCGAGTAGCACATAGACGGCAAGTGTCGGCATGCCCATGCCCAACACGATGCAGATTGCCGCGGCCATCAGAAGCAGGAGGAAGAGATTACCGCTGCCGACTTTGACCAAAAGCAGGGTCAACGCGAAACCGAGGCCAGTGACCTGCAGGACACCGATGATGAAGGCAGCGCCCGCGACGATCATCAAGATATCGAGGATGGATGTGCCGGTGCCGGTCAAGCAATGCCAGACGTCGAGCAACGACATCCGCTTGCCCTTGTAGCCGATGAGTAGGCCGATGGCGAGCACCAGGCCGCACGCGATAATGGCGGCGGTCTCGACTTCCCAATTCAGCCAGAATAGGGCGTAGATCAGGGCCGCAAACGGCGTAATGAACAGCCATCCCGATTTCATCACGGCGAAGAAATTGGGAATGAGGCGTTCTTCGACACGCTTGATGCCGCGCCGGGCCGCTTCCAGGTCTGCCTGGATGAACAGCGCGACGTAGTAGAGCAACGACGGGATCAGCGCCGCAATGACGATGTCCTTGTAGGGCCGTTCAAGGAAGTCGGCCATGAGGAACGCGACCGCACCCATAACGGGGGGCATCAGCTGTCCGCCGGTTGAGGCAACCGCTTCGACCGACGCCGCCAGGCGGGCAGGGAAGCCGTTGCGTTTCATCATCGGAATGGTGACGACGCCCGTTGCGACGATGTTGGAAACAACGATGCCCGAAACCGAGCCGAACAAACTCGAGGCAGTAATCGATATCTTGGCGGATCCACCGCGATAGCGACCCATCAACGCAAGCGCGAAATCGTTGAAGAAATCGGCGCCGCCGGAACGAAGCAGGAGTTGGCCGAAGAAGACGAACGTGAAGACGATCGTCGCCGCCGTTTTCAGCATGAAGCCCATCAGAGCATTGGTGTCGAGGGCGAGGTAGCTCACCAATCGCGGAATCTCGACTTCGCGGGTTTGGAGCGCACCGGGAACCAAATGGCCGACCAACGCGTAGGCACAGAAGATAAGCGCGATGATAAGCAGCGGGTAGCCTGTCGCGCGGCGCAGACCTTCGATGCAGAGGACGAAGAAAATGGCCGAAACGACGACGCCGTCGGTTGGTACAAATATTAGCCGCTCGATCAGGTCGGGATAAATGATGCCCGTATACCAACCGGCGCCGAACCCGACGAGCGCCGCAATCGCGTCATACCAGGGCAGTGTCGTCCGGGGTGTATTCCGTTTTGCCGGAAAATGAATAAAGACCAGGGCAATGCCGGCACCCAGCATGGGCGCCATGATTTGTTCGGCGAGAAGGTTAAGCCCGAACAGCGAACGATAAAGATCGGCCGACCAGGCAAGCGAGGCAAGGACGAGTCCCGCCGCAAGCACGGCGCGCAGAAGACGTACCGTTTTCGACCCGCTTTCGTCAGTATCGGTGCTTGAGCCGGTCGTTTGGTTATTGTTGATTGCGTCTGCCATGGTGCGCTCGGATTTTTCGGGGAAGAAAGGGAAACGCGCCGCCCGCTATCAGGACGGCGCGCTCCCGAACTTGGCAAAGTTAGAGCTGGGAAGGCTTACATGCCGCCCCAGATGCCTTTTTCTTTGTAGTACTTGATCGCGCCCGGATGGTAGTCGACCGTCTTATACGGGGCAGACATCCGCTTGTCCGGGAAGAAACCGTTAAACGACGGATGACCCTTGACCAACTCCGCTTTGTTTTCGGCCATGGCTTTGGTCATCTTGTAAACGATGTCGTCGGAGACATCGGTCGAGGAGGTCACCACCAGGTTCACGCCCAACACATTGGTCGGACCGATGACGCCGGGATAGCGAGGGCCGGGCTGAATGGTGATGATACCGTATTCATCACGGACCTTCTGCATGCCAGCCAGCGCCTCGGGCGTATTATCAACAGACAGGAAACGGACACCACCGTCGGATGACAGGGCGGCGTTCACCTCGGCTACTTTGGGGGCAATGAGCGCGATGGTCGTGCCGACGGTCTTGCCGGACTTGAAATCGTTGGCGGCGGGGATCAGGCCGGATGTCGGAACTGGATCAACGTCGTCCAGGCTGATGCCCGCGGTGCCGAGGATACCATTCGAGAGCGGTATGCCATTTGGGAACTGAGGCCAACCCGTGGGGAATTTCTTTCCCTTCAGATCGGCAACGGTTTTGATGTCCGAGTTGTTGCGAACCATGATGCCAATCGGGAAGCTGCTGACCGTGGCGACCACGCGCAGCTGCGGAGATGGCTGTGGGAAGCCGTACCGCCCATGCACGGCGCCCGCCATGTTAACCACGTCGCCGATGGTGAATTCGGCGGCTTTGGTTGCAACGGCTGCAAGCGTCGCGGATGACCCACCCACGGGAATGACGCGGATCTGCATGCCTGTCGCTTCCTGTGCGACCTTGGCAATGACTTGGGCCTGAAGATTGTTGATGGCGCCGACAGGAATCGTCGCGAAGCCGAGGGTTTGCGCGGATGCTGCAACCGAGCTGACGGCGAGCATCGCCCCAACGGCGGCGGCACTTAGAAATCGGAGCATGTCGAATGACCTCCCTTTGGCCTAGATTTCAGTTTGCTTAATTACGGCCAATTAGGGCGTGTATCCTCAAAACCGTCAACCAATTCCTGCATTTATGCCCCTGATATGCCCGTGAACTCGCCGCTGATTTCGCTATA
This sequence comes from uncultured Rhodospirillales bacterium, assembly GCA_913055735.1. Lineage (GTDB taxonomy): Bacteria > Pseudomonadota > Alphaproteobacteria > Rhodospirillales > UBA2165 > CAJXKD01. The sequence goes on from CAJXKD010000002.1 coordinate 66,237, forward strand.
CTTGGGAATAAGCCCACAAAATGCCGATTTCCGGTTCATGGGCCGGACAAGACGATGATCCATCCTTGATAAACGGGCTGTTGCCGTCGAGAAACGTCTTAGTCCAGGCCCTGTGACGTTTCCCAATACTGGTTATCAGGCGGGCTCAGAGCCGCTAAAAACAAATACTCATCTAGCGAGGAATTTATGAAGTTAGGAGCGCTCCTTGCGGGTAATGCCCGCCGCAACCCCGATGCGCTAGCCGTCGTTTGCGGTGCGCGCCGACTGACGTTGGCGGAGCTTAACGAGCGCGCCAACCGGTTCGCCAACGCGCTTCTGGATAAAGGCCTCAAAGCGGGGGACCGGGTCGCGGTCTATTTGCCGAACGGGGTCGAGGTGGTTGAAGCGATGGCGGGTGTCGTCAAGACGGGCGCTTTGATCACTCCCTTGTCACCGCGCCTTACGGAGCGCGAGGTCCACTACATTCTCGGAAATAGTGAGCCCAAGGTCATCGTCTTTCCCGAAAGTCATCGAGAGTCTTTGGGCGATCATGCCGACCATCCTGACACCATCCTTATCTGTGTCGGCACCCCGCGGGACGGTGAGGAGGAGTTCGAAACAATAATGGCGGAAGGCTCGGCGGAGGCCCCGCCGAGCCTGCCCCCGATGCCCGATGATTGCGTCGTCAGTTACACGTCGGGGACAACGGGATACCCCAAAGGCGCAGTTGGCACCCATCAGAATTTTATTGCTATCGGCGGGCTTATTGCCGCCCCCGAATGGGAACTGACGCCGAAGGATATCGTCTTCGCGTCGACGCCGCTTTCTCACCGCGCAGGTCTGGCGCGGATGGCTAATTCGTTCCATTTGGGGAATCCGCTGATTCTGCAGCCGCGTTTCGATCCCGAGGATGCGGTCGAGGTGATTGCCAAAGAGGGTGTCACGGTTCTCAGCGCAGTGCCGACCATCATCCGGCTGATGATGCCGGAAATCGAAAAGAATGCCGACCGGTTGAAGAAACTTCGTCTCGTGGTCACCACCGGTGAATCTTTTCCAGAGCCGCTAAAGAAACAGTTGTTTTCGGCGCTTCCTCACGTTCAGTTGCACAGCTTCTTGGCGCAGACTGAAGCGGGTGTTATTTGCTCTCTACGTCACGAGGATCACGCACGCAAACCCGGTGCTGCGGGATTTCCCATTCCCGGGGTCGACCTCCGATTGGTGGATAAGGACCTCAAGGACGTAAAGCGCGGCGAAGTGGGAGAAATTATCGTTCGCTGCGGTGTTCCCGGCGCTTACACGATCATGCGCGAGTATTTTCGCAATCCGCAAGCGACGAAGGAAACGTTGGTCGATGGCTGGCTGCGGACCGGCGATTTGGCCTACGAGGACGAAGCCGGCTATCTGTTTTTTGCCGATCGGGCGAAAGATATGATCGTGTCGGGTGGCTTGAACATCTATTCCCGTGAGGTCGAAGTGGCGCTATTGGAGCATCCGGCGGTTGCCGATGCCGCCGTTTTCGCCGTTCCCGATCCGGAATTCGGCGAAGCGGTCATGGCGTGTGTTCAACTCCGCGATGGGAAAAAGGCGACGGCGGATGAGCTGATCGCCTTCTGCCGCGAACAAATTGCCTCCTACAAAAAACCCAAACACGTGCGTTTCATGGACGAATTTCCGCGTACCAGTGCCGGCAAAGTGCAGAAGCACGAACTCAAGAAACAGCTGACGAAGGAATTCGCCTAAATAAGAGGACCGTCACCAGCTACCGTTGTTCGGTGCAAAAGGCGACGATGATGGGCGAGATCATAGCTGCCGGCCCGGTGCATGGTGCACCGGTTGTCCCACATGACCAAATCGCCGACTTCCCATTCGTGACGATAGACAAAACGGGGCTGGGTGGCCCAGTCGGTAAGCCAATCCAGCAGCTCCTGGCTCTCTTCCGCGTCCATGCCTTCGATATGATCGACGTGGGAGCCGATGACGAGCGCTTTGCGGCCGTCTTCCAAGGGCCTCACCAAGGGTTGGCGCACGGGCGGCACTGCCTCCTGAACCGCCTTGGGGCGTGGCGGCAGACTGTGGCGGCGACGGGTGACCTCGAAGTCGTGGACGGCGATCAATTTCTCGATTTGCGCTTTTTTATCTTCAGATAAGGCCTCGTAGGCCATTGCCATATTGGCGAACAACGTATCGCCGCCGACCGGCGGAACCTCGACGGCATAGAGAAGGGACGCTTTGCTGGGAACGCGGCGGAAGGTGCTGTCCGTGTGCCAGGCCGATGTACCCAAGGTGAAGGACTTGTGGCCGATATCCTCCACCGGTTTGATGTCGCCGGTGTACTTGTCGATGTTGGAAACTCGGATGACGCAGGGAATGCCGTTCACCTGATCCTTGGGATCGGGAAAATCCTCGAGATCACCGAAGCGGCGGCTGAAGGCGATATGTTGGTCGATGGTGAAACGTTGATCATGGAATACGAGCACAGCGTGCGTCTCGAAGGCATCGCTCCAAATCTTGAAGTCGGCGTCGCTGATGTCCCGGGACAAATCCAACCCTTGAACCTCGGCACCGAACGTGTCCTTAAACGGACAAATCTCAACCGGCATGGCAACCTCCCGTGATTTTTCCTGGACTCTATCGGTCCCGGCTGGCTTAGACAATGTTTCGACGGGGATAGAAGGCAGCCTTGACGGCACGCGGGGGATCGCGTCAGGGTGCAGATATAGGCTGCTAATTTGAGGCGCCGGGAGGGAATAAAGATGAACAAAAAACTACGCAGCAATTTCGTACGTGGAACATCGCCATGGGCCGTCCGGCGGGCGCAATGGCGGGCTCTCGGCTTCACCGATGAGGATATGGAGAAGCCGAAAATTGCCGTGGTGAACACCTCCTCCAAGTTAGCGATTTGTTTCTCGCATCTCGACGGTGTCGCCGAGAAGGTTTCCGAGGCGATCCGCGCCGCCGGCGGCCTGCCACTGGAAGTACGTACGGCGGCGCCGAGTGATTTCATCACCAGCCCCGGCCGGCGCGGCGGATATATCCTGTCGGCGCGCGATCTGGTGACAAACGATATCGAGGTCGTCGTCGAAGGGGCGCAACTCGACGGCATGGTATGTTTGACGTCTTGCGACAAGACGGTCCCCGGTCATTTGATGGCGGCTGCGCGGCTCAATATTCCTACCTTGATGGTGGTGTGCGGCTATCAGCCGAGCGGCGAATATAAAGGCGAGCACTGCGACATCGAGGAGGTGTTTCTCGCCGCCGGTCATACGGCCGCGGGCAAGTTGCCGGTTGAGGAACTCGCCGACATGGCTGACGTGTCGATCAAAGGCCCTGGCGTGTGCTCGGGTATGGGGACGGCGAACTCCATGCATATCGCGACCGAGGCGTTGGGCATGTGCCTTCCGGGCACGGCACCTGTTGCAGCAAACAGCGATAAGATGTTTGCCGATGTGGCGGCCGCCGGGAAGCGCATCGTCGAGATGGTTGAAGAGGACCTAAGGCCGCGCGACATCATGACGCCGGAGGCTTTCTCTAATTCCGCCATGTCGGTTCTGGCTGTTTCCGGGTCCATCAATTGCATCAAGCATCTGCAAGCGGTTGCTGTCGAGGCGGGCATGGATTTGAACGTCTACGATCTGTTCGACAAACTGTCGGACAAGGTGCCGGTTTTGGCGGCGGTGCGTCCCAATGGCGAAGACTCCATCGAAGCGTTCGAGGCGGCGGGCGGCGCGCGCGCCGTGATGAAACAGTTGGGTGACCTGGTCAATGCCGATGCCATGACGGTCAGTGGTAAGACAATGGGCGAAAACCTGGTCGATGCCACGGTAGGCGATCAAAATGTCATCCGCTCGCGCGAAAATGCATTTTCCCATACGCCGCCGATCGTCATCGTACGCGGTTCCCTGGCGCCCGGCGGCGCGATCATCAAGCTCGGCATTTCGCAGGACCGGGTATTCGAGATGACCGGCCCGGCACGGGCGTTCGATACCGCCGACGAGGCGCTTGACTGCATCCGCAACAAGGGCGTGAAAGCGGGTGAGGTGGTTGTGCTGAAGGGCCTCGGCCTCAAAGGCGGCCCTGGCATGTCGACTGCATCGCGCGTGGTGTTCGCTCTCGATGGCGCCGGCTTGGGTGAGGAGGTCGCGGTGGTCAGCGATGGCCAGAACTCGGGTCTTGTCAATCGGGGCCTGGTTGTCGGTGAGGTGGAGCCGGAAGCGGCGATCGGTGGACCGCTTGGGCTTGTCGAAGACGGCGATATCATTTCTATCGACGCGCGCGCCAAGACAGTAGATTTGAAGGTCAGCGAAGAGGAGTTGGCACGGCGGCGAGAGCGCTTTCAGGTGCGGACGTCGGAAAGCGGCGGCGGTTGGCTCAAGATCTATCAGGAAACGGTGCAGCCTTTGTCGTCAGGTGCCGTGCTGACCAAACGAAGCTGAGCGGCGTTGCGGTCATGCGCGATCTCGGGACATACGACTACATCATTGTCGGCGCCGGCAGCGCGGGCTGCGTGCTCGCCAATCGGCTGTCCGCAAATCCCGGCAACCGCGTGCTGCTGCTAGAGGCGGGCAAGGATGACAATTATATCTGGTGCAAGATCCCCGTCGGTTACCTCTATTGCATCGGCAATCCGCGCACCGACTGGGGCTTCAAGACGGTGGAGGAGCCGGGGCTGAACGGCCGCGCCCTTTCCTATCCCCGTGGCAAGGTGCTGGGTGGGTGTTCCTCGATCAACGGTATGATCTATATGCGTGGTCAGGCGCGCGATTACGATCATTGGCGGCAACTCGGCAATACGGGGTGGGGCTGGGACGATATCCTTCCCTATTTTCTGAAATCCGAAGATCAGGCAGCCCTTCCTGCCGATGAACTGCATGCGAAGGGGGGCGAATGGCGTGTCGAGAAACAACGACTGCATTGGGAGATCCTCGATGCATTTCGAGACGCGGCGGTGCAGGCAGGGCTGCCGCCGACCGAAGATTTCAACCGCGGCAACAATGAAGGCGTCGGCTATTTTCACGTCAACCAAAAGCGCGGCTGGCGGTGGAGCACTGCGCGCGGCTTTCTGCGCCCGGCGGAGAAGAGGGCCAACCTGCGGGTGGTGACAGAAGCGCACGCAAAGCGATTGATGTTCGACGGCAAGCGGGTGACCGGGATCGATCTCAGTGTGGGCGGCGAAGACGCCATCGTGCGAACCGAAGGTGAATTGATCCTGTCGGCTGGTTCCATCGGTTCGCCGCAAATCCTTCAGTTGTCTGGGGTCGGTGATCCGGCGCGCTTGAAACCGTTCGGGGTTGAGGTCGTACACGATCTGCCCGGGGTCGGATGTAATTTGCACGATCACTTGCAGGTAAGGTGTGCCTATAAGGTCAAGGGAACGCGCACACTCAACGAGCGCTCGGCAAGTCTGTTGGGCAAGATGGGTATCGGACTGGAATATGTGCTTTTCCAATCGGGGCCTATGTCCATGTCGCCGTCGCAGTTGGGCGCGTTCGCCAAGTCGGACCCGGCCCTGGAAACGCCGAACCTGCAATATCATGTGCAGCCTCTGAGCCTGAACAAGTTCGGCGAGCCGCTGCATCCGTTCCCGGCCTTTACCGCGAGCGTCTGCAATCTGCGGCCCGAAAGCCGCGGCGAGGTTTGCATCACCAGTCCCGATCCGTTTGCACACCCCTCCATCCGGCCGAACTATCTCGCGACCCCAGGTGACCGTGCGGTGGCGGCGGAGGCCATCCGCCTGACCCGGCGGATCGTAAGTCAGCCGGCACTTGCCAAATATCGGCCGGAGGAGTTCATGCCGGGGTCCAGTTTTCAATCGGAAGAAGAGCTTGCCCGTGCCGCTGGGGACGTAGGAACAACGATTTTTCACCCCGTCGGCACCTGTAAAATGGGCAATGACGATCAAGCGGTCGTCGACGATCGTCTGCGGGTGCGGGGGATCGGCGGACTGCGTGTTGTCGATGCGTCGATTATGCCGACGATTACCAGCGGTAATACCAATTCACCGGTCATTATGATCGCGGAAAAGGCGTCGGATATGATCTTGAAGGATGCACAGAACTGATCCGCATATCGCGGATTAGGCCGCGCTTTGTCGCTTTTCGAGTTTCCGCAATCCGCGCTGCAACGTTTTCAAGCTGCGTTCATAGAAGCGGAGACGCCGGCACTGTGCTGTCTCTCGTGTCCATCGAATGAGCCGTGCGAGACTGAGAATCTGGCCTTGCAAGCTCGCGCGTGCATATGTCGTACCCGAAGGGTACCGGGCGCGTGCCTTTTCTTCCGCGGGGATCGGCCCATCATAGCGCCGCTGGAGATCAGTGAGAGAATCCCGAGCCCTCATGCTTCAAAATATCCCATCCGAAATTGGAAATATAATCCAATTTAAGGTGTAAAGTCTATGGAATAGTAGTTCGTGGATCGTCGGTTTCGAAAAAGGAAGACGCGCTAGCTAGGCGCGCTTGACCCACATTATGGGGGCCGCCCAGAGCAGGCGCACGTTCTCGATGGGGGGAGCATTGTAGGAGATAAGAGTGAAGGTCCCCGGTTTTTGACCCGCCGTAAGCTTCTTCACATAGCCTTCACCTTGGTCGGTTTTGACGACGCAATCCTTGTTGAGGGCTTGATGAATGTCTTCGCCGCGCCGCCGCGAACAGAGGAGATAGTCGCCGGGCCGGTAAACGGGCAGCATGGAATCGCCACGTACCTGAATGGCAATGGGATCGGCATCTTCCAAGGTGAACTCGATTTCCTCGTAACCGCCTCCCATAGGCGCATCGTCGAAGGGGATGAAGCTTTCGCCGGCAGCGACCCGTCCGACGACGGGGATACGGATGACGGCTGGGCCAACTTCATAACGTAACCAGGATTCGGTGACACCCAATGCATCGGCCAAGCGCAACAACGTATCGCCGCGCGGCTGGTCCACCTTCCCCTGCAGGTACTTGTAGACTTTCTGCTCGTCGATACTGGCGCGGCGCGCCAACTCTCGCTGGCTCCACCCTTTCCAGTTGAGAGCCCGCCAGAGCCTTTTAGACCAATGTTCCATCGCACCGAAAAAAGCTGAATTTTCATGCAATTTCCATGACCTAATATTCTTGATAATTAGAATTAAATTATAATAATATGAGAACCAAACATGAAATGTGCTAACCCAGTATGGAGCGATTCTCGCAAATGGCAGACAAGTGGACATCCCTTTTGGTGGCGGGGCGAATTCAGGAGGCGGCGAAAACATTACAGCGTTTGCCAATCCATCATCCTGGCCGGAAAATCAAATCCTCCTGGCCGGGCGTCGTCCGCGAACCCATGGAAGCATACGGCTACAATGAGTTCGATCCCAAACCGTCGCCACCGACAGCTGCTGCGATCGACCGCATGGACGAAGTTATGGTCAAGTGGATCCGCTGGTTAACTCCTGAAGAAGTGCGGATTCTGTGGCTCTGGGTGCTCGGAGCGCCGGCAACAATCATGGCGCGGCGCCTAGGGGTTCATCGAACCACCATTCACCGCAAGAAACTCGGCTCGCTCAAGCGGATCGCTGTCATGCTGAACCAGGAAGGTACACCGGTGTGTCCAGCTGCGGAGGAGGTGCGTTAGTCGTTTTCGTGCTCCAGGTTTTACGCCTCGGCTGGCATGGTTGTTATGGTTTTCCGTGATCGATGGCTCGACCGTCTATACCGTCTTTGGCAACACGCCTTGGCAGGATAATGAAAGCGTATCAATGATATCGCTTTCATTTCCAACAAATTTAAAAATTAGAAAAAAATTCAAAAAAAGCTTGCTACTGATGCTACGGTTATGCTATAAATTTTCCTCATGATCGGAAGTTTTGCGCCCGCGGCCACCCCGCGGGCGTTTTCTTTGGCGCATGTCCCGCCGCAAAATTTGGCATGGCGCAGATCGAGGTCATAATCTCAATGGTAGAAAAAGAGAATGCGATAAAACGCAAGTCGCGTCGGGCGAAATCGGCTGAGATGCCATCCGGGATGCGTAAGGGTGACGGCATTTTGCCGCTGGATTTTATGCTCGCCGTTTTGCGCGATGTGGAGGCGCCGATCGAGGACCGTAAATGGGCAGCCTATCATGCCGCGCCCTTTTGCCATGCCCGGCGGTCTACCGTCGACCATTCCGGCGATGTCACGATCCGCCACGAAGACGCTCTTGAGGAGTTGGCGTGAACCGGCTCAGTGCAGCCGAACGCCGTGTCCGTCAAAAGCTTAAAGAGAACTTCATTCATTACTCTGCCCGGTGCCTGAAGATCAGGCCGAAGGCAGGTGCGCTCTCGGCGTTGGACCTAAATCCCGTGCAGCAGCGTATCCATGAACGGGCTGAAAACCAACGCAAGCGGACCGGACGCGTCCGCATGCTCGTGTTGAAGGCGCGCCAACCGGGGGTCAGTACATATATTGAGGCGCGCTTCTATTGGCGAACGACCCATAGCCGGGGAACGCGCGCCTTCATCCTGACCCACAAGGACGAGGCGACCGACAATCTGTTTGAAATGGCGAAACGCTTTCATGCTCATTGCCCGCCGCCGGTTCGCCCAGAAACCACGGCGTCCAATGCCAAGGAGCTAAAATTCGGCCGCCTTGACAGTTCTTATAAGGTGGGGACAGCGAAGGCCGAGGGTGTCGGGCGTTCAGATACGATTCAGTTGCTCCACGGTTCTGAAGTGGCGCATTGGCCCAACGCCGAGAAGCATGCCGCCGGCGTGCTGCAGGCGGTCCCCGACGTGGAAGGCACCGAGATCTGGCTGGAAAGTACGGCCAATGGGGCAAGCGGTTTGTTCTACAATATGTGCGTCAAGGCTGAGCGTGGGGAAGGGGCTTATGAACTCCTGTTCATCCCGTGGTTCGATCATAGCGAATACGTCAAGCAGCCTCCCGCCGACTGGATGCCGCCGACGGCGTGGGCGGACTATAGTGCGCTGCATGGTCTAGACCCGGCGCAACTCTATTGGGCCTATATGAAGAATGCTGAGCTGGCGGGTTCCATCGGTGGCGCGCTCGACGATATCACCTGGCTGTTTCGTCAGGAATATCCGGCGACGGCGATGGAAGCGTTTCAGGCGTCAGACGGCGGGGGGTACGTCCGTGCCGAACATGTCATCGCGGCACGTGCCATGGCCTATCCCGAGCCTGACCTCGGCACGCCGCTGATCTTTGGGGTCGATGTGGCACGAGGGGGCGGTGATAAGACACGGGTGATCGACCGATGCGGCTGCCGTCTCGGTCATTTGGTGAACGAGACCTGGGACGAAAACGATGAAATGGTACTGGCGGGCAAGCTCGGCGCGCTGATGACCAAATTCAGCCCCGACATGGTGTTCATCGACACCACAGGCGGGTATGGCGGCGGGGTCGTCGATCGGCTGCGCGAGCAGAACTTTACGCAGGTGCGGGGCATCAATTTCGGCGCCCGCGCCGACGATCCACAAAGTTATGCCAATAAGCGCGCCGAAATGTGGGCGCGTTTGGCGGCTTGGCTGGCCCAAGGCGCCGACATGGTGGACGACGCCGGCTTGCAGCGCGACATTACCGCGCCCGGCGCCAAGCCGGATTCGGCTGGCCGCTTGGTTCTTGAGAAAAAGGAAGACATCCGTAAACGCCTGGGCCTTTCGCCCGATGGCGGTGACGCGGCGGCACTGACCTTCGCTCAGGCGGTAAAGCGCCGCGATCTCGCAGGGCATGCACCGTCGTCGACCGAGGGCGATTACGACCCACTGTCTATTTGATGAGGTAACGAGATGAGTAACAATCCAAAGGTGGTTGAAGCAGGCAATTTCATGTCGCTTGGACAGTCAGATGTTGCTGAATTCTACGGCGAATTCAACGTCAACCTTTCCGGATTTGGGGTGGCGACGGTTGCACTGGAACGCTCCTATAACGACGGATCGACATGGAAAACTGTCAGTTCTTTTTCCGGCGATACCGACTTGGTGTGTAGGGAACCTGAACTCGGGATCCAGTACCGCTTCAATTGCACGGCCTACACGTCGGGAAACATTGCATATCGTTTGAGCCAGTGATGAGAGCATATTCGCGCCTGCAACCAAGGCTGCAGAGCCGCCTCATGTCTCGATTTGAGCAAGAAGGCATCGGGGGCGCTCTCGATTTCAACTTTGCCGGGGCACCGTCCCTTGAAAGCAACGGGGTAAACATAAACTGGTCGCGTGCCAGCTCCCAATCCCGGTTCAACGCGGCAGGAAAACTCGAGTATGTCCCGGCGAACACCCCCGCGTTCGCCTATGATCCCGCGACGGGCCGGTCGCTAGGTGTGCAGATTTACGAGGGGAAGGCGGAATTAATTACCGCGTCCGAAGACCTAACGGACAGTGCTTGGACGGCAACTGATACGACCGTGACGGCCAATCAAGCTGTGGCACCGGACGGCACTCTATCGATGGTTTTGCTGACGGAAGGCACCGGGGGGTCGGCCACATTCAGGCATGACCCGGTAGTTGTTTCGTCTGGCGCTGTGATCATCCACAGCCGGTTCATCAGGCGTGGCGATCATGATTGGATCCGTATGCTCGTTACACCGTCTTCTGGAACCACCAATTTTGTCCGGGCTTGGTTTAATCTGGCCACCGGAGCGGTTGGTTCGGTAACTGAGGGGGGAATTGGTGGTGACGGAACGTCTGGTATCGAGGACGTCGGAAACGGGATTTATCGGTGCTGGATGACTGCTTCTTTGTCGGGGGAGACGGATTATTATTGTTGGACATCAAGCGCCGACGACGATGCTAGTACGACGCGCGTTAACAATGGCGCCCGGTATGAGTGGGGCGCTAATGCCACGGTTGGGAGTGTGTTGAAGCCCTACAATCCGGCACGCGGCGGCGGGCTCTTTAGTGATCCCATAGATATGACCGGGGGGGCTTGGTCAACCACAGACACCACGCCGATGGCTGACCAAACAGTCGCGCCGGATGGAACGACTACGGCAGACTTATTAATCGAGGGCACAAGCGGAAGTTCGGCATTATCGCAGGCAATAACAGTTCCATCTGGGGCGATTGTCGTCGTAAGCCGGTTCATCAAGCGAGGAGGCGCCACGCCGCATGATTGGATCAAGGTCCGCGGCTCCGATAACGTTTCAAGCTGGGCGGAGATGTGGGCTGATATCGCAAACTGCGAAACAGGATCGACCGTAACCAGTGGAGGCGGGAGCTACGTCGGTGGTGGTGTGATGGACGTCGGTAATGGTTGGTGCCTTGTCTGGATGGTTTTTTCTATCGCGGGAGAGACAACTTACTACGTTACAACCCGGTCGGCGGCTTCAGATGGCGTCACCACGCGGGTAGACAACGGTACACGATATGAGTGGGGTGCCCACGGCGCCATAGGAACATCCTTAAACCCTGTAAGGGATAATGAAGTTTCTCAGTTTGTTGATCGAAATGACTCTAGTCAAAGTAGCTGGAATTTGAACCAGGACACGACCGTTATTCCTCATGCTACGGAAGGCCCGTATGGAGACCTAATAGGGGCTGAGTTCGAACACATTGGAGCTGGTGGCCCAAGACTGGGCCAAAGCATACCTATCAACCCTGACACCTACCAATATATAAGTTTCCTGGTTAAGTATAAAAGCGCTCAATGGGTAAGGATTATCTTACAGAACGGCGCGTTTAACAGCGGGTGTTCCGGTTGGTTTGATGTCCTCAATGGCGTTAAGGGAACCACCGATGAAGGTGGCACATCAGACCTGCTTGACCACGGTATTGAGTATGTAGCGAATGGCTGGTACCGCATATACATCGTAGGACTCACTGATGCAGTTTCGACTACAGGAAGCGTTCTTCTTACCAATGCCGTTTCAGACGGCGGAAGCAGCAGTACAGCGAATTCCAACTACGTTTGCGGCGCTACAATTCATCAAGCCACCGGATTGAACTACTACAGTTCGGGCATCACGCAGAGCGATGACGCCGTAATTTCCGGCATCTCGCCATTTTTTAATCCGTCGTCCGGAACAATTTTCGCCGAAGCATTCGTTCCATCTTCCAGCGGCGCCTATGGCCCCCTTTTCAACTTCACGGATGGGGATGATGGCAATGACATGATCGAAGTTTTCCGCGAGGACAACGCCCTCGCTCAGTTGAACGTGAACGTCGGTGGCGTGCAACAAGCGAAGATCGGGACGACTACCCTCACGGCGGCAGGCGAGAAATTCCGTGTCGCAGGCGCATTTACAGCGAACGACTTTGCAGTTTGTGTCAATGGCGGCACGGTTGAAGCGGATGCGAGTGGCAGCTTGCCGACCGTTAACCAAGCGAACATTGGGTCGCGTCCTGACAGCACGTTTTACTGGAACGGTACCATTTCGCGTATCGTCTACTGGCCACACCGTCTGCCAGATGGATCTCTACTGGCGATAACGCAACCCAACGGGTAGCCAAACCGAAGAAGATCTCAACCGAAATTCCTTCTCCTGGTTCCTCCTCCGACCGGGCGCGGGTCGTTGGCCAATGGCTAACCGCCAACGGTGAATGATGCGCGCTCACCTCTGCCCCGGGTCTTTGAGTAATCAAAGGCCCGGGGTTCTTTTTAGGGAACCGAAATGATGGCTAACCCAACACCAATCACCTGCGTGGAGAGAGTCCATGAATGCGCTGGTCGTTTTCCATGGCCATGGCCACGGGCCGTTGTCGCGCCTGTTTGGGGCGCGCGGCTTTCGCCATTGTTTCGTCTGTGTCCGCCGTGGCGGCTATTGGGTGCGGATCGACAGCCAGGACGGCACGCCGATCATTGAAATGGTGTGCGCCGGCACGTTCGATCTTGCCGGATTCTACGAGAAGCAGGGGTTCAATGTTGCCCAAACGCGGGTGCACCGCGGTGGGCGGGTTTCTCCGTTCGTGTTCGCCACCTGCGTCGGTGTTGCTAAGCGGATCATTGGCGTACGCGCGCCGTGGGTCGTGACTCCAGCGCAGCTCTACCGGCACCTGACCAAAACCGCATAGGAATTTTCTCTAGGAGATCATCCAGATGAGCGACCAAAAAGTTCTGGAAACGGGAACATTTACCGCGACGGAACAATCCGATGCGGTATCGGTCTACGGGCCGTTCAACATTAGCCTGACGGGCTTCGGGGTAGCGACTGTCATGCTGCAGGCGTCGTTCGACGAAGGCGTGAGTTGGGTCGACGTGCAATCCTTCAGCGGAAACGCGCCGAAACTTCAGGGCGACGAGCCGGAACTGGGCGTCCTGTATCGGTTTAACTGCACCTCATATACCTCGGGCGCCATCGCCTATCGGATCAGTCAGTAATGCCGCTCTCTACCACGCTTCGCGCGCCAATCGTTGCGGCCCACGATCCCTTGTTTGCCGGAACACCGCGCGTCCCGCGGCCGGCCGTGGATATCGATTTCGAGCGGATGCCGTCGCTGAACTACGCGCCGGGCGTCGAGATCGATTGGAGCCGGGCGAGCACGCAGAGCTATTTCGATGTGGACGGGATGTTGCGTTTCGCCAGTGCCGATACACCGGCTTTCACGTATGACCCGGCGACCGGACAGCCTCTTGGCGTGCAGATCTTTGAAGGCAAGACGGAGATGCTAGAGGCGTCAGAGGACTTCTCGAACTCTGCATGGCAATTCAACTACAGTACCGGAAGCATCATTCCCAACGACGAAATTGCGCCAGATGGGACGTCCGGCGCAGATCTTGCCGACAGCAACGGTGGCGATACATTCAACATCTATCAAGAAGTCTCGCTGCTGCCCGAAACGACATATATCCTTTCGGTTTGGGTAAAGCCGAAAGTGATCAGGACGCATTTCGTCCTCAGCGTGTACGATGATATCGCCGGCAACGTTCACTCGGATCAAAAAGTCGGCGAATTGGTTTCGGGCAACTGGGTTCGCGTCAGCACCGTGTTCACGATGCCTTCTTCCATTGACACGACGTCGGTCATCATGGTGGCGCGTGACACTGATTGTGATCTGTGGTTCTGGGGCGCAAATCTGCATACCGGATCGGTCCTGAAACCTTACAACCCAAGTCGGGGGTCGTTGGCTCAATCCCCCACAGGTCTTGGGAGTGGGCTGTGGAATTTTAAACTCAATTCAACCGTTGCCACCGACGTCGCTGTTGCGCCGGATGGCACGGCGACAGCAGATGAAGTGGTGCATACGGATACAAACGCGACCTTCGGGCAGTCGCTTGCGATCACTGCGGACACTCATCATGTCATCAGTATTTTCGCGAAGTATAAGGACGTCCCTTGGGTAAGGCTTAATTGGCACAACAATGCAGGTAGCTCTGCGGCGAGATGGTTCAATATCCAAACTGGCGAAAAAGGGACGGTTGCCGAAGACGGAACGGCAACTTTATTGAGTTCAGGCATCACTGACGTCGGCAATGGGTGGTATCTACTGCATATCGTCGCGATCAACGCGGCCGGCGCGACAACTGGGTATGTTTCGATAAACAATCAGGCCGGTGACGGGAATGTCTCTGAGGCGGTGGGTGGCGGAAACTATTTTTGGGGTGTCTTTATTGCCGAAGGAACAGCGGTCGATCTGACGGAGGTGATGGCACCTTCCTTGATAACGGCGCCATTCGATTTCTCCGATGCGGCATGGGAAATCAGTAACGATGCTGATGTCGCCGTGACAGCGGATTATCGGATCGCGCCGGACGGAACGACAACTGGCGACCATGTCGACAACACGGCGGCCGAGAGCATCCATGGCCTATACCAAGATGTGGATACAGGAAGCCAGATTGCCGGCAAGACGTTCGTGTTCTCCGTGTATGTATATACGGATGATGGCCGTGACGTTACGCTCAGGGTACGAGCAACCGGATCACCGCAGGAAGCGGAGAACTTCACCGTTTCAACCGTTGCCAATCAATGGACGAAGGTCAGCGCGGTTAAATCCTTTACCAGCGCCAGCGGTAATATCGTGCGTTGCGCCATATATCCGGCCGAACTTGGTGTCGCGACGGGCGTTGCCGATTTCTGGGGCGCGAGCCTGCACCTTGCGACAGGCCTGAACTATTACAGTTCCGGCAATACCCAATCCGACGATGTCGCGATCAGCGATTTGGACTGGTTGGTGCAAGGCCGGGGCACGCTTCTTGTCGACGCCGAACTAGCTCCTGATGACGATAGCGCGACGCCCCGTTTCATTGCGCTTTCAACATCCATGAATACGGATCGGATTCTTGTCGCACAGGCGGCCAATAACAAACTCGATAGCAGAATATATAATTCGGGCGTGTTGCAGGTGGACGATCACTCGCTGACGTTGACAAGTGGGACCAATCGAATGGCCCTTGCTTGGCAGGACAACGACGTCGGTTGGTGTGTCAATGGCGGAACGGTATCGAAGGATACGCTGGCGACAATTCCGACCAATCTAACGACAGCCTATTTGGGTAGTAGTGAAACTGGTGCCGGCTATATCAACAGCAATATTTCTCGAATTGCCTATTGGCCGTATCGGCTAACCGATGGCGAACTGCCGATTGCCACTGCGAAGCCTCCGTTTGGCGTTACGGACGTTCCAGGTGTGGTGCTTTGGCTGCGTGCACACGGTTCTCCGGTCACATTGGATGGCACGAACGTAACCCAATGGAATGATATCTCCGGCGCCGGAAATCATCTGACCCAATTATCCGGCGCCAATCAACCGAGCTATATGGCGGGTGCGATTAATGGTCGCGCCGGAATAGTCTTTAATGGCTCTGCCGACTTCATGTCGGCTGGATCTGGCGCTTCCCTGGACGCCAGTACCGACAAGAATGTGCTGGTTGTCGTGGCATGCGATCTCATCTCGCCTGATCAAAGTTTCGAGGCGCTGGTATCCAAGGCCAATCCCGGCGGCGGTATGACGGCCGGATTTCAGTTTCTTGCGCGTGTTTCGGGTTCAGAAACATGGGGTGCGCAGATCGGGGCAGGCGTTAATTTCACCGTAGCTGAGGCCCTATCCGGTCTAAACATTCTGACAATGCTTCTCGACCGTTCCGAGAACAGCATCATCCTTAGACGAAATGGCATCGAAAAGTTGAATTCAATAGATGCGAGTGTCGGCACGGATTTCGATGTGGCCGACGATCTTCTCGTGGGTGCCGATCGTGGCCCATCCCGCTTTATTGGCGGGATATTTGGAGATGTGATTGTCGTGCTGGGAAATGGTGCAACCGAAGAAAATGCCATCAAGATCGAGCAGCAGTTGTCCCAGATATATGGAATTTCGATCTCTTGATACCGGCTCGAAAGCCAAACTCCAAACATCATCAACGATATATGACCAAGGAGACCAGCCATGGGCTCGATCTTTTCCCCTAAGTCACCGCCGCCTCCACCGCCGGCGCCCGAAGTGCCGACACCGGAGGATCCGGAAATTCAGCAGCGCAAAGAAGACGTACGCCTTGCCGCGCTCAAACGGCGTGGGCGCGCCTCGACCATTCTCACCTCGGGTGCGGGTGATCCCTCGGCGCCGAACCTGTCGCGTCCGACATTAGGGGCCTAACTCCCCGCCAGCGCCATTCCGGCGAAGGATCAAAACATGGATAAAGATGTGGAACGGCTGCTCGACCGTTACGAGCGGCTGAAGACGAGTCGCTCGACCTGGCTTAGCCATTGGCAGGAGCTGGCGGAGTTCTTTTTACCGCGCCGCGCGGACTTCCTGGGCGAGCGGGCACCCGGCGAAAAGCGCACGGAAAAGCAGTTCGATGGCACGCCGATGCTGGCGGCCCGCAATCTCGCCTCAGCGATCGACGGCATGTTGAAGCCTAAGAACCAACGTTGGGTAACCCTGCGACCCGCCGATGACGAGCTGTCGCGACGCGAGGATGTGCGGCGCTGGTTGCAGCATGCCGAGGACCGGCTGTTCGATGCGCTCTACGATCCGCACGCCCGGTTCGTGCAATATTCAGCGGAAGTCGATCTCGATCTCGTGGTGTTCGGTACCGGCGTCCTTTATGTGGGCGAGCACGTGGGGCAGGGGCGTTTGGCGTTCCGTTCGCATCACCTCAAGAACGCGCTGATCGAAGTCAACGAGGCGGGCGAGGTGGATACTGTTTTCCTCACCGTGCGGCTAACGGCGCGCCAAGCCGCGGCGCGATATGGTATCGAGAATTTAGGCGAACGCACCCGCGAAGCGCTGGAGAAAGATGACGAACCGGATCAGGAATTCACGTTTCTTCGGGTATGTATGCCGCGCGCCGATCGTCACCGGCGCCGCGCCGATGCTGTGAATCTGCCGTTCGCGGCCATCGACATCGACGTGGCGTCGGAGCACAAGATCGCCGAGTCGGGATTTCACGAATTCCCCTACGTCGTGCCGCGCTGGGAGACAACGACGGACGAGATCTACGGGCGCGGGCCCGCTATGCTGGCGCTGCCCGACGCCAAGTCCCTCAACCAAATGGGCAAGACGCTCCTCAAGGCCGGACACAAGGCGGTGGACCCACCGCTGCTGGCGCCGTCGGATTCCTTCAAGTCGGCGGTGCGCACCTGGCCCGGCGGCATCAGTTACTACGACGCAAGCGTGCTAGCCACCTCGGGCGGGCGTATCCCGATCCAGCCGCTTAACACGGGCGCGCATATGCCCCTTGGCCGGGAAATGCAGAACGACATCCGTGAGCAGATTTGGAACGCCTTTTTCCGCAATATCCTCAATCTGCCGAGCCAGGGTCCGCAGATGACGGCGACCGAGATTATCGAGCGCAAGCAGGAATTCGTCCGCGTCATTGGGCCGGTGTTCGGGCGGTTGGAGGCGGATTATACGGGTCCGCTGGTGGAGCGTGCTTTCTCGGTGCTGTTCCGTGCCGGTGCGTTCGGCGAAGCGCCGCCAGAGATCGCCGATGGCGGCCTCCGTTTCGAATATGTCTCGCCCATCTCGAAAGCGCACAAGCTGATCGAGGTCGGGGCGCTTTCCAAGACGTCGCTCGACCTGCAGCCGGTGATCGGCGTCGCGCCGCAAGTGACCGACAATTTTGACCACGACCGCATCGCCCGCGACGTGGCTGAAGCCAACGGCATGCCGCTCGATTGGCTGACCGACGCGACCAAGGTGGAGGCAACGCGGGGTGAGCGCACGCAGGCGATGGCCGCCGAAAAAACGGCCGCGGATGCCGAGCGGCTGCTCGACGGCGCGGTGAAAGCTCAGACCCTCGATCCTAAGCTGCTCAAGAGCGTGCTGCCCGTGTAGCGCAATATCCGAATAAGTCATTCCTCTAAGGATCGACTTATTCGGATTTACTTGCGCGACATTCAAAAAATTAGAGCGGTGTAATCCGCCCAATTGAAATCAGTCCTGATCTCAATTGAGCGGAAGCCGCTCTAGGTCCGCACGTACTTCAAGAAATCAAAATCGAAAGGACGCTGCGATGGTTTACAAGCCACCGGGCAACGATGAGATCGTGGGTGGGGCACGAGAAAGCGCGCGCGCGGGCTTTGGGTTCGAGTTCCCGTCCGAGGACGCGCCCGATGGGCAAACCTTCACGGCGGCACGGGCCGCCGGTGGCGGTACGCAGAGGCCTGAGCAAATGGGACAGGCATCGGACGATCCGGTGCAATCGACCCTGCAGCAGTTCGAGACGAGCGACTATCTGCTCGATGCTTACGGCAAGGCGGAAGAGCATCTCGCCGCGGTGATGACGGCCCCAGAAGAAGAGAAGCCGGCAAGCGCCGAAGAGGCGCACACCCGGTTCCTTGCCGGCGTGCAACCGCTAATCGACGGGGCGCCAGACGACGCGACCCGCGAGACCCTTGGCGCGCGCATCGACGGCATATGGGCCGAACGCGGCGCACCGTTGGCGGTGGGCGACGAGATCGGCCGCCGGCAAGTACGGCGCGTGCGATCCGCCGAAAACGTGCTCGCCCATCATCAGGAGATGGCGGCCCGTTATCCGGCTCTCATCCCTGGGCTGACGGCACAGGCGGACGCGACTCTCGACCTGCTCAAGGGACTGGGTGTCTCCGAGCAAGGCGTTGAACGGCGCAAGCAGGAATTCCGCGCCGAGCTGCGCGACACGGCGCTCACTACATGGGCCGAAGATAGCCCGCGTGCCGCCAAACAGCGGCTGGAAGCGGGCGAATTCGACGAGCTGTTCGGCCCTGACGAGACGGGCCGCGCGGAACGCACCCAGTGGCTTGGCCGGCTGACCCAGCAGGCCATGGCCGCCGACGAGGACGCGGCACTGGCCCGCGCGGCGGCCGAGCAGCGCGAAGCGGAAGCGCAAAATCTCGGCGCGGCGACCTTCAGCGGCACCTATCGCGCGGCCATATCGCGGGGCGAAGCGAGAAGCCTGGACATTGCGCGCGCGCGGCAGGCGGGCCTGATCGATGACGCGGAGGCCGAAAGGCTGCGCCAGCAGCGGTTGGCGTCGGATACCCAACGGAAGGCTCAAGCCGCCGCGCGCAACGATCTGGTGACGCAGATACGCGCGGGCGGGCAGCCGGATCTCGGCGACGGTGATACCCGCGAAGCCATGGAGAGTTGGTACGCCGCCGACATGGCACCAGCCTGGGCGCAGCTGCCCGAGGAAGACCGGCGCGACCTCGAAAAGGATTTCGTCCGGGAATATAGATTCGTCCCCAGAGGCCTCGCCAAGACCATGCGGCGGGCGCTCAACGGCGGCGATCCGGAGATCGTGGTCGCGACGGCGCAAAGCCTCGAAGAGATGCTGAGCGAGAACCCGGACCTGGTTGAATCGCTCGGCCAAGTCATGCCGGAGGCCGAACTCAACCGCGCCCGCGCCATCGGGCAATTGATAGACGCCGGCCATCCCACCGAGCGCGTCCTCGATGCGGTCGGCCCGGCACCGTTGGTTGTCGCGCAGAAACCGGCGGACGAAGGGTCCACGGATGACAGCACCTCCAGCGACGTTTCGCCGGATGAAGGCAATCCCGACGCGCCGCCGGAAGAAACGGGCAGCAGCGAACCTCCGCCCGAAGCAGAAGCCCCGGAAGATCCTCAACTAGAAGACGGGGCTGCCGCCGACGGTTCAGAGGTGGACGACGGCAACATCGAGGCGTCGAGCGATACGCCGGAACCGGAGGATGAGCCCGATCATCCGCTCCTTCAACTCGCCGACGAAGCGGACAGCCTTCTCGCGGCGCATGGCGGCAAACTGCCGCCCGCGGTCAAAAAGGTCCTGGGAAACAAGGTTATCCAAATCATCGCCGAATTGGCGCCCGGGACCGGAAACGTCATCGACGGGATCGACGCCTACAACGCCTTTGTCGCGGCGAAGGCCGCCCTCGAGAACGACGATCTCGCCGAAGCCCTGATGAAAGGCGGCGAGGGGCTGCTGCATGGGGCCTTCGCCGTCCCGGGGCTTGGAAACCTTGCCAAGCTGGGCGGAAAAGCGATCGAGGGAGCGGCCTTCATGCTCCCCATCCTCCGGGCATCGAGCCGGGCCGGCCGGCGGGCGTCCCGGTTCGTGAAGCAGGCCGGCGACCGCTTCAGCCACACCGACATCATGCGGCTGGGGCAGGATGTTCAGAAAGAGACGCTGAGCAGCCGGTACGTGCATCGCTCCCCCGTCGGCGGCGCGCGGGCCAACGACGAGTTCGCCAAGAAGATCTTCGGCAAGAATGCCGATGCCTCGCATCCGGATTTTCAACCGCCTTACCGGGTCGATACGCCGGTCTACGATGCTATATTAAGCCGCGAGTCCAAAGGGGAATTCGTTCGGGTATTTCCGGAGGGTCGTTATCCGAAGAGTGAATGGATCATGCTCAGGTCAGATTACGAAGCAGCATTGAAGGAAGGCGGGCCAGCGAAGCTGAAGGAAATCTTCGCGTTGGACAAGGAACCGGCGTTCGTGGTTCCCGTTACCCTTCCCGCGAAAACGAGAGTTCGTGTTGGAATAGCGGGCCCGCATAAAACACACGGGACAGGCGGGGCAATGCAATATCAGATTCAAAGCGAGTTTAAAGAAGACTGGTTTGGTGAGCCTCAAAGGATTTCGCAATGAGCCGCGTATCGGAAGTCAAAACGGTCGATGGGCGTACCCTTCGGATTGGCGAAAAGGAAGTGCGTTTCGATCAGCGGATCAATCAATATTTTATTGTCAAAGATACCGTGGTTGCCCTGCTCAAGGTGGATGATTTTGAGAAGGGCGACATGCTGGTGGGGCGGAATATCATCGGATTCGATCTCGAAGGCAATCAGCTGTGGCGGGTTCCCGACCACGGTCTGCGACGCCCCGCAAATCCCAAGGTTCCCGATGCTTATTTTGGAATCTACCTGGATGAGAAGGGAAAGCTTTGGGGGGCGACACCCGGAGTGGATATCCAGATCGACCCGAAGACAGGTAGGTTAAGAAACCGGAGATCGAACCGTTAGAGCATAGCGCGCCCGCATAAACCGCGCGGGGCAAGCGGGGCGATATAATACGAGATTCAAAGTGAGTTAATGCGTAGTCGGTTTGGTAAACCCAAGAGAATTCCAAGATGAAGCGTGTCATGGACGTGAAACAATCTTCTCAAAACGTTTTGGAATTCGGTGGGCGATCGGTTCAATTGGATAAACCCGTGGTGCAGTATCTTATTGTCGACGATAAGGTCATCGTCTTGCTCAATTCTGACGAATACGACAAGGGCGACATGTTGGTGGGGCGCAACGTTCTTGCCTATGATCTCGAAGGCAACCAACTGTGGCGGGTTCCCGACCACGGTCTGCGCCGCCCCGCAAATCCCAAGGTTCCTGACGCTTATTTTGGAATCTACCTCGATGAGAAGGGAAAGCTTTGGGGAGAGACGCCCGGCGTGGATATCGAGATCGACCCGAAGACGGGTAAGCTACTAAAGCGCAAACGCGGGTACTAGCCCGCGGCAACCCCATAAAAATTCCGTAGACACGCCGCCGGCGGAGCCTGGTCCGCGCGCGGCCGCGGCGCCGGATGGGCCGCAGAGGCCAGGCCTTTCCCGTGGCCGGTCCGGCGCCGCCCCTGAACATCAATAAGGACACGATAATGAACGATCCGGCCCACAAGGGCGAGACGGACGGCGATGAGGCGCGCCTCGAGCGCTATATGGCGGAACGCACTCGCGCGCAGGCGCTGAAGATCCAGGCCTCCATGGAGGCACGGCGGAACCCCGGCGCGCCGGAGCGTTGCGAGGGTGCGTACAAGGTGATGGACCGATGAGCGTCATTGATCGCATGAAAACATGGCTCAGCGGCGGGGCGAAAATCGGACGTCCCGATCCCGAGGTGCTGTTCGCCGATCTCGGCCGGGCGCATACGGGCACGGGCTACGGTGATCTCGAACGTTATCAGGATTTCCGGGCGGTGTTTCTGTCCGATAAGCGGGGCAAGCGGGTGCTCTATGAAATCCTCACCTGGGCGCGGCTGTTCCAGCCCGCCTATGTGCCGGGGGACGCCTATGCCACGCACTACCGCGACGGCGAGCGCAATATCGGGCTCAAGATCCTGGCGGTGATCAACGCAGAACCCGCCGAGGCGGCGGAAGCGGCGGAAACCGAGGACCCAACAGAGGAGTAAGACATGGATCCGAACGACACGGGCAATCCCTCCTTCGAGACATATGGCGGGGGCGCCGATAGCGACGCGGCGTCCTGGCGCACAGAGGTCGGTGCCGACTATCAACGGGTCGCCGAGAAATTCACCTCGCCCGCCGACGTCGTGAAATCCTACGCCGAGCTGGAGCGCAAGCTGGGCCGCTCAGTGGAAATTCCGGACGCGCACGCCTCGGACGAAGAGCGCGCGGCGTTCCATAAGCGCCTGGGCGTGCCCGAGAGTGCCGACGGCTACGACCTTGCTGTTCCGGATGTGGGACGGGACGGGGATGCAGACGCGCGGCTGGCGCGGTATTCGCACCTCGCCCACGAGATCGGTCTGACGCCGCAGCAGGCGCAGGCGGCCGTCGATTGGTACTACCAGGAAATCGCCGCGGCGACCGAAGCGCAGGCCGGACAGCACGCGCGCGACGCGGAGACGGCGGCGGACACGACCGCCGATCTGGAAGCGGACCTGCGCAAGGAGTGGGGATCGGATTACGACAGGAACATGGAATACGGGCGGCGGGCGCTGACCACCTTTGGGGATGCCGAGACGGTCGACAAGCTGGAGCGGATCGTCGGCGACAAGCAGGTGGTGCGCATGCTGGCCCGCATCGGGCGGCGCATGGGCGAAGCCGGCGATACGGGCGGCGGCGAGACGCTGTCTGACGGGCGGCGCAACGGTCATTCCCAAGGACTGGCCCAAGAATTGGATGCGCTGATGAACCGGCGGGACTATTGGTCCAACGAGAGCGTTCAACGGCGGGTCCGCGAGATCAACGCTCAACTTCACGGCAGCGAGCCGGTCACCGGCACGACGCCGAACAGTGTTTTCAGGTCCGGCTGACACATATTCCAGCGGGCTGAAAAACCGCATCCCCGGGGGAACCTCGCATTTGCGGCCCCGGTGGATGCGGCATTCACCACCAACCTCTCTTCGATGGCCCTTGCGATGCCAATTTACGGTTCCGGCTAACCGGGGAAACCGAACAACGCATTGTAATGGACAACCACCGGCGCGGTTGAGCGCCGCGCGCGGGCGCGGCATCCCGTCAACCACATCGGGGATACGATATGCCTACTCCGACTGTCGACCTCAGTTTCGTCAAACAGTACGAACGCGAGGTCCATCAAGCCTACCAGCTGCGCGGTTCCAAACTGCGGAATACCGTGCGGCACCGGAACAACGTCAAGGGTTCTTCGACGACGTTCCAAAAGATCGGCACCGGCACCGCGACGACGAAAGCCCGTCACGGCACCGTGGCGCCGATGAACCTCGACCACTCTCCGGTCGAGTGCACCCTGTCCGACTGGTACGCCGGCGACTGGGTGGACAAGCTCGACGACATCAAGAACGCGCACGACGAGCGGCGCGTCATCGTCGAGGCGGGCGCCTGGGCGCTCGGCCGCAAAACGGACGAGCTCATCATTACGGCGCTCGACGGCACCTCGAACAGCATCGCCGCGGGTGGTGCCGGCCTGACCAAGACCAAGGTCTATCAGGCCTACGAAACCCTCGGCGACAACAACGTGTTCGAGGCGGGCCGCATGTATGCGGCCATCGGTTATGAGCAGTGGACCGAACTACTCGATCTGCCGGAGTTCGCTTCGTCGGATTACGTCGGGATGGACGATCTGCCGTTCAAACTGCCGATGGGCGCCGAGGTGAAGCGCTGGATGGGCACCGTTTGGATGACCCATTCGGGGCTGCCCAAATCCGGTTCCGACCGCAAGGTGTTCTGGTATCACGAGGACGCCGTGGGCCATGCCTGCGGGGCCGACGTGACGTCGGATATCACCTGGCATGGCGACCGGGCGTCGTGGTTCGTCAACAACATGATGAGCCAGGGCGCGAGCCTGATCGACGGCAATGGCGTCGTCGAAATCATCTGCCAAGAATCCTAAGGAGGGCTGACCGATGGCTTATGCAAGCTCCGGACTGGCCCGGATTGGCGGCGCGAATGGTTTCGGCCTGTGGCACTACAAAACCACGGACGCCCTTGCGACCGTCAATACCTCCGGGTATTTCAACGATGCCGCCGCCATGGTGAATGTCGGCGACATCATCATCTCCTACGACACCGCGACGCCGACGGTGACGCTCATGGTGGTTCTGTCCAACGACGGTTCCACGGTGGATGTTTCCGACGGGACGGCCGTGTCGGTAGCCGACGCCGACTAACCCTCGGCTATTGGGATAAAGGATGGGGCGGTTCGGAAAAGGACCGCCCCGTTTCTTTTTACACACAAAACCTGTTCGACCGGGAAAGGACCGACGCATGCCGTTCTCCTCGCAATCCCTGACGCCGTTGAGCCAAGTGACGCGATCGTTTTCGATCTTCGCCTACGAGACCGAAGATCCGCTGACGCAGGTTGCCGCCGACGGCTATTTCGCGGGCGCGGCGCGGCTGGTGCGGCGCGGCGATTTGATCCTCGTCTATGCCGGGCTCGCCGATCAGCCGGCCATCGGCCTGTTCGTGGTGACGGCGGTGGACGAGACGCGACCAGGGGTGTGGCTCGCCGATTTTGGTGGGCTCGACATCGTCGAGGCGGGTCTCCGGACCTTCAGGCTGGTGCCGTCGGCGGAGATGCCGGCCGCCGAAACGCGAAAACCAGCGCGTTCCAGGAAACGCACGACTAAGGAGGGCTAATCCATGGCATCGGTTGTCGGTATCTGCAATTCCGCGCTCGTCAAACTTGGCGCAACGCGGATCATCTCGCTCACTGAGGGGTCAAAGAACGCCAATTTGTGCGACGAGCAGTATGAAAAAGTGCGCGACGACCTATTGCGGTCGCACGCCTGGAATTTCGCCATTGCGCGGCGCAAGCTCGCGCGTCTCGCCGACGCGCCGACCTTTGGGTTCGATTACGTTTTTCAATTGCCGACGGACTTTCTCCGGGTCGTGTCCGTGCATGACGATGAGAGTGCGACGGGTGGCATTGCCTACAAGATCGAAGGCAGGACGTTGCTGTCCAACGCGACAGATATTTATCTCCGTTATATCCGGCAAGTGACGGACCCCAACGATATGGATGCGTTGTTCCGTGAAACGTTGGCCTGGGCGGTCGCGTCGGACCTCGCCATTCCCATTACCCAGTCGTCAACGACACGTGAACAGATGCGGGACGGCCTTGATGATCATCTGTCTAAGGCAAAAAGCATCGATGCCATCGAGGATTTCCCCGAGACCGAACCGGATCCTGCGTGGGTTTCGGAGCGATTTTAGATGCCCAAGATCACACCGCTTCAGCCGAGCTTTAACGCTGGCGAGTTCAGTCCGCGCATGGCGGCGCGCACGGATTTCAATAAATACCCGCTGGCCTGCGCCAAGCTCCAAAACATGCTGCCCCTGCCGCAAGGGGGGGCGATACGGCGGTCGGGCACGCGCTATGTTGCGACCGTCAAGGATTCGACCGAGAAAGGCCGGTTGCTACCTTTCGAGTTCTCCGAAGAACAGGCCTATATCCTGGAAGCCGGCGAGAAATATTTCCGGTTCTTCAAGGACCGCGGCCAGATCGTCGTCGATGACACGGATGCGGCGATCACGAACGGATCCTTCGACAGTGACCTTAGCGGGTGGACGGCCTCTAGCGTCAGCCATTCGACCGATAAGGCGGAGTTTTCATCAAGCGGTGAACTGATCCAACAAATTGACATCGCCGATGGCAACAAAACCAAGGAACACGTGATTAAGTTCCGCATCCTTGGAATCGCGGGCGCCAAGCTGAAATTCCGGGTGGGAACGACTTCTGGTGGGGGAGAGATCCAATCGGATGTCGAGTTCGGAGTGGGGTTTCATTGCTTCCCGTTCACACCCGGCGTCGCCACATTTTATGTCCGATTCAGCCAATCGTCCGGCACGCCTTCGTTGGATGATGTCGGTTTTTTAGACGATACACCCGTCGAGATCGATACGCCCTATGTGGAGGAAAATCTGCCGACGCTCAACTTCGCGCAATCGGCGGATGTCCTTTATCTGTGTCACGAAAACCACCCCGTCCACAAGCTGGAGCGGTCCGGCCACTCCGCTTGGTCTCTCACCGAAGTGGAATTCGACGACGGTCCGTATCTACGCGAGAACTCAACCGGAACGACGCTGACACCGAGTTCAAACAGCGGCGCCATCACAATCAATGCGTCCTCCACGACCGGCATCAATGAGGGGCAGGGGTTCCTAGGCACCGATGTCGGCAGGTTGATCCGCTACAAGAAGTCGGCAAACTGGGGAACTGCAGTGATTACCGCCGTCAATACGACGACGCAGGTTGCCGCCAATGTTCTCCACAATTTCGAGTCTTCGCCAACTGCGCAAACGACTTGGCGGTTAGGTGCCTGGAGCGGAACGACGGGGTATCCGGGCGTTGTTTTCTTCTTCGAACAGCGGCTCGGTTTTGCGGGGTCCTCAAACCAGCCACAGACATTTTGGCTCAGTCAGTCGGCTGATTTCGAGAACATGACTCCGGACAACCGGGACGACACGAACGATGGCTCGGTAGAAGACGACGATGCCATCGATTACACCATCTCGGCCGATCAGGTGAATGTCATCCGCTGGATGCTTGCCTATCAGGGCAATCTGCTGATCGGTACGGCAGGGGGTGAGTGGACCGTTAAGTCCAACGGACCGGTTCTGACTCCCACCGATATCGACGTGAAGCGGCAAACGGCCTACGGCTCGGCTCGGGTAGACCCGGCGCTGATGCGTGGCCGCTTGGTCTATTTGCAGAAAGCGCGCCGCAAAGTTCTCGAACTTGCCTATGACATCGAGCTGGACGGTATCCAATCGCTCGATATGACGCTGCTTGCGGATCACGTGACCAAGGGTGGTCTCGAAACAATGGTATATCAGCAAGAGCTGAACTCGACGTTGTGGTGCGTCCGGTCCGATGGGGTGATGCCGACATTTACCTATCAGCCCGATCAGAACGTCATCGGCTGGGGCCGGCAGATCCTAGGCGGTTCGTATCAAGCAGGAAACGCCGTTGCCGAATCGGTCGCGGTTATTCCCGGCGTTAATCGGGATGAAGCTTGGATTATCTGCAAACGGACAGTCAACGGAGCCACCACGCGTTTCGTCGAATTCTTTGAAGCCGAATTCGAAACCGGAGACGATCAGTCGGACGCCTTCTTTGTGGACGGCGGACTGTCGCTCGACGATCCGATCGAAATTTCCGGCGCGACCCAGGCAAGTCCGGTGGTCGTCACCGCTATCGCTCATGGATTAGCCAACGATGACGAAATTCGGATTGATGACGTTATGGGTATGGCAGAACTGAACGGCAAATCTTTCACCGTCAAAAACGTTACCACCAACGATTTCGAGCTATTTAGCGTCGATGATACGCCGGTGGCGGTCGACGGAACCGGTTATTCAAACTTCGTTTCCGGCGGCTGCGTTCGAAAGAAGGTATCGACCATCAGTGGCCTGAACCATCTGGAGGGAGAGACCGTTAAAGTATTGACCGACGGGGCCGTGCACGCCGACAAGGTGGTAACCGGTGGCGGCATTACCTTGGATGAACCCGCAGCACGCGTGCATGTGGGGCTCGGCTATACTCATGCCTTCGAAAGCCTGAAATGGGAAGGAGGATCCCCGCAGGGTACGGCGCAGGGACAGACGAAACGGATCGACGGCGTCACCTTGATGCTCGCAGAGTCACTCAACGCGAAAATTGGGCCGACGCCACAAAACCTTCAGACGGTTCCATTTCGCGATGTCGCAGATGCTATGAATGCGGCAGTCCCCTTGTTCTCCGGCGAGAAATTTGCCGAGTTCGACAGCGACTATGCCACCGACACTCGGGTGTGCATTCAGGGCGACGATCCGGTGCCGTTTACGCTTCTGGCGCTGAGCCCCCGCATCAAGGTCAATCCAAGGTGACCTCGGCCAGGTTGATCCCATTCAAGCGTGACCACATTAGGCAGATATCCCTGGGAGGCCTCGAAAGAAGATCTCTGGGATATCTCGATCCGTCGAGCATGGTTCCGGGTACGGCATTCAGCTTGTATGACGGAGAAATTCTCGGTTGCGGCGGCATCATCGAGCTTTCGGATGATGACGCGACGGTCTGGATGATTCTTTCCGATGCGTTGCGCGCGCGTCCGTTCTTGTTGCACCGGACCGCCGTCAAGACGTGGCGGCTCATTCTGAGATCGTCTTGCCATCGGAGATTTTACGCGACTGCCGTCGCAGACCACCTCGAGGGGCACAGATGGTTACAGCGGCTCGGTTTCGCAAAGGACGCCGAAGCACCCATCCTCCGGAGCCCTTCGAATGAAGCCCTAGTGAGGTATAAATATGAGCGGAACTGAACCATTTCTCATTGCCGCAGCAACCGCTGTTAGCGCGGCGGGTGCAATTTCCAGCGGGAAAGCGGCATCGGCACAGGCGAAATATCAGGCGGCTGTCGCAGCCCAGCAAGCAGAGTATCAGCGGAAGCTGGCTGCAAGCCAGGAGCGGCAAGCCCGCCAGCAGCACAGCGCGGCGCTTGGCCGGCAACGTGCCTTGTTTGCCGCGCGCGGTGCGGATCTGACATCGGGCTCGCCGCTGTTAAGCCAGATCGATACGGCGGCCGACGCGGAACTCGAGGCCCGGATGATCCGTTCCCGGGGGGATGCATCGGCCAACGATTCCCTCAACAAGGCGAACTTATACCGAATGCAGGGACGAGCCGCGAAGAGCCAAAGCTACTACAGCGCGGGAACCACGCTTCTTACCGGAGCGGCGAAAGTCGCACCTTTCATAAAGTGAAGTCTATCTGTGTCGGAGCAGAAGGACGGTTACGCCAACCCAAATCCAAGGTTATTTCATGACGATTAGCTCCGAGGTCACCAAGGTCCTCTATGCAGGGAATGGTGTGACCGCCAT
Source organism: uncultured Rhodospirillales bacterium (assembly GCA_913055735.1). Classification (GTDB taxonomy): domain Bacteria; phylum Pseudomonadota; class Alphaproteobacteria; order Rhodospirillales; family UBA2165; genus CAJXKD01. Next base: position 95,564 of record CAJXKD010000002.1, read on the forward strand.
CTTCGACGTGCCCTTCTATTTTCTCAAGAACGAGGACGTCAAAGTCATCCATCGCGCCGCGAACGGCGTCGAGACACCTTGGACGGAAGGCTCCGAGTATACGCTTGTCGGAGAGGGTCTCCAGTCCGGTGGAACCGTAACCGTCGAGGAGGACTTTGTTCCTGCCGCGGGGACCGCGCTCCTGGTCAAACGAGAACTATTGCTGACGCAAGAAACGGACTATCCCGAAGGAGGGCAATTTCCCGCGAGCGCCCATGAAAATGCTCTTGATCGGGCAGCCATGCGTGATCAGCAACTGTTGGAGCAAATCAATCGCAAGATCGGATTTTCCGAGACCAGCACTGCGTCGGCAACGTTACCGGATCCGGAAGCAGGATATATAATCGGGTGGAACGACGCAGCGACAGACCTGGAAAACAAAATAACCCCTGCGGGAATATCTACGCTCGCGACGATAGCGACAGCAATCCAGGAAGTGGCCAGTATCGCCGGCGACGTCACGCAGGCGGCATCCGACTCGACCGAGATAAATACGGTTGCTGGAGACACAGTTGCTATCAACGCGCTCGCCGCAATTGCCACAACATTGTCCGCGCTGGGTGCCATCGTGAGCGACATAACGCAGGTCGCATCCGATAGTGCCGATATCCAGACGGTCGCCGGCGATAGCGCGGCCGTTCAGGCGCTGGCGTCAGTGTCTTCCGCCCTCGGAGCGCTAGAATCGGTCGTCTCGGAGATCGGCAGTCTTGGATCTGGATCTCCGCTCGCAGGACTAAGTGCGATCGGCGCCGTCGGCGCGGTAGCGTATGACAAGGAAGTCCAAATCGGGCGGTCTTCGACCGGCACTCTGCTCAATATCGAAGTGGGAACTTACGACACCGCAATCGTGGCACGCCCCTATACGACGACTGGGGAACTCGCGGTCGCGACGACCGCACCGGTCGGGGCGGCACTCATTTTCGATGTCCTGAAAAATGGAACCACGATTTATACGACAAAGCCGGAGATCGCGGCCGGGGCTACGACACTGACGGCGGGAACACTCAAGTCGGATGGTACCCAGACATTTGCGGTCAACGACATCAGAACGATTGCCGTTACCCAGGTTGGCTCGACCGTGCCGGGTCAGGGCGTGAGCTTTGCGACCTTGGGGAACTACGTGTAATGGCCGTTCTGAGCAACAAACAGATCGTGCTTTCCGATCCGGCGATGCCGATCTTCGGGAACGTCGAGATCATTAGCGTCGACAACGATACTTCGGCGACGGTGCCTGTCCCTCCGGGGACATTAGAAAACGACCATCTGGTACTGGTTCTGGCAAAGACCGCGGCGGTGAGTTTCACTGGCTTATCCGGTTGGACCCAGAAATTGGAAAATAGCGGTGTCGCCGGTCTCGCGTTCTATGTCTACGAGAAAACGGCCGAAGCAGCCGACGCCGTGGGAAATCCACAGCCGACATATTCGGTTACCTGGTCGGGGGCCGACGATTTTCTCGGCTATATCGTCAACATCAACCAAGCGAGAGCGATCGGGATATATGACTCCAGCGTCTTGGCATCCGGGAGCACTTCGACTTGTCCGGCGGTTGAGGTCGGAGGGGCCGGTAATCTAATCCTCCGATCTTTTGCCGCGACCGAAGACGACATTACCATCGACGGCGGGGAACCCGCGGGGACCACGGGCGTCGCCGTAAGGTCGAGCCCCAACAATCTGCTGTCCCTCGGCCTTGCCTATGAAATTGCCGCGTCGGCAGGCAACGTCGGATCGGCGGCATTTTCCTTGACCGCCCCACAGCCGTCGATCGCGGCTACGCTCGCAGTCCGGGCTGGCGACGAAATCGCGGGACACTATATTTCCAACTCAGCCAATAATCTGAACCTGTCCAACTGGTTGCAGTCAAACACGGATTGGAACGGAACCGATCCCCAGAGTTTTACCGTCGTCATTCCATCGGGGGTTCTGATCGGATCAACGTCAACCGCGACGCCCGCATTGACGGTCGGCACCTTTCCCGCCGGCAGCAGTCTGCTCCTAATCAATCGTGGACGTATTCAAGGGAGAGGCGGCAGCGGAGGAAACGGCGTCAACACGCATGGGACGATAGGAAGTGCAGGGGGAGCCGGCGGAAACGCGCTGGCGCTGACCGATATGGATGTCCGCGTCATCAATGCAGATGGTGAAATTTGGGGAGGCGGTGGTGGTGGCGGCGGTGGCGGCGGTGCGAATCACCCTTATCGCTACGAAAGCGGCTGCGTTACCAATGGCACACTTGGGCATGGCGGCGGTGGCGGTGGTGGTGCTGGATCGACCCTGTCAGGTGGTGGTGCAAGGGCTAATCCGAGCGCCGGCAACGGCAGTTCAGGTGGAACCGAGACCGGGGGCAACGGCGGGCATGGGTCCCCAACAGAGACCCAGGATGGCGACAGTCCGCCATTGACCAGAGCAAGCTCAACAGGCGGTGGCGGCGGAAAGGGTGGTGATCCCGGTGAAGCCGGATCGTCTGGCGCGTCGGCAAGCGGATATCACCCTGCTAGCTGCAATGGTAACAGTTTCGGCGGGAAAGGCGGGGGAGCGGCAGGGCTGGCGATCGACCAAAACGGCTTCACGGCTTTTTTGTTAAGCGGAGATGCAAGTCCGAATATCAAGGGGGCCGTTTCGTGAGGCGGCGAGATTAGCCCGACGTTGGATTTCTTCGAGATCTCAAGCCGATACCTCGCACCGTCGTGACTGATACGCGTGACAGCTCGGCACGTATCGAACTCCGCGCACTCAATCTCCAAAAGTTTATTGGGAAACCTAGAGACACTAGATTTAGCGAGTAGTCCTATGACCGTAAGTTCCGAAACTGCAAAAGCCCTCTATAGCGGGGATGGTTCGACGGCTGTTTTCAGCGTGCCGTTCTATTTTCTTCGGAAAGCCGATGTCAAAGTTGTGCTTCGTGCTGCGGACGGCGCGGAAACCACTTGGACGGAAGGTTCCGAATACACCCTGACAGGCGCGGGAAAAACGGTGGGTGGAACGGTTACCGTTTCGACCAGTCCGACCAATTATACGCCGGCTGCGGGCACCGCACTGCTGATCAAGCGGGACCTCGACCTCACGCAGGAGACCGACTATCCCGAAGGCGGCCAGTTTCCGGCACGTGCCCATGAAAACGCCCTCGATCGTGCAACCATGCGCGATCAGCAATTGCAGGAGCAGGTGGATCGCAAATTGGGTTTCGCGGAAACCAGTACCGCCACGAATGCAACGCTTCCCGATCCGACGGCGAACACAATCATCGGCGTGTGGAACGAGACCGCCGATGGAATCGTGACGGGGCCAACGGTTGGCGAAGTCTCCAACGCGGAGACCTATGCGACGGCTGCGTTGGCAGCCAAAGACGACAGTGAGGCCGCTCAGGCCGCTGCCGCGGCCGCTCAAACTGCCGCGGAAACCGCAGCAACGAATGCCGAAACAGCCGAAACAAACGCGGAAGCAGCTCAAACTGCGGCAGCAGCTGCGCAATCCTATGCCGAGGAATGGGCAAACAAGACTGAGGACAACTTGGTATCTGCCGCGGCCGGCGGTGATCAGGTGGACGACTATTCTGCACTGCATTGGGCGAATATGGCGGCCGCAGCGGCGACGAACGCCGTGACCGCCGAGGCAAACGCCGCGTCGTCCGCATCGTTGGCCTCGACGTCGGCTACCAATGCTGCCTCTAGCGCCTCGGCCGCCTCGACTTCGGCGACAAACGCGGCGTCGAGCGCCAGCACAGCTGGAACCTCAGCGACGAACGCGGCGACGTCGGAAAATAATGCGGCGATTTCGGCGTCCAGCGCGGCGGATTCGGCGACGGCGGCGTCAACCGCCCAAACCTCGGCGGAAAGCGCTCAATCCGCTGCGGAAGCGGCAGAAGCCAATGCCGAATCTTCTGCATCGGCGGCCTCGACGTCAGCTATCAATGCCGCCTCCAGCGCTTCCGCCGCATCGACCTCTGCGACCAATGCAGCGTCGAGCGCCGGAGCTGCCGCGACTTCGGCCACGAACGCGGCAACCTCGGAAGGCAATGCCGCCACGTCGGAAAGCAATGCGGGGACTTCGGCCTCCAATGCCGCCGGTTCGGCATCGGCGGCGTCAACCAGCGCGACGGCGGCCTCGACCGCCCAAACCGCGGCAGAAGCGGCGCAAGCTGCCGCCGAGGCTGCTCAGTCAACGCTTGTCGGTATCAACACCCAAACCGGGACGACGTACACATTGGCGTTAAGTGATGCCGGCAAGGTTGTCGAGATGAACAATGCGTCGGCCAATACGGTGACAGTGCCTCCCAACTCCAGCGTTGCGTTCAGCATCGGCGATGTCGTGGAGATCGTTCAGTACGGTGCAGGCTCCACGACGGTGGCTCCTGGATCAGGCGTTACCATCCAATCCGCAGGAGGGCTCACGGACTTAAGCGCTCGATACTCTGGCGTCACGCTTTATAAACGCGGCACGGACGAATGGGTCATGATCGGAGACATCGCCTAATGCGACCGCTAATAGGCTTCAATGGGCGTCCGATTGATATCCCGAGCTGGTCGCAGGTTGGAAACGATCTCTATATTTCAGAGGGTGGCGGCTTTTCTGAATTGGCAGCTTTATCGCCGACCAGGATTGCCTATCTAATGGGCGTCGCAGATAACCTCCGCACTTATGATTTTGACGGCACCAATTGGACACAAGTTGGTACCGATCTATTTCTGGACGGAGATGGCGGCCAAGGTCGTTTCGTAGGGCTATCCTCCAGTCGGATTGCCTTTGCCGATCGTGCCGATGATGACCTTCGTGTTTACGATTTTGATGGCACCAATTGGTCGTCTGTTGGAAACGCTCTAAGTTTCCCGTCCATGGGGAATCCAGGAATAGCAGCTCTTTCAGCTAGCCGAATCGCCTTTGTTGATGGCAGCAATGACGATATTCGCACTTACGAATTCGACGGTACAAATTGGTCTCAAATAGGTAACGATCTTTACATCTCCGGCATGGGCCAACCGAGTTTAGCTAGCTTAACTTCGACCCGAATAGCAATGATCGATGACAGTATTGAAGAACTTCGTACCTATGACTTCAACGGTACCGATTGGTCGCAAACCGGGAATTCATTCAGCCTTGCAGGGGTATTTAATCCTAAAATAACAGGCCTGAATTCATCCCGGGTGGCGTTTGTAGATACTAATTACGATAGCCTTCGTACGTACGAATTTGACGGTTCGGATTGGTCGCTTGTCGGAACTGCGCTTGAGATCCCTAGTGTGGGATATCCAACTATGAGCGCACTAAGCAGCACACGGGTCGCGTTTAGGGACAACTCAAACCAAGACCTTCGAACCTATGAATTTGTCTAAACGAGCGCCGATGTCGGATAGGCAAAAAATTTGAAAGAACGGTTCGAGTTGTGGATCAAATTTGGGCTCTGATTTTGAAGTTGCAGTGAGCCACGTTAAGTTAGTTTGAGGACTAAAGATGAACCAACTGATCGCCGCCCTTTGGGCGGTTTTTTTGTGCCTGTGCGTCCTGGTGGGCGTGGGGCAGGCCGTCGGTCAGTCCCTCTTTCCGGCGCCGCGAGAAACGGCGCCCGGCTGTGGCGAGTCGGCTCTCGTATGGGGCGACTGGCAGGCTCAGGTTCTCGCCCACAATCCCACCGCTATTCTGCGCAAGGTAAACGAGGCGAAACGGGTCCGGTTCCTTTCTATGTACAACAGCCTGCCGCCTGTCACGGATCATAACCCGGACCTCATCGCCTTCATCTATGCGCCCGAGAAACCGACCGGATTGCTGATCTTCATCGACCGCGGATGCGTCATTCTCGTGGACGCGGTGGCGGTGCAGATCATGCTGCCTTACCTCTCCAGTCTTCCCGAGCCGGCATAAGGGACATTATGAAAGACACGCAAATTTGTTCCCGAAAAGATACCCGTAATAACCAGGCGGACGATCTCCAGCATTGGCATCTCGACCGGCGGGTTCCAATCGCCCTGATTGTCGCGATGACCATTTATGGGGTCGGGTTCGTTTGGTCGTACGCGACGCTGACCAACCGTATGGCAGTCGTGGAGAAATGGATCGACGACAACCGGCAGATTCAAAGCCGTCTTGAACGGCTTGAAACCCAGGGGGAGTTTATCCAGCGCGCCCTTCTCCGTATCGAGGCGAAGATCGACGACGAGAAACCGTAATACACACTCCCAAGCCCTGCGAGTGGACGAAGTCGGGGTCGGCTGCTAAGAGTGATCGACTGTCGCTCCTTCATTGCAGCTCCTTCGGCGGTGGCCCCTTTGACCCTTCTCGATCGGATCATTCTTCCTCTTCTCAATTCCCTGGACGCGGAAACGGCGCACGATCTTGCGATCCGGGCGCTGGAATTGGGCCTGGTGCCCCGCGCGCGCCGCCTCGAGGAGACGATCCTCTGCACCCGGGTTTGGGGATTGGGCTTTCCCAGCCCAGTGGGGTTGGCGGCGGGCTTCGATAAGAACGCCCGCGCGGCGGCAGCGCTGTTGCGTCTCGGATTCGGGTTTGTCGAGGTCGGTACGGTGACACCGAAACCGCAACCGGGCAACCCGAAGCCGCGTCTGTTCAGGCTCCGAGAGGACAAGGCGATCATCAACCGCTTCGGGTTCAACAATGACGGCCTGGAGGTGTTCGCCGACCGGCTCGAGAAATTCGCGAACAAAAAGCCCGGAATCATCGGCGCCAATGTCGGCATGAACAAGAAGGTGACCGATCCGGCGGCGGACTATGCGCAAGGGATCGAACGGCTGGCGCCATTGGCAGATTACCTGGTGATCAACGTTTCATCGCCGAACACGCAGGGGCTTCGCGATCTGCAGGGCAAAGAGCAGCTTCTCGCGCTGCTGACCGAGGCCCAGGCGGCGCGCGCCCGGTCTTACCGGCCGCAAACGCCGCTGTTGATAAAGATCGCGCCGGATCTGGAGGCCGCCGACATCGACGAGATTGCGCACATTGCCCTTAACAAGAATGTCGACGGCGTCATTGCGACCAATACGACGATAGCCCGCCCCGCAAACTTGTCCGGTAAACATGCGGCGGAGACCGGTGGGCTCAGCGGCGCACCGTTGCTCGACCGATCGACTGACGTGCTCCGCCGTCTCTATCAGGTGACGGAAGGCAAGCTACCGCTGATCGGGGTCGGAGGCGTGTTCACCGCCGCCGATGCCTACCGCAAGATCCGCAATGGCGCATCATTGGTGCAGGTCTATACCGGTTTCATCTATGGTGGCATGGACACTGCCATGCGCATCAATACCGGTCTTGCAGAATTGCTTGCCGCTGACGGTTTTGGAAGCGTGGCCGAAGCGGTTGGCGCCGACGCCTGAGCGCTAGGGCAGAAATTGCTCCTTGAGGATGCGGTCCTCGAGGTTGTGCTCTGGGTCGAAGGCGAGGATGGGCGAGGGGGTTTTGAGGCCCCGAACCTCCACCTTCTTGACGTTGCGCACCTCGGTGAAGTCGGCAACGGCACTTACCGGCCGGATGGCGTGATCAAGTACTTCGAACTCCACCACCACGTTTTCCGGAAGCAAAGCGCCGCGCCAACGACGCGGCCGGAAGGCGCTGATGGGGGTGAGGGCAAGAAGTCCCGCACCCAGCGGCAGTATTGGGCCGGAAGCCGAAAGATTGTAGGCGGTGCTGCCCGCGGGGGTCGCGATGAGCACGCCGTCACAGATCAACTCCTCCAACCGGACGACGTGATCGAGGCTAATCCTGATTTTCGCGGCGTAACGCTTCTCGCGCAGTAGAGAGACTTCGTTGATGGCCAGGGCTTTATGCGTTTCGCCCGAAACGGTCGTCGCCACCATCTCCAGCGGGTGAAGCGCTATAGGTTCGGCCTTGGCCAAACGGTCGAGCAGCCCGTCTTCACTATATTCATTCATCAGGAAACCGATGGATCCCCGGTTCATCCCGAAGATAGGTACTTGCTTGGCCATAAACCGGTGCAAGGTGGCCAGCATGAAGCCGTCGCCGCCGATTGCGACGACGATATCGGCCTCGTCGGGATCGACGTTATCGTATTCCGCCTTGAGCCGTTTGAGAGCGGTCTGCGCGTCGTCGTGAAGATCGGCAACGATGGCTAAACGTTTAAATTCCATGGGAAACTTCGATGGGATCCGGGTTGAGGTGGGCGAGAGTATAACGCCGTTGGGCAGGGAGGTCAGCCCATCCCTCTATACCTCCGATTTTGCGGAGTTTGGTCCGCTTTAGCCGCCGGTTACGTTCATGTGGCGGGCGACGGCGGGGGCCTGGGTTGTCCGGTCGATGACGAAATCGTGGCCCTTGGGCTTGCGGCCGATGGCCTCGTCGATGGCGTTCATGAGGGCTTCGTCGCCTTCGCTGGCGCGCAGCGGCGAGCGCAGATCGGCCCAATCATCTTGCCCCAAGCACATATAAAGCTCGCCCGTGCAGGTCAGACGGACGCGGTTGCAGCCTTCGCAAAAGTTATGGGTGAGGGGCGTGATGAAGCCGAGCCTCTTGCCGGTTTCGGCAACGGTCGTATAGCGCGCCGGACCGCCCGTGCGGTAATCCGAATCGGTCAGCGTCCAGCTCTTCTCAATCTGTTCGCGCAGTCCCGAGAGTGGCATATATTGGTCGAGGCGGTCCTCGTCGATTTCACCCATGGGCATGGTTTCGATGAAGGTAAGGTCGAAATCCTGTTCGCCGCACCAGCGGATCATCTCGTCGGCCTCGATGTCGTTAAAACCTTTGAGGGCCACGGCGTTGATCTTGATTTCCAGCCCGGCCGCCTTTGCCGCGTCCAATCCCGCCATCACGTCCGAGAGTTTCCCCCAACGGGTCACCCTCTGGAATTTCTCCGGATTCAACGTGTCGAGCGAGACGTTGATGCGGCGCATGCCGCAGTCGTAAAGCTCGCGCGCGAATTCCTTCAGCCGGCTGCCGTTGGTGGTCAGGGTCAGTTCCTTGAGAGCGCCGCTATCTAGATGGCGGCCAAGATTACGGAACAGGCTCATGATGTTCTTACGCACCAGCGGCTCACCGCCGGTGATGCGAATTTTGTCGACACCGCGCCGGACGAAGGCACTGCACACCCGGTCCAATTCCTCCAGGGTCAGTAGTTCGGCTTTGGGCAGGAAGGTCATATGCTCCGCCATGCAATAGACACAGCGGTAGTTGCAGCGGTCGGTGACCGAGACCCGCAAATAGCTGACTTGGCGTCCGAATGGGTCGATCAAGCTCGACATACTTCCCCTGTCTTTCTCTCGTTTTCGGCTTTAATCGGCTTTCCCCGCAACTCCTCAATCCGTTAGGCACTGCGGTATATAGCGCTGCCCTAAGATAGTCCGCCAGGGGAGCCTTGTCATCCCCGACCTGCGCCTGTTTCTCCCCCTCTTTTCCGTGGTCTCCCTGGAATTCTGCGATTCTTTCCCCAATTTATCGAATAGAGGGAATGGCCCGGGACCATTCGGTCTTCGTTTAGGGCGAAAATACGCGGAGCGCTTGAGCTATGGAATTCGATCCCAAGAAGATGCGCCGATTGAGCGACAAGATCATGCTGGCGCATGCGCAGGCCTGCAACGAAGGTAATAAGGAGGTGGCCGACCTTCTGCTGAAGGCCCTGGAAGTGGACCTGTCCGCCATCGGCGGCAAGAACAAGGAAAACCGCCAAAGTACCGAGATGCTGGAGGCGGCTTTCGAACTCCACGATAAGACCTGCGGACGTTTCTAAGTCCCTTTCCAAAAAGCCTTGGCGGTGATTTAAGACCGCCGCCGACTGCGCTATGGTGGCCGGCGGAGGAACCGACATGGCCCGTGTGCCCGAATTCGCCATCAAACCCAATCCCGACGACCCCCGCCTGACGGCGCGGGTTGACGGCGTCGATCAGAACGGCCAGCCCATCGAGACATCGGTGACGGTGGAACGGCCGCTCACGCTCTTCCTCAACGATCAGGAAGTCGTCACGATGATGACTATCGGTGATTATCCCGACTATCTCGCTGTCGGTTACCTTATCAATCAGAACATGCTGGAGGCCGATGACGAGATCACCGGCATCGATTATGAGGAGGACATCGATACCATCGTCGTCCGGACCAAAGCGCAAACCGATTTCGAGGACAAGCTGAAGAAGAAAACGGTTACCTCAGGCTGCGCCCAGGGAACCGTGTTCGGTGACCTGATGGAGAAGTTCGACGATATCCACCTCGACCCCGATGCGCGTATCAAAACCTCCGACCTGTTGGCGTTGTTGAAGAAGATCAACACGGCACCGAGCCTCTATCTGGAGGCAGGCGCCATTCATGGCTGTGTCCTGTGCGAAGGTGATACGCCGCTAATCTATATGGAAGATGTCGGACGGCATAATGCGGTCGACAAGATCGCGGGCTACATGTTCCTCAATAAGATCAGCGGCCGTGACAAGATCTTCTACACCACCGGCCGGCTCACCAGCGAGATGGTGATCAAGACGGTGCAAATGGAAATCCCCATCCTGGTGTCTCGCTCGGGCTTCACTGCCTGGGGTGTCGATCTGGCGCGTCAAGCGGGGCTTACCCTGATCGGGCGGGCCAAGGGCAAGCGCTTTCTGGCGCTGTCGGGGCAGGAACGCATTGTCTATGACCTCGAGACCGATGACGTGCCTGACGAGGATGAGCCTAGCGGTAGGGGCACCCGGCGCGCATGACCGGCGTTGTCGGGGTTATTTTAGCGGGCGGTTTGTCGCGCCGCATGGGCGGCGGCGACAAGGGGCTGCTGAGCATTGCCGGCAAGCCGATGCTCAGCTGGGTGATCGAGCGAGTCACGCCGCAGGTCGAGACGGTGATCCTCAACGCCAACGGCGACGAAGGCCGGTTCGCCGAGTGCGGCCTGCCGGTGGTTGCCGACCGTATCACCGGTTATGCCGGGCCGCTCGCAGGCATCCTAACGGGTATGGAATGGGCGGCGGAACACCGGCCCGATTGCGCGTGGATCGCCACCTTTCCCTCGGACGCACCGTTGATCCCAACGGATATGGTGGCGCACCTGTTGCCGGGTAGGGGCGAGGACGATCTCGAGATTGGCTGCGCCATGTCACAGGGGCGCACTCATCCCGTCTGCGCCGTGTGGCGGGTGTCGCTTGCCGCCGATCTGAGGACTGCCATGGAAGGAGAAGGCATGCGCAAGATAGATGCCTGGACGGCGCGCCACCGGATCAAGCACGTCGACTTTGCCGCCGATCCCGTCGATCCGTTCTTCAACGTCAACACCAAGGAAGACCTCGACACGGCCGAGCAGTTGCTGCGCACCAGATGAATGATGTGTTATCGTCGCGCGCGTTAAAGCGGGAATGATGGCGAACGATGGACGAAGTCCGTAAGCAAAAAAGCAGGGCGCCCCGGTTGCGCCTTCTGGTAGGGTCGGCGACCGATTTGGGCCCCGGTAAGACACAGCTTCTGGAAGCGATCGCCGAGACCGGCTCCATCTCTGCCGCTGCGCGCAAGATGAACATGTCCTACCGGCGCGCCTGGAACTTGGTTGACAAAATCAATCGCGATTTTGAACAGCCGCTTGTGCTGACCAATTCCGGCGGCAAGGGCGGTGGCGGCGCCGAGGTGACGGCATTCGGCCACGAGGTGTTGAGACGCTATCGCCAAATCGAGGAAAAAGCGCTGCGCAGCGTCGCCGCCGACCTCGATGACTTCACCCGTTTTCTATCGGGTAAATCCGATTAGGCGATTTCCAGCCGCGCCGCCGAGAATTTCAATTCGGGAATTTTGCCGAACGGATCCAGTGCCGGATTAGTGAGGATATTGGCCGCCGCCTCGTGATAGCAGAAGGGCATGAAGATCAATCCCTCGGGAACGTTGGGCTCGCGCCGCGCCGTGACCTCGATGGAACCGCGCCGCGTCGTGACCTTGACCTTGCTGCCCGGCTCGATGCCCAGCTTCTCCATATCCTGCGGCGAGACCTGTAACGTCGCTTCCGGCTCGATAGCATCGAGGCTGGTTGCGCGCCGCGTCATGGCGCCGGTATGCCAATGTTCCAGCAGACGGCCCGTGCTCAGCATAAAGGGGAACTCGGCGTCCGGCGTTTCATCGGGCGGCAGTACGTCTGCGGGATAAAGGTTGCCGCGTCCCGATTTGGTCGGGAAACCGTCTGTGAAGATGACCTCGTGGCCCGGCAGATCCTCGGCCTCACAAGGGTATGTCACCGCGTCCTCGCGTTCCAGCCGCTCCCACGAGATATGTTCCATGGAGGGCATGCAGCCGCGCATTTCTTCGTGTACATCGCGGGGGTGGGTGTAATGCCAATCGAGGCCGATGCGGTTGGCGATCTCCTGAATGATCCACCAGTCCTGGCGGGCCTCACCCGGCATCTCAAGGGCCTTGCGGCCCATTTGGACGCGCCGGTCGGTGTTGGTGACGGTACCGTCCTTCTCCGGCCAGGCGGACGCGGGGAGGACCACATCTGCGAACGCTGCCGTTTCGGTCATGAAAATGTCCTGGACCACCAGATGCTCGAGCTTGGCGAGCGCGGAGCGCGTATGGTGTGCGTCAGGATCGGACATGGCGGGGTTTTCACCCATGATGTAAACACCACGGATGATGTCGTCATGGATGGCATCGGTGATCTCGACGACCGTCAAACCGGTTTTGGGGTTGAGGTCGGTTTCCCAGAACTTCTCGAACTTGGACTGGGCGTCCTGATCGGCGACCAGTTTGTAGTCAGGATACATCATCGGGATCAGGCCCGCATCCGATGCGCCTTGCACATTGTTCTGACCGCGCAGAGGGTGCAGCCCCGCACCAGGGCGGCCGACATGGCCGCACAGTAGCGCCAGCGAGATCAGACAGCGCACGTTATCGGTACCGTGCGTGTGCTGCGAAATCCCCATTCCCCAGAAAATCATCGCCGCCCGGGCCCGTGCGATCTTGCGCGCCACGATGCGGATCTCGTCGGCCTCGATACCGCATAGCGAGGCCATCTTCTCCGGCGAGAAGTTCTTCACATGCTTGGTGAGTTCGTCGAAGCCTTGGGTGTGCGCCTCGACGTACTGCCGATCGTACAGTTCCTCGGTCACGATGACGTTGAGCATGGCATTCAGCAGGGCAACGTCGCTGCTCGGCGTGAACTGCAGGACGTGCTTGGCAAATTTGCTGAGATCCGACCGGCGCGGATCGATCACCACCAATTCGGCACCGTTGCGGGCGGCGTTCTTGATAAAGGTGGCGGCGACAGGGTGGTTGCTCGTTGGGTTCGCGCCGATCACCACGATTAGGTCGGAGTTCAAACATTCGATCACAGGCGCGGTGACCGCGCCCGAGCCGATATTCTCCAGCAGCGCCGCGACCGAGGATGCGTGACACAGGCGTGTACAGTGATCGACATTATTGGTGCCGAAGCCAGTGCGCACCAGCTTCTGGAACATATAGGCCTCTTCGTTCGACCCCTTGGCCGAGCCGAATCCGGCGAGACCGTCGGGGCCGTGTTTCTCGTGAATGCGGCGTAGACCTTCGGCGGCCCGATCGAGCGCCTCCTCCCAGGTCGCTTCTCGGAACGCCTCGAACGGGTTGGCGGGATCGACGGTCGTCTCGGCGCTCTTGCCGACGCCCTCCTTGCGGATAAGCGGAACCGTCAGCCGTTGTGGGTGGTTAGCATAATCCATCCCGAAACGTCCCTTGACGCACAACCGGTTCTGATTAGCTGGACCGTCTCGACCGTCGACCTTGATGATCTTGTTGTCCTTGACGTGAAAACGGACTTGGCAGCCGACGCCGCAATAAGGGCAGACACTATCGACGGTCTTGTCGGCGACCACCTCACCATTTTTGATCTCGACGCCCGCAGGTAGTAACGCGCCGGTGGGGCATACTTGCACGCATTCGCCGCAGGCGACGCAGGTGCTGTTGCCCATGGGGTCGCCCATGTCGAATACGATCTCGGCCTCGGAGCCGCGCAGGGCCATACCGATGACGTCGTTGGCTTGCACTTCACGGCAAGCGCGGACACACAGGTTACACTGAATACATTTGTTGAGATCGACGGCGATGGCCGGATGGCTCGTATCGGTCCTGGCCGTATGCGATTTGGGGAAACGGCTGTCGACAACCCCCATTTCCTCCGTCCAGCGCTTAAACTCGCTTTCCGGCGATTCTTGATCAGCGAGCAACAACTCAAGGACCATCTCGCGCGCCTTGGTCGCGCGTTCCGATACGGTTGAGACCACCATGCCTGGTTCGGGTTTGCGGATGCAGGAGGCTGCGAGCGTGCGTTCGCCCTCGACGTCGACCATGCAGGCGCGGCAGTTGCCGTCGCCGCGGTAGCCGGGCTCATGGCGGTAGCAGAGGTGAGGGATTTCCTTGCCGAGCCGGTAAGCCACCTGCCAGATGGTTTCGCCGGGGGCGGCTTCGACGTCCTTGCCGTCGAGTTTGAAGACGATCTTGTCGCTCATGACACATCTCCCTCGAAAAACTTGAAGGCGGCGAGTACCGGGTTTGGCGCCGCCTGCCCCAAGCCGCAAATCGAGGCGTCACGCATGGTTTGGCTCAGTTCCGTCATCAAGTCCCGGTCCCAATCCCGCTGTTCCAGCAATCTTACCATCTTTTCGCAGCCGACGCGGCAAGGCGTGCATTGGCCACAGCTCTCATCGGCGAAAAACCGCAGAAGATTGAGGACAACGTCGCGGATATCGTCTTTATCCGACAGGACCACCACCGCAGCGGAGCCCACGAAACAGCCATATTTCTCAAGAACGCCGAAATCCAAAGGCTCGTCGCCCAACTCCGCCGGTAAGATACCGCCCGAGGCGCCGCCGGGCAGATAGGCTTTGAAGCTGTGGCCATCGGCCATGCCGCCGCAATGATCCTCGATCAGTTGGCGGACCGTCACCCCGGAAGGAGCCTGCACCACGCCCGGCTTCTTGACCCGGCCCGAAACGGAATAGAAATGCGGCCGTCCCTGGTCCTGGTACCAGTCGGCGCCGTTGGTCAGGATCTGTGAAACCCAGTACATGGTTTCGATGTTGTTGATCACCGTCGGACGGCCGAATAGGCCGCGCTGGGCAGGGTAGGGTGGCCGATTGCGCGGCAGGCCCCGCTTTCCCTCTATGCTTTCCAGCATCCCGCCTTCTTCCCCGCAGATGTAGGCTCCCGCGCCCCGGCGCAGATGGATCGTGACGCCTTCGGCGAGCCCAGCTTTCACGACCGCGTCGATTTCGCGGTGGAGCAAATCGTGAACCTGTGGGTACTCGTCGCGCAAATAGATATATATGTCTTCCGCTTCGATGGCTTTTGCCGTCAGAAGCGCGCCCTCCAGAACGCGATGCGGTGCCGTCTCCAGACAATGGCGGTCCTTGAAGGTACCCGGTTCGCCTTCGTCACCGTTGATGGCCAGCACGCGTGGTTTCCCCGCCTTTTCCATAAAGCGCCATTTACGTGCTGTCGGGAATCCGGCGCCGCCCATTCCCCGTAATCCCGCCTTCTCAATCTCCTCAATAAGCGATTCCGCCGTTCGTGTACCGGTATTCGCTTCCCCCAAGACCTTATAACCGCCGTTCCGGCGGTAAGCGTCCAGATCCTCGTAGGCCGGAAGGTCCGGAAGGATATTTCCATTCGTAACGGTGTCCTTCACCGACGCAGTTTTTGCGTGCGGAACTTGGCGTTTTCCCACTACCGCGACTGGGGCGGCGTGGCAGGCACCGACGCATGGGGCCGGAATAACGCGGACGTTAGTCCCCAATTCCGTTTTCAAATCCTCAATCAGGTCGTGGGCGCCCGCCATTTCACAGGCGATCCCGTCACAGACGCGTATTGTCAGTGCCGGCGGTGGAGTTTCGTCTTCGCGCACGACATCGAAGTGATGATAGAAGGTGGCAACCTCGTAGACCTCAGTTTGCGCGAGGTTCATTTCGCGCGCCAAAGCGGCGAGGTTGGCGGCAGGTAAATGGCCTTTGTCGTCCTGGATAAGATGCAAATGTTCGATCAGAAGGTCCCGCTGACGGGACCGACCGCCAAGCAGACCTCGCACATAGTCCACGGCGACCGGATCGATTTGCCGGCCTTTTGGGTAAGCGCTTTTTTTACGAGGTTTGCTCATTGGACCAAATCTACTGTAGATGTTGTTATCGTTTGATGTAACCCGCAGGAAAGCAGGAGGATTGGCCGCCATTATGCCGACGCATTTGGAAAACGAAACCACGGTTTTAGGAGAGGAAAAATCTCTCGCCGGGTGGGAAAATTTGGGGCTGGACCTCATCCCTCAGCCCACTGGTCGTCCCACTGTCTTTCTCGAGGTTTTCCCACGATGAGCGATGCAGAGCATTGGCGCATCGCCCAGCTGATGTGCTCAAAGTTGTGTCACGACCTAATCAGTCCGATCGGCGCGATCAATAACGGTCTCGAAATTCTCGGCGATAGCGGCCCCGATATGCAGGGCGAGGCCATCGATCTCATCGGAAAGAGCGCCCAACAGGCAGCCAATCGTCTCTCCTTCTACCGCGTGGCTTTCGGCGGGACCGGCCAAAACGATCCGCTAGAGGAGTCCCAAATTCGATTATTGGTTGAGAATCTCCTGTTCGGCAGCCGGGTATCGCTGAATTGGACTGCGGCGCCCGCCGGCGATGTTTCCGCCATCTCGCGGCCGCTGGGGCGGCTGATCCTGAATATGGCGTCGGTCGGCATCGAAGCCCTTCCTAGGGGCGGCCTGGTCAATCTGAGCCTCGATCGAAGTGGCGGCACCCGTATTGTCGCCGAGGCTATCGGGCAAAAATGCACAGTGGCGGAAGATATGCTACAGGCGCTTTCCGAAGACCTGGACCTGGAAAACGTTAACGTTAAGAATGTTGGCGGTGTCCTCATCCGGCGGTTGGCAATGGACCTTAATATGTCCTTAAACATCGCGCTCTCGCCCGATGAATCGTTAATTTTGACCGCATCCTGATCGTCTTCTATCCCGCCTAAACCGGCGGATATAGGGATTTTCCGATATCAATTTTTTTTGGTGTCGGGGGGTTCGAATCTTCGACTTCGTCCCCATTTCCAATGGTGGCAGCAATGAGGCAGAACGCCCGGTTGGCCGCCACTATGGGAGTGACGAAAGTCATGGACGATCTATTAAGTGAGTTTCTAACCGAGACTTCTGAGAGCCTCGCGGTTCTGGACGTCGAGCTGGTCAAGTTCGAGCAAGAGCCGGGTAATGTTGAGATTTTGTCCAACATTTTTAGGCTGGTTCACACTATTAAGGGAACTAGTGGCTTCCTTGGCCTGCCGCGACTGGAAGCTGTTGCGCACGCCGGCGAAGACGTCCTAGGTAAGTTCCGTGACGGCGAACTCGAGGTGACCCCCGAGGCGGTGACGCTGGTTCTCAAAACCATCGACGCCATTCGCGATTCACTCGCTGGGCTCGAGGAAACCGGCTCGGAACCGGAAGGTGACGATAGCGAGTTGATCGGTCAGCTTCGGGCGATGGCTGACGGCGAAGCCGCGCCGGCCGCCGAGGCGCCCGCTGAAAGCGAAGCCGCCGATGAGGCGCCGGCCGAAGCTGCTGATGCCAGCTCGGAAAGCGCAGAAGAGGCGGCCGAGATTGAAGATGCGTCGGCGTCCTCCGGCGGACCCGTACTCGATGAAAACGGTTTCCCTGTTGCTACTGATCTTCTTGCGGAAGTAGCTGAAGCCGAGTCGCAGGGGATCAAAGCTGCTACGGAAGCCGAACTGAAAGCTGAAATGGAAGCCGAGATGGCCAAGGAGAAAGGCGAAGAGCCTGCTCCGGCTCCTGCTCCGGCGGCTGAGGCTAAAAAGGAAGCCAAGAAGGACGACAAGAAAGAAAAAGACGCGAAGGGCGCGACCGAAGCGCCTGTCACCCAGCAGACAATTCGCGTCAATGTCGATCTTCTCGAGAATCTTATGACGCTGGTCAGTGAGTTGGTGCTGACCCGCAATTCCCTGAACCAGATGGTACGCGGTCATGACGACAGTGAGTTCGTCGTGCCATTACAGCGGCTGAGCCACATTACGTCGGATCTGCAGGAAGGGGTGATGAAGACCCGCATGCAGCCGATTGGCAATGCCTGGGCAAAGCTACCTCGTATTGTCCGCGATCTGGCCGTCGAATCCGGTAAGAAGATCGATCTGCAAATGGTCGGTGCTGAAACGGAACTCGATCGACAAATCCTTGAGTTGATCAAGGATCCGCTGACCCACATGGTCCGTAACTCTGCCGACCATGGGCTGGAAGATCCCGCTGGCCGGGCTGAAGCCAATAAGCCGGAGACCGGCGTTATCGTTCTTCAGGCCTTTCACGAAGGTGGGCACATTGTCATCGAGATCAGCGATGATGGTCGGGGTATCAATCTCGAACGTGTGAAAGAGAAGATCGTCAATAACGGCCTTGCGACCGAAGCCGAACTGGATGGGATGAGCGATCAGCAAATCCAGCAGTTCATTTTCCAAGCCGGTTTCTCCACCGCCGAGAAGATCACCAGCGTTTCCGGCCGCGGTGTCGGCATGGATGTGGTGCGCACCAACATCGAAAAGATCGGTGGCACTATCGAGTTAAACTCGCGGGCAGGTTTGGGTTCGACTTTCACGATCAAAATTCCTCTGACGTTGGCGATTGTATCGGCGTTGATCGTCGAGTGCGGCGGCCAGCGATTTGCCATTCCGCAGCTTAGTGTCCTCGAGTTGGTTCGGGCCTCGGCCCACTCAGAGTACAACGTCGAAATGGTCAATGACACGCCGGTCCTGCGTTTGCGTAACCGGTTGTTGCCATTGGTCAATTTACGCGAGTTGCTGAAGGTCGAGACTTGGGACAATGGTCACGCCGAGAAGATGAATGGTGCCGCCGCACATGAAGACGGTGCCGATGATGATCATTCCCATGACCATCACTCCGATGACAACAGTGCTCTTGATCTTAGTGCTATCGACGAGAATGCGGCCGAACTCGACCATGTTGACGGCGAATCGGAAGAAGAATCGGCCGAACTCGAAAGGGACGACGGGCCGTCTGATGACGAAAGTTTCATCGTCGTCAGCCAGGTTGGCAACTATACCTTCGGTATTATCGTCGACCGGGTATTCGACACCGAAGAAATCGTGGTGAAGCCGGTCGCGCCGATCCTCCGCGAGATCAACCTGTTCTCCGGGAACACTATCCTAGGTGATGGTAGCGTGATCATGATTCTCGATCCCAACGGAATTGCCTCCGAGACTGGTGAGATTTCCGTCGAGATGGATCACAAGGACGCCCTCAACGCCAAGGAAGTTGCCGGGCATGGGTCCGATACGCAGTCCATCCTGGTTTTCCGCGCGGGCGACGAAGAGTTGAAAGCAGTGCCGTTGGCGCTCGTTGCCCGTTTGGAAGAGATCGACATGGCCGCCGTCGAACACTCGGACAACCGCTATGTGGTTCAGTATCGGGGCCATCTCATGCCGCTGATTCCGTTCGCTCCCGATCATGAATGGAAGACCGAAGGACGTGTGCCCGTACTGGTGTTTACGGACAATGATCGCAGTGTCGGTCTGGTCGTCGACGAGATCGTTGACATTGTACGTGACGACATCGACATCGAACTGCGCTCACAGGACGAAACGATGCTCGGTAGTGCCGTTATCAATGGCAAGGCCACGAGCGTCATCGACGCCGGTTACTATCTGACCAAAGGGTTCACCGACTGGTTCGACAATACTAGTCCCGATCCTGAAGCAACGGGTGCCAGACGGCGGCGGGTTCTGCTGGTGGACGACAGTTCCTTCTTCCGGAACCTGATGACCCCCGTGCTGACCGTCGCCGGGTTTGATGTGACCGCTGTTGAAAGCGCGAAAGAAGCGCTGGAGATGCGAGACTCGGGCACCGAGTTTGACATCATCGTCAGCGATATCGAGATGCCGGATATGACCGGATTCGAGTTCGCTAAGAATGTCCGTAGTGGCGGTAAGTGGCAAGATACGCCGCTGGTCGCTTTGTCGGCCCGGGTGCGTGAAAGCGACTTCGAAATGGGTCGTACGGTCGGGTTTACCGAATACATTTCCAAATACGACCGCGATGCTTTGTTGAGATCCCTGACCACCACGGCCGCGTCGTTGACCGATACCGGCGCGGAGTTGGCTGCCCAATAGGCAGCGCATCCCGACCGCGTTCATGAAAAGCGCGGCCGGCTAAGGCCTTAAGAGGAACAAATGAAGTCCTGTTTGATCGTAGACGATTCCAAAGTCATCCGCATGGTGGCTCGGAAAATTCTCCAGGAACTCGATTTCCAGACAGGAGAGGCCGAGGACGGTCAGGTCGCGCTCGATGCCTGTCGCTCCGATATGCCGGATGCCATTCTCCTCGACTGGAATATGCCGGTCATGAGCGGCATCGATTTCTTGCGAGAGCTTCGTAAGTTGCCCGGCGGCGCCGCGCCGATTGTCGTTTTCTGTACGACGGAAAACGACATTTCACATATCCAAGAGGCGATGGATGCCGGCGCGAACGAATACATTATGAAGCCGTTCGACAGCGAGATTATTCAGGCGAAATTTTCTCAAGTCGGCCTTCTCTAGTGGTGGAAATTTACTGACCTCGTACTCCGCGGTCGGATCATAAGGAATAAGAGAAGTGGAAGCTGCTCAGGCATCGACCGGTGATGCTATTCGTGTGATGGTCGTGGACGATTCCGCGGTGGTCCGCGGGCTAATCTCCAGGACATTGGAACGCGACGGCGAAGTCGTGGTTGTCAGAACTGTTTCCAATGGCGAGCAGGCCGTCAAGCAGTTGGCGGAAGTCGGCGCTGACGTTGTTATCCTGGACATCGAGATGCCGGTCATGGATGGCCTGACGGCCATTCCCAAGCTTCTCGAGGTCGACCCCGAGGTCAAAATCATCATGGCCTCGACGCTCACAGAAAAGAACGCCGAGGTCAGTATCCGCGCGATGCAAGCCGGCGCCGCGGACTACATTCCCAAGCCGTCCACGTCGAAGGAGTTGACGGGTAACCAGCCGTTCGGTGACGAGTTGCTGGCCAAGGTAAAAACGCTCGGACGGACTGTACGCAAAGAGAAGGCGCCGGTCGCCGCAAAGAGCACCCCGGCTACCCAGCACATGCCGGGCGGTAAGCCGATTACGTTACGGCCGCGTCCCGTGGTTGTTCCGAAGCCCAACATTCTTGCCGTTGGAAGCTCTACGGGTGGTCCGCAAGCATTGTTCGAATTCTTCAAAGGTTTAAAGGGCGTCATAGACGTTCCGATCGTCGTTACGCAGCACATGCCACCGACATTTACGACGATCTTGGCGCAGCATATTTCACGTGCCGCCAATACGCCGGCACAGGAAGCCGCTGAAGGTGACGTTCTTGAGCCCGGTAAAATCTATGTCGCACCTGGCGATTATCACATGACGATCGTCGAACGGGGTGGCAAGCACGTCGTTCATTTAAACCAGGACCCACCGGAAAATTTCTGCCGGCCGGCGGTGGATCCAATGCTACGCAGCCTGGTTAAAGCCTATGGGGGTAAGATCCTGGTCGTCATTCTTACGGGAATGGGTTTCGACGGCCAAAAAGGATCGGAAGTCGTTGTCAAAGCTGGTGGAATGGTTGTGGCCCAGGATGAAGCGACAAGCGTTGTCTGGGGTATGCCAGGGGCCGTTGCCGAAGCCGGTCTGTGTTCCGCTGTGCTGCCGCTAAAAGAAATAGCGTCCCATGTAGCCACGATTTTCAAGAAGAGCGTGTGATGAACCCCGAGGTTTTTGAATTTTTGAGCGATCTGGTGAAGACGGAATCGGGATTGGTCCTGACTCCCGATAAGTCCTATCTGCTCGAAAGCCGCCTTATGCCCATCGTCCGTGCCCGCGGGATGAAGGAGATGGAAGATCTGGTTGCGGCCGCGAAGTCGAAAACGGATAAAGCACTGATCAACGAAATCACCGAGGCGATGACGACGAACGAGTCGTTCTTCTTTCGTGATACACGACCGTTCGACACGTTCCGCGATGCATCTTTGCCGTTCTTACTCGATGCACGGAAACAGACCAAATTGATCCGAATCTGGTGTGCTGCCGCGTCGAGTGGCCAGGAGCCATATTCGCTCGCCATGATTCTGAAGGAAATGCAGGCCAAGATGGCGGGTTGGCGCGTCGAGATTATCGGCACCGACTTGTCGACTGAAATTCTCGATAAGGCTAAGAACGGCGTTTACACTCAATTCGAAGTGCAGCGTGGTTTGCCTGTGCAGTTGCTGGTCAAATACTTCGAAAAGAAGGAAGAACACTGGCAGATCAAATCTGAAATCCGCGACATGGTGAAGTACAAGCCGCTCAATCTCTTGGACCCGTTCACCGGCATGGGCAAGTTCGACATCGTTTTCTGCCGGAATGTTTTGATCTATTTCGACCAACCGACGAAGACCAAGGTTCTGGAGAAAATCCACGGGCTGATGCCCAATGATGGCGTGTTGTATCTTGGCGGTGCGGAGTCGGTATTGGGGATTTCCGACAAATTTAGGCCAGTGCCCAATTTCCGCGGTGTCTACGAGATGGCGAGCGAAAATGGTGGTGTGACCTATGCGCCGCCGGCAGCGGGGGCTCCGGCGG
The DNA here is from genome assembly GCA_913055735.1 of uncultured Rhodospirillales bacterium. GTDB lineage: Bacteria > Pseudomonadota > Alphaproteobacteria > Rhodospirillales > UBA2165 > CAJXKD01. The sequence goes on from CAJXKD010000002.1 coordinate 118,098, forward strand.
CTGGAGTTAAGGCAACAGCATAAGGCTACGGTTCAGCCGCGGCATCCGTCTTTTTCCGTTTCCCGCTTCAAGATTACTGCACAAATGAAAAGAGGCCGCGTTTGCGGCCTCGTTCCAATTCAATTTCTCGGAAAATCCCTATGCCATGACTTTCTGGCGCTTAGCCGCCTTTGAGTCTTGCTCACCGCTTTCCGGGTCGCGAAGGACATAGCCACGTCCCCAAACCGTATGGATGTAGTTCTCACCGCCGGAAGCCGTGGAAAGCTTCTTCCGGAGCTTGCACACGAACACGTCGATAATCTTGAGTTCGGGCTCATCCATACCATTGTACAGATGGTTCAGGAACATATCTTTGGTAAGCGTGGTTCCCTTACGAAGGGACAGCAGCTCGAGGATGCCGTATTCCTTCCCCGTTAAATGAACGGGTTTTCCATCCATCTCGACAGTGCGGGCGTCAAGGTTGACCGACATCTTACCTGTCCGGATGATCGATTCGGAATGTCCTTTGGACCGCCGAACAATCGCATGAATACGGGCAATCAATTCGTCCTTGTTGAAGGGCTTTGTCAGATAGTCGTCTGCCCCCGTACCAAGTCCTTTCACCTTTTTCTCCGACTCTGTCAGGCCAGAAAGGATCAGAACAGGTGTTTCAACCTTCGCCGCGCGGAGGCGCCGAAGAACCTCATAACCGTCCATATCTGGCAGCATAAGGTCGAGAATTATGATGTCGTAGTCGTATAATTTGCCGATCTCGAGCCCGTCTTCACCCAGATCCGTCGTATCCAGGATCATCCCCGCCGAGCTTAGCATCATCTCGATGCTCTTTGATGTTGTTGGATCGTCTTCTACGAGGAGAACGCGCATGTTTCTGTTTCTCTGTAGGTCCAGGAATCTAAGGCATCAGATGCCATTTATTAACAATAGGGGCGCCCCATGCCATATTCAAGATTAGCCCAGGTAATAAATTGCGCCCCTGGTGAACTTTGATTTTCCACGCTTTTACTTTACCAATCCTTAAGCCCGGTTGAGCCATATTTGGGCTTAATCTAGCGGCAATTATTCGCTCCTGACGGGGGTTTCGAGCTGATCGGTGAGCGCATATTTTAACAGCCTGTTAAATGAAATCGACCAATTGCCCGACCGTAACGTGTACGGCCGGGTTGTCGCGATTCTCGGCATGCTTGTAGAGGTCGGCGGGCTACAGGGGCATCTTTCCATCGGCGATCATTGTCGGGTTGAGGCCCGCGGGGATCGCAAGGTTCTATGCGAAGTTGTCGGCTTTCGGGACGGGCGCGCTCTGGTGATGCCCTTCGGGACCCTGGATGGCGTCGGGCTTGGGTGCCGGGTGGAAGTTGGTGCCGCGAATCCGGTCGTCTATCCCCATGAAGGATGGCTTGGGCGGGTGGTCAACGCGTTTGGCCAGCCGGTCGACGGCAAAGGCCGGCTTCCCCTGGGCAATCTTCCTTACGCGCCGCAAAACAGTCCGCCGCCCGCTCATCAGCGTCAGCGGGTCGGTGGCAAGGTGGACCTTGGCGTCCGCGCCCTGAACGCCTTTCTGACCATCTGTAAGGGGCAGCGAATGGGCGTTTTTGCAGGGTCGGGCGTGGGTAAATCCACGCTTCTCTCGATGATCGCCCGCAATACGGATGCTGACGTAAATGTGATCGGTCTTGTCGGTGAACGTGGCCGGGAAGCTCGGGAATTTATCGAGGACGATCTAGGCGAGGAGGGGCTGGCACGTAGCGTGGTCGTGGTTGCGACATCCGACGAACCGCCGTTGGTGCGGCGCCAAGCCGCCTATATGACGTTGGCGCTAGCTGAATATTTTCGGGATGCCAAGAAAGACGTTCTGTGTCTGATGGATAGCGTTACGCGATTTGCGATGGCGCAGCGGGAAATCAGTCTCTCGGTCGGTGAGCCGCCGGCGACCCGGGGCTATACCCCGACGGTATTCGCCGAATTACCCCGATTGCTCGAACGGGCAGGGCCCGGCACCTCGGAACAGGGGACCATAACGGGTCTGTTCACCGTTCTTGTCGAGGGGGACGACCACAATGAACCCGTCTCTGACGCCGTTCGGGGGATCCTCGATGGCCATGTCGTTCTTGACCGGGCGATCGCGGAACGTGGACGGTATCCGGCGATAAACATCCTGCGCAGCGTTTCCCGGACGATGCCGAACTGCAATACACCGGAACAAAATCAGATCGTGGACCGGGCCAGACAGTTGGTGGCGGTCTATGACGACATGGCTGAATTGATCCGGCTTGGCGCCTATAGGCAGGGATCGGACCCTAAGGTCGATGAAGCTATCCACTATTTTGCCGCTATCGAGGCGTTCATGCGTCAGGATGAAAGTGAGGCGACCGATCTCGAAACCAGCTACGCGCTCCTTGCTGAGGCGCTCGACATGGCCTACGGCGCTGGGCCGGTGCCTGAAGCATAGATCTGAGACATAGAAGATGATCAAGGGATTTCATACCCTTATCCGGTTGCATCAATGGCGTGTCGACGAGAAACGCCGCGCGCTCGGTAGTCTGCTAGGCAAAGCGCGGGATCTTGAGAACGCTGCGGCGAAACACGAAGAATCCGTTACCAATGAGCGTCTGGTCGCGGCGTCGGATCCGGCGGGGGCGGGACGGTATTATGGCGCCTACGCCGCTGCGGCCGTTGATAAACGCTACGCGTTAGCGACGGAGAGGGCAGAGGTGGAGCTCGAAATTCTCAAGGCCCAAGATCAGGTGAGGGAAGAGTTCCGCGGTCTCAAAGTGTTCGAGTTGAGTCAAGAAGCCCGGGATCGGGAAGAAGAAGCTGAGCTTGCCAAAGACGAGCAGGCGACCCTCGACGAAATCGGCCTCGAGAATTACCGCCGCCACAAGTAAGGCCTACCTTCATTTATTCCTTATCTTTGAGGAGGCCGCGGGCAATGGCGCTGACGTCCGTGGCCGCTTCCGAGTTAGGAAAGCGAACAAGGATCGGCGTTTGATTTCGGATGGATTCGCGGACCTTGGAATCCCGACGTACGACGCCCGCAAGCGGTGGTGAGAACTTCAGGAAGCCCTCACAGGCCTTCAAAAGTGTATTGTATGTGCGTTCACCTTCGCGGGTCGAATTCGCCATATTGACCACCACCCGGAGGTCCAGGTTCGGCCGCTCCATATGGGTCAACTTGATGAACGCATAGGCGTCCGTCAGCGCCGTCGGCTCGTCCGTGGTAACGACTAGGCATGTGCCCACATTATGGGCCAAATAGCGGACGGTATGTTCCACGCCAGCGCCGAGGTCGAGGACGACCCAATCATAAACCGACGACAACATAGCGAGATCGTCGCTAAGGGACTGCAAACGTCCCGTGTTCAAATTTGACAAATTTCCCGATCCCGACCGGCCGGCGATGATATCGAACCCGCCGTCCTCGAATTTGGTGGCGGCCTGATTCAGGGGAAGTCTGCCCGAGATGACACTGCCAAGATCGTGCTTGGGCATTAGGCCCAATTGGATATCGACATTTGCAAGTCCGAGGTCGCCGTCAAACAGGAGGGGGTGCTTGCCTGCCTTGGCGAGAGCATGGGCTAGGGTGATGGCAAACCACGTCTTTCCGACGCCGCCCTTGCCGGAGGCAATCGCGATCATGTTGCGGCCCTTTGATTGTGTTTCCGCTCCGCTGCCGCGGCGGGCGGGCTTTGTGACTTGGTCTGCCATAGGCCTCCCCTATTCCTCTCATGATTATGAAGCAATTATTGTCAATTGATGAATCGATTTGTTCTCGCGCGCGGGACGACAATGGTGCGGTCTATCGGGGCGTTAAACTTGGCCGACAGTCTTGATGTGCGCTTTGGGATGAATTTCGTTTTGCGACAGAACCGCCGTCATCGGGCGGAAACGCTCGACGATCGAACGCACATAGGGCCGAATCATCGGGCTGGTCAGGAGTACCGGCGTTTCCCCCATCATGGCATGGCGTTCGAATGTCTGCCGGACCGACGAGATGAACTCCTGCAGCTTCGAGGGAGGCATGGAAAGCTGGCGCTCGTCGCCGTTCCCGACCAACGATTCGGCGAAGACTTGCTCCCATTCGGGCGAAAGCGTCACCAACAGGATAATGCCTTCCATGTTGACGTTGGCATCGCTGATTTGACGTGCGAGGCGCGCACGTACGTGCTCGGTAATCAGCGTGATGTTACGAGTTTGGGCACAGGCATCGGAGACGCCCTCCAAAATTGTGGGCAGGTCGCGGATCGAAACTCGCTCCTGAAGCAGGTTTTGCAGCACCCGCTGAATTCCGCCGACGGTAATTTGGGTGGGGACAATGTCGGCAATAAGCTTCTGATGCTCGCTGTCAAGTTCGTCGAGAAGCTTTTGTGTCTCGGCGAAGGAGAGTAGCTCCGCCATATTGTCTTTGATGACTTCGGTCAGATGGGTGGTAATGACCGTAGCGGCGTCGACTACCGTGTACCCGCGGAATAGAGCTTCCTCTCGATTGTTGAGATCGATCCATTTCGCGGGTAGGCCAAAGGTCGGCTCCTGCGTCGTTTCACCGGAAATGGTAATGTCCTCGCCGCGGGGATCCATGACAAGCAACATGTTTGGACGGAGGTCGCCATGGCCGGCATCGATCTCCTTTATCCGGAGAACATAGCTGTTGGCACCGAGTTGCATGTTGTCCTGGATTCTTACCGCCGGCATGACGAAGCCCATTTCGACGGCCAATTGACGGCGCAAAGCCTTGATTTGATCCGTTAGGCGCCGGCCTTCCTCGCCGTCGTTAATGAGAGACAAGAGCCCATAGCCCAGTTCGAGCCGCAGATAATCGATTTTGAGGACTTGGCTGATCGGTACTTCGCCGGTCGGCGCGGCATCGCGTTCCTCGGCTTCTGCCAGCTCTCGCGCTTTCGCCGATCGGTCTCTGGCAAGACGGAAGGTTTGGAAGCCGATAGCACCGATCCCGGCGGCAAGCAGGAGAAAGGGGACGGCGGGCGTGCCGGGAAGGATGGCAAGGGCGACGAGCAGCACCGTGACCATCGCCAGGGATTTGGGTTCGCGGCCCAGCTGGCCGAAAACGGCCTTGTCCATGGGGCCGGACACACCGCTCTTCGTGACCAGCATGCCGGCGCCTGTTGACACGATCAGGGCTGGAATTTGGCTGACCAGCCCGTCCCCGATCGTCAGTCGGGTAAAGGTGTCGAGGGCATCGACGAACTCCATTTCCCGTTGGAACACGCCGATGATGATGCCGCCGACGATGTTGATAAATACGATCAGTATGCCGGCTAGGGCATCGCCGCGGACGAATTTGGCGGCACCATCCATGGCACCAAAGAACGTGCTTTCGTCTTCAAGATCCTTGCGGCGAGAGCGTGCTTCCGTTTCGTCGATCAAGCCGGACGACAGATCCGCATCGATCGCCATTTGCTTGCCGGGCATGGCATCCAAGGTGAAACGGGCGGCAACTTCGGCGATACGTGTCGAACCCTTGGTGATAACGATGAAGTTGACGATGACCAGAATGCCGAAAACGATAATGCCGATGACGAAGTTTCCGCCCATTACATAGCCGCCGAAAGCCTCGATGACCTTGCCAGCGGCGTCGGTTCCTTCATGGCCGCTTGAAAGAATGAGGCGGGTCGAGGCTAAGTTCAGAGCAAGCCGGATCATCGTTGCGATTAGCAGAACCGTCGGGAACGAGCTGAAATCTAATGGCCTCTCTAGGAACATCACCGTCATCAGCACGAGAACGGAGAAGGTAATCGAGAATGCAAGGCCGACGTCCAGCAGCCAGCTCGGCATCGGAAGGATAAGAACGACTAGGATGGCAACGACGCCGGCAGCGAGTGCTAAGTCGCCGCGCTGGCCGGAATTGATTAGCCGACCGAGGAAGTCCTGACCAAAGTTGGTGACCGCGTTATTGGCCGTTTCAGCATCACCACTAGATTGTGCGGTCGCGCTCGTGCTCTCGGGAGCGACAGTGGTTCCGGGGTCGGTCTCTGTTCCGGCCGGAAGCGTATCCAGCCCTGGTTGCGTGTCAGCCATTTAATTCGTTCGCCTTCGTCCTGCGCGCGGAGAGGGGCACTATCCTCCCTGTCCTGCGACAGGGACCTGAATGCCGTCGTCGGAATATTGCTTGAGTTTGTTCCGCAACGTCCGAATGGAGATGCCGAGGATATTGGCGGCTCGGGTTCGATTGCCGAGGCAATGCTGAAGGGTATCAATAATCAGGTCGCGCTCAACGTCCGCGACGGTCCTCCCGACGAGGGGCGCGGTATGCGCCGCATCACCGCCCACGGCCCGTGTGGCTGTTGCGACCTGTGCTGCCGGTCCTTGCGAGAGATTGACGGCATCCGCCCCCAGGACCCCGTTGGTGGCCAGTAGGACGCCGCGGTGAATGGTGTTTTCCAGTTCCCGAACATTGCCTGGCCATGGATAGGTCCGGAGTTTCTCGAGCGCGCTGCTGTCAAGCTTGACTGTTCCGAGACCATTGGCCTCCGCATACTTAGTGATAAAGTGGCGGGCGAGCGGTTCGATATCGCCGGGACGATCGCGCAGCGGCGCCAGGTCCACCGTGACGACGTTCAGCCTATAGTACAAATCCTCGCGGAAGCTTCCTTGGGCCACAACCTCGGCCATATTGCGATTGCTCGTCGCGATTACCCGGACATCTACCTTCACGGGTTTGTTTCCGCCGATCCGGTCAATCTCTCGTTCTTGAATGGCCCGTAGAAGCTTTGCTTGCAGACGGATGTCCATCTCGCTGATTTCGTCGAGCAACAGAGTGCCGCCGTTGGCCTCTTCGAACTTGCCGAGACGACGCGCAACGGCACCAGTGAAAGCGCCCTTTTCGTGGCCGAAGAGTTCTGATTCCAGCAGGTTTTCGGGAATTGCGGCGCAATTCACGGCAACAAAAGGAGCGTTAGCCCTGGGGCTTTTTTGATGGATGTGACGGGCGATCAGTTCCTTACCCGTTCCCGATTCACCGACAATCAAGATACTTGCCGTGCTTCCGGCGACTTTCTCGGCAAGACGGATAGTGTCCGCCATCACCGGATCGGCGTGGACGATCGCGTGGTTTTCGTCAGTAACGGCTTCAAGGATAGCCGCAATCATCTCGGCGTCCGGCGGCAGCGGAACGTATTCGGCGGCACCGGCTTTGATGGCCTCGACGGCAACTTGCGCGTCGTTGTCTACGCCGCAAGCGACAACGGGGATCGTGATGCGTTCACTTTTGAGGCTTGAAATCAGACGGCCAATATCGAGCTTGGCGTCGACCATCACCAAATCCGAGCCGCTACCGGTCCGTAGGGCAGCGAGACCTTTCTCGATATCACCTGTCTGCGAAACACGGGCGCCACGTGACACCGCGATTTTGCTCGCGGCCCCGATCTGTCCGTTCATAGCGCCAATGATAAGGATACGCATATTTTCTTCGGTCCCCAGATTCCCGTTATTTATCTTCTATTGGTTGTCGCAACTCAGATTGTTTCGGTAGTGATCCTAGTTGCGATCTGTTTTGATGATTTCCGTCATTGTCACGCCAAGCCGATCCTCGAGAACAACGACCTCTCCGCGCGCCACCAATCGGTTATTCACGTAGATATCGATGGCTTCACCGACACGCCGATCAAGTTCCACCACGGCGCCACGGCCGAGTTTCAGAAGGTGGCTCACTTCCATCGTTGATTTGCCGAGCACCGCCGAAACCTGAACGGGAATGTCGTACACGGCTTCGAGGTCCTGCGCCGAACGCGGAACGTCGGGAATTTCGGCCTCCGGTTCTTCATCGACCGGTTGCCCATCGTCGGCAGTTTGATCGGCTGGATCCTCTTCGAACTCGGAGAGTTCGAGATCATCGTCACCCATATCGGACTCCTAAGGTCATTGGGGCAGCTCTCCGTTCGGGTCCTCCGATGGGTCTTCGCTGCGGTCTAAATCAATACCGGTTTCGTCGACGGAATCGATAACAACGGTTTCCTGTTCTTGTGACACCGGTTCCACGCCCTGGTCGCCCGAGGCCGCGTCAATCTCTGATGTCTGTTGCACGGGGTCGTCCGATGGCAATTCGTTCTCGGGATCGGTGATGGCGTTATCGAGCATGGGCGCCGCATCTGCGGGGGCCGCTGAAATCTCGTCGGCGGGAATGGGGCTGTCAGGTTGCGGCGGTGCCTGCTCGTCGGCGGCATCCGCAGCTTCGGGAGGAGCGGATGCCGGCCCGGGCCCGGGCTTCGCCGGAAAGACCAGTTCTTGGGAAAGATATTTTTCGATAATCTGGTCAAGCTCAGCCCACAACTTTTCCTGATTTCGTTCTGCGGCGCCATCGGACCACTCGAGGCTGCAATCGCCGAGGGCCAAGTCCGGGTCACCTGAAACGATGATGCTGTCTTCTGTTTTTCGGCCGGCAATGAGGGGTTGTAGCCGTTCCTTGAGAGGCTCGGTCAGTGTCTCGCTGACGCGCACGACAATGCGGGGTTCGTCGACAAGGTGTCCAACGGCCATTTCGGTCATCGCTGCAATCTCGTCGATCCCGCGATCCTTAACGGTGTAGGGAAAGAGCTTGCGCATAAAAGCCGCCGTTAACGAAACCGCATCTTTGTGCATCTGTTCCGATGCCCGTACCTGGGCATCAACAACGCCCGAGAAGTGTGACAAGAGTGTATCTACGGTTTCCGCCAGGCGTGCCTCGAGGCTGTCGCGCGTTTCGGCAATGCCTTCTTCCTTTCCCTGTGCGAATGCCTCGGTACGCGCGGCGTTGACGTCGTCTTCGGTAAACACCGGCGCTTCTTGTTGTTGCGCATTGGCGTTGGATCCGCCACCCTTGCGATGGTGGCCGGTCGTGGTCGATTCTTCTTCGTCGAAATCGACATCGAACATGTATTTGTGAGCGGCTTTCATTTGAGCATCTCGTTCCAAAACCCGGCTCATATTCAGAACACCAATTCGTCTTCTTCGTTGCCGGTCGAGATAACGATCTCGCCGGCGTCGGCAAGACCTTTGGCTGTGGCAACGACACCGGCCTGCGCTTCGTCAACCTCCTTAAGCCGCACCGGACCCATGGCTTCCATGTCTTCGCGCATCATCTTGCCGGCCCGCTCGGACATGTTCTTGAAGAACAGTTCCTGGATTTCCTCGGAACCTCCCTTCAGGGCGAGGGCAAGTTGATCCTTGTCCACTTGGCGCAGGAGGACCTGAATGCCAGCAGAGTCGATCCGAGTGAGATCTTCGAAGGTAAACATCAACGCCTTGATTCGTTCGGCGCTTTCCCGGTTGCGTTCTTCCAACGCGCTCATGAACCGGTTCTCGGTTGAGCGGTCTAGATTGTTGAAGATATCCGCCATTTGCTCATGGGCGTCTTGGCGTTGTGTGCGCGCGAGATTGCTCATGAACTCGGACCGAAGAGTTCGTTCGACGCCGTCGAGGATGTCTTTTTGAACGGTCTCCATCCGCAATAGTCGCATGATCACTTCCATGGCGAAGTTCTCGGGTAGAACCGCCAGCACGCGGGCCGCATGGTCTGATTTGATCTTGGACAACACGACGGCGACGGTTTGCGGATATTCGTTTTTCAGATAGTTGGCCAACACTTGTTCGTTCACGTTACCGAGCTTGTCCCACATGGTGCGGCCGGCAGGACCACGGATTTCCTCCATGATCATGTCGACCTTATCCTTGTCGAGGGAGCTGAGAAGCAGGCGTTCCGTGGTATCGTAGGTGCCGACCAGCGAGCCGGTGGTTGAAATTTGATCCGCGAACTCGACGAACAGGCGCTCCACGACATTCGAGTCGATTGTGCCGAGGTTCGCCATGGTCATGGACAGTTCCTTGATCTCCTCGTCGTCCATCATCTCGAACATGCGGGCCGTGAGGTCCGCCGGAAGAGACAGCATGAACATGGCGGCCTTCTCGGGGCCGGCCAGATTCCGGAAATTTTCCTGTTTGCGTGCCATCGCGCGTTCCGCCTAGGTTTCCTGATACATCCAGTTACGGATGATCGAGAGGGCTTCATCCGGATGCTTCTCGACGATTTCGCCGACTTTTTTGACGGATGATGCCTTCACTCGGCCCTCGACGCGGTCGATGTCGATCAGTTCATCGAACTCGCTTTCTTCTTCGCTCTGATCGGCAGGTCCGGCGATCGCCGGCGCGGGAGAAGACATCTCCTCCAACAGTTTTTGTTCAGCCGCTGCTGCTGCGGCCGGCAAAGCCTCGAACAGCCGCGCAACCAGTGGCCGCACGACGAGCAGGATGACCAACAGAACCAGGATGCCGAGAACGATAAACTCCGCAATCCGCAGTAAGTCGTTCTTCTGCAGCCCAAAGAACAAGTTTAAGGGCTCTTGGAAGTCGTCTTCGATCTCCGCGAAACGCATGTTGATGACTTCGACGGTGTCGCCGCGTTCCTCGTTGTAACCGATCGCGGTGGAGACCAACTTTGCCAAGTTTTCCATCTCCTGCTGTTCGCGAGGCTGGTAAACGTATTCGCCGTTCTCGTTGACGGTTGAGATGCCATCGACGATGACCGCGACAGACAGTCGTTTGATAACACCCGTTTCCCGAACGTGATTGGTGATGGTCTTGGAAATCTCGAAATTGGTTGTTTCTTCCGTACGAGATTCGCGCGTACTCGACGTCGGTCCCCCTGGGTTATTCTGATTTCCGTCGGGGAGGTTTGTCGCCACCGTGACCGGATCTGCACCATCGGATTCATTGGCGAGGGAGCTTTCCTCGACGGTTTGGGTGGAGCGCACAACCTGACCGTCGGGGTTATAGACCTCTTCGGTCCGCGAAATGCGGTCGAAGTCGAGCTCCGCCGAAACCCGAGCTTGCACTTTGCCGAGCCCTACCGACTTCTGAAGAAGCTCTTCGATACGCCGCGCCATCCGGTTCTCGAAAGCGATGCGCCGTTCTTCCAAATCGTTGATACGCGTCACCTCGGAATCGGCCTCGGCGCCACGGGCCAATAAGTTGCCCTTGTCGTCGATGATGGAAACCTTGTTGGGCTGCAGTTCCGGGACGGCGGCAGCGACCAGTTGCTGAATGGCGGCTGTCTGCTCCCGGCTTAACTGGGAAGCGCCGCGAAGTTGGAGGATGACCGACGCCGTCGCTTCCTGACGTTCCCGGCTGAATAACTGCCGACGGGGGAGGACGAGGTGAACACGGGCGCCGCCGACGGCCTTCAGCGAGCGGATGGTACGGGCCAATTCACCCTCAAGCGCACGCATCATGTTGACGTTCTGCATGAAGTTCGTCGTGCCGAGCGCATTGGACTGGTCGAAAATCTCGTAGCCGACCGACCCGCCGCCGGGCAGGCCCTCAGCAGCAAGCGCTAGGCGGAGGCGGCCGACTTCGCCCGCCGGCACCATGATTTGGCTGCCGTTCCCCGACATGTCGTATTCGATGTTCTGTTGCTGCAGATACTGGACGATGCGGTTCGAGTCGGCGGAATCGAGGTCCGCGTACAAGAGCTCCATGTCGGCGCCCGTGAGGCGTGTGGTCATGAAGACGAAGAACGCCAACAGACCGACGACAACGGCACCCATGATGGCCAGCCGAGCCGACCCCAGATTTTTGACGAGTTGAGAGAATGCGCCCACTTGATGTTGCCTTTTTTGATTGCCCCTCTGATCCCCGGTTGGGGCGTCTCGAAACAGCCGTAAACTTGGTGAAAAATTAAGGCTTCCGTGTGAAAACATCGTTAAAAGCGGGCGATTTTTGTGGCCTAAATCGCTTTATTTTTTAAGGCTTTAACACCTTGTAAGGCATCTCGATCGGGACACCCTTGAAGGTATCCGATCGGCGGCTTTGGAGCGTCATGTGAGCCCTCCATCTAACCTTGTCACGGATCCGGTCGGAGACCCCGGCAAATCCGTCAATGCGGGTGCGCATGCGGAGGCCATAAGGGCCGGCTTGGATCATCACCGGCAGGGGAATCTCGCGGCGGCGGAGTCGGCTTATCGGCAGGTTTTAAAGGGAAACCCCGATCATCCCGACGCGCTTCACTGGCTCGGCGTTATCGCGCTCCAGATGGGGCAAGCCGAGCAGGCGCGGCGGTTGATTGCCCGCGCCGTCGAGCTCAATCCCGATGATGTCGCGGCGCTATCGGATCTCGGTAACGCAGAGGCCGTCGCCGGGGACTTTATCGCCGCTGAAGAAACATTGCGCAGGGCGACCGAGATTGATCCACGCCGGATCGAGGCCTGGAGCAATCTGGGGAGTATCCTGAAATCGCAACGTAAATTGGACGAGGCGGAGGAAGCCTTTCGGCATGCCCTCCAAATCGACAGTGATTTTGCCCAGATCAAAGCCAATTTGGCGTCCGTTCTTATCCCGCTCGGCCAGTCGGAGGAAGCGGCTCAGCTGTGCCGTGAAGCGGTGCAAGCTGACCCCGGCATGGCCAGCGCCTATGCCAATTTGTCGGCGGCCCTCAACGATTTGGGAGAGGTCGACGCAGCCATCGAGGCGGCTGAGGAAGCGGTGCGTCTTGCTCCCGGCCTTGCCGAAGGACATAGCAATCTCTCGGTTGCCCTCCAGGCAGCAAACGACCTCGAGACCGCTGAGCGGTTTGCCCGGCAGGCGATTGCTCTGTCGCCGCAAAACGCCGAATTTCATTACAATTTGGGGAATATCCTTTACGCCGCCGGCAACAAAACCGAAGCGATTGCGGCATTGGAGAAATCCCTGGTGCTCGATCCCGGTTTCGCCGATGCACACCTTAGTCTGGGGCGTATTCGACTACGCGATGGCGATCTGTCCGGGTTTTGGGATGTCTATCGCCGGCGTTGGCAATCGCGAAACTATGTTTCCTTCCGGCGGCAATTCCCTCAACCGCATTGGGAGGGGCAACCTATTGAAGATAAAGGAATTTTAATATGGGGGGAGCAGGGGATCGGCGACGAAATCCTGTTCGCTGGCCTGATCCCCGAGATTGCTGCCCGCGCTCGGCTCTGTGTTGTCGAGACCGAGGAGCGGCTGGTGCCGTTGTTTGCCCGCTCCTTCGAAAATGTCCAGGTGGTCGCCCGTCGTGATGAGCCTCATCCGGCCACCCGGGATCCGTCAATCGACTACCAAGTTCCTATGGCTGATTTGGGGCAATGGTGCCGGCCGAACTTGGACGGGTTTGCGCCTCTTGGGCGCTATCTGAAAGCCGACCCCGGTAAGGCGGGCGAACTCCGTGACAAGTACAATCGGTTGGGCAATGGCCCGATAATCGGGATTTCGTGGCACAGCCGGGTACCGAAGCTTCTGCCGTTGGCGGATTGGGGTCCTATCCTCGAAAACTGTGGTGCTACTTTCATCAGTCTTCAATACGGCGATCACCGGGATGAGTTGTCAGCCTTCGCCGAGCGCCATGGTGTCATGGTTCATGGCGACCCCGAAATCGACCCCTTGGCCGACATGGATGGTTTTGCGGCCCAGGTCGAGGCCATGGACCTGGTCGTGACCATCGATAACTCGACCCTGGCTATCGCCGCCGCGCTCGGCGGTCCGGTCTTCGGACTCGTGCCGCTGGTATCCGACTGGCGCTATAGTTGCGGGCCGGCTGGTTGTCCATGGCACGACAATTTGACGTTGTTCCGCCAACATCGGAGCGGCATCTGGGACGACGCCATCCGCGAGGTGTCGGCGGCTGTTTCCAACTTTGTTCGCAACTCTGGGCAGCATGTGGAATGAGTGCCGCCGCTCTAACCGATATTCTCGTACGCGCCGACCGGTTTCACCGGGCTGGCCGATTGAGCGAAGCGGAGTCATTGTTTCGCCAAGCTTTGGAAATTGATGGCAGTCGCACCGATGTCCTCCTGAGGCTTGGGATTCTCGCCTATCAGGCAGGCCATCCGTCGGCCGCGGCGGAAATCATCTCCGACGTCGTAGACAAACACCCCGAATGGCCCGATGCGCATGCCAATCTGGGCCTCATCTTGAAGGCGATGGGGCGTTTGGAAGAAGCCGCCACGGCGCTGGAAAGGGCGATCGAGCTTGCGCCGTCTCTCCCGGAGCCGCATGCCAATCTCGGCGGCTTGCTGCACGATTTGGGGCAACTCGAGGAGGCCGAAAAAGCCTATCGCCGCGCCATCTCGTTGAAACCGGATTTCGCCGAGGCGCATTCTAATCTGGGAAATTTGCTTAGCGATCTGAACCGGTTTCAGGAAGCGATATCTCATTACCGGGAGGCGCTTCATACCGATCCTGAAAACCCGCAGATCCTGGCCAATCTTGGGGCAGCGCTTTTGGAGTTGGGAAGCGTGTCCGAGGCGGCGCCGGTCTTGGAACAAGCCGTCGCCATCCGTCCGACGCTGGTTGCGGCACTATGTAACTTGGGCGCTTGCTATCGAGAACTCGGCGATACCGACAAAGCGGCTCAGACGTTTCGCCGTGCGCTAGAGGTCGATGAAAATTCTCTCTCCGCGTTGACGCTGCTCGCCAGTCTCCTGGAAGTAGCGAGCCGTTTGGAAGAGGCCTATGAGATCGCGCTTCGGGCCTGCCGGGTCGATCCCCGGAACCCGGCGGGAAACCTGATTGCGGCACGGTGCGAACGTCGGATGGGTTTAGTCGATAATGCGCTGAAGCGCCTCGAAGCAACACCATTTGAGGATGCCACAATCAAAGTCCGTTGTGCGGCAAGCAAGGAACTCGGCAGCCTTTATCATCGTAACGAGCGTTATGCGGACGCCTTCGTTTGTTTCGAACAGTCGAGCGAATGGACGGCGGCCGCCTGGCGCGCCATGGGTATCGATGGCGCGGGATACCAGGCCGAATTGGATGCAATGAGCGATATCCTTGTTGCACCGGGTACTGGGAAATGGCCGCCTGCGGCTTATAGCGGGCCAGCGCCGATTTTTCTGGTTGGGTTTCCCCGCTCCGGTACGACCCTTCTCGATCAGATATTGGACTGCCATTCGCGCCTTTCGACGCTTGAAGAAAAGCCGTTGATTGAAACCGCGGCGGCAGGCTTGTCCAACCACGCGGCGGGATATCCCGGCTGTCTCCCAAATTTGACCGACGGCGATCTGGAGCCCTTACGTGCTTTGTATTGGTCGTCCGTTGCCCACTTCGCGCCGGAGCTTGATGACGGCTGTCTATTGGTTGACAAGCTGCCGCTCAATATTGCGCGGGCGCCATTGATCTATCGCATGTTTCCAAATGCCAAATTCATTCTGGCGCTGCGCCATCCCTGCGACTGTATTCTCAGCGCCTTCATGCAGTCTTTCGCGCCGAACAAATCCATGGCCTCGCTTCTCACGCTTGAAAGCGCGGCACAAACCTATGCGAAGATCATGAACCTGTGGTCGGCCAGTCGCGCCGCGTTCTCTCTCGATGCCGTCGAAGTCCGCTATGAAGACCTTGTTGGTGATTTCGAGAACACAGCCCATCGACTAGTAGATGGGCTGGGGCTGTCCTGGGAAGATGGGTTATTGGGCTTTGCCGAACATGCGCGGGCCCGGCGGATCGCAACGCCGAGTTATCATCAGGTTGTTGAACCCATCAACACGCGGGCGGTAGGCCGTTGGGAACACTATCGCGATAAGTTCGAACCATTGCGGCAGACCCTGGAGCCGATCTGTAACGATCTCGGTTATACGTTTTGATCGTCAGGAGTTCGGAACAGGCTTCTCACCCTTGCACCACCTTTGCCACATATCCCGATAGGCCCGTTCGATGGACCGGCCATAGGCCTCGCCCTGACAAACGGGAGAATGAGTGAGGTCATCGCGCAACCGCGTGCGCAGGTTGGCCAGATGATCGAGGCTGCCTGCCATTTGCGTTGCGATTGCAACGTATTCATCTTTCGTTTTAGCCGCGAGTTCCGGATGTCCGATGTGGGCGGCGATCGAATAGGCGACGCGGTCGACGAAGTGTTTGCCGATCAGGGAAACCACCGGCACCCCCATGCTCAATGCCTCGAATGTCGTCGTGGCGCCGTTGAAGGGAAAGGGATCGAGGGCAATATCGATCGGATCGTAGCGGTGCAGGTGGCTGCGCCTGTTGTCGTTACCGGCTTGCAGGATGATGCGGTCGGGGTCGATGCCGTGGTCGGCGAACGCCGTACGCCACCGTTCCGTCATCATGGGACCGTTGAAGAAGCTGAAATACTTCAGGACCAGACGGCTGTCGGGAACGGCTTTTAATACCCGCGCCCAGAGTTCGACGACCTCGTCATTTATTTTTTCGGGCTTGTTGAAGCAGCCGAAGGTCACATAACCGTTGGACCGTGCGGGCAGGGGCCCGATTTCGGGCAAATCGTTCTGTTCCGGATATTGGTAAAAAACCGGCAGCCGGTAGAGCTCCTCGGTGAAACGCTCCGGCGTATCGGCCGGGTGAAGGAGGTTGTCGGTCAACCAGTAGTCCATCTCAACGAGACCGCTGGTGGCACAATCATGGAAACTGACTTGAATAGGTGCCGGCCGGTGGATCACCACGGTCGGACGGTTTTCGTTGAAGCGCCCGGCGAGCACCACGAGAATATCGATCTCATCCTCTTCGATCAGGGCTGCCACCTCGGCGTCGGTCTTTTCTACCGTGTCACGCCAGTGATCGGTGACCTTCTTATAGAAAGTCGTCATCCGGTCTGGATAGAGAACTTCCGAATAGAAAAACAATTCAATTTCGTCTCTGTCGTGGGCGCCGACAAAGGGCAGTAGGTTGAGAGAAACGACATGGGTTTTGAAATCCGATGAGATATAGCCGACCCGCAATCGGCGATTAGGGTCTCGGTCTCGATCGGGAAAAGTTTTTTCGGCGGCGCCAGGAATTTGTCGGTGGGCCCGGATATCTCTGTGCCATTTGAATAAATCTTCCGAAGAGACGTTCGGCTTGTTGAGGACCAGGAATAGTAGGTTCTTCTCATCGTCATAACTGTCGTCGTCGGCCGACAGCCGGAGGGCTTCGCGATAGTGTTGTTCTGCCTTCTCGAGATCGCCGATGGCCTGTCTTGCGGCTCCCGCGGCGCTTTGGATGATTGGGTTCGACGGGCTGAGTTCCAGCGCTTTGTCGAAAGCTTCCATCGCGTCGTCGATAGCGCCCATTTTCTTGTGAATTTTACCCAAGCTCACCCAGAGTTCTGCAATATCCGGCCGCTGATCGATGGCAATTTTGCACTCCTCGAGCGCTTTGTCGTAGACGCCAAGCACAAGGAGCACTTTCGTCAATGCCGCCCGCGCTTGGACGTTCTCCGCATCGACCTCAAGCGCGATACGATAGTGCGTTTGCGCCTTGAATAGGCGCGCCATCTTATGCTCGGCGTAACCGACCTCGAAATGCGCCTCGGAGCGCTTGGGATCGATTTCGGCGCATAGCTCGAAAGCATCTCTGGCTTCCTGATATCGCCGCAGTTCCCGATAGGCGATGCCGAGATTGAAGTATGCGTCGGCGCTTGCCGGGTCTTCACGGGTGACGCGCTGTAGCTCCGGAACGGCGTCCTCGAAGTCTCCGGTTTCCATCATTGCATTGGCCCGATTCATGCGGGCGAGCAGATGCGACGGGTCCAACTCCAAGGCCGTGCTGAACTGGTCAATGGCTTCTTCGAAACGGCGTAGAGCTCTCAACGCATTGCCGAGACTGTTGAGGGCTGGAAGGTGATCCGGTTTCAGCGCGACGGCTTCTTCCAGAGCAATGATGGCGTCGTCAGGACGATCCGCAGCGAGATAGGCGTTGCCCAGATTTGCGTGCGCCTCGGCCATGGCGGGGTTGATGGAAATGGCACGCTCTATAAGCGGAATTGCCTTTTCCGGGGCGCCCATCTGGTTGGCAATTACGCCTAGTAGATGCAAGGCGTTTGAATTGTCGGGGACGCGTTCAAGGACAGCCCGATAGATCGTTTCGGCTTCGCTGAAATGGCCCTCCCGATGTAGCGTTGCGCCATATTCCAGAAGCGCGTTGACGCTGACGGATTTTTTTCCGACCGAGAGCGTCGGTTGTTTGGGCGCTGACTGATTTGGGGTGGGCGCAGGGGAGGCCGAAGCGTCGGTCATGGCCAATCTTTCCGTTCCTGGTTCTTTATATTGGGCCCATAGTTTGACCGTTCCGTGTTAAGGCCATGTAAATCCAAAAGAAATTATTGGATTTCCGCCAAAAAATGAGCCCGGCAAGGCAGAGCCTTACCGGGCAGTTTGGCGGTGGTGGTTGGCGTTAACTTGTCAATTACCGTTTAATCCGGACCAGCTCGTCGAGCATTTCGTCGGCGGTGCTGATAATCTTTGCGCTGGCTGAGTAGGCCCGTTGGGTGGTGATCATGTTCGTGAATTCCTGGGCGATATCCACCGTGGAGGATTCAAGAACGTTCGACTGCACACTACCCGCGCCACCGGTTCCAGCTGTTCTCAAGAAGAATAGGCCGGAGAAGTCGGTGACGTTGTAGACGTTACCCGTGTTGGTGCCGAGACCATTGGGGTTCGGGAACGTCGCGATCGGGATTTTGAAGATTGGCCGGATATCGCCGTTCTCGAACAAGGCGGTCACAAGCCCGTCCTCACCGATGGTCACGCCGGAGAACTGACCGAACGCCGCGCCGTCCGTGTCGATGAACGTCGGGTTGTATGGGGCGGCGTACTGCGTCACGCCGTCCGCTTGTCCGACGGTACCGAAGTCGAAGTCGATGGCGAGGTCGGCGGCGCCGTTAGTCAGATCGATTGTGATATCGTCCACGTTGAAGGCGGTCGGCAAACCGGCACCGTCGAAGGTGACCGCGGACGTGGTCGACGGATCCAGATCGAGGTCATTGATGGTTACCGAGCCGGCACCATTCTGGCGGATCGCCGACGTCCCGGAAGCATCGAAGATGATGTCCGTGTGGTTGGCGTCGGCCGACGTGGTCAAGAGTTGCGTAATGTCGACACGGCTGGAATTGCCGGAGTTGGAGGCAAACCGGGTCGATGATGCCGTGTCGGCCGCATTCAGTGCGGTGATCAAGTTGGCGACCGTCGCCGAAACGGAGCCGCCGATGTCGACGGTAGTTGTACCGCCCGAGCCGAGGGCGGCGTCATTGTCGAATTCGTAGGTGACGGCCGTACCCTGAAGGTTCACGACGATAATGTCACCGTCGGAAACTTGTGTGGTGAAGTCGAGCCGGCCGGTCGAGGCATAAACGCCGCCGCTGGAACTGGACAGCACGGCGCTGCCCGACAGGGTCGGCGGGTCGACGCTCAGATCCCATGCGTTATTGGCGGTTTTGGTCCAAACCAGCGCAATGTTGTGCGCCACACCCAGGGAGTCATAGACCTGGATGGTGGTGTTGCTGGTGCTGCCCACCGAGGCTTCGGCGTTCAAGTTACCGCCGAAGGTGAGATTTTCGGTGGCGTCCGCCGTACCGCCGATGTTGTTCAACCGGATGGTCTCGAGGTTGGTGAACACCGTCGGGTCAGGGTTGAAGACGTTATTGTTGGAATCCACCGTCTGGCCGAGGGCGTTGGTGCGGTAACCCTGGAGGTAGTAGCCGGCGGTGTTCTGCAGATAGCCGCTCTTATCGGCGTTGAACGCGCCGGCGCGGGTGAATCGGTAACCGGTGGCCCCGTCGGTCAAGCTGTTTTCGTTGACGACGAAGAAGCCGTCGCCGGAAATACCCAAGTCGGTGGAGTTGGTGCTCGATTGGAACAAGCCTTGGACCGTGATGGCCTGGAACGGACGCTGTTGCACACCACCCGGGGAGAAGTTGTTCAAGCTGGCCTGCGCGGTCACCAACGTTTGGAACCGGACTTCGGTTGCTTTGTATCCGATGGTATTGACGTTTGTAATGTTGTCCGCGATGGCGCCGAGGGCCTGCGAGTTGGCGTTAAGGCCCGAAACGCCAGAGAACATTGCACCATAGATACTCATTTTCCTTACCTCCAAGTTGGCCGGTTTTCCGGACCGGCCTGTCTCAAATCGTCTTCTCTCAATTCGTCCTGTCCGACCGTGTCCGACTGGACGTGCTCAGTTTTCGCGATCGCTAATGGATCCTCATGTCGCTGGTGTTTCCTCGTTTCCCGATGAAGTGGTCGGCTCGCTGATCGACAGGATCTCGTCTAGACCGACGTTCACACCGCCGACATCGAGTGTCGTCGCATTGCCGTTCATGGAAACGCCGGATACGCGGCCTTTCATGACCATCGAAGTGCTGATTTGCTCGCCTTCGACACCAACGGCGGCAACCGAAACCGAATAGGGGCCGTCATCGACGGGGTTACCGTCATTGTCGGTGCCGTCCCATACATATTCGTGACTGCCGGCGCCAAGTTCGCCCGTATCCGTCTTAACCACGGTACCGCTACCGTCGGTGATGATGATGGCCGTGTTCTTCGCGTTGTTCGCCAACGTATAGGTGAACGACGCGTTGCCGTCCTGCAGCGGAACCCGGTTGGTTTGCGCTTCGACCTCCGTGCCGATGAATCCGACCACGGCCGAGGCGAGGCTGGCATTTTGAATCAGCAATAGGTTCTCGAGGTTGCTGTTCGTCGCAATCTGCTGCTCGACACTTGCGAATTGGACCAGCTGATTGGTGAATTCCGTCGGCTCAATGGGAGACAACGGATCCTGGTGCTTAAGTTGCGTTGTCAGAAGCAACAGAAAGGCGTCGAAGTCCGAGGCGAGCGTTGTCTTTGCCGCGCCGGACTGCGTCTGCGTTTGTGTTGCCGAGCTTACTTCATCAACCATTTTTCGTTCTTCCTAGGTCCGCCAGTTTCCACCTAAACCCTTATATCCACGCCACCGTTCGTGCTCATATTTCGCCCATAGGCATTGGGGTTCATGACAATGCCTTGATCGCGTTCCTGTTCCGGGGTGTCCCGGCGCTCGGACGGGTGGCCACCGCGGCCACGATGTCCGTTTCGGCCGGCCTCGGTCATATGTGACTGTCCGTCATTACGAAGGCTGAAGCTGAGGCTGTCCGAACTGGTCCGCAGGCCCGCGTCCTGAAGAGCGCGTTCCAGGCCGCGCGCATCACGCTGCAGCATGTCCAATGTCTCGGGTTTTTCGGCGAGCACGGTCGCCTGGATATGACCGTCCTTGCCGATCTCAAGCTTAACTTCCACGCGGCCCAATTCGGCGGGGTGGAGTTTGATATTGATCTTGTCGGCGCCGGCACCCAAAGCCTTCTTAATGTGCAAGGCCACCTGCTCAGCAGGTGCTTGCGCAGGCGTCGGCTGACGGGCCGCCGTGGTGGGATTTGCCTTTGCCGTTTGTGAGACTTGGCTGGGCCCGGCCGGACCGGTCGTGGCATTCGTTTGAATGGTATCCGCGCCCACCGGCTGGAATTTGGCGCCTAAGGTCGCGGTGTTTGCTGCCGGTTGCGGGGCCGCAGCTTGAGCCTTTACCAATTGGAGGAACGCTTGTTGGTCCTGATTGGCGTTTTGCTGAAGCGCGCGGTTCTGAACCAATTGCGGATCCACAGGTTTATTCCGAGCCCCCGAGGCGTCGCCATTATTGTTCGTGGTCGACGGGGTCGTCGGAGACGTTTCGCCTTCAGTTAACGCAGCCAATTGCGACAACGTGCTTGCCGACGTCAGATTCTGATCGAGCCCGGCATTGGGTTTGGCGGCATTGTTCGCGACGTTAACCTGGACTTCGATATTGGTCCCCGCGCCAAGCCTCTGGGCAAGGTCTTGAGCCTGCTTGTTCGCTAGCGCACTTGCCGCCGAGTTGTTGGTCTTTGGCTGCTTATCCGGTTTCACGTCGCTATTGGCGGCACGGTAGAGGTCATCCGCCAGGTCCGAGAAATCCTGATCGGTGAGCGCTCCGGACACCTGCGATTGTGCCCCTTTGTCCACGGAGGTGGTTTCCACCGGCGCCGCGGATTTGGTTTGATTTTGACTGGATTCAGTGGTCGTTGAACGTGCCGGCGCTTGCGATTGAGCCGCCGATGCGACGGCGTCGGCAGCTGTTTGCGTCGTGGCGGCAGAATCGGGATCGGGGGTGACAGCCGTTTCCTCGACGGGAGCGGGTATATCGTCTCCGGAAAGATCGGCCGCCGGCTCGATATCATCGTCATCCGCCGCCGGAGCCGGCTGATCGTCCGTATTGCGACTATCGTCGGCGCTCGAATCGTCGTCTCCCGACGGGCGCGATGCGGTTTCGATGGCATCGGCCTTCCGGTCGTCGCTTATTTCGTCATTGGTCCGGGGGGCATATTCCTCGTCGGTCTGTTTCGGTCCGCTTTCGCGCGCTTCTTGCTTCTGTTCCGCGCGCCGTGCCAAGCGGGCCTCGACCGGGTCGACAGGCGCCTGTGCCGCTTCGAGCGTATCCTCGGGCGTGTCGACCAGATGCTTCAGAATCGTGGAAAACTGCATCTGATCGGCCAGAGGCTGCTCGCTGGCGCCTGCGCTTTGACTGGCGGCCTTTGCCGCGCTCGTCGTGCTGTTAACTGTTTGGACCTGATCGTACATACGGATAGCCCTGGTTCAATCCGAGCTCTTATGAGCAAGGATCGGGCCAACCCAATATTTTTATTAAGACGTTGTTATTAAAGGGATTTTTAAGGAAATCCTTAACAGATTTCAGGGACCCGGAGGAGTGGGCATGCCATTTTGGTAAGAACTAGGTAATTTCTGCCGGAATGGGGAGAAGGGCGAGGACTAAATAGAAAACTGCCGCCGGACCCATGGCACGGCGGCAGTCGACTTGACGGATCTTCCGGACTTCGGAGTGACCGTGTCCGGGATGAAAGCTTAGGCCGAGATCTCACCGACCCCTGAGGCCTCGGGGGCGGCATCCTTGACCATCGGTTCGCCGGCGTTGGTCAGCAGGCCTTCGGCGAGGTTCTTGTTGATGGTGATCAGGGTCTCGAGATAATTACCCTTGGTGTTGGCTAAAGCCTTGATGGTTTGGCGGTCGACGAAAATGCTCAGCGAAAGGATGTTCGCTTTCAGTTCCGGCGGCAGCTGGTTTTCCTTGTCCACGATATCCGCTTGGATGATGGTCCAAAGCAGCTGGTTGAACTTAAGCGCCGCAGCATAACTGTCGTAGTCGTCGGTTTTACCTTTGACGTCCTCGAGCATCAGAGCCGCTTTCGTAAACGCCATTGCCTCTACTTCCCGCGGTGGCATGGCAGTTTTTTGTGTCTGGGCGTAGGCCTGAACCTTATTCTGCGACATTTGCCAGAACCTCCGATTCAAAGTTGATCAATTTCCTGCACTCCTTCAGGGCCTGGTAATGATTGCCCTCAAGGATCTTTTGAGACATCGCCATTACCATCGCCAGGTTTCTCTGGTCTGGAAAAGTATTAAAAAGCTCATTGACTAACTTAAAGTAAATTTTATGATACTCTTTATCGTTTCTTGGATCTACGTACATATTAAGTATTAGATAATATAATTTCTTTGCCAGCGTGGTTGCATTTTCTTCGGTTATAATGTCTTTTTCCCGGAGTACCGGAACCGTATTCTGAACGACTATTTCGCTTTTCTGGCCAACATTGGTGATTACGGCCGTACCGATAAGAACTTTTTCGTCGGGTCTGAGGGTCAACTTCAGAGGCATGGCGATAAACCACGAATTGTTTCAACGAGTTTAAGCGTCCGGGATTCCCGCCGGCATTTGGTTTTGGCTCCCGCAAATCTGCAAGAGTGTCGTTCGTTGGCATATTGGAAGAAAAAAAGGGGGATGGTCGGCTCCCCCTTTCTCTCGTTCCATGTAAATCGGACTTAGAACAGCCGCAGAATGGATTGCTCGGATTGCTGAGCGATACTGAGGCCGATCGTACCGAGTTGTTGCCTAGTCTGCAGGGTCAGCAGGTTGGCAGATTCTTCGTTGAGGTCGGCGTTGATCAGCTTTGCCGCACCTTCTTCCAACGAGTTGATCAGGTTAGCAGTGAAGTCCAACCGCAACGACAGCACACTGGCGTTTGAACCGAGGGTCGAAGCCGTGGACCGCAGGGTGGTCAACGCGCTGTCGAGGTCGTTGATGGCGGTGTCGATGTTCGCGTCGGCGCCGAAGTTGTTGACCGCGGCAGCGATCGACAGACCGGAGGCGTCGGATGCGACACCCGAGATGGTGAGCGTCGAGGAACCGTCTTCACTGAAGGTAACCTTTAGGTTGGCGGGCGAGGCTTTCAGAAGGTTGTTACCCTTGTAGCTCGCGTCGTTCGCCAAGTTGTTCAGCTGATTCCGAAGATCGTTGAACTGAATGGCGGCTTTGGAACGGTTCGTGGTGTCGGCGTCTGATTTTGCCGACAGCGCAATACCTTTCATCTGCTCGACGATATCGGAGATCGCTTCGATACCGGCAACAGCAGTTTCAACCGCACTCACGCCTTGGTCGATATCGTCCTTCAACACGGACAAGTCGCCGGCGCGATCGCTCAAGCTGCGGGCTTGGAAGAACGCGATGGCGTCGTCGATCGCGCTGTTGACCTTCAAGCCGGTGGACAGACGCTCCTGCGTACGCGCGATAAGGTCGGTCGTGCGCTGGAGGGCCAAAAGGTTAGTTCGTGTGGCGCCAGATAGATTGACGTCATTAGCCATGGTTAGTCTCCTCTTCTAGGTCTCATCTACATACAAGCCCTTCTGCCTGTAGGGCGGGTCCCGGTCGAAACCGGGTCGGAAGTGCCAATTTCATGGCCATGACGTATTTGGCCATCGCGGCACCTTAGAAAAAAATCCTAAATAAAAGAAAAAGTTTCGGTTTATGCATAGTTAAACGCAGTGTTAATTTTTCTTTTATTTGTGCTATTTTTAATTAACGAATTCTAAATACTAATTTAACCATTCATTAATACTTGCGTCGTGCTTGAGCTATGCGGGCCTAGAGAAATGAGGTGAGGGTCAGGGTGCTGAGTCGAACCAGCGTGTTGTAGGACGCCTCGAGCATGGTCTGATCCTGGGTAAGTTCGGCGACCGCTTCGTAGGTATTGGCGCCTTCCAGTTCGCCGATGGCCGTTTGGAAGTAGTTCTTGTTGGTCGTCAGGGTTGCGTTGGTCGTGTCCACCTGCTTGATGCGGGTGGCAATATTGAGCTCGACGGTCGTGAGTTCCGTTTCGGATTCTTCGAGCAAAGTCAGGGCATTCTGGAACTTGGCGGCCGCGTCCGGATCGGCCAGATCAGTCGAGCGGATCACCCGGATCGTGCGGACAAGCTTCTCGAACGCGCTATCGGCGGCCGTCACGCCATAGCCGATGCTGACGCCTTCCTCGATCCGGGCTTTCAACACCGTATCGTCGCCCTGGTAATAGAAGCTGGGTTCTGCCGTCGTGTTGAACGTCGCGTCGAATGTTGGCGCCGTGCTTAAGTCGCCGGGGACAACCGGTTTGGTCTGGGTCTTGGAACCGGCAAACAAATATCTTCCGTTGACGCTAATGTTCAAAAAGTCTTGCACTTCTTGCATCTTGATATCGGCAAGATCGTCTTTGTCGACACCATCAGCCAAGGAGCCGTCGTCGACGATATCGACGAGCAGCGTGTGAATTTCGTCGAGCGTGTTCTGAAGCGCTTCGACACTGTTGAGGGCGGTCCCAAGACGCAAATTCAGCAAGGTGTTGTCGCTCAAGTATTGGTCGATACGCCGTTCAGCGCTCTCAAGCGTCACGATCCGGCTCGAATCCGCCGAAACCCCGGCGTAATCCTGGGATTTTTGCAACGTGCTGATCTGCAACTGGCGGTCGGTAATACGATCCTGCGTATTCAGGATGACCGATCTGATCAACTTATTCTGTGCGAGATCCGTTACGCGAACCATGGGTTCATTCCCTCATCACGCCATCACACAATTTGCGACAGTTCTTCGAATAGCTTGGACGTCGTCGTGATCATTCGGGCAGCCGCCAAGTAGGCCTGCTCAAAAACGATCATGTTTGCCAATTCCTCGTCCATATTCACCGCGCTGATTGATGCATGTTTGCTGTACAGTTCGGTTGTCAGGTTTTCCTGGAAGGTCAAAGATGTCTGCACGATGGAAACTTGGACCGAGTTGTAGGAAAGGATGCTCGATGAATAAGCCGAGAAAGTCGTGTCTGCTTGGGCCAGACCGCCACCGCCGCCGGGAGCGGCATTGAAGCTGACGGTTGCTTCGAAGACCGCTGCCAGATCTTCGGCGACGCTGCCGTCGCCGATTGTCAGACCTTGGCTGGTTGCCATTGCCAGGGCACCGTCATCGACGACGTCATAGGCTTCGGAGCCCGAATCAAGAATCTTGACCTGATAGGTACCGCTGCTTGTGTCGAAAATGACCGTCGCCGAAATGCCTTGCGCCTGCAGCGTGGTGTTTTGGTTAATCGCCGCGGCAGCGTCCGAAATGGTGTCGGCGGTGGCGTCCGAATCATAGTCTGTACCGTCGTTGTAGCTGACGGTCGTGGAGAAAGTTGCTCCCGTAAACGTCAATGTCCGCGTGGCCGCACCACCGATGGCGGCGGTTGCGGCTGCATAGGCGTTGGCGGTCGAAGACAGGTACGTATTCGACTGCAGTTCGCCGCGCGACATATAGAAGGTGTTCGCGATGATATCGGTGCGTACACCGACCCGGTTGCTGATGCCCAGGCTGTTGGTGCGCAGGCCCGTATCGCTGAGAAGACTGCCGCCGCCCGTTTCGACGATCTGGAAGCTGTCGCCGTCGCTGTCGCGGATCTCGAGGCGGTAGCCGGCGCCGTCCGACACGACCTCGGCGACGATATTCGCGGCGGTGATATTGGCATTTGCGTTAATTGCCGTTGCGATGTCGGTTAGTGAATCGGTTGCCGTGTAGTTCACGGTTTCATCCAGGCCACTGGCGGTGAACTGCAATGTACCGGCTGTGGTGATGACATCGTTGGACTGGCTGGTGAAAACGTCGGTCCGATATTCGGCGTAGCTCTCCGTCGAGCTGATCAGGTTATTGAGCCCAAAGAGATCGGAGAATCCCCGCCCGATTTTACCGGCAGCGCTGACCGAACTGTCGAGCTCATTGATCGCGACCCGATAGTTCCCGCTCGCCGCCAACTCGAGGAAACCGTCATCGGTTGTGAGAGATCCGGTTAGGTTGGTGAACAGCGTATTGATACCGTTCGTGCCGTCGTTTAGCAGATCGTCGACCGTGGTATAGTTGGCCATGTCGAGGACATGATCTTCGATCAGTGCGCCGTCCTCGTCGACGACCGCGATCCGTACCAAACCTGTCGCACTATCGATGTTCGTCGTCGAAGCGAAGTAACGGTCACCGGTGAGGGACGGTGGCGGCGGGAAACCTGCCCCCGTGTTATGAGTCTTGTTGATCTCGTCCTTGAGCTTTTCGGCAAACTCATCCAGCTGGGTTTGGATAGACTGAAGATCGCTGTCGCGGAGGTCGACCAACGCCTTCAGCTTGCCAGACGAAATGGTCGTCGTGATATCGGAAGAGGCGGACGCGTCGCCGATGAATATGCCCGGTATACCTCCCGCCGGATATCCCGTCTGACTGGGTGCGATATAATTCACGGCCGTCGTCGGTACATATTCGACGCTCGCCGATACCGCGGTGGGCTGATTGTAGGAGAGGGCGTTCTTTGTCCCCGCGATAAGCGTCTTACCATCAGCGGTGAAGACCGTGATGCTGCCATCGCTCTTCGGGAAGTATTTGACGTCCATGATCTTGGACATCTCGTTCAGGGCCAAATCGCGTTGATCTTCCAACTCGGCGGTCGATACACCGGACGCGGCGAATTCGATGATGTCCTGATTGAGGGAGACAATCGAATCCATATGTTCGTTGAATCGTGTGATCAGCTGATCGATCTGACTATTGACCTCGGAGCGAAGCCGTTGCGCTTCGAAACTGAGGTCCTCAAGGGATTGAGCAACGTCGATCGCGGCGTTGACGGTGGTCAACTGCGTGGCGGCAATCTCCGGCGCCAACGCCAGCGCATCGAATTGGGCTGCCAGTTCCGATGTCAGGTGAGTGAGAGAGTTGTTGTCTTCGGGCCGGCCAAATAGAGAGTTTACCTGCGAAAGGAATTGCTCGCGTACGGTAAGGCGCTCGAGTTCGCCATACTCTTTTCTGAGCTGCTTGAGGACTCCCTCGTCGACATTGCGGGTAATCTCCGCCAAGTCCACGCCGTAGCCATTCCCGTCGATGACGCGGGACGTTTGAGAGACGATCTTCCGGCTATAGCCTTCAACATTCACGTTGGCGATGTTGTTGGACACCACCTGCAGCGATTGCTGGGAGACCTGAAGCCCGCTGATAGCGTTCTGAAGTGTAATCTCGAGCGACATCGTTCGACGTCCTTTTTGCTCCTAGAGCACCCTTCCTAAAGTTCCTGGTTGAGTCCGACCGAGACCGGCGGCCGATACGCCTGACGTGCGGCGGCGTTCTCTCGGGTTCCATTTTCGCCATAAGCGCCGGTTTCATTGAGACGATCGCGCGCGCAGTCGGAAATGACCTGGAAGAGATGCTTTGATGCGTGGATCTTTGCCTCCAGCCGGATCTTGTTTTCGGCGAGCAACTGATTGAAACCGGCGATGGCATCCTTCAGGCGCTGCCGGAGCGCGCTATCGACCTCGCTCATACTGGCGTCCTCATTGATGCTCTGAATGTGCTGTTCATAGACTGTGCTCAATGATTGCTTTTCGTTGACGATGTCCGCGAGATCCCGCGCGCGTTTGTCCTGCGCGAGGAGTTCGTTTTCCTGTTTGACCAGATCACTCAGCTTGGTCGTAACGGAAAGCAGTCTTTTGACTCTCTCTTCGGCTTTCATTCTATTGACCCTCTTGCATGATGATCATCTGGCGCATGACGGCGTCGGCGATGCCGATGCCGCCGGATTTGGCCATAGCCTTGCCGTATTCATCGACCATCATCGACTGCCAGATTTCTTCGGCGTGACCGCCACCGAAAGGTGGTTCGACATCAATTCCAGAGAACAGCGGCTGCAGCATCTGCCCGAGGAAGAATGCTTCGAAATCCTCGGCCACCTTGCGAACCTGCTCCGGCGTTTTTGCATGCTCGAACGAGGGAGCCGACCGGCCTGCGCCGATGGCGACATTGCCCTGTTGAGCAAGGAAGGCGGCGTTGCTTATTGCGTCCATCACATCACCATGATTTCTGCTTGCAGCGCGCCGGCAGCCTTAATTGCCTGCAGGATGGTGATCAGATCGCGCGGACCGATGCCCAGCGCGTTCAGGCCGTTGACGAGATCCTGCAGCGTGATTCCGGGTTGAACGACCGCAAGTTTGTTGTCCGCCTGTTCATCGACCGTGATCTCAGTCCTATCCACGGTTGTCGTCGTCCCAACTTCGGCAAATGGGCCGGGTTGAGAGACCTGGGGCGTTTCGGTGATCCGGATTGTCAGGTTGCCTTGAGCGATTGCCACCGTGCTGATTTTGACGTTTTCGCCCATCACGATGGTGCCAGACTGCTCGTCGATCACGAGCCGTGCGAGCTGGTCGGGCTCGATCCGAAGCTGTTCGATGTCGGTAAGCAGCCCGACCACATTGTCTTCGTACCCGTCTGGGACACCGACGACGACGGTCGCGGGATCGCTAGGACGGGCGGCATCAGTACCCAGGAAGGCATTGACCGCCTGCGCCATCCGGCGCGCCGTCGTAAAGTCGGGATTGCGAAGGCTCAGCCGTATGGCCTGCATTCCGGCAATATCGAATTCGATTTCGCGTTCGACGATCGCGCCGTTGGCGATGCGGCCGCTGGTCGGAACGCCCTTGGTAACGGTTTCGCCGGCACCGGCGGCAGTGAAGCCGCCGACGGCCAGTTGGCCCTGGGCGACCGCGTAGACCTCACCGTCGGCACCCAGCAGGGGGGTCACCAATAGAGTGCCGCCGAGAAGGCTTTGGGAATCGCCAAGGGCGCTAACCGTTACGTCGATATGGCTGCCTTGGCGGGAAAAGGCGGGTAATACGGCTGTAACCATAACCGCCGCGACGTTCTGCGTGTCGAGACCGGCCTCGGTGGGTTTCACACCCAGGCGTTCGAGCATGGCAAGCAGGCTTTGTTTGGTAAAATGGCCGTCCTGGATGGTATCGCCGGTATTGTTGAGGCCGACGACCAGACCGTAACCTACCAAAAGGTTTTCACGCACGCCCTGGAAGTCGGCGATGTCCTTGATGCGTGATGCCCCTAATGCGCCAGTGGTATGAGTCAGAAGAACGGCCAGCACAGCTACTACGGCCAGCAACAGGCGCCGTGTATGGCCGGCAGCTTTCTTTCTTTTGATCAACTTTAAAAGTCCCGCCATTTTGATCTTCCTTGGTTGGAACCGTGCCATCGCCCGGATCCGAGGTCGGAAAGCCCGCACCTTTCCCTCCATCGGTGCGAATTCCGTGCCAACCAGCAGAAACCTGGTAGTTGCTTGATTTTTTGCGTTTTTTTGAAAGGAAAGTTGAGCCGCCTGCTGGGACTGGCTCGATTTATTGCCGACCCCGGGAATAAATTGCCGGGTGTTTGGTTATGGGGGAGCCTATGCCGCCTAGGCCTTCAGTTCGGCTGCCACCTTGGTCATGTCGTCGACGGTAGAAAACACGGTTGCCGACATGTTGTAGGCCTGTTGTACCTGGATCATCGTCGTGAATTCGTTTTCCAGGTTCGTGTTCGACAATTCGTGGGTAAAGGGAAGGAAGGTCGCATAACCCTGTTCGTTGGCGAAGGCCAGTTCGGCTGCTCCCGACGTCGGCGATTCGGTAAAACGGTTACCTTGGACGTAGTTCAAGCCGTCCGGGTTCGGAAAAACGGCTAGCGGCAACTGATATAGGTTGCTTACAACGCCGTTGGTGAAAAGGCCATAGACGTGGCCCTTGTCGTCGAAACCGACTTCGCTAAGCTCGCCCTGGCTCCGGCCATCTTTCAGAAAATTGCCGTAAAGATATTCGTCGCCAATCGAAGTAACGGACGATACGTCAAGATCGATCGTTGATGCCGTCTGGCCGTCGGCCCAGGGCACCGTGAAACTGAACGTCGTACCTGGTGCAAGGCGGCCCTCGCTATCGAAAGTGAAGGTTTGGGTGAGAGGTGACGTTCCCGTGGAGGTATAGTCGACAGGTGCCGTTTCGCCACCAGGCGCTGTGACCGTCAGGGTCCATTGGTTCAGTCCCGACGCCTTTGTCCAATTGAAATCGAGTTGCTTGAGGTTCGAGCCGGTAATTAGGTCGCCGTTCGCGTCGAGCAACCCTTCCGTATAAATACTCGCCGTGCTGACCTGTGGTGTGCCGCTGACGACGGGAAGATTGACCGTGATCTCGGCGCTTGTTGAGGCCTGATTGACGGAGGAAAAGGCGTAGGCGTCTACTCGGACGGGAACCAATTGAGACGTCGTCAAAAAATCCCCGTTTGCGTCAGGCTCGATACCCATCAGATAGTTGCCGTTCTTGTCCGTCAGATAGACTTGCTCGGTTGTGAATGTATTTCCGCCAATGGTCACCGTTTGCGTGCCTGTGGCCGTCTGATGGAAGCCGCCGTCGCGCGAATAGAATGTATCGCCCCCTGTAAGTTCCGTTTGCAGAACAAACATGCCTTTGCCGCTGATGGCGAGATCGAATTTGTTATCCGTAGAAAGCATACGCCCCTGGGTCGAAACAAAGTTCTGGCGAAGGGAACGGACACCGCCGACATCGCTGTTTGCATCGAAGGTAGAGGCTAGGACCGTGGAGAAGCGAGTTTGACTGGCTTTATAACCGCCCGTGTTCAGGTTGGTGATGTTTTGGGAAATCGTGCCGAATGCCGATGCTTGGGTGAGCATTCCGAGCACCGGGGCCGCAAAAGAGCCGTACATAGCCATGGAGGAATTCCCAAAACAAAGAAGGTTTACGCAAACGTGTGCTATTGGTGAGCAAACCTCATGCCAATATCATGTGCCCATAACTATATGAAAAATATATATAAATATTGGAAAGTGTCTGATTGCGTTCGGGAATCGTTAACTCTTGCCGGGATAGAGTGCAGATATTGCCGGGTACATTGCCCCTGGACCGTCCACCGTATGCCGGTCGATTGACCGTTTGGAGGACAGGATGCTCGACCGGCTGGCAACCTGCGGCGATTAAGGTGTCATGAGAGTTTCAAGGGTCCAAACGCGCCCCTCAAACGAGGTCAAGAAAAAGCCCTCCGCGCGATCCGCGACTGGCCCCAGTTTTTCAGACCATCTCAATAAAGTCACCGGAACAGGGGCCGATGTCGACGAGGTGACATCGGTAACCGCGACGAGTGCGCCGAGCGGCGTTCTGGCAGCCCAGGAAACGCCGGCGGAGGACGAGAAAAACGCACGCCGCCGTACTTTGGAGAGAGGTGAGGATATTCTCGACCAACTCGATGAGATTCGTCACGATTTACTAATGGGGGCTATTCCCAAAGACCGCCTGACACGCCTTACGCGTTTACTGGAAGCACGCCGTGCAACTGTTACGGACCCCCGGCTGATTGCGGTTTTGGACGAAATCGAACTCCGGGCGAAAGTAGAAATCGCCAAGTATTCCCGCCCTTTATAGCTATCTATTTGAATTTTCAACGTAAATTTGAGAGAGCAGGGAATAACCCTGTTTTTTCATAGACTTATTTTATTTCCCGATCACAAAAAGATCACTTGTGGCATCCGGGCGTCAAAACTATATTCCGCGCCCGAATTCTAGTGCAAAGCTGGGCCCAACTATTTTGGGGAAATCTGGGAGTGTGTTTATGATTGTAACTCTTCCACCGGATTATTCGCCGTCTGATGACGAGCCATTTATGAATGCTATGCAGCGTGAATATTTCCGGCAAAAACTAGAAAAATGGCGAGCTGAGCTTCTCGAAGAAGCAAACGAAACGCGGCAAAATCTACAGGAAAGTAACAGTATCGAGCCGGATCTCGCGGATCGAGCGTCGGTTGAGACGGAGCGGTCACTGGAATTGAGAACCAGAGACCGGGCGCGTAAGCTGATTGCCAAGATCGATGAAGCCCTCGAGCGGATCGAGCTAGGTACGTACGGGTACTGCGAAGAGACGGAAGAGCCGATCAGCCTTCGCCGGCTGGAAGCACGACCGATTGCGACATTAAGCATCGAGGCGCAAGAGCGTCACGAGCGCATGGAACGCACACACCGCGACGATTAAACATTATCCCGTGCGACGGAATAAAAAGGGGGCCGATGGTTTTCGCCATCGGCCCCAAGTTGTTCCAATTCGGTTGGAATCAGAACGGGAAGAGTATGTCGATAAGTTGCGTGCCGTAACGCGGTTGCTGTAGATCCGATAGGGTGCCGCGGCCACCATAGGCCACCCGCATTTCGGCTATTTTTTCGTGAGAAATGGTGTTGTTGTAGTCGATGTCTTCGCGCCGAACGACGCCGGTGACCATCATCTCCCGCATCTCATAGTTAACGCGGACTTCTTGTCGGCCGAAAATCACCAAATTACCGTTCGGCAGAATCTGAGTAATGATTGCGGCGAGGGTGACCGAAATCTCTTCTTCCCGGTCGATTTCACCGTCGCCCTCGGTCGCGTGTTGCGTCCCGAGACTGACCGTGGCGGCGGGATTTATCCCCTCTGGCAGAACCTTCGTAAACTCTTGTTCGATTCCGATAAGGGCGCTCACGTCCCCGTCTTCCGAATCGTTGCGTGTCCGTGATGTCGTGTTCGCCAAGGCGGCGCTATCCGCGATATCCAGTCTTACGGTCAGAATGTCGCCGACTTCGTTGGCCCGTTGATCGCGGAAGAAGGCGCGGGCACCGGGACGCCAAAGGGAGTTGGCGTTTCGTTCGACCGCTCTCGGCGTCGGCATAGGCATGCTGACCGGCCGGTAGGAAGGTTGCTTCGTCGGGTTGACGATGGGGGTGATTTCGGGCCCGTCGCCGACTTCGGACAAGCGGGTCAACAAGTTGCATCCGCTGAGGAGCATAGCCGCCAAACTCAAGGCGGCGGCGTGCCGGTAAAATCTTGGCAGTTGCATGATAACCTACCTTTTCACGTTCTAGCGCAGCGCAACTTTGCCGGTTTGCTCGACGCGAACCCTGTTGGGCCCAATGATTTCGGCGTCGACGACGATGTTGCTTTGCGGGTTTTCGACCCGGATGAAATCACCCATGCCGCCTTCCTGAAGCGCCTTTGCCTGTGCGGTGAGCTGCATGTAGGGGGCCGAAAGCTCCATGGTGACGACGCTGCCCCTGGATACCAACAATGGCTCCCGCATTTGGCTTGGGGTTAGCGGCACGCCCGGCCGGAGTGAGCGCCTCGCAGCTAAACCAATCATTTCGCGGGGGTCGAGAATCGTATCGTTTTTGACCTTTTGGTCCCGAACGCGGACCATCTCGACATCGTGCTTGCCGATGACGTCCCCTACCCGGAGGCGTTTATTCAACACGGGTACCGACACGAGGTTGTAAGCCCGGCCCGTAACGCGGATGCGCTGCGCGGACGGGTCATCTGCGGGGGCCGCGACGGTTGCGACGAAGCGTCCCGTGCGCCTGTCGAACGTCAAAGCCTGGATGCCGATCGTGGAAGGTTGGTTGGCAGCGACGTGTAGCCTGAGCGATCGATTGCTGAAGACGACTTCGGTTTCGCCGGTGAGGCCTTGATCGCGTAGCGCGCGGACCAGTTCCTCCTCGATCTCTTCGCCATAGATAACGTAGCTGTCACGTTCCACGATGGTCTGAGTTTTGAGATTTAGGGGACGCCAATCCAAACCATACCGGCGGGCGACATTGAACAACCAGTTGGCGTCCAATATCACACGCTGACCAGGGGCCGGCGCATAGGCGACATTCACGCCCGCGTTGGGGCCGGCATTCTCGAAAAGATCACCGAGCGTTACGTATTGTCCGCCCACGGTGACCGACGCATGTAGCGCCGGTTCCGCGGCGTCGTCCTTTGTTGCTTGACCCGTGGCATGCACGGGCCAAGCGAACGTCCAGAATAGAACGAAGGACAACAGTGCGATGGATGGAAAAATACGCATCGTTATCTCCTCTTATCTAAGCTGGTTGAGGGTGCCCATCATCTCATCCGACGTTTGGATCACCTTGGAATTCATTTCGTAGGCGCGCTGTGCGGAGATTAGCTCGGAGACCTCAGCGACCGCGTTCACGTTGGATGTTTCCAGAAAGCCTTGCAGGATCGTTCCGTATCCCGAAGCACCGGGGGTGCTGGTGCTCGAGGTACCGGAGGCCGGTGTTTCCAGATACAGATTGTCGCCGATCGCTTCCAAGCCGGCGTCATTGGGGAAAATGGCCAGTTGAATTTGTCCGACGTTAGATGGCGCCACCTGACCTTCGAGCTTGACCAGTACTTCGCCCGTCGAGTTGATGGTCACGTCGACGGCGTTGGTCGGAATGGTGATGTTCGGTGAAACCGGGTTGCCGTCATGGGTGACAACTTGGCCGCTTGGGCTCAATTGGAACGAGCCATCCCGGGAATAAGCGGTTTCGCCGCTCGGCAATTGAACTTGAAAGAAGCCGTTTCCTTGAATTGCCAAATCAAATGTGTTGTCGGTGGAGGTCAGGTTCCCCTGTTCGTGGATACGATATACGGCCGCCATTTTGACGCCGAGACCCACCTGAACGCCCGAGGGAACGATCGTTCCGGAATCCGACGCCGTCGAACCGACTCGGCGCAGATTTTGATAGATGAGGTCATGGAACTCCGTTCGCCGCCGCATGAACGCGGTGGTGTTCATGTTGGCGATGTTGTTCGAAATAACCTCGACGTTCTGCTGCTGCGCGAGCATTCCCGTCGCCGCAATACTCAGTGATTTCATCTTTCCCGTCCTTTCATCGTTGGACTGCGATCTAGACCATCGCTAGACCGTTCTTGTTGCTTCCATCAGCTTTTCCGTTCGGCGGCCCTCACCGTCGATAAACCTGCGCACATTGTCGTAGGACCGATGAACGTCGATCATGCGGGTAAGCTCGATAATCGGCTGTACATTCGATTTTTCGACGGCACCTTGGATGATTTCCGCTTGCTCCACGTCCAAGGGAGGTGCCTCGGAAGAAACGAGGCCGCCGGCATCGCGTGTCAGTTCCTGCTGATTTTCGAAACGAACCAACCGGATTTTTCCAAGTTCGCCATTGTTGGTCGAAATGGTGCCGTCATTGGAAATCTCGATCTTCTCATCGCCAGGACCGAAGAAAAAAGGCGCGCCTGCATCCGACAGGACCGGATATCCATGTTGGGAGACCAATTGTCCTTGAGGATCGAGCGACAACCTGCCGTTCCGGGTATAGCGGTCTCCCTGTTCCGTCTCGACAACCAGATAGCCGTCGCCTTTGATTGCGATATCCAGGGGATTTGAGGTCATTTCGATGGGGCCGTCGCTGAAGTCGATAAATTCTGCGACATCCCGGGTGAATGCGAGCTTCACGGGGGACAAGCCGTCGGCACCGCGGCTTTTCACCAAATGCTCGACGAACATGAGCTTCTCGCCCTTGTAGGCGGTCGTGTTCATGTTCGCGAGGTTGTTCGCGATAATGTCCATTTCGCGGCGCAGCGCCCCTTGGCGCGACAACGCGATATACGATGACGTTTCCATTTTTCCCGTTCCTTTTGTCGTGCCGCCCGAAGGCGACTTGCCGAATTAGGAGCACGGACCGTGCCAATACGGAAAATCGTGTTATTTCAATGTGTTGTGGGAGATGGGTGGGAGGTTTCTCGGGCCATTTAGGAAGAAATTAGGGTGAAAGCGGCAATATTTGCCGCGTTTTCCGAGGCGGCTTGGCGTCCAGTTGCAAACCCTTGTCGAGGGCAAAAAGTGCCTGCTTTCAACCTGTTCTTAACGTTGGAATCCTATTCTTCGGCCTCTTGGCGGACCGCCATCCTGCGGTTCTTCGAAGTTGAACGAAGCGCTGAATTCCATGGCAGACGAAGATCTCGAAGCAGGCGAACAAGCGGAAGAAGCGGGAGCTGAAACCGAAGAGGGCGCCGAGGAAGAAGGCTCGGAAGAGAAATCGGGTGGAGGGAAGAAAAGGCTCCTCCTGATTATCGGACTTGTCCTGTTGCTTCTGTTGGGTGCGGCCGCTGCAGCTTATTTCACCGGATTGTTGGATTCTTCGAGCGGCGAGGAAGCGACCACCGAGGAAGGCGAGGGAGCGGGCGAGCCGACAGGCCCAGTTGTCTTCTATCCGTTGCCCGAAATGCTGGTGAATCTGAACACGGGAGGCCGGAAGGCAACGATCCTGAAGATTAATATAAGCCTGGAACTGCAGAGCGCGGAAGATGTCGTCCGGGTCGAAGAGGTGATGCCGCGCATTATCGACAACTTCCAGGTCTATCTCCGGGAACTGAGAATAGAGGATCTCAAGGGATCGGCTGGCATGTACCGACTGCGCGAAGAGTTGCTGGCACGCGTGAATGTCGCTGTGCATCCGACCAAGATCAATGCCGTTTTGTTTAAAGAAATGCTGGTCCAGTGATCAGATATCGGGCCTAAAAACGAGGGAAAGCTAGGGATGACTGTGCCTCCGGGCGATGAAGACCTCGACCAGGATGCGCTTGCTGCCGAATGGGAAGCCCAAATGGCGGGCGATGCCGGCGGTGGCGGCGGTGGTGACGGCGACGAGCAGGACGATCTTGCCGCCGAATGGGAGGCCATGGTCGGTGGTGAAGGCGGTGAGGACGGCGGCGGTGCAACAGAAGTTGTCAGCAGTGTCGGCGGCCGCGAAACGACGCGCGTTCTTAACCAGGATGAAATTGACAGCCTCCTTGGGTTCGATGATGAACAGGAGGATTTGGGTGAACGGTCGGGTATCCAGGCGATCCTCAACAGCGCCCTCGTATCCTATGAACGTTTGCCCATGCTCGAGGTGGTCTTCGACCGTCTCGTGCGTATGATGTCGACGTCGCTGCGTAATTTTACATCCGACAAC
Organism: uncultured Rhodospirillales bacterium; assembly: GCA_913055735.1. Taxonomy (GTDB): domain Bacteria; phylum Pseudomonadota; class Alphaproteobacteria; order Rhodospirillales; family UBA2165; genus CAJXKD01. The sequence goes on from CAJXKD010000002.1 coordinate 155,774, forward strand.
GTTGAAGTCTCTCTCGACAACATCGCCAGTCTGCGGTTCGGGGACTATCTCAATTCCATTCCACTGCCGGCCATGTTGGCCGTTTTTAAGGCCGAGGAATGGGATAACTTCGGCCTTCTGACCGTCGACAGTTCACTTATCTATTCCACCGTTGACGTGCTCCTCGGCGGACGCCGGGGAACGGCGGCCATGCGCATTGAAGGTCGGCCCTATACGACCATTGAGCGCAATTTGGTCGAGCGCATGGTGCAAGTCGTGCTGGCAGATTTGAGCGCGGCCTTCGATCCCTTGAGCCCTGTTACGTTCCGCTTTGAACGTCTCGAAACGAACCCCCGCTTTGCGACCATTTCGCGGCCGTCGAATGCGGCGATTGTGGCCAAGTTGCGCATCGATATGGAGGATCGCGGCGGCCGCCTCGAACTCCTGATCCCGTATGCGACGCTCGAACCTGTCCGGGAACTTCTGCTTCAGATGTTCATGGGCGAGAAATTCGGTCGGGACTCCATCTGGGAAACCCACTTGGCCGAGGAGTTGTGGAAGACGGATATCGATCTGACGGCAGTGCTTGATCAGCAGACCATGAATCTTCGGGATATCTTTAATCTTGAGGTCGGTTCCCAAATTCTTCTTCACGCCGGCCCTGATTCCGTGATTGAGGTCCGGTGCGGCGACATTCCCATGTTTACTGGCCGCATGGGAAGACGAGGAGACTCGATGGCCGTCAAGATCGTCGCCAAGTCTTCGACCAGAAGGGATGTGGGGTAGATATGTCGCTGGTTGTCGAAATCGTCGTCGCCGCATTGCTCGCATGTACGATCGTCTATGCATTCGTGTTGAACCGGCGTCTGACGGAGCTGCGCAAGGATAAGGCGCAACTCGAACGGCTGGCGGTATCCTTTAACCACGCGACTCAACGGGCTGAAACCAGCGTCCATAAACTGAAAACGACCGCGGACGAGGCAGTTCAGTCCATGCAAACCTGTATCTCCGAAGCGTTGGACCTGCGGGAAGACCTGCAGTACCTCTTAGAGCGTGGTGAAGCGACGGCCGACCAGTTGGAGAATTCCATCCGCAATGCGCGGCGTGGCAAACAGGCTCGGGCCGGTCATGCCGCGGCGGAACAATCTCCGGTGATCGAGAGAAGGGACGTCGGCGGGCTCGTCGATGAGGCGCCGGTTGCCAGCGATGCAACCCCCGAAGAGACGCTGATGCGGGCTCTACGGGCCGCCAGATAGGCACGGAAGGGTCTCCGAGGAGTCCATGTCTAAGATTTTCACCCGGGTGCGAATACTACCCATTACCATCTTCGCGGCGGTGCTCATGTTGAGCATCAAGGTCGGCAATATCGTCGGCGTGGTCGATCAGGACGGCAAAAGCCAAACGTTAAGCGTAAGCCAGGCCATCGCGCAGGCGCCGCCGCCATTGCCCCCCGAAGATTTGCCCCCGGCACTGGGGGATATGCCGCCCTCCGTGCCGACACCAGATCCCGCGCCACCCCCGCCGCCGCCTGCGGCTGAAGGAGCGGCTATGGATGCTGTCGACCCGGCCAACGATCCAACACTTCTTTCGGAGTCAGAGATCAACACGTTGCAGCAGTTGGCTGAACGTCGGGCGACACTTGATGCGCGGCAGGAAGAACTCGACGCCCGCGAAGGCATGCTGCAAGCGGCCGAAGACCGCATCAACAAGAAGATCGAGGAGATGCGTATCCTGGAGGGCACCATCCAGAAATTGGTCAAAACCCACGATGATCAGCAGGATGCCAAAGTCGCGAGCCTTGTCCGCATCTATGAGAATATGAAACCCAAGGATGCCGCCCGGATTTTCGAGGAATTGGACCTCGATACCCTGCTGCTGGTGGCCGAGCGGATGAAAGAGCGGAAATTGGCCCCTGTTATGGCCCAAATGAACCCGGAAAAGGCCAAGGAGGTAACCGTCGAGCTGGCCCGCCTCCGGCGCCTCCCCGAGGCTGGCACAGAGCCCGGTGGATAAGGGTTTCCGGGAGGGTTGCAACTGCCCGGACTATCCCCATTTACAGGAAGAAGTGCAGATTTGCTGGGTTTGCTTGAGGGCCCGGTATTAACGGTGGAGTGAACTATGGCAGTCGACAAGAACATGAATGTTCTTATCGTGGACGATTACAAGACCATGTTGAGAATCATGCGTAACTTGTTGAAACAACTTGATTTCAACAACGTTATGGAGGCCTCTGATGGTGCCGAGGCACTTAATTTGTTGCGCCAGGAGAAATTCGGCCTCGTGATCTCCGATTGGAACATGGAACCGATGACGGGTATCCAGCTGCTCCGTGAGGTCCGCGGTGACGAGAATTTGAAGCATGTGCCGTTCATTATGATCACGGCGGAAAGTAAGTCTGAAAACGTTATCGCGGCGAAAGAGGCGGGGGTTTCCAACTACATCGTGAAACCGTTCAATGCCGAAACGTTGAAATCGAAAATGGAAAGCGTCCTCGGAGAATTCTGAGGTGACGGAAAAGGTCCGCTTCGATGTCACCTGCCCAAGAACGTTCCAATCTTGCGGAGCGCCTTCGCGCCTTTCATAAGAAACATGGCGACAAAATTGGGCTGACCGCGCTCGCCGAGTTTGTCGCCGACTCTATTCACTCGGCATTGCAAGATGCTGCTGCACACGATCAAAATCTCCACAGCGAACTGCAAGCACTCGCGAAATACATCGAAGCGGCGAAATCCGAAATTTCAGCGCTGCGTCCGGACGATGTAAAAACGGATTTGTTGCCGTCGGCCTCCGACGAGCTCGATGCGATCATCCAAGCGACCGAAAATGCGACCCATGAAATCATGGGGGCAACCGAAGCGATCGACGAGATCGCTGTCGCCGCCGGTGGGGACATCGAGGAGAAATTGGGTGGCGAGACCGTTAGGATTTATCAGGCCTGCGGATTTCAGGACATTACGGGCCAGCGCATCGGTAAAGTTGTGAAGGCGCTACATCACATCGAGCAGAAGGTCGACGCATTGTTGGAAGCCTTCGGCGATATGCCGTCAGAGCCTGGCCGTAAAACCCCGGCAAATGGGGAAAAGAAGAATAAAGCAATGTCGGACGACGAGTTGCTCGAGGGGCCACAGATGCCGGACGACGCGATTAAACAGGATGAGGTCGACGCATTGCTGGCTAGCTTTGATTAGTTGGTCATGCGGCGCCCCCGGCATCGCCATTTCCTCACCGGCCTCGGCGCCATTGCCGTGGCGTTGTCGATTACGGCTGCAGTCCCTTCCGTAGCTTTTGCAGACGATGTCCTCGTCAGGGCCAGCCCGCATGAGGGCTACGGGCGGATTGTCTTTAACTGGCCGGCGCCCGTTCCTTTTACCGCCCGGATATCCGGATCGGACTTGGTCGTCCGCTTTCAACGGGATGTAGAGGCGGATTTCTCCGCCATTCCCCGTTCATTCCGCCGCTACGTCGGTCAGCCGGCTATTTCGGACGACCGACGGACAGTCACGTTTCCTTTAACGCGGGCTTTCGGCCTCCGCGCCTTTCCCTTGGGGCGGGCGGTTATCGTAGATCTTATCGACGATGCGACGACTGTTGCCGACGCAGGCACTACACCGTCGCCCGCGCCTGTTCAGCGAGCCGGGCAGGCCATCAATGTCCGCACCGGTGAACATCCGACGTTCGGCAGGGTGGTTTTTGATTGGCCCGAGCGTGTTCCTTACGCCGTCGAACAAAATGGAGCGGAGGTCACGATCCGCTTCGACCGATCCGCAGATGTCGGGGCTGCGTCGATTGCCCGGGGCTTAAAGAACGTTCGGAAGTCGTCCAGCCGCGTCGACGGTACCGAAACGATGGTCGATCTGGAGGTGACGGCGGGGTCTAAAGTTCGGCATTTCCGCAACGGCTCGAAAGTCGTGATTGATGTTCTGCGGCCGGAACCGGCCGTTGCGCAGGCGCCACCCGTAAAATTGGTACCGCGCGAAAAGCAGCCGCCGCAGTCCACCGTGGCCAAGCCTGACGCTCAGGTCGAGAGAGCGCCGCCGCCAGAGAAATCCGCCGAGCAGGCGAAGGATGTTGCGCAGATATCGGAAGATCAGCCTCCGGCCGTCTCGGAAGAACCGGCGCCTATGGCGAATTCAGAGGTGCCTGAGCAGGCACCTAAGCCTTTGGCATTGGTGCCGAGAACCTCGCCCGACGAGCCTCCAAAGAAAGATGAAGCGCCGAAAACGGATGGCGACGCACCCGAAGCGGTTGCGCAGGACGGCACGTCGGAATCCGATCAAGGAATGAGCCAGGCGGACAAGCAGGATGCGTCCAAGGCAGCAGCCACGGCAAGCCCGTCCCCCGATGCCGTTCCGGCCCGGCGCGCGCGTCCCGCTGCGGGAACGTTCGGCGTAGGCGCGGTGACCCTGCGGGTCGATTGGACGGAACCCGCCGCGGCTGCCGTATTCCGGCGGGGGGACTATGTCTGGGTTGTTTTCGACAGAGATCAAGCATTGGATACCACGGCGCTTGCTGCTGCTGGCGCGCCGGTTATTTGGGCCGTCGATAGGATTCCGAGCAAGCGTGGCCTGGTCCTAAGGTTTGCAACATCGGTGGGCACGAATGCGACCGTTCGCCGAGATGGGCTTTCCTGGGTTTTGGATTTCGCGCAGCAGCCTCAGGGCTCCGCCGCCGCGATCGACGTCCGGCCGCAGCCGGATTCGACGGGAGGTCCACGCATCTTTATTCCGATTGAAGAGGCGGCTGGCCCGCTGGCCGTGACCGATCCGGAGGTCGGGGACAATCTGATCGTTGTGCCGGTCGCCGAGTTGGGGCGCGGCATCCAATCGCCCTATCAGTACCCGCAGCTTACCATTCTGCCGACGACCCAGGGAATCGTTCTTCGCCCGCGCAGCGATGACGTTCGTGTCCGTTCAGCCGAGCAGGGCGTCGAGATTTCGGCGATTGGCCGTTTATTGATGTCGCCGCTTGCGGCGCCGCCCGAGGAGATTGTCGAACCGAAATTAGGATCCGTACAGACCGTATCGAGGGTTGTTCCACCGACGATTTGGCGTAAGGCGCGGCACGAAGGTCTTAGCAAATTCCGGGAAACCAAGAACGAACTGTTGAGCAGAGCGGCTTATGGTGGGGAGGCCGATAGACAAGCGGGCCGTTACGATCTGGCGACTTTCTTTATAGCCAGCAATTTCGGATATGAAGCGTTGGGGGTCCTCGACACGATTATGGCGGAAGATCGCAATGCCGAGCAGGTCCCGCTGTATCGATTCCTGCGCGGCGCGGCGAACTACCTCGTTGCTAGATATGACGATGCCGAAAAGGACCTGGCGCTTCCCGCCCTCAACGGGGTCGACGAGGCCGAATTCTGGCGTGCAGCTGTTTTGGCGGAGACCGGCCGGATGGGAGAGGCCGCTCCCATACTCGCCCAACACAGTGGGGTATTCCGGCCCTATCCGCAAGCTCTCGCGTTTCCGCTGGGCGTCTTGCTTACGCGCGCGGCAATCGCGCTTGGCGATATCAACGAGGGGTCCAAGTATCTCGAGATTTTGGCCAAAGAAAACTTATCGCCGACGCAAATTGACCAACTGGCCGTGCTTGAGGGGCAGCTTAAACAACTCGCAGGTGATTTTGCCGGCGCTCTTGCGGCGTGGGAAGCGGCCAGCCACGGCGAACACCGCCCGAGTGTGGCCAAGGCCGTCCTGTTGAAGACCGATACACTCGTCCAGCTTAAGAAGTTGGATATGAAAGATGCGGCGGAGGTTCTCGAGGGACTTCGATACACGTGGCGCGGGGACGCCTTCGAATTCAATCTCCTGAGGAAACTTGGTCGACTGTATCTTGATGCCGATGACTATCGCAGCGGTCTCCGTACATTGCAGACCGCTATCGACAATTTCAAAGACATGGCCGAGGAATCTCAGGTTCCGGCTGAAATGGCCGGTGCCTATACGGATCTCTATTTAAATGATTCGGCGGATGTGATGCCGCCGGTGCAGGCTATTGCCCTTTTTGACGAATTCAACAACCTCATGCCGCCAGGCGAGCAAGGGGACGAAATGATCCGCAAGCTCGCCGATCGGCTGGCGGCGGTCGATCTGTTAGACCGGGCGGCGGATCTACTGAAGCAACAGGTCCAGTTCAGGCTGCAAGGGGTGGAAAAGGCACGCGTTGGTGCGAGATTGGCCACCCTCCAGATAGTGAACAGACAGCCTGCCCTGGCCGTCGAGGCGTTAAGGCTGTCCGATGGCGACAACCTTCCCCCGGAGCTCGTCGACCAACGCCGGATTCTTATGGCCCGCGCTTTGGTGGATCAAGGGCTGCATACCCAGGCGCTGGCCCATCTCGAAAATGATGAGAGCGAGAAGGCGGATTTGCTTCGCGTCGAAGTGTTTTGGCAAAAGCAGGACTGGCCCAATGCGGCGAAGGTCTTGCGCCGCCTCGTTCGTGCCAGCGGCGCGGTTGCAGGTAAGCCGCTGAGCGAGGAGCAGGCCCACTACGTCCTCAATTATGCCGTGGCCATGACCCTCAGCGGGAACGAGCGGGGGATGGCGCGCATCCGATCGGATTTCGGAGCGGCCATGAGGGGCAGCGAATTCAAGGACGCCTTCGATCTCATCTCCAGCCCAGCCAGTATCGGCCTGATCGACTACCGGACGGTCGCCGGGCGGGTCGAGCAGGTCAGCAATTTCGGGAAGTTCATGGCTTCCTACCGGGAGCGCCTCAAGGCGGGGCAACTTAGCCAGTTGAATTGAAATCCATATTTCGGGTAGGGTCCCCCCTCGGCGGCCGCGAGGCGGCCGAGGGGCATCGACCGGGAGGGGCAGATTTTGTCTTGCGTTCGAGCCCAGAATGTTTCAAACAACGCGCCCTCAACCCCCCGAAACGACCGTCGAAAGGGAAACCGGAATGGCCTCGGATTCTTTTGGCAGGATTGATCTAGCCACGGCCTATGACGCACCTGAGGTTGAAACCTCTGTGGCGTCGGGCTTTTCGTCCTCGCATACCGAACTTGGTGAGAACGTTACGGATTATTTTGTTGAACGTGATGGCCAGAAGTTTGCCGGTACGCACCTTTTGATCGATTTGTGGGGTGCCACGAATTTGGACGATCAAGCGCTGATCGAAAAGGCGCTGACCGAAGCTGCCGAAATCGCCGGTGCAACGATATTGCACATCCATCTCAAGAAGTTCACCGAGAATGGCGGGATTTCGGGTGTCTTGGTTCTCGCTGAATCCCACATCAGCATTCACACCTGGCCCGAGCGTGGATTTGCCGCGCTCGACGTGTTTATGTGCGGCGGATGCGAGCCGGAGAAATCCATTCCGGTTTTCGAGAAAGCGTTCCAGCCCAAGGAAATTCTGGTCGATGAGCAGCGGCGGGGTGTGATCCGTTGAATTGGTTCGACGAGGTGCTCTACACCGAGTTGAGCGATCAAGGATACATGCAGCGGTTCAAAGTCGATCGGGTGATCTACCGCGACCAGACGGACCTCCAGGACCTAGTCATCTTCGAAACGCCCTATTTCGGACGGGTGATGGCGTTGGATGGCGTCATTCAGACCACCGAAGGGGACGAATACGTTTACCACGAAATGATTGCTCACGTGCCAATCCTCGCCCATGGCGCGGCGCGGCGCGTGTTGATTATCGGGGGCGGTGATGGCGGCACGCTGCGCGAGGTGCTGCGGCACAAGTCTGTCGAGCACGCCAAAATGGTCGAGATCGATGCGAGCGTCGTCGATGTCAGCCGTGAGCATCTGCCGTCGCTGAGCGCGGGGGCTTTCGACGATCCGCGCATGGACCTGGTCATCGCCGACGGCTGTGCGTTCGTTAAGGAAACCGACGAGCGGTTCGATGTGATTATCGTCGATTCCACGGATCCGGTCGGTCCCGGCGAGGTTCTGTTTACCGAAGAGTTCTACGGCGATTGCCGCCGGTGTCTAACCGATGGCGGCATTTTGGTGACCCAGAGCGGTGTGCCATTCTTTCAGCGGGATGAGCTTTCGCGGGTCAGCCATCGCCTCGGTGGGGTATTCAGCGATGCCCGGTTCTACCTCGCGGTCGTACCGACCTATATCGGTGGGTATATGGCTCTCGGATTTGCCACTGAGAATAGCGCCAACCTTACGGTGCCGGTTGAAACCCTGAAGACGCGTTATAAGGCCGCCGGATTGAACTGCCGGTATTATACGCCCGAGGTCCACAGCGCGGCATTTGCTCTTCCGAACTTCATTCGCGAAACCGCGAACCTCTGAATATCCCGGCGGGGAATTCACCCCGAATTGAAGCTTTGTATCAGGCTGCCGATCACGAGATACCATCCGTCCACCAGGACGAAAAAGATGATCTTGAACGGCAACGCGATGATGATGGGCGGCAGCATCATCATGCCCATCGACATCAGAACGGACGCGACGACCATGTCGATGATCAGGAAGGGGACGAAAACCAGGAACCCCATTTCAAAGGCACGGCGTAGCTCGCTGATCATGAATGCTGGGATCAGGACCCGGATGGGGATCGCCTCGGGCGAGGGAACAGCCTCGATTTTGCCGACATCCATGAACAGCTGAAGGTCCTGCTCACGGACGTGCTTGAGCATAAACGTTTGAACCGGGGCCGCGGCCTTCTCGAAGGCCTCTTCTTCTTGAATCTCTCCGTCGATCAGCGGGCTGATGCCCTCATTCCAGGACTGCTCCAGGGTTGGCATCATAACAAATAGTGTCAGAAACAAGGCCAAACTCACGATGACCTGATTGGGGGGCGTGGTTTGCGTGCCCATTGCCGTCCGCAAGAAAGACAGAACCACAACGATACGGGTGAATGACGTCACCATCACGAGGATAGAGGGAGCCAAGCTCAGGACGGTGATCAGCAGAAATAGCTGAACGATCCGGCCTGTGGAGGTGGGGCCGTCGCCAAGGTCCACCGACAGGCTCTGCGCGAATGCGGGCGTGGCCAATCCGATCAGCACGGCCGATAGGCAAAGGAGCACTGCCCCGTGCGGCCGCCAGTTCCTGTTCATTTTTCGTGATGCGCGTGGTGTCACGATTGGGCCTGTGCGGGTGGTAGCCGAAGTTGGGTAACCCGGCCCGTATCATCGGTGTTGTTCGGTGGATTGGTGATCCCGGCTTCCACAATCTCCTCGCTGTCGGCGCCCAGGAGGATCAAATGCTGACGGTCGTCGCGGCGGATCAACAAAAGGCGCCGCTTGGCGTCCAATGGCAGCGCCTCCAGGATTTCGAGCCGTTTGGAACTTCCCCGCATGACGGGGCCTCGGTGCCCGAGGCCGAGCTTCTTTGCCAGAACCGCAAATAGGCCGATGAGGCCAAGCACGAAAACCAGGGCTACGACAAACTTCAAATAGGCGGCGATCGAGATTTCCATGTCAATTCCAGAACTTGGCCAGAACCTGGTGTGTCATACGCGGTTGGCGAATATCACTTGTCGTTGGTCGTCTTTGCGTCCGTCCGGGCGGTGTGAGCTTCGCTAACTTGCTGCTCAAGGGTATCGAGGCGGTCGAGGATGGAATCCAAGGATGAGATTAGGTCCTCGCGGGCCATATCGCCCCGGTGGCGCCGCATCGAGGCAATGGATTCGTAAAGATTGGCCACTTTTTGATCCAATGGCTTAAGGTCCACCGAGGCACCCTCGCGGATGGCTTTTTCCGAGGCTGCGATCATGGCCAATATGCCGTCGATCTGCTCTTTAAGCTCAATATCGGCCACAACATTCCCCTCCGCTGTGTGCCCGGCGAGGGTGCGGCAACAAGCTTAAAATCGGCTTAATTCGGTGCTATTCGGGCGCCCCAAACCTTGAAATGGCGGGACGGGGTTGCTGCTCTAGGACCGATTGTACGGGTCTTGCAGCGCGAGCTGCGATAGGAGATCACAAAGGGCCGATACGAGAGCGTTCTCGGGGTGGCCGCTTTCCTTCCCGACAATAGCGCCGCGGACGGTCCGGTTATAGGCCTCTACGAGATTCGCTTCGCTGGCGCCTGTTTCGATGATCTCGGCGATCATCTGGTCATCCAAACGATCATGACCAACGATGGCTTCGACTTGCTCGCGTGTCAGGTGTTTCATTCCGGCTGTCCTCCCAGACTTTGTGTCACCATAGGCCGGCTTCCGCCGGTCCCGAATTGACGGCGGTCAACATTGTGCGTTCTTAGGAGTGTCAGCTGCCGGCGGCGAGCGGCGGTTCTTGATTGTCCTGCTTGACCTCTGCAGGCAATCCCAGGATGCCGTCGATGTCTTCGCGGTCGAGGGATTCATGCTCTTCGAGTTTGTCGACAAGCCTGTCAAACCGGTCCCGGTTCTTCGCGATGGTGTCGGCGGCACGTTTATCGGCTTCGTTCAGCAGATTCCGCACGGCCTCATCGACGGCATGCGCCGTTGCTTCGCTTGTTTTACGCGGCTGGGCGATTTCCCGTCCCAGGAAAGGGTGTTCCTCGCTTTCCCGTGCATCCATCGGACCGACTGTTTCGGACATGCCCCAACGGGATACCATCATACGCGCCAGGGACGTGGCTTGGTGAATGTCGTCGTCGGCCCCGGAACTGACATTGCCATACACGGTTTTTTCCGCGGCCCGTCCTGCGAGGATCACCGCGAGCCTGTCGCGGAGAAAGGCTTCGTGCATGATGTAGCGTTCTTCCTGAGGCAATTGTTGAGTGCCGCCAAGGGCGCGCCCTCGGGGAATGATGGTGACCTTGAAAAGCGGGTCGGCCTCGGGGAGGAAATAGGCAACGGTCGTATGCCCGGCTTCGTGAACGGCGAGGCGCCGCTTGTCCTTGGGACCTATGGCAAGTGTCCGGACGGCGCCGAGCAGGACCCGTTCGCGCATCTCCTCGAAATGGCGCGCGGTCACGTGATCAGCTTTTTCCCGGGCGGCCATCATCGCTGCCTCGTTGACGAGGTTTTTCAGATCCGCGCCCGAGAACCCCGGCGTCCCGCGGGCGATCACATCGAGATCGACATCGGCGGCGAGGGGGACATCGCGGGCATGGACTTTCAGGATGTCGACCCGCGCTTTCCTGTCGGGAAGGTCGAGGGTGATGTGGCGATCGAAACGGCCGGGTCGCAACAGGGCAGGATCGAGCACATCCGGACGGTTGGTTGCGGCGAGGACAACGACCGCCTCCCGGCCCGTAAAGCCGTCGAGTTCGGCGAGGATTTGGTTGAGGGTCTGCTCACGTTCGTCATTGCCGCCGCCGAGGCCGGTGCCGCGCACACGTCCGACGCTGTCCAGTTCATCGATGAAGATGATTGCGGGTGCAGCCTTCTTCGCGTCGGCGAAAAGATTACGCACGCGCGAAGCGCCGACACCGACAAACACTTCGATGAATTCCGACGCCGAAATGGAGAAAAACGGAACGCCCGCTTCCCCGGCGAGGGCTTTCGCCAAGAGGGTCTTGCCGGTTCCTGGCGGGCCCATAAGCAACACCCCCTTGGGCACTTCGGCCCCAACCCGGCGGTATTGATCGGCGTGCCGCAGATAATCGACCAGCTCGGCGACCTCGCGTTTGGCATTCTCCTGGCCTGCGACGTCGTCGAAGTTAACGTCCGGTGTTTCCTTTTTCGCATCGCCGCCTGGTGTGCGCAGGAACTTGTCGAGAGCGCCGCCGCGTCCTAATCCACCGGCAACGTTGCCGAACATGCGCCGCCAGAACCAAATATAAACGGCGAGCAGGATGATCCATGGCCAGATCCAGCCACTGCCACCGAACAAACCGTCATCGGCGGCCTCCACAGTCACTTTGACTTTCGCCTTTTCCAAGGATGGCAAAAGGGTATCGTCGCCGAATGCGGGAACACGGGTGCTGAAACCCTGTAATGGGCTGCCAATTCCCTCGACGGAGGTTGGTTCAGCGAAGCGTCCTTCGATCTTGTCACCGCTGATCGTCACCGTATCGACGCGGCGTTCGGCAACAAGCGATTTAAATGCGGAATAGGGAATTTCTGCCGTCGTCCGTTCCGTCGGCGTGACCTTCCCCACGGAATAGATCAACCCGAACAGCAGCAGCAGAAAAAGGACAATGATCCAATTTTGATATTTGGGCAAATCCGCACCTTTGGCGTTGGCGCCAGTCCGCGGCTACCGATCGGCCGACCTTAAAGGCGGACAATGGGCAACCGGCCAATGCTCCGTACAGGATATAGGGAATACCAATCCTTGATCGAGAGCAAGGCAAGTATTTCTTACCTGTAATTGTTTGCCGATGGATTGACCCATGTCATGGTTGTTTTTGGGCTTTTGGCGGAAAACCGGGAATGGCTGCGACACCGGAAAACCTATCGAATGAAAAACCAGAGGGACGCTGGGAACATTTCTCTCATGGCGCCGATATCGGTATCCGGGGATTAGGTCCGACGAAAGACGCGGCTTTTGAAACCGCCGCCATGGCAATGACCTCGGCGATCACAGATCTCGAACGGATCAAGACGCGGGAGACCGTGAAGATTTCGTGCCGAGCCGACGACGACGAGATCCTTTTTTACGATTGGATCAATGCGCTCGTTCTCGAGATGTCCGTGCGGGGACTATTGTTTGGGGAATTCGATGTGCATATCGAGGGCTCGCGGCTGACTGCCACCGCGGCGGGCGAAGCGGTGGATGTCGAGCGCCACGACCCCATCGTCGAAGTGAAAGGGGCAACGTTTACGGAGCTTGCCGTCTATCGGAACGATAACGGCGATTGGGTGGCGCAATGCATCATCGACGTTTAGCCCTCGACTGAACGACCGGGTCTCGGGGAGGAAAGATGGACCCAAGACAACTAACCAAAATCGACGAGTACACCTGGCGGATCGAGCCGGACGCGGAACATCCCGTACCGGCGATCATCTATGCCAGCGAGGCGCTGATCCGGGATATGGACGACAAGGTCTATGAGCAGGCGGAGAATGTCGCCGCGCTACCCGGTATCGTCGGAGCGTCCTATGCCATGCCCGACGCGCATTGGGGGTATGGATTTCCCATTGGGGGTGTTGCGGCGTTCGATCCCGACCTCGGTGGCATCGTCTCGGCCGGCGGTGTTGGCTTCGATATCTCCTGCGGCGTTCGCGCCCTGGTGACGGGTCTGACGGCGGATGACGTCCGTGGTGTTCAAAAGGAACTCGCTGACGACCTTCTGGCGACGGTGCCAGCCGGCGTCGGCAGCCGAGGCGAAATTCGCCTTTCTGCGCTTGAAATGGATGCCATGCTTACGGGCGGCGCACGCTGGGCAGTGAAGGAAGGCTATGGGACAGAAACCGACCTCGCTCATATCGAGGAAGGTGGCTGTATGTCCGGGGCCGAGCCGGAACAGGTTTCGGATCAGGCTAAAAAGCGCCAGCTCCGCGAGATGGGGACCCTAGGGTCCGGCAATCACTATCTCGAAGTGCAGGAGGTAGTGGAAATATTCGATCCCGAATTGGCGGCGGCATTCAAACTAGCGGACGGCAATGCGATCGTTTCCATTCATTGCGGGTCCCGGGGATTGGGCCATCAGATCGGTACGGAGTTTTTGCGCGAAATGGCGGTGGCGGCGGAAAGTTTCGGCATCCATCTGCCGGACCGGGAATTGGCCTGCGCGCCGCTGCGTTCGGAAGTCGGCCGCCGATATCTTGGGGCAATGCGGGCCGCCATTAACTGCGCCCTCGCCAACCGGCAGATCATCACCCACCTCGTGCGCCAGGTGCTCGCCAGAGTCATCCCGAAGGCATCTCTCGATCTGCTATATGACGTCTCCCACAATACCTGCAAGGAAGAGCGTCATATTGTCGACGGCGTGGAACGTCACTTGTTCGTCCACCGCAAGGGCGCGACCCGCGCCTTCGGTCCTGGTCACCCGGACCTCCCCGACGCGTTCCGCACGTCGGGTCAGCCGGTGCTGATTGGCGGCAGCATGGGGACGGCCTCCTATGTATTGGCAGGCACGGAGGAAAGCATGCACCGCGCCTTCGGCTCGGCCTGTCACGGCGCCGGAAGGCTGATGAGCCGGCACGCCGCCAAGAAACGCTGGAGTGGCCGCCAAGTGGTGGATGAGCTTGCCGAACGCGGCATCCTCATCCGCAGCCCGACCATGCGCGGCGTGGCGGAGGAGGCCCCCGGCGCTTACAAGGATGTCACCGATGTGGTCGACGCCGCCCAGGCGGCGGGACTTGCTCGCAAGGTGGCCAAGCTCGCGCCGCTGGTGTGCCTCAAAGGTTGAACGGAATGGCCCGGAAGCCACGCCTTGTCATCGGCACCAGTGGCTGGAGCTACCCCGAATGGCGGCGTGACTTCTATGCCGGGGTGCCGCAACGTAAATGGCTTGCCCATTACGCGTCCCGATTTTCCGGAATCGAAGTCAACGCTACATTTTATCGCCGTCAACGGTTCGAAACCTATCAGCTTTGGCACGACGAAACGCCCGCCGGTTTCGTTTTTTCAGTAAAGGGCCATCGCGCCGTTACCCACTACCGTAAACTCGCCGACGTTTCCGCCAGTGTCGCGCAAATGAAAGAGGATTTGAAACCGCTCGGGAAAAAGCTGGCGGTGGTACTGTGGCAACTGCCGCCGGGATTGCATCGGGACGATGCTCTTATCAAAGGGTTCCTTGTACATCTGAACGTTTGGCCGGAAACGCGTCACGTTTTGGAGTTCCGACACGAGTCATGGTTCTGCGATCAAGTTGCTGAAGGCCTCGAAAATCATCGCATGGGCACCGTCATTTCCGACGCGGCGAATTGGCCGCGTTGGGACCGGGTCACGGGCGGGCTCGCTTACATCCGATTGCATGGCGGTATGGAAACCTACGTATCGGAATACGGAGACGGGGGATTGCGGCCTTGGGCAGAACGGATCAACGCTTGGCGCCGATCTGGAAACGACGTGCATGTTTATTTCGACAACGATATCGGCGGTGCCGCTCCCCGCGACGCCGAGCGCTTGATTGCAATGCTGAACGATTAAGGCGAGGGGGGCGGATCGCGGTCGGTCGGGATACCGGCAATATGCCGGAAGTAGGCGGCGGCGCGGTTCTTGAACGAGGCTTTCGACGCGCCGAGTAACGGACCCGCATCGCGCAACCGGGCGATACTGTAATAGCGCCACACGTCCCCTGCTTCCCGTTCGATAACGTAAAGCTGCTGCAGGTTACCGGGATCGACGACGTCGATGAAGGCAACGCCCATTCCGCTTGCGTTCACCGTTTCAAACTCGAGCCGGTCGTTTCCACGGGCACGGATGGTCAGCTGAAAAATCACGCCCTTCATGACGTGGTCTTCGTCCTGCCAGAAATAGAGGCTCTTTCCGGGTTGCAACTCGTCGGTAGAGAAATCGGTTCGCCGTGCCGCCTTGTCCGGTACCGAGAGTGCCGCGGCATCTTCGAATAGGGGGAACCAACCAGCACGCGAGTCCGACCAATATTTGACCCCCGTAAGGCTGGAAATAGCCGCCAGCCTGCGGATGATCTCCTCGGCGCCACCGGTTGCCCGGAAGCGGCCGGCGGCGGCCAACAGGATCTTTGCCGGGCCATTAGTCCATTGTGAGCAGGTTGGCGGTTGCCAGCCGTTGGGCAAATCATCTTTCTCCCAAACGACGACATTCAGGGGCTGGCCGACATCTGCGTAGTCGGGCGATGGAGCTGACACACAAGGCGGCACCGGTCCGGCACTGAGTTCGTTGGCCGTGGCAGAGGCAGCGAACAGGAGCACGGCGACCAGTAATACCTGGAGGAGGGTGGTTGGCGGACGGAATGCGGGCATTGCCATCAAGCGTCCTCCAACCTAGTCGCTTTCGAAAACGACCAGCAGGTCCTTGGCACCGACCTGCATGCCCATCTCGGCGACCACTTCGGCGACGACGCCGTCTCGCTCCGCCTTGACGGCGGTTTCCATTTTCATTGCCTCGATGGAAATCAACGTATCGCCACGCAGTACTTTCTGACCGGGTTCGACGACGATCCCAGATACCACGCCGGGCATCGGCGCGCCAACGTGATCGGGGTTGTCGGCCTCCGCAAGACGATTGGAAGGCCGCGCGATCTCCAGCGATTGGTCGAGGACGCTGACGCTACGCGGCTGGCCGTTGAGTTCGAAGAATACGGTCCGGTTCCCGTCATCGTCGGGTTCGCCCACAGCCAACAGGCGAATAATCAGCGTTTTGCCGCGCTCGATCTCGACCGAGATTTCGTCGCCCGGCTCCATGCCGTAGAAGAAAGTCTTCGTCGGCACCACCGACACATCGCTGAAATGGCGGCGGAAGGCAGCGTATTCGGTGAATACTTGCGGGTACATCAGATAGGACGCGAGTTCCTTGTCGCTGATGTGTCGGCCGGCTTTCTTCTCGGCCTCTTCCTTGGCAACCTTCAGGTCGGTTTCGGCCATCACCGACCCCGGCCGCACGGTGATCGGCTTTTTGCCTGCCAGCACCTTCTTCTGCAGCGCTTCGGGGAAGCCGCCGGGCGGCTGCCCCAGTTCGCCTTTGAAGAACGAGATGACCGACGCGGGGAAGGCGATTTCCTTATCCGGGTTCATCACGTCTTCCGGCGTCAGGTGACCAGTGATCATCGTCAGCGCCATGTCGCCCACCACCTTCGACGACGGCGTCACCTTGACGATGTCACCGAACATCTCGTTGACCTTGGCATAGGCTTGGGCGACTTCCGGCCAGCGCCGGTCGATGCCCATGGAGCGCGCCTGTTGACGCAGGTTGGTGTATTGGCCGCCGGGAATTTCGTGGAGGTAAACCTCCGACGCGCCGGAGCGGAAGTCCGCCTCGAACGCCGTGTAGAGATGGCGGACGTGCTCCCAGTAGGTTGAGATCTGCCGCATGGCGTGGGGATCGAGGCCGGTATCGCGCGGGCCATTGCGCAGCGCTTCGACGATGGCGCCGAGGTTGGGCTGCGAGGTGAGGCCGCTCATGGAATCGAGGGCGCCGTCCACTGCGTCGGTGCCGGCTTCGACGGCTGCCAGCACGCTCGCCGCGGAGATCCCCGAGGTATCGTGGGTGTGGAAGTGGATCGGCAGACCGGTTTCCTCTTTCAGCGTCTTGACCAGGATACGTGCCGCCTCCGGCTTGCACAGGCCCGCCATGTCCTTGATGCCGAGGATATGGGCGCCCGCCGCCTTCAATTCGTGGGCGAGGTCGACGTAATATTTGAGGTCGTATTTGGGCCGGTTGGGATCGGTAAGATCGCCGGTGTAGCAAATGGACGCCTCGCACAACATGCCGGTTTCGAGTACCGCGTCCATTGCGACTCGCATGTTCTCGACCCAGTTAAGGGAGTCGAACACGCGAAACAGGTCGATGCCCGCTTCCGCCGATTGCTTGACGAAATAGCGCACCACGTTGTCGGGATAGTTGGTGTAGCCGACGGCGTTGGAGGCGCGCAGGAGCATTTGCAACAGCACGTTGGGCATGCATTCGCGCAATTCGGCAAGCCGATCCCAAGGGCATTCGTGCAGGAAGCGCATGGCGACGTCGAAGGTCGCGCCGCCCCAGCATTCCATGGAGAACATCTGCGGCAGCATGGTGGCATAGGCGGGCGCTATGTCCGCTAAATCGCGGGTGCGCATGCGTGTTGCGAGTAGCGACTGGTGCGCATCGCGCATTGTGGTGTCGGTGAGCAGCACCCGGTCCTGTTCGAGCATCCACTGGGCGAACTTCTCGGCGCCCATTTCGGTAAGAAGCTGCTTGGTGCCCGGTGGCGGCGTGGCGCCGTCGACAACCGGCGGATGCGGCTGCGCCGCGTAAGCCGGCAATTCGGTGTCTTTCACCTCGGGGTGGCCGTTGACGATGGTCTCGCCGATGAACGACAGCACCCGTGTGGCGCGGTCGCGCCGCCGTGGGAAGCGGAACAGTTCCGGCGTCTCGTCGATGAAGTTGGTGGTGTATTCGGCGACCGGGAACCGCGGATGATTGATCACGCTTTCCAGGAACCGCAAATTGGTGGTGACGCCCCGAATGCGAAACTCGCGCAACGCCCGGTCCATCCGCCGTGCCGCGCCTTCGGGATCGGGGGCCCAGGTCGTGACCTTGACCAGGAGCGAATCGTAATAACGAGTGATGAGCGCGCCGGGGAAGGCGGTGCCGGCATCGAGGCGCACGCCGAACCCTGCGGGCGAGCGGTAGGCGGTGAGGCGTCCGTAGTCGGGAATGAAATTGTTTTCCGGGTCCTCGGTGGTCACCCGGCATTGGATAGCATGGCCCAGCAGGCGAATATCCTCCTGCTTGGGCACGCCGGAAGAGATGTTGCCGATGCGGCCGCCCTGGGCGACGTTGATCTGCGCCTGGATGAGGTCGATGCCCGTGACCCATTCGGTGACCGTATGCTCGACCTGGATACGCGGGTTAACCTCGATGAAGTAGACGGAACCCGTGTCCGCATCCTGGAGGAACTCGACGGTGCCTGCGTTCACGTAATTGGCGGCATGGGCGATCTTGAGTGCCTCTTCACAGAGGGCCGTGCGCCCGGCGTCGTCCAGGTATGGGGCGGGCGCGCGCTCGATCACCTTCTGGTGACGGCGCTGCACGGTGCAGTCGCGTTCCCACAGATGCACCACCTCGCCGTAGGTGTCGCCCATGATCTGGACCTCGACGTGACGCGCGTTGCGCACCAGTTTCTCGAGATAGACTTCGCCATTGCCGAAGGCAGCCTGTGCTTCGCGGCTGGCGGCGAGGACGTGCTCCATCAGGTCGGCGTCGCCATCGACCACCCGCATGCCGCGGCCGCCGCCGCCCCAGGTGGCCTTTACCATCACCGGAAATCCGATTTCGGCGGCCTGGCGCTTGACCTCGGCCTCGTCGCTGACCGGCAGCGGCTTGGTCGCCGGCATGACCGGCACGCCGGCCTCGGTGGCGAGTGCCCGCGCCGCGACCTTGGAGCCGAGGCGCCGCATGGTGTCGCCCGACGGGCCGATGAAAATGATGCCCGCCTTTTCGCAGGCGTCGGCGAAATCAGGGTTTTCAGACAGAAAGCCATAGCCCGGATGGATGGCATCCACATGGGCTTCCTTGGCGATGCGGATGATGTCCGGGATGTCGAGATAGGCCTCGATGGGGCCCTTGTCCGTGCCGCCGACTTGGTAGCCCTCGTCCGCCTTGTAGCGGTGCAGGGCGAAACGGTCCTCGTTGGAATAGATGGCGACGGTGGAGATGCGTATTTCGTTGGCCGCGCGCATGATGCGGATGGCGATTTCTGACCGGTTGGCCACCAATAGTTTTTTGATTTTGCGAGGACGGCTGGGCACGGGGACCTACTGCGTTGGGGATGGGATCGGCGGAAAATAAGCTAAGAGCTTGATTTTCCCGAAATCTTAGCCCGGAAATCGCGATTTTGCAATGCGGAATGGGTTGGAAGCGGCGGAAACAGTGCCTTTTAGGGCCGGCTTTCCCGATCCGGTGCCGTAAACACCACCAACCAGACGGTTGGTTCGTCATCTGCCGTCCAGGCGACCCTGTGGCGCGTGTGGGCGGGGATGAGCAGCCAATCGCCGGGACCCACCTCCCGGGGCTCCTCCTCGCCTTCAAACAGCAGTCCGGCCCGGCCCCGAAGGACGGCTACCCATTCGTCCTCCGCCTGGTCGTACCATTCGCCCTCGGGCGTCGTGTGGCCAGTGGAGACGATGCGCTCGATCCGCACCCCCGATTGGCGGAGAAGCTCGAGGGTCTCTTCCTCCGCGAGGCGCTCGGGCAGGCGGGCGAACAGATTGCCGAGAAGGGGAACGGGGGACAGGGGAGAGGGCATGGCGGGATTCTCGATTGGCTCCTCATGCTTCGATAGGCTCGGCATGAGGGTTTGTTGGTGGCGATATCTAGTCTAAGGCCTCGCCCTGAGCTTGTCGAAGGGCGAGGCCCGTGCTTCCGCGCAACGGCGAAACCTTGTCCTGCGATGCAAGCGGGGGTTTAATTTATGTGGGCAAACGGGCAGGTAGCTATGACCGACAATTCTGACAGATACCAAAGGTATGGCGGCGTCGACGAAAGCAGTGCCGCAAACGCACAACCCCTCAAAAAGATCTCCAGCGAGCGGCTAAAGAACATTCTAGAGAGCCACAAAAAATGGCTTGAGGGAAAGAAGGACCAAGGGAAACGTGCAAATCTGAGTAACAAAGATCTATCAGGTGCAACGTTTGCTTATGTCGATTTGACAGAAAGCAATTTCGATTCGGCAAATCTGTCATCTGCTAATTTCATGGAAGCGATCCTGAAGGATTCAACGCTCAATTACGCAAATCTACGGAACGTTTATGGATCATTTGCAAATTTTCAACGCTCCTGGTTGTGGAATGCGGATCTGCAGGGCGCCACATTTTTCGAAGCTGATTTTCGAGGTGCACGTTTAAAAACTACAAATTGTCGTCAAACAGATTTCGCAGGGTCGTCGTTTGAGGGCGAGGTCGAAATCAAAAAAAGCGACAAAGAGGGCAACGAATTTGTGACATTAGAATTTGCGTCTGCTGACTTTACAGGAGCTGATTTGCGCGAAGCAAGACTGGACGATGCCATCCTTTCAAAGGTTACCGGCCTTCAGTCCTGGCAACTTGCCGGCGCATCGTTGTCGAATGCCAAGCTCCCAAGCCAATTCTCCCAGTGGACCGGCCTCAAGTATGTCGAGGAGATTTCCAAGCATGCGCGGGGAATATTTCTCGCCGTCATTGCGGCCTGCGTGTTTTCCTGGCTGACCATAGCAACCACTACCGACCCGGCCCTATTGCTCAACTCGGCGACCACGCCGCTCCCCATCATTCATACAAATGTACCCATCGCCGGATTTTATTGGTTCGCACCGGTAATCCTGCTGGCGCTCTACTTTTATCTGCATTTCTACCTGCAGAGCCTATGGGAAGGGTTCGCCTGCCTGCCTGCCGTCTTTCCCGATGGGCTTACCTTGGACAAACGGGCCTATCCCTGGATGCTCAACAGTCTCGTGCAGGCGCATTTCAAATTGCTGCGGTACCGGCGCCCCGCCTTCTCGCAGGCCAAGGTATTCTTTTCTATCCTCGCGGCATGGGGGCTTGTCCCCTTCACTTTATTCTTATTCTGGGGACGCTATTTCCCGCGCCAGGACTGGATCGGCTCAGGATTTCATATCCTGTTACTGACCTTGTCGGTATTTCTGGCGCTCGTGTTCTATGCAAGAGCGCGGGCGACATTACGGTTGGAGGAGCAACCAGAGTATTCATGGATTTCTATGTTGACTGATACTGGCAACCTCGTGCGGTTGGCGCGGTCCTTGGCCGTAGGGAGTTTGGCAGTACTTCTTTTTCTCGGCGCCTATTTTGGACATCCGGTACACTATGGCGGTCCGGTGTGGCAGCGTTTCGTCGCAGAGGCCGGGTTCTTTATCGGGTTCGATCCGTTTCCGAATGCCGTTGAAGCCGATCTGTCCGAGAAAGGCAGCAATTGGCATGGGTTTGGTTCAACACAAGAGATGGAGGCCCAGTTCGAGCAAGTGCGTGGTGCCAAGCTGGCCAATCGGCGCCTACGGTATGCCGATTTCTCCGGCGCCTTTCTCGTCAAGGCGGATTTGAGCCTCGCCAATTTGCGGCTGGCATTTCTGCGGCGAGCGGATTTACGCCGCGCCAATCTTTATGAAGCGGATCTTCGTTGGGCGACGATGATCGATACTGACCTGAGTGGGGCTAATCTGCGCGGTGCCGATTTAACCGGTGCCTTCGGGTTGACCCGCGACCAACTCGCGCGCGCCTGCGTCACCGATATTCGCGATCAGCCGAAACTCCCGGTCAATGTGGCGGGAACGGCATTGCGCCTTTGCCCGTCGGGGCAGTTTCTCCGCTAACCGCCCCGCACCGTATCCACCAGCGCCGCAGGGTCGTGGGGTACAGCGTCGCCGCGCCAGGCGACGACCTGGTCCGGGCGGATTAGGGCGAGGGGAGCCTCATAGAGATCGCGGGCTTCCTCGCCGGGGATGTCGACCACGCTGAGCGGCAGGTTGCGGGACGCGGCGGCGGCTTCCAGGTCCTTCGTTTCGGGCGCGCCGTCGAGACGCAGTAGCGTGAACTCGAATCCGAATTTGTCATAAAGCGACGCCCCGTCCGGCAGCCACAGGTGCGGCGCGCGGCCGCCGGGGCAGGCGGTGGGCACGTAGTCGTTGGCGGCGTCGGGGGGCGGCGCGGTGCCGTCGGACACGATGATGGGCGAGCCGTCGCAGCGGGTGCCGAAGGTGATGCCGGGGATGTTGAACTCGGCGCGGGTATGGCGGTTGAGGTAAGCGCCCGCCTCGGTGCGGGCGGCGTCGCCCGCCGGTCCGTCCTCTTCCAGCGCCGGCGGGGCGGTGTAGAGACCGATGGAATCGGCGAAGCCGCGTGCGTAGGTGGTATTGCGCACGGCGCCGGGGCGGCGTTCCGGCTCGTAGCTGGCCAGCAACGCCGGTCCGCCCCAGCCGTTGAGCACGGCGGCGAGCTTCCAGCCGAGATTGACCGCATCCTCGATGGCGGTGTTGTAGCCGAGCCCGCCCGCGGGCGTGAACAGATGCGCCGCGTCGCCGCCGATGAAGATGCGCCCGTGCTGCAGATGTTCGGCGACCAGGGCGAACCCCGCGGTCCAGGACGAGCGCGCGATGATGTCGAAGTCGACCTCGCAGCCCATGGTCTGGGCGAACATGGCGCGGGCGTGGGTTTCGCTGACCTTGTCTTTGTCCTCGCCCGGCTTCAGTTGGGTGTGGAAGACGAACTCGTCCTTGCCGTCGACGGCGGCCATAAAGCTCCGGCGGTCCTTGTTGAACGACCAGTACATCCAGGCCCGCTCGCCGTTGATGAGGTCATAAAGATGCGGTGCGCGCATATAGATGGCGTGCATGTCGCCACCCATGAAATCCCGCTGTACGCCGGATTCACCGGTGTACTGAAACCCGAGATGACGGCGCGCGACGCTGCGGGCGCCGTCGGCCCCGATAAGATAAGACGCGGTTACGGTAGTTTCGCGGCCCTTATGCCGTGCCGTTGCTGAGACGTGATCGCCGTGATCGGCAACCGCGGTCACTTCATGTTCATAGCGCAGATCGATGGTCGGCAGTTTCGCGGCATGCTTGAGCATCACCCGCTCCACGTACATCTGCGAGACGCGGTGGGGCAGTTCGGCGGCGCTCCATGCCCCTGACATTTGCTTGATCAAATCCTTGGTTTCACCTGAGGCGGGCAGCTGGAAGCGCGCCAGTTCATAAGCGCTGTAGCGGGTGAAATAGGCGATGTCGGTGGGGTAGTCGGCGGGCAGGCCTTGTGCGCGCACCTCGTCGACGAAGCCCAGGCGTCGGAAATGTTCCATGGTCCGCGCCTGAGTGGCGTTGGCTTGGGGATTGATGGCGGTGGAGGCGTCCTGATCGAACAGGATGGCGCGGATGCCGCGCCGGCCAAGCTCGTTGGCGAGCATCAGGCCGCACGGCCCGCCGCCCACAATGATTACATCAGTATCGAGAGGTTTCATGCGGCAAATGTGTGGGGCGGTAGCCCACTCGAGTCAAGCATGGGCAACTTAAGTACGAGGCGGAAACGGCGTCAGTCGTTTAGGGCGACGCCGTTCTTCTTTTCCCAAGTCTGCAGGGCAGCGGTGAAATCGGCCCCCGGCTGATCGTCGTTGCTTTCGTGGAACAGCTTGCGGACGGCGGCGTTGACTGGCGCGTCGATGCCACAGGCATCTGCGAGCCCGCCCGAGATCTCCACGTCCTTGGTGAGCAGGGCGAGGGAGAATCCGGCGGCGAACTTGCGTGGCAGGACTTGTCCGGGGAAGGCATGTTCGCTCGTCAGGCTGCGGCCCGTCGAGACGTTGATGATGTCGAGGACCGTCTTGGGGTCGACACCGAACTTCTTGCCGATGATCAGCGACTCGGCGACCGCGGCATAGGATGCCGCCGCGCAATAATTGTTGAGCGACTTCACCGCGTGGCCGCTGCCGACGGGGCCGGTGCGGAACAGGTTCTTGCCCATGGTTTCGAGGAGCGGGGTGATCTTGGCGATGGCGTCGTCGTCCTCACCGCCGATCATTAGGGTGAGGGTGCCGGCCTTGGCCCCGGGCGTGCCGCCCGACACCGGCGCATCGATCAGGGTGACACCGGCCTTGGCCAGTTCGGCGGCAAGCTTCTGCGTGCCGACCGGCTCGGACGAACTCATATCGACGACGATGGTGCCTTCCTTGAGGTGCCGGCGGAGACCGCCGTCTTCCATTTCCAGCATGACGTTCGTGACAATGGGGCCGGTGGGCAGCATGGTGACCACCATGTCGCTACGCTCGCCGAGGTCGGCGAGGTTGGGGCAGGCTCGGCCACCGACTTCTTGGGCAAATTTCTGGGTGAGGGCGGTGTTCGCATCGAACACGTTGACCTCGAACCCGCCTTTCAACACGTTGCTCGCCATGGGCCAGCCCATGTTGCCGATGCCGATGAAGCCGATCTTCTCGTCTTTTGCCACGGTAGTCCCTCCCTAAAGAACTTCGTAGAAGCTGAGTTCGACACTTGATTTGAGGCGCGCACCGGTGGCGACGAAGATGGTGTGGTTCATCCACTCATATTGCGGTGCGGCGGTTTCAAGGGTCGCGGCGGTGCGCATGTAGTATTCGGACGGATCGACCGGTTCGCCGGTAGCGATGCGTTTCAGCACTTCGGTCGGCCCGTGCCGGAAGCCTTTGTTTTCTATATAGATCAGGGCATCGTCTTCGGCTTCGATAGTATAGCGCGCGTCGAGAAACGCCGTCCCATCGCGCCACACGAGTTGCCAGTCCGCGCCGCCCCGCAGCACTTTGCCCGTGAGTTTGGGGCCCTTCACGTGCCCGCCGGTAATATTGATGATGCGCCGGTTGCCGGTGGGAATATCGCCGAATTCCTGCGGTGGATCGAGCGTGATGTTGATATCGAAAGCGTGCGCCAACTCGATCATGCGGCGTAATCTCCCTGTTTCGTTTTCCTTGTTGGCCGGATTTGCGATTACGACCATCTCGTCGGCGTTTTCGATCTTTGTCAATGATCAACGGGACACGGACGCGGCTTGTGTCCGCGCACCGGTATGGCCATGAGACCGCAAATCTGCGAAAAGCCGGGAACGGTGAAAATGCCGGTATCGAGCAGGGAGATGGGTGGAGATGACAAACGACGAAAATAAACTACGGATCGGCATGGTGCTGTTCCCCAAATTGACGGCGCTCGATCTCGTCGGCCCGTATGAGGTGTTGGCGACCTCGCCAAACGCTCAGGTCGATCTCCTGTGGCATAGGATCGAGCCCGTTGAGGCAATGGGTGGCATGCCGGTCTTGCCGACGGCGACGTTCGACGGATACATGCCGCCGGATGTGCTGTTTGTTCCCGGTGGGCCGGGGCAGTTGGCGGCAATGGATGACATGCCCCTGATAAGCTTTCTGCAAGAGGCCGCCCCTGCGGCACGCTACGTCACCTCGGTGTGTACGGGCTCCCTTGTGCTCGCCGCGGCAGGTTTGCTTCGGGACAAGCGCGCGACTTGTCACTGGGCATCGCTCGATCAATTGGCTTTGATGGGCGCTATCCCAGTGCAGGATCGGGTGGTGGAGGACGGCGATACGATCACCGGCGCGGGGGTCACATCGGGCATCGATTTCGGTCTCGTGCTTGCATCGAGGTTGTGGGGAGAGGAAGCGGCGCGGCGCATCCAACTCGTGCTCGAATATGATCCGGCGCCGCCTTTCGACAGTGGATCGGTTCGCGCCGCCGATCCCGCCTTGGTTTCGGGATTGCGTGATCGGATGTCGGCCATCACGGAAACACGGCGCGCCACCGCCGCACGTATCGGCCGCGATCGCCTCAAACTTCAGACGGTCAAGTAATGGGATAAATTGCGGTCGAGCTATTGCCGTTTTCTATCGTCGGCGGCGGCAATTATCTTACGGAGCGAAAGGATGACGTTCGGATCGGTGTGGGGAAGCGATTTGACGATCTTTTCGCCCTCTTCGACGGTGGAGAAACTAAGCGCCCCTTGTTCGGCTGCCTCCTTGATATAGGCAGGGTCGTTCCGTGTAGCGTCAAAGCTTGTGCGGAGCTCGGCAATGGCGTCGGCAGGTGTGCCCGGGGGTGCGAATACGGCGATGGCTAAATTGCCGAGCACGAGTTGCAGCCATTTCACAACATCCCAGGCGGGACCGGACGGATATTTGCCGTCATGTGCCAGCCGGTAGATATCGACCAAACTGGAGATGCCCTGCTTATCGAGTTCCGGGATGTGATCGACGGTGCCGTCCGACCGGACGCTTGGAAAATACCACAGCGGCATTGCCCTTTGGCGGTCGATCATGCTGGGCTTTACCTGAGCGCGGTAAAAGGTGGTTGTCGCCAAATCTATATCGGCCTGACCGCTCTGTAGGGCAGCCAATCGCTGTGGGCTTGCTTGGTAACCCGGGATGTAGATGTAGTCGACGCCCATCAGCTGCAATGCGGCACCGTTCAATATATCGAAATTGCCCGTCGAGTGAGAACCGGCAAGCCTCAGATTTTTGGCGCTGCCAATACGCTCTGGCGTGGCGACGCCGGCGCCGGCTCGGATATAGCTGATCCTGGCCGTCGCTCCGCCGCCAATGAATTCCATGCGGGCATAATCGAATTGTATGCCTTTCGCGCCCAATACCCAGGCCACCGGCGCCCATGGAGACATCAGTACAGTCAGCCCGTCCGATTTGGCCTCGCTGTAGACAAAATTAGTTGCCTTGACCCCGCCCCGTCCGGGAATGTTCCGAACGGTCATGCCCGCGACCCCGGTCAGATGACGGCGCCAATGCCGAACGAACGTACGTGTGGTTATATCCGACCCGCCGCCTCGGCTGAAGCCGTTAATGACGGTGACCATCTTGCCGACGTAATGGTCGGCAGACGCCTGTCCAGTCAGGTACATCGTTGCTGCCAGTGCCGCAGCAATCCCAACATACAACTTCCGTCGCATCAATTCCCTCAAAGGATCCGCAATTTATCGCGCGGATTTCTCTGCAGAGTGAACAATATCAATGTTAACGAATGTTTCGCACGGTGTTAACGGATGTTTCCGGTCACAGTCATGCGACGGGTAATTTCTTATGAAGTGGAACGTGACGTTGCCGGTTAGAATTGTCGATTGTGAAAGCGCCGGCACCATAAAACGGCAACGTGACATGCTGGTGATGGAGATATTTCGTAGGGGCCGCACGAAGGAATAAGTGCAAAAAAGCTAAATACGTAGGGAGGGAAAAAGATGGCGACATTCGTACTGGTTCATGGCGCTTGGCACGGTGGATGGTGCTACCGCAAAACCGCGCAAAATTTACGGGCTCAGGGACACGAGGTCTTCACGCCGTCGCTGACCGGGCTCGGCGACCGGGTGCATCTGTTGTCACCTGACGTCAACCTCGAAACCCACGTTACCGATATCGTCAATTTATTTGTGGCCGAAGAGATCGAAGATGCTGTTTTGTGCGGTCACAGCTATGGCGGCATGGTGATTACCGGCGTCGCCGAGCAATTGGCGGACAAGATTGGATCGTTGGTTTATCTGGATGCCTACGTGCCCGAGAGCGGCAAGTCGCTTCTCGATATGGCAAAGCCGGAACGCCGAGACAGTCTTAAGGCGATTGCCATGGAGAAGGGAGAAGGCTGGTATCTGCCTGTGCCCGACGGTATTTGGACGATTGCCGACCCGGCAGATAAAGCATGGGTCGATAGACGCGTCGGTCCACACCCGATTGCCACCATGTTGCAGCCCCTCGCCCATACGGATCCTTGGGACCGTGTAAAAAGGAGAATTTTTGTTCTTGCCGAAGGGAATTCCATGTCGGTTTTTTGGGCTTTCGCCGAGGCGCTCCGGAAAGATGCGGATTGGTACGTGATCGGGGTGCCCTGCGGTCACGACGTGATGGTCGATATGCCGGAACGTCTTGCCCAAATACTCCTTGAGGCGTCCTCCTAAGAGGTAAAAAAATCCAAGAAAACCGGGCATTTTACTGAATTTTAATGCGGTTGCTCCACACTCCGCGCTGATCGGGTCCAAGGCCGTTTGGACCTGACCAGAACAAAAGTCGCGCCGTAAAATAGCGTGCCGACCAGTGGATGGGCCGATGGAGCTGACGAACGTCCCGGTGTTCGGGAAAATCCGTCAAAAAATGGGTTGGTTGAACCAACGTCAGAAAGTGTTGGCGCAGAACATCGCAAACGCCGACACGCCGGAATATCGCGCCCGCGATCTCAAAGCATTGAAGCTCGACGGCAAGATCCGCGAGCCCGCGACGTTCCGGATCAGTGTTTCGACGACCAACCCCATGCATATCGGTATCCCCAGGCGGGGGACGGGCAACTTCAAGGAAGCTGACGTACGCCGGCCGTTGGAAACGGCGCCGAATGGCAACTCCGTGGTTCTCGAAGAGCAAATGGTCAAGATGAATCAGACGGTAATCGACCACGGTCTGGTCACGGAACTGTACAAAAAACACATGAATATGATTCGCACTGCGGTTCGCAGCGGTGGGGCTACGTAATAGGGGCGACGCATGGCAGATGACCTATACAGCACGTTCAAGATCTCGGCGGCCGGGTTGAAAGCCCAGGGAACGCGTCTTCGCGTCATCTCCGAGAATATTGCGAACGCCGACTCCTTGCCGACAGAACCGGGCGGACAACCGTATCGGCGCAAGGTGGTTACCTTCAAGAACAGGCTGGATCGTGAAACCGGAATGGACCTCGTTCGCTCGGATCGCATTCGCACGGACCGGTCTGAGTTTAAGCGCCGTTTCGATCCGCAGCATCCTGCGGCAGACGAAAACGGATATGTCCTGACCCCCAACGTAAATACGTTGATTGAGGTGATGGACATGCGTGAGGCGCAGCGGTCCTACGAAGCCAACCTCAATGTGATCAGAACCACGAAGTCGATGATCCAAAGGACCATCGACGTGTTGCGTGGCAGATAAAACGGAAAATGGAAATCAAACGTTCGGACCGCCGGTATTGGATTCCGGCCGGCAGATGACGACAGAGCCAGGAGACCGAGATGGCCATTGAACTTGCCAACGCAATTAGCGCTTACAACGCCGCGGCCAAACGAGTTGGCGAGGGTGCGCCCGATGCCACATCGGCCGCGCCGGCGGAAGGCGGTGGAGATTTTGCGTCGATGCTGCGGGGATTCGCCCATGACGCGATCGCTACGGGTCACAACAGTGAAAAAATGAGCGTGGCCGCCGCGGCTGGGCAGGCTGATATTAATGACGTGGTTGTTGCCGTCGCGGAGGCTGAATTGGCCCTGAACACGGTAACGTCCATTCGCGACAAGGTTATTTCGGCTTATCAGCAAATCATTCGCATGCCGATCTAGGCGACCGATCTAGACGGAGGTGGCATTGCGATCATGGACCAGGCAGCCGTTCTTGAAATTGGCCAGGAAGCCTTCTTCGTCATTTTAAAGTCGGGTGGGCCCGTCATGGCGGCAGGTTTGGTCGTTGGCTTGGCGATTGCCATTTTCCAAACTCTTACCTCGATCCAGGAAATGACACTCACGTTTGTGCCGAAGATCATTATGATCTTTGCCGCGGTCATCTTTTTCATGCCCTTTATGATGACGACGATCATCGAGTTCGCGCAAACGCTGTTTGATCGAATGATTGTCCTGGGCTAGCAGCCATGCTTGCCGAAATTTTAGCCGTCAACGTTTTTGCGTTTCTGCTGATCTTCGTCCGAATTGGGACGATCTTGCTGATCATGCCGGGTTTCAGCTCAGCCCAGGTTCTGATGCAGCACCGTTTGCTGTTCGCGCTGGTCGTCGCTTTTTTGCTCACGCCGCTATTGGCGAACAAGCTTCCCGAGATGCCCGGTAGTCCCCTTGCGTTGGTCGCTCTTGTTCTCGGGGAATTTCTTGCAGGGGCCATCCTCGGCACCGTCGCCCGGATCGTGTTCGCATCGGTTCAAACGGCAGGAACGATCATTTCATTCGTTTCGGGCATGGCCAACGCCATGGCCTATGATGCGATCTCACAAGCGCAGAGCTCTCTTGTTTCAGGCTTTCTGGGGACGACGGCCGTTACGGTTTTTTTCGTCACCAACATGCATCATCTCGTCATCCAGGCGATGGTGGACAGTTATACGCTGTTCCTGCCCGGTACGACGCCGATCATTGGCGACGTGACGGAATTAATATCCCGGCACATTTCATTGAGTTTCAAGGTGGGGATGCAAATGGCCACGCCATTCCTGATCATGTCGTTCGCCTATTATTTGGCATTGGGGTTGTTGACCCGGTTGGTGCCTCAACTTCCCATCTTTTTTGTCGCTTTGCCGGTGCAGATCGTGTTGTCAATCGCCACATTCATGGTGGCAACTGCGAGCATCATTTTAGCTTTCCTGACCTATTTTCAGGATTCGATGGAGCCATTCCTGGCGCCCTAATTGGGCGCCGCGGAGGGAAATAAATGGCGGACGATACAGATAAAGAGTCAAAAACAGAACAACCATCCGGTAAGCGCCTGAGCCAAGCGCGCGACCAGGGCCAGGCCGTTATTTCGCAGGAAATCAATAGCTTGGCCGCGTTGAGCGCAGCATTGGCGGCAGTCGTCTTTTTAGTTCCGACGCTGATGGACAAGGTTGCGAAACTGAACGCTTCGATTCTCGAAAATTTGTACGCGATCGACGTCAGCGCAACAGGAGTTCAATACCTGTTCGCGGTTCTCTCCGAGGACGTCATCCTCTTTTTGGCGCCTATCTTCGGGCTTTTTCTTGTTACCGGCATTGCGGTCAATATTGCGCAGGTGGGATGGAAGGTAACCCCGGTTAAGTTGGTCCCGAAACTCAACGCGTTCAGTCCTATAAATGGACTGAAAAGGATACTTGGGCCCCGGGCGCTGGTCGAATTTGCGAAAGGGCTGGTAAAATTCGGAACCGTAAGTTGTGTGGGTGCGTTCCTGCTTGTGCCCGCTTTCAGTGGGTTTGAGTTGTTCCCAGGCATTGAGCCCATATTTCTATTGGAACGGATCAAGGAAATTGCCATCCGCCTGGGCGGCGGCACAATTGCGGTCATGGTTGTCGTCGCGGTACTCGACTACCTGTATCAGCGACATTCGCATTACAAGAAACTCATGATGACCAAGCAAGAGGTCAAGGACGAGCATAAGCAGACCGAGGGCGACCCCAAGATCAAACAACGTCTGGCAAAGATCCGTATGGAGCGCGCACAGCAACGGATGATTCAAGCAATGCCGCGTGCCGACGTATTGATCACAAACCCAACTCATTATGCGGTTGCCTTGGAATACAAGATGGAAACCATGCAAGCGCCGGTGCTGATTGCCAAAGGTGTAGACAACATGGCGCTAAGGTTACGTGAGGCTGCGGATGAGCATGATGTGCCTATCGTAGAAAACCCTCCGTTGGCGCGTGCCTTGTATGCGGCGGTAGAGTTAGATGAAGAGATTCCGGCCGAGCACTACCACGCGGTGGCCGAGGTCATCGGCTACGTGTATCGCCTCAAAGGGCGAGTACAGCAGGCGGGCGCGGGTGCGTCGGTGCCCCCAGGATAAATGATGCGGAAGTCGGTCGATGATTGAATTTGTTGCCGCTGAGACGAGAATCGCGCAAACAGTTACATCGTGAACACAAAAGTATTCACTTCAGCCGAGATTCTAGACGCACTCACGTTGCGTCTGCGATCCTTGCGTCTGCCGTTCATCGGAACCGGAGCGGTCGCGGCGGTGTGTTTCGTCGTGGCCGCTGCCGTATTTTCATGGCTCGGAACGACATACATTGCCTTGTTATCCGGATGGATTGCGCTCGTTGTCGGTATTGTCGCGGTCGCGGCATTTTCCGCGATAGGCGGCACGCTGATTGCGCGCCGCTCGGTGGTGAAGGCACTTTGTGCGACGGTCGCCGAAGACGCGGCGGCGCAATTCGTGACCGCGCCCGGCGGCAAGGTTGTCGCCGTCAACGACTCCATGCGAAAGATCATGGCGGAATACGGGGACGGCGGCGAGGTGTTGCCCCAGACGACCGCCGAACTCATAGATCGTTTGACGCGGGGCATGTCGGACCTGGAACTGTCCCGAATTACCAAAAGCGCCGAATTGGGGTACAGGGATCGGGCGGAGATCAAGCTGATCGGCGTAAGCGGGCGAGCTTGGTTTCGCTTCTCGGTAACGCCTGCCGGCGGTATTCCAGGATACGCAGTATGGCTCATCGAGGATGTCACGGCGGCCAAGGCCGCCGAAATCCGGCACCGGCGTGAGGAACGTTTTGTCGCCGATCTTCTGGATCAGTTGCCGGTTGGCCTGTTTTCGGTCACCGGCGAAGGCGAATTCGGGTACGCTAACAAAACATTGCGTGAGTGGCTGGGGCTGCCGTCGGAGACCGGAGACGGACAGGTGCGGTTCACCGATTTCGTGGTCGCCGACCGCGATGGCGAGGAAGATCCCGATCTTCAAACCGACCCTTCGGGCTTGCATGGCGGGATACGGCTTAAGAACGCGCGCGGCGAGGAGTTCAACGCCTATCTTATCCAATCTCAGCGTCAGAACAGCGACGGCGAGTTTCTCTATAGCCGGTCGGTCGTGTTGCGCGATCCGTTCTTGCCGGTGCTTGACGACGGGTCCGGCGGCGCATTGGCGAAACGCATTCCCTGGCTGTTTTCGGAAGCGCCGGTAGGAATCGTTCTTGTCGATCTCCAGGGGAATGTCGTCGACTGTAACCGTTCCTTCCTCAAGATGCTGGGATTGCACCGCGAGGCCGTTGTCGCGCGCCCCCTGTCTGACAGGATATCCAAGGAGGATCGGGACGACACCGCGGCGGCCTTGTCCAAGGTTGTGATGGGCGCCATGCGGGCGACAGTGCTTGAGGTTCGCATGCCAGCCGGCGGCGAACGTGAACTGGCCGCGTCGCTATATGTCAGCCGCGTTCAGGATCGGGAAGGTGATGTTTCGGGCTTGGTGCTGCATGTTATCGACACGACCGAACAGAAAAACCTCGAGGTGCAATTTAATCAGTCGCAAAAGATGCAGGCGGTCGGTCAGCTTGCCGGCGGCGTCGCGCATGATTTCAACAATTTGCTTACAGCGATGATCGGCTTTTGCGACCTGCTTCTTGGCCGCCACGGGCCGGAAGATCCGTCGTTCGCCGATATCATGCAGATCAAGCAGAACGCCAATCGCGCGGCAAATCTGGTTCGGCAGCTGTTGGCCTTTTCCCGACGTCAGACGCTGCAACCCAAGATTTTCGACATCAAGGACGCCCTTAGCGACCTCTCCAATTTGTTGCGCCGCCTGATCGGCGAAAACATTGAACTTGTCATTACCCATGGGCCCGACGTCGATTTAATCCGCAGTGACCCAGGCCAGTTCGATCAAGTGATCATCAATCTCGCCGTTAACGCCCGGGATGCCATGCCGGGCGGTGGGGCGATCACCATCGAGACGGAACGGGTGTCCTTGAGCCAATCCATTCAGCGCGGTCACGAAGTGATGCCGGCGGGACAATATGTCCTGATGAAGGTTTCCGATACCGGCGGCGGCATTCCCAAAGAGGATATCGGTCACATCTTCGAGCCCTTCTTCTCGACCAAGGGTGTGGGCGAGGGCACAGGGCTCGGCTTGTCGACGGTCTATGGCATCGTTCGTCAGTCGGACGGCTTTATCTTCGTCGATTCCGCTGTTGGCGAAGGCACAATTTTCTCGATCTATCTGCCGGCCTATTCGGCAGCTGACGCTGCCGCGGCGGGCGAGGCTATCGTTCGGGTCGCGCACGGTACCTTGGAGCATGAGACGGACGAAGACCTTACCGGCGGCGGCACCGTGCTGCTGGTGGAGGACGAAGATGCGGTGCGTGTCTTCGGGTCACGGGCTTTGCGCAATCAAGGCTATCGGGTCCTCGAGGCGATCGACGGTGAGGAGGCCCTCGACGTCCTCAATGAATTCGATGATCCCGTCGACCTCATTATTACCGATGTGATGATGCCCGGTATGGATGGCCACACGTTAGTTCGCCTGATTAAGCAGGAAATGCCGGAAATCAAGGTGATCCTGATGTCCGGCTATACGGAGGAGGCCATCCCCGGCGATATCGACGCCGACAGCGGTATCCACTTCCTGCCCAAGCCCTTCAGCCTTCAGGAGCTGGCCGGCAAGGTCAAAGACGTGATGGCCGAATAGCGCCGGGTAAAGCCGAACAGGGCCTAAGAGGCCCGTATTTCCTCGTTTCTACCCCCAAAAATTAACCAATTTGCGGTGTGTCCTGCGACACATCCTACCGTATTCGGAATGGCTATACTTGTATGTATATGGGGGAGAACGCCTTGTTTTCGGCCGTTTTTAGAGCGTTCAAATTTTACCAAATTTCGAATTAAAATAAAAACAAATAAAAATGTAATAATGAGCTTATTAGAAATTCTATTAATTTGACAATTACTTGGTCAGTAAATAGATGTTTCGTATGTTGCAGAGCGTTAAACATATATTTCAGGAGCTGCGCGCGTTTATATCGCCGCGTGTTGCCGCATTGCGCCGTTTTCCGGCCGACCAGGCCGGGGGCGTCCTGATCATGACGGCTGTTGCGATCGTGCCGTTGATCGGCTTTGTGGGAATCGGCACGGACGCGGCGCGCGGCTATCTCGTTTGGTCGCGCCTATCTTCGGCGCTGGATGCCGCCGCGCTGGCCGGCGGCCGCAGTTTCGCGGAGGCCAGCCGCGAAGACGACGCGCGCATGTTCTTTAACGCTAATTTCACCGCCGGGTTTATGGGCGCTACCGTCGTCGGTCCGACCATCGTCACTAACGAGGAGGCCGGCACCATCGAGCTCACGGCCGATGCCAATATCCCGACTATTTTCATGTCCCTCTTCGGGTTCGATGAATTGGCGGTCAGCGCGAGCACGGAGGTCACGCGGACCCAGGATGCGCTCGATGTCGTTCTCGCCGTCGATATGTCCGGCTCCATGGGGTTTTGGACAGGCGGTGAAACGCGGATTTCTGCGGCGCGGACAGCGGCCGAGCTTCTTGTAAACACGCTTTTCGGGAATGACGCGACCAAGGAACACTTGAACATCGGCCTGGTTCCCTGGAACGGCAAGGTCAACGTCACGCTGAATGGATCGACATTCGATTCCGGCGCGACGGTTGCAAATCCAGTCACCGCGTTCTCCAATCCCGTAACCGGTGTCGCCCAAAATCAGGTGTACTTCGCGAACAACTCACCGGTTCCGCTTCTTTCGGCACCGCCAAGTGACTGGCAGGGGTGCGTCTTTTCCCGCTACTTGGACGACGCCGACGATACGAACGATGCCGACGTCACCATGCCACCGGCAACCGTCGGTGGGACGGATTGGCACGCCTGGGAGCCGGTCGGCCCCGAAGGGGAGCCCGTTTCCGGCGGAACGTGCACCATGTCTGTCGGTGGCGACGAATGTACGCCGTGCCTGAACGCCGGGATCACGGCGCTCCAGAACGGCAAGCAGCCGATGCTGGACGCCATCGGTGCGCTGACCGATCCCGAAGGTTTTACCAATATCCCCCAGGGACTGGGGTGGGCTTGGCGGGTTCTGAAGCCCGAAGCTCCGTTTACCGAGGCTGTCCTTGATCCCGATTACACGCGCAAGCAAGCCATTGTGTTGCTGACGGACGGTGAGAACCATGCTGGGTCGGGCGACGGCTATAAAACCGTCTTCGGTAGTGGCGCCGCCGGCCGGCCGGAAATGAACGCTCGTCTGCTCTCGCTTGCCGCCAATATCAAGGCAGACGGGGTTCTCGTCTATGTCATTCAATTCGCAAACGGCGGTGGCGATCTTCAGACCTTGCTGCAACAAGTCGCGAGCGGGACGGGCGCGCCCTATTACCACTACGCGCCTGACGGCGCGACGCTGCAGCGGGTCTTCCAGGAAATCGCCAACCACCTGTCCAAGCTGAGGTTGTCGAAATGAGGAACCTGGGCAAACATAATAGGCCAGGTAGGAAGCTGGGCGCTTTCCGCGGTTTGCTGCACCGCCTGGGTGCGGATCGGCGGGGGGCAACGGCGGTCGAATTCGCTTTTGCCGCGCCGATCGTGATCCTTCTTTTGGTCGGCAGCATCGAACTGGGCATGGTTCTGTTTACCTCCACGTTGATGGAGGGAGCGCTTCGCGATGCCTCGCGCTATGGCGTGACCGGACAGGAACCGAACGAGGCCGCGCGCCTGCAGAGGATCTCCGATATCATCAGTGAGAACACTTTGGGCCTTGTGGACATGTCCACGGTACAGATCGACGTTCTCGTTTATCCGAACTTCGGCGATATCGGTAAATCGGAAGATTTTGTCGACGGTAATAGTAACGGTGCCTACGACACTGGCGAAACCTATACGGACAGCAACGGCAACGGTATCTGGGATGCGGATATAGGCGTGCCTGGGGCGGGCGGCTCGGGTGATATCGTTCTCTACCGGGTGCGCTACGACTGGCCTCTCCTGACCACTATCTTCGGATCCGCCATCGGCGGGCGCGACAATCTGCCCCTGACGGCCAGCCTGGCCGTCCGTAACGAGCCCTGGGAACAGAACTAGGGAGGCGGGGATGATGTTTAAGCTGATCGGACGGCTTCTCAGAGACTCCCGGGGCGCGGTTGCCGTGGAGCTTGCCATGGCGGTGCCGATTGTTGCCGCTCTGACACTCAGCGGCGTCGAAATCGCGCGGTTCGTCATGTTGAACCAAAAGATCGAACGGGCGTCGGTCACCGTTGCCGATTTGACATCCCAGGCGGAGTCTCTTTCAGAGGCGGATTTAAGCGACCTGTTCCAGATATCTTCCCAGGTACTTGCTCCCTTCGAGACCGATGGCCGTATCCAAGTGATCGTGTCGTCGGCCGGCGCGATCAGCGGCAACCCGGCCAGGGTCAATTGGCAGCGTTCGTTTGGTACTTCGGCCAATTCGAGTACCTTGGGCGGACAGGGGGCGGCGGCGACACTACCCACAGGTTTTACCATCCGGGACAACGAGAACGTCATCGTGGCTGAGGTCTATTACGGCTACGTTCCGCTCATCGTCACGGGCATCATCGACCCGGTGACCCTCTATAACGTTGCCTATTTCAGGCCACGCTTTTCCACACTCGACACACTCGAATAACCACGCTCCCGATCGGTCCTCATATCCATCGGGTGTAACATCCAAAATTGCAATCTAAAGTGTGTGATTCGTCACAGTGATATCCGTCACACGTGTGCTGGCGGAGGGTCTGGGACGACCTGTGAACGACGTCACATTCGACCGTCGTGACAGTCCCGCCCCCTCCAAGGCGGTCCCAACGTCGCAGTTTCCCTCACCGATATTTCGAATTTTATCTATTTTTGTCGGCAAATTGTCGACAAGTTATAAATAAATATAAAACAAGTAAAAACAAATGTAGCCAGAAACATTTTCTTTTATTTCACTTGATCATTTCTTCAGATAGATTAACTTTAGAGTGTCAATTTCGTTGATGGTTATTTCAGATCAGTGAAGCCATCGGAGCCAATGGAGACTGTTATGAAGATCAAGAGCATTAAGACCTTTTTGAAAGACGACTCGGGTGCCACCGCCATCGAATACGGCCTTATCGCCGCTCTGGTGTCGGTTGCCGGTATTACCGCCCTGACGGCCATGGGCGGTGGCTTGCAGACCATGTTCAACGCGGTTGCCACCGAGTTGACCAACGCGGTCAGCGGTACCGGTACGGAAACGACCCCGACCGAATAAAACTGATCAACTACCGACAAGCATAAAACGCTTGTTGACGCTTAAAGGCACCGGGGGCGGCCCCAACTGCCCCCGGGTGCTTCTCTCCCGAAGAACCGACCCCCAAATTCCGGTTTCTTCGACGAGAACGGCAAAACGGAAAAACATGGATCCCAAGCAATGTTTCTTCTTAATCCCATTTCGAATTCGATCGTTGCCGCGATGATGGCCTTGGCCGCTGCTGCCGCCATCAGCGATATCCGCGGCTACCGAATTCCCAATCTCCTGAACTTGGCGATCCTTGCCCTTTATCCGGTTTACGCGATCGCGCACGCTGGCCCCATCGATTGGCCTTTGGCGCTTGTAATCGCGCTAGGTGCGTTCGTGATCGCGCTGGTCCTGTTCATGTTCGGCTTCATCGGTGGCGGCGACGCCAAGATGATGACGGTGATGGCACTGTGGGCCGGTCCCGACCTTATCATCGATTTCATTTTCATTATGTCCATTGCCGGTGCGGTCATTGCGATCGTGATGCTGACCTCGGCGCGCCATGCGCTGGCGCTTGCTTGCGAGTCGGTCGGTCAATGGAGATTGCGTCAGGTCCTGCTTGGTGACGTGCTGCCCTATGGCATCGCTGTTGCCGCCGGCGGCATCTTCGTCGGCATCAGGCTGCTGCAGGTATAGAGGGGGCTCGCATGACTATTCGCGCCATCGTCCTCATGGTTTTTGCGCTCGTCGCCGCGGCGGGGACCGCCGTTTTCGCCCGCACATGGGTTGCGGCGCAGCGTGCCCAGGTGCAGACCGTCATGGTCGAGAAGAGCACGCCGCAGGCGGAAATCCTGGTGGCGTCCGCAGACCTGCCGGCCGGTGAGTTCATCCAGGAAAAGCACCTGAAATGGCAGGCCTGGCCGAAAGATGGCGTCGGCGACGGATATGTCGCCAAGGCCGGAACCGATGCCGAGGTCACGTCACTTCGCCAGGGCTTCGTCGGCGCCGTCGTTCGCTCGCAGATTACGGCCGGCGAACCGATCACCAAAAAACGGATCGTGCAGCCTGGGGACCGCGGTTTTCTTGCCGCCGTCCTCACGCCGGGAACGCGCGCTGTGTCGGTGCCAGTCAATGCGACCACCGGGATCGCCGGCTTCGTTTTCCCCGGTGACAAGGTCGATCTAATCCTGACCGTCAAATTCAGCGGCGGTGAGGGGAGCGAGAAACAGACCCGTTATGTGAGCAAGACGATGCTTGCCGCCATTCGGGTAGTCGCCATCGATCAGAAGACCGAGCAAACGGATGGCGATGTCAAACCTGTCAAGAACGTGACTTTGGAAGTCACCCCCGAACAGGCGGAGAAGATCGCCATCGGGCTCCAGATGGGCGCCCTTTCGCTGAGCCTCAACAGCTTGGCGCGGGTGGGTGAAGACGGCCTTGCGGTGGCCGACACCGCGGACGCCCCGGTCGTCAAGGATAAGCGGGAGTACACCCTCGATCGGGACGTGTTCTCCTTCGGAAAAGGCAATAAGGCGTCGGGCACGCGCGTCGAAGTTCTGCGCGGCTCGAAGTCCGAGAAGGCGAAATTCTAGGACGCGCGGGAGCTCAGTTATGAAGCACACATTTAATATGAACCGCGTTCTTTCAGTTCTCATCGCTTTGGCGTTGATCCTGGCGATCATGCTGCCGGCCACAGTGGCGGGCGCGGTCGAGATTATCGATGGCGATGGTGCGCAGTTGAACCTCGAGGTGAGCAAAGGAAAGCTGGTCCGCCTCGACCGGGCCGCGCATACGGTCTTCGTTGCCGATCCGGATATCGCCGACATTCAGGTCAAATCTCCGCGCCTGATCTATCTCCTCGCGCGCAAGCCGGGCGAAACCACCCTGTTTGCTGTCGATGAACAGGAACGCGTGCTGGCCAATAT
The DNA here is from genome assembly GCA_913055735.1 of uncultured Rhodospirillales bacterium. Classification (GTDB taxonomy): domain Bacteria; phylum Pseudomonadota; class Alphaproteobacteria; order Rhodospirillales; family UBA2165; genus CAJXKD01. The sequence goes on from CAJXKD010000002.1 coordinate 195,272, forward strand.
TCCGGTCATTGTTAGCCACAATCTCGGTGGATTGCGCCGCGCCGCCAGCGAACTGGTGCCGGGGGCCAATATTGCGGTCAGCAGTGTCGAGGGAGCCATCGTCATCGAGGGCGACGTCGAAAATGCGACGCAGGCACGGGATATTGCCAACCTGGCCGAGAAGTTCCTGCCCGAAGGCGGCAGCGTGCTCAATCGTCTTCGCGTGACAGCGCCCAATCAGATCAACCTGCGTGTCCGTGTCGCCGAGATTACGCGGGGCGTCGACAAGCAGTTGGGCTTCAACTGGACGGCCGCGGGATCGTTGGGCGGTTTGACCTTGGGTCTCGCCACGGCCAACCCCTTCTCGGGCGCCGCCCTCAATTCCGTCACAGGCAGCACCACCCAGGGCGGCTGGAACCTCAATTCCGTCATCGACGCCCTCGAAGAAGAGGGGCTGGTGCAAATCCTCGCCGAGCCGAACCTGACCGCCACGTCCGGTGAAACGGCGAGTTTCCTTGCCGGTGGCGAGTTCCCCATCCTGGTGCCGGGATCGGACGGCTCCGTGACCATCGACTTCAAGAAGTTCGGTGTGTCGCTCGCCTTTACGCCGACATTGGTCGGGTCTCGCCGTATCAATCTGCATGTGCGGCCGGAGGTCAGCCAGCTATCCACCACCAACGCCGTGACCCTCGCCAACTTCCAAGTGCCCGCGCTGACGACTCGGCGGGCGGAAACGACCGTGGAGTTGGGCAGCGGCCAAAGCTTCGCCATCGCGGGGTTGCTACAGAACAACGTGACTCACGACATTTCCAAATTCCCGGGGCTCGGCGACGTGCCGGTGCTGGGCAACCTGTTCAAGTCCGACCGCTTCCAGCGCGACGAAAGCGAACTCGTCATCATCGTTACGCCGTATCTGGTGAAACCGGTGTCGCAGCGCCTCGCAGCGCCGACCGACAAATATCTGTCTCCGCACGATGCGCAGCGCTACGGCTATGGCGGGACCAACCGTCAACTGCCGGCTGAGGCCCCAACTGATACGATGCCCGATACGACAACCGATATACCGCTTCAAACGCCGGCGCGGAACCCGAGTGATGCGCCGACGCCGCCGGCAATGCCGCGTACGCCGGTATCCCGTCAGCCCGTCCAGCAATCTCAAGACGGGACGACGCTGATCGGTCCGGCCGGTTTCCGGCTATAGAACGCGAAACGAGAGGAGCACCCCAATGCTTTCCCGTAAATTCCCCCGTCTGCTCAGAGCCGCCGCGCTTGCGCTACCGTTCTTCGCGATTGCCGGCTGCACGGAGAGCTTCGTCAGCGACCTGCCGAAAGGTCCCAGCGTCAATAGGCTGGAGGCGCACCGGACGGCGACGGGTGTGGTTCTCAACGTGCCCGGCTGTCCCGACTGGTCCAAGGAGGTCCGCCATAACTATTCCAACTCGGTTCACAGCAACTTCGGCTGTGCCGACGCGACCAACCTTGGCCTGATGATCGCCAATCCGGAGGACGTGCTCGAAGGGCGCAATCCGGGTGCGGCGGACGGAACCTACGCCGCCGGCGCCATCGAACGTTACCGCAAGGGCGAAACCAAGCCGCTTCAAGCCGGCGGTGCCGTGTCCGGAGATGCCAGCGGTGGTGAAACCACCGGTGGTCAGTAGACGGCCAATAAACGGGGCAAAAGCCATGTTGGATTCACTGATGACAAAGAGCGAAACCGTCGAGGCCGAGAACGTCGGCGAACGGACGTTTTTCGCCGCCGTCGACGACGTCGTCACGCAGGCATGTATTGCCCGTGTCGCGGAAGGTTTCGGCTGGCCTGCCGACTGGGTGTCCGAAGGCGGGCTCGAGGCTGCGATCCAGGCGCTCGATGCCGGAATGACGCCGTCGATTTTGATCGTCGATGTCTCGAGCTCCGCCGATCCGGAGGCCGATCTCCAGCGGTTGGCCGAGCTTTGCGATACGGACGTCCGTGTTCTCGCCCTTGGCAGCGAAAACGATATCGGGCTTTACCGCGATCTGATGGCCCTCGGCGTAAGCGACTACCTCGTCAAGCCGGTCACGGCGGAAGTTATCCAGGCCGCGTTGGCGCATATGATGGCGCCGTCCGAAGAGGACGGCGGAGAGGCACGGGAATCCCGCGTCACCGCAATCCTCGGCGCGCGCGGCGGGGCGGGGACCAGTACCGTCGCGACGGCGATGGCCTGGCTCATGGCCCACCAGTTCGACCGGAAGACGGTGCTGTTCGATCTCGACCTGAACTTCGGCACCTCGGCCCTCATGCTGGATCTCGAGCCCGGTAAGGGATTGAGCGAAGCGCTCGCCAATCCCAACCGCGTGGACGAGCTGTTCGTTGCCCGTGGCCTTGTCCGCGAATCCGAGAACTTGATGCTGCTCTCGGCCGAAGAATCCATCGGCTCCGGCTGTAACATCGATATCGACGCGGTGATGCGGCTCACCAATATGCTGTGCGCGACGTTCGACGAAGTGGTGATGGATGTGCCGCGTCATGCCTTGCTTGCCGATGCGCGCATCTTGGCGAACGCGGACCGGATCGTCGTCGTATCCGACCCGTCCCTTGCCGGCCTGCGCGATACGCGTCAAATTCTGAAGGCGGCCAGGGAATATGCGCCCGAGGCCCGTATCGTGACGGTGCTTGCCCAGGCGGGCCGTTTGAAGGACGCCGAGGTTTCAAAGGCGGACTTCGAAGCGGCGATCGACACCGTGATCGATTTCACCATTCCCTACGATCCCAAATCGGTGGCTCTGGCAACGGCGTTGGCGTCGTCCGTGCCCGAGGCGGCACCCAAAGGACTGGCTGCCAAATCTTTGATCGATATGACCAGGAACATCGGTGAATTTGTCGAGCCGGAAGCTGAATCCCAGTCGCTCCTGCGGTTTTTGAAGAAGGGGTAGGCAATGTTTGGGAAGCGCTCAACCGAAACACAGCCCACTTCTCCGAAACGGGCCGCCAAGTTCGGCGGCACGGCCAAGAAGGAGAAGACTGTTGTGCCTCTGAAGCCGATTGAGACGCCGGCGCAAACCGAGGCCGTGGCGACGAGCGTTATGCCCGTTAAACAACCGGCGAACGAATCGGACTCGCTGAAGCCGCAAGTGGACGCCAAACGCGAAGAGCTCATGGAGCGCGCCATCGCGTTGACGCAGCCTAAATTGCAGAAGCGTATCCCGGTGAGCGAAGCCAGCGAGTTGGAACGCGGCGAGCTGGCGCGGCGCGTGGAGAAGCAGTTGCGCAAGGTGCTGGCCGCCCAGAACATTGCCTTGGACGAACACGAAGTTCGGGATGCCGTCACCGTGCTGATGGTCGAGTTCCTGGACAAAATCGAAAAAGCCAAGCGTCACCCGACGGCGCCCAAGCTGTCCGATCCCGTCGAACAGGCGAAGCTTCGCGTGCAGCCGCTTCTGCTCGACCGCATCGATATCGCCAAGGCAACGGAAATGCCGCGCGAAGAATTGGTGCAGCAGATCGGCGACATCGTGACGGAAATCCTGGTCGAGGAGAAAATCCAGCTCAACCTTTCCGAACAGCGCAATCTGATTACCGCGCTGCTGAATGACATGCTGGGCCTCGGCCCGTTGGAAGAACTGCTCGCCGATGAAGCGGTGGCCGACATCATGGTCAACGGTGCCAATCAGGTTTATGTGGAGCGCAACGGTAAGCTGGAACTCACCAAGGTTACCTTCCGCGACAACGCGCACGTCATGAACATCGCGCAGCGTATCGTTGCCGCCGTCGGCCGGCGCGTCGACGAAACAACGCCGCTCGTGGACGCGCGCCTCGCCGACGGCTCGCGCGTCAACATCATTATTCCGCCCCTTGCCATCGACGGGCCGACGATCTCCATCCGTAAGTTCTCGGAAAAGAAGATCACCCTCGACGTGATGGCGGCGCAGGCCAACCTGTCGGACGATATGGCGCGGACACTGAAGATCGCGTCGCGCGCACGCCTCAACATTCTTATCTCCGGTGGTACCGGTTCGGGTAAGACGACGTTGCTTAACGCCTTGTCGCAAATGATCGACCACGGCGAGCGCATCGTAACCATCGAGGACGCCGCCGAGCTGCAGCTGCAGCAGCCGCATGTGGTGCGTCTCGAAACGCGGCCCGCAAACCTGGAAGGCGACGGTGAGATCACCCAGACGGAACTCGTGAAGAACGCCCTGCGTATGCGCCCCGACCGGATCATCCTCGGCGAAATTCGCGCCGGTGAGGCGCTCGATATGTTGCAGGCGATGAACACGGGCCACGACGGATCGCTCGGCACCATCCACGCCAACAATCCGCGCGAAGCCCTGACGCGTTTGGAAAATATGGTCGCTATGTCGGGCGTCAAGCTTCCCAACGAAGCGGTACGTGCGCAAATCGCCGGTGCTCTCGACATGATCGTGCAGGTCAGCCGGATGCGCGACGGTGTGCGCCGCATTGTTCAGATCACCGAGGTCGTCGGCATGGAAGGCGAGGTGATCACGACCCAAGACCTCTTCACTTACCAGTTTACGGACGAAGATGCCGACGGCCGCTTGATCGGTGAATTCAAGAAGGCGGGTCTGCGTCCGGTCTTCGCCGACCGGGCCGCCTACTTCGGTCTCAACCAAGCGCTGCTGGAGGCGACGCTCTGATGAACCTCGCAGATCTCATTCTCTTTGCCGGGGTGATGCTGGCGTTCGGGGCCGGGGCGCTTGCGTTGGCGAGCGCCATGGGCGCGCGGCGAAAGCAGGTTCGTGCCCGTGCCCGCGCCTTGACCCGGCGTTTGCACGCGCGCGGCGCAAGCGACGATGCGCCGAGCGCGGATTTGCGCAAGGTGGAACCCAACCAATTCCCGCTCATCGAAGCCGTGGTTGCGCGCTTGCTGCCACGTCCCGAAATCTTACGGGAACGCCTGAGCCGTACCGGCAAAGAGATCTCCGTCGGGGCTTATGTCGCAGTATGTATCGTGGTCGCGATGGTCATGCTGCTGATGTTGAAGGGGATCGTCGGGCTGTCCTGGCTTGTCGCGTTGCCTGGCGCGGTCGCAGCGGGCGTCGTCATGCCGTATTGGGCCACCGGGGTTCTCGCCGGCCGTCGCCAGCAGGCTTTCGTCAATATCTTCCCGGATGCCATCGACCTCATGGTGCGCGGCTTGAGGTCCGGTTTGCCCGTATCCGAATGTATCTCCACCATCGGTACCGAGATGGCCAACCCCGTCGGGTCCGAGTTCCGGGCGATCAACGATATGGTCCGGCTGGGCCAATCCATGGACGATGCGCTGTGGTCGGCGGCCAAGCGTCTCGACATCGCGGATTTCAATTTCTTCGTCATCACCCTCAACGTGCAGCGCGAGACGGGTGGTAACCTTGCCGAAACCCTTGCCAACCTGTCCGATATTCTGCGTCAGCGGAAGCAGATGAAGCACAAGGTGAAGGCCTTGTCGTCCGAAGCGCGCGCCAGTGCCTACATCCTGGGATCGCTGCCGTTTCTGATGCTCGGCATCCTCATGGTCCTCAATACCGACTATGCGATGGAACTGTTCACCGATCCGCGCGGCCATACGGCGGTTGCGGTGGGCATCGGCATGCTGCTGACCGGGATCGCCGTCATGTTCAAAATGGTGAGGTTCGAGCCATGAGCGAGAGCATTCTCGGCATGCAGCCGGAAACGGCGATTGCGCTGATGGCCTTCACGGCCGCGTTCTGCAGCGTGCTCGCCGTTTGGTACGGACTGCTCGCCAAAAATCCCATGCGGGCGCGGGCGAAGGCCCTGGCGCAACGCCGTGAAGGATGGCGGAGCAGCTTGCTCGGTCCGCGCCGGCGGCAGCGGCCGGAACAGGCGATGACGGCCATGCGGTCTATCGCGGCGCGGTTCAATCTGCTGCGCGGCAAATTGGCATCCGAAGCCGAGAAGGGGCTGATGCTTGCCGGTTGGCGGTCGGACGATGCGCTGGTTGCCTATGTCGTCGTCAAGGTCGCCTTGCCGGTGATCGCGGCCGGCGTGACGTTTGTGTTGGTCAGCCTCGTCGGCGTCGGCTCATTGGAGGCCATGTTCCAGATCTTCAGCATCGTCGCCGCCGCGACGCTCGGCCTGTTCCTGCCCGACTGGGTAATCCGGTTCCGTGCCGGCAAACGGCGGAAGACGATGCAACGCAGCTTGCCGGACGCGCTCGATCTGTTGGTTATTTGCGTCGAGGCCGGGCTCGGCCTGGATGCCGCGCTTGTCCGGGTGTCGCGTGAGATGGCGAGCAGCGCGCCGGAACTGGCGGAAGAGCTGAGCCTGACCGCGATGGAATTGGGCTTCTTGCCGGACCGCCGCGCCGCGCTCAACAACCTCTTGATGCGGACCGATTTGCCGGCGCTGCGCGGTGTCGTCAACACGCTGCTTCAAACGGAGAAGTACGGCACGCCGTTGGCCAACTCGTTGCGGGTTCTGTCGGCGGAGTATCGCAAGGAACGCATGCTCAAGGCAGAGGAAAAGGCGGCCAAGCTACCCGCGACCCTGACCGTTCCAATGATCATTTTCATTCTGCCGACCCTGTTCATCGTCTTGCTGGGGCCGGCGGTCATGCGCGCCTCCGATGCGTTGCAGGGATTTTAGGGGGAGGGAATAGGCCCGGTCATAGGCCGGTATATCGATGACTGAATATCGATGACTGATCTGACGAAATTTCGACCGGTTATGAATGCGGCAGTCCTCTGGGATCCACTGCCGCGTTCCTGGCGGAGGGCTGCTTGGGGGTGGCCCTCCGCCGCCCGTTTGGGGTGCTTATCGCGCTCTTGCGGGAAAGCCGAAGATACGGGCGGCGCGCTCGGTGCTCGAGAGCGGCTGCAGGCTGCGGTAGAAAGCGAGATTGTTGTCGATCTCGGCCTGGGAAAGATCCCGGCGCAAGATTTCTGCCGCCTCGGTATCGCGGCCCCACAAGCCGTATACCAGGGCCAGGTTGTGCCGGGCTGTGGCCGCGTCGGGCGTGCGCCCGCTTGCAATGGCGCGCAGCATTGTGGCCGCTTCGCCGTATTCGCCGCCGAGCGCCAGCGACAACGCCAGATTGTTGCGAAGGGACTTGTTCTCGGGCGCGCGCTCCAGTCCGTCGAGATACCGGTTCTCGGCCGCCTCGTGCTGGCCGGTCATATTGAAGGCGACGCCGAGGCCATTGAGGGCTTCGATGTCGTCGGGGTCGGCGCCGAGGGCCGCGTCGTATTCGGCGATCGCCTCTTCCGCCCGCCCGCTGGCGATCAGTGCCTTGCCCAGCCCTTTGCGCACCTGGGGACGGGTATCGCCGAGCGCCACGGCCTGGCGATAGGCCACGGCGGCGCTTGCGAAGTCGCCAAGGTCGGTCAGGACCTTGCCGAGCCGAACGAGGGCAACAGGGACCGTCGGCTCGATGATATGGGCGCGCCGGTACAGATTTGCGGCAGAAGCCAGATCGCCGCCCTTCTCGGTGAGCTGGGCGACCCGCATGACCTGTTGGAAGGCCGGCGAACCTGCGGCGGTGGGTTTCCCGGCATCGTCCCCGGACCCGCCGGGTAATCCGGAACACCCGGCCAAAACGAAGGCCAGGACCATGAAACCGAGGGCCGTGCATGCGGAACGTCGCCGGGGGCCAGAAGTTAACGCCATCTTTGCTTTTCTGCGGACAATAGGGTGTTGATCCATCTGAAATATCGCGAGAAACCGTAAGTATTTGTTCTAGCTTGTTAATAGTTAACGGTATCACTATATGCCTAACGTGACAGACCCCTATTTAGATATCGCTAAACTAATCGAGCGCCTTCACCGGCGTTTTCTGGACGTGGTGCGCGCGGAGCTGAACCACCTGGGTTTCCGCGATTTGACGCCCGTACAGGCCATGCTGTTGACCAATATCGGCGACGAAGAGATTGTCATCCGCGAACTGATCGAGCGCGGCTACTACCAGGGGTCCAACGTTTCCTACAATATGAAGAAGCTCGTTGAGGGCGGCTATATCGAGCAATCGCGCTCGCCGCACGACAAGCGCTCGGTCCGCATTAAGCTGACCGAGAAATCCCGCACCATCTGCGAAAAGATCCAGGAATTGGAAGTTGCCAACGGCGAGGCGCTGAAGGCGGCTGGCGTTTCCGAAAAGGATATCGAAGCGGCGCGCGACACCTTGCGCGATATCGAGCGCGTCTGGAGCGACTTCATCCAGTACGGCCGCCGGGCCTGATCTGCGCTCTCGGCAGGGCTGATTCCTCCCCACCTTTCATCATTGTTTTTGCGCGAGTCGCGCTGGCCGTAGTTCGCGACGAACCAGCATGCGTTCCCTTGAGCCGACCCAGTTCGCGAAAATGGTGAGAACAAATCCGGAAAATAGAGAAAATAATCTTTTTATATCAATAAGATAAAATTTTACTTGGTTTATGAGAACAAAACGTGTACAGAGAACGTTCGTTGCATCGGACATGACCCTATGAAATAAGGAGGGGACCAATGACAGAAGCGGCTTTACGTCTCGTGAAAAACGCGGATCCCGAAAAGAACAAAGCTCTTGAAGCGGCCCTCGGCCAAATCGAACGCAATTTCGGCAAGGGCTCGATCATGAAGCTCGGCCAAAGCGAGAACGCGGTGGAGACGGACGCTGTGTCCACGGGGTCGCTGGGGCTCGATATCGCCCTGGGCATCGGCGGGTTGCCGCGGGGCCGCGTGGTCGAGATTTACGGGCCGGAAAGCTCGGGCAAAACGACCTTGGCGCTGCATGCGGTTGCCGAGGCCCAGAAAGCGGGCGGCACCTGTGCCTTTATCGATGCCGAGCATGCCCTCGATCCTGCCTATGCCAAGAAACTTCATGTCGATGTCGAAAATCTGCTGATTTCGCAGCCCGATGCCGGTGAGCAGGCGTTGGAGATCGCCGATACCTTGGTGCGCTCCGGTGCTATCGACGTGCTGGTGGTCGATTCCGTCGCCGCGTTGGTGCCCCGCGCCGAACTCGAAGGCGAGATGGGCGATACCCATGTGGGCTTGCAGGCGCGGCTGATGAGCCAGGCGCTGCGCAAGCTAACCTCTTCGGTGGCGCGGTCCAATTGTCTGATTATTTTCATCAACCAGATCCGCATGAAGATCGGCGTGATGTTCGGCAACCCCGAAACCACGACCGGAGGGAACGCCCTTAAATTCTATTCGTCGGTCCGTCTCGAAATCCGCCGCATCGGCGCGATCAAGGACAAGGACGACGTGGTCGGCAATCATACGCGGGTCAAGGTGGTGAAGAACAAGGTGGCGCCGCCGTTCAAGACCGTCGAGTTCGACATCATGTATGGCGAGGGAATCTCGAAGGCGGGCGAGCTTCTGGACCTGGGGGTTCAGGCGGGTATCGTCGAGAAGTCGGGTTCCTGGTTCTCTTATGACAGTCAGCGTATCGGTCAGGGGCGGGAGAACGCTCGCCAGTTCTTGAAGGACAATCCCGAGATCGCTTATGATATCGAGCATAGAATCCGCGAAAACGCGGGAATCCTGTCGGGCGCGATGATGTCGCCGCCTGAGACGGATGCGGCAGGCGAAGAAGGTCTTGCCGAAGCCGGCGAATAACCGGCTGACCCGGTAGAGTTCACCGGGGGGAAAACAGAGGGCGCGGTTCTTCCAGGGAGATTTTCCGGAGACCGCGCTTTTCTTTTGGGCCCGCGCTTTTCCGAGTTTTGGGGGCTGTCGGGCCACCGTGGGCTATGCTACCCCTGTTTACAGGGTTTCCACGTCTGAACTGAATTTTCCATGCACATAGAGTTTCATGGGGCCGCACGCGAAGTCACCGGTTCCTGTCATCTGTTCGAAGTGGGTGGCAAGCGGTTTCTCGTCGATTGCGGCCTTATCCAAGGCGCGCGCGACGCCGAGGCGCGCAATAGCCGGCCATTTCCCTTCGATCCCAAGACGTTGGACGCAGTCATTCTTACCCATGGCCACATCGATCATTCGGGTCGATTGCCGCTATTGGAGAAATCCGGTTACCGGGGGCCTATTTATGCGCACCCGGCGACACGGGACTTGTGCCGCATCATGCTCAAGGACGCAGGTTATTTGCAGGAGCGCGAGGCGGAATGGGAAAACCGGAAACGCGAGCGCAAGCGGCTGCCGCCGGTCGAGGCACTGTATACCATGGCGGATGCCGCTGCCGCGTTGCGCCGGTTCCGCGGCATCGGCTATAGCGAAAAGAGGAAAATCCTGCCCGGCGTCGAGGTGACGCTGCTGGATGCCGGGCACATTCTCGGCGCCGCTATCGTCATCCTCGATCTGGAGGAGAAAGGCGCCCGCCGCCGCGTGGTGCTGAGCGGCGATTTGGGGCATTCGGGTACCGTCCTGATGCCTGATCCGGCGACGGTCGACAAGGCGGACCTGGTCATCATGGAAAGCACCTATGGCGACCGCAATCACCGGTCATGGGAGAGAACCTGGGCGGAAATGTCGGAGGTTTTCGATATCGCGGCACGGAAACCCGGCAACGTCTTGATCCCGGCCTTTGCGGTGGGGCGAACCCAGGAACTGCTGTTCGCCTTCCGGGAGCGTTTTCGCGAATGGGAGCTGGATCGGTGGCGGGTTTTTCTCGACAGCCCGATGGCCATCGAGGCGACCGAGGTCTACTACAAGCACGCAAATCTATTGAACGCCGCCGTGCGCGAACAGCGCCGCGAGGGCGGGTTGTTTGACCTGCCCAATCTGCATCTCACCCGTACCGCCAAGCAATCCATGTCCATCAACCGTATCCATTCGGGGGCGATCGTCATCGCCGGCAGCGGTATGTGCAACGGCGGGCGGATCAAGCAGCATCTGAAGCAGAATATCTGGCGCGCGAACTGTCATGTGGTGTTCGTCGGCTACCAGGCGGCCGGGACCCTGGGCCGGTCGCTGGTCGACGGTGCGCGTCGCATCCGCCTGTGGGGAGAGACCATTAACGTAGAGGCGAAAATTCATACGGTCGGTGGATTTTCCGCCCATGCCGATGCCGACGGTCTGTCCCGGTGGGTTTCCCATTTCCCCAAGGATGTGCCGGTGGTGCTGGTCCATGGTGAAACGGATGCCATGCAGGCCTTTCAGCAGCGGCTGTCGAAGGCCGGGCGGGCCAAGGTCCATATGCCGCTCCAGGGAGTTCATATGGACCTTAGCAGTATGAAAATGACCGGAAACTGAGCGCGTTTGGGCAAAACCTTTGCCGATCGGTTGTAAGGTATCTCGCTGGAAAATAGGGGAAAAAGCTTTCGCTCGGCCTTTTCCGAACCTAAATTACGGGACCCTCGCCATCTTGTTGGCGCGGCGGGAAATAGGCGACCAAAGGTAGATACCCAAGGCAATGACCAGACAGACAACCAACGATATTCGGGCGACCTTTCTGGACTATTTTGCGCGTCACGACCACGAGGTCGTGCCGTCGTCGCCGTTGGTGCCGCACAACGATCCGACCCTGCTGTTCACCAATGCCGGCATGGTCCAATTCAAGAACGTGTTCACTGGCCTAGAACAGCGCAATTATTCCCGCGCGACGACATCGCAAAAATGCGTCCGCGCGGGCGGCAAACATAACGACCTTGAGAATGTCGGTTATACGGCGCGTCACCATACGTTCTTCGAGATGCTCGGCAATTTCTCCTTCGGCGATTACTTCAAGGAACAAGCCATCGAGCTGGCCTGGAACCTGATCACCAAGGACTATGGCCTGCCTGTCGACAAGCTGCTGGTCACGGTCTTTTCGGAGGACGACGAAGCGTTCTCCCTGTGGCGCAAGATCGCCGGTTTGCCGGAAAGCAAGATCATCAAGATCCCGACCTCGGACAATTTCTGGTCCATGGGGGAAACCGGGCCCTGCGGTCCCTGTTCCGAGATCTTCTACGATCATGGCGATCATATTCCCGGCGGCCCTCCGGGCAGCCCCGACGAGGATGGCGACCGGTTCATCGAGATTTGGAACCTGGTGTTCATGCAGTTCGAGCAGATCGATCCGGATACCCGCCGCGATCTGCCGCGTCCCTCCATCGACACGGGCATGGGGCTGGAACGAATCTCGGCGGTCCTCCAGGGAACGCATGACAACTATCAGACCGATTTGTTCCGGGCGCTGATCGAGGCGTCGGCGGACGCCGCTGGGGTCGACCCCGATGGCGAACACGCGGTGTCCCACCGGGTGATCGCGGATCATCTTCGCGCCTCGAGCTTCCTGATCGCCGATGGCGTGCTGCCGTCGAACGAAGGGCGTGGGTACGTGCTGCGGCGTATCATGCGGCGCGCCATGCGCCATGCTCATATGATGGGCTGCCAGGATCCGTTGCTCTACAAACTGGTGCCGGCATTGGTCACGCAGATGGGCGAGGCTTACGGCGAGTTGGTCCGCGCCCGGGCGTTGATCACCGAAACGCTGGAGCTCGAAGAGGCCCGGTTTAAGCGGACACTCGACCGCGGCCTTCGCTTGCTCGAGGAAGAGACCGCGTCGCTGCCTGACGGCGGCGCCCTTGCCGGCGAGGTTGCCTTCAAGCTGTATGATACCTATGGCTTCCCCATTGACCTGACGCAGGATGCGTTGCGGGCCAAGGGTCTGACCGTCGATACCGACGGTTTCGAAGCGGCGATGGCGCGTCAGCGTGCCGAAGCGCGCAAGGCCTGGGCCGGGTCTGGCGAGGCCGCGACCGAAACGGTTTGGTTCGAAATCCGCGAGGAAGCGGGGGCGACCGAATTCCTCGGCTACGAGACCGAAACCGCCGAGGCGGTGGTCTATGCGTTGGTGGCCGACGGCAAGCGGGTCGAGGAAGCCGCGCCCGGCATGACCGTATCCGTGGTTACAAACCAAACACCGTTCTATGGCGAATCCGGCGGCCAGCAAGGCGATCGCGGTACCATCGAAACTGCCGATGGCGCGATCGTCCGGGTGGCCGATACGCAAAAGAAGCTCGGCGACCTGCATGTCCATACCGGCGTGGTCGAAGGGGCTACGATCCATGCCGGCGACGAGGTCAGGCTGTCGGTCGAGGGAGACCGGCGGTCTGCGCTGCGCTCGCATCATTCCGCGACGCACTTGCTGCATGAGGCGTTGCGCCGGCGGCTCGGCGAGCATGTGGCGCAAAAAGGGTCCTTGGTGGCGGCTGACCGTCTGCGTTTCGATATTAGCCATCCCAAGCCGATGACCGCGGACGACGTCGCAGCCGTCGAGGAGGCGGTCAATGCGCAGGTGCGCGCCAATACGGATGTGGTCACACGTTTGATGACGCCGGACGAAGCCATCGAGGCGGGCGCGCTGGCCCTGTTTGGGGAGAAATATGGCGACGAAGTGCGGGTCGTGTCCATGGGGGCGGGTGAGAACAAACCCTATTCGACGGAACTGTGCGGCGGCACGCACGTGCGCCGTACGGGTGATATCGGGCTGTTCAAGATCGTCGGCGAAAGCGCCGTGGCGGCGGGCGTTCGCCGCATCGAGGCGGTGACCGGCAAGGCGGCCGAAGCTTATGTTGCCGATCTGTCGCGGTCCTTGGCCACGACGGCGGAGCTTCTCAAGATTTCGCCGGACGAAGTCGTAGCCCGGGTCGAGAAGTTGCTCGACGACCGGCGCAAGATGGAAAAAGAGCTTGCCGATGTCCGGCGCCAGTTGGCGACCGGTGGTGGCGGCGCCGACGGTGGCGCCAACGGCGTTAAGGATATCTCGGGCATCAAATTTGCCGGGCGCGCCTTGTCGGGCGTGCCGCCCAAGGATCTCAAGGGGCTCGCGGACGATCTTAAGAAGCAGGTCGGCTCCGGCGTCGTCGCCTTGGTCTCGGTGAATGAGGGCAAGGCGTCCTTGGTCGTCGGCGTGACCGAGGATCTTACCGCCGACTTGGATGCCGTCGCTTTGGTGAAGGTGGGGTCTGCCGCCGTGGGTGGCGGCGGGGGCGGGGGACGCCCGGATATGGCCCAGGCCGGCGGTCCGGATGGCGGCAAAGCCGCCGACGCCCTGGCCGCTATCGAAGGGGCCATCGCCGGCGGCGCCTAGAGGCTTTCTGCGGCCTTTCGGACCGATTTCACCCACCTACGGAAAACCTCTATTATCTGGAGGGAATAAACCGCCCGCCTGGGTGTTTTTCTCGCAGACCGTCCCCGAAGACCCCGCGTAGGGCTGGGATGGATGGAGCCCGTGTATGTCGGACAAGGCCAGTGCCGTGATCGAAGAACTGCCGCGGTTGCGGCGGTATGCGATTGCGCTCCTGGGAGACCGGGGGCGGGTGGATGACCTGGTCCAGGATACCGTTGAACGGGCCCTTTCCCGGCTCCATCTATGGAAGTCGGGCACCAATATGCGGAGTTGGCTGTTCACCATCATGCATAATCTGCACGTCAACAATCTGCGCCGTGATCGCGCTATGGGCGATGCTGTTCCCTTGGAGGACTGGCATCCGGCCTTGTCGCGTCCGGCGGAGCAACATGACGCCGTGCGCATGGTCGAGGTTGCCGACGCGCTGGCTACGATTCCGCTCGAACAACGGGAAGTGGTGCTCCTGATCGCTTTGGAAGGATTGTCCTATCGGGAAGCTGCCGAGGTGACGGGAGTGCCCATGGGAACGGTGATGTCGCGTCTGGCCCGCGGCCGGGAGGCGCTTCGCCGGATTACCGATGGCACAGATTCGCCCGTGTTCAGGAGAGTGAAATGACCAATAGCACTCATCCGATCAGTGAAGCCGACCTGCATGCCTACGTCGATGGGCAACTCGATGGTGCCCGGCGCGACGAGATCGAGGCGCTTCTCCGCAACGATCCGGAGGCCGCGGCGCGCGTGACGGCTTACCAGGCCCAAAACGTCGGCCTTCATGACGCCTTTGACGGAATCCTCGGCGAAGACATTCCTGAGCGATTGATCGCGGCAGCCCACGGGAAAACCCGGCACCGGATGTTCGGACGCGCGCTCCGCATCCCGGCCGGCATTGCCGCCGCCGCAGCGCTGTTTATTCTCGGCGCGGCGGCGGGCTGGACCGTCCGGGATATGGAAGTGTTCCCCGATAAGGATGACATGCGGGAGTTCACCCGCTATGCGGCCGTTGCCCACCGGGTCTATACCGCCGAGCGCCGCCATGCCGTCGAGGTCGCGGCGGCGGACGAAAAACATCTGGTGCAATGGCTGTCGAACCGGTTGGGTAGCCCTTTGCGGGTTCCGGTATTGCTCGACCTTGGATTTGAACTGGTCGGTGGACGGCTGCTGGCGAGCCCGGACAACAGCCCAACCGCCCAATTCATGTATCAGGATGAGAAGCTACGCCGTTTGACCCTTTATGTCCGGCCTTCGGAAGGCCATGAACGGACGTCCTTCCGCTTCGTGCGCGGTGGCGATGTCGTGATGTTCTATTGGATCGATCAGCCTTTTTCCTACGCCCTCGCGGGGCAGATCGACCGGCAGGAACTTCTTGAAATTTCCAGGGTGGTGTCGGAGCAGATTTCGCCGTAACGCGGGATCTAGTCGAACAGCGCGTCGATTTCCGCCTGATTGAGACCGCCTTCGCCCTCGAGCTGCGGTCCGTTGAGGAGTTTTTCGTCCTCGGTCTTTTCCTGCTCCGGCGCAACGTCGACTTTTTCCAGCTCAGCCTTGCCCCAGGCTTCGATCAGAGCGTTCACCCGATCCTCAACATAGGTGATGGAGCGGGCGACCTTGGTTACGCGTTGGCCGGTAATGTCCTGGAAGGAACAGGCCTGGATAATATCCATGTTGTTGGTCGTGATCTCGTCGACGAGGGAGGTATCTCCCTTGTCGCCCAACGACTTCTTCAACTTCTCAAGCAACGCTTCATTTTTCTCGATGGTCGCCATGATGGTATTGGTTGCCTGCTCGGTCGCCTTTACGATGGCGTCGAGCTGATCGCCCATCTTGTTGAAGTGGTGTTCGTCATCCACAGGCTTGTGGATGGCCGCGATTTCCTGGCGAACCCGCTGAATGTATTGGAACAATCCCACGAGTTCTTGTTTGAGGGCGGGATCGGCTGGGTTCTGGTGTTCAGTCACGGATAGTCTCTCTTTTTGGCCATCCCGAGGGACAGTAAACGTGCACTATGGCGATGCGAGCGGCCCGCCGCGTCACCCGTATAGAGATGGGGATTGATGAGATATCATAAAGGCTTAGGGGGCAAAAAAGTCTGGGATGGGCAATTCTATTTGATTTCAAATAGTTAACGGAATGGTCTAGTCGTCGCCCCCGTCCGGCTTGGCCCGCCGTAAGGCCTCCAGAAACACTTGCTCCATGGCCATACGGCGTAGCTTTTCCTTGGCTTCTTCGCTGATACCGTCCAGCAACTTGGCTTGGCGGCTGTGAATATCAATGGCCTCCGCGATGAGCTTTTCCCTATCTTGTTCCGTGGCCAGTTCCGTGGCCAGCTCGGCGGGTGCCGGATTTTCGTCTCCACTCGGTTCCGGTAACAACGTGCCCGCGTCGGTTAATTTTTCCTCAAGTATGGCGGGTGGCGCGTCGGAAGCGGCGGCGGTCGGCAATGCCGGCGCGGGCTTTGACCGGCGCAACCACTTGGCCTTCGCCTTTCGGCGCTTCTTCTTGCTCTCTTTGCTGTCCGGAACCATGGCCAGCACTTTGGACAAGGACTTAAACATCGCTCTCCGAGACAAAGCTGTGGCGTCGTGTGCGCAATCCGATTGCGTTCTGTGTCAATATGGTGACGATTGGCGGGAACTGCCATTCACCCCTGGTTTAGCCGTCATGTCGGGCCTATCTTCATGAATATGCGCAGATCTCGAGCCGCCAAGATCGTGTCGACCCTCGGACCGGCAACCAGTTCCGAAAAACGGATGCGGGAACTGGTGAAGGCCGGTGCGGATATTTTTCGGCTCAATTTTAGCCATGGCGACTATGAGGTTCATGCCGAGAACGTCGATATCCTGCGTGATCTCGAAAAGGAATTCGACCGGCCCATTGGTATCGTCATGGACCTGCAAGGGCCGAAAATCCGCATTGGCGAGTTCGAGGGCGGTTCAGCCGAGTTGAAGGACGGCAAGAGTTTCGTGCTCGACATGTCTGACGACCTCGGCAACGAGACCGGGGTTTCGGTCCCGCACCCGGAAATTTTCAAAGCGCTAAGTGTTGGCGACGAGCTTTTGCTCGATGACGGCAATATCCGTCTCAAGGTCACCAAAAAAGGCCGTCAGAACGTCGAAACCAAGATCATCACCGGTGGTAAATTGAGTGACCACAAAGGTCTCAATCTGCCGGGTGTTTCCCTGCCGATTTCTCCGCTGACCAAAAAGGACCGCAAAGACCTAAGGTTTGGGCTCGATCTAGGTGTCGATTGGGTCGCCTTGTCCTTCGTACAGCGGCCCGAAGACGTCGCCGAGGCCCGCCGGCTGGTTGCGGGCCGGGCCGGCATCATGGTCAAGCTGGAAAAGCCCTTGGCCATGGAGAACCTCGACCAGATCGTCGAACTGACTGATTCCGTTATGGTTGCGCGCGGTGATCTCGGTGTCGAGGCGCCGCCCGAAGATGTCCCGGGGCTTCAGAAGCGTATTATCGAATGTGCGCGGCGCATGGGGAAGCCGGTGGTTGTCGCCACCCAGATGCTTGAATCAATGGTACACGCGCCTCGGCCGACCCGGGCGGAAGCCTCGGACGTGGCGACGGCGGTTTTCGACGGCGCGGATGCGGTGATGCTGTCGGCGGAAACGGCCGTTGGCGAATACCCGATCGAGGCGGTCGAGATCATGGACCGTATCATCAACAAGGTCGAACAGGATCCCCACTTCCGTAAAATCCTGGAGGCCGAGGTTAGCATGCCCGAAGCGACCGACGCGGACGCCATCACGGCGGCGGCGCGGCAGGTTGCGGAAACCATTTCCGCCAAGGCGATCGCCACCTTTACCAGCACCGGATCGACGACCTTGCGGGCGGCGCGTGAGCGTCCTCGGGTGCCGATCCTGGGCATGACCCCTGATCTTGCGACGGCGCGGCGCCTTCAACTCGCCTGGGGTGTGCATCCGATCCTCACCCGTGATGTCAAAAGCTTCAACGACATGCTTACCCGCGCATCGAGCGCGGCTCTGGATCAGGGGTTTGCACGTAAGGGGCAACGTCTCGTCGTCACGGCGGGGGTTCCGTTCGGGACACCCGGGGCTACCAACGTCCTCCGCATCATCTGGGTGGAATAAGCGTCCGGGTTCGCGGCCGACCTTGACAGACCGGCGTCGGTCCGTCAGTCAACATCCTACCTGCGAGCCGGTCT
Source organism: uncultured Rhodospirillales bacterium (assembly GCA_913055735.1). GTDB lineage: Bacteria > Pseudomonadota > Alphaproteobacteria > Rhodospirillales > UBA2165 > CAJXKD01. Next base: position 213,401 of record CAJXKD010000002.1, read on the forward strand.
CACGGCATTTTAACTCTTAGGGCCTATTGCCACCTCATGCTGGCGGAAATTTTCTCGGTCGTCGCGCCGATCTTGTTCGGCGTTCTTCTTGGCTTTTTCTGGGCCCGGCTCCGGCTTCCCTACGATTCCAACTTTGTCTCTGCGCTGGTGTTCAACCTCGGAACGCCGTTGCTCGTCTTCTATACGTTGACCAACATCAAGGTGGATCCGACGGCGTTCGGCATTATGGCATTTGCGACCGCCGCGGCCATGGCGGCATTCGCCTTGATCAGTTATGTCGTGCTGCGTCTTGCTCGGCTCGAGCGGCGGACCTATTGGTCGGTGGTGATGATGCCCAACACGGGCAATGTTGGGCTCCCGCTCTGCCTGCTGGCGTTCGGCGATGAGGGATTGGCCTTTGCCATCATCGTTTATTCCATTGTCTCTATGTGTCAGTTCACGGTGGGCGTGGGCCTCAATGCAGGCACCTTTTCACTCCGGGAATTTGCCCGCGTCCCACTGATCTATGCCGTTGCCGCGGCGTTGGTCTTTTTGTTGACGGGAACGAAACCGCCCTTATGGATCGCGAACTCCACAAAGCTGATTGGGCAGATGGCGATCCCGCTGATGATCGTGACTCTCGGCGTTTCCCTGGCGAAGCTGAAGGTGACCAGCCTGCCGCGCAGTTTCATGCTGTCGTTGGTGCGGTTCGCAATGGGGCTGGGCGTGGGGGTCGGACTTGCGGAGGTGTTGGGCTTGGAGGGCACTCCAAGGGGCGTTTTGATTTTACAATGCGCCATGCCGGCCGCGGTGTTCAACTATATGCTTGCTGCCCGGTATGGGAACAATCCCGACGAAGTGGCCGGCGTGATTGTGACCTCCACCTTGTTCTCCTTCCTAACCTTGCCGTTCTTGTTGTCCTTTTTGCTCTAGGGCCTGTTGTGGGTTGTGGACCCCTACGGTATATGGCTAACACTTTGAAGGCTTGTCCTCGGAATAGTTTATGACTGTCATAGTTACCGGCTCGGCCGGCTTCATCGGATATCATGTATCTCACGCCCTGCTTGCGGCGGGAGAAAAGGTCGTCGGCATAGACATCGTCAACGACTATTACGACGTCTCGTTGAAGGAAGCGCGTTTGGCCCGCCTCGAGGCAGCCGGCGACTTTTCCTTTTATCGCCTCGATGTTGCGGACCGGGAGGCCATGATGGGGCTGGCCGATGATTATCCGGACACGGACCGGCTCATTCATTTGGCGGCGCAAGCGGGGGTCCGCTATTCTCTTGAAAATCCGTACGCCTATACGCGAGCGAACGTCGAAGGCCAGCTGGTGATGCTCGAATTATGCCGGCGTTTCGACGGCCTCAAGCATTTCGTCTACGCGAGTTCGTCTTCCGTCTATGGTGGTAACACCGACCTCCCCTTTTCGGTAAAAGATCGGGTCGACAAGCCGATTTCCCTCTATGCAGCGACGAAGCGGAGCGGCGAGCTTCTGTCTTATTCCTATGCCCACCTCTACGGCATTCCGTCGTCAGGGCTGCGTTTCTTTACGGTCTATGGGCCGTGGGGGCGTCCCGATATGGCCGCTTTCATCTTTACGAAAAAGATTTTGGCGGGCGAGCCGATCCAGGTTTTCAATCGCGGCGACATGCAGCGTGATTTCACCTATATTGACGATATCGTCGCCGGCGTTCTCGCCTGCGCTGATCGGCCGCCGGTATTGGCGGACGGAGACCCGCCCTACCGCGTTTACAATCTTGGGAATCACCGGTCAGAAAAGCTGACTGATCTGATCGCGCTCATTGAAAGGGAATTGGGTCAGAAGGCCGAACTTGAACTGCTCCCCATGCAGCCGGGCGATGTACGTGAGACGTATGCCGATATTTCGGAATCCCAGAGGGACTTCGGCTTTTCCCCCAAAACCAACCTCGAGGAAGGCATCCCCAAGTTCATCGCCTGGTACAAAGAGTACTACGGCGCTTAGCCTTGAGCAGCGTTCTGGGCCTGAACCGATTGCGGCTTGCCGTAGAGTGCTTCTAACTTCTGGCCATAGACTTCCGTGACCTTGAATCGCCGCACCTTGAGGCTCGGTGTCATCATTTCGTTTTCAACGGTAAACGGGTCGGGGATCAGGCAAAACCGGCGCACACGCTCGATATTGTTCAGCGTGCTATTGACCCGTTCAACCGCGCTTCCAATGGTTTTGACGAATTCCTCATTGGCGGCGAGAGACGCGATACTTGGTTCGACTCCACGCCCTTTAGCCCATTCCGCAGCGAAATCAGGATCGGGAACGATACCGGCGACCAGATGAGGCCGTTTGTCCCCGTAGACCATGGCTTGGGAGATCTCCGGCTGCAACGTCAGGAATCCTTCGACCCGTTGCGGAGAAAGATTGTCGCCGCCCGAATTGACGATAATGTCCTTCTTCCGGTCGGTGATCTGGATATAGCCGTCTTCATCGAGCTTGCCGACGTCGCCGGTATGGAGCCAGCCGTCACGAATAACTTCGCGGGTGGCCTCCGGATTTTGCCAGTACCCCTGCATGACCAATTCGCCGCGTACCAGGATTTCACCGTCCTCGGCAATCTTGACCTCGGTATCGAGGAGCGGCGGGCCGACCGTCGCAAGCTTATTGTTTGACGGCCGGGTGACGCTGATGACCGGCGCCGACTCGGTCAATCCATATCCCTGGAGCAGGCGGAGACCGAGGGCCGAAAAGAACATACCGATGTCGTAGTTCAAGGGCGCGCCGCCTGAGACGAATGCTTTTAGGCGTCCGCCGAAATTGGCCTTTACCTTTCTGCGTACCAATTTGTCGACGAGGGCGTCGATCATCTTGTCGCCGAATGAAAGGGTGCCAGGGGTTTCGATCTTACGGCGCCCTAAATCGACGGCCGCATTGAACAGCTTTTCCTTGGTTCCGCCCGTGTTACGAACGCCTTTGGCGATCCTGACATGCATGAGTTCGTAAAGCCGCGGCACCGCCGTCATGATCGTCGGCCGGGCTTCCTTGAAGTTGCGCCCGAGATGCTCAACACTTTCGGCGTAGTAGATCTGCGCGCCGATGGATATGGGAAAGAATTGCCCCGCCGTGTGCTCATAGGAATGGGAGAGGGGAAGGAAGGAGAGGAATACCTCGTCATCCAGTCCGATTTCCTGCAGCGCGTCTTCGGCGCCGGCGCAGTTATGCAAAATCGCGCCATGACTGAGCATTACGCCTTTGGGGGCGCCGCCCGTGCCGGACGTATAGATAATGACGGCGAGGTCGCGGCGCTGGATCGACTTCAACCGTTCGGCAATGTCATCGGGTTTGGTGCGGCCACGGTCGAGGACATCCGACCATAGCAATAGGTCCGCGTTCACCGATTGGGTCTGTTTCAACGGTTCGATGGAGATCACGAACTTTGCCGCGTCGGCGGCATGAGCAGCGGGGATAAGCCTTTCGGCCAACTCGGCAGTCGATACAATTGCGCCTTTCGCCCCGCTGTTGCCGAGGATGTGTGCATGGTCGTTGACGGTGTTCGTCGTATAGGCCGGGACGGGAATGGCGCCGGCCGCCATGATCGCAACCTCGGCGATGAGCCATTCCGGCCGGTTTTCCGAGACCAGAACAACCCGATCGCCGTCGACAATCCCGAGATCGCGAAGGCCGCGAGCAAGTGCCGAGACGGCGCCGGCTACCTCAGCCCAACTCCGGGACTGGTATTGGGAGCCTTGCTTTGCCCAAAGAAATGGCTTGTCCTTTAGGCTTGCCGCCTGGTCGAAGAACATAGTGACGAGGTTAGACCAATTCTGCATAGCTGACGTGACTTCCCTGTTTGAAACCGGTTTTTCCCGGAATTCCGGCTTTGGCGGGCTAAAACGCAGGGACCCGCCATTGCTCCTGCCTTTATCCAGCCTTATACCGCTACTAAATTCAATGGGTAAACTGACGATCGCGCCTGATCGGCGCGGCGCAAAATAAAACGGAGCAGCGTATATGCCACAAGCGGCGCCAAAAACGGCGAATAGCCTTCCCTCATGGGATCTCCGGGACCTCTATGCCGGTACCGACGATCCGGCCATTCAGACCGATCTCAAAAAGGCTTCGGAAGACGCGGAAGCATTCGCGCGGCAGTACCAGGGCACGTTGGCCGATTTAGACGGGGCGGGGTTGGGTGCCGCCATTGCGGCCTACGAAAAAATTTCGGAGCGCCTTAGCTGGATCATGAGTTATGCCCAACTCGTGTTTGCCGCCAATACGAGCGATCCGGAAATCGGCCGCTTTTATCAGACCATGAGTGAACGCGTGACCGATATCTCCAGCGAGACTTTGTTCTTCGAATTGGAGATCAATCGCATCGACGACGCGGTTCTCGACCGCCAATTGGAAGACCCGACGGCCGCGCGTTACCGGCCGTGGCTGCAAACGGTCCGCGATTTCCGTCCCTATCAGCTGTCCGACGATCTCGAAAAGCTGCTTCATGAAAAATCCGTCGCCGGGCGCGCCGCGTGGTCGCGCCTGTTCGATGAGACGTCCGCGGCCATGCGTTTCGATGTCGACGGCAAGTCTCTTTCCTCAAGCGAGGTTTTGAATCTGATGTCGTCGCCCGACGGCGCCGTGCGGAAGACGGCGGCGAAGGCCTTCGGCAAGGGGCTCGGGGAAAACATCCGGTTGTTTGCGTTGATTACTAACACGCTCGCCAAGGACAAGGAGATCGAGGACGGCTGGCGCAAGTTCCCGCGCCCGGTTTCGAGCCGCAATCTCGCCAATCAGGTTGAAGACGAGGTGGTGGATGCGCTGATCTCGGCTGTGCGCGAGTCCTATGCGGATATCTCCCATCGCTATTATGGCCTCAAGGCGCGCTGGTTCGGGGTCGACGTACTCGACTATTGGGACCGGAACGCACCGCTCCCGAAGGCAAAGGAGGTGCACATCCCCTGGACCGAGGCACGTAAGACGGTGCTCAATGCCTATAGTGCTTTTTCGCCAGAATTGAGCGATATCGCGGGGACATTCTTCGATAAGAAATGGATCGACGCTGAACCGCGCGAAGGAAAAGATTCAGGCGCGTTTTCGCACCCGACTGTCCCCTCCGTCCATCCGTTCATCCTGATGAACTATCATGGTAAGACACGGGACGTGATGACCCTTGCCCACGAGCTCGGCCATGGCGTGCACCAGGTGCTTGCCGCGCCGCAAGGGCAGTTGTTGTCGGATACGCCCCTGACCTTGGCCGAAACGGCATCGGTGTTCGGCGAGATGCTGACCTTCCGTGCCATGCTCGATTCAAAAGAAGACGACGCGGAACGCCGGATCATGCTCGCGTCCAAGGTCGAGGACATGATTAATACTGTCGTCCGGCAAACGGCCTTTTTCGAGTTCGAGCGCCAGGTTCACGACGAGCGCCGCGATGGCGAACTGAGCGCCGACCGGTTGGGCGAGATTTGGATGGGTGTCCAGATTGATAGCTTGGGGCCGGCCTTCCGGTATGACGACGAGTACAAATACTTTTGGTCGTATATTCCTCACTTCATTCATTCGCCATTTTATGTCTACGCTTACGCGTTCGGTGATTGTTTGGTGAACTCCCTGTATGACGTGTTCCAGCAAGGGCATCCCGGTTTCCGAGACAAGTATCTGGAGATGCTGAAGGCGGGCGGTACGTTGCGCCACCGCGAACTGTTGGCGCCATTTGGCCTTGATGCTTCGGATCCCGGTTTCTGGAAACGCGGCTTGAAGATGATTTCGGGATTCATCGACGAACTTGAAGCGACGTTCTGATCGACCGGTTTTGTGAGCTGCCGGAGGAGGGGCTGGGGCCTGAATGGCCGAAGACAACAGCATTACAGGGCGGGCGCGGCGTTATGCCAAAGTTGGCCGGGCGGTCGGTGGCATCGCGGCCCGATTTGCGGGCGAGCGCTATCTCGGCTTAAGGCTCGACCGTCTTGAACATGCGGAGGACCTCAAGGACGCCCTCGGAGGCCTAAAGGGCCCCTTGATGAAGGTCGCCCAAATTCTTTCGACCATTCCAAACGCCTTGCCGGCCGAATACGCAACCCAGCTGGCGGAGTTGCAGTCCAACGCGCCGTCCATGGGGTGGAGTTTCGTCAAGCGTCGCATGGCGTCCGAATTAGGACCCGATTGGCAAAGCAAATTCGCGACCTTTGAACACGACGCGGCTGCAGCCGCGTCGCTGGGCCAAGTACATCGTGCGACAGACCACGAAAGGCGGATGCTGGCGGTAAAGCTGCAATACCCCGACATGAAGTCGGTGGTCGAAGCCGACCTCCGGCAGCTGAAGCTCGTCTTCTCGATTTACCGCCGCTATGACAAGGCTATCGATCCCACCGAGATCCACCGCGAGCTTTCGGACCGTTTGCACGAGGAACTCGACTATCGGCGCGAAGCACAGCATATTGAACTCTATGCGAAAATGCTCGCCGACGAGCCGGGCGTACATGTGCCGGAGGTGATCGAGGAGCTTTCTGCTAGCCGACTGTTGACCATGACATGGCTCGACGGCGCGCCGCTCCTCAGCTTCACGGAGAAGGATGAGCATACGCGCAACAAGGTTGCCTACAACATGTTCCGCGCATGGTACGTGCCTTTCTATTTTTACGGCGTCATTCATGGCGATCCGCATCTCGGCAATTACACAGTTCGGCCTGATTGTTCGGTCAATCTCTTGGACTTCGGCTGTATTCGGGTCTTCCCCTCCAAGTTTGTGCGTGGGGTGATTGATCTTTATCGGGCTATTCGCGATGGGGACGATGACCTTGCCGTCCATGCGTATGAAACGTGGGGGTTCCGGAATCTCGACCGCGAGGTCATTGATATTCTCAATATTTGGGCCGAGTTCGTATATGCGCCGTTGTTGGAGGATAAAACGCGGCGGATCCAGGAGCAGGGTGGTGAATACGGGGCCGGCGTCGCGATGAAGGTACGCGAGGAACTCCACCGTGTCGGCGGCGTCCAGCCGCCCCGGGAGTTCGTGCTGATGGATCGGGCGGCCATCGGGCTGGGATCGGTCTTCACCCACCTGAACGCCGAGATCAACTGGTACCGGCTGTTCCACGAGTTGATCGAGGATTTTGACGAAGGTGAACTCGGCCGCCGTCAAGAGAATGCGTTGAAAGCCGTCGGGCTCAGTGCCCCGGAATAGTTACGCGCGCATCAATGCCGCGACATGCGCTGCTCCGGCACTGGCAACGGCGGCAGGATGGTACCCGCCTTCGAGCATCGAAACGATCCGGCCATTGCAAAGCTTGTTGGCGGCGGCCACGAAATCCTCGGTGAGGGCACGATAGTCGCTGTCATGGAGCCGGAAGTCGCCGACTGGGTCGGCGAAGTGAGCGTCAAATCCAGCGGACAGGAAAATCATTTCAGGCTTGTGTTTGGCCATCGCCGGGATGATTTTTTCCCGCAAGGCAGCGATGAATTGCTCGCCGTTGGTGTTCCTATTCATCGGCACATTAACGACATTTCCGACCCCGGTTTCTTTGGCAAGACCGGTTTTGGGAAAGATAAAGGCCTGATGGACGGAACCGAAGAAAACGTCCGGATCGTTCTCGAATATGTTCTGTGTGCCGTTACCGTGATGGACATCGAAGTCGACGACGGCAATACGTTTTAGTTTGTGCGCGATCTGCGCGTGTCTGGCGCCGATGGCAATACCATTAAATAGGCAAAAGCCGGACGTCCGGCTGATTTCCGCATGGTGCCCCGGCGGGCGAACCGCGCAAAATGCGTTATCGGTTTCGCCGCGCAGAACTGCGTCGACGGCCGCGCAAACGGCGCCTGCGCCGCGCAACGCCGCATTGAGGCTCTCGGGAGACATAACGGTTCCTGATGGCTCGAAATCGACACGTCCCGATTGGGGGATAGCATCGGTGATCCGCCGCACGTGATCGGACGAATGGACGCGGGTGAGTTGCCCTTGTTGGGCGAGCGGCGCCGTTGCCCACTTTAAGGCGGCGAAATCCGGCTCTTTCAGTCGCTCGAGAAGTTTCTCCAGGCGGGCCGGTGTTTCGGGATGTTGCGGCCCCGTATCATGAAAAAGGCAATCGGGGTGCGTGAGAACGGTCGTGGTCAACTTGTCGGTCCTCCAGAACCTAGTGCTGCATCGATTGCGGGACGCACCACCGGATTGCGCGTCGGTGATTTTTCTTACAAAGCGCGCATTGCAAGCGCAGGTGATTGCTGAGGTTCGCCGCCCGATCATGGCAGAGCCGCGCAAAATCGCTGTGTTGTTCCGCGGGAACATCAACGCTGCATAATGGCGCACCGCGCAGCGGCGGATCCGTGAAGCCCAACCTTTTCAATAGGCGGACAGTTGCGGGATGGACGGCATAGCTAAAAATGCGCGTAACATTCAGATCGGCATCTTCTACCGCCGCGGCGAGCCCTTCGGTGACAACCACACCGGCAAGGCCTCGCCGCCGCAGTTCCTTGTGCACAACGATGGAATCAAGCTTACAGGCGCGCCCGATGCCATTCTGATTGGTCGCAAATGTGAGACAGGTCGCCGCGCAAAGGCGGTCGCCGCCGGCGATTAACCCATAGATTTTGATAATTTCCGGCTTTACGCGATGGTCCGCATCGTCGTCGAGCACGGTTGCAATACGCCCGACCTCTTCCGACGTCCCATGCTTTTCGGCAAAGGTGCTGAATGCTTCCGGGGAAATTTGTTCGATCGCGAAACCCGGGCAGTGTTCTCCGGTGACCAATGGGAGCTCCTAAAAACCCAACAAAAAGCCCGCGTTACGAGCCGCCCCGTATTCCCCATGCTTGGATATCGTGCGTTTCCGTTTAGTTTCAAGGCAGTGCCGAAGGGACCCAGGGGTCTGCTGCGGATCAGATTGACCCTTGGCAAACCCTTTTAGAACCGGCATTTTTTCAACTCCTGTTTCCACAGACTAAATCCAAGCGGGAGTTTCGGATGAAAATTGCGGTTCCGAAGGAACGGCGAGAGCATGAGCCGAGGGTGGCGGCGTCGCCGGATTCGGTTAAGAAGCTCATCGGTCTCGGCTTCGAGGTGGTGATTGAGGCTGGCGCCGGTGCCGGTGCGTCCTATTCGGACGAGGCCTACCGTACCGCGGGTGCCAGCATCGCGGATAGCGAGCAAGCGGCGCTTGGCGACGCGGATATCGTTCTCAAAATTCGCGCGCCGCTTGCAGACAGCGAGATCGGATTGACGAAAAAAGGGGCGATTGTAATCGCCCATATGAATGCCCTTGGCGATCGCGATACCGCGAAGGCGTGTGCCGATGCAGGCATTACCGCCTTCGCGCTGGAAATGCTGCCGCGCATAACGCGCGCCCAATCCATGGATATCTTATCGTCGCAAAGTAACCTTGCGGGCTACAAGGCGGTGCTGGATGCGGCGGGCGTTTTAGGCCGTGCCTTTCCCATGATGATGACGGCGGCCGGAACCATTCCGCCCGCCAAGGCTTTTATCATGGGGGTTGGTGTGGCCGGATTGCAGGCCATTGCGACCGCGAAACGCCTGGGTGCCGTGGTTACCGCGACCGATGTGCGTCCCGCGACCAAGGAACAGGTGGCAAGCCTCGGCGGCAAGTTCCTCGAGGTGGACGCCGAAATGGAAAAGGACGCCCAAACCGAAGGCGGATATGCCAAGGAAATGCCGCCGGAATATTTCGAAAAGCAGAAGCAGGTCGTTGCCGAACATATCAAGAAGCAGGACGTCGTGATCACCACGGCGCTGATCCCCGGTCGTCCGGCACCGACCTTGGTAACCGAGGAAATGGTGCAAAGTATGCCTGCGGGCGCCGTCATCGTTGATCTCGCCGCCGAGGCGGGCGGCAACTGCGTTCTTACAGAATTCGGCAAGACCGTGGTGAAACATGGCGTGAGTATTGTCGGTCATGCCAATGTACCGGGCCGTCTGGCCGAGGACGCGAGCGCCTTGTTTGCCAAGAACATGGTTAATTTCCTGACACCTCTTGTCGATGCCGAAACCAAGGCGCTCGCTATCGACTGGGAGGACGAGATTATCAAGGGCACGTTGGTCTGCCGCGATGGGCAGGTCGTGCACCCGGCGTTGAAATAAAAGGAGACTTGAGAGTGGAATCCGCAGGCGATCCCTTCATCTTCCTGTTTACCGTTTTCGTGCTGGCCGTGTTTGTCGGCTTCTACGTAGTGTGGAGCGTGACACCCGCGCTGCATTCGCCCTTGATGAGCGTTACCAATGCCATCTCGTCGGTCATTATCGTCGGGGCGCTCATCGCCGCCGGTCCGGCCGGATTGTCCTTTTCCAAGGTGATGGGCTTTTGCGCGGTCACGCTGGCCTCGATCAACATTTTCGGCGGCTTTATCGTGACCCGCCGAATGCTCGCCATGTACAAGAAAAAGCCGCGGGCCTAGGGAGCGCCTTGATGACTGAATCTCTTACCGGTTCCGCGTATCTGCTCGCGGCCGTTTGTTTCATTCTCGCGCTGCGCGGGTTGAGCAATCCAGAATCGGCCCGCATGGGCAACATGTTTGGCATTGTGGGTATGATCATCGCGGTGGCGACGACCCTCGCCAATCCGAATATCCTGAGTTTCGAACTGATCCTGTTGGGCGTGGTGATCGGCGGTGCCATCGGCACGGTCGTTGCGCTCAAAATTCAGATGACGGCACTGCCGCAATTGGTCGCGGCTTTCCACTCGCTGGTCGGTCTCGCGGCGGTCTTCGTGGCGACCGCGGCATTTTTTGCGCCCGAAGCCTATGGCATCGGCACTGCGGGTCATGTGCACGCGGGAAGTCTGGTCGAGATGGCCCTCGGCACCGCCATCGGTGCCATTACGTTCTCAGGCTCGGTGATCGCCTTCGCTAAGCTCCAGGGCATCATGAGCGGCGCGCCCATCACCTTCCCCGGGCAGCATCCGCTCAACGCGCTGATCGGCATTGCCATTGTGGCGCTCATCGTGTGGCTGGTGATGTCCAATTCTGAACAGGCTTTCTGGGGCATTATCGTCCTGTCGCTCCTCATCGGGTTTTTGCTGATTATCCCGATCGGTGGCGCCGATATGCCGGTGGTGGTTTCCATGCTCAACTCCTATTCGGGCTGGGCGGCGTGCGGCATTGGTTTCACCCTTTCCAATACGGCACTGATTATCACTGGCGCATTAGTCGGATCGTCGGGCGCCATCCTCAGCTACATCATGTGCAAGGGGATGAACCGTTCGATCTTCAACGTGCTGCTTGGCGGGTTCGGCGGCGAAACAGCGGCCGCTGCTGCGGGCGGTGGTGGGGACCGGCCGGTGAAGTCCGGCAGCGCCGAGGACGCGGCCTTCATTCTCAAGAATGCCAGCAAGGTAATCATCGTGCCTGGTTACGGCATGGCGGTCGCCCAGGCGCAGCACGCCTTGCGTGAGATGGCGGACATCTTGAAGGAAGAGGGGGTCGAGGTTGCCTACGCCATCCACCCGGTTGCAGGCCGCATGCCCGGCCACATGAACGTGCTCCTGGCCGAAGCCAACGTGCCTTACGATGAGGTCTTCGAGCTGGAGGAAATCAACCACGAGTTCTCCGCCGCCGATGTCGCTTTTGTTATCGGCGCCAACGACGTTACAAATCCAGCTGCCAAGACCGATCCGGCAAGCCCCATTTTCGGGATGCCGATCCTGGATGTGGAGAATGCGCGGACGGTGTTGTTCCTGAAACGCTCCATGGCGTCGGGCTATGCTGGTGTGGAGAATGAGTTGTTTTTCAACGACAACACGATGATGGTGTTCGGCGACGCCAAGAAGACCACCGAGGAAATCGTTCAGGCTCTCGGTTGAGTTGGTTGGGCATTTCCCAACGCCAAATAGCCGGCATTGTGCCGGCTATTGGATGATGTCTGAGGTGGCGGGCTGTAGACGGGGGCACGGTGCCCCCGAAAATTAGAAGCCTTCGCGTTCCAGGCGCTTGCGCTCGAGCTTGCGGGCACGGCGGACGGCTTCCGCCTTTTCCCGGGCGCGCTTTTCGGACGGCTTCTCATAGGAGCGCCGCAGCTTCATTTCCCGGAATACGCCCTCGCGCTGCATCTTCTTTTTCAGCGCTTTCAAGGCCTGGTCGACGTTGTTGTCGCGAACGGTTACGTGCACGTTTTCAGATCTTTCGTAGAGCAGTTACAAACGAAGGGGCGCCTTCTATCACACCCGAGGCGCCATGGGAAGGGGGGTATGCGGCCCAAAAGGTTAATAAATCGGCCAAAACGGCATAAATCCGGCATTTGACCTTACCGCTATTTAGGCCATATTTAGGCCATGGCTATCCTCAAAATCGCCCGCATGGGCCATCCTGTCCTGCTCCAGCCGGCAAAGCCCGTGGAGGACCCGACATCCCCTGAGATCGCCCAATTGGTGGACGATATGCTGGATACCTTGGAGGATGCCGGGGGTATCGGCCTGGCAGCGCCCCAGGTCCACGTCTCCAAGCGGGTGGTGATTTTCTTCATTCCCAAGGGCCGTTCCGATGGCGAGGGGCAGCCTCTGACGGTGATGGTCAATCCGGAGATCGAACCCTTGGGCGACGAAAAGGACTTGGATTGGGAGGCCTGCCTGTCGGTCCCTGATCTGATGGGCAAGGTACCGCGCTATACGAACATCAAGTACAGCTGGACGAATTTGGAGGGCGAGCGTCAGGAACGCACCGCGTCCGGATTCCATGCGCGTGCGGTACAGCATGAATGCGACCATTTGGATGGATTTCTTTATCCTATGCGGATGACCGACATGACCCAGCTCGGTTTTGCCGAGGAGATGGGCCGTTATGTGCGTGAAGATGACGACGCGGAACCGGTTGAATAAGGAGCGCGAGCGTATGAGCGATCTCGACGATCTCCGGCGCGAAATTCTCTATGCCATGCTGCCGCATGTCGCGTTCGACGGCTGGACCCGGAAGGCATTGAATGCCGGTGCGCGTGATGCGGGCCAGACGCCGGAGGCGGCGGAACACGCCTTTATTCGCGGCCTGAACCAGGTCGCGGAGTTCTATAGCGCCGATGCCGACGCGGCCATGTGCCGTGCCCTCGAGGAAAAGGGGGTTGGAGAATTGCCGATACGCCAGCGTATCGCGTTGGCTGTCCGGACGCGGCTCGAGCAGGCGGCGCCTCACCGCGAGGCCATCCGCCATCTGATGTCCTACCTGGCGTTGCCGGGGGCCGGACTGACTGGCGCGCGCTGCACGCTGCGGACTGTCGATGCCATGTGGTATGCCGCCGGTGACACGTCGACGGACTTCAATTACTACACCAAGCGCGGGCTGTTGGCGGCTGTTTATGGGGCGACGGTGCTCTATTGGCTGAACGATGCCTCCGACGATTGCGAGGCGACCTGGGCTTTTCTCGACCGGCGCATTGCCGACGTGATGCAGGTTCCCAAGTTTCAGGGACAGATCGCCAAGATCGCGGAACGTTTCCCGTCGCCGCTCCGCCTTCGCGAAGCGTTTACGGCGCGGCGCTCACGCAACTTCACCTAATTCGTTATTCGGGATCGGTCGGCACCGCCGCCGTCTGTTTGGCGCGGTAATCGTCGAGCTTTACCGCCACGGCGTTGTCGCCCGTGGCGAGAATGGCGGCGGCGAGCAAGGCGGCGTTGACGGCGCCCGCGCGCCCGACGGCCAAGGTGCCGACGGGGATGCCGGGCGGCATCTGCGCCATCGCCAACAAAGCGTCGAGCCCTCCCATGACCTTGCCTTCCATGGGAACGCCGAGGACGGGCAGGGGGGTGATCGCGGCTGCCGCGCCGGGCAGGGCGGCGGCCATACCGGCACCGGCGATAATCACCTTCAGGCCATTTTCCTTCGCGGCCCGGCAATAGTCGGTCAGCCGATCCGGTGTGCGGTGCGCCGACATGACTTTGGCCTCGCAGGGGATATCCAGCTTGCCGAGCGTTTCCACGGCGTGACGCATGGTTTCCCAATCCGACTGGCTTCCCATGATGATACCGACAACGGGGCTTTGATCGCTCATTCTGTAGTTCCCTGGTTTTGGAAATGGCCGAAATGAAGGCGGCATTATAAGGACCGGCGGAAGCGGAACAAGATGTAGGAAAGATTTTGTTCAGGCGAGGGTGATAGGGTTTCGCCGTATTTGGAGGAACCCGATGGCGGATGTTCCGGATATTCCCGAGACCCGGCCCGTACCCCCCTTGAACGCCCATGGCGATGGCCGTGAGGCCTATCAGGGGCAACCGCGGGCGCAGGCGCGCGGCTCCAAGAAGCAGATCGTTCGCACCCCCGGTCAGATCACCGATTTTGCCTCGGTCATGGGCATCCGCGGCAAGGAACTGACCCCCCGTGTTCACGAGGCGCTAACCCTTGTCATGAACGAGTTCGACAAGGTGCGTTGGGAGCTCGAGGTTAGTCACCAGCACGAAGGGCGGCTGCAGAATCTTGCCGACATGCATGCGTTCCTGCCTGTTCTCAACCGGCGCGCCCTCTATGCCCAAATTACCCGGCTGGCAGAGCACGCGGTTCGCACCGAGACAGAAGCGGCACTTATTTACCTCGAGATCGAGAATTTTGGCGCACTCCGTAAGGAGTACGGCCCGTCCGCCAGCGATTTGGTGTTGGAGCAGATCGCAGACGTAATTGTGGCAAACCTCCGGGAGATCGACGTGGCCGGCGAAATCGGCGGCGGTGCGTTCGTACTCATCCAGAGCCTGAGTTCCCTGAAAGAGGCGACGGAGAAGGCGTCTGCCATTACGGCGGCTCTTGCCACCAATCCTCCCGCGGTGAATGGCGCCGCCGTTCACGTGGACCAGGCTATTAGCGTTTGCGCGCTGACCCCTGACATGACGCCGGCCCAACATATCGATGCGGCGGCAGCGTCGCTGGGTAACATACCCTTGGGTGCCGACTAGGCGATGATATCGGGAACCAATTGGGTTTCCAGCTGCGCGATTTCGTCTTTCAACAGTAACTTGCGTCTTTTGAGACGTTGTATACGAAGCTGGTCCGACACCGGCGTTCCGGTCAGTTCCGCGATTTCACCGTCCAGAGCCCGGTGCTCCGCTTTGAGCCGTGCAAGTTCCTCTCTTAGAGCGTCCGCGTCATTCATGTCGGGACCTCCTCTGCTAGCCGTGGGCATCATAACAGAATCCGTTTAAAAAGAGAGCGGCGTGGCAACGCGAAGACGAAGGAAGGGTGATCCATGAGCCATCAACGAACCAACGGACAAAAAACCATCGGCGTGTTGACGAGTGGCGGCGATTGCGCCGGCCTGAATGCGGTCATCCGGGCGGTCGTTCACCGTGCCATTGAGACCTATGGATGGCGTGTGATTGGCATAAACGATGGAACGCGCGGCCTGATGGAGCGTCCGTTGCGATATGAAGAGCTTGGGATCAAATTGTTCACGGGAACGATCCTGCGGCTTGGCGGGACTATTCTTGGGACGACCAATAAAGGCGACCCATTCGCCTTTCCGATGGAAGACGGCACCAAACGCGATCTCTCGCAAGATTTCATCGACGGCTATCACGAACTGGGTCTGGACGGTTTGATTGCCATCGGCGGTGACGGCAGCATGGCGATCCTCAACAAACTCGCCAAACAGGGAAACTTCGATCTCGTCATGGTGCCCAAGACCATCGATAACGACGTCCCCAGAACTGAATACGCCGTTGGCTTCATGACCGCTGTATCGACGGGTGTCGAAGCATTGGACCGCTTGCAGCCGACCGCGGCAAGTCATGATCGGGTGATGATCCTGGAGGTGATGGGCCGCGATGCCGGGCATATCGCCCTCAATGCCGGTATCGGCGGCGGTGCCGACGTCATTCTGATCCCGGAGATTCCCTACAACATCAATCAAGTCGCCGCCAAGATCTTGGCATTACGTGATCAAGGGAGGACCCACGCGTTGGTCGTTTGTTCGGAGGCCTGTGAGCCGCTGGGAGGCGAACAGGTGTATCAAACGGGCGAAGGGGGGCAAAAACGGTATGGCGGGATCGGCCATCGGCTCGGCGAGGAAATTGCGCGGGCCACGGGCGCCGAGACACGCGTCACGGTGCTCGGCCATGTACAACGTGGCGGCACGCCCAGCAGCCACGATCGGATCATCGCCTCTGCGTTTGGCGTGCGTGCCGTTGATTTGCTCGCGGAAGGCAAGCCGGGACACATGGTGTCTTGGCAGCACCGGCAAGTTGTGGACGTCGCCATCGACGACATCTTGGGTCAAAGCCGTTCTGTCGATTTGAACGATACGTTGGTGAAAACGGCACGTGGCTTGGGTATCTGCCTTGGGGACTGATTGGGAGGCTGACATGGGGAACCGCCGTTGAACGATTCAATGCACTCAAAAAACCTCTTCTGGGAATTTTCATTGGATCTCTATGCCCGGCCGGGCGTTGCCGACGCCTGTTTGCAGCTGCAGGAGCGTCATGCGCTCGATGTGAACTTGCTCTTATTTGCCTGTTGGGCCGCCCACCGTGGTCACCGGTTGACGGGGCCGGAAATGTCGGCAGCACGCGATGCCGTCGCAAATTGGCATGATCACATCGTCCGTGAACTGCGCCGGCTGAGAAAGGAACTGAAAGGCGATCCGCGGGGTGTTCCCGTGGTCTCAGCTAACGCGGTGCGCGAGCAGATCAAATCGGTCGAGCTTGCGGCAGAGCGCGTGGAGCAAGATGTCCTTTTCGGTCAAATGCAGATTGGTTCAATAACCCGGCAGATACGCACCGAAACGGCGTCTGACGCGGAACGCAATATTGAGACTTATTTTCGGGTTCTGACAAAAAGTACCACGGGCGAAGACAAAGATCTTATTGATCGTATTGTCGATCAACTTTTGTCCGTCTGACATGCACGCCTAAAACCATACTGTTTCGGAATGATTATGGCTTGCAGGACGGCGGAGCATCTACTGGATTTTTTAACGCGAAGTGCATACACTTTTTGTGTGATCGAATTTATGTGAAGGGTAAATTGAGGAGATAGGTCATATGTCCGATCAGGATCGAATCGACGTGCTCAAAATTAAGCACCACGAACTCGACACTGAGATTGAACGAGAGACAGAAAAACCGACCCCTAATGACCTGCTCATATCCGCGCTGAAGAAACAAAAGCTCCGAATAAAAGATCAACTTGCAGAATTAGAAGCCTTATAGCGGCATACGCGCGGGCCGCCGGCCTTGCGCCGGTGGACACAAGCAGTAAAAAACGCACATACGGTTCTCTTTTGGAAACGCTAGGGACTGTATGCGGTGTGACACTTAGCGGTTAATATTCTTCGCATCGGGCTCGGCTCCGAGCCCGCTAAGGGAAACATGCACTCGCGGTGCGGGGCATGTGTTTAAAGGGGCGGCCGCTTGGAAGTTCAAAACATTTTCGATTCTTTGGGATTGGGTGACGCTGTGGCCAGCGGCGGCGACCTCGCGGTTCATTCGCCGATCGATGGGCGGGAGATTGCCCGGGTCCGGCATGACGATGCAGCCGCCGTTCAGAAGAAGATCGGGGCCGCGGTTAAGGCGTTCCAAGTTTGGCGTGATGTTCCCGCGCCACGCCGGGGCGAACTGATCCGTTTGCTCGGCCAGGAGTTGCGTACGCACAAGGAGGCGCTCGGGCGTCTGGTCACGCTCGAAACAGGCAAGATCCTCCAGGAAGGCCTCGGCGAAGTGCAGGAAATGATCGATATCTGTGACTTTGCGGTGGGTTTGTCACGGCAGCTCTACGGCCTCACCATTGTGTCGGAGCGTCCGGGCCACAGGATGATGGAGACATGGCATCCGTTGGGCCCGATTGGGGTGATCAGCGCGTTCAATTTCCCGGTCGCGGTTTGGTCTTGGAACGCTGCGCTTGCCTTCGTCTGTGGTGACCCGGTGGTGTGGAAGCCTTCGGAAAAAACGCCGTTAACTGCGCTCGCATGCACCCGGCTGTTCGCGCGCGCGATGAATGTTTTTGGCGATGCGCCCGACGGTTTGCTATCGGTTGTCATCGGCGGACACGAGGTCGGTGAGGCGGTGGTCGACGATTCCCGCCTGCCGCTCATCAGTGCGACGGGAAGCTGCCGTATGGGGCAGGTCGTCGGGCCGCGTGTCGCGCAGCGTTTCGGCCGATCGTTGTTAGAACTCGGCGGGAACAACGCCATGATCGTTGCGCCGAGCGCTGACCTTGAAATCGCCGTGCGGGCCATTCTCTTTTCGGCGGTGGGGACGGCCGGGCAACGCTGCACCAGCTTGCGGCGTCTGATTGTCCATCGTGACATCTATGACGATCTTATCCCAAGGCTGAAGGCGGCTTATGGCAGTATCGCTATCGGGGATCCTCTCGTGGACGGGACGCTGGTCGGCCCGCTGATTGACGAACGCGGATTTACCGGTATGCAGAAGGCACTTGAACAGGTTCGTGCCGAAGGCGGCGCCGTGACCGGCGGTTGCCGGGTTTTTGAGGATAAATTCCCGGAAGCCTTTTATGTGCAACCCGCCATTGCCGAGATGGACGGTCAGACGGACATCGTCCGCACCGAAACCTTCGCGCCCCTCTTGTATGTGCTGGTGTACGGCGATTTGGCGGAGGCTATCGCCCTGCACAACGGCGTGCCGCAAGGGCTAGCCTCGAGCATATTCACCAACGACATGCGAGAGGCCGAGCGTTTCCTATCTTCGGCCGGCAGCGATTGCGGCATCGCCAACGTCAATATCGGCCCGTCGGGTGCGGAGATCGGGGGGGCCTTCGGCGGAGAAAAGGAAACGGGTGGCGGGCGTGAATCAGGTTCCGACGCCTGGAAGGCCTATATGCGCCGGGCGACCAATACGATCAATTACTCGAACGAGCTTCCGCTCGCTCAAGGAATTTCCTTCAACGTGGGGTAGACGCTACTCAGTCGTCGTTGACGACGGGTGGCCATTGAATACGTCGGCGCGGCGCTTCTTCTTCGGGTGCCGGGCTCGCAAAGGGATCAGGTGCCGGTGCGGCTTCTTCCAGCACGGGTTCCGGTGCGGGTTCCGGCTGTGTAGCCTCGGCGGCGGGCGTCGGTACATGTTCGGTTCCCGCCCGGCGCCGTGCGATCGCAACCATTTTTTCAAGATCAGCCGCTGTACAGAGACCCAGGTAAACAGGGCTCTGAGGCTTGATGTTGGCGATGTTGCGGTGCGTACGTGCACGCACAGATTCGATGGTCGGCTTGGTCGT
The DNA here is from genome assembly GCA_913055735.1 of uncultured Rhodospirillales bacterium. Classification (GTDB taxonomy): domain Bacteria; phylum Pseudomonadota; class Alphaproteobacteria; order Rhodospirillales; family UBA2165; genus CAJXKD01. The sequence continues at coordinate 232,491 of CAJXKD010000002.1, forward strand.
GCCGATCAAGCGGCTAATCTGTGCATCGCTGAGTTCCGGGTAGGTCTTCAGCAGCCACGCGATCGCGTCGGGGCGGTCCTGCCGTTTGGAGATGGGAGTATAGCGCGCACCTTTTTGCCGGACCTTGGGGAGGGGCACGGAGGGTTTCGCCATCTCGAGCCGAGCTGACGTATCGGCTTCGCAGCGGATAATTTCTTCCTTGCTCAACTGCCCGTTGGCGACGGGATCAAGGCCTTGCATGCCGGGCGCGACTTCGCCGTCCGCGATGGCCTGAACTTCCAGGACATGCAGACCGCAATAGTCGGCAATCTGATCGAACGTCAATGCCGTATTATCGACCAGCCAAACGGCGGTCGCCTTTGGCATAAGCGGCTGTGCCATTAGACGTATTCCTTAATCTGGTGATTGTAGAGCGTCGGGCTCGCTCTGCCCTCGAATCTTGGGGAAATATAACCGCGCCCCGGAGAATGGTCAAACAACCGTCGCGCTAGACGGCTAAACTTTTCCGGCCAAGGGACAGCGAATTGTGCTGTTCTTCAAGGGGTTGGACAAAACCGCCTCCTAAAACCCACGGTGAGGGTGGCTGAAAGGGCCGGAGGGCCTGTATGGCGGCTCCTATTTCTTGGCGATTCGGCACCGCTTTTAGTATGTTTGGCACAGAAACGGCTCAAAGCCTGTGAAGATGGGCAGCTTTCACCAAGCCAACGAACCGGGGGAGGCTATGATGGATACGGACGATCTTGAACCGCGGAAGGCCAAACCAGCGCCCAAGGACCTCGAAATCATGTCCATTGAGGCATTGCATGAATATATCGAAGAACTCGAGGGTGAGATTTCCCGTGCGCGCACAGAAATAGTGAAGAAAAACGATGCCAGAACCGGCGCGGAATCTTTCTTCAAGAAATAAAACTTCCGCGCGAATTACTGATTTTTTCTTAACCTTCTTTTAAGGGCGGCCGATTACGGTGCAGGCTATCGATGAGCTCGAGTGGCGGTTGCGTACTGTTATTCGAACCTCTTTGATGCCTCCCTGTTAAACTCGTGCCGCCTCCCTGGGGCGGCACTTTTTTATATTGCGAATTGGTAATTTGCGCCCTTGACCGGCAGCCCCGCCCTTGAGTAGAGTACGTCCCGAAGCGTACTTATACGGGCGAGTTTAACAGGGACTAGCTTGTTTTTCGGGGCGGCCGGTTGGCAGCCCCAATTTTTTTGCCCAAACGCCATCGCCTTGATTTTTCAGGATTTTTTATAAGGCCCACAGGCCCCCGCAGGGGAGCTGCGGTTGCCTGTGGGACATCTTCCCTAGAATTGGGATAGGGGGCTTCTCAGGCCTGCTCTACGGCTTCAGGCGGCCTTCTTCTGGTCGAGGGCCATCTGAGGCTGTTTTTGGCTCTGAATGGCGATTTTCCGGGGCTTTAGCTCTTCCGGAATTTCGCGGACCAGATCGATCTCCAGCAAACCGTTAACCAATTGGGCCCCATTTACTTTTACATGGTCGGCCAAGTGGAAGCGGCGCTCGAAGGCGCGGCGGGCGATTCCGCGGTGGAGGTAAGTCCCGCTATCGTCTGCCTGGGATTTCCCGGTCACCGTAACCGTTCCGTCGTCGACGGTGACGTCGAGATCCTCCTCGGAGAACCCGGCAACGGCAATGGAAATTCTATAGGCGTCGTCACCGGCCTTTTCGATGTTGTAAGGCGGGTAACTTTCATTCGCCTGAGAGAATTTCAGTGCGGAATCCAGTTGGCGTTGGAGCCGGTCGAAGCCGACGGACGAACGAAAAAGAGGGGAAAAATCGAATGTATTACGCATGACCACATTCTCCTATCGAAGCAATACGGTTAGGGGCTGTCCGCCGAAATGGCCGGACGGGGCCCACACTAGGGTTACGTTCTCGGACCCGAAACGGCATCCGGAAACGCGGCTGATATAGTTGGCCGATTGGCCTGGTCAAGGGGTGAAAAGAGCGCGGTTACGAGGCCGGCGCTTGGGCCGTCGGTTGGGACGTCACGTTGTCGCTATCGTCCGCCCAGACGGCTTCAAAGAGGGGGATGGGCTCCCTGAAGCCCTTCATTTCGCGGGATCCGCGATCCAGGAACTGGTGAGGTTTCTCCAGGCAGAGGTCGCGCACGGCCTCCGAAACGAGGATCTGATAGTTGGTCGCCTTATCGACAATCCGTGCGGCCAACTGAACGGTCGTACCAAATAGATCGTTGTCCTCCACGATGGGGGTTCCGGCGTTGATCCCGATCTTGAGCCCCAAAGGCATCTCGGGATTTGTCGCATTATTTTGCGCGACGATCCGTTGGATATAAATCGCGGCGCTGACCGCATCGCTCGGATTGAGGAAGGATGCCATGATCCCGTCGCCCGTATGTTTGACCTCTCGTCCGTGATAGGTGTTGAGGGCGGCGCGGACGATGCGGTTGTGTGTGCGGACAACTTCTTGGGCGGCGGCATCGCCATGAGTTTGGGTCATATCCGTTGAGCCGACGATGTCGGTGAACATGACGGCGATTGTGCCGACGGCTACATTTTCATCGTTTCGCTTATTCCAGTTCTCCAGGGCATCATCGAGCATTGCGGGCGCCGTTTCGTCGCCATTGATCTGGAGGGTCATCGCTTCGCGGCCGGCGTCGATCATGGCGAGATGCTTCGGATCGAGGAGGTAACTATCGACGTTGGAGGCGAACCGCGTGGCCTGTTCTTTTCGGGTGCCGAGAATCTCCACGCCGTCGCTCAATATTTTTACCGACTCGCGTTCGGTTAGTCCCTCGTTCTGCGCAATCACCTCGCAAGCTCCGGCAAGGTACAGATTGACGCCGAATTTGTTGAATGCGTCCAGCTTTGGGCGGCGTGCCTTGATTGTTTCCAGCCCCTTGCTCAGGAACGACATCACGGCAACTTTTTGTTGCTCGGCCTTTACCGAAATCGGGAGTTCCAACTCCTCGAGATAGTCGCTTTCGTCCTTCTCGTCCGTGCCGGCTTCAGCGACGTCGTCAGGAGGTGCATCCGCCATGTCTGTGGTGGCTGGCGCCTCGAGTGCAGGCGCCTCGAGTGCAGGCGCCGGTTCCGCAGGCGAAGGCGGGGGAGCCACCTCCGCCTGCGGCGCTGCCTTCTCCTCGGTCTCTTTCTTGGGTTTCGGCGGCGCCTTTGGAGCGGATTTCTTTGGTGCCGAAGAGACAGACTTCTTCGGGATTTCGTAGCGGGGCTTGAGCGCTTCCTTGAATAGCCGACGTTCTTCCAGTTCAAACCGTTTGACTTCGTCTTCGCCGGACAAATCGTCTTTGGAGATAAAGGCGTAGACGGAGGATGCCATGCTGAGCGTGAACGTCACCAGCGTGATGCCGACCTGGATGTCCGTATAATCGCTGCGGCCGATGAACCGTCTCAGGAAGGCAAATTCTTCGATTGCAAAGGTGAACATGAAAGTCACCACGAGCGCGATGCTGAACGACACCAAGGCTAGAATGAGCAATTTTGTGACGACGCTCGAGTTTAGCCGGGTGCCGCGCTTCTTACGTTTCCTGTCAGGCTCGTTGAACAGATCGTCGTCCCAGTCGCTAACGGAGTTGCCGCCGCCGCCAGATCTGGCAGACGTCTGTCCATAACCTTGCCCGCCACCGAAATCCGGGAACTTCTTTGTGCCGGACGCCGTCTTGTAGACGGTATACTCCGCACTCTTACCGGTCCGCGCGTCGTAGACTTCGCGGACGACTCTGACGGCCTCGATGTTCGGTAAATTTTCGAGCGCGTGCGCTTCCTCGACGGCGGCTTCGCGCTCAAGCGACGAAAGGCGGGCGTGGAGTTCCCATCGGCCTCTCTGAAGCACGTAAATTTCGAACGACGTTGCGCGTTGACTCAAAACCCGCTCCCCGGGAGAGTTCAGATAACTGCCTACTCAGTTTTCGGCAGCCGGCATGCAAAGCGCCTCCATTGGAATCTGCAAGCCACCCAATGGGTTAGAAATATCTCCACAAGGTTAAGCTAGTGTTCGCAAGGGCCGTTTTCAATTCGAGGGGGCCGAGGTTAACGGCCAATATTTGGCCGGTATCCGGCAAAAAAGCGGGGGTGCTGGTAAAGGGTGTGTGTCCGGTGCGCGACAGGCATAAAAAAGGCGCGGAATCCGCCGACCCGCGCCCGTTAACGAAGCCGTTAAGGCTTATTTGAGGCCAAGATTCTGGAAGCGCTTGTTGAATTTGGCAACCTGGCCGCCGGAATCCACCAAGCGATGCTCGCCGGTCCAAGCCGGGTGAGACTTGGAATCAATGTCGAGGCGCATGGTTTCGCCCGGCTCGCCCCAAGTGGTGCGGGTGGTGAAGGTCGATCCGTCGGTCATGACCACGGTGACTTCATGGTAATCCGGGTGAATATCCTTTTTCATCGCTCTGTTTCCTTGGATTTCAGCCAAAAATGCCTGTCTCGGAGATCCCGGCTCCGGCGCAGGCCTCGGTTCGGGGCGCCCTATATACAGAAGGCCTGCTTGGAGCGCAAGGCTCGCTTGGTCTTTGGGGCGGCTTCCTGCGTCCGTTTTGGGGATCTAGACGGCCTTCCTGGGTTGCCTGAGTCCGGAAATAGCGATGATCAGGACCAGCGCCATGACAGCGGCCCCGGCAAAGAAAGGCCAATCCCGGCCCACAGCTTCGAATAGGATCCCGGCGGCGGCCGGCCCGGCCACCCGTGCCAAGATCGCCGCCGATCGGCCAACGCCCATAATGGCACCCTGTTGGTCGGGGCCGGCCTGAAGGGACATCAGGCTGTTCAAACCCGGCGTGGTCATGCTGAAACCGACCGAAACGATGGTCATCGCCACGATAAGGACGGGAAGGTTGGGGGAAATCGGGATAAGGACGAGCCCCGCGGCCAGGCCGGCGAACCCGAAGCGGACCATACCGGTTTCACCGATGCGGCGGGCAAGCGGTCCGGCAAGGGAGCCTTGCATGATGGCGATGACGATACCCATGTAGGCGAACAGGTATCCGTTCTGTGCGATCCCCCAACCAAGGCGCCGCTCCGACCACAGGGCAAAGGTAGCCTCGACGCCGCCAATCACGCACACCGCCATGAAGTTCAACAGGATGGTCAGCCGTAGATTGGGCTGATGCATAGTGGCGAGAAATGTCCGCCATCGCCCTTCACGCGGCGTTTTGGCGACCTGCGCCCGGATCTCTGGGGATAAGGATTCCTTCAACACGAAAAGGGCGCATAGGAACGCCGCCAGAGAGAACGCGGCGGCGACATAGGCCGGCAGGCTGAAGTCGGTGTGGGCAGGGTCATGTCCGCCGAGGATGCCGCCGATGGCCGGACCTGCAACGAAACCCAGACCGAACGCCGCGCCGATGACGCCCATCCCCTTGGCCCTGTTTTCGCGTGTTGTGATGTCCGCGGCATAGGCGAAAGCAGCTGCAATACTGCCCGCCATGGCACCGCCTAGGGCTCGGGCCATGAACAGATGAACCAAATCGTCCGCCATGGCCAGCCAGACATAGCCGACGACCGTTCCCGCGAGACTGATCAGCAGAACAGGTTTCCGTCCGACCCGATCGCTGAGGCGGCCCCAGAACGGCGCCGTGATGAATTGGGCGAGGGAATAGACGGCCATCAGGAACGCGACTTCGTCCGGCGAGGCGCCATAGCGTTCGCCGTAGAACGGCAGCATGGGAATGATGATGCCGAACCCGACGAGATCGATGAAGACGATGGCAAAAAGAATGAGCATTCAGGAAGACTATCGGACGGAAATGGAAAGTTGGTCGACTTAGGTGCGCCACGGCGGCGCCGATGTCAACACACCCAAACCTCGGCCCAAACCTCGGCCCAAACCTCGGCCTAGCGTTCCGTCAGCTTAAACTCGATCCGGCGGTTCCGCCGGTAGGCAATCTCGTCCTGGGCGGGGTCGATGGGTTGGAATTCGCCGAAGCCCGTCGCTGCGAGACGATCGGGAGGAATCCCCTGATCGATGAGATATTTCACCACCGAAATCGCACGCGCCGTCGAAAGTTCCCAGTTTGAGGGGAACTTCGCGGTCGCAATGGGGACCCGATCGGTATGGCCGTCAATGCGCAGAACCCAATTGATGCTCGACGGGATGCGCGCGGAAATTTGTTTGAGCGTTTCGGCTAGCTGTTTGATCTGGTTCTTGCCCGCATCGCCCAAATCGGCCGACCCGGTGCTGAACAGCACCTCCGATTGGAAAACAAAACGATCGCCGACGATACGGATACCCGGATGGTCGCCGAGCAACTCACGCAAGCGGCCGAAAAACTCGGACCGGTATTGAGACAACTGCTGGACGCGGCTGGCTAGGGCGGCGTTGAGGCGCTTGCCCAGATTGGCAATCTGTACCTCCTGCTCTTCGGAGGCCTTCTCGGAGGCATCCAACGCTTCCGACAGCTGTCCAATCTGTCTCCGAAGGGCGGCGATCTGCTGGTTGAGGAGGGCGACCTGAGCCCGCGCACTCTCCGAAAGGTCCTTCTCCTCAAGCAGGGCTTTTTCGGATTTCTCCAAGTTGCCGGCAAGCTGCGCAACTTCCTTTTCAAGTTCGGCCCGCAACGCTTTTAGCGCTTCGATATTCTGGGTCAGCGAGGCGATATCGCGGAGTTGGGTCTCGATCTTCTCCCGGTCGGCCATGATCGTCTTGAACGCGTCTTCCAATTCCTTGCTGACCTTGTTGCGTTCTTCTTCGACCGTTTCGGTGCGCAACGTCAGGGATTTGAGCTGCGCGGCCAAATCATCCTTGGTTGCCACCGAGGCCTGTAGTTCGTCGGAGATTTGGGCAAGGTTGGTGCGTAGGTTCTCATTGGCTTTGCGCTCAAGTGCCAGAAGGTCGGCAAGTTCGGTGACTTGACCGCGCAGCCGGTCCAGCGCTTCGTCGCGGCCCGACAGCGCTTCCGATAGAAAGAATTGCGCGAGGACGAAGATCATCAGCAGAAAGATGATGACCATGAGGAGTGCCGCGAGGGCATCCACGAATCCGGGCCAGATGTTTGTGCTGCGTTCGCCGCGGCGCGCAAGGCTAGCCATCGGCGCCCCGCTTAATTCCGGGTGTCGCGCGCACTGGCGGCGATGGTGCGGGCGAGAAGCTTGATTTCGCTTCGGACTTCTTGGCTAAGTTCTTCACGACCGGTCGTCAGCTCTTCGAGAAGACGAGCCATGTAGAGATCGATATTCCGGATATGTGCTTGGGTGGCTTCGTCAAGCCCACTGCCCGTCTTGCCGGACATCAGCGCTTCAAGCACGCGCCGAAGCTCGGTTTGATTGTCTCCCATGCTGGCGAGCAGTGATTGCTCGGACCGCATTTGATCGCTCATGGCTCCTAGGCGCTCATTGAGTTCGATCAAACTGTTTTTGCTGGCGATGTTGCTTTCTTCGCCGCGGGCCAGGGTGCGCTGGAGGTTCTCGAGACTTTCCGCGGTTTGTTCGAGCAGAGCTTGTACATAGGCCGGGACGGACTGGTCGCCGTCACCCGACAACGCGCCCGACGACAGCCGCGTGAGGCTCGAAAGCCATTCCTCGAGGTCATTGTAGAACCGGTTCTGTGCCTGTCCCGCCTGAAGATCGAGGAAGCCCAGCACCAGGGAACCAGCCAACCCGAAAAGCGATGACGAAAAAGCGGTGCCCATGCCCGAAAGCGGTGCTTCCAGACCTGCCTTGAGATTGGAAAACACGGAGGTCAGATCGCCGCCGGCCACCGACAGCCCCTTGATGACGTCGCTGACGGACCCGACCGTTTCCAAGAGGCCCCAAAACGTTCCCAACAATCCCAGAAAAATAAGGAGACCGATGGTGTAGCGCGACAGATCGCGCGATTCATCCAGCCGTGACGCGATGCCGTCGAGCAGTGACCGCATGGAGAGCGTGGACAGGCTAAGTTTATCGCGTCGCTCGCCGAGCATGGTGGCCATGGGGGCAAGCAGGCGCGGCGGCGTGGTTTCGGAAACGGCCGGGCTCGCGCGACGGAACCGCTCGATCCAATGGACTTCCGGATAGAGCATCAGGACTTGGCGGAAGTTGTAGATGATGCCAAGGAGCAATACGCCAATGATGAGCCCGTTCAGGGCAGCGTTGGCAAAGAAGGCCTGTTGCAAAGGCTGAAAAAGAAGCGCCGCCGCGACGACCACCAAAGCGACGAAAATGGCCATTCGGACCACAAAACGTTGAGGGGCGGTCATTGCCGAAATCCTGGTTCTACAAAGTTGTTGTCGTCATCCCGGTCGAGCAGGCCGAAATGTTTGCTTACGCTACCTGCCTTGTTACCGCTCAACAACTCGCAGGTCCACGCGATTTGGTGAGCCGTCGGGGACCCGGTTGCCCAGCGCCCGAACGTCGATGCGGGTACTGCGGACACCTTTGCCGATCAAGTACGAACGAACGGCCAATGCGCGTGACAACGACAGACGGCGGGCACGGCTGGATGACAGGTCAGGGTCGCCCGCGTAGGCGAGCAATTGCATACGCAATTCTTCATCCCCGTTCATTCGCGCCGCGACGGCGTCAAGCGCCTTGCGTCCGGCTTCCGACAAAGTTGCGTCGCCCGGTGCGAAGGTGACGCTATCTGCCGATGGCTGTGACGTCGATGGGCCCGGGGTAATCTTCGCTTGCTGCTCCGGCTCCGCTGGCGGCGGCGGTGGTGGTGGCGGTGTTTCAACGGCTGGTGACGGGATCGGAGGTGCGGGCGGTGGCGCTTCGGGCGACGTTGCCGCGACTTTCTCTTCCGTCTTTGGCTCTTCCACTTTGGGCTTAGGCTTCGGTGCCGGCTTTGCGTGCTCTATTTTGGGCGCTTCGACGGCAGGGGGCGGTGCCTCCATAACAGGGGGCGGTGTATCGCTTGCCGAAGGCGGTTCGGGAGACGGTTCCGGCATCGACGTTGCCGGTTCCGCGGGCTTCTGTTCCGTTAGAGGTGTCGGCGTTTCCATTGGCGCCGGCATGGAGGAGCCGGCGTCGGTGCCGGATGGTAGAGCCGCGGTCTGCTGTTCCGCCGGTTCCGCGGCGCGCGGTTTGGGGGCAGGCTTGGCGGCGGGGCGCGTCACCACAATTTTTCGCCGCTCGGATGGTGGTACGAGTTTCACTTCCGGAAGGGGCTCTTCCTGCAGGATTCCGTCGACGGGGGGACGGGTGACGAGGAGTGACGACCTTGGGACGCGCGGAGGCGGCACGAGCAATCCCGACCGATCACGCAGCGGATCGAACTGCGGTGGAACGCCGCTTCCGCCACTAATGATGCTTTGATCGACCAGCACGTTGGTATCGCCGCCCCACGGCGCGAGCTGCGCCCATGCCGGCGCGGCTATCATTGTTTGCAAGGCCAAGGAGCCAACGAGAATTCCGGGGAGGAATAATCCCGGAAGAAAGCGGTCAAGATTTTTCAACGCGTGGTCACCATCATCCATCGCGAAACCCCTTCGGAAGCAACGGTCGCACGCGGCCCGTGCGGCTTCGTTTACCCTCGTAAGGTAGAGATGCAAACAATAGCCAAGGCTTGCTGCGGGTACAACAGTACGCAAACGGGCGACCGTTTGGAATCCGCGTAACGGAAACGGTTACACCGGAGTTTGGGCGAAAATGAGGCGAAATATGGTGAAATGATTAGCGCGCGTTACGCACTAATTTCGACAACGGTTGGTGCAAGTCGGGGGTTGCGGCGAGAACATTACCCGAATCAAGCATGTTCGAACCGCCGTTGATCTCAGTTACGAAACCGCCTGCTTCGCGAACCAGAACGATGCCGGCAGCCATATCCCAAGAGCTCAACCCGTCCTCCCAGAATCCTTCGAAACGCCCGGCGGCGACATAGGCCAGGTCCAACGCGGCCGCACCGAAGCGGCGAATGCCCGCCGAAACTTCCATGACTGCGGCCATCTGCTTCAGAAATTCCGGGTGGTCACCGATACCCTTGAAGGGGATGCCGGTGGCAAAGATGGATTCTTCCATCTTGCTGCGTCCCGATACGCGGATGCGCCGATCGTTAAGGTGCGCACCCGCCCCTTTCTCGGCCCAGAACATCTGCTCGTTGATGGGTTCGTAAACGACGCCCGCGATCAACTCGCCTCTTTCCTGATAGGCGATGGAGATGGCGAAGTGCGGTATGCCGTGAAGCAGATTGGTGGTGCCGTCGACGGGATCGATGATCCACTTTCGGTCGGGATCGGTTCCCTCGTGGGAGCCGCCTTCTTCCATGATGAAGCCGTAGCCGGGACGTGCCTTGGACAATTCCTCGAACAGGATTTTCTCCGTCCGAATATCGGCAGCCGAGACGAAGTCGGCCGGGCCTTTTTTGGAAACCTGCAGTTGTTCGAGTTCACCGAAATCGCGTTTGAGGCGCGGGGCCGCCTTACGTGCGGCGGCGATCATCACATTGATGATGGGCGATTTGACGGCCATGCTCGGTCGTTATCCTTGTTTGCTTCCGAAAAATGATCGCCAAATCGGCAATCAATCCTTTGCCCGTTCGACGTAGCTCGCGTCGGCGGTGTTGATGACGACCCGCGTGCCGGTCGCGATATGCGGCGGCACCATCGTACGGACGCCGTTCTCGAGTTGTGCCGGCTTGTACGAGGCCGCGGCCGTCTGGCCTTTGATCACGGCGTCGGCTTCGACGACCTCCAGAACCACTGTCTCGGGCAGGGTCACGGAAAGGGGTTCTCCCTCGAAACTGTCGACGGTGACCATCATGCCGTCTTGTAGGAACGCAATCTGATCCTCGCCGATGAGATCTTTGCTGAGCGAGACCTGGTCATAGGTTTCCGTATCCATAAAGGTGTACATGTCGCCGTCGCTGTACAGATACTGATAGTCCTTCTGATCGAGACGGACGCGCTCGACGCTTTCGGACGACCGGAAACGTTCATTGAGCTTGGTGCCGTCACGGATGTCTTTCAGTTCCACCTGCAAATAGGCGCCGCCTTTACCGGGCTGGGTGTGCTGCGTCTTGACCGCGCGCCACAGCCGGCCTTGATGTTCGATAATATTGCCGGGGCGGATGGCGTTACCGTTGATTTTCATGGTCGCTTCTCGGGATCGTTATCTATGGGGCCGCCGATGGGACGCCTTTTGCCAAGGTGCCGCTGTTGGGGCCCGGATTGAGTTGAACCGGCGCAGAGACCTCCCCTGCGAGCGGCGCGGAACCTAGCAGCTTGGAGGGCGCCCGGCAATGCCAGGAAGTCTAGGCTTCAAACGCATTGTTGATGGCCTTGTTGAAGGCCTTTACGGCGGCGCTTGGCCCCTGCGGATGGGCCCAGACGGCAGAGACCACTGCCAGGAAATCTGCCCCGGTGCGGACCAGAGGGCCGCAATTCTCGGGCGTGATGCCGCCGATGGCGACGCACGGGACCGTCGTTGCCTGCGACCAAGCCTCGAGGAGGCCGACTTCGGCGCGGGTTTTCGGGTCCTTGGTGGTGGTCCCGAAGAATGCCCCGAAGGCGACGTAATCGGCGCCGGCCTCGGCGGCTTCGATGGCCAGGTGATAGGAATTGTGGCAGGTCACGCCGACAATGGCGTCATCGCCCATTAGCCGTCGCGCCTCGGCATAGCTGGCGTCTTCCTGGCCGACATGCACACCGTCGCAGCCCATTTCCGCGGCGAGATCGGGCCGGTCGTTGACGAGGAAGGCGACATCGTATTCCTGAGTGACGGGCATCAGGACCTCGATGGCTGCGCGAATTTCATCATCGCCGGCATCTTTAAGACGCAATTGAACACAGGCGACGTCGCCCGCATCCAAGGCGGCGGCAAGGTCGTCGGCAAAGGAGGTCGGGTCCAGGGCCGGTGGTGTCACCAGATAAAGGCGGCAGCGGGCGTCGGGATCGTTATTTGGCATGGCCGAGAGATAGTCTGCGCACGCGGCAAAGGCAATCTGGAAGAGCACAGCTCGGATTGAGCGTTTGCGGTCCGGTTCCGTTGGGTTATCTGTTTAGGCAGAGACACGCAGGTATTTGCGGGAGGAACAACATGATCGATATAGAACGGGTGGATCACATCGGGGTCCGGGTGAAGGACCTGGAAAGGGCCAAGAAATTCTACGAGATTTTCGGCTTCAAGCAGGTGAGCGCTGCCGACAACGATGCCGTCGTGGTCATCAAGAATGCGCAGGACGTGGAACTCAACCTGATCTACAACGCGACGACCGAGAATGACGGCAAGAACATCCTGATGGATGTCGACGACAAATTCGCGGGCTATACGCACGTGGCGCTGCGTATCTCTTCCGTTCTCGACACGCTGAAGGAATTGCAGGAGCGCGACATCACCATCACCCAGGGGCCGGTGGCGTTCGGCCGTGACGGGCATGTGTCGCTGTTTCTGCGTGACCCCGACCGCAACGTCATCGAATTGCGTGGCCGGGCGGAGGATTACGACGCTATTCCTGGGCTGACGGTCTACGAACCCGAAAATTAATCGTCGGCGAGCCAATCTCTGGCCGCGGCTTCCGCGTCCACGATATCCAGAAGGTCGAGCGCGTCGTCGTCATCCGTATCGAGGCGCGCGCCGCATTGCACGGCAATGTCGTCGATTTTGCGCCTGACGTCGACGGGCGCGTCGACGCGGATTGCTTCCATCCCTTCCTGCAGCGCGGCGAGGGCGTAGCCGGGATCGTCGCCGCAATCGAGGATGGCTTCCGCCGCTGCGTCCGGGAAGTCGGCCCGCGCCGCGTCGATCATTTTACGAAAGTAACCGGCCCCGAGTGTGGCGGCGGCGCCTTTCGCGCTGATCAAGGTAACGGGTTTACCCAGTTCCGATGCCGCGGCAAGGGCTGCACGCGCATGCTGGACTGTGTGTACGCGGACGCGTTTGCCTGTCACCTTGCGAGCGCCTTTTGAATTCTCGTCCGTGCAGCGGCCGGAAGCTTGCGTGTCGCCTCGCGATACGTAAGGCCCGACATCCGCGGACCCAGTTCTAGGATCAGTTTTTCGGCGGTTTTTGCGTCCGCGTCCGACAATTCGCGGATGGTCCAGCCGATCGCCTTGCGAATGAAAAACTCTTTTTCGTCAATGAGCGCGGCACAGCTTTCGCGGAGTTGGTCGAGACGCAAGGCATCTGCGCGGATAGCCGGAATGTGACAGAGCAGAGAGGCGCGCCGCAGCCACATCCAGTCATCGTTTGTCCATCGGGCGATCTCGCGCCATGCCTCGGGGTGCGCTACGGCGACGTGACCGACGACGAAGGTGCAGATCGCATCGACCACGTCCCAGGTGTGGCTGTCACGGATCCAATCGCAGAACATCCCACCGACGTGGGAGGCGTCGAACCTTTCGTTGAATTGCTGAGCGACGAAAATGACAAGCAGCCGGTCGTCATGGACGGTCGACGGCCACACCGCATCGAGTGCGCGTGTAAGGTCGGGTGTTTGAGGATTGCGCACCGCCCGTTTGACGCTCTTTGCAGCACGGCGCACGTCGGGCACGCCGCAGCCGAGAACATCGAGATCGGTTTTCAGATAGTTCTTACGTCCCGGCGCCTTAACGGGATCGGCGTGGGCGCGGAGGTCGTCGCGGGCGCGGGAGATGGCGTCATCAATATCCATGATCCATTTCCCGCCGCCCTGCGGCACATTTTTGGGTTAAATAAGTTTTCCGATGGCGGTGGCGGTATCGACCATCCGGTTGGAGAAGCCCCATTCGTTATCGTACCAGGACATGACGCGCACGAACTGGCCTTCTATCACTTGGGTCTCGGGCAGATCGACCACCGAACTGAACGGGTTGTGGTTGTAGTCTGCCGACACCAGTAACTCGTCGCACGCACCGAGGATGCCTTTGAGCGGGCCATTCGCGGCGGCGATGAGTGCGTTGTTCACTTCTTCGACCGAGGTTTCACGGCCGGGCACGAACTTGAAGTCGATTAGCGAGACGTTCGGGGTCGGTACGCGGACCGAGGAGCCGTCGAGCTTGCCGTTGAGTTCCGGCAGCACCAGACCCACGGCCCGCGCGGCACCCGTCGAGGTGGGGATGAGCGAGGCTGCCGCGGCGCGCGCCCGGCGCAAATCCTTGTGCAGCGTATCCACCGTGCGTTGATCGCCGGTATAGGAGTGAATGGTGGTCATGAAGCCGCGCTCGATGCCCATGGCGTCGTGCAGCACCTTGGCGACCGGTGCCAAGCAATTGGTGGTGCAAGAGGCATTGGAGACGACGGTGTGATCGGCGGTCAGCTTGTCGTGGTTGACGCCGTACACGACGGTCAAGTCTGCGCCGGAGGCCGGCGCGGAAACCAGAACCCGTTTGGCACCGGCTTCGAGGTGTTTGGCGGCGGCATCGCGGCTCGCGAAAAAGCCTGTGCACTCCAGCGCGATATCGACGCCCAGTTCCTTCCACGGCAGTTGGGCGGGATCGCGCTCGGCCGTTACCCGGATCGGACCGGTGCCGGCGTCGATGGTGTCACCGTTGACGGTGACGTCGCCGGGCAATTGACCGTGTACGGAATCGTACTTCAGGAGATGTGCGTTGGATTCGGCAGGGCCGAGATCGTTGATGCAAACCACCTCGACATCATTGCGTTGAGATTCGAGAATCGACCGAAATACCAACCGCCCAATGCGGCCAAAACCGTTGATCGCGACCTTAAGTGCCATCCTAAACTCTCCGTCGGGAATATTTTAATTTCTGCGCATTTGTTATGGCCGCCTGGGCACGGCCTTTGGTAAACAATTGGTTAACAGCAGGTTAACGCGGGCGCACAATCGACGGTTAGCCCCCCTCCGTCAACAATCAATTTTGACCTTAACGCCGGTTGACGTTTTCGCCCGAGGACCCCTAATCTGAAGGAACAACTTGAGGAACGGACGACGCCTTGGCGGACAAAAAATCCAATTCCCCGACGCGCGCTGATAAAGCTTATGCGCGTATCGAAAAATCCCTCGCGCGGCTCGAAGCGGCCGTTGAGGCAAAAGCCGCCCAAAGCGGCGAGAATGACGGCGACAGCAACATCGGTGACTTGGCGGAACAACTGAGCGCGGCGCGCCAGGAGATTTCGGCCCTGAAATCCCGTAATCACGAGGTTTCCGGGCGCCTGGACGGTGCGATCGATAGGGTCAAGGCCCTGGTTGGCGACTAGGGCCGAACGACTGGGTACCGGCAAAAGCAGGAAAATACCGTGGGACAAGTCGCAGTTACGATCAACCAAAGAAAGTACGATATCGCCTGCGATGACGGGCAGGAGGCGCATTTGGCGCGCCTCGCTCAGTATATCGACAAGCGTGTCAACGAGCTGACGGCCGCAGTCGGGCAGATCGGTGATTCGCGGCTTTTGGTCATGGTCAGCCTCCTGGTGGCCGATGAACTGTCCGAAGCCATGACCGAATTGGACGAATTGCGAGGCGGGCGGAGCCCGCTCGCGGGGAGCGATTTGGCGCCTGAACTCGAGCAGGTTGCGGATCGGATCGACGGCCTCGCCGAACGGCTGGAAAACTCCTGATTTCCCTAGTCCCCTAGCGTTCTACGAAAACCCAGGATTGCTTAGGACGTGCCACCTACCTAGATTAGCTAGGGGATGTCGCGGCCCGGTGCGTTAGAGACGGAAATCCCCGGGGCCAATGCAGATCCATCGGGAGCTGTCCCTGCCGGACCCCTGGGTTCGGCACACGGCGCCCACCTAGACCTTTGGGCCTAGGAGGATTCTTTGCTCGACGGCCGGTGCGGCGCCATCCCTTTTTTGCCCATTTCATTTTCGCCAAAGCTTCTCCCCCCATACCCGATCGGTTCCGTTCCTGATGGATAAGACCTCCCTGAAAGACCAAAAAGCCGCGCTGCGCGAGCAGGCGTACGCGCGGCGTCGGGCTTTCGCGCAGACCGAGGGAGTGGGGGCGGGATTGGATATCCGCGATCACTTTATCGAGGCCGGTCTGACGCCTGCACCGGGTACGGTTGTTAGCGGATATTGGCCCATGGCGGACGAGGCCGACGTGCGGCCCTTGATGGAACATCTTCATGGTGCGGGGATGCAGTTGTCGTTACCGGTCCAGGACGGCAAGGACAAACCGCTGCTGTTTCGAGCCTGGAAACCCGGTGACCCTCTGATGAAACGGAATTTCGGTGTCATGGAACCGCGCGGTGCCCAATCCAAATGCCGGCCGGAGGTTTTGTTGGTGCCGCTGGTTGCCTTCGATACGGCCGGCACCCGCCTTGGGTACGGGGGCGGATATTATGATCGGACACTCGCCGATCTGCGTGGCTCGGCAAAAGCAACAAAACCCTTGGCGGTTGGTGTTGCCTTCACATGTCAGCAGGTGGATACCCTTCCGAAGGGGGAGTTCGATCAACCCCTCGATTGGATCGTGACTGAGGCGGGGGCATCCAAGTTCCCGCCGGCATGATGGAGAAGCGATAGCAATGCGCATACTCTATTGCGGCGATGTGGTCGGGCGCGCCGGGCGGGAGGCGGTGGTCCGCTATGTACCCAGGCTGCGCGACGATCTGAAGCTCGACTTCGTTATCATTAATGGTGAAAACGCCGCCCATGGTTTTGGTCTAACCGAGACCATTTGCCATCAGTTCTACGATGCCGGCACCGATGTGATCACCACCGGCAATCACGCCTGGGATCAGCGGGAGATGCTGAGCTATATCGACACGGACGCGCGGGTTCTGCGTCCGCTCAATTACCCGCCGGGAACCCCGGGCCGGGGGGCGCATATCTACGAAACCCGAGATGGCCGGCAAGTGTTGGTGGCCCAAATCATGGGGCGGCTGTTTATGGACCCCCTGGATGATCCCTTCGCCGCCATCGATGCCGCTCTCGACGGCTGTCGTCTCGCCGAAACGGTGGATGCCATTGTCGTCGATATCCATGCCGAGGCGACGAGCGAAAAGGCGGCGGTCGGGGTTCATCTGGATGGCCGGGTCAGCTTGGTAACCGGCACCCATTCCCATGTGCCGACGGCGGATGCCCGTATTCTGCCGGGAGGAACGGGATACCAAACCGACCTCGGCATGTGCGGCGATTACGATTCCGTCATCGGCATGAAAAAAGAGGCCGCCACGGCGCGGTTCATTACCAAACTCCCGACGACACGGCTTGAGCCCGCCGAGGGCGAGGGGACCCTGTGTGGCGTGGTTCTCGAAACCGACGATGCAACGGGCCTTGCACGGCGTCTCGATCCCGTGCGGCTCGGTCCGGGTCTGATCGAAAGCCTCCCGCCGCTTTAATCTTTTTGTTTCCCGTGAAACCGATTGGGTGCGCCGAGTTGTCCGTTGCGTATGCCGTAATTGGCGCGCACGGTGGGTGCCGGCGGCTAGGTAAAAAATACCCCTTTTGATTGTTTCTGTATTTATTAGACAATTTAAATATGTATTTTTTCGCAGAAATCCGGGAAAAACATGTATAAGTATTCCAATTTTCTAATGTTCCGTTAACCGGAAAATCACCTAGATTTCGGCAGAAATTAGCCATATTCTAAAGGTAACAAAAATTTATAGGAATTTTCTGTTGGATTTTAATTGAAAAAATTATAAATTAATTCTAATTTCGATAATAACAAAAAACGGAGGAGCATTCGAGGGCATGTTGTCATCACGCGGACATAGAATTCTGCGGATGCCTTAATAAAGGCCCGGCACGGATGGATGGAAGACGATGGATCGGGCCACAACCAGGAGAGAAATAAATGGCTTTATGGTTCGACGAAAACGGAAGTCTCCAAAACGTTCGAGATTGGCGGGGCGACATTCCGGATTTGACTTCTGTCACGGAAACGAGCGGATCGGCCGATCCGTCCGCTATGGCCGCCGCCGCGCGGGACGCGGCCGACTATGTTCTGGAAACCACGTTCACCGCGACCCTCCGCGCGGATCAATTGATGGATGAGGCGAAGGCTGATCTCGATGCGTCGTTGCGCTCGGGTGATCCGATGACCGCGCTGTCCCATCTCAAATCCTTCGGCGAAGAAGTCGCCCGTGAGTTCGGCCGCGAAGTCGAGCACTGGCTCAATGCGTCACCCAATGAAATGGCGCACGACCAGTTGGCGGGACGACTGACAATGATTGCCGAGCAACTCAAGGTGGACGCGCTGGCCTATGGCCAGGCGCACCGGGTGTTGCGCCGCGCCAACACGGCGGAAGAGGCATTGTCGCGGTTGGCCCAAGAGGCCGGAAAGGTACCCGAAACGGCACTTGATGTACGGGAGCAGGGGGATCGAATCCTCGATCTCATGACGGAACTGGGTACCGCGCCCGATGCCGTTGATCGCCGCCGGATGCAATTCCACGCCGAGGTTGCCGAAGCGGCGGTCATGGCTTTGGTCGACCGCGATCCCGCCGATGCCCTTGCCCGTCTCGATGCCGGTGCCCTCGACGATCTGATCGGCGATGCGGACGCAAAGGAAATCTTGCGCCGCCGCGCCGATGAATTACGCCGCGCCAACGAAGAAGACGAGGAGCGGGAGCGGGAATTGGCAGTGCAACGCACCCGTGAAGTGGATGATCTGTCGGCGTTGACGGCGGAGCATCTACTAGGGGCCGCCATTGAACGGGGCGAGGGGGCATATGCCGATATCGACCGGGCGGAACTGACGGGTGAGATCGATGCCTTGCAAGCGGCACGGCTTCGTGCCCGGCTCGCCGGTGCCGACGAAGCTGCCGCGACGCGCCGCCGCGATGTTCAGGAGGCGTCCGCGGCGCTTCGTTCCGCCATGATCGAAAACGAGGCCGTCATCACCGATGACCCGCATTGGCCGGACAAGGTGAATGCCTTCTACGAAGATTTGTTGATGGCGGTCCCGGAAGGCGATCCGCAAGCCCGGGGGTTCGGGGTTGTCGACGCGAACTTGGTGGATGAACTGGCGCATCTCGCGGGAGTGGTTCCCAAGGCACTTGGACTGCACCTCACCCGCGAGATGAACTCGGACGAACCCGCGCGCATCGTCGCCGCGGCGCGGCGGGTGGGCGATCTGTTTGCCGATCCCAATCTGCGCGAGTCGCTCGCCGGCACCATGCATGCCGACACGCTGGTGCAGGCCTTCGCGGTTTTACCGGATGCCGATATCGCGGAACTGGGTTTGACGCCGGAACGTGCATTACGCCGCGGGCAGGAACGGCTCGCCGACTTTGCTGACCGGGCCGAGCGCGAAGCCGCCGAGCGGCAACAAATGGTGCGCTATTTCGTATCGCACGGGCGCAACCTTTTGCCGTCGCCGGCTTTGCAGGATGCCGCACGCAAGGGACGGGGGGGCGATACCACGCTCGGCAAGCTTCCCGGTGGCGCCGTCGTGGTGCCGGTGGATTTGCAAAGTCCATCTTTGCTTGCCGCCATCGAGGATGCGTTCGCGCGTACCGGCAAATCGGCGGCGGATTTTACTGTCGGTAACAGGTATCCGGCTGAAACGCTTCATGACACACCGCAAGAAGAAATCCAAAGGGACGCCGAACAATGAGCCATAAGCGCAAAAGAAAATCCCGGCGCATCAAACGCCGCACGAATGATCCCCAGGTAAGCCAACCGGTATCAAAGGAAGGACTCGAAGACCCGATCTCTTCATCGCCGCCGGCGGATGACCGCGGTGTGATCTCGCGCGTGGCCCATCTGACACCGGGGGAGATCGTCATTCCGCCCTCGGTGATCGACGGCGCGCTGGCGAGCGCGTTGCAGGACGCTTTCGCCGCCGACGGGCTCGACATGGGCCGGTACACCGTCGGCGGCGCGGACGATTCCGTGAACCCCGAGACGGGGCTTCGGGAATATTTCTATTTCAACGTCGACGATCCCGCGGCGGGGGAGGGCGATCTCAGCAAACTCGATTGGGAACCAGCGGCGGCGGATGCCGAGGTGGCGACGGCAAGCAGCGAGACACCCGTGCCCGATCTCAGCTTCCTTACCAACGATACCAACTTCGGCGGCGAGGTAACGTTGCCCTACGCGGACTATAGTTTCGATCCGGAGGCGGGGTTCATCACCTTACCGTGGAACGAGGAGGCGAGCAGGCGCGGGCCCCTTGTCGACACGGAGATAGGCGCGGAAACGCGCCGCCTCACCGGCGACGGGCTCGGCGCGGCGAGCGGCGTGCCCGGTCCTGCCGTCGGCACATCCGAAGGCTATACTCCAAATGGGGACTATGGTTTCGGCTATTTCCCGGGCGCAGCGCCTGCGTCTGTCCCCGGGGTCGATCCGGATGGTTACGACAATTACCGCACGGATAATCTTTCCAGCGGCACGCTGGTTCCGGGCACGTTGGAGGCCTTCGCGGGCGGGCAGGGTGCAACAAATGGCGTGCCGTCACGGGTGCGCGCGCCGATGGTACCTGCACCGACACAACCCGCGCCGCGTGCCGCGCGGGAACCGGTGCCCGAACCTATTGATGAGGATCCGAACGCGCCCGGCAACCGGCGCGCCTGGTATCGCGATAGTCATCGTGTCATCGAAGCGACGCGTAACACCGAGCCCCTCGATCCGCGCCAAACCTTTCCGCCCGCCCAACGCGCGCCGCACATGACCCGTGCCGACGCCGAGGGCATCACCGAAAGAATTATGCAATGGCAACAGACGCAAGTACCGCGAACGTTTACACCGGCCGAAATCGAAAAGGTAAGGCAGGCACTTGCGAATCTTAAACTAAAACGCCAGGAAGCGTTCGGAGCGCGGAAAGCATTCGATGCGGCGGTAAACTCTGAAAATGCAGATATTGAAGAAATACGGAATGCCTACGCAAATTACAGAGCTGCACAAAATGACTTCGAAGCAGTAAGTGGGTTTTTGAGAAACCAACCGGCAGAAATGCGTGACGCGTTGAATGGACCACCGCCGACCTATGATGAAGTTAACGATCCAGAAAATGGCTGGGAGAAAATGACCGGCTTATTTGTCAATTTTTATCATCAAAATTTGCTTCCCTGGCGATGGACAGAAAAGTTTGTTCACCCTGACGGTCGGGAGTTTGTCTTTGACCCAAAGACGAAACAACTGGTTCCTGATAAATACAAAGGGACATTCAATTTCGCACATCCCAAAGAAGACCCACTAGGGCATTGGTTTTACGACATGATGCCCTACTATAGCGGGAAGTAGAGGCTAAACCTTCAACGCCTATCGGCGCATTTAAAACGCCTGCAGCGAGAAAATTTCCTTGGTAAAGATGGACGGCGGAACGTTGGGAGAAGAGAGGCTCATCCGGTTAGGGTATTTGCTCAATGCCCTGCATCTGTTTCCAATTGCGCTGGTGCTCTTGTTCGGCGGTTCCTTTTGGGTTTTCGAACATTTAGCCGGCATGGAACTTGGTGATTCCGAAGCCATACAACTGTTACCGGTGATGTATGTTCCCACGTCCCCACTGATGATGGTGCTAAACTTTTACGTTTTCACAAAATTGGGACAACGGGCAGCGAGGTGGCAAACGTCGCTTTTCATGGGGCTGTTTGTCTTGGACCTCGCAGCGTTTGTTTATTGGATCTAAGGTCTCGGCAAACAAATTCTGGGACGGGCGCCTAAGGAGAGTGAGGGACATGATATGCCAAGCATAAAGATGCCCGAATATCAGAAATTGCTCCGTATCGCCTACATCTTGAATGGCTTTTATCTGTTTCCCCTGCTGTTTGATATTGCCGCCCAATTGGCATTGGGATCGGAACAGATCATGCATCCGGCGACCATAATGGTTTTATATTTGCCAACATTGCCGTTCATGCTGGCGCTGGGCGTCACTGTATACGTGAAGTCCGGGCTTCGATCCAAATGGGGCCATGTAATTCCGTTCTTTTTGTTGAGCAATTTATATTGGTGGGCGGTCGGGGGCCTTTTATATGCACTCAGCTGGGGAGTATAGATCGCTTTTCATTGGGCGCCTCGGTGAACTGAAACAGGAGTGAGGCTGAATTCAGCCTACGCACGACAAGCCTACACTTGTCGTCTTGCCGTGGGAGCGGGGCAAAAAGACTATAGTATAATCGCGCCGGGATTGCAGCCGTGTGACGCGTTGCACGCGTTTCTTGACCCCTCCACAAGAATCGGGGGAAGCTGTCATTAAGACGTGCCTTCCTATTTCCAGCCGGCGCTTTTCCCGGTGACCGGCGCGCGCATTCCTGCACGGGAATTCACACAGGGGGAAATCTCATGGAAAGTTTCAGTGCCTTCGTAGGGGCCGTTAACGGCGTGGTCTGGGGACCCGCCATGCTGACGCTCATCGCGCTCACCGGCGTGTTCCTCATGGTCGGTCTCGCCTTCTATCCCTTGCGCAAGATCGGTTATGCGCTTCGCCTGTTGTTCTCCGGCGGTGAAGCCGGGGAGGGCGATATCCCGCCCTTCAAGGCGCTGATGACGGCGCTCGCCGCCACCGTCGGCACCGGTAACATCGCTGGTGTCGCCACCGCCATTTTCCTCGGCGGGCCCGGCGCGTTGTTCTATATGTGGCTGATCGCCCTCATCGGCATGGCGACCAAATATGCCGAAGCCGTTCTCGCCGTTTCCTACCGCGAAGTAGACGAAGACGGGCTGCATGTCGGCGGGCCCATGTATTATCTCAAGAACGGCGTTGGGAAACGCTTCCCGTTGCTCGGCGGCATCCTCGCCCCGTTGTTCGCCATCTTCGCCGCCATCGCCGCCTTCGGCATCGGCAACATGGTGCAGTCCAATTCGGTTGCCCACGCTCTTACCTCGACATTCGGGGTCGGCGAGATTTGGACCGGCGTGATCATGGCGGTGATCGTCGCGCTGGTGATCATCGGCGGCATCCGCCGCATCGCCGATGTGGCGGGCGCGTTGGTGCCCTTCATGATGGTGGCCTATGTGTTGGCGGCGCTGGTCGTCCTGGTGCTCAACATTGGGGCGATTCCGGATGCCATTGCGCTTGTCTTCCAGCACGCGTTCCAGCCGGTCGCGGCGGCGGGCGGCTTCGCCGGCGCAACGGTGGCCGCGGCCATTCGTTTCGGCATCGCGCGCGGTGTGTTCTCCAACGAGGCGGGCATGGGCAGCGCGCCCATCGCCCACGCGGCGGCGAAGACCAACAGCCCCGTGCGCCAAGGTCACATCGCCATGCTCGGCACTTTCTTCGACACCATCATCATCTGCTCGATGACGGGCCTCGCGATCATCGTGACGGGCGCGTGGACGTCAGGTGAGACAGGCGCGGCACTCACCACCACCGCCTTCGCCAATGTCCTGCCGGTGGGGGCGGAGATCGTAACGATTGCTTTGGCGATCTTCGCTTTTACGACCGTGCTGGGCTGGAGTTACTACGGCGAACGCTGTATCGAATATCTGTTCGGTATTCGCGCCATCATCGTGTTTCGGGTGCTGTGGATCGTCGCGATTCCGGTCGGCGCCATGTTCGAGCTCAACCTGATCTGGCTGATCGCAGATACGCTCAACGCGTTGATGGCGATCCCCAATTTGATCGGCTTGATTATTCTCGGCCCCACGGTGTTCCAACTCACCCGCGCCTATTGGGCGGGTGAGCGTCAGGCGTCGCCTGAAGCGGCTGAGTGAGCGTATCGGAAAGTCCACCCGAGTTTGTCGTCGAGGGGCTGCATAAGTCCTTCGACGGCAAACACGTTTTGCGCGGCATCGACCTGACCATCGGGCGCGGCGATTTCGTCGCCATTGTCGGCGGCTCCGGCTGCGGCAAAACGGTGCTGCTCAATCACATTCTCGGCCAGTTGACGCCCGACGAAGGGCGTGTGCTGGTCACCGATCACAGCCGGCCCGACGAACCCTTGGTCGATACCGCCAAAATCGAGGATGAAGATCTCGACCGGCTGCATGCACAGTGGGGGGTGGTGTTTCAGCGCAACGCGCTCTTCTCTGGCACCGTGTTCGACAACATTGCCCTGTGGCTGCGCGAGGTGCGCAACCTAGAGGACGACGAAATCCGCGACATCGCGTTGCGCGTGCTGGCCGCCGTGCACTTGCCGGCCGACGACGTCTTCCTCGATACGCCGGCCGAGGACCTGTCGGGCGGTATGGCGAAGCGGCTGGCGGTGGCGCGCGCCCTGTCGATGGACCCGAAGGTTCTGTTCTTCGACGAGCCGACCACGGGTCTCGATCCGACCAGCGCGGCGCAGATCCAGGATCTGGTATTGGCCAGCCATTTCGCTCGGGCCGGGGCCGGCGGCCAGCCGACAACCACCGTTGTCGTCACCCACGACAAGGATCTGTTGAAGCGGCTGCATCCGCGCTCGGTGATGTTGCACGAGGGGAAAGTCTATTTCGACGGGCCGTTCGCCGAGTTCGAAGCCTCGACTTCCCCGATCATCCGTCCCTATTTCGAATTGATGCCCGCGCTACACGAAGGCGCTTAGAGATAATTACCCGACGACGTGGTCGACCACTTGGTTAACCAGGTCGTCGCCCAGTTTGGCGCGCTGCTGCGCCACGATAGGGGCCATCGCGTCGATGAAGCCGTTTCTTTCCGCGTCGCTCAAGAAAACAAGCTCGTTGTTTGCCGCACGGAGCGCTTCGACCATCTCATCGTCCTCGGTCGCGGCAAACCCCCGCTGTGCCCGCGTTGCATCATCGGTCGCGCGGACAACTGCCTGCCGAACTTCTTCGGGCCAGCTTTCGAAGGTTGCGCGGTGGCACAGGAACAGGGACAGACCGAACAGATGCCGGGTCAACGTGACGTAGTGGTGATGCTTGTGCATGCCGAAGCGGTAGAAATTGGTCAGCGCGTTTTCCTGCAATTCGATCTTGCCGTCCGCCACGGCGCCCGGCAGATCGCGTACGTCGACGTGGGCCGCCTCGGTACCAAGCAAGCGGAACATTTCCTTGTGAATGTCGGAATCCATCGCCCGCGCCGTGAGCCCCGCGCAATCCGCGGGCGTGCGGATCGGGCGCACACCGCTGGTGAAATTGCGGAAGCCGTAATCCCAGAAGCCGAGCAGTTCGAAGCCGGTCAGGGCGCGGAACCGGTCCTTGATCAACTTTCCGACCGCGCCGTCAAACAACGCATAGGCCTTTTCGCGGTCATCGAGGACGAAGGGCAGGTCGAACACCGCCAGTTCCGGCACGCGCGCTTCAAGATAGCTTGCCGAGAAATAGCACATGGTCAGCTCGCCGCTTTCCACCAGCGTGAGCAGGTCGGCGGCCTTGATGCCGTGGCTTTGGGGCATGTTGCCTTGCAGGACGACCTCCGCCCCAAAATTTGTCGTGGCACCCAAACTTTCGGCAAGGCTGTCGGAAAATACACCCACGGCGCGGTTGAGAACCGATTCCGGCGGCTGATAGCCGCCGACGGTAATACGGAGGGTGTCGGTGACGGTGTTCATAACTCTTTTATAAGAGTGCCCGAGGTGTCGGGAAAGACCGAACTGGGGAGTTAGCCCAAAGTTAGCCCGAAATTAGCTTTGATTGGCGAGTTGGAATTCGCCCACCCGGCGGCCGCCATCGACATCTTCGCCGTGGGATTTCAGATTGATCTGGTCGTAGCGATGTTCGGCGTAGGGGCCGTTTTGATCGACGTAGTGGAGGAACACTTGCGCCTGATGTTTGCCCTTGAACGGCTCGCGCCAGTGATCGCATTCGCAGCCCCGATAAACGAGCGCATCGCCGGGGTTCAACAGCACTTCCGTGGGCTGGCCGCCATTGGACACGTAGATGGGCCAGATGCTGTCGGCTTCATAACCGAGGGTCGTGGTGACGCTGATCTCGCACGCGGGGCGGTCCTTGTGTTTTTTGAGGATGTCGCCGGTCTTATAGACCCGGAAGTAGGCATAGGTCTGGAAGAGCTTCAGATTGAGCGCCTGTTCCAGGTTGGGAAGGAACACGTCGAGAATGGATTCCATCATCGGATCGCCGTACATGGACGGCGTGTCCGGCACTTGCGGGTCATCCGTAAACATATGCCCCGATTGCGCCATCTTGAGCGCGTAGACGTAGGCGACGCTCAACAACGGTTCCGGAATGACCGACCGGGCGACCAAGTACTTCTGCTGGGCGAAGAGTTCCGCCGGATGTTGTTGCGTTGCCATACTTCTCCCTAGCAACAGCCTCCGACAAAAGCAAATACCAATGTGCCGCGGACGCGCCGAGCCATTTTTGCGCCGGGGTCGTCCCCCTTGCGTCTTCGGCGCTGGGCGGGTACCCCATCCGCGGTTAGGAGCATGGCGAGCGGTTTGCACGCGTATTGGTGCAGCGTTAGCGGCCCAAATGTTGCCATATTGCTTTGTTAACCGGAAATCAGGCGAAAACGCGCCATAGATACCATGTTTTCTAATACAAAATATGGTAATGAGAGCGTGCTCGCCTACTACGACTAGAGGAACTCAGGGGACCATGGCAGGTCATTCACAATTCAAGAACATCATGTACCGCAAAGGTGCGCAGGACGCGAAGCGCGCCAAACTGTTTGCGAAACTGATCCGCGAAGTCACGGTATCCGTCAAAACGGGCCAGCCCGATCCCGATGCGAACCCGAGGCTGCGGGCGGCAATCGCGGCGGCGAAGGCCGCGAATATGCCCAAGGACAATATCGAACGGGCGATCAAAAAGGCGGCCGGTGGCGACGATAGCGAGAACTACGAAGAAGTCCGTTATGAAGGGTTTGGTCCGGGCGGCGTTGCCGTCATCGTCGAAGCTTTAACCGACAATCGCAACCGCACGGCATCCGACGTGCGCACGGCGTTCAGCAAGCACGGCGGCAACCTCGCCGAGACAGGGGCCGTATCGTTCATGTTCGAACGTGTCGGTTTGATCCACTATCCCGCTGACGTCGGTGATGCGGAAACTGTATTTGAAGCCGCGTTGGAGGCCGGCGCGGGCGACGTCGACTCCTCCAGTGACGGCCATGACATTTATTGTGCGCCGGATGATTTCAGTACGGTGCGCGAGGCGCTGGAAGCGAGCCTCGGCGAGCCGGAAACGGCGCGGCTCGATTGGAAACCGCAGAACACGGTCGAAGTCGACGAAGGCGCGGCTGAAACCCTGTTGAAGCTGCTTGACGTTCTGGAAGATTCCGACGACGTGCAGCGGGTCGCGGCCAACTTCGAAATCTCCGACGACGTCATGCAACGGCTTAGCGCATAGGGGACGGGGAACGGATGCGGGTACTCGGCATTGATCCTGGATTGGCGGTCACCGGTTGGGGACTGATCGAAACCGAGGACAACCGGCTGAAGTACATCGCTGACGGCTGCATCCGTTCAAACCAAAAGGCCGATCTCGCTGACCGTCTTGCCGATCTCTACGACGGGATTGCCGGGATCATCGAAACCCATCGGCCGGAGGAAGTTGCGGTCGAGGAGACCTTCGTCAACACCAATGCCCGCTCGACCTTGAAGTTGGGTCAGGCACGCGGCGTCGTGCTCTTGGCGCCCGCCAAGGCGGGCCTCACCGTTGCCGAGTATCCGCCCAACCTGGTGAAGAAATCGGTGGTGGGCGCGGGACACGCCGCGAAACAGCAAATCCAGGCGATGGTGCAGGTCCTGCTGCCCGGTTGCGCCATCGAAACCGCCGATGCGGCCGACGCGCTCGCCGTTGCTATTTGCCATGCGCATCATCGGGAAAGCGGGGCCAGGATCGCGGAAATGGAGGCGGTGCGATGATCGCCAAGCTCACAGGACGCTTGGATTCCTCCGGCGCCGATTGGCTGATCGTCGACGTGAATGGCGTCGGCTACATGGTATTTGCGTCGGCACGTACCATTGCCGAGGCCATTGCCGCCGGGGGCACGGTGAGTTTGCTGATCGAAACCCACGTGCGCGAGGACCACATACATTTATATGGCTTCGTCCGCACTGCCGAACGCGATTGGTTTCGTTTGTTGACGACGGTTCAGGGGGTCGGTGCCAAGGTGGCGTTGGCGATCCTTTCTACGCTATCGGGCGATGAGCTGACGGCGTGCGTGGCCGCCGGCGACGCACTTCCGATCATCCGCGCGCCGGGCGTCGGCAAGAAACTTGCCGGCCGCATCGTCAGCGAATTGAAGGATAAGATCGGAGACATGGCGCTGGGGGCAATGGCGCCGGCAAGGGCCCCGACCGGCGGTACGAATGTGGGCGACGGCGCCGACAAAGCGTCCGCCGATGCGGTCTCCGCTTTGGTCAATCTCGGCTATGGCCGCACCGAGGCCTTCTCTGCAGTGGCACAAGTGGCCCAACGTCTCGGCGCTGACGCCCCGGTCGAGGCATTGATCCGCGATGGCCTCACCGAGCTCGGAAGCGGGGAACTGCGATGATGCCAGGGATTTCCAATGATGGATGACGAACGCCTCGTCGGACCCGATGCGACCGCCGGTGATAACGGCGACGTCACGACACGTCCGCAAAACCTCGATGATTTCATCGGTCAGCCCCAGGTACGTGACAATCTTAAGGTGTTTATCGATGCCGCCCGTTCGCGCGGCGAGGCGATGGATCACGTGTTGCTGTTCGGTCCGCCCGGTCTCGGTAAGACGACCATGGCGCAGATCATCGCCCGCGAACTGGGGGTTGGGTTTCGCGCGACGTCGGGGCCGGTGATCGCCCGGGCCGGCGACTTGGCGGCGATCCTCACCAATCTGCAGCCGCGCGACGTGTTGTTCATCGACGAGATCCACCGCCTCAACCCGGCGGTGGAGGAAATTCTCTATCCGGCGGTGGAGGATTTTCAGCTCGATCTGATCATCGGCGAAGGGCCGGCGGCACGCTCGGTGCGGATCGATCTCAATCCCTTTACCCTGGTGGGCGCGACGACACGCTCGGGTTTGATCTCGACGCCCCTTCGGGAGCGTTTCGGCATTCCGCTGCGCATGCAGTATTACGGCGCCGACGATTTGCGCCGCATCATCAGCCGTGCAGCGGGTATTCTCAGCATGTCGTTGACCGACGACGGCGCCATGGAAATTGCGCGGCGCTCGCGCGGTACTCCCCGGGTGGCGGGACGTTTGCTCCGCCGGGTCCGCGATTTCGCCGAGGTGGCGGGGGCAAAAGCCATCGACGCCCAGGCGGCGGATGCGGCGCTCACCCGTTTGGAAGTGGATAGCCGCGGTCTCGACTCCCTAGACCGCAAATATCTGATGTGTATCGCGGAGAACTACGGCGGTGGACCGGTGGGGGCGGAGACCCTGTCGGCGGCCCTGTCCGAAGAACGCGACACCATCGAGGAAGTGGTGGAGCCTTTCCTCATTCAGCAAGGTTTTCTCATGCGCACCCCCCGGGGCAGGGTTTTGGCCGAGGGGGCCTATACGCATCTCGGAATTGCGCCGCCCCGAAACATCCGTCAGTTGGAGCTGTTGGCCTCGGGCGGGGAGGAGGCGGATGACTGACGTGCCTGCGGCGGCCGCCACCGAACCCCGTGCGGCCGCGCATATCTTCCCGGTTCGGGTCTATTACGAGGACACCGATGCCTGGGGTGTCGTCTATCACGCCAATTATCTGCGGTTCGCCGAGCGTGCACGTACGGAGTTGTTGCGGGAACTGGGATTCGACCATGTCGGGTTGCGTGAAAGCCACGGTCTGGCCTTCGCTGTGCGGCGCTGTACCGCGGATTATCTTAGGCCCGCGCACTTGGATGATGCCCTGGAAGTCCATACATCTATAGCCGAGGTGGGTGGTGCGTCCACGCGCATGATTCAAACTATCAAGCGTGAAGGCGAAGATTTGGCCGTATTGGAGCTGTTGCTCGTCTGTATGGGGGGTAACGGCAAGGCCGTACGTATCCCCGACGATGTGCGCCGCTGCATGAGTGGATATGAGGTGAATACGGCCATCGGTGAATAGTGGCTTGGCGGGCGCGGCGAACGCGGCCGGGGGCAAAGAAAATAGGAGTACGATAGAGAATGGAAGGGAATGCGGTCGACGCCGTTACCGTCGCCGGAGCCGTGATGGACCAGGATTTCTCCATCCTGGGGCTTTTTTGGAAGGCCGATTTCATCGTCAAGGCGGTGATGATTATCCTGATTGGCGCCTCGATCTGGTGCTGGGCGATCATCATCGACAAGATTATGCGGCTACGCCGCCTTAATTTTGCCGCAGACGAGTTCGAAGATAGCTTCTGGTCAGGGGGATCGCTGGACACGCTCTACGATCGTGTGGGGGCCAGTCCGCGTGAGCCTATGGCCGCGATATTTGCCGCTGCCATGCGGGAATGGCGGCGAACGAGTGAAAAGGGGCACGCCCATGGGTCCAGTCTCATGGAGCGTATCGAGCGCGTCATGGATGTAACCGCGAACCGAGAAATCGAGCGCGTCGAACGGCAGTTGACGATCCTCGCGTCGACGGGATCGACGGCGCCTTTCATCGGCCTGTTCGGGACGGTGTGGGGCATCATGAACAGCTTTCAGGCCATTGCGGTGACCAAGAACACTAGCCTCGCCGTGGTTGCGCCCGGTATCGCGGAAGCTTTGTTCGCCACCGCATTGGGCCTGCTGGCGGCCATTCCCGCGGTTATCGCCTACAATAAAATCTCCAAGGACATGGACCGTTACGCCGATCGGCTCGACGCCTTCTCGAACGAATTCTCGGCCATCGTTTCGCGCCAGCTCGAAGGAGACAGCTAAATGGCGATGGCGGCCGAGCAAGGGGCTAGAGGGCGCCGTGGCCGCGGTGGTCACCGGCGGCTGATGACAGACATCAACGTCACGCCCATGGTCGATGTGATGCTGGTGCTGTTGGTGATCTTCATGATTACCGCGCCGTTACTCACTGTCGGTGTGCAGGTCGATCTGCCCAAGACCAATGCGTCATTGATCCGCGACTCCGACGAGCCGTTGGCGGTTAGCGTCGATTCCCAAGGACGGATCTTCGTTCAGGATACGGAAATAGAGCTGACGGAATTGGCGCCGCGGTTAACGGCCATTTCCGGTGCCAATCCGGACGTTCGGATTTTCGTTCGGGGCGACAAAGCCATTCAGTACGGCCGGGTGATGGAGGTGATGGGCACGATCAATGCCGCCGGGTTCACCAAGGTTGCCCTGATTGCGGAACTGCCGCGTAACAGGTCCGGAGGGCGCAAGCAATAATGTCGCCGATGCGTAAAAGCATCATCGTTTCGTCCGTGCTCCACGGTGTTGTCATCGCGGCGGCGGTGACGGGTTTGCCCAGTCTCTTGAGTAGTCCGCCGGTTCCCGAGGTGCCGATTGTCATCGAGATGGTCGACGTGAGCGCGATGACCAATCTGCCGACGGCACGCAAACGAGTCGCTCAACCAAAGGCCAAGCCGAAACCGAAGCCGCAGCCGCCGCAAGCGAAAAAGGCGCCGCCTCCGCCACCGCCGCCGCCCGCACCGGCGGAGGAAAAGGTGGCCGCCGTGGCGCCGCCCGACGCGCAGCCGAAAAAAGAGAAGGTAAAGCCGAAGGAAACGGAGGAGGCACCACCGAAGCCGGCGACACCCGCACCTCTCGTGAAGGCCAAACCCAAGAAAAAACCGCAGCCGCCGGACCCCTTCGCGTCGGTGCTGAAGAATGTCGAGAAGTTGAAGGATCAGCCGCTGCCCGAAAAGAAAGAAGAAGAGAAGAAGGAACCGGAGAAGAAGCCGGACGAGGACGATTTCGAGCAGCAGATCGCGAAGGCGTTGTCGCGCCGGCCAATCGAACATAACCCCGAGCGTAAGATTTCTATCAGCGAGCGGGACAATCTGATCGGGTTGATCAAAAGCCAACTCGAACCGTGCTGGAACTTGCCGGCCGGTGCCAAGGACGTCGAGAACCTGGTTGTCGAGATCAAGGTGACGGTGAACCAGAATGGCGAAGTGCGGTCGGCCGACATCCAGGGGTCGTCACGCATGTTTACCGATCCGTTCTTCCGTGCCGTTGCGGAAAGTGCGTTGCGGGCAGTTCGCAATCCGCGGTGCAGCCCGCTCAAGCTGCCGGTGGAGCACTACGATATTTGGAAAGACCTGACCATAAGCTTTGACCCCAGAGCGATGATTACCGGATAACGGGGGGGGGTGCAATGAGAGGGGGTGGAACAGTGAAGTCTCTAGGAATTCGGCGTACGGCCGGTGAAATGATGTCCATTGCGCTGGTCGCGACGATGGTGATGGCCGCGGTGCTGGCTCCGCGGGCTGCGAATGCGGAACTGCGGATCGACATCACGCGGGGCAGCGTCGAGCCGCTGCCGATTGCCGTTACCGATTTCCTCGGCCAGAGCGGCGAGGAGAAACAAATCGGAGCGCAGGTCGCTCAGGTCATCAAATCCGACCTGGAGCGTTCCGGTCTATTCAAGGCCATCGACCAACGCGCCTTTATCGAAGTCGAGTCTTCATTGCAGACGGTTCCGCGTTTCGGCAACTGGCGTGTCATCAGCGCGCAGGCCCTGTCCCAAGGCTTGGTGCAAATCGATAGCCAAAACCGGTTGCAGGTTCAGTTTCGCCTTTGGGATGTGGTTGCCGAAGAGCAAATGGTTGGACAGGTCTATTCGACCATTCCGTCCAACTGGCGGCGCATCGCGCATATCATTGCCGACGCAATCTACAAACGAATCACTGGCGAAGACGGTTATTTCGATACGCGGATCGTCTATATCGCCGAATCGGGGCCGCAAAATGCGCGAATCAAACGTCTCGCGATCATGGATCAGGACGGTGAGAACCATCATTTCCTTACCGACGGCAAGTCTCTTGTCCTGACACCGCGTTTCTCACCGAGTCGTCAAGAAATCACGTACATGTCATATCACGGTGACATCCCACGCGTGTATATCTTCAACATCGATACCGGTCGTCAGGAGGCGCTCGGTGATTTTCCGGGGATGACCTTCGCACCGCGATTCTCTCCCGATGGAAACTCGGTGATCATGAGTATGGCGCGATCAGGCAACTCCGATATCTTCACCATGGATTTGCGGACACGGAAGATACAGCAGCTTACGAATCATTCCGCTATCGATACGGCTCCGACCTATTCGCCGGATGGCAGCCAGGTCACATTCGAGTCGGATCGCAGTGGAAGACAGCAAATCTATGTAATGGAATCAGATGGTAGCCGTGCACGTCGAATTAGTTTCGGCCGTGGCCGCTATGCAACACCTGTCTGGTCGCCGCGGGGTGATCTGATCGCTTTTACCAAGATTCTCGGCGGTGAGTTCTATATCGGTGTCATGAAGACGGATGGCAGCGGTGAACGTCTGTTAACCCAAGGATTTCTTGTTGAATCCCCGACCTGGGCGCCCAACGGCCGGGTTATCATGTTCTTCCGTGAAACCCCTACCAGTAAGACGGGTGGAAAGGTTTCCAAATTGTACTCAATCGATCTTACCGGTTTTAACGAACGGGAAATAATCACGCCTTTGGATGCCTCGGATCCGGCGTGGTCCCCGTCGATTCCTTAGGGGGTGCCCCTTGATTCCGTAATAGGCCCACCGTATATTTTTTGAAGTGTCAGTGATTTAGGGGATTTTTTGCCCTGTTTGGATGGCGCATCGGCCGCTGGCAGCGACTGACAAACAGGCTTCTCCACATTCGCTCTCGGATTGTTTTCCGGGATTGTTGTTCAACCGTTCCGTTCAGGGGGACAAGTTAATGAAGTTTCGTTCGATTGCTATCGTTGCCAGTCTGGTACTTTTCTTGACGGCATGTGAATCGGTGTCCGGCGGCGCAGGATCTGGCGGCCAGGGCGCCAATGTCCTTCCTGGTTCGGGACAGGATTTGATCGTTAACGTCGGCGACCGCGTGTTTTTTGATTTCGATAAGTCGGATCTGAAGCCCGCCGCCCGCACCGTTCTCGAAAAGCAAGCTGCTTGGTTGAAGCGTTTTCCGACCGTCCGCGTGACTGTTGAAGGTCACTGCGACGAACGCGGCACGCGCGAATACAACCTTGCGCTGGGTGAACGCCGCGCAAATTCCGCCAAGGACTTCTTGGTCGCGTTGGGGATCAACCCGGGCCGCATCAACACCGTGTCTTACGGTAAGGAACGTCCTGTCGCGCTGGGCCATGACGAATCGGCTTGGAGCCAGAACCGCCGCGCCGTGACGGTTGTCGAATCCGGCGCTGCCGGCAGCTAATTCAAGGCTGAGTTTCAGAGGCGCCTGCGGTCCCTTTCCAGGGGAGCGCAGGCGCCTTGTTTTTGCCACCATTGGCCGTCACACTTTCGCACGCGACGCGCAAAACGAACCTGGTAATCAGCCAGAACCACGCCGATAGAGAACGTTGCCAATAGAGAACATTGTTTGGGAATACGGTTACGAAGATGATGAAACCTGCCATGTGTTTGGTCCGAAATGTTGGTGCGGCGGCTGTTTTGGTCTCCGCCTTGCTCGTATTTCTTCCGGGCAATGTTCAGGCGCAAAATTCGGATGTCGGTGAAATCATCAATCGCCTGGAGCGTATGGAACGCGATATGCGCGCGCTCAACCGCGAGGTTTACCGTGCCGACGAGCCGTCGGGTGGCGACAGCAGCGCCTCATCTTCCGGCTCCGGCGCGGGGACACCGCCGCCGGCCTACGCTGCCCGGTTCGAACAGCGCATTGCACAGTTCGAGAGCGAACTGCGGGACATGACGGGGCAGATCGAGGCGTTCAATCACGCATTGCGCCAAGTCGAGACCCGCTTGGACAAACTGATTAGCGACGTCGATTTTCGTTTAGCGACCCTCGAAGGACAGGCGCGGGCCGGGACCCTGGCGGCACCGGGCGCAAAGGCGGGAGCGAGTGGCGCTCCTGCATCGGTTGCATCGCTTCCGCGGACCGCGGCGGTCGAAGCAGGGCCGCAAACGGGTGGTCCCATTACCGGGATCAAGCCGACGCCCGGGCCGCAAACGCTTGGCACGATTCCCCAAAAAGATCTCGAAAACGGCGGCACCTCCGAAACGCCGGTGACGGCGGCGCCGCTCGAGCAGGCTGCGGCCGCGCCGACGGCAAGCGCGAGTGTTTTGCCGGCCGGGACGCCCGCGGAGCAATATGGCTTTGCCGTTTCGTTGTTACGTAAGGCCGAGTATGAGAAGGCGGCCGACGCGCTGCAGGCCTTCATCAAGGCGCACCCGAAGGACAAGCTCGCTTCCAACGCCAATTACTGGTTGGGTGAGACCTATTATGTTCGCGGCGATTATACCCAAGCGGCGAAGATATTCCTGAACGGGTACAAGGACGACCCCAAAGGCGGAAAGGCGGCCGACTCGCTTCTCAAGCTCGGCATGTCCCTCATCGGTCTCAAAAACAACAAAGACGCCTGCGCCACGTTCGACAAGCTGGCGGGTGATTTCCCGGACGCGCCGGACAATATCAAGCGCGTGCTGGTGCGGGAGCGTGACAGAGCCAAGTGCGGCTGACCGAACCCGCCGTTTCCACATCTAAGCCCGGTGACGCGCAGCCGGCAAATCCTGTAAGCACTACCGAGTTTGAACGCCTAATGGCGGCGCTTGGCCCCTATGAGGCGTCGCCTTCCGTTGCCGTCGCTGTCTCGGGGGGGAGCGACAGTATGGCACTGGCTCTGCTGATGGATCGTTGGTGCCGGGACAGGGGCGGCCGTGTCATCGCCATTACCGTCGATCATGGATTGCGGCCGGAGTCGGCCACGGAGGCCGCGCAGGTCGGGGACTGGCTTGCTGCACGCTCCATCGAGCACCACGTCCTCACGTGGCGGGGGGTGAAGCCCAAAACCGGAATCCAGAAGGCGGCGCGGTCCGCCCGTTATCGCCTGATCCTCGATTGGGCGCGGGAGCATGGAGTGCTTCACGTCGCTCTCGCGCATCAGCTGGAAGATCAGGCGGAAACCTTCCTCATGCGGTTGTCGCGGGGCAGCGGCCTCGATGGCCTCGCAAGCATGCCGGCGGTGACGTTCCTGCCCGCGGCGCGCCTGTTGCGTCCACTTCTTTGTCTCCCGCGTGCCCGTCTCCGGGCGACGCTACAGTCGGCGCATCAGACATGGATCGAGGACCCTTCGAACGAAGATATTCGCTATGGCCGGGTCAGAACGCGGAAACTGCTCGGCATCTTGCCCAGCGAGGGCGTTACAGCTTCCGGTCTGGCACAAACGGCCAATGCTTTGGCGGCGCTCCGGGAGCGGCTGGAAAGCGCAACGGATGACGCGCTGGCCCGCACCCTGTCGGTTCATCCTGCAGGGCACGCCGAAATCGCCCGCCGCGACATCCATAAGATGCCTTTGGAACTACGTCGGCGGATGATCGCCCGTTTGTCCGCAGCTCTTGGCGGGGCCGCCTATGCGCCCCGCCAGGAGAAGGCCGAGCGGCTGGCAATCCTTCTGGCCGACCCCCATTGGCGGGGAGGGACCCTCGGAGGCTGCCAATATAAAGTAAAGGGTGATCTGATCGCCGTTTACCCCGATCCTCGGCGGTTCCGGAGGGGCAAGGGGGCAGCCAAAGGCCCTGTGGGCGGGCATCTCAGCAAAAAACACAAAAAACGGGACAGAACCTCTGCTGATGGGGTAATCTCAGCCCCGGAATGGTGTCCCGAAAGGCCATTGAGCGAGACCAAGCGATATTGCTTGTCAAGTCTTGCCGGGACCTTACCGTAGACTATCTTGTAAGATATGTTGGAAACCTGGGAACTGCGGTGTCCCGGAGGCAAAGAGGCGGCCGCTAAATAAATATTCCGTGGGGAATGTTTCGCGCTTGTTTGTCGATGGAGCCGAGCGAAGAGGAAAAGTAGGTGAATTTTAGAAAAAATCTGGCGCTGTGGGTCATCATTGCGCTGTTGATCTTCGTTCTATTCAATCTCTTTCAAAGTGCTCCAACGACGGGACCGCATCAGCGGCTGGCCTATTCCGATTTTGTGGCGGCCGTCGATCAGGGAACGGTGTCCGAAGTTACCATCCAAGGTAACAACATTTCCGGTAAGTTCGATGACAATCGGGCGTTTCGGACCTATGCCCCGAACGACCCCAATCTGATTTCGACGCTTACTCAGAAAGGTGTACGCATCAATGCGGTGGCGCCGGAAGATGAAGTGCCGTCGCTGTTCGGTATCCTGATTTCCTGGTTCCCGATGCTGTTGCTCATCGGCGTGTGGATTTTCTTCATGCGCCAGATGCAATCGGGCGGCGGCAAGGCCATGGGTTTCGGCAAGTCACGGGCGCGCCTGTTGACCGAGAAAACGGGCCGGGTGACCTTTGCCGATGTCGCGGGCATCGATGAAGCCAAGCAGGAATTGGAAGAGATCGTCGAGTTCCTTAAGGATCCGGCCAAATTCCAGCGCCTCGGCGGCAAGATCCCCAAGGGATGTTTGCTGGTGGGCCCGCCCGGTACCGGTAAGACGCTGTTGGCGCGCGCCATCGCGGGTGAAGCTAATGTGCCGTTCTTCACCATTTCGGGTTCCGACTTCGTCGAAATGTTCGTCGGTGTCGGTGCCAGCCGTGTGCGCGATATGTTCGAACAGGGCAAGAAGAATGCACCCTGCATCATTTTCATCGACGAGCTTGACGCCGTTGGCCGTCATCGTGGCGCTGGCCTCGGCGGTGGCAACGACGAACGCGAACAGACCCTCAACCAGTTGCTGGTGGAGATGGACGGTTTCGAATCCAACGAGGGTGTCATTCTGATCGCGGCCACCAACCGGCCCGACGTGCTCGACCCGGCGCTGCTGCGTCCGGGCCGTTTCGACCGTCAGGTTGTGGTGCCCAATCCCGACATTCTCGGCCGTGAGAAAATTCTCAAGGTCCATATGCGCAAGGTGCCGATCGCGCCCGACGTGGACGCCCGTGTGATCGCGCGCGGCACGCCCGGTTTCTCCGGTGCCGACTTGGCCAACTTGGTTAACGAAGCGGCGCTTTTGGCGGCGCGCGCGGGCAACCGCATGGTCACCATGACTGACTTCGAAGCCGCCAAAGACAAGGTCCTCATGGGCACGGAACGGCGCTCCATGGTGATGACCGAGGACGAAAAGAAGCTGACCGCCTATCACGAAGCCGGCCATGCCATTGTAACTTTGAACGTTCCCAAGTCGGATCCTTTGCATAAGGTGACGATTATCCCGCGCGGCCGCGCACTGGGCGTGACCATGTCGCTCCCCGAGCGTGACCGTTATGCCTATTCGAAGGTCGAACTCGAATCCCGTTTGGCGGTAATGTTCGGGGGCCGTATTGCCGAGGAGATGATCTTCGGCGCGGAAAATGTCACCACGGGTGCCGGCAACGATATCCAGCAGGCGACAGACATGGCGCGGCGCATGGTGACCGAATACGGATTCTCGGAAAAGCTCGGCCCGCTGCGGTATACCGAGAACGAGGAAGAAGTATTCCTCGGCCATTCCGTTGCGCGCCAGCAGAATATGTCGGATGCGACCGCAAGTCTGATCGATTCCGAAATTCGCCGACTGATCGAGGAGGCCGAAGGCGAAGCCCGCCGTATCCTGACCGAGAAGAACGACGATCTCGAGGTGCTGGCCAAGGGCTTGCTCGAGTACGAAACCTTGTCCGGTGATGAAGTCAAAGCTTTGCTCAAGGGCGAGCCCATTTTCCGGCCCGATACCAGCGACGACGAACCGCCTGCCGGTGAAGGGGTCCGGTCTTCGGTGCCGACCAGTGGCGCGAAACCCAAAGGAAAGCCCGGCGACTTCAACCCCGAACCCCAAGGGACTTGAAGCACCTCTACGGACGTCTGAATAGTGACAACAACACATAATGCAGGGGCGGCAGGTGAGAACCAGCCGCCCCAATTCCGTTCTATCTCCACACAATCCGAACGATCCTTTGCTGGACTGTCCCTTGCCTCTCCATTGCTAATGGGGATCGTCAACGTGACACCCGACAGCTTTTCCGACGGTGGCGATTTCTTTGCCACCGGCAAGGCGGTCTCCCATGGCCGGAAGTTGTCAGCAGATGGAGCGCATATTCTCGATATCGGCGGCGAGTCGACACGTCCCGGCGCGCAGCCGGTCGATGAAGGCATTGAGGCACAACGTGTCCGCCCCGTCGTCGAAGCCTTGGCCGCGGAAGGCGCGGTCATCTCAATCGACACACGTCATGCGTCGGTGATGGAGACGGCGCTCGCTGCCGGTGCGCTTATTATTAATGACGTTTCGGCACTTGAGGGCGATCCGCGGTCTC
Source organism: uncultured Rhodospirillales bacterium (assembly GCA_913055735.1). Lineage (GTDB taxonomy): Bacteria > Pseudomonadota > Alphaproteobacteria > Rhodospirillales > UBA2165 > CAJXKD01. The sequence goes on from CAJXKD010000002.1 coordinate 271,309, forward strand.
TCGCCATTGCGGCGGCGTCCGACGCCGACGTGGTGTTGATGCACATGCGTGGCGAACCGGCGACCATGAATGACGATCCTGTTTATGACGACGTGGTCGAGGATGTGTATGCCTATCTCGCCCGTCGCGTCGAGGTGTGCCTTCAGGCGGGTATTCCCCTCGACCGGTTGGCGGTCGATCCCGGCATTGGTTTCGGTAAACGTAAACAACACAGCTATGCCCTGATCGAAAACCTGAGCCGTTTTAAGGGGTTGGGGTGTCCGCTCTTGATCGGTGTCTCCCGAAAATTGGGGCAGGCAAATCGCCCCAAGGATCGTGTCGCCGATTCCGTCCGTTGGGCCATGATTGCTGTCGAGAACGGAGCGGATATTCTCCGTGTCCACGATGTCAAGGAAACCGCGGCGGCGCTAGGAGAGGCTGGGCGGGCCTAAGCCACGTAATATTCCGCAAAAAAATTTTACCTGGCCGTTAGGCAGGAATCGCCTAAAACTAGGCTAAACCTAGATATCGATATTTCAATTGAGCAGGCGGCACTCGATGATCCGCAGACTTTTTGGTACGGACGGCATTCGCGGCACGGCGAACATGGAGCCCATGACCGCAGAAACCGCATTGCGTGTCGGCATCGCCGCCGGGCTCCATTTCACTCGAGGCGATCATCGGCATCGGGTGCTGATCGGCAAGGATACGCGGCTGTCCGGCTATATGATCGAACCGGCCCTGACGTCCGGTTTCGTCGCGGCCGGCATGGACGTGATCCTGGTCGGGCCCATGCCGACTCCGGCGGTGGCCATGTTGACGCGCGCGCTCCGGGCCGATCTTGGTGTGATGATTTCGGCGTCGCACAATCCGTATCACGACAACGGTATTAAGCTGTTCGGGCCCGACGGGTTCAAGCTGTCGGACGAGGTCGAAGCGGAGATCGAGAGCCGCATCGACGGTGACATGACGGCGGACTTGGCGCCGCCGCAACGGCTTGGCCGGGCCAAACGCCTGGAGGACGCCGACGGACGCTATATCGAGTTTGCCAAGCAGACGTTGGCCAGGGGGCAAACCCTGGCGGGCCTCAAGGTTGTGGTCGATTGCGCCAATGGGGCGGCCTATAAGGCGGCGCCGGCGGTGTTGTGGGAACTAGGGGCTGAAGTGGTCCCCATCGCTGTTTCGCCCGACGGATTCAACATCAATGAAAGCTGCGGCTCCACCCATCCGCAAACCATGTGCGAGCAGGTGGTCGTGCATGGGGCGGACATCGGCATCGCGCTTGACGGCGACGCCGACCGGGTGCTGATTGCAGACGAGACGGGCCGGCTGGTCGACGGTGACCAGATCATGGCCGCAATTGCCCGTGCTCTCCAGGCCGACGATTTGCTGACCGGCGGCTGCGTCGTTGCGACGGTGATGTCCAATCTCGGCCTCGAACGGTATCTCGAAACGATCGGCCTGTCGTTGGATCGCACTCAGGTCGGTGACCGTTACGTGGTCGAGCGCATGCGCGCGCAGGGGTGTAATCTTGGTGGCGAGCAGTCGGGGCACATCATTCTGGCCGACCACGCCACGACCGGTGACGGCATTATCGCGGCCTTGCAGGTCATGGCGGCCATGGTGCGCGCCAATCAGCCGGTCAGCCGGATTTGTCGTTTGTTCGAGCCGCTGCCGCAGCTGCTGCGCAACGTCCGCATCGGCGTTACGGGGGGCGACCTGATGAGCGCCGAGCCGGTCAAGCGGGTGATCGCCGATGCCGAAACCTCGTTGAGGGATCGCGGCCGGCTCCTGATCCGTAAGTCGGGCACGGAACCGCTGATCCGGGTGATGGCCGAAGGGGATGACGAGGCCCTGATCGAGCGCATCGTCGACGACATTGCCGGCGAAATTGAACGCGCCGCCGCAGTTTGAACGGATAAGAAGAAAATGAAGGGACGGGTATTGATTGTTGCCGGATCGGATTCCGGCGGCGGGGCGGGAATTCAGGCCGATATCAAGACGGTGACGGCGCTCGGCGGTTATGCCGCAACGGCGATAGCCGCGCTCACGGCACAAAACACGCAAGGTGTTTTCGGCATTCACCCGGTGCCGGTGGAATTCGTCGTCCAACAAATGGAACTGGTGCTCGACGATATCGGCGCCGATTGCCTCAAATTCGGCATGCTCGGCTCTTCCGAGGTCATACGAGCGGTCGCCGACGTGGTGGAGAGAAAGTGCGCAGCTGTTCCGGTGGTTCTTGATCCGGTAATGGTCGCAAAGGGTGGCGCGCCCCTTTTGCTGGCCGAGGCGGTCGATAGCATGCGGCGGCGGTTGGTGCCCTTGGCGACCCTGCTAACTCCCAATATACCGGAGGCCGAGACCCTCGTCGGTCACGCCGAAGAGGACCCGGAGGCGTTGGCGAGGGAGTTGCAGGCATTGGGGCCGAAATCGGTGCTGCTCAAAGGCGGGCACCGAGAAGGCGACGAAATTGTCGATTTGCTGCTCGATGAAAATGGCCGCCTCGAACGCTTCACCAGCCCGCGCATCGATACACCCCACACTCACGGTACCGGCTGCACGTTGGCCTCAGCTATCGCCACGGGAGTGGCCCAGGGCATGACCACCCGTGATGCCGTTGCCCGGGCCCGCGACTACGTTCTCGAGGCTATCCGCACGGCGCCCGGCTATGGGCACGGGCATGGCCCCCTGAACCACGGGCACACCCTCGTATCTTAGCCGTTCCACGGATCAAATTGGAAAGTCATACTAGACGGAGCTATCCGCAAATCCCCCGCACGTGGATGAAACGGGGGCGCAGAGCAGGGAGACGAATGTGAGCACCTACAAGATCGCGACCATCGCCGGGGACGGTATCGGCAGGGAAGTGGTGCCCGAAGGTATCCGGATCATGGAAGCCGTCGGCCGCCGCTTCGATATTTCGTTCATCTGGGATGAGCTGGATTGGAGTTGCGAAACCTATCACAAAACCGGGCGCATGATGCCCGAGGACGGTCTGCAATCCGTCAGCAAACATGATGCGGTTTTTCTCGGCGCGGTTGGTTTTCCGGGCGTGCCTGACCACATTTCATTGTGGGGACTGTTGATTCCCATCCGGCGCGAATTTCAGCAGTATGTAAATTTGCGCCCGGTCAGGCTCTTTGAGGGGGTGGCGTGTCCGTTGGCGGGGCGCGCGCCCGGCGATATCGATATGATGATCGTGCGGGAAAATGTCGAAGGCGAGTATTCGGAGATCGGCGGCCGTCTTTACGGCGGTACCGAGGACGAAATGGTCATGCAGCAGACGGTGTTTACCCGCCGTGGTGTCGACCGCATTTTGAAATTTGCCTTCGAGTTGGCGGCGAGCCGCCCGAAGAAACATCTGACGTCGGCGACTAAATCCAACGGCATCATTCACACCATGCCCTACTGGGACGAACGCGTGGCGGCGATGGCAGAGGACTATCCAGGTATCTCCGTCGACAAATTTCATATCGACATTCTGACCGCGCATTTCGTGCGCAATCCCGATTGGTTCGACGTGGTGGTCGGCTCCAACCTGTTCGCCGACATCCTGTCCGATCTTGGCCCGGCGGTGACCGGCACCATCGGTATCGCGCCGTCGGCCAATCTCAACCCGGAACGGAATTTTCCCTCCATGTTCGAACCCGTACACGGCTCGGCACCCGATATCGCGGGCAAGGGCATTGCCAACCCCATCGGCCAGATCTGGTCGGGTGCCATGATGCTCGATCATCTTGGGCATCCGGAGGCGGGTGCGGCGGTCGTCTCGGCCATCGAGAAGGTGCTAGCCGACGGCAGTTGCCTGACCCCGGACATGGGCGGCACGGCGACCACGGAAGAGCTGGGCCGGGCAGTAGAGGAGGCGTTGTAGCGTATGGAACTGGCCGCGGCCGCCGCCATGGGCGGCATGTCCATGTGGGTCACGTTCGCTATCATCGCGGCGGCGCTCGCCCTCTATACGATGGAGAAGATCGCCATTGAGGTAACCTCGTTGGGCGTGCTCGCGGCCATCGCGCTTTATTTCCAGTTCTTCCCGCTGCTCGACGCGGCGGGGCAAAACATCCTCAATGCCGAGCGGATCATCGCCGGCTTTTCCAACTCGGCTTTGATCACGGTCCTGGCATTGCTGGTCGTGGGGCAGGGGATGGTCCGTGCCGGCGTGCTCGATAGGGGCGCGCAGGCTGTCCTCGCCTTAGGAGGCGGGTACAAGTGGCCGACCATCGTTCTCACCCTGGTCGTCGTGTTGGTGGTCAGCGGCTTCCTCAACAATATCCCGGTGGTGGTGATCTGTATCCCGATCATGGAGGCGGTGGCGGGCCGTTTCTCGGTGTCGCCGAGTAAGGTAATGATGCCGCTCAGCTTCGCCGCCGTGCTCGGCGGCATGACGACCCTCATCGGCTCGGGTACCAACCTGCTGGTGTCCGGCGCCATGAAGGAACTCGGCGAGCAGCCCCTCGGCTTCTTTCAGTTCACCGTGCCGGGCGTCGTTCTCGCCGCCGTCGGCTTGGTGTTCGTCGTTTTCGTGCTGCCCCATCTGCTCAAGGACCGGGCGTCCTACACCAGCCAGTTGCAGGGCAAGGACGGGCGCCAGTTCATCGCCCAGATCACCGTCGCCAAAGGCTCAAAGCTGATCGGTAAATCGTCGAAGGGCGGCCTGTTCGATGCTTTCCCCGACATGACCTTCCGCATGATCCAGCGCGATGAAGAGGCCATCCTGCCACCTTTCGAGGACATCACCATTCAGGAAGGCGACGTTCTGGTGGTGGCGGCGACCCGCCAGACTTTGTCAGACGCCGTGGCCCACGATCCCGGCCTGTTGACCCCCAATCTCGGGGACGGTGTCGACACGACGGACGCGCCGTGGACCGGCGGCGAGCGTGTCCTGGCCGAGGTGATGATCGCGCCGGCTTCGCGCATGACCGGCTATACGCTGCGCCAGATCGGCTTCCGTCACAAGACGCACACCGTGGTGCTCGGCATCCAGCGCCGCGCCCGCATGCTGCGTGCCCAGATTACCGACATCCGCATGGAGGAGGGTGACGTCCTCCTCGTCCAGGGGCAACCCGACGACATCGCCGCCCTGCGTCTCAACCGCGATGTGGTCCTGCTCGAGTGGTCGACGGCGGAATTACCGGCGCTGGCGCACGCTCGGCGCGCCATGCTGATCTTCGCGGCAGTCGTCATCGCGGCGGCGAGCGGTTTCGTGCCGGTGGTGGTGGCCTCGCTCGCGGGTGCGGTCGCCATGGTGGCCACGGGTGTCCTGCCTATCCCGGCGGCAGCGCGCGCGTTGGATACCAAGATTTTCACCATGATCCCGGCGGCATTGGCCATGGGCCTCGCCATGCAGGAAACCGGCGGCGCCGCCTATCTCGCGCTGCATATGATCGAGGCCTTGTTCGGCGCGCCGCCGGTGGTGATGCTGTCGGCGTTCTTTTTGCTGGTCGCGGTGCTGTCGAACATCATCAGCGCCAAGGCCGCCGCGGTGCTGTTCACGCCCATCGCCGTCGGCATCGCCCATGAACTGGGCGTGCCGGTCGAGCCATTCGCGGTGGCAGTCGTGTTCGCTGCCAACTGCGCCATTGCCACGCCCATCGGCTATCAGACCAGCCTGCTGGTGATGGGGCCGGGGCACTATACCTTCGCCGATTTCGCCCGCGCCGGCGTGCCGCTGATTGTAATTCTGTGGCTGACGTTTACCCTGTTCGCACCGTGGTATTACGGACTTTGACCAGGGAAGCGATATGGAACTGCCTCTCACCGCGCTCGACGGCCTTCACGCCCATCAGGTGACCCTGGAGACCGGCGAGCATCTCGGCCTTGCGGCGCTCAGGGTCATCAAATCCAAGGACGTCGGAGCCCCCGACGAACCGACCTTCGCCATTGTCGAGGGGGTCGCGTTCCATGACGGCACCATTGAGGTCGAGGTTGCGGGCGATGTTCTTCCTGACGCGCCGGGACAGGCGCGCGGCTTCATCGGCGTCGCTTTCCGGATTGCTCCAGACGCGTCCTCGTTCGAGGCCATGTATATCCGGCCCGCCAACGGCCGAGCCGAGGTGCAGCTGCGGCGCAATCGCGCGACCCAGTATTTTTCCTATCCTGATTACAAGTTCGACCGCCTGCGCGAGGAAGCGCCCGGCGAATACGAATCCTATGTCGACTTGGTGCCCGCGGCCTGGACGCGGCTCCGGATCGAGGTGTCGGGCGCAACCGCGCGTCTCTATGTCCATGACGCCGAACAGCCGACCCTGCTCGTCAACGATCTGAAGCTCGGCGCGGATGCCCACGGCGGCGTCGGCCTTTACGTCGATAACGGTACCGACGGTTACTTTCGCAATCTGAAGATCCGCTAGAGTGGCGTTTACGCGGGTTGTGCCGTGGTACTACGGGCTGTAGACGCCGCCCCATCTAAATTGAGAACATAACGCCGTCCGGACCGGCCATGATGCATGGTGGGGCCGTGATCCTCGAAGCCGAGATGCTTAGCGACGGAGACGGCACGCGCGTTCTCGCCGCGCAAAAAAGCAACCAGTTTCGCGACGCCGTGTTCACGCGCGTACTCAATCATCGCCCGCGCCGCTTCGGTGGCGTAGCCCTTGCCCTGTTCGGCGGGAATGATGTCATAGAATACCTGCATCGCGTCCGGCTCCATGTCGACCCGGTTGAGTCCGCAGGCACCGACGAAACGGTCGTCGTCTTTGCTGGCGACGGCGAGTGCAAAAACCGGGATCGGCGAGCCATAGTTCAACAGAGCACGTTCGAAGCGTTCGCGCGCCCCGTCGACGGTGCGCTCCGCTTCCTTGAACAGGAGATAGCGGGTGGCCTCTTCGTCGGTCATGAAATCGATGAAGGCCATTTCATCGCGCCGTTTGTAGCGGCGCAGCGTCAGGCGGGGTGTGTCGATCGTCTCCGGTACCGGGATGTTCATGACGGTCCTGGCTCCTTTTTGCGGCTCCCCAAAGCCGTGGGTGAACGAACTCCTTGGTTTTGCGTCTTAGTTATCTTCCTCGGGAACGTGTTCAACCTCTACCTCCAGCCGATGCTCCAATTCGACCAGATCGTCGGGCAGGGGCATGCCGGTGGCCCTCAGTTCGTTGAGCATCTCGCGCAGTTTCATGTGCGCTTCGTGCAGGTCGTCGGGCTCGTGCTCCATCTGCTGAGCCAACAGGTTGATTGCCGCGACAAGCTCGGTGGTATCCATGGCCATAAGGGGCGTCCTTCCGCTGGTTTTTTGCGTCGTTTTTGTATCTCCCACGGTAGCGCGTAACCTCATCATGGGACAAGAATTAACGGCGGGTGGGGAGGCCCGAAAGTCCGCGGGAAACGCTCACTCTCCCATATTTTACACTTCCGTAATGCAAAATGTTCCCTTGCGGCGGACCCCGGCAATCTATAGAACCATCGGCGGGCCACGGTCCCCCAACGGGCCGCGACCCATCTGTAAGGATGGGAGTACATGATGAACATACCTGCCAAACCGGCCACCCGGCCGTCGACCCCCAATTTCTCTTCTGGACCCTGCGCCAAGCGACCCGGCTGGTCGCCTGCCGTGCTTGACGATGCCGCGCTCGGCCGCTCGCACCGCTCGAAGCTGGGCAAGGCCAAGCTCAAGGACGTCATCGACCGCACCCGCGATATTCTCGGCGTGCCGGAGGACTACCGCATCGGCATCGTTGCCGCCTCGGATACCGGCGCCGTCGAAATGGCCCTGTGGTCGCTTCTCGGTCCTCGCGGCATCGACGTCTTCGCCTGGGAAAGCTTCGGCTCGGGCTGGGTCACCGACATCCTCAAGCAATTGAAGCTCGACGACGTGCGCGTGCTCGAGGCCGGCTACGGCGAGTTGCCCGATATGGGCCAGGCCGATTTCGCCCGCGATGTGGTCTTCACCTGGAACGGCACCACCTCGGGCGTGCGCGTGCCCAACGGCGAGTGGATCGCCGCCGACCGCCAGGGCCTCACCATCTGCGACGCGACGTCTGCCGTGTTCGCCATGGACCTGCCTTGGGACAAGCTCGATGTCGTCACCTACTCCTGGCAGAAGGTGATGGGCGGCGAGGCGCAGCACGGCATTCTGATCCTCAGCCCGCGCGCCGTCGAACGGCTGGAAAGTCACACGCCGGCGTGGCCCATGCCCAAGATCTTTCGTCTCACCAAGGGCGGCAAGCTGATCGACGGCGTGTTCCGCGGCGAAACCATCAACACGCCCTCCATGCTGGTGGTCGAGGATGCCCTCGACGGTCTTAAATGGGCGGAAAGCATCGGCGGCCTCAAGACCCTGATCGCGCGCTCCGAGGCCAATCTCGCGGTGCTCGCCCGCTGGGTCGAAAGCTCGCCCTCCATCGATTTCCTGGCCGCCGATCCGGCGGTGCGGTCCTGTACCTCGGTGTGCCTCAAGATCACGGCGCCCTGGTTCCAGGGCCTCGACGAAGAGGGACAGGCCAAGGCGGCTAAACGGGTCGGCGCGCTGCTGGACGAGGAGGGCGTTGCCTACGACATCGACGCCTACCGCGACGCGCCCCCGGGCCTGCGTATCTGGGCCGGTGCCACCATCGAGACGAGCGACCTCGAGGCGCTGACCGGCTGGATCGACTGGGCCCTCGCCGTGGTCGAGAGCGAACTCGCCGTCGCCGCCTAAACACAGACGCATTCAAGGACAAGAAACATGCCCAAGGTTCTGATTTCAGACAGCATGAGCCCGCGCGCGGCCGAGATTTTCGTCGAGCGCGGCGTCGAAGTGGACGTAAAGACGGGGATGACCCCGGACGAGTTGAAAGCTTGCATCGGCGAGTATGACGGGCTCGCCGTCCGCTCCGCCACCAAGGCGACGACCGAGATCATCGAGGCCGCCGACAACCTCAAGGTCATTGGCCGCGCCGGCATCGGCGTCGACAACGTCGATATCCCGGCGGCGACGGCGCGTGGCATCGTGGTGATGAACACGCCCTTCGGCAATTCCATCACCACCGCCGAGCACGCCATCGCCATGATGTTCGCGCTCGCCCGCTCGATCCCGCAGGCCAACGCCTCCACCCACGCCGGCAAGTGGGAGAAGTCGAAGTTCATGGGCGTCGAGGTGACCGGCAAGACCCTCGGCATCATCGGCTGCGGTAACATCGGCGCCATCGTCGCCGACCGCGCCTTGGGCCTGAAGATGAAGGTCGCGGCCTACGATCCCTTCTTGTCGCAGGAACGCGCCGCCGATCTCGGCGTCGACAAGGTGGAACTGGACGAACTGTTCCGCCGCGCCGACTTCATCAGCCTGCACACGCCTTTGACCGACCAGACCCGCGACATCATCGACGCCGCCGCCATGGCCAAGATGAAGAAGGGCGTGCGCATCATCAACTGCGCCCGCGGCGGCCTGATCGTCGAAGAGGACCTCAAGGCGGCCCTCGAAAGCGGCCAGGTGGCGGGCGCCGCCATCGACGTGTTCCCGACGGAACCGGCCAAGGAAAACATCCTGTTCGGCATGGAGAACGTGGTCGCGACGCCGCACCTGGGCGCCTCCACCGAGGAAGCACAGGTCAACGTCGCCATCCAGGTGGCCGAGCAGATGTCCGACTATCTGCTCACCGGCGCGGTGGTCAACGCCCTCAACATGCCGTCGGTCAGCGCCGAGGACGCGCCCAAGCTGCGCCCCTACATGAAATTGGCCGAACAATTGGGCAGCTTCGCCGGGCAGGTGACCCACAGCGCCATCAAGGCGGTGACCATCGAATATTGCGGCAATGTATCGCAACTCAACACCAAGCCGCTCACCGCCATCGTGCTCAAGGGACTGCTGTCGCCGCTGCTGGAATCCGTGAACATGGTCAGCGCCCCGGTGGTCGCCCGCGAACGCGACATCGAGGTGACGGAAAGCGTCTCCGGACATTGCGGCGGCTTCCAGACCTTGGTGCGGGTGACGGTGACCACCGAGCGCCAGACCCGCGCCGTGGCGGGCACCATCTTCGGGGTCGACCGGCCGCGCTTCGTCGAAATCCGCGACATCCCCATGGAGGCGGAGGTCGGTCCGCACATGCTCTATATCGTCAACGAGGACAAGCCGGGCCTGATCGGCGCGCTCGGCACCACGTTGGGCGGCTCGGGAATCAACATCGCCACCTTCAACCTGGGCCGCAGCGCCCCGGGCGAGGATGCCATCTGCTTCATCGAGGTGGACGGCGAAGTGCCCGCGGACGTGCTCGCCAAGGTGCGCGACCTGCCCCACGTGAAGCACGTAGACCCTGTAAATTTTTAGGGTTTTGAATTTCTAAGGGGCGGCTTCCCCCTCACCCTGTCCCTCTCCCTCCAGGGGAGAGGGAACGCCTTGGCGAATTCCGGAACTTTATTCCCCTCTCCCCTTCGAGGGAGAGGGTTGCGTAGGCTTCGCGAGGCCTTTGGCCGAGCGGTAGTCGAAGCTGGGTGAGGGGGGCGCTCAGTCCGCTTTTCCGTAGTCGTACCAGACGGCCTCGATATTGTGGCCGTCGGGATCGAGGACGAACGCGGCATAGTAGCCCGGCCAATAATCGCGATAGCCCGGACCGCCGTTATCTTCCGCACCGGCGGCCAGCGCCGCCTTATGGAACGCCTCGACCTCTTTGCGGCTGTTCGCCTCGAACGCGAGATGAAGGGGGACGACGGGGTCCAAGCGCATAATCCAGAAGTCGGTATTTTTGCCGTCGTTGAAGCCGCCCGCGTCGCCGTATTCCATGTTGTGTGTATAGCCGAGCGGCTTGAGCGCTTTTTTGTAGAACGCCTTCGATTTCTTATAGTCGCTCACGGGCAATGTCGTATGTGCGATCATGTCCAGATTTCCCTACGCGTCCTGTAAAGTACATCGATTCGGTGAATTGTTATGTGGCATAGGAACGAAAGGTGGATGCGCGGGTCAAGCCCGCGCATGACGGTACAGCACAAAACGTCATGCCCCGACTTGATCGGGGCATCCATCTTTAAGCAATTCCTCGCAACTCCGCTCCCCCCTTGATTCTGAAACATAGTCGGATCACTATCTCTCCTTAAGGTCGAAACCGGCGGCCCTAAAAGAATACCGGAAAGGTTCATTAGGACCGCAAAATATAACTAGGGAGAAAGCGTCATGACCGAGGTCACCATGACGGTGAACGGCAAGTCCGTCACCGCCGACGTCGAGCCGGATACCCTGCTCGCCGACTTTATCCGTCAAAACCTGTCCCTGACCGGCACCCATGTCGGGTGCGACACCAGCCAATGCGGCGCGTGCTGCGTGCTGGTCGACGGGGATTCCATGAAAAGCTGCACCATGCTGGCCGTTCAGGCCGACGGGGCGGAGATCACCACCATCGAAGGGCTCGCCACCAACGGCACCTTCCACCCCATGCAGCAGGCCTTCCACGACAACCACGCCCTGCAATGCGGCTTCTGCACGCCGGGGATGCTGATCAGCGCCATCGATCTGGCGACCAAGAACCCGGATATCAGCGAAAGCGAAATCCGCCACGGGCTAGAAGGCAATCTCTGCCGCTGCACCGGCTATCACAACATCGTCAAGGCCGTGAAGGCCGGCGCCGATGCGATGAGGGGGTAGGATCATGCCGGATACAGGATTAGACACCGATCTCGAGAACGCCGAACAGGTTGTGATCGGCAACGGCATCGGCGCCCGCGTCCGCCGCAAGGAAGACAAGCGCTTCCTCACCGGCAAGGGCCGCTATGCCGACGACATCAACCGGCCGGGTCAGACCCACGCCTATTTCGTGCGCAGCCAGGTCGCCCACGCCGACATCAAGAACCTCGATACCTCGGCGGCGGAAAAGGCCGAGGGCGTCATCGCCGTGCTCACCGGCGCGGACGTGGCCGCCGACGAATTGGGCGGGCTGCCCTGCGGCTGGGGCATCATGGGCAAGAACGACGTGCCCATGCACGAACCGCCCCATCCCATCCTCGCCATCGGCACGGTGCGCCATGTCGGCGATCCCATCGCCGTGGTCATCGCCGAAACCAAGAAGCAGGCCAAGGCGGCGGCGCAGTTGATTGACGTGACGTTGGAGGAGAAACCGGCGGTCGCCAATATCCGCGCGGCGCTCGCCGATGGGGCGCCCCTGGTGCATGACGGCGCGCCGGGCAACGTCGCCTTCGATTGGGAGATCGGCGACCGGGCGGCGATGGAGGAGGCGTTTGCCAACGCGGCCCACGTCGCCGAAATCGACATCGACAACAACCGGCTGATCCCCAACGCCATCGAGCCGCGCGTCGCCGTGGCCGAATTCGACACCGGCACGGGGGATTACACCCTGTTCGTCACCAGCCAGAACCCGCACGTGCACCGGCTGCTCATCGCCGCGTTCGTGCTCCACATCCCGGAGGAGAAGTTCCGGGTGGTGGCGCCCGACGTGGGCGGCGGCTTCGGCTCCAAGATCTTCCCCTATCCGGAAGAATCCGTGGTGACCTGGGCGGCGGCCAAGCTCGGCCGACCGGTGAAGTGGACGGCGGAGCGCTCGGAAAGCTTCATGACCGACGCCCACGGCCGCGATCATGTCAGCCACGCCGAACTGGCCCTCGACAAGGACGGCAAGTTCCTCGCCCTCAAGGTCTCGACGCTGGCCAATCTCGGCGGCTACGTCTCGGCTTTCGGCGGCGCGGTGCCGACCTTCCTCTATGCGCCGTTGCTGGCGGGCACCTACACCACGCCCGCTATCTATTGCGAGGTGAAGGGCGTGTTCACCCACACCGTGCCGGTCGACGCCTATCGCGGCGCCGGTCGGCCGGAGGCGACCTACCTCTTGGAGCGTCTCGTCGACCGGGCGGCCCGCGAAACGGGCCTCAGCCAGGTGGACATCCGGCGCAAGAACTTCATCCAGCCGGATGCCTTCCCGTATCAGACGCCGGTGGCGTCCTGCTACGACTCGGGCGATTACGAGGCGACGCTGTCCTCGGCCCTCAAGAAGGCCGACGTCGACGGCTTCGAGAAGCGCAAGGCGGACGCCGCTCTGCGCGGCAAGAAGCGGGGCCTCGGCTTCTCCACCTATCTGGAGGCCTGCGGCGTCGCGCCGTCGGCGGTCGCCGGACAGTTGGGGGCACGGGCCGGGCTCTATGAGAGCGCCGTGGTGCGCGTCCATCCGACGGGCGGCGTGACGGTGTTCACCGGCACCCACAGCCACGGCCAAAGCCACGAGACCACCTTCGCCCAATTGGTGAATGACCGTCTCGGCGTCGGCCTCGAGCATATCGAGGTGGTGCACGGCGATACGGCGCGCATCCAGTTCGGCATGGGCACCTACGGCTCGCGGTCCTTGGCCGTGGGCGGCGAGGCGCTCATCCGGGCCATGGACAAGGTGATCGAGAAGGGCAAGAAGATCGCCGCGCATCTGATGGAAGCGTCCGAGAACGACATCGAGTTCGAGGGCGGCTCCTTCAAGGTGACGGGGACCGACAAGGAAACGCCCTTCGGCGCGGTGGCCTTTGCCGCCTACGTGCCGCACAACTATCCGCTCGAAACCCTGGAACCGGGGCTGGAGGAGACGGCGTTCTTCGACCCGCTCAACTTCACCTTCCCGGGCGGCTGCCACATCTGCGAGGTGGAGGTCGATCCGGCGACGGGCGTCACCGAGGTGGTGAACTTCACCGCCGTCGACGACGTCGGGCGGGTGATCAACCCGATGATCGTCGAAGGGCAGGTGCATGGCGGCGTTACCCAGGGCATCGGCCAGGCGCTCTTGGAAGGCTGCGTCTATGACGATAACGGCCAGCTGCTCACCGGCTCGTACATGGATTACACCATGCCGCGCGCCGACAACGTGCCGTCCTATAACGTCGGTACGGAGCTGACGCTGTGCGCCCACAACACGCTGGGCGTGAAGGGTGTCGGCGAAGTGGGCGCCATCGGCTCGCCGCCCGCCGTCATCAATGCCATCGTCGATGCCTTGTCCGATCTCGGCGTCACCGACGTGTCCATGCCGGCCACGTCGCAGAACGTCTGGCGGGCAATCCAAGCAGCAGGAGGTGCGAAATGAGTTTCGCCTATCATAAGGCCGCCTCGGTCAACGACGCGGCATCCCAGGCGGGCGGCGACGCCGCTCTCCTGGCCGGCGGCATGACCCTTCTGCCGGCGATCAAACTGGGCCTGTCGGACCCGCGCCGTCTGGTGGACCTCGCCGACTTGGGCGAGCTTCGCGGCATCACGCGGGACGGCGATACCCTCACGATCGGATCCATGACCCGGCACGCCGACGTTGCCGCCTCGGCGGAGGTGCAGGGGGCCATTCCGGCGCTCGCCAAGCTGGCGGGCGGCATCGGCGATGCGCAAGTGCGTCACCGGGGCACCATCGGCGGCTCCATCGCCAACAACGACCCGGCGGCGGACTATCCGGCGGCGTGCCTCGGCCTTGGGGCAACCATCGTCACCACGTCGCGCGAGATCGCGGCGGACGATTTCTTCACCGGCCTGTTCGAGACGGCATTGGAGGAGGGCGAGATCATCACCTCGGTCCGTTTCCCGGTGCCGGAGAAAGCGGCCTATGAGAAGTTCGTCCAACCGGCAAGCCGCTTTGCCCTCGTCGGCGTGTTTGCCGCGCAAGGACCGGCGGGCACGCGCGTCGCGGTGACCGGCGCCGGACTGTCCGGTGTCTACCGCGCCTCGGACATGGAAGCGGCGCTGGAGAGCGATTTCTCCGCCGACGCTATCGACGGCATCACCGTGCCCGAGGACAACATGGCCGCCGATATCCATGCCGCCGCCGATTACCGCGCGCATCTGGTGAAGGTCATCGCCGGGCGCGCCATCGCGGCTGCCGCGGGTTAAATAAGAAAGAGCAGGCAAAAGAGAGCCGCCCCTTCCGGTAATTGCGATGCCCGGGAGGGGCGGTTTTCTTTTGGATAAGGTGATTTCCTTTGCCGGTGCCGTTTGTAATCATGCGCCCAACCAAAAGCCAGAACGGGAGGATCACCATGGACGGCAAAGTCGCCCTCGAAGAACATTTCGCCATCGACGACACCATCGAGGATTCGAAGGTCTTCCTTCCCGGCGATGTGTGGACCGAACTGCGCGCGCGTTTGATGGACATCCAGGAACGGCGCCTCCGCGAAATGGACGCGACCGGCATCGAGGTCTCCATCCTCAGTTTGAACGCGCCCGCCGTACAGGCCATTCCCGATCCGGCCCGAGCGGATGAGATCGCGCGCCGCGCCAACGATTACCTCGCCGACCAGATCGCGAAGCAGCCGGGCCGTTTCCGGGGCTTCGCGGCGCTGCCGTTGCAGGACCCGGAGAGGGCGGCGGCGGAGCACCGCCGCTGTATCGACGATCTCGGCTTCGTCGGCGCGCTGGTCAACGGCTTCTCGCAGATCGAGGTGGCCGAGTCCGCCGTCTATTACGACGATCCGTCCTACAATGATTTTTGGGCGGAGGTCGCGGCGTGCGGCATGCCGTTCTATCTCCATCCCCGTAACCCGCTGCGCAGCTGGGGGCAGATCTATGACGGCCACAAATGGCTGTTGGGGCCGACCTGGGCCTTCGGCCAGGAAACCGCGGTCCATGCACTCCGGCTCATCGCCTGCGGCCTGTTCGACCGCCATCCGGACCTCCAGATCGTGCTCGGCCATTTGGGGGAGGGGATTCCCTATTCCCTGTGGCGCATCGACAACCGCAACGCCTGGACGAAATCACCCCATCCTTATCCGGCGAAACGCCAAGTGGCGGAATATTTCCGGGAAAACTTCTATCTGACCACGTCGGGCAACTTCCACACGCCGACCATGATGCAGGCGATAACCGAGATCGGCGTCGACCGCGTGCTCTATTCCACCGATTGGCCGTTCGAGAACATGGATCACGCCGCCGAGTGGTTCGATACGGCGGAGATCGACGAGGACACCCGCCGCAAGATCGGCCGCGACAACGCCTGGCAGCTGTTCAAGCTTTAGTCAGGCCGCTTTAGTCAGGCCGCTTTGGGTGACGAGACCGCTTGCCCGGTGATCGACCGGGACGGTTTGCCGTCGACGCCGATGGGCACGTCGCCCATCAGGGTGACGCGGTACATGAGCCGTTCATCCTCCACCGAATAGATGTCCGACGGCGCGAGGTGCGCGGTGGCGCGGTTGTCCCAGAAGCCGACGTCGCCCTGGTTCCATTTGAAGCGCACGGTGAATTCCGGCCGCACGATGTGTTCCAACAGGCATTGCAGCAGAAGTTGGCTTTCGCGTCGCGTCAACTCGACGATGTGCTGAACATACACCGGGCTCAGGTACAGGATGCGCTCGCCGGTTTCCGGGTGAACGCGGACCAGGGGATGTTCGCTCGCCATTTGGGCATTCTTGCGCACGTCGTCCCTCGCGTCGGGCCGGACCGGGAACTTGTTAACGGTGTGCAGATCGCAGATGAGTTCCTGCATCTTCGGCGACAGTGCTTGATAGGCGGCGGCCAAGTTGGTCCAATGGGTATCGCCGCCGGCTTGCGGGATGATCTCGCCGCGCAGGATCGAAGCGGCGGGCGGGTTCACCGCCGGCATGAGGTCCGAATGCCACTCGGCCCAGGGCGTCGTCAGCCGGTCCTGGTTATAGCGGTCCTCGTTGGCTTCCTTGGTGACCGGGAAGATTTCGGGGTAGTCGGAGGTCGGCCCATAGGCCTGATTGGCGACGGTGAGCTCGCCGAACGCGCGGCCCATGGCGATCTGCTGCTCATGGTTCAGGTGCTGATCACGGAAAAACACCACTTTCCACGCCAACAGCGCCGCCCAAATTTCCTTGGCCGTTTCCGGCGCCAAGGGCTGTTTGAGGTCGACCCCCTCGATCTCGGCGCCCACGGTCAGTGTCAGCGGACGTATGTTCAGCTTGGTTCCCATTCGCCGTCTCCCGTTTCTATGGAGCGTTCCCTGTTGCGATACATCATCACGCGTTCCCACCCTGTGGAAAAGGGCGAAATTCATGGCGTCCCCGGATCGTCCCCGGATCGTCCAGTGTGTGGACAGAGCCGGTCCCGCCACCTATGCTCTGCCGCAAAACACCTTCAAACCCAGAGAGAATAAGACGGAATCCAACGACATGGCGGATATGCCCCAATCGGTCGATGAAACCATCGATCTGCTGCTCGGCGGCGACTATTTGTGTGATCGCAGCATGGCGACGGCGCTGTTTCTGGCGCTGCGCCTCAACCGGCCCCTGTTTCTGGAAGGCGAGGCGGGCGTCGGAAAGACGGAAATCGCCAAGGTGCTGTCCAGCACGCTGGGCCGCGAATTGATCCGCCTGCAATGTTACGAAGGGCTCGACGTCTCGTCGGCCGTGTACGAATGGAACTATCCACGTCAGATGGTCGAAATTCGCCTCTCCGAAGCGGCCGGTGACCGCGACCGGGAAACCCTTGAATCCGATATCTTTACCGATCAGTTCCTGATCAAGCGGCCGCTTTTGCAGGCGCTCGAGCCCCACACCGAAGGGCCGCCGGTGCTGCTGATCGACGAATTGGACCGGACCGACGAACCGTTTGAGGCCTTCCTGTTGGAGGTCCTGTCCGACTTCCAGATCACCATCCCGGAGATCGGCACGGTCAAGGCTGACCGGCCGCCGTTGGTGATCATCACGTCGAACCGTACCCGTGAAATTCACGACGCGCTCAAGCGCCGCTGTTTTTACCATTGGGTCGGCTTCCCCACCGCCGAACGGGAGTTGGAGGTGCTCAAGGTCAAGGCGCCGGAAGCGCCCGAAGGCCTGTCGGCGGAGGTCGTCGCGTTCGTGCAGCGGCTGCGTAAGATGGATCTGTTCAAACGGCCTGGCATCGCCGAAACCATCGATTGGGCGCATTCGCTTACCCAGCTCGATTGCCTGTCGCTCGATCCCGAGACGGTTAACGACACGCTCGGTGCCATCCTCAAATATCAGGACGATATCGCCCGCATCCAGGGCAGCGAGGCCAACCGTATCCTCACCGAGGTGAAGGCCGAACTGGCTGCATCGCGAAACGGCTGATGGCCGAGGATACACCACCGACCCTGCCCGAGCAGCCGGAAGCCGACGAAGGCGGGCGGCTTCTCGAGAACATCATGCATTTCGCGCGGGTGCTGCGCGCCGCCGGTTTGCCCATCGGACCCGGCAAGGTGATCGATGCCGTCAAGGCGGTAGAGGCGGTCGGCTTTTCCAGCCGCGAGGATTTCTACTGGACGCTGCATTCGGTGTTCGTCAATCGCCGCGACCAGGTCGAGGTGTTCGATCAGGCCTTTCATATCTTCTGGCGCAATCCGCGCATCCTCGAACGGATGATGCAGATGATGCTGCCGGACATCGAAAGCTCGCAGCAGGTGCCCGGAGAAGAAGAGGACATATCGCGCCGGGTCGCGGAGGCTCTCTCTGCGGGAAAGGAGAACGAAACCCGGCCTCTCGAAGAAGAAGAACTGGAAATGGACGCGGCGCTCACCTGGAGCGCCAACGAGGTTCTCGGCGACAAGGATTTCGAGAAGATGTCGGCGGACGAGATCGCCGCCGCCGTCGACGCCATCAAACGCTTACGCCTGCCGATCATGCAAGTGCCGACCCGCCGCCACAAAAAAAGCACGGCAACCGCGCGCGTCGACATGCGGCGCACCATGCGTGCGGCCATGCGCTCGGGCAGCGACATTATTCCGTTGCAATGGCGCAAACGCCGGATGCGCCACCCACCGTTGGTCGTGATCTGTGACGTGTCGGGCTCCATGGATCGATATTCGCGGATGCTGCTGCATTTCATGCATGCGCTGACTAATGACCGCGACCGCGTGTTTACGTTTCTGTTCGGCACGCGGCTGACGAATGTCACACGCTATTTACGCAACCGCGATGTGGACGCGGCGTTGGAGAATGTCGGTAAGGTGGTCGAGGATTGGGCCGGCGGCACGCGCATCGGCCATTGCATTCGCGATTTCAATCTTCACTGGTCGCGCCGCGTGTTGGGCCAGGGCGCGGTGGTGCTCTTGATCTCAGACGGGCTCGACCGGGACGAAGCGGTGGGCCTGGAGCGGGAAATGGAGCGGCTGCACAAATCCTGCCGCCGCCTAATCTGGCTCAACCCGCTGCTGCGCTACGACGGGTTTGAGCCGAAGTCCCTCGGTGTGCGCGCCATTCTGCCGCACGTAGATGAATTCCGTCCGGTGCACAGCCTTAACAGTCTGGCGGAACTGGCGCAGATCCTTAGCCGCGAATCCCCGCGCCGCCTGGAAGCGGCCAGCCGCTGGAACCTCGACGCGGCATAATCCGTTTAAACCAATTCAAACCATCGGAATTTCGAAGTGGAAGACAGAGCCGCCGCCTTCGCGCGGCTGGTATCCGATGGTTCCGCTGTGCGCTTCGATGATACTGCGGCAAATGCTCAGGCCGAGACCGCTGCCCTTGACGGCTTTCTGGTCGCCGGTTTCCACTTGAAAGAACGGTTCGAAGATTTGGTCGCGCGCGCCGTAGGGAATGCCGATGCCACGATCCGCCACTTCGATCCGGCAACTGGATCCGTCGCACTTGACCGAAACGTCCACACTGCTCCCGGCGGGGGAGAACTTCGCGGCGTTGGACAGCAGGTTGGACATGACTTGGTTCAAGCGGTCGGGATCGCCGCGTGCCACCGTATGGCCGTTGCAATTGAGTTCGACAGCCACGTTCAAAGTGTCCGCGTATGGTTTGTTGAGAGTGACGGCCTCGCGCGCCAACTCGTTTACGTCGACGTTTTGGAAGTGGAACTCAGTGGCGCCGGACGACAGCTTCTCGAAATCGAGGATGTCGTTCACCAGCTCCACGAGGCGGTCGGTATTACGAAGCGCAATATCGATCACGCTGCGCCCCTCGGTATTGAGGCCGCTTTCCACCGAATTGCTTGCCAGCAATCCCAGTGCGCCTTTGATGGAGGTGAGGGGCGTACGCAGCTCATGGCTCACCACCGATACGAATTCCGATTTGAGGTTGTCGATCTCTTTGGTTTTGCTGATGTCTTGAATTTGGCCGATGGAGTAAAGCGGCCGTCCGTAATCGTCCTGCACCGTGGTAATGGTCGAGAGACCCCAAATGATGCTCCCATCCTTGCGGGCGTAGCGTTTCTCGGCGGTTTGTATTTGCAATTTTCCGTCGGCCCGCTCCTGCCGCCGGATGCGGGTTTTTTCAAGATCCTCGTTCGACGTGATATCGTCGATGGTCATGTTGAGCAACTCGTCCCGCGAATAGCCGAGCATGGTGCACAGCATGGGATTGACGTCACGCAAACGTCCATCCAACTCGGCGACCGCCATGCCGATCCCGGCAGCCTCGAACACTTGCCGAAACCGTGCCTCGCTCGCCGCGAGCTCCTTTTCCTTTCGCTCCCGATCCTCGATTTCCCGAGTAAGAGACTTGGTCCGCGCCGCGACCTCGTCTTCCAAACGGTCGCCGTGGCTTTGCAGGTCCGAGACCAGCTTCAACAAGGCCTTGTTGAGACCGAAGATGGTGGCGATGGTGCCGCTGCTGAGCAGCAGGAATCCGGAGAGCTTCCCCATCCAAGAGCCGAACGCGATGTTGTAGGCGTCGGCATCGAAGTTGAGCACGATCCATTGAGACGAGAAGGCGTAGCCCATCAGAATGATGACAACGCAGCATGCGCCGGCCCAAACAATGCCGCCTAGCGTTCCCAACAAGACGGTCGCCATGACGACCGTGAGGACGAACATGGGTTGTCCGCCGCTACTCAAACCGAAACTGATGAATCCGACGACACCGATAATGAAGATGGCGGCGACGATGAAGATTGCACGCGCAAGATAGGGAAGACGGTTGCGGGCGAGGGCAGCCGCGATCACGATGGCGGCTAGGGCAACGTGAAATCCCATCGCTGTTTGCCAGCCGATGCTCTGGATACGCCACAAGCTGCCGATAACGGCGGGGATTGAGATGATCGCTAGAACGATCAGCACGCCGTTGGCGATATTGCCTCGGATGACACCGATATCGACGCTCGGTCGACTACCTAAGGGGGAGGCGCCCGTATCCTGCATGTTCACGGCGGCTCTTGTTGCCACTACTTGCTTGGTAGAGAGCCTATTGTTATCGCGAAAATTGAAGATCACAATGATTGTCTAGGCGAGATTTATGTATTGGTCTGTCGACGTTACTGGGCAACCGTTTACGGCTTCTTACCCTCGTCCAGCTTTGGTTTGATCAAGCCGAAAAACACGTCCGGACCCTCGAATCGCCAGCCGAGATGTTGACCGCAACCGCCGCAGACGGCGATTCGCCAGTTGTATCCCCGAAACCAGGTAAACTCTCCGCTCGCGCCGCCGGTTGCTTCGCTTCCCGGTGCTTCCTTAAAACAAAGAATTTGAAAAACGACGCCGGCCGGGTTGAATACCGTATGCGCGTGATCGCCGTTGCGGCTGATCCGCCACCGCGCACGGGTAATGACGTGCTTGCAGGCCGCACATAGGATTTCGTCGTCATCCGCCGTTTCCGAAAAAGAGGAGCCGCCGGTTTCTGACGAAATGTCGAGCATGGTGCGTTACTTGTTTGGCGCGTAAGGGTTTTTGCCTTGGCGGACCATCAAGCGGATTGGTACGCCGGGCATATCGAAGGTTTCGCGTAGTCCATTGACGATGTAGCGCCGGTAAGCGTCGGGTAACCCCTTGGCGCGGGACGCGAAGATCACGAATGTTGGTGGCCGGGTTTTGGCCTGGGTGATGTAGCGAATTTTCAACCGACGGCCGGAGACCACGGGCGGGGGGTGGCGCATGAGCACGTCGTCAAGCCATTGGTTCAAGTGACTTGTCGGGATACGCATATTCCATCGGTCGTACGCGCCCTTCACCGCCGGCATCAGTTTGTCGACCCCCGATCCCTTGAGGGCGGAAACATAGACGATCTTTATCCCGCGTACTTGCGGGAGTGAGGTTTCCAACCGGTCTTGGATTTTTTGCCGTGCCGCTTTCTTGTCGGAAACGGCGTCCCATTTGTTGACGCAGATTATCAGGGCACGGCCTTCCTCGATCACGTGGCTCGCGATGAGCAGGTCTTGTTTTTCCAGTCCGCTTTGGCCATCGATGAGCAAAACCACGACCTGGGCAAACTGAACGGCGCGGCGCGAATCTTCGACGGATAGGTTTTCCAGCTTTTCAACGACTTTCGCTTTGCGCCGCATACCAGCCGTATCGATCAGCCGGACCGCTTGCCCCCGCCATTGCCATTCGATGGCGATGGCATCGCGTGTTATGCCCGCTTCGGGGCCCGTCAAAAGCCGCTCGTCGCCGATGAGGCGGTTTACCAGGGTCGATTTGCCGACATTGGGCCGCCCGACGATCGCAAGTTGCATCGGACCAGACGGTATTTCCATATCGTCCGAGGGCAAGAGGCCTTCGGTCGGCTCTTCGGTGTCATCGTCTTCTGTCGCACCCACCGCTTCGGCGTGGGGGCGTAAGGCATCATAAAGTTCACTGAGACCATCACCATGTTCGGCTGAGAACGGGATCGGATCGCCAAGCCCAAGACCATAGGCTTCGTAAACGCCGGTCGGTACAGCCCTGCCCTCGCATTTGTTTGCGACAAGGATGACGGGCTTGTTCTTGCCGCGCAGCCATCCGGCAAAGTGCTCGTCCAGCGGCGTAATGCCGGCGCGCGCGTCGATAACCAAAAGCGCGACATCCGCATCGTCGACGGCCTGTTCCGTTTGCGCCCGCATGCGGGCTTCCAAAGACCCCGCGTCGGCTTCTTCGAGACCCGCCGTATCGATCAAGCTGAGTTGCAAATCAGCAAGCTTGCCGGGGGCCTCGCGGCGGTCGCGGGTCACCCCGGGCGTATTATCGACGATCGCCAGTTTTTTGCCGGCGAGGCGATTGAACAGGGTGGACTTGCCGACATTGGGACGGCCAATGATCGCAACGACCAAATTCATGTCAGATGCCTAGCGGTAAGCGACGAGCTCGCCGTCTTCCGTCAAAAAATACAGTGTATTGCCAGCGGCAATCGGCCCAATCGTCACCTTATCGGGCATTTCCTCGCGTCCGAGAATTTCGCCGGTATAGGGGGAGACGGCGAGGGCTTCTCCCGACGACCCGGCAACGATCAGGCGGTCGCTGATCAAAATAGGCCCGGTCCACAGAAGGCGGCCCGTGCGGTCTTCCGGATCTTCCCATAACGGTAGTTGCCGGACCCAATAGATACGGCCGTCCCGCCGTCCGACGGCAACCAACTCGGCGTTACTGGAAAGCAGAAATATATAGTCGCCGGCAACCCAGGGGCTTTCGACCCCGCCGATCTCCCGATCCCAAATGCGGCGTCCGGTTCGAAGGTCAATGGCGGCCAGCAGTCCGCTGTTCGAAATGCCGATGACAATGTTTCGGTCGATGATCGGCCTGCCGCGAATAGCGGCGAGGGTCGCGACCGAACTTGCGCGGCGGGTTGTCGTCAATGAATCCGACCATAACTCACGGCCGTTCTCCACACGCAGCGCGGCAAGCTCACCCGAGGAAAACGCGGCAACGACGACGCCCGAATCGACGGCCGGCGCGGGACCGCCGAGGAGCCCGGTGGTTTCTTCGATTGCCGTATGGCTCCACAAGGTTTCCCCGGTAAATCCGTTCAGGGCAAACAGCTTGTTGGTCAGGGTTACCACAAACACGCGGTTACCACGTACGGTGGGGGGCGCCCGCATGGGTTCCCCGATATCGCGGTGCCATTGGACCCGCCCGGACTGCGCATTCAGCGCATAGACATAGGCAAATCCGGTGGTGACATAGAGGCGCCCGGAATCGTAAGCGATACCACCTGCGATATGGCCTTCGTCTTCCTCCGACTCCGGTGTCAGATCGATGCGCCACAGCAATTTGCCATTGCGTTGATCGAACGCGCTGACCACCGTTTCCGCGTCCATGGTGAAAACCCTGCCGGCAGCGGCGACGGGCTGAGTCATGATCCGCTCTTCATCGTCGTTTCCAGCACCGATCGACGCGCGCCATACCGGCCCGAGCGTACCGCCGACGGCGATATGGTGCATGGCGTGACTGGCGATGCCGCCCGCCTGCGGCCATGTGGGATTGTCGGTCGGCGGCGGCAAAAGCAGTTCCTGCCCCGCCGAACCCGAATCCGCGCTCAGAGACGATTCCTCGACCAGAATGGGGATGCGGGTCCCGGGGAGCGGTGGATCTTCCTTATTGCCCAGGAAGGTGTCACACCCCGAAAGCGCGATAAGGAATGCCGTGGCGCACAAGGCGCGATATACGGCTGCGCTACCAAAAACGGGCAATGAAAATTTCATCGCGCTGGAACCTTTTTTAGCCACCGAGGACTGCGTTCATCTCGGCTGCGCGCGCCCGAATGCCTTGCGGCGCTGTCGCGTCGTCCGCCAGTTCGCGGAACAACTTTCCGGCACGTTCCGCATCCCCGCTTCGGTTCGCGAGGACAGCTGCAAGCTCTTTGGCCGAATGCCGCCAGGGGCCATTGCCTGACATCAGAGGGGTAAGGCGCGCCGACAAGTCGTTGGTGTCACCCGAATCCAAAATCAAGCGGACGCCCTGAATGGTCGCGAGCCCCTGCCAGATTTCATCAACACCGCTGTCGCCGGCAATATCAAAATAAGCATCGGCGCCTGCGCGGGTATCGTCCTTGGCCGTGAGGGCGGCTTGGTTGAAGCGCGCCAGGAGGGCATACCCGTCCGCGCCGCTATCCGCGAGTACCTTTAAGGCAGCGGCAGCTTCGTCAGGCTTGTTTTCGCCGGTGGCACGAAGAGCGATATCGAACGTAGCACTGGCCTCGGTACGCTGGTGAAGATCGTAGGCCTTCCAGCCTTGATAGCCGCCGACGGCGAGAACCAGGACGACCGCGGCCCCGATCACATAGTTGCCGTACTTTTTCCAAAGCACGGCATAATGCTCGTGGCGCAGCTCCTCGTCGATTTCCTTGAATAAATTGTCCTGCGCGGGATCCCTATCCGCCATCGAGTCACCCAATTTGAGAGAAACCGGTAGTGGCCAACTACCCCCTAGAACGGGCCGTTAATCTAGCTTGACCGCCTATCGAACGCAAACCCACAAGTGACTGATTTTGCCTCTTTTGTTAACCATTTCGGCCCGATTTATCCTTCTTTAAGCCGGATGGCGTACCTACATCTAAGAATAAGTCCCGGTATCCGTCGTTCGGGGGAACCGGAAAAAACGAGTGAGGACCGCCTCCATGCGACCCGTTCTGGTGTGTTTAGGCCTTATGCTCCTGGGGGGATGCTCCGTCGGGGGCCTCGCCACTCCGGCCATGTGGCTCGAAGGCGCGTCCGTCGTCGCCACGGACAAGACGATTGGCGATCACGTAATCTCTTATTCGCAGGGAAAGAATTGTTCTACGGTCCGCAAGGAACGGGGGCTGACCTATTGCGAAGAGGACGAAATTGCGGAGCCCGAAGAGGTCTATTGTTATCGAACCTTAGGCAACGTGACCTGCTATAACCGCCCCGCGCACGGTAGCAAGTACGAAGCGCTCGGCCACATTCCCGCTGGATCCCCGCCGACGCGTTAAGCGCCGAAATCTAAAACTGAAACCCTGTCAGCAGGAAGGCTTCCATTTTGCTGACGATGCCTTGCTTGGGGCGGCGGCCGCCTTGTGCGAGTTCTTCTTCGGTTCGTTTGCGCAGGACGGCCTCGATGCCGCATTCGCCGATGGGCGTCATGGTTTGATCGAAGCGGGGCAGGGAATACCGATAGGTTGCGTCAAGCTTTTCGATCTTTAGGACTTCACACGCGTCACCCAGATCAGCGACGAGATCCATGAGATTGAGGGATTTATCGCTCCAGGAGCTTCCTTTGCGGATGGTGAAAGTCCACTTGTGATCGCCGTTCCAGGTGCTGGGGAACTCGCCTTGTTCGTAAAGGTCCTCGTCCGGGACCATCAGGACGAGATGGCCGCCGGGTTTCAGGACGCGAAACCAGTTCGCCAATCCCGCCGCGGGATCGTCAAGATGCTCCAGACAATGGCTTGAATGGACGAAGTCCTGACTGCCAGCCTCGAGCCCGTCCAAGGTTTGGGCGTCGCCATCTTCCTTGTCCCAGGTGCGCACGCCCTTGAGACGCGGAAACAACTCGATGTAGAGACCGAGCGGGTCGGGTCCGCCCCCCACGTCGAGGCCATCACCGACGAAATAACGATTTGCGAAATTCGGTTCGTGCAGCCGGCGCATGATCGACTTGCTGCATTCCTTCATCGGGTCAACTCCTTCTCCGTAGCGGCCACGATTCCGAGGTGGCCGTGCGGTCGGTTACCCGTTGCCCGCTTCCACGATCTCGCCGTGACGCTGGTTCTCGGGAACCGCCAAATCCAAAAATAGGTCGGTAAGGGTTTCCGGTGTCTTGACGGAATTCGGATCTTCGCCCGGGTAGGCTTCCGCCCGCATTTTCGTGCGGGTGCGTCCCGGATCAACCAGGTTCACACGGACGGGCGTATTCTTGATCTCCGCGGAATAGGTTTTGACGAGCGTGTCGAGCGCCGCCTTGCTTGCCCCATAAGCGCCGAAAAAGGGGCGCGGATGCCTGCCGACAGCCGATGTCACGAACACGGCGCGACCGGCGTCGGACCGGCGCAGCAACGGATCGAATGCCCGAATTAGCCGCCAGTTTGCGGTGAGATTCACCGCCATGACTTGCTCGAAGGTTTCCGGTTTCCAATGCCCGACGGGTCCCGGCGTGCCGAGCATGGCGGCATTGCCCACCAGCACGTCGAGCTTGCCGTAGCGCTGATAGATGGCGGCCGCCATCTGATCGATGATGTCGTACTGGGTGAGATCAGCGGGCGAGAGGGTCGCGGTCCCCCCGGCGGCGCGGATGTCGTCGTCGAGTTCCTCGAGGGCGCCCTGCGTTCGGGCAACCAAAATGACGTGGGCCCCTTCCGCCGAGAATCGCCGGGCAACAGCGGCGCCGATACCGCGGGACGCGCCGGTGATCATGGCAACCCGGCCGGACAGGCGGCCGGGCCGCAGGGGCGGTGTCTCGAATTCCTGGGTGGGGGCAGGGCTCTCCGCCACTGCTAATCCTGCTCGGTGAGCAGCGACAATTGCGCCGGCATGGGGCCACCCTGTCGGTCGGTTAGGGGAATGGGATATTCACCGGTAAAGCAGGCGTCGCAATATTGCGGCTCTTGGGAATTGCGGCCTGGCTCACCTACCGCCCGGTAAAGGCCGTCCAGGGAAATGAAAGAAAGGGAATCGGCGCCGATGTGCTTGGCCATGGCCTCGACGTCATGACGGGCGGCCAAGAGTTCTTCTCGTTCCGGCGTGTCGATGCCGTAAAAGCAGGAATGCGTCGTCGGCGGGCTTGAAATTCGCATATGAACTTCCTTGGCGCCGGCGGCGCGGACCATGGCAACGATCTTTTCCGAGGTCGTCCCGCGGACAATGGAGTCGTCGACCAGCACGACCCGTTTGCCGGCGATATGTCCGGTGTTGGCGTTGTGCTTCAACTTCACCCCGAGGTGACGGATATGGTCGGAGGGCTCGATGAAGGTCCGGCCGACATAGTGATTGCGGATGATCCCAAGCTCGAACGGAACGCCGGCCTGCTCGGCATAGCCGATGGCGGCGGGCACGCCGGAATCGGGAACCGGTACGACGATATCCGATTCCACATGGCTTTCGCGGGCCAGTTCCGCGCCGATCCTTTTGCGGACGGCATAGACGTTGCTGTCCTCGATCATGCTGTCGGGCCGCGCGAAATAGATGTACTCAAAAATGCAGAAATGCCGTGGCGTCTTGGTGAAGGGTTTGATGCTGCGGACGCCGTCTTTATCAACGATAACAATTTCGCCCGGATCCACGTCGCGGATATGTTCGACGCCGATGATATCGAACGCGCAGGTTTCCGACGCGAAGAAATAGGCCCCGTCCATTCGGCCGAGTGCCAGCGGGCGCACGCCCATGGGATCGCGCACGCCGATGAGGGCATCATTGGACAACAGGACCAAGGAGTAGGCGCCTTCGACCTGGCGCAGCGCATCGATGATCCGGTCGACAACGGTGGAAAATTCGCTGATGGCGATAAGATGGAGGATGATCTCCGTGTCGGTGGTCGACTGGAAGATGCAGCCCCGTTGTACGAGCGCCCGGCGCAGCGCATAGGCGTTCGTGAGGTTTCCGTTGTGGGCAATGGCAAGCCCGCCGAGTTCCAGATCCGCGAACAACGGCTGGATATTGCGGATCATGGTTTCGCCGGTCGTGGAATAGCGGTTGTGACCGACGGCCATGGTTCCGGCGAGGCGGCTAATGATCTCTTCGGAACTGAAGTTGTCGCCGACGAGCCCCGGCGCGCGATGTGAATTGAAATTATTGCCGTTGAAGCTGACGATACCCGAAGCTTCCTGTCCGCGGTGCTGCAGGGCATGGAGGCCAAGGGCCGTATGAGCGGCGGCATCGTCGTGGCCGAAAACGCCGAAAACGGCACATTCGTCGTGAAAATGGTCGTCCTCGAGGGACGGAATTTTGCGATCGGGAGTGTTGCCCAAAGCCATGGTTCGGTTACTGCAGTCCCTGAATGGTTCGGTCCAGCGCGCGGCGCTCCTTACTATCATATCCAGGCCGATCTGCACGCTGAGAATCGGTCCCATCGGGTTTAAGTAGGCTATCGTAGGTTTGTTTCAGCTCCATCGCGTCCTTGACCTTGCGAGAGGCCGTCCTGGCGCTAGAAGTCCCGAAAATCTGCAGATTCTTGGGGGTCACGGCGCGTAATATGACGGTTCCGGTCTGAATCAGGGGCAGGGATTTGGCCTCCTGGACCCATTTGGGGTGCTCCTCCGGGGTCCAGGTCGATTCGGCCACGGCATAGGCCGCGACAATGATCAGGGCCCCCGTGAGCAGGCCCGCCAAGAGGCCCAGGGAGCGGTCGAGCGCATTGAGCCGGCTGTTGCGGACCCAGCCGCCGATCATGGAGCTGATAAGGAACAGGATCACCAGCGAGACGAGGAATATCGCCACTCCGGTGGTGAGATCGGCGAAAAACTCGGATTCGATGTATTTGCGGGCGATCGGCTGGGCCGGCGTAAAGCCGTAAAGGGTGGCGAGCGCGGCACCAATCCAGGACATAACGAACAGGCCACCCCGTACGAAACCGAGGGTCAGGCCGATCAACGCGCCCACCAGGAGCATCAGGATCACGCAGATATCGAAGATGTTGACGGGGAGGCTATCCATTGGAGACCCGCCTAGAAACCGGCTCGTGGCTGGTGGGAAGGGGCGTGACGGTGTTGTGCAGCCAGGCGATGAGGCCGTCCAGATGATCGATGGTGTGGACCTGCAGATCGGCAAAAGCGGGGGCGGCCTTGCCATCTTTGCCTTTGCCCCGGCGTTTGCGCTGCAGGGTGGGGGACACGGCCTGGGTGAAGCCGAGCTTCGAGGCTTCGCGCAGCCGGACGTCCATTTGACCGACTTGACGGATTTCGCCTGATAGGCCGACCTCGCCGAACACCACCGTTTCCTGTGGCACCGGCTTGCCGGTAAGAGACGAGACCAAAGCGGCCGCGACCGCCAAATCGGCGGCCGGTTCGCTGATTTTCAGGCCCCCGGCGACATTAAGGAAGACGTCCTGCGCGCCGATGGCGAGCCCGCAGCGGGCTTCGAGAACGGCAAGCAGCATGGAAAGCCTGCTGTTGTCCCAACCGACGACGGCGCGGCGGGGCGTGCCGAAAGACGCCGGCGCGGTGAGCGCCTGGATTTCCACCAGCATCGGGCGGGTGCCCTCGACACCCGCAAAGACGCAGGCGCCACTGACCGCTTCCTCCCGGTCGGCAAGGAACAGGGCCGACGGGTCGGGCACTTCGGCGAGACCGGCGTCGGTCATCTCGAACACCCCGATTTCGTCGGCAGGGCCGAAACGGTTCTTTACCGCCCGCAGGATACGGAATTGGTGACCACGTTCGCCTTCGAAATAAAGCACCGTATCGACCATGTGTTCGAGGACCTTGGGGCCGGCGATCAGGCCCTCCTTGGTGACATGGCCGACGAGAATGAGCGCAAAGCCGCGCCTCTTGGCGAGGCGGATCAACTCTTGTGCGGACGTACGTACTTGGGCAACCGTGCCGGGGGCGGAATCAAGGCTATCGACAAAGAGGGTCTGGATTGAATCGGCGATGACGATTTGTGGCGGATCGGCGCCGTCGAGTGTCGCCACGATATCGCGGACGTTGGTGGCCGAGGCGAGATCGATGGGGGCGTCGGCAAGACCCAGCCGGCGCGCCCGCAACCGCACCTGATCGACCGACTCCTCGCCAGAGATGTAGACGCACCGCGTATCTTTTTGGGAGGCCAGCGCTGCCGAAACCTGCAATAGAATGGTCGATTTACCGATGCCCGGGTCGCCGCCGACGAGCAGTGCGGAGCCGGGAACGATACCGCCGCCGCAAACCCGGTCGAACTCCGTGATGCCGGTCGTCATGCGTGGCGCGGGGATTGATTCGCCTTTGAGGCTGACGAAATCGATTCGCGCGCCTTTCTTACCGCCCAATCCTTTGGGGACGGCGGCCGGCGCGGCTTCCTCGACAATGGTATTCCATCCGCCGCAGGCATCGCATTTGCCAATCCACCGTGGGTGAGAGGCACCGCACTCCTGACACACGAAATTGCTTGTTTGCCGGGCCACTTAGCTTCCGTTCTCTTGTCTACGTACCTGCGCGACCCCTATCGGTCACGCCCTGACGGCCATCCGGATCGGGCCGTCCGTTCGCCCACTAACGAATTGATCCACATAGTCATTGCCGGTCTTGTCGACGGCATTGGCCGGACCGTTCCAGATAATTTTACCATTGTATATCATTGCGATCCGATCGCCGATTTTTCGTGCGCTCGCCATATCGTGCGTGATCGACAAGGCCGTCGCGCCGACTTCTCGCACACAACTGACGATCAGGTTATTGATGACATCCGACATGATGGGATCAAGACCGGTGGTCGGTTCATCGAAAAAGATAATTTCCGGGTCGGTGGCGATGGCGCGGGCAAGTCCTACACGTTTTTTCATGCCACCGGACAAATCGGCGGGCGCCAAATCGCAAATATTGGGCCGCAGCCCTACTTGGGCGAGCTTGGCAACGGCAATTTCCTTGGCTTGTTTGCGGTTCATGCCCTCGCCAAGCAGCCGGAAGGCAACGTTTTCCCACACGGGCAGGCTGTCAAACAGCGCAGCCCCCTGAAACAGCATGCCGATCTTGGCGTTGACACGGTCGTGATCGCTACCGGTGAGCCCGACAACATTCTCGCCGTCGATTTCGATGGTGCCGCTATCGGGGGTCAGGATACCCAGGATGCATTTGAGCATTACCGACTTACCGACGCCCGATCCCCCGATTACCACCATCGATTCGCCGGTGCCGATATCCAAGTCGAGCCCGTCGAGCACCACCTTCGGTCCAAATCTCTTATGGACGTTCGAGAGGCGGATCTTGGGAGATCCTTGGGGAGTGCTGTCAGACATCAACGGTGAAGAAGGCGGCTGTCAGGATGAAGTTAAAACAGAGGATGAGGATCGACGCGGAAACGACGGCATAGGTCGTTGCCTGACCCACGCCTTGCGCGCCGCCGCGTGAATAGTAGCCGTGGTAACAGCCCATCAAGGCGATAATAAGGCCGAACACGGCGGCCTTGATGAGGCCCGACACGACGTCGAACGATTCGAGGAAGTCCCAAGTGTTCTGCAAATAGTTCGCCGGGTTAAAGCCCAATTCGTAGATGCCCACGAGATACCCGCCGAGCACGCCAATGATATCGGCAATGAACACGAGGATCGGTAGCATGGTGACGCCCGCTATAATGCGCGGCACAACAAGATATTTGAACGGGTTCGTTGAAAGGGTCGTGAGGGCGTCGACTTGTTCGGTGACTCGCATGGTGCCGATCTCGGCAGCCATGGAGGCGCCGATCCGGCCCGTGACCATGAGACCGGCAAGTACCGGCGCCAATTCCCGGGTAATGGACAAAACGACGACGTTGGCAACAGCACCTTCGGCGGAAAACCGGGCAAACCCCGTATAACTTTGCAGCGCCAGAACCATGCCGGTGAAAATTGCCGTCAGGCCAACGACGGGCAGGGAGAAATAACCGATTTCGATCATCTGGCGGATGACGATGCGCGGATAGTAGGGCGGCCGGAACAAATGACTTAGGGAAATGCCGCTGAACATGGTTATCCGGCCTATGGTGGCCAGAAAACCCAAGGTGACATGACCGATGGGCTGTAGGGGGTTCACGCGGCGCCTCCGCCGACGTATGTCCGTTGAAAGCGGTGCCCGAGACGGGTCAACAACTCATAGCCGATGGTCCCCGCTTTTTCGGCGACATCGTCGATGGGATTGTCGGAACCGATCATGTCGGCAAGCGCGCCCGGCTGGGCAAGGTTTTCTGGGACGTCGGTCACGTCCAAGGTCGTCAAATCCATGGATACACGTCCCACGACGGGGGCCTTATGTCCGTCGATATAGGCGATACCGGAATTCCCCAAAGACCGCATGTACCCGTCCGCGTAACCGATTGCCACGGTGGCGAGACGGCATTTGTGATCCACCCGGTGCGTCGCACCATAGCCAACGGTCTGTGGAGCGTCAACGGACCGCACCTGCAGGATTCTTCCTTGCAGACGAATGACTTGCGACATGGGGTTCGGTTTGCCGGGCGTCGGATTAACACCGAACAATGCGACACCCGCGCGCGCCAGATCGAAATGGAAACCGGGGCCGAGGAAAATACCGGATGACGCGGCGAGACTGGCGCGGCGATGGGGGAGGCGCGCGGCGATGTCAGCGAACGCCGCTCGTTGTTCCTCGTTCTTCGGGTTTGCCGCATCGTCGGAACACGCGAGATGGCTGATCAAGCAATCGACGGCGATCGGGCCTAGGGTTCCGTCATCCGTGGCAAGGGTTGCCACGTTTTCGGGTGTAAGACCGAGACGGCACATGCCGGTGTCGACCTGAATGTCGGCAGGTAGCTTGTCGTTTTGGTCGCGGCAAAGCCGGGACCATCGGCCTATTTCGTTGAGGGTGTTGAGCACCGGCACCAAACCATGGGCAAGGGCGATCTCTTCCCAGCCGGGTAACAGTCCGTCCAAGACATGGATGTCCGCATCGGGAAGCAACTGCCGCAAACCGACGCCTTCGCGGGGCGTGGCGATAAAAAAAGATTTGCATCCGGCCTGCCAGAGCGCCGGCGCGACATGGGCAATGCCGAGACCATAGGCATCCGCCTTGACCACCGCACCGAGTTCCGCGTCGCCGAGTTTCGATTGAAGGGCGGCGTAGTTCGCCACGATGGCGTCCAGATCGATGGTCAGGACGGCGCCGTTGGCTGCCATATTGTTCCCTTCATTCGTCTCCCACCTTTGTGGGTCAAAAGCTTTCCGAATGTTGCGTGTCGAGATCGGCGAACCGGGTGTAAGTGCCGTCGAAGTAGAGGCGCACGGTGCCCGTGGGACCATGACGTTGCTTCGCGATCAGCAACTCGGTCTGATGCCGGACCTCGTTCAAGCGGGTTTCCCACCGTTCGTGGCGTTCGGCAAACTTGTCGGCGGCTTCGTCCTGCCGCATAACCGGTTCGCCGCGCTCCAGGTAGTAGGATTCCCGGAAAATGAACATCACCGCGTCCGCGTCCTGTTCGATGGACCCCGATTCACGAAGGTCCGAAAGCTGCGGCCGCTTGTCCTCGCGTTGCTCGACGGCGCGTGACAATTGCGACAACGCGATCACCGGTACGTCCAGTTCCTTGGCAAGGGTTTTCAGCCCACGGGTGATCTCACTGATTTCCAAAACACGGTTGTCGCCCCGTCGCGTACTGCTTTCCATGAGTTGCAGATAGTCGACAACGATCAGCCCAAGTCCGTGTTCGCGTTTGAGGCGGCGTGCCCGGGTGCGTAGCGCGCTGACCGACAGGGCCGGCGTATCGTCGATGAAAATGGGCAATCGGTGCAGTTGCTGGCTGGCCACGACCAATTTGTCGAACTCTTCGTTGGAGAGCGCGCCGCGCCGCATCTTGTCGGAGGCAATCTCGGCTTGCTCCGACAGAATGCGGCTGGCCAACTGCTCGGCTGACATCTCCAGCGAGAAAAAGCCGACGACACCGCCATCGGTGACGTTTTTGTTGCCGAACTCGTCCGTTTCGGCGCGATAGTCATAGGCGACGTTGAAGGCAATGTTGGTGGCGAGCGCCGTTTTCCCCATGGAGGGCCGCGCCGCGAGAATAAGCAGATCAGATGGATGAAGTCCGCCGAGCAAGCCATCGAGATCGCGGAATCCGGTCGAGATGCCGCTGAGATGGCCGTCGCGACGATGCGCGGCCTCCGCCATTTCCACGGCGCTGACGATGGAGCTCTTGAACGTCTGGAAGCCGCCTTCGAACTCGCCCGTCGTCGCCAGGTCATACAGCCGCTGTTCGGCTTCCTCGATCAAATGTACGGCGGTATCTTCCACTTCCGGGGAATAAGATTCGTTGACGATGTTTTCGCCAAGGTCGATCAACTGCCGCTTCAGATAGAGGTCATAGATGGTCCGCCCGTACTCGGCGGCATTGATGA
This sequence comes from uncultured Rhodospirillales bacterium, assembly GCA_913055735.1. Taxonomy (GTDB): domain Bacteria; phylum Pseudomonadota; class Alphaproteobacteria; order Rhodospirillales; family UBA2165; genus CAJXKD01. Next base: position 305,733 of record CAJXKD010000002.1, read on the forward strand.
TGCTGACCATGGAGCCGGCGATCTCGGCCAAGTATTGCGTGCCGCCGACTTCCGCTAGCGAGCCGTCCTGCTCGAAGAAATTCTTGAGCGTAATCGGATCGGCGATCTGACCGCGTTCGATCAGTTTCGAAGTTGCCTCATAGATCCGTCCGTGCACGGGATCGGCAAAGTGTTCGGGACGAAGAATATCCGAAACGCGGTCATAGGCATTGTTGTTGGCGAAGATCGCGCCCAGCAACGCCTTTTCCGCTTCGTAATTGTGAGGCGGGGTGCGGAAGACGGGTAGACCTGATTCGTCATCTTCAATGGAGTGAAGATGTGAAGTATTTGTTGCGCCGGAGACCATGCGGCGAACATAAGCCAGATTCTATTTACGATGCGAGTCGTATTCGATCCACATCCCTGTGGAACATGGGAGTAAGTTCACGAATTTGTCGTCGATGCCGTGATTAGGCCGCGCGTTCGTCGCGTGCGGTACTTTTTCTGTGCGCGTCTTCCCACTCGGAAATGTAGTTCCGTGTCAGCGGAACCGCGCTGCGGTGCTTGCACAGCTGAATTTGGAACACGGTCATGCCCATGTAGCGGAACGAAATTTCGCTCCCCGCGAGATAGAATTCCCACATGCGACAAAACTTTTCGTCATACAGTTTTGCGGCTTCGTCCCATTTTTCGACGAACCGCTCGCGCCAGGCCTTCAGCGTCTCGGCGTAGTGGGGACCGAGGAACTCGATATCAGTGGCGACCAGGCCGGCCCGTTCGATCGTGGGCATCACTTCGGAAAGCGCCGGGATATAACCACCCGGGAAAATGTATTTTCGAATCCAGGCATCGGTGACGCTGGGGGGACCGCTACGGCCGATAGTGTGCAGCAGCATGACACCGTCATCAGCGAGCACCTCGTGGACCTTGCCGAAAAACTCGCGGAAATGGCCGACGCCGACATGCTCGAACATACCGACGGAAACAATGCGGTCGAAGGTTCCGGTCTGATGGCGATAATCTTGCAGATTGAATTGGGCGCGGTCCGTCAGGCCCAGCTTCTCGGCGCGCTCGTTGGCAATCTTGTGCTGTTCTTCGGAAAGCGTAATGCCCGTGACCTCGGCACCCGACTCTTGGGCAATATAGAGTCCCATGCCGCCCCAGCCGCAACCGATGTCCAGAACCTTCTGACCTTTGTCGAGCCGCAGCTTGGCCGCGATATGGCGGCGCTTGTTGGTCTGTGCCGTGTCGATGTCGTCGCCGGGGCTTTCGAAATATGCGCAGGAATATTGTTTGTCCTGATCGAGGAACAGATCATAGAGCTCGCCCGACAGGTCATAATGGTGCGCGACATTCTCTTTCGACCGGTGCACCGGGTTGTATTGATGGAGGCGGCGGAACATCATGCTGAGCCGCTCTGAGAAGCTGTGCAGTGGATGATCGCCAACTTTCTCCAAGTTACGGGCAACGAGCGCCAGGAAATCGTAGATAGAACCGCCGTCCTCGATGGTCAGGCGACCGTCCATATAGCCTTCACCTAGAGCCATGCTCGGTGCGAACAGGGCACGGAATGGTAACACACGGTCGTGAAAATGGATGGTAACTGACGGTCCGTCGATCGACCCCTTGAAGTGGTGTTTTTTCCCGCCGGCATCGATGACGGTCAATTCCCCTTCGACTATCAGTTCGCGAAGGATGCGGCTCAGCATAAACATCGGGCAATCCCCCTATAAGCCCCTGGCCTTGCGATGGCCTATTTCGCGTCGGGCTAATGGATATCCTCGTTTCTAAAAAGCCTATCACAGTCAAAAAGGCAATGAAACCATCCACATACGCCGCAGTTTCCAATCAGCGTAGGGTGCCAAATGCCGGAATTGTGCGGATTTTCCGGTGGGCAGGGGGGTGCCCCAAACGCGGGTCCGGGTCGCAATAAAAAAGACGGCGTGCCTCGAAAAGCACGCCGTCCAATTCGGTCAATGAGGAAGAAAGGGTTAGGCGTCTTTTTCGGCCTCGGCTTGGTCCTCGGCTTCCTCGGCGATTTCCTCGAGAGCGTCCGCCGCTTCGGCGGTGACGTTCTCTTCGGCCACCGGCACCTCGTCCAGCGCTGCCGCAAGGGCTTCTTCCTCCGCGACAACGGCTTCGGCTGCTTCGGCGGCTTTTTCCTGTTCTTCGCTCGAGAGGACGGCCTGGCCCGTCTCTTCCTGGGTGCGGGCTTCCTCGGCCGAGCGTGCAACGTTGGCAGTAACTTCAACCACAACCTCCGGGTGGAGCGCGACATGCACCGGGTGCAGACCGATGGCCTTGATCGGCACATCCAGACGAATCTGCTGACGATTGACGGTAAATCCGGCTTCGGTCAGCGCGTCGGCGATGTCACGGGCATTCACCGACCCGTAAAGCTGACCCGCGTCGCCCGCTTGACGCACCATGACGACAAACGTGCCGTTCATTTTGGTGGCGACAGCTTCCGCCTCGCTCTTGCGCTCAAGGTTCTGGGCTTCGAGTTGCGAGCGCTGTTTCTCGAAGAATTCTTTGTTGGCTTTGGTTGCCGGCAGGGCTTTCCGCTGCGGCAGCAGGAAATTACGGGCATGGCCCGGTTTGACGTTGACCACATCACCGATCTGGCCAAGCTTCTCGATACGTTCCAAAAGGATGACTTCCATCACTCTTCCTCCTCATTGCCGGTATGTCCGCCGTTAAACCGATGGCGGAGGCCAGCCCACTGTTCGAAAAATCCGAGTCCCGCGACGGCCAACGCCGACCAGCCGAAGAACAACAAAATCATATAAAAGACGGCCAGCATCGCCCGCTTATTGGGCAGGCGCTGAGCCGCCGTATGGACGGTGCTGAGCCCTAAGAAAAAGAACGGCACCGCCAGCACTATCGCGACATTGCGCCCCACATACTGGAGATCGCCCGACCCGATAAGCGACAGCGCCGCCGCGGCGACGAACGCCCATGACAGCCAATCGGGTAGCGTCAGTCGCGCATAGGCCGGGCTCGGCCGGATATTGCGGCCAAGCCGGACAAGCAATCCCTGAGCGACCGTTGCGTTGACCACCATCAACAGGATCCAGGACGAAACCACCAGCCCCGGGAAGAACGGCACCAACCGGCCTGCGATCATCACCGGATCGACACCATCGGCGGTAACGAACCACGTTGCGAAGGCTTCCTTCAGGAAGCTTTCCACCGCCCCTTCCAGTCCGCCTTCCACGCCGAGATGCGTGACGGCCAGGGCCGCGATGAAAATCGTGCCCAACCCGGCGATCATCGCCAGGATGTGCCCAACCGGGAACCAGCCGACGATGGTTTCGTCCTTAACCTGTCCCAGCAAGGCTTGCCGCACGATTATCCAGCTCGGCAGCGCGATGGACGCGGCGAACAGGCCGGCAGCCAACGGCGAACTGATAACGGCTGCCAGGACAACCGCCACGGCGGCAGCGATGTTCATCGGCCGCATGCCTAGATTGAGCCCCGACAACAGAAGCGGGAATGGGGACAAATAGGCAAGCAGCACCCCGCCGCTGATTCCCGACAGAATCGAGAACCAGAAGAGAGCGCTGGTGGCGCCGGCGGCAGTTCCGACGAGTAAGTCCCTATTCATGTTGGCCCTACGTTGCCGTCCGCCCCAGATATCGCCTGTGGGGGCGCTGGCGGCGACCATTACTGCGAAACGTAAGGCAGCAGCGCCAGGAAACGGGCCCGCTTGATCGCTCGTGCCAACTCACGTTGTTTCTTGGCGGAAACAGCCGTGATCCGGCTGGGAACGATCTTGCCGCGTTCGGAAACGAAACGCGACAAAAGCTTTACGTCCTTGTAGTCGATTTTCGGCGCGTTATCGCCGGAAAATGGGCAGGTCTTCCGACGGCGGAAGAAAGGACGGCGTCCGCCGCCGCCACCGCCACGCGGGCGCTGACCGCCGCGGCTGTCCGGGCGTTCGCTCCGGGCTTCGGTATTGGAATCGGCTGGCGCGTTCATGCGTCTTCTCCTTCCTTCTTGGCAGACGGCTCGTTATCGGCGGAAGCTTCCCGGCGGGAAGGCCTGTCTTGATCACCGCCAGACTCGTGCCGGCGGCGGGGCCGCTCTTCGTCGCGTCCAGCGCGGGCCTGAACCGACGGTGCATCGTCGAGTTCGTCGACCTTCACGGTTAGGTAACGGAGAATGTCCTCATGAAGGCGCATCTGACGTTCCATCTCCTGCACGGCAGCAGCCGGTGCATCGAGATTGAACATCACGTAATGCCCCTTGCGGTTCTTCTTGATGCGGTATGTTAGGTTTTTGAGGCCCCAGAGTTCCCGCTTGGCGACCTTGCCGCCGTTCTCTTCGATAACCGCGGTAAAACTGTCCGCGAGTGCTTCGACCTGGGGGCCGGATACGTCTTGTCGCGCGATAAACACGCTTTCGTAGAAAGCCACAATGTGTCTCCTTCCGGATTTTCTCTTCCCGCCTCGGCGCCTTTAGGACCTGAAAAGGTTCGCTAAAGAGCCCCTTACGGGCATAGCCAAACCGGCCGGTAACCGGACTGGCAAGGAGGTGAAGGCGCGCACTATACACATATGCGGCAACCGTGCAAGCGGCGGATTACTGCGGCTAAAGGGTTTCGGAGCGATGGCCGGAAGTGGCCCGCGGAATGGCATGAAAACAGCCCGTGAGGCCGCGCTTGACTCCCGATGATGGGCGGGTATCACTTGGCCGCAAGGGCCCGCTCGAGGCCTCGTCTCGGCATCAATCACACAAGATACACCATGGCAACGCGTTCCTTTGTATTTCCCGGCCAGGGATCCCAAGCCGTCGGCATGGGCCAGGATCTGGCCGAAGCCTTCCCCGAGGCCCGCTATACCTTTGAAGAGCTCGATGACGCTCTCGGCCAGCGGCTCTCCAAGATCATGTTCGAGGGGCCGGAAAGCGACCTTACCTTGACGGAAAACGCCCAGCCGGCGCTAATGGCCGTCAGTTTGGCCGTAATGCGGGTCTTGGAGAAGGAGGCCGGCCTCAAGGTCGGCGATGCCTGCTCCTTTGTTGCCGGCCATTCTCTGGGCGAGTATTCGGCGCTAACGGCTGCGGGGGCTTTTGGCTTCGCCGACGCCGCCCGGGCGCTAAAAGCGCGCGGTCAGGCCATGCAACAGGCTGTGCCGGTCGGCGAGGGGGCAATGGCGGCGCTGCTGGGTGCCGAACTCGACCAGGCCGAATCCATTGCCGAGCGGGCGGCCCAGGGTGAGGTCTGCACGGCGGCGAACGACAACGGGCCGGGGCAGATCGTGCTGTCCGGGGCAACCGCCGCCATCGAACGTGCCGTCGAAATTGCGACGCAAGAAGGTGTACGCCGCAGCGTTATCCTGCCGGTCAGCGCGCCGTTTCATTGTGCCATGATGGCACCTGCTGCCGATGTCATGGCCGATGTACTGGCAAAAATCGATGTTCAAGTGCCGGCTGTGCCGGTGGTGGCCAACGTGACGGCCGAGGCGGTGGACGATCCCGATGAGATTCGCCGGTTGCTGGTCGAGCAGGTAACGTCACGCGTGCGCTGGCGCGAATGTGTGCTCTATATGAAGGATCACGGCGTCGATACGATTGTCGAGGTGGGCGCGGGCAAGGTGCTTACCGGTTTGGCGCGGCGAATCGATCGCGATCTCAACGGCGTTTCAGTGCAAACACCGGCAGATATTGAGGCGTTCATCAAAACCCTCTAACTCTTCTTCGAGAAGGCCTATTATTTAACGAAGCGCGTATTTAACGAAGCACAGGGCGGTATGTTCGAATTATCGGAAAAACGAGCGTTGGTAACCGGAGCGTCCGGTGGTATCGGCGCGTCGATTGCGCGTCATCTTCATCGGCAAGGCGCGACGGTGGCATTGTCGGGCACCCGTACAGAGGCGCTGGAAGCGCTTGCCGGGGAACTCGGGGAGGGGACCCACGTGGTTGCCAGCAATCTGCGCGATGCCGACGGGCCACAGCAGCTGGTCAGCGATACCGAAGGTGCCATGGGGGGCATCGACATTCTGATCAACAATGCCGGGATTACCCGCGACAACCTCGCCATGCGTCTCAAGGACGAGGATTGGCAAGAGGTATTGGACGTCAATTTGACGGCATCTTTCAAGCTGTCGCGTGCCGTCCTGCGTGGCATGATGAAACAACGCTGGGGCCGAATCATCGGGATTACGTCGATCGTTGGGGTGACGGGAAACCCGGGACAGGCGAACTACGCGGCGTCTAAGGCCGGCATGATCGGTATGTCGAAATCTCTGGCGGCCGAGGTCGCGAGCCGTGGGATCACGGTAAATTGTATCGCGCCGGGCTTTATCGTGACGGCGATGACCGACGCATTGAACGACGACCAAAAGGGAGGTCTGACCGAGCGAATTCCGGCGGGACGGCTCGGTGAACCTGATGATATCGGCGCCGCCGCCGCATTTTTGGCAAGCGATGAAGCGTCCTATATCACCGGCCAGACACTCCACGTGAACGGCGGAATGGCAATGATCTAGTAGCCGGTTTTTGCGTCTTTTAGGCGCTCGTCTGGGGCGCTAGTCATTGCCAAGAAAGTGTGTTAGGAACGGGCGACTTTCCACCGAGTCAGGGGGGATAATTCGTTTCTAACCGGCGGAAGTGAAAGAACTCTAACGATCAATTATCGACAACGAAATCGAGGTATAAGCGGATGAGTGATGATATTGCCACGCGCGTAAAGGGCATTATTGTCGAACACCTTGGGGTGGAAGAGGACAAAGTGACGGATACGGCCAGCTTCATCGACGACCTAGGCGCCGATAGTTTGGACACCGTCGAGCTCGTGATGGCGTTCGAAGAAGAATTCGGCTGTGAAATTCCGGACGACGCTGCTGAAAAGATTTTGACGGTTAAGGACGCCGTCGACTTCCTGTCCTCACAACAATAAAATCCATTGTTCCAGAATTGACGATCGGTGCCGGCGGTTTTCGCCGGCTTACCGAAACAACACGGACGAACAAGACGCCCAAGAATCATGAGACGTGTGGTCGTTACAGGTGTCGGACTTGTTACGCCGCTTGGCTGCGGCACCGAGGTGACGTGGAAACGCCTGATCGAAGGTCGATCGGGCATTAAGCCGATCACCTCTTTCGATGTGTCCGATATTTCGGCAAAGATCGCCGGACTGATTCCCAAACCGGAAAACGGCAGTGCCGGCGACGATGGCATTTTCGTTGCCGAGGATTGGGTTTCCACCAAGGATCAACGGCGCATGGACGAGTTTATCGTCTATGGTCTGGCCGCTGCCCAAATGGCTGTCGAGGATTCGGGCTGGATGCCGAGCGACGAGGAAAGCCTCGAAAGGACCGGGGTGCTCATCGGGTCGGGTATCGGCGGTTTGCAGGAGATCGCCAAAGGGGCCATTACGGTCCACGAAGGTAATGTCCGCAAGCTTAGCCCCTTTTTCATCCCTTCCAGTTTGATCAATTTGGTTTCGGGGCACGTCTCGATCCGATACGGGTTCAAAGGTCCCAACCACGCGGTTGTGACGGCCTGTTCGACGGGCGCGCATGCGATCGGCGATGCCGCGCGTATGATCATGCTCGACGACGCCGACGTCATGGTTTGCGGTGGTGCTGAGGCGGCGGTATGCCGTCTGGGGATGGCCGGTTTTGCGCAAGCTCGCGCCCTGTCGACTAATTTCAATGAGACTCCGGAGAAAGCGTCACGGCCTTGGGACAAGGACCGGGATGGTTTCGTTATGGGTGAGGGGGCCGGAATCTTGGTGCTCGAGGAATTCGAGCATGCCAAGAAACGCGGTGCAAAAATCTATGCCGAAGTCGTTGGCTACGGTTTGTCCGGGGATGCCCATCACATCACGGCACCGGCCGAGGACGGCAACGGCGGTTTCCGGGCCATGCGGGCGGCACTGAAACGGGCGGCACTCGATCCTTCGGAGATCGACTATGTGAACGCTCACGGGACGTCCACGCCGTTGGGCGACGAGATCGAGCATAATGCGGTGAAGCGGCTGTTCGGCAATGCCGCGAGCAGCATTGCCATGTCGTCGACCAAGTCGTCCATCGGGCACCTGCTTGGCGCCGCGGGTGCTGTCGAAGCGATCTTCGGGATTCTCGCCATTCAGAACGATGTCGTTCCGCCGACGTTGAATCTCGATAACCCATCGGATGGCTGTGACCTTAATCTCGTGCCCCACGAGGCACAGGAGCGGCCGGTCAATACAGTGCTGTCCAATTCCTTCGGGTTTGGCGGCACGAACGCGACCATTATCCTGTCGCAGGTTTCCTAGGAGACGATGGCCCGGGCGATACGCTGGATCGGAGTAGTTCTGTTTCTGGCAATCGCGGTTGCTGGCGCTGCAGGTGGATGGGTCTATTCCGAGTATGTCCGCCCCGGCCCCACCACCGTTGAAACGGTGGTGATTGTCGAACGGGGCGCTGGAATCTCAGGAATTGGAGCGGTGTTGGCGCGTGAAGGAGTTATCAGCAACCCTCTCGTGTTCCGTATCGCATTGCGCGTCTTCGCACGCGATAAGACGTTGAAGGCCGGCGAGTATGCCTTCGCTGCCGGCGCCAGTCAGCGCGATGTCGTCGACTTGCTGGACAGTGGCAAGACCGTCGTGCGCCGGCTTACGATCGCCGAAGGGCTGACCACGGCTGAAATTCTCGACCTGGTATCCATTGCCGAAGGGCTTACGGGCCCGGTTCCGGATGGTGTCGGAGAGGGAAGCCTGCTTCCAGAAACCTATCACTTTTCCTATGGCGATAGCCGCATCGATCTCGTCCGGCGCATGCAAGACGGGATGCGCGAGATGGTGGCGGCCGCGTGGGCGATACGAGCGCCCGACTTACCTCTATCGGGGCCCGAGGAAGCGGTAATTCTGGCATCGATCATCGAAAAGGAAACCGGTCGAGCGGACGAACGTGGCAGGATTGCCGGCGTGTTCATCAACCGGCTTCGACGCGGCATGCGGCTGCAATCCGATCCAACGGTGGTTTACGGCGTTGCAGACGGGAAAGGCGCATTAGGACGGGCGCTGACGCGATCCGATCTTCAGTCTCGCACGCCTTACAATACCTACGTCATCGATGGCCTACCGCCGACGGCCATATGCAATCCCGGCAGCGCGTCGTTGGAGGCGGCGGTTCAACCGGCGGCGACAGGCGATCTGTATTTCGTCGCTGACGGTGATGGCGGGCATGTTTTTGCCAGGACGCTTCGGGAGCACAATGCCAATGTTGCGCGGTGGCGCAAGCTGCAGCGCGAACAGAATCAACAATAGCCAAGCGGTTGTAACTTAGCTTCCGCGCCTATTCCTTGCGGGGAAGGGTGGCGAAAAAACGGTCGGTCAGCGATGGTGGCAGGGCGGATACAAGAAGCACCAACGCATAAAATCTCAATGGGAACGCGATCCGTGCCCGGTTGCGTGCGATGCCGCGAAGGATAATCCGCGCCGCGCGGCCGCTATCCATGATCAACGGCATGTCGAACCGATTGGCTGCGGTGATCCTCGAGTGGACGAAACCGGGGCAGATCACGGAGACCCCGACGCCGTCACCACTCAGCACGCCCCGCAATCCTTCGCCATAAAGCCGGACCCAAGCTTTGGAGGCGGCATAGGCCGGCGCGCTCGGCAATCCTCTGAAAGCGGCGAGCGAGGACATCAACGCGATTTGGCCCGATTGCCGTTCCCGCATTCTCGGTGCGATGGGCGCGACAGTATTGTAGACGCCATCTATATTGATGGCGCGAATTCGCTGCTCCCGCTCCTTTGTCGATTCCGCGCCGGACGTATCTCCGGATACGCCCGCATTTGCGATGACGAGGTCGAGCAGGGATCTATCGTCGGCCTCGGTGATCCAATCGTGCATCTGTTGGGCTTCGGCTACGTCGATTTCCGCGGTTTCGACATCCGCGCCTTTTTCAATGCAGCTTGCCGCAACCTCGGCTAGACGTGCCGCATTGCGGCCCGAAAGAAACAGGCGCACGCCGGGGGCCGCATAGGCTTCGGCGAGTGCCGCACCAATTCCGCTCGATGCACCGGTGATGAGGATCGAATTGAACTGCCGGGCCATGTGTATATGCATAGGGGCCTTTGTGGCGTGCTGTCCAGCTTGTTGCACGTTGGTGGCGGCGGTATAAAGTCGGCTGATATCAGACAGGGGGCGCTTTTGCCGATATCCAGCATGACCGGGTTCGCCCGGGCCGAAGGAACCGTAGGGAGATTTACATGGAGCTGGGAGTGCAAGAGCGTTAATGGGCGTGGTCTGGAAATTCGCTGTCGCCTCCCGCAGGGCAGCGAAGAGCTCGAGATACCTGCAAAAGCATTGGTTGCGAAGAAATTCAAGCGTGGAAACCTTACCCTAGGACTTACGGTTCGCGAGGAAGGCGGCCGGGCGCAATATGAGATCAATGAACCTCTCCTGCGCCAGCTGATTGAGACGATCGGGGGGCTGAAAGACAACACGGCGGGCTTTCAACAGCCCAGCCTGGATGGGCTTTTCGCCGTAAAAGGCGTTGTCGAAGCCGCGGATGGTGCCGACGATCCCGAAGCCAGGAACTTGCTGAAGAAGGCGGCATTGGAGGGGCTTAAACAGGCTTTGTCGGATCTCGCGAAAATGCGTGATGACGAGGGCAAACGTATCAAGGCCGCCTTGTCGGATCAGTTGGCACAGATCGCGGAACTCTGTGGCCGGGCCGAAGCGACAGCGGAGGCCCAGCCCGATGCGCTCAAGGCCAAAATTAAATTGCAGTTGGCGGAATTGCTGGACAGCGAATTGCGGGCGTTGCCCGAAGAGCGCATCGCACAGGAGGCGGCGATCCTTTTGACCAAGGCGGATGTTCGAGAAGAAATCGACCGTCTCGAAGCCCATATCGAGGCGGCAGGTGACCTTCTCTCGGCTGACGATCCCGTCGGGCGGCGGCTCGATTTCCTATGTCAGGAGTTCAACAGGGAAGCCAACACCATTTGTTCCAAGGCTGCGGATTTGGAACTGACGAATATCGGTCTGGAATTGAAAGCGGTGATAGAGCAGTTTCGCGAGCAGGTGCAGAACATTGAATAACAGCTCATCTTCCCAAGAGATTGCCCGGCGCGGTTTGATGTTGGTTTTGTCCTCTCCGTCCGGCGCCGGAAAGACGACGATCTCCAGGGCGCTTCTCCAACGTGATCCCAACCTCACACTGTCTATCTCCGCGACGACACGCCCAATGCGGCCCGGCGAGGTCGACGGTAAGGACTATTTCTTTGTCGATGAAGCCAAGTTCAAGGCGATGATCGAGGGCGGGGAGTTTCTAGAACATGCCTTCGTCTTCGGCCATCACTATGGCACGCCGCGGGGGCCGGTCGAGGCGGCGTTGGCGGCGGGAACCGATGTCCTGTTCGATATCGACTGGCAAGGCACTCAGCAGTTGGCCGATGACCAAAAGCTGGGGAAGGATCTGGTCAGTGTCTTTATCCTGCCGCCGAGCACAGCCGAGCTGGAGAAGAGATTGCACACGCGGGCGCAAGATTCCGAGGAAGTGGTTCGCCAGCGTATGGCCAAAGCAGCGGACGAGATGAGCCATTACGCGGAATACGACTACATCATCGTGAATCGCAACGTCGAGGAGAGCGTCGCCAGCGTCGACGCAATTTTGCTGGCGGAACGCCTAAAACGGGAACGCCAAATCGGATTGTCCGGTTTCGTCGCAGGGTTACGCGGGAATCCCTGACGGCTCTAGCTATTTTGCGGAAATTTTGCGTGCAATTGCACAAAAAGAATCGACCGAAAGCGTTTCTGCCCGTGCCGTCGGATCGATACCCAAAGCCGGGAAGTCGAGGTCAAACGCGCGCAGCGAGGTCCGCAGCATTTTGCGGCGCTGACCGAATGCGGCGGCGGTTACCTTTTCAAGATCGTCCCATTTAGCCGGTGCGCGCGGTTCGGCGAGCGGCGTCAGCGTGACGACGGTCGATGTAACCTTTGGGGGCGGGGTGAAGGCTCGTTTGTCGACATTGAACTCCCGCCGGATATCGCAAAGCCACTGACAAAGGACGCTTAATCGCCCATAGGCCTTGGTCCCAGGTGCCGCCGTCAAGCGGTCCGCAACCTCTTTCTGGAACATCAAGGTCATGCCTGCAAACGCCGTCGCGTTGCGTAGCCAATTGATCAGCAGCACGGTCGATACGTTATAGGGCAGATTGGCGATGATACGGCGTGGGGAGGCTCCAAGCGCGGTCACGTCGGTCTTGAGGGCGTCTGCGGCGATAATCTCCAAACGGCCCTGTGCAGACGGCATTAGGTCGCTGATTGCTTGGATGCAGCGTTCGTCCTTTTCGATAGCGAAAATCTTTTTGGCGTTTGAGCGAAGGAGGGCGCGTGTAAGACCGCCGGGTCCGGGGCCGACTTCAATCACGGTCGTATCCGAAAGATTACCGGCACATCGGACGATGCGGTCACAAAGGTTCTGATCAAAAAGGAAGTGCTGCCCGAGGGAATGGCGCGCCGACAGGCCGTATTTGGCGATCACGTCACGGAGCGGCGGAAGAGAGCCGCTCGATACACTACCTTCGGTCATTTGGTCGGCGCCGGTACCGAGCGCCCTGAGAAACGGTGCTGAGCCATCAGGGAGGCCATACGAATAGCTGCTAGCAGACTGGTTTCATTGGCTTTTCCCGTTCCAGCTAAGTCCAGTGCGGTGCCGTGGTCGGGAGAGGTCCTGATGAACGGTAATCCAAGCGTGACATTCACGGCGCTGTCGAATTCGATCGTCTTGATGGGGATAAGCGCTTGATCGTGGTACATGCAGATCGCCACGTCGTAACTTTGCCGCATGGCTGGGTAGAACATGGTGTCCGGCGGTAACGGGCCCCTGATATCGATACCTTTCGCCCGCAGCTCATCCGTTATCGGGCCGATAACATCCAACTCTTCGCGCCCCATGGCGCCGCCTTCACCGGCATGCGGGTTTAGTCCGGCCATGGCCACGCGTGGCGCAGCGATTCCAAAATCGCGTTTCAGCGCGGCGACGGTGATCTCGGTCGTTTCCGCGATCAGATCGGCCGTCAAAAGATCAAGCGCGTCATGCAAGCTGACATGACGGGTGATGGGCACGACACGCAGCGTCTCTCCCGCGAGCATCATCACAGGTTCGGATTGGACATCGGCCAGAGCCGCCAGAAACTCCGTATGCCCGGGATATTCGAAGCCATCCTTGTAAAGGGCAAGTTTGTGGATCGGGTTCGTGACAACGGCGCTAGCGCGACCGTCCATGACGTGCTCTACCGCATTCTCGATGGATTGGCGGACGGCCGACGCGTTCGTCGGATCCAGTTTGCCGGGAACCGCAGCGGCCGGAAGATTGATGGGCAGGACTGGGAGCCGGTCGGGAAATACGCCGATGGCTTCGGCGGGTTCGGCAATTTCCTCTATTGGAACATCCAATGACAGGCCGCGGGCTAACTCAGACAATCGTTTCGGTGAATCCAAAACATAGAACGGCGACAGGTTTTCACGATGAAGGTGCCAAACCTTTAACGTGACATCGCCACCGATCCCTGCCGGTTCACCCATGGTGATTGCTAAGGGAAGGGGTTGGCCTGTGTGAAGCGGGCTGCTCACAGCCGTAAATCGATGAAAGCGGAGCGGCGCAAGTTACGCATCAGCCTACGGGCGACAAGCTCCGCTCTTTCCTGCGTCAAGCGCTCGCGCACGTCGGCTCGGATATTTGAAGACACGGCCTCTTCACGCTTGTCGCAAACCATGAGGACCGCGATGCCACCATTCAACGCTATAGGTTGGCTCGCTTGTCCGATCGCCAAGGACCCAACAACCCCACCTAGTTGAGGGGTTAAATTCGATAAACTCACATTATTGAGAGGACCGGATTGAGGCGCATTTACTTCGGTGCCCAACCTTTTCATCTCTTCGCAGGACCGCGCAGACGCCGATATTCTTTTTGCCTTCGTCAACTGCGCTTCCATATTAGCGTCGGCGGTATTTTGCGTGGCCGGTAAAAACAGCTGCCAAAGATCGACAATTGTGTTTTGGACGTTGACCCCTTGCGAGATTCGGCTGCTCCGCCGCAGTACGATATAATAGCCGTCTGCGGCCTCAACAGGCCCTACCAACCGCCTGTCTTGGGCGCGGCTTACCGCAGCCAGGATGTTACCGTCCATTTGATCAGCGCGGACCCACCCCAGATCACCGCCGTTTACGGCCGATGCGCTTTGGGAAAACGTTTTGGCCAGTGTGGCAAAATCCGCGCCACGCTTGATCTGAATGGTTAAACTCTGGGCCGCCTTCAATAGGTCCTCTCGAGATTCGGCGATATCGAAAGGTAGGTAGATTTCCGCCAAGAGGTACTCGGGCTTGCCTTTTCCTTCCTCGATTTTTGCAATGGCCTCGTCGACTTGGACGTCCGTTATGGTCACGCTGCTCAAAACCGAGCGGCGGACGATTTGTGACCAACTGATTTCTGCCCGCAGTTGATTTTCGAGGGATTCACGGCCGATCCCGGCACGGGCGAGCAGGCGTTCGATATTGCCTTCCGGCATATTATTCTGGCGTTCGATTTGTTTGACCGCAGCGTCGATCTGGTCCTTCGAAACCTCGATCTCCAGGCGTTTGGCTTCCTGCAGTTGGAGGGTTTCGTCGATGAGGTTGCGTAGGACTTGTTGACGCAGCCTTTGGGCCGCCGGGCCGGATAACGCGAGGCGCGAGGAAAGCGCGACGAGCTGCATTCGCGAGTTCAGATCGAGGAGCGAAATAACGTCATCATTGACGACCGCAGCGATCCCCATCGCAGATTGAGCGTGGCCGGAATTGGGGGCAAAGCTCCACAACATCGTGACCAAAAAAACGCGACCCACCCACCTTAGGCCTGCCCTGAGATGAGATGTACGGAGATTGTTGGTTGAACGCTTTTCTGTCATCGGCGGCGTCTAGTTGGCGGAAGCGGAAACGTTGGTTCTCACGTCACCTAGGGTCTTAAATGTTAAGCGGAACAAAATCGAGTCTTCAGGCTTTAAATCACGGTCTTCGAAAAATTGCCGCTGCAATATGCTGGAAAAAATGAAGCATTCGTCCTCATAAGCCAAGCTCCACGATAGGCGGCGCAAATCTTCGGCGTCCACGTCATGAAGCACGGAAAACCCGGTCCGCCAAAATCGCGATAGCCGCGCGTCGACACTGGCTGAAATCTCCTCCCGGTCAGGAAATTCAGATTCGTCTTCGCTATCAAAGAAAGTATAGCTCGTCGATACGTTCAACGATCTTGGTCCGCCGGTAAATTGGAATTCATTCCGTCTTGATCGGAGGTTGTCCTTATCAATGCGTGTTCGATAGGTTAGGTCGATAAATTTTCCTGGATTGACGTTAATGCGTCCCACGATATCTGAGAAATTGTCCGATAGGCCGGTACCGTTCGCAAAAGTATCGTCCGCTTTAAACCGATAGCTCTGCCCAAAAAAGACGCTTGTACCGCCCCCTCCGGCTCCGTAAACCCCCCATTTCAAGCCGTAGTTGATCCTCGGTCCGCCTTCCACGCGATCGATCCCCGAAAACCTGCTTGCGGCCATCAAATTCGTATCGTCGAACTCGACATCGACACTGTCTTCATTGGAAATATCCGTGGGATTGCCTCCATAAGGGCTGACTGAAAACGAGGCGATGGGTTCGATGATTTGATTAACGCGACCGTCTTGGCGTGACCAAGGGTAGCGCCAGTCGAGTGTCAATTGCGGGTAGACGCGCCCGGATACACCGTCAAAGTTGCCAGCGTTGGGGCGTGAGAGGTCATCGATATGATAGAGGTCGCCTCTCACCGTCGCCGAGAGCTTGTAGACGTCGCCAATGGGAGAGACGAAGGGAAGATGCCAGCCTCCTCCGACGGAGAGGCGGCGAGTGTCCGTACCCTCAGATCGGGTTACCGAAAGAAGGGACGCATCGATGGTTTGATAAAGCCCCCGCCAGCTGGCCTCGCCGACATGCTGGTATTCGAAGTAGGGAAGTACCAAGGGTGTTTGGCCGGGGTCCGCCGATTCCTCGGTATCCTGATAGGCGTAGGCGTTGAGCGCCATATAGTTCCGCCGTCGGAAGCCCTCTAAATAGCCGCGAGATGTCAGGGATTTAGCGGTTTTGAAGCCGTATCTTCGCTGATATGTGTCGTCCGTGCTCCGAGCGACATCGGCGCCCGCGCGCCAAGTCTGGTTCAGGTTGTATTTACTTTGTAGATCGATGTGACCCCGGAAAGTGCTTTCTGAATCGTAGGTGGCGCTGGCATCCGTATCGATGGTTCCTTTTTCGAACCGCTCCCGGTATTGGCCCGCCAGGACGATGCGTTCCTTCGTCGTGAATGTCGGGGAGATTGTCATGTCCCTACTTGCCGTCGGCGCATAGTAGTAGGGAACCGTTAAGTGAGACCCCAGTGTGGACGACGTGCCGAATGATGGTGTCAGAAACCCGCTCCGCCTTTTCACCGTCGGATCGGGATGGAAGAAGAAGGGGGTATAGGCAACGGGCGTTCCCATGAATTCGAGCCAGGCATCTGCATATTCGATAACCTGATTGGGCTGGTCATGAACTACCCTTTTTGCTTTGACCTGCCAAAGGGGAGCGCGTGTCGGGTCCGTCGCGCAGGATTCACAAGGTGTGTAAACGGCATTCCGCATATCCAGCCGCTCACCACCAGAGCGGCGTCCGCCTGTTGCGGCTATCCTGGAATTATCGGACAACAAAATCCGGATGTTCCGGACGACACCATCCTTGAAATCGCCGCTAATTTCCATGAAATCGGCGAACAGAACATCGCCGTTTGGTTGGAGGAAATTGATGTTGCCGGATGCGGTTACAATATTCTGGCGCTGATTGTAGGAGATCGTTTCGGCCAGCAGGATCTGATCGCCACGCACGATCTCGACGTTACCTGATGCCTTGATGATACCAAGTTCACGGTCGTGCGTGACTTCGTCGGCCGAAAACAGGATCTCCTCCTGATCGCTATTGGCGGTTTGCGCCGCCGCCGACAGCGGAAGTAGGAAAATAAGAATCAATATTCCTTGGGCAACGAGGTTCCTTAAAGGCATGTGCCTAACCGTCTTCCAAATGGAAAACCATCGCAAGTCCAAGGAGCGTGCATACCCCGCTCGGTGTCCATGCGGCCAGTGCAATTGGAATACTATCTCTAAGCCCGAGAGCAAATACGATGTCCGAAAAAATAAACAATAGGAAGCCGCTAAAAATACCACCGATCACGACGAACGTCGTGCTGCTCCGGTTGGAAGGGCGCAATGTGAACGTCGCTGCGATAAGGACCATCCCGCACAGCAATAGCGGCGCGGCGAGCAGGGAATGCCAATAAAGCTTGTGCCGCAACGCCGAAAATCCTGCCCGGTCCAAATTGGCGATGAAGCGGGGCAGCTCCCAAAAGGACATGGTCTCCGGCGGAGAGAAGCTGTCCTGAATGTTATTCAACGTCAAATCCGTCTCGAACCAATATTCGTCGAGAACCTTCTTGGGTTTATCCGTATCTTGAATTTGCACCGATCGCAGGTACCAGAAGCCGTCCTCCAACTCTCCGGTTTCGGCCTGAATTCTCGATACGAACTTGTCGTCATCATCGAAGACAAAAATTGTGACGTCGGTAAGGCTTACGTCACGGCCATCGATGCGTACTTTCGGCGCATGGATGACCGAGCGGTTCTTTGGGTTCGATTGGCGTAACCACAAACCGGATTTCGACACCGCAAGGACATTGGTCTCGCTCTTGAAATAGACGCCGTCGAGCCTGTCGAACTTGGCAAGCATGGCCGATGCGAGAGGATTCAGCGCCGTAATACTGAGAATGCCCATCACGAGCGCGATTGTCAGGACAGGGAGCAGAAACTGCCATGCCGAAACCCCCGCTGCACGTGTCACCACCAACTCACGTGTTCGGGTCAATCGCCAGAAGGCGACCATCCCGCCAAACAATACGGCAAACGGAAAAATCTTCTGGGCCATGAAGGGCAGTTTTAGGAAGCTCATCTGTATGACGAGCGAAACCGTGACATCTGGGGCCGACGCGCCGCGGCGCATGAGCTCAACCGACTCGAAAAGGAGGATGACACCCATAAATGCCGCGAAAATAATGACGAAACTCAGCAGGAAATTGCGGCCGATGTAGAAAGAGAGGAGAGGAGAAATTTGCATCTAATCTCTTCCCATGCCTAGGCCACGCCACTGGCGGGGCGGGCGAACGGGTTACGAAACCTCGGATGATAGACGAGCAAGATCAGGCAAACGGTAGTCGGCAAGAGTGCCGTTGCGTAAAGAGTAGGAACTAGGTCCAAGGATTTTGCCGCTAAATTGGCGAAACCGAGGTTAGCGACCGCGATCAATATGTTCACCAGCGTCGCGGCGACCATCCGTTTCCCTTGGCCTTGCCTTGAGAAACTTCCTACCAGTGAAAACGCTATCGTCACCAAAACGAACGAAAGGACCATCATGGGGCCTGTAAAGCGTTGATGGATTTCGACGACAAACTTGCCGTAATCGTTTGGGTTGCCGAGATCTTCCTTCTTCAGGACCAATAGTTCCGCGAGGGTTCGTTCCCGCGGCTCGCGATACCGTGCGCTGGGTTTGTTGACGATGCCGTCCAATTCGATAGGGGTTCGATCGAAATACAGGATAGACAGCTTGCCGGTCTTGCGGTCCAACTGTTGTCTGCTTCCATCGAACACAATGACGCGCGGGCCCAAATTGCCTTCTACGAGAACGCCGCGTTCAGCGATATAGGTGACCGGATTGTTGGGGTCGCGGTCATCGTGAACCAGGACGCCACGCAAATCCGCTTCGCCGTTGCGCTCGCGAATATAGATGGTCAGTTCGTCGCTCACCGTGTTGAACACGCCTTCCTTCAGAAGCACGTGACTGAAGCTGTACCGGATATTCCACTGAAGATCGCGAAACTTTTGATGAGAGGTCGGTGTGAAATACATCGCGAAGCTGTAGCTGATTCCTGTCAGGACCAGACCGATGAGAAGCGCGGGTTTGGCGATACTGAGGTTGCTTACACCGGCGGCCCGGAGAACGACCAGTTCGCGGTCCGAGTTGAGCTTGCTATAGAAAAACGCGATGACGACAAAGGCAGCGATCGGTAACGCAAAATAGAGAAGATTGGGGACGGAGAGCATCGTTAGATACATAAAGGTGCTTGCCGAAAGTCCCCGGTTGATGAGCAATTCAACCAGTTGAACGGATCTCGTCAGCCAGAACATGCCCGAGAGCACGACCGTCGTAACGATCATGCCGAGGACGAGCTGTCGCATGATATAACGGGAGATCCGATCCATAACGCCGGATTATACTGTTCTGTTAAAAGAAATGTTTAAATAATCGCGCAAAATCAATGGCCTTCGACAATTTCGTGATCCGAGCGGTTGCGACCCAATAGTCGTTTGGATCACAAATCGAAAATTTTACCCGGGTTCATGATCCTGTGCGGATCGAGCGCAAGTTTGATGCGGCGCATCAGCTCGATGTCGATTTCCGGGCTGTAATGGGCCAATTCCGTACGTTTGAAGGTGCCGATCCCGTGCTCAGCCGAGATCGAGCCGCCCAGTTCCACCACTAGGTCGTGCACGATACGGTGAAACTCGCCGCTTTTCGCCATAAAGGCATCGGGCGCGATTTCTTTCGGCTGGGTCAGGTTATAGTGGATATTGCCATCCCCGATATGGCCGAATGAACAGACCCGGGTTCCAGGTAAAGTCGCTTCGATTCGCTTGTTGGCTTCCGTGATGAATTCGATGGATTTCGACACCGGAACCGAAACGTCATGCTTGATGCTGGCACCTTCCTTGCTCTGGGCCTCCGGAATTGTCTCACGCAAGCGCCAAAGATCGAGGGTTTGGGCCTCGCTCTCTGCGAAGACGGCATCGCTGACCAGTTCCGCTTCGAAGGCTGTTGCAAGGACCTCCTCGAGTTCGCCGCGAAGGTCGTCACCGGCACGGGGTGACGTGACTTCGATCAGGGCGTAGTGGCTGTGCGGAGCATCGAACGGATCGACGGCGCCCGGGATATGGGCGGTGCACAACTCCATGGCAAGCCGCGGGATCAATTCGAAGGCCGTCAGCCGATCGCCCAGCGACGCGCGAACCTTGTCGAAGAGCTGTAGAACGGCGTCGGCAGAGTCAACCGCGGTAAGGGTCGTGACCTTGGCTTGTGGCTTGGGGAATAGTTTCAGGACCGCGCCGGTGATAATCCCCAGGGTTCCTTCGGCGCCGACAAATAGTTGTTTCAGATCGTAGCCGGTGTTGTTTTTCCGTAAGGCGTTCATGCCGTCCCAGATGCGGCCATCCGGCAGGACCACCTCGAGGCCGAGGACGAGATCGCGAACGTTGCCATAGCGCAAAACGCCGACGCCGCCCGCGTTCGTCGATAAGTTGCCACCAATCTGGCAGCTTCCTTCAGCGCCGAGGCTCAATGGAAACAGGCAACCGGCTTCATCTGCGGTCTCCTGTATGTCGGCGAGGATGCATCCGGCATCAACAGTCAGGGTATGGTTGAGTGCATCTACCTGCCGGATGGAATTCATCCGGTCGAGACTTAGTACGATGCCCTCGTGGGTCACGCTGCCGCCGACAAGACCGGTGCCGCCGCCGCGCGGCGTAATCGCAACGCCTTCAGCGGCGCAGAGCTTGACCACGGCTGCCACCTGATCGGTTGTAGCGGGGCGAACGACAAGATCGCAGGTGCTGTCTTCGTAGTGGCGCGCGTCGGCCAAATAGGGCGCCATGTCGGCCGGGTCGGCGATGACCCCTTTCTTGCCGACGATGCCGGTAATCTGCTGCAAAACGTTGCTTGTGTTACTCATGATTTCTTTGGCTGTACAATCGATGAAGCCGTATCGCCCATGCCTATTTAGGCCGGAATGCGGCACGCCTCAAACGGTCATTGATGGCGACGCCTAGTCCGCGTTCCGGGATGGGCATCACGGCAATGGCCTTGTTTTCCGGCCGGTCGAGCTTCCGCAACACGGCAAACAGGTTGGCAGCGGCCTCCGCCAGGTCGCCGCTCGGGCTCAGATTGCGCGACCCGGAAGGGGCGTGGGGCCCAAATGCCACAACTGTTTCGTCGGGGGACGGATTGGTGACGTTTATACGCAACGGAATGCCGGGCGCATAGTGCCGTTCGGTCATGCCCGGCGATTTGAGGGGCGTTTCGGGGCCTGCGATTTCAATCTTCCCGAGGATTTCACGCAGATTTTCCAGCGATACGCCGCCAGGACGCAGGAGTGTGGGAGAATCCGTCGATAAATCGATGACCGTCGATTCAAGACCGACCTCACAGGGACCACCATCGAGGATGAGACGAACGCGACCGCCGAGGGAGTCGAGGACATGTTGGGCCGTTGTCGGGCTGACCATGCCGGACCGGTTGGCGCTCGGGGCGGCGATGGGGAGCCCAACGGCCTGCAACAAGGTCTGGGCAAGCGGATGGCGGGGGACCCGCACGGCAATTGTGTCGAGCCCGGCGGAGGCGAGGAGGGAGACGGGGCTCTCCTGGCGCCGGGGTAAAACGAGGGTGAGGGGACCCGGCCAAAATTTGGCGGCAAGCTGCTCGGCAGTATCGTGCCATTCGGCCAGTTCCTTGCACGCCTCAACATCCGGCACATGAACGATCAGCGGATTGAATTGTGGACGCTCCTTGGCCGCAAAGATTTTGGCGACCGCCTCCCCGTTGGTGGCGTCGCCGCCAAGCCCGTAAACTGTCTCGGTCGGGAAGGCAACCAACTCACCGGACCGAAGCAATCTTGCGGCCTCGGCAATGACCTCGTCGCTGGGCGCGGCGATACGCGTGGTGAGGTCAGGGGGCATCCTGAAACGTCGACTTCCGTCAGGCCGCGGTGCCGTTTGGAAGGCCACGGGCGACGAAAAACGGGTTCTTGAAGTTTTCCTTCCCGTATTCCAACGGCGCGCCATCCAGCGTCGTTACCGAACCACCGGCTGCGGCCAAGACGGCGTGTCCCGCGCCGGTGTCCCATTCGTGGGTGGGGCCCAATCTTGGGTACAAATCCGCTTCTCCGGCGGCGATCAGACAGAACTTGATGGAGCTTCCGGCGTTTCGTTCTTCGGCCACGTTGATGTCCTTGAGGAAGTCTTCTTCCGTGCTTCGATGCGATCGGCTGGTCATGACGACAAGTCCCGCGGGATTCGGGCTGCGCGCATGTATAGGGGTGGCCTCGTCGTTCTTGTCCTTATGGAAGGCTTTGCCCGCGCCTCCCCAGTAGGTTTGGTCGATGGCAGGCGCATGAACGATCCCGAAAACAGGTTCGAAATCATGAATAAGCGCGATATTCACGGTGAACTCGCCGGTCCGTTTGACGAATTCCTTGGTTCCGTCCAAGGCGTCCACCAGCCAAAAGGTGCCGGCAGAGACGTCCGGCCTGTGTCCGGCCGTATAGGCCTCCTCGGCAATGACCGGCACACTGGGGGTGAGCCGCGCCAACGTTTTCAGGATAATCGCTTCCGCTATTTCATCGGCCTGCGTGACGGGCGACTCGTCCTCTTTTGCCCGGACTTCGAAATCGGTCTCGTAAATTTTCATGATGTCGCGGCCCGCGGCACGCGCGGTGTCAAGCAGGTCGGCGATTTGGCTGTCGGGAGTTAGGGACAAAATAACGAGGCTCCGGAATATTTAGGCCAGGGATTAAGGGTGGAGATGCTTAGCCGGCGGGTTGGCACCGATAAGGATAAACGCGATTTGACAGGGCTCTGATGTACGATTTGCCCATCCGTGCCACGTGCCGCGCTGTACCATGACGTCACCGGCTTTCATATGGACCTCTTTGTCGTCATCCAGCAACATGTCGCATTCACCGGACATGACGATGGCATAGTCGATGGTGTCGGTCCGGTGCATATAGGCGTCCTTGCCGGGCCGGAGTTCGAGGATACGAAAGACGGAACCTGTCGCGGGCGGCTCGATATCCAGGGTGCGTTCGGCGGGGTCGTCGCCGCCGTCGACTTCTGCGGGGGTGTCGTCGGTGACCCAAATCAGGGTTTGCAGGTTTCCCGAGCGCAGTTGATGGACGTTCGTCATGACGGCATCGTCGTCGATGACGGCTTTGCCGTCGGCATCGTGGCCGGTCACAATTCGGCGGATTTCAAGTGTCATGGAACTCTCTGGGTAACGGGGTTGTGGCCGATAGCGAGCCTTTAACAAAAAAAGACGCACTTAGCCACACTTCCGGGCCACACTTTCGGCCAACCCGGCACGCCGCCGACTGTCGGGATCAGACCCAGATTGTGCCGGGACTAGGCAATTCGGTGGAAGAGACGGATTCGGTTCGGAACCGCCAAGCCCGGAGGGAATTCGACCAATATCCCTCGGGGAGGGAGGCTTTTCGTATCAAGTGCCAGAGGAATTCATCGGCCTTGGGGAACGCTTCCCAGACAGCCGGAAGGAACACTCCCCTGTTGTGGCCTTCCTGAAGGACGATCCCATCCAGGCCGGGTTCGACCTGGCGGAGCAAATCCTCCCGGCTGGAAAACTTCAAGGCAACCGGTGCGCTCAGAACCGTAACGGAAATCGAGAGGTCGCCGTCGGCCAACTCGGCATGCGTGAGGGCGCCGAAGCGGGGGTCGCGGAAAGCGGCACGATACGCGTTCTCGGCGATGTCGGTCACGAGGGGCTGAACCGCTGTCAGCGTGCCGATACAGCCCCGAAGTTTGTCGTTCTTGTCGAGGGTCACGAACGACGCCCTTTCCGAACGCAGGGCAGGATCGAATTCTTCCAGCCGAGGCGCAAGAACTTCACCGGTTGATACGCCGAGCTTCACCGCCGTTGCCGCAAGGGCGAGGAGCGCGTCTCCGTGTTGGCGTAAAAGGTCCCGCGTCTTTGTCGTGTCGTCCGCGTCTTCGGTTGCCGTTTCTCGGTCTTCGACGAATATCCAGGCGCCGTATCCGACGACATGGTCCTTGCTGCCCGCGGTGTCGCCAGAATTGCGGATATCAACGGTAATTGGTTTCAATCCTTTTGCCTTGGCCAAGGATAGCAATCCCCGGATGGAATGACGGCCACAGGCCTGCTCATCGCCCAACGCATGAGCGTCGAGATTTTCGATCGCTTGGCGCGTGGCCTCGTCGACCCGGCGGGCGGTGTCGTAGGGCAGGTAATGACTGAGGTCCGAACTGATCAAAATCAGCGTTTCAGGCCCACCCCACAATTTGTCCAAAACTTCGGCGACATCTTCCGGGCGTGCTTCGCCGACGATCATGGGCACGATGGCAAAGTCATCCAGCACGGTCTGAAGGAAAGGGAGGTGGACTTCGAGCGCATGGTCCTGCTGATGCGTGGCATCGAAAACGGACACTTGCGGGAGATCGATGATCTGCTCGATTGCCTGCGTGTCGATGGGAACGTCACCGAGGGGCGTCGAGAAGGCATTCGCGTCGGGAAGGGCAAGCCCGCGCACCGCAACCCGGTGACACGGACCCATCATTATGACCCGCTTGATACGGTCTCGTGCCGGCCGCAGCCGATTGTAGGCGGCTGCTGCGGTGAAACCGGAATAAATGTAGCCGGCATGCGGGGCGATGATGGCCTTGGGGACCGGCAACATCGTTGCCGCGTCGGCGTTTCTGCCCATTTCCTCGAGGTAATAGCGAACAGACGTCGCCAGTTCCGCAGGGTCCTCCGGGTAGAACATCCCGGCGACGGCGGCAGGTCTGGTGCGTTTCGCGATAGCTACCATGGCATTCTTCTCCACCTAGTATATATAATAGGCATTGGCCGATCCGCTGTATATCGCCGCAAAAAAAGTTGCGGCCCATTAGGCCGGTTTTGACCGCAACAGCGTGAAATTTTGAGGCCGTTGAAAATGAACCGAGACATTAAATTAGACGCATTTCCGACGTCCTACTGGCACGCGCTGGAGGACGGGCGGGTTCAATGCGACGTGTGCCCCCGTTTCTGCAAGTTGCGCGAGGGGCAGCGCGGTCTGTGTTTCGTGCGCGCCTGCGAGGGAGGCGAAATTGTCCTCACCACCTATGGACGCTCTTCCGGGTTCTGCATTGACCCGATCGAGAAGAAACCGCTCAATCATTTCCTACCGGGCACACCGGTGCTGTCCTTCGGCACGGCGGGGTGCAACCTGACCTGCAAGTTCTGCCAGAACTGGGATATCAGCAAGTCGCGGGAGTTCGATCGGCTACAGGATCAGGCAACGCCCGAGATGATCGCCGAGGCCGCTGCGGCCACCGGCTGCCGTAGTGTCGCGTTCACTTACAACGATCCCGTCATTTTTATGGAGTACGCGATCGATGTCGCGAAGGCGTGCCATGAACGCGATATCAAGACGGTCGCGGTGTCTGCTGGATATATGTGTCCGGAGCCGCGCGCCGAATTTTATCGCCACATCGATGCCGTCAATATCGATCTCAAGGCCTTCACCGAAGAGTTTTATCAAGACTTATGTACGGGGCATCTCGATGCGGTGCTCGATACGCTGATCTATCTCGTGCACGAGACCGACGTGTGGGTGGAGATCACGACCCTTCTCATTCCGGGCAAGAACGATTCCGAGGCCGAGATCGCGGAACTCTCGGCCTGGGTGATGGAGCATCTCGGTCCCGATGTGCCGCTTCATTTCTCCGCCTTTCATCCGGATTGGAAGATGCGTGACATCCCGGCGACACCGGCGGAAAGCCTGCACCGGGCAAGGGCGGTGGCACGCAAGGCGGGGATACATCACGTCTACCTCGGTAACATCCATGATTTCGACGGTTCCAGCACCTATTGCAGCAATCACAATTGCGGCCAGCTCCTGATCGGTCGCGATTGGTACGAGCTGTCGACCTGGAACCTCACCGCCGACGGCAAATGCAACCGCTGCGGTGCCAAGGCGCCGGGCGCCTTCGACGCGCAGCCTGGAACTTGGGGGGCAAAGCGGCAACCGGTACACATGCGGGTGCCGGCCTAGTTTGGTTCCACCGAACGGGCGGTCCCCAGATAATTTCATGAACGGCCAGGCCAAGTGTGCTACATGGGCTGGAAATGCCCGCCGTTCCACCGGAAATTTCTATGCATTTTCCCGCCTGGCTCAAATTCGCGCTCAAGTTTCTTCTGTCGGCGGTCCTGATCGGGGTTCTGCTTCGGACGGTGGATCTTGCGGCGATGGGGCGGCATCTTGCGGATGTGTCTTTGGGGCCGATCGTTCTGGTCTTGCTGATTTTTGCCGTACTGGTTGTCAGTAACGCCGTCAGATGGGCCGTTGTGATGAAGGCGATCGATGCCACATTGCCCTTCGCCAAGGTTCTCGAAATTCTTTACATCGGTACATTCTTCAATCAGACCCTGCCGTCCGCGGTCGGTGGCGATGCAGTGCGTATGTATCTGGCCCGGAAGGCGGGGCTCAGCATCCTTGGCGCGGTGAACGGCGTGATGTTGGAGCGGGCGGTTGCGCTGATCGGGCTGATCGTTCTTGTCGTCGCCGTGCAGCCGTTACTGCTGGCCCGCATCGGCGACAATCCGGCGAAATGGTTTTTTCCGGTATTGGCGGGACTTTCCGTCGTTGGCCTGATTTTTTTGATGCTGCTCGACCGGCTCCCGGAAGGTTTCAGGAAATGGCGTCTCGTGCGCGGCGTCGCGCACTTGGCCCAGGATACGCGGCGTCTTTTCCTCAACCCCGTGAGAGCCGTTCAGGCTGTCGCCCTTGGCGTGGTCGGCAATGTTCTTATTTCGCTGATCGTTTATTTACTGGCACGGGATTTGAACATCCCGGTGTCGGTGGTCGACTGTCTGGTTCTGGTTCCACCTGTCGTTTTAATAACGACCATTCCCGTTTCCATCGCCGGCTGGGGCGTGCGTGAAGGGGCGATGGTGGGAGCATTCGCTTTCGTCGGCGTCGGCAATGAAAGCGCTTTGGTCCTGTCTCTGCTATTCGGCGTGGTGATCGCGGTGGTGAGCTTGCCGGGCGGCCTCGTTTGGCTAGCTAGCGGCTATTCCCGCAAGGACGTCGAGCGGGAGACCTCGGCGCGCTGAAATTTACACGCACCCCGCGGTACACTAATGTTTGTCTTGCAGCTGTGGCCTTTCCAAGCCCACCATATCCTGCTCCATTGGGCGCCAGAACGACATTCGTAGTTAAGCAACAATCGTAATTCTCTGACGGACGAAAAGAGGAAACAGATGAAAATCTCCTTCGATAAACCGGGTGTACCGGCGACCGGTGTTGCCGTGGTGTTTGCGACCAGCGGCGGCAAATTGTCGTCCACGGCGGAAAAGCTCGATAAGAAAACCAGCGGCGCTATCAAACGCGCGATCAAGAGCGGCGATTTCAACGGCGATGCGGAACAGTTGTTGAATATTCTGGCGCCTGTCGGAACGCGCCTCGACGCCATTTTGGTGGTGGGGCTCGGCAAGCCCGGGGATATCCGCGAGCTCGGCGCGCAGAAAGCGGGCGGGCAAATCTACGCCGCAACGGCACGGGCTCAGAAAGGCTCTGCGACCGTCGCCGTGGATGAGATCGAGGGGAGCTCCGTGGTCGCGTCCGAGATGGCGGCGCAAATGGGGTTTGGCGCGCTGCTGCGGTCTTACCGGTTCGATAAATATCGGACCAAGGAGAAGCCGACCGCCAAGCCGAAACTGAAAGCAATTAGTTTCATGGTGCCCGAAGGCGCTGCGGCGAGAAAGCAATTCGGAAAACTAAGCAAGGTCGCCGATGGGGTGTTCCTTACCCGCGACCTCGTATCCGAGCCGGCCAACGTGATCTATCCGGAAACGCTCGCCAAGCAGGCAAAGAGCCTCGAGAAGGTGGGCGTCAAAGTCGAGGTTTTGGGCGTCGCGCAGATGAAGCGTCTCGGCATGGGCGCGCTGCTCGGCGTCGGTCAGGGCAGCGTCAATGAGCCGCGTCTCGTTGTCATGCAATGGAACGGCGCCCCTGCAAGCAGGGGCCAGGGCGGTAAGGGCAAGAAGAAAGAGGCGCCCATCGCCTTTGTCGGTAAGGGTGTCACATTCGACACCGGCGGCATTTCCATCAAACCGGCCGCCAACATGGAAGACATGAAATGGGACATGGGCGGTGCCGGCGTGGTGATCGGGCTTATGCGGGCGCTGGCTGGACGCAAGGCGAAAGTGAATGCTGTCGGCATTGTCGGCCTCGTCGAGAACATGCCGTCCGGCTCCGCGCAGCGTCCCGGCGACATCGTCACCTCGATGTCGGGTCAGACCATCGAAGTGCTGAACACCGATGCCGAGGGCCGGTTGGTCCTCGCGGATGCGCTGTGGTACTGCAAGGACCGTTTCAAACCCAAGTTCATGATCGATCTCGCGACACTCACGGGCGCGATCATCGTCAGTCTCGCCGATCAGTATGCGGGCTTGTTCTCGAACGACGACAAGTTGTGTGAACAACTTACCAAGTCGGGTGAGGTGGTGAACGAAAAAGTATGGCGCATGCCGCTCGGGGACGCGTACGACAAGATGATCAACTCGGATGCCGCCGACATGAAGAACATCGGAAACCGCGGCGGCGGGAGCATCACCGCGGCGCAATTCCTGCAACGCTTCGTCGACAAAACGCCCTGGGCGCATCTCGACATTGCCGGGGTGACATGGTCCAAGGCGGATGCGCCGACCGTGCCCAAGGGCGGCACCGCCTTCGGTGTGCGGCTGCTCGACCGCTTGGTAGCGGACTACTACGAGAAAAAGTAACCGCTAATCGATCTCGAATACCGCCGAGATATTGGCGCGCACCTCCTGTTCGCCCGCGGCGATCGGGACGTCGCGCACCATGGCTTTTTCGCTGACGGCGAGCATGGGGCGGGGCGCAACCTGGATCGACGCTTCCGATAGCGACAGCACCGGGCCGACATCGACGTCGAGTTCCTCAGCATAAAGGGCGGCGCGGCGTTTTGCATCTTGAACGGCCAGTTTGCGGGCTTCGTCGCGGAGCTTACCGGGATCGGCGAAGGTCAAATTCGGGCCGGAGATCTGATTGGCGCCAGCTTGCACCAAGGCATCCAGCAATTCGCCGGTTTTATCCAGGTCGCGGACACGGATGGACAGTCTGTTCTCGACGCGATAACCGGTGATCTTTGGCGCGCTGCCATCGCGGGGGCGGTCGAACACCGGTGACACATTGACACCCGCGGTCCGGATATCGCGGTCATCGACATCGACACGGTCCAAGACGCCGACCAACTGCTCGGTGGCCTTGCTGTTCGCGGAAAGAGCTTGCGCGGCGGTCTTGTCCTGGGTGACCACGCCGGTGCCGATGACCGCCATATCCGGCCGTGCGGCGACAATGCCTTCGCCCTGAACGGCGATTGTCCGTGGCAGTGCATCATCGGCCGCCCAGACCGGGCTTGCCAGCAGCACGAGGGGAACAAACAGGGACAGCATCTTTTTCATGAGGGACTTCTCCTGAAAACGCGTTTGCGTCATGATCATGGACCAGAAACAAAGTCACGGAATAAAGGCATCAATGTGATGAACAAAGGGAATTTTGTGCCGCGATGACCGATATCGCCTTCTATCACCTGCAGCGATCCAATCTGGAAGCGGTATTGCCGAAACTGTTGGGACGGACAATGGACGCCGGAAAGCGCGCGGTGGTGATCGCCGCGTCGGAAGAACGGGCCGAATCCCTCAATTCTCTGTTGTGGGCGCAGGACCCCGGCGGCTGGCTGCCGCACGGCAGCGCAACGGACGGCCATGCCGAAGATCAGCCTATTTGGCTGACCACCAAGGACGAGAACCCCAATAACGCCACCTTCCTCTTTCTTACCGACGGCGTTTCGGGGGCTTCCCTCGAGGGCTACGAACGGTGCTTCGATCTGTTCGATGGCCGGGACGAGGATGCGGTGGCCGCGGCCCGGCAGCGCTGGAAAACACTCAAATCCGAGGGACACGATCTAACCTATTGGCAGCAGAACGAGCAGGGAAAATGGGAGGAAAAGGCGGGATAACCGGCTCATCCCATAAACCTGGGGATAAGGTCAGGAAATTCCTGTCAAGTGGTTGCCACTGCCAGGCGATGCGTATATAAGGCGCCGGTTTTCGGGGGTAAGACGGCAGAAAGCCGGCCAAGTCCTTTCCGAGCATCTTCTTGAGGCAACAGCGAGAATCGAGGCTATGGCCATCGAGCGCACTTTATCCATTATCAAACCCGACGCCACACGACGTAACCTAACCGGCAAGATCAACGCCCGGTTCGAGGACGCCGGTTTGCGCATCGTTGCGCAGCGTCGCATCCGCCTGACCCGTGAGCAGGCAGAAAAATTCTATGACGTCCATGCCGAGCGGGCGTTCTTTAGCGACCTGTGCGAGTTCATGTGCTCGGGACCGGTCGTGGTCCAGGTTCTGGAAGGTGAGGACGCTATCGCCAAGAACCGCGAGATCATGGGCGCCACCAACCCGGCCAACGCCGATGAGGGGACGATCCGTAAGGATTTCGCCGAAAGCGTCGAGGCCAACTCGGTGCACGGGTCCGACGCCCCGGGAACGGCGGCGCGGGAAATCGCCTTCTTCTTCGCTGAAACCGAAATCGTCGGTTAAGCTATTTAATTCGCAGGATTGATCAGCGCCGTGTCGGGAGACACGGCGTTTTCGATCGCCACCCGGTCTCCTGCGACCCGTATCCGTCCGTCAGCAATCAAGCGAACCGCCAAGGGATAGATTTTGTGTTCCTCGGCAAGGACGCGCTTGGCCAAATCGTCCGGCGTATCGTCGGCGTGAATAGGAACGGCGGCCTGCACGATGATCGGACCGTCATCCATGGCCGGCCGGACGAAATGAACGGTGCAGCCCGAAAACCGGACGCCCGCCTCGATGGCGCGCTCGTGGGTATGCAGTCCTTTGAAAGCGGGCAACAACGACGGATGAATGTTGATCAGCCGGTCGCGCCAGCGGCTGACGAAATTATCGGTCAGGATGCGCATGAAGCCCGCGAGGCACACCAGATCGATACCGGCATCGGCGAGAAGAGCGTGTAACGCATCCTCGAAGCTTTCGCGGTCCTCGAAATTTTTATGGTCGAGCACGGCTGTCTCGATCCCGGCCTCTTCGGCACGTTGCAGTCCCTGAACGTCAGGCACATTGGAAACCACCTTCACGATCTCAGCATGCAAGTCGCCGGATTTCTGCGCGTCGATCAACGACTGCAGATTGCTTCCCCGTCCGGAAATGAGAACGGCGGCTTTCATTGGGGCAAAACGTCGTCCAGGCCGTGAATGGCAACGCACTCTTTGCCGGTTTCCCGTTCCGTGACCTCGCCGATGGGGATGGCGGTTTCGCCATGATCGGCGAACGCAGCAATGACATCGGCGGCATCATCGGCGGCACAGATAGCGATCATTCCAATCCCGCAATTGAACGTCCGGGCCATTTCGTGGGGGCTGACGCCACCGCGATCCGCGAGCCAGCCGAAGACAGGCGGCATGGTCCAGGCCTTGGCGTAAAGATCGACGCCCAGGCCCTTCGAAACAACCCGGGGAATGTTTTCCCAAAGACCGCCGCCGGTGATATGGGCGAAGCCCTTGACCTTGCCATTGCGCGCGGCCGCAAGACAGCCTTTGACATAGATCTTCGTCGGTATCAGCAACGCCTCACCGAGACTGCGCTTGGCGTCGAACGGCGCCTTTGTGCCGTAATCGAGCCCATCCTGCTCGACGATGCGGCGGACCAGCGAGAACCCGTTCGAATGCACCCCCGACGAAGGCAGGCCGAGGATAACATCGGTCGGCGCCATATCAGTGCGCGGCAACAACCGATCGCGTTCGGCAGCGCCCACGGCGAACCCCGCCAAATCGTAATCTCCATCCCCGTACATGCCGGGCATTTCAGCGGTTTCACCCCCGATCAACGCACATCCGGCAAGTTTGCATCCCTCGGCAATGCCGGCGACAACGGTGGCGGCGGTGTCGCCTTCCAGCCGGCCGGTGGCGAAATAGTCGAGAAAGAAAAGGGGTTCGGCGCCCTGGACAACCAGATCGTTGACGCACATGGCGACAAGATCGATGCCTACCCAATCGTGACGTCCGGCGGTGATGGCTATTTTGAGCTTCGTGCCGACACCATCCGTTGCCGAAACGAGAACCGGATCTTTGTATCCGGCGGCTTTCGGATCGAACAGCGCACCGAAACCGCCGATGCCGGACATGACACCTTTGCGGTTCGTTGCTGCGGCGAGGGGTTTGATCGCTTCAACCAGTTGATCGCCGGCATCGATGTCGACGCCCGCATCCTTGTAACTGAGGCCTTTTGTCGGGGGCCGCCGGCCGATTTGGGAAATGCCTTCCTCCCGCGCCTTTACGTGCTAAATTACGTGCCAACGAAAGGCCAGAACATACTTGATCCAGTGCGCTTTGCAATGATCGATCGGATATGTAGATGCGGCGCGGGGCGGGGCATCGCGTATGCCGTCCTGTTTGCAGGGCGGCGTTTTTGCCTCGCTATGGTTGCAAGCGTCGGCTTGTTCGCGGTTGCCGCGCTTTCGCCGTTGCCGGCCACGGCTCAAAGCGTATTCACGGTCAGTGACCTCGCCGTCGACGAGCAGGCGGAAACGGCGTCCGCCGCCCGGGCCAAGGCCTTGGCCGACGGGGAACGGCGCGCCTTCTATACCTTGCTTCGGCGCCTGGTGATTCGCGCCGACTGGGAGTATCTGCCGCAACTCGAGCAGGAGGAAATCGCTCCCTTTATCCAGGATTTCGCGGTCGCAGACGAAAAGACGTCCTCCGTCCGCTACCTCGCCAAGCTGTCTTACCGGTTCAAGCCGGACCTGGTGCGCCGATTCTTGCGCAATTTGTCGCTCGATTTCGCGGAAACGCCGAGTAAGCCCGTGCTGGTGTTGCCGGTCTATCAGTTGGCCGGGGCTTTGTCTCTTTGGGACGAGCCCAATCCCTGGCGCGAGGCGTGGCGCATGCAGCGGGATCAGGGGGGCTTGGTCCCCTTCGTCCTCCCCATCGGCGACTTGCAGGATATCGCCGCCATCGGTGCCGAACAGGCCGTTAAGGGCGACATTCCGAGATTAGACGCCTTGGCCGACAGGTATGACGTCGATGACACGATGGTTGCCCTCGCCAGCTTCGGCACAGGGCAATTGGGGCGGCCGACCCTCCAGATCAGCACGAGCCGTTACGGCGCGGGATCAACGGATCAGACGCTCATTACCAACCTGACCGCCAACCAAACCGAATCCGTCGCGGAGTTGCTGCGCCGCGCCGCCGTGGAAGTGGCGGAGCAGGTGGAAGACCAGTGGAAACGCGACAACCTCCTCCGGTTCGGGCAGCTCGCCGTCTTACCGACGGTGTTGCAAATAGCTTCGCTTGCCGAATGGATCGAGGCGAAACGGCGGCTTGCTCAAATGGCGGTTATCGACCGTATCGATCTCATCCTATTGTCGCGCAACGAAGTGCGGCTCAATATCCATTTTCTCGGTGACGTTGAACAGTTGAGACTGGCGCTTGCTCAGTCCGACATCGCGCTGAGCGAGGATCAGGGGATTTGGAGTATCAAGCTTGAAAAACAAGATGGGAGTGCGTCCCGCCCGGTAACGGGAAATTAGGCGGAACTTACGCCGTGCGCGACATCACCCGCCTCAATATTCCAAACCTCATCAGCTTTCTGCGCCTCCTATCGGTGCCCATCGCCGTCTGGCTAATCCTAAATGACGGTTTCCTGGCGGCGTTTTGGATTTTCCTTGCCGCCGGTGTCAGCGATGCGCTTGATGGGTTTATCGCCAAGACATTTCATGCCGAAACGGAGCTGGGCGGATATTTGGACCCGATCGCCGACAAGGCATTGTTGGTCAGTGTC
The DNA here is from genome assembly GCA_913055735.1 of uncultured Rhodospirillales bacterium. Taxonomy (GTDB): domain Bacteria; phylum Pseudomonadota; class Alphaproteobacteria; order Rhodospirillales; family UBA2165; genus CAJXKD01. Next base: position 339,464 of record CAJXKD010000002.1, read on the forward strand.
TTCGTCAGTTTGGGGCAGGCCGGCTACGTCGATAGCTGGCTGGTCATACTTGTGGTTTTCCGTGATGCATTGATTTTGTTTGGTGCGTTTCTGTACCACCTCCTTTATCAAGACCTCTCGATGCAGCCGCTGCTTGTCAGCAAGGTGAACACGCTTGCGCAAATCCTACTTGTGTTGGGCGTGCTGGGAGCGGAAGGGTTTAGCATCGATGACGGTCCGGTTTTGACGCTTATGACCTATGTTGTCGCCGTGACCACGTTTGTATCCGGTGCCGCCTACGTTTATGTGTGGGGGCGGCGCATCATGGCCATGGAGCCCGATAACCAATGAGCCGCGAACGGCAGTTCTGGATTTGGCTGGTGATCCTCGTGGGGGTCATCGGGATCGTTTTTGTCACCAGCAGCGTTCTCTTGCCTTTCGTTGCCGGTATGGCGGTCGCCTATTTCCTCGATCCGTTGGCCGACCGGCTGGAAGGATGGGGGTGCTCACGCTGGGTGGCGACAACCATCATTACCGTGGCGTTCTTCGCTGTTGTTGTCCTTCTGCTGATCCTGCTGTTCCCATTGCTTCAAGGGCAGGTCGTGTCCCTGGCCACGAAGCTTCCCGATCTCGTCGGCGGATTGACGTCGTGGCTGGAACCGTTCCGCGACCGTATTGCGACCCTGGTTCCGGCGGAGCAGATGGAGGAGCTTCGGTCAGCGACCAAATCCTTCGCCGGGTCGATCATCACGTGGTTCGGGTCGGTCGTTCAACGGATTTGGCAGGGTGGTCTCGCAGTTTTCAATCTGCTGTCTTTGGTGCTCATCACACCCATCGTCAGTTTTTATATGCTGCGCGATTGGGACCGGATCGTTGCCAAGATCGATGGATGGTTGCCAAGGCGTTCGGCAGACGACATCCGCATGGTGATGGGCGAGATCGATACGACAGTGGCGGGCTTCGTGCGCGGGCAGGGGACCGTCTGTTTGTTTCTTGCGGCTTTCTACGGGATCGGGCTGACGTTGGTCGGCTTGGATTTCGGCCTCTCCATCGGTCTCGCGACGGGGCTTATCTCCTTTATTCCTTATTTCGGCATGCTGATCGGCATGGTGATCGCCTTTGCGGTTGCGTTCGCGCAATTCAGCGACCTGATGCCTTTTGTTCTGGTGGCGGTCGTCTTTGGTGCGGGCCAGGTGATCGAATCCATGTTCCTGACACCGAAACTGGTCGGCGACCGGGTGGGGTTGCATCCCGTTTGGGTGATCTTTGCGCTGTTGGCGGGCGGGGCGCTTTTCGGTTTTACCGGCGTGCTGCTCGCCGTTCCGGTGGCGGCGACGGTCGGCGTGTTGGTCCGCTACTTCATTCGTAAGTATCTCGAAAGCGATCTCTATGGCGGCGAACGGGACTCGTCCGCCGGATCGGGCATTTAGGACGCAACGATGGTCGCTCGGGGACAAATGCCGCTGGACTTCCAGCATCGTCCGTCGATGGCGGGTGGCGATTTCCTGATCGGTGCATGCAACCGTGACGCGGTGGCATGGCTCGACAGGTGGCCCGATTGGCCGGCCCCGGCACTGGCTGTTTATGGTCCGCTCGGCGCGGGGAAAACCCACCTCGCGCATGTCTTTCTCGAACGGACCGGTGGTGTTCTCGTTACGCCAGATTTGTTATCCCGCGAGGACCCGGTGCAAATCGCATCGCGCGCTGTCTCCCTTGTTGTCGACGACGCCGATAACAGTCTCGGTGAACATGCTTTGTTTCACCTCTACAATGCGGCGGCCGAGGTAAGCACGCGGCTATTGATCACCTCCGCACGTGCGCCAAAGACCTGGGCGTTCCGACTGACCGACCTCGCATCGCGCCTCCGTGCCGCTCCGGCGGTAGAACTCGGCTTACCCGACGATGACATGTTCCGCGCTGTGATGACCAAGCTGTTTTCCGATCGACAAATCCGGATCGATCCGGCGGTGGTGTCTTATCTGGTGCCGCGCATGGAGCGGTCGTTCGCAGCCGCCGCGCGCCTGATTGAGGCGATTGACCAGGAAGCGATGCGTCAACGCCGCGATATTACCCTGCCACTGGCCCGGCAGGTTCTCGAAACAATGCAGCCGCTTGTAGCTGCGGGTCAGGAAAGTTCACAGGAGTAGGAAATGGACTTAGGAATTGCGGGACGGCGCGCCATTGTCTGTGCGTCGAGCAAAGGGCTGGGAAAAGCCTGTGCAACGTCGTTGGCACGTGAAGGGGTGCATGTGGTGATCAACGGCCGTACCCCTGAACCGCTGGCTGAGGCGGCTGAGGAACTCCGTGCTCTCGGCGGCGGCGAGGTGACGCCGGTGCTGGGGGATATCACGACCCCGGAGGGACGCGCCGCGCTGCTGGCCGCCTGTCCCGAGGCGGATATCCTGATCAACAACAATGCGGGACCGCCGCCCGGCCACTACCACGATTGGACGCCAGAGGTGTGGCGCTCGGCAATCGAGGGCAACATGCTGGCCGCCATCTATCTGATCCAGTCGGTGGTCGATGGCATGCGCGAGCGGAAGTTCGGCCGTATCATCAATATCACCTCGGCAATGGTGAAGGCGCCGCGTCCGCCACTGGGACTTTCCTCGACCGCGCGCGCCGGGCTGACGGCCTTCTGCAAGGGCCTGTCCCGCGAGGTGGCGAAGGATAACGTCACCATCAACAATTTGCTGCCGGAGCGTATCGATACCGGGCGTCAGGTGCAGATGGCGAAGCGCAACATGAAAGCGGAAGGTATCACCTTCGAGGAAGCGCGCGCACGTATCGCGGATAGCATCTCCGCGAAGCGTTTCGGTTTGCCCATAGAGTTCGGAGATACCTGCGCGTATTTCTGCAGCGTTCAGGCCAGTTTTATTTCGGGTCAGAACATCCAGATCGACGGCGGCTCTTACCCGGGTTTGGTTTAGTTGGCGTCGCGTCTGGGAAGGTGGGGGTTGCGTTTGACGTCCTCGCCATCCCAGATGACGAGGGTTCCGCTGCGAAACCGCGTGGTGAAAATCGGTGCCGTTTCCGCCGGCAACGTTTTTTGATAGCTGACGATGATCGATTTGGGATGCGTCTCGAGCCAGTCGCTGACGGTTTCGTCGCCGATCTCGCTTACCGGCTGGCGAAGGCGTCCCAGGAAATTGTATTGACCGTGGTACTTGCCGTAGTTGGCGACGGCATAGCCTTGTGCTTGCGCGCCGGCGACGTAGTCGGCCACCGATTGCACCCCATAGAGCTCCTGAACGACCGGCCGCGCCGCAAATTGCAGCACGATGACGACGAGCACGCTGGTTGACGTTAGTGTCACCAGCCGCGCGGAAAGTTCTCGCAGTGGACGGAAGACGAGCCAAAGGGCGGCGGCGAACAGGATGACGGACCACCAGCGGCTGATCAGCAGTGTGACTTCCGGATGGCCCGTTACCAATCCGATCTCGGGGGCAAAAAGGAGAACAGCGCCGAGTGCCGCCGTGATCAATGCCGGCGGAAGTAAATCCCAACGGCTCGATAAAGCCGGCGCGCGCGAAAGGCCATACGCCGCGGCAAGGGCGATCGCGGGAAACATGGGCAGCATGTAGTGGGGCTGCTTGCCGGAGATCATCGAAAAAATGATCACTGTGCCAAATCCCCAAATCGCCGTAAGGCGCAGGCCGGGATTCGGTCCCGTATTGGTTCGTGACTGTATCGCCCGCCAGGTTCGCACCAGGAACGTCGGCCAGATCACCCAAGGTAGTAGCAGCGCCGGAATAACAGGGAGGTACCACCACACGGGTTGCTGGTGGGCAAAGGAATCGACCATACGGCCTGCCGACTGCCCCCAGAAGATGGCGTTACGGTAGGCGTCTCCACCGGCAAATCCCGCGGGGATTGCCCAAGTAAGAGCAATTGCCGCGCCGCCCAAGATGGCCACCGGAAGGATCAGATACCAGTGGCGCCAAAACGATCCGGGACGCGATACCGCCCACAGCGGGGCGAATATGGCCGACGGCAAAAGGTAGACCAAGATCGCCGGGCCCTTGGAAAGCACCCCGAGTCCGATCGCAAGCGCATACAGGCACCATCCGCGTAGAGGTTTGCCCTGCCAAACGTCAACCAGGCCAATGAGCCCCGTGAGGGTCCAGAAACACATGATCAGGTCGAACATGGTCACGGTCGTGAACAGGTCCCAATAGAAGCTTCCGAGTAGGAAAAGCGGCGCGATGAGCCAGGCTTGCGAGGCAGGCCAGAGCCGACGGGCGAGGGCGGCGGCGAGCAGGAGGCTACCGAAACCAAACAGCGGTGCGACCAGGCGCGCCCACCAATCTGTGACGCCGACGACCGCCCAGCCGGCGTTGATCATCCAGAACAACAATGGCGGTTTGTGGCTATAGGGGGCACCGTTGAGATGCGGCACCAGGAAATCGCCGCGTAACCACATTTCCCAGGCCACCGAAACATATCGCGTCTCGTCGACGGGCAGCAGGGGCCGGTCATACAGCGACGCGAGGACAAGCACTGCCCAAAGAACGCCCCACAGCCAGGGGCCGTACGTTGTGGCTTCCTTTAGGCGCATCAGTCAGTGCCCCGAGAACGATCTTGAGTGAAATCTACTGCGCGAGATTGTCGCGAAGATAAGCGGTGGCCTTCCGGGAATCCAGTGGCGTGGAAAAAAAGAAGCCTTGTGCGAAATCGCATTTCAGTTTCTTGAGTTGCTTCAAATCGCGTTTGGTTTCGACGCCTTCGGCGACCGTCGCGAGATTTAAATTGTGGGCGAGATCGATGATCGCACGAACGATCGCCATGTTGTCCTTGGAATCTGCAATGGACATAACGAAGGACTGATCCACCTTCAAGGCATCAATGGGCAGGCGTTGCAGATGGCTCAGGGACGAATAGCCCGTCCCGAAGTCGTCGACATAGACTTGAACACCCATCACCCTTAGTTGCTGAAGCCGGACCGCGACCTCGTGGGGGTTCTCCATAATCGCCCCCTCGGTGATCTCGAGACGTAAAAGGTCACCTTTGAGACCGGTTTCCTTGAGGATATTCTCGATGTCGTCGATCAGATTGGGGTCGCCGAACTGCGCGGGCGAAATATTGACGTTCATCCCTAAATCGAAAGACGGGAAGCGATCTACCCAACGCTTCATTTGCTTGCAAGCCATGCGCAGAACCATGCGTCCGAGGGGGATGATGAGTTTCGTTTCCTCGGCAAGGCTCATGAAATCGACGGGCGGAACATAGCCGCGCGTCGGATGTTTCCAGCGGATCAATGCCTCGAACCCGGCGGGTAGCCCGGTACGGATGTTCACCACCGGTTGATAGGCGAGGGTGAACTGATCTTTTTCGATGGCGTCGCGAAGGTCCGTTTCGAGTTCCAGCTGACTGACCGCGTGAACGTGCATGCCTTTTTCGAAGACCACGTGGCGGCCGCGCCCCGCCGTCTTCGCCTGATACATGGCGATGTCGGCGTCGCGCACCATTTCCTCCGGCGACGTGTAGCCGAGAGAACTGAAGGCAATCCCGATACTGGCGTTGGAGACGATCTGACGCCCGGCGAGATCGAAAGGGTCCGCCAGCATCTGGTTGATACGGCGGGCGACGCCTTCGGCCCGTTCCTCACCTTCGAGATTGTCGAGCAATATGGCGAACTCGTCGCCGCCCAGCCGCGCAACCGTATCGACTTCACGGGTGCATTCCTTAAGGCGATGGCCGATCTCGATAAGAATTTGGTCACCGTAAGAGTGACCCAAGCTGTCGTTGATGACTTTGAACCGGTCGAAGTCGAGATACAGAACAGCGAACAGGTAGGTTGGCTGACGGTTGAGGCGGACGATGGCCTGGGTAAGGCGGTCGTTGAACAGCGCCCGGTTCGGCAGTCCCGTCAGACTATCGTGGAGCGCATCTTTCATCAGTTCGTATTCGGCTCGCTTTGCTTCGGTAATGTCGCTCAGCGATCCCGCGATCCGCGTCGCTTTGCCCTGGGCGTCACGTACCGCCAAGCCGCGCACCAACATCCAGCGGTAGCCGCCGTCCTTGTGCCGGAGCCGGTGCTCGCAGGAGAAGTATGGCGTTTGATCGTTAAGGTGTTCGTCCAGCGCGGTTTTGAACTCCTCACGGTCCTCTTCGTGGACACGGTCCAGCCATGCCTCGAACGTATCCTCGAGTTCGTCGTCGCGGAAACCGAGCATGGCTTTCCAACGCGATGAATAATAAAGGCTGCCTTCGGCCAGATCCCAATCCCAGATGCCGTCGTTGGAACCCTTCACCGCCAATTCGAAACGATGTTGGCTTTCCCGCAACGCCGTTTCGGCAAGCCGCCGGTCGACGGCCACGCCCAGGACGTAGGCAACGTACTGCAGGAAGTTCAGATCGTCGGGGTCGAGCTTGCGTTCAACAGTATCGTGGATTGCCAGAATACCGAAGGGGCGGTCGCGGCCGGCGATCCGGGTGCGGGCGGAAAATCGCAGACCGTTGGCCCGCAACAAACGCGGCGCGCGTTTGAGCTGTTCCGCGCTTCTAAAATTCCAACTCGGTCTCTCGCTTTCCATGACCCGTTCCATTTCAGGCCACAATTCCGCATGTGTGTCCTTGGGCGAAAGCTGATCCAGAGGCCAGCCCGTACTTGCGCGAAGGATCAGTTCGCGGGTCGACGGGATCAGTTCGCGAATAGTGACGTAGGTAAACCCAAGGATTCGTGACACGGTCTTGACGGCGTCATTGAGCAACGCGTCGAAATCGCTTTGTTCGAGCGCCCGCCGGCCCAACTCTGCAACCGCGGCCTGGCGTTCCATACGCTTCTCAAGATCGAGTTCAGCCTGTTTCTGAGCGGTAATATCGCTTTCGATGCCGAGGAAATAGTTGACCTGCCGGGCCGCTCCGAAGACGGGGCTTATCCGTAGCTCGCTCCATTGGCGGCGTCCGGCCTTGTCGCGGCGGCCAATCACGACGCTGGCAGGCGTGGCTTTGGCGATCGCAGTTCGGAGCGTCGCAACCCCTTGTTCATCGGCCATACCTTCGATCAGTTTGGCGAGTGGCATGCCGTTGATGTCATCCGTATCGACGCCCTCCGGCGGCTGGAACGCCGGATTGCAGAACACCACGGGATTTTCCGACAGGTTAGGGTTGCTGATGAAGACGCCTGAATCCATGGAGGAGATAGCGACGGCCATCTGCGCATTACGCTGCGCATCCCGGGTCGCATCGAGTTCGGCCTCCTTGATGGGAGTAACATCGGTGATGATTTCGGTGGTGGCGCCGTTGGCCGCGCGCCGGCCCGTCGATACCAGCCACCGGCCGTCGATCAATTGCAGTTCTTCCTCGAATGGCGGACGCCGCCTGAGGCGTATTTGCCTGGCGATCCACTGTTCCTTCGAGAGGCCGAGGCTTACGATCCTGTCCGCTTGTGCCTGTGTTATCTCCGAAACGGGCGTGCCGGGCCGGGCCAAGGCGTCGTCCAGTTGGAAGAGCGTGCGAAAGGCCTGATTACAAAACGCGAGCGTTCCATCGCGCCGCCAAAGCGCGAAGCCGCCGCCGAGCCCTTCCAAAACCTCGGAGATCTGCCGGTGCGGATCGGCGGTCGCCGAACCTGCGCCTTTCTTCGCCGCTTGTTTCCGTGTTGGCCCGGAATTCGCGCCTTTCGGTGCCGTGGCGCCCGTACCGTCGAAGCCGGAAAACCGGCCTTTGGGGGAAAATCTGGGGACACCGGACAATGTCAGGTGTCGCGGCTGTTTTCCCCGGCGCGTAACCGTAACGGTGAAATTCCGGAAACCGCGCCGCTGTTTGAGTTTGTCGGCGAAAATTTGACGGGCGAGCTCGCCGCCATCCATGTCGCCCGCGAATTTCTCGATCGGTTTTCCGATCAGCGCCCGCGCGGGAATTCCTGTGAGTTTTTCGAAATCGGGGGAAAGGGCGGTGAAGCGTCCTTTGCTGTCACATGACCAGCGCCATTTAGGTTTGCTGGGGGATTTGCTGGGCCGTGTCATGCCAGGATGTTGGCCAGAACGTTTGCCGGAACGTTGGCCGGAACGTTGGCCGGTACGCCGGGTGGCACGTTTGGCGGCGCGTCTCTTGGTTGGCTGTTTTCCCATGATCGGCAATGGATGCAATTTTTCCGTACAATCGGGAGCAGGGGCGCCTAAAAAACACCGCCGTGCTGTTCAATGTACAAAATTTGGCGATCGGTCCCTAAGCGGCTGAAATATATTAATAATATAGGAAGGCCCCGGCCTGTTTTAAAACGGTCGGATTACCCGAATAACTATGTGGTCCGTACCGCCCGCTTTTACAGGTCCCTGGGGCGTATGAATTTGGATAAATGGCCGGATTTAGGTCGGATTTCGGCCCATTTTTCGATATCCGCCTCGATACGGACCAGGGCGGCGGTCGGGTATTTCGACCGGACCTCGTTAACGATTTTCTTGGTCCCCGTGCGGGTGAGGCCGAGGGCAAGTTCCTGAATGCCCGGATTATGGGCAAGGAGGAGGACCGAGGACGCCGTTTCTGGCAGCTCCCGGAGCCGCGCCAACAGCGCGTCGGCGCCCGCCTCGTAGAGCCCGTCCTCGATCTGGGCATCCGGGAGGCCGGTTGCCTCTTGCTGTACGAATTCTAGGGTTTCCCGGGTCCGGCGTGCCGCCGAACAGAGGACGATCTGGGGGCTGAGCCCGTGATCCCGGATATATGCGCCGATTTTCCGCGCACCCGTCTGTCCGCGCTCGTTCAAGGGGCGGTCGAAATCCGAAAGATCCGGATCCGTCCAACTCGATTTTGCGTGGCGTAACAAATAAATCACTTTCATTCAGTCGGATCTCTTAGTTTATGCTGTTCCGGGCAACGGTTTGTCGTTTCGAGAGCCGGCTCAGCACCACCCCATTGTCATACCCCTGTTTGGGGGCTAATTAATTTTGCAGGAGAGTCAGGAAAAATGGGGACCACCGCAACAAATATCGACCGTACAATCACCATGCGGTCCAGAAGCCGGTTCCTGAACCGCGAGCTGTCCTGGCTTGCCTTCAATTCCCGTGTCCTCCAGGAAGCAAACAATCCCCGGCATCCGTTGCTGGAGCGTCTTCGTTTTCTCGCCATCTCCGCTTCCAACATAGACGAATTTTATATGGTTCGGGTGGCCGGTGTGAAAGGCCAAGTTGATGCGGACGTCGTAACCCTCAGTTCCGACGGCATGACACCGAACCAACAAATGGATGCAATCCGCGAAGAAGCCGGGTCTTTGATGCAGCAACAGCAGTTTTGCTGGCGCGATCTTCGCGAGGCTTTACGCGGTGTCGGTATCGCTGTCGTCGAGCCGGGCGAATTGACCGACGGCGAAAAAGCGTGGTTGGGCGAATTGTTCATGGAGCAGGTTTTTCCGCTGCTGACGCCGTTGGCCATAGATCCGACCCATCCCTTTCCCTTCATCCGCAATCTTGGCCTGTCCATGGCGTTGGATATCCGCCGTCAATCGGATGGACAGCATTTGCGTGCCTTGATCACGTTGCCGCAGATGCTGGATCGGTTCATCCAACTGCCGGGCGAAGAGATCAGGCTTATTCTGCAGGATGATTTGATTGCCATGAACCTGGACCGCATCTTTCCGGATTTCGATATCGGGGAAAGCGCGTGGTTCCGGGTTATTCGAGACACTGAATTCGAAATCGACGAAGAAGCCGAAGACCTTGTGCGGACGTTCCAGTCGGCGCTGAAGCAACGGCGCCGCGGCTCAACCATCCGTCTTGCCGTGAATGCGGATATTTCCGACCAGCTTCGCGATATGATCGTCGATGGCCTGCGCGCGGACCCCAAGGACGTGGTGGTCCACAACGGATTGCTTGGCCTTTCGGATACCACAGAGATCGTCTCTCTGGAGAGGCCGGAACTGAAGTTTACGCCCTATGTCGCGCGGTTCCCGGAACGCGTTCGGGAACTGGATGGTGATTGCTTTGCGGCGATCAGCAAGAAGGATTTTGTCGTCCATCATCCCTATGAAAGCTTTGAGGTCGTCGCCCAATTTCTCCGCCAGGCGGCCCGCGACCCGAACGTGGTCGCCATCAAGCAGACGCTGTATCGCACCAGTAACGATTCTTCCATTGTTGCGGCTTTGATCGAAGCCGCCGAGGCCGGTAAGTCGGTAACGGCAATGGTAGAATTGAAGGCTCGTTTCGACGAGGAAGCGAATATTCGCTGGGCGCGCGATCTGGAGCGCGCCGGCGCACACGTCGTGTTCGGCTTTGTCGACAAGAAGATCCACGCGAAAATCAGCCTTGTCGTACGCCGCGAAGGGAAGTCCTTGCGGACTTATGCCCATTTCGGCACCGGCAACTATCATCCGCATACGGCGAAGGTGTATACGGACCTGTCCTACTTCACGTGCAATCCGGATCTGTGCCAGGACGCGGCGCAGGTATTCAATTTCATGACCGGTTACACGGAGCCGAATAACCTCAAGAAAATGGCCGTGTCGCCTATTGATTTGCGCGAGACCTTGATGGCCAACATCGAGGCGGAGATCGCCCATGCTGAAGCCGGTCGACCAGCGGCGGTTTGGGCGAAGATGAACTCCTTAGTTGATCCGGACATCATTGACGGACTGTATAAGGCGTCTCAGGCGGGCGTTGAAATCGATCTGGTGATTCGCGGCATCTGCTGTTTACGGCCGGGTGTCGAAGGGTTGTCGGAAAATATCCGGGTGAAAAGCATCGTCGGCAGATTTTTGGAACATTCGCGCATTGTCGTGTTCGGCAATGGCGAGCAACTGCCGTCGCCCCAGGCCAAGGTCTACATTTCGTCGGCTGATTGGATGCCACGTAATCTGAACTGGCGGGTCGAGCTGCTTGTGCCGATCGAAAACCCAACGGTTCATCAACAGGTGCTGGAGCAGGTGATGGTCGCAAACCTCACCGACGTCCAACAAAGTTGGGAAATGAACCCCGACGGCACCTATACCCGCCTGCCGTCCAACGAGACAGACTTCTCCGCACAGGCTTACTTCATGACCAATCCCAGCCTCTCGGGCCGGGGAAGCGCCCTCGAACAACATCGCCCGGAAATGCCAAGGCTGGTGATTCACCGCGACTGATTATATATATCCCGTAGCTGAGATACGGGATCTGGATGACCGCCAAAAAAATCTTAAACACGGCCGGACGTAGCATGGCGGGCACACTTTGATGGCGGCGACGGGTCGCATCGCAATTGTCGATATCGGGTCCAACACCGTTCGATTGGTCGTCTACGAGGCGCTCACGCGGCTTCCCTTGCCGGTGTTCAATGAACGTGTGACCTGCGGCCTCGGACGCGGGCTCGGCAAGACCGGAAAACTCAATCCCGACGGGGTCGAACTCGCCACGACGGCGCTCACCCGTTTTGCCAGCCTCGCGAAACAGATGGAGGTCGACCGGCTCGAATTGCTCGCCACCGCCGCAGTTCGCGAAGCAAAAGACGGCCCCGACTTCGTGGCGGATATAGCAAAACGCTTCGGCCACACCGTCAATGTTCTGACCGGAAACGAAGAGGCCCGTCTCGGCGCTCTGGGTGTCCTGAGCGGATTGCCAGATGCCGATGGGCTTCTCGGTGATTTGGGCGGTGGCAGCCTCGATTTGGTATCCCTCGATGGGGGAGAGTTCGGAACAAGCGATACTTTACCCCTCGGCCATCTACGGATCGCCGAGGAATCGAACGGCGATATGATCAAGGCCCGCACGCTGATCGACAACGCCCTCGATAAACTGCCGTGGCTGACGGATATGAGGGGCAGGACCGTCTATGCCGTCGGCGGTGCTTGGCGCGCTTTGGCTCGGACTTCCATCGAGCAGAAGGGCTACCCGCTGCATGTGTTGGACGGCTACACCATCCTGCCGGACGACGCGTTGGAAATGACCCGTATCATCGCGGGTCTAAGCCGGAAGTCCCTTGAGCGTCTGGCGACCGTCTCCCGGCGCCGCGCCGAAACCTTGCCCTATGCCGCCATGGCCATGAACCGTCTATTGGAGAGGACGCGGCCGGGGCTGGTCGTGTTTTCCGGTTACAGCATGCGGGAAGGCAAGTTCTTCGAGATGCTGCCCGAGGAGATGCGCCGCGAGGACCCGGTCGTTGCCGCGTGCGAGGGCTATGCGAAGCGCATTGGCCGGTTCTCGGTTCATGGCGATGAGGTCGTGAACTGGATGGAGCCGTTGTTCAACGACCTGCCGCCAAGCGACCGGCGGCTGCGCCTCGCTGCCGCCCTCATGAGCGACATCGGCTGGTCCGAACATCCTGACTACCGGGCGCTGCATGCCTTCCTGCGCGTACTGCGCCTGCCCATTGCGGGCTTGTCCCATCGGGACCGTATCTATCTCGCCCTGGCGGTGTTCGTCCGCTACAACGGGAGCCGCCACCAGTACGAGGTGAAGGAAGTCCGGCCTTTGTTGAGCGAGGAGGATGACCATCGGGCCTCGGTCCTTGGTGTCGCGTTGCGGCTGGCACACGTGCTATCCGGCGGCGTTCCCGGATTGCTCGATAAGGCGCCTCTAACGCTCAAATCGGGTACCTTGACGATGACCTTGTCGCCGAACAAAAATCTTTTCTACAGCGATGCAGTTGATAGACTTTTCAAATCACTAGCGAAAAGCCTTAACGTGAAAGCTAAGATTAAATAGGGCGCTTGATCAGGTGCCTTCGGGCTCCAGATCGACAACTTCCAACTGACGGCCGTTGATCACCAGCGCGACATTTCCCGCGATGGCCGCCAGCGCATCGTTTCCGAAAATCTGACGACGCCAGCCTTTGAGCGCGGGGACATCGGCCTTCTCGCCATAAGCGGCGATCTGCTCGAGATGGTCGCTCGTCGCGAGCAAGCGTTGCGCGACCTCGTGTTGCTCGCATTTCATCTTGAGCAGCACCTTGAGGAGGTCCGTGACGGGGCCCAATCCACGGGGCAGGGCCTCGCGTTTCTCCAGCCGGGGGCATGCGTCGTCGGGCAGATCGAGGCCATTTTTGACCGCCGCCAGCAAGGCTTCGCCGGATTTCCCCTCGGCCATCCGGCGGCCGAGCCCGCGGGTCCTGGACAAATCCTCGACGGTTTTGGGCGCATGATGGGCGATTTCCACCAGGGCCTCGTCCCGCAGCACGCGGTTGCGGGGCAAATCGCGCTCGGCGGCCTCGATCTCCCGCCAGGCTGCGACTTCGCGCAAGATGGCCAGAAAGCGCGGCCGGTTGCTTTTGCTTTTGATGCGTTTCCAGGCTTCTTCCGGTGCCGTTCGATAGGTTTCCGGGGCCGCGAGTGTCGCGATCTCTTCCTCCAGCCATTCGCGGCGGCCGTTCTTCCCGAGCCGGGCCGCCAATTTTTCATAGACCTTGCGCAGATGGGTGACATCGGCGAGGGCATAATTGATCTGTTTCTCGGTCAGCGGGCGGTGCGACCAATCGGTAAAACGGGACGATTTATCGATTTCCGCATTGGCGAGCTTGCGAACCAGCGTTTCATAGCCGACGGAGTCGCCGAAGCCACAGACCATGGCGGCGACCTGTGTGTCGAACATGGGCGTCGGCAGGCGCCCCGCGAGATGATAGAAAATTTCGAGATCCTGACGTGCGGCGTGGAACACCTTTAGGACGTTTTCGTTAGCCATAAGGTCGAACAAAGGCGTGAGGTCGAGGCCGTCCGCAAGGGCATCCACGGCGACCGCTTCCTTGGTTCCCGCCATTTGCACGACGCACAAATGCGGCCAATAGCTGTTCTCGCGCATGAACTCGGTGTCGACGGTGACGAAAGTTTCGCGGGAAAGTCGGTCGCAGAACGCGGCGAGGGAATCGGTATCGGAAATCAGGTCCATGGGCGGACTTCTACACGTTTTTGTCTGGGCCTTAAAGACAAGCAATGCGGTTTGCCGGGCATTGCCACGAAATTGTTATCCCCGATCACTGGTCGGCCATTAGTCGGCACGTCTTGTCTCGAGCCGGACGCTGACGACATAGGAAAATGGCCGAGGGTCACCAATCCGGATATCCGAAAACCCGGCGGTCTTCAGACACTTTTCCATATCTGCCTGGGTTACCACGCCGCCGAGCGAGGTGGCGTCCGACAAGGGGTCTTCCAAGACCTCGCGCGGTAACGGGCCTTCGCGGATCAAATCGCGGGCAACCAGGTGTCCGCCAGGCTTCAGAACGCGATAAGCTTCCGCGAAGGCCGCAGCCTTGTCCGTGCAGAGAGTGAAGGCGGCATTGGCGGTCACCAAATCGGCGACGCCGTCGGGCAGAGGCAGGGCCTCCATATCGCCGGCGACTGCGAACACCAGGGCGCCTTCGGGGGTTGGGGGCAGGGATGTCCGCAGGCGTTCGAGCATGGCCGGGGTGAGGTCGACGGCGATGATCCGGGCTTGCGGGGGCAGGCGTTGGGCGAGCAGGGCCGTATCCACCCCGGCTCCGGCCCCCAATTCGACGGCAACGCTGATATTTTCCAGGCCGCTTTCCGGCACGGCGTAGCCGCAGCCGCTATAAGCGTCCATGAGCGCCGGTAGCAGCCCGTCCACGGCGTCGGCGGGATAGCCGGCGGCCAATAAACGTTGCGCCCCGCCGGTGGGGAAGGTCCCCCCACGGGCGAGGCGCGTATAACGTTGACGTATCCGGCCCTTGATCTGGGCCGCCCAATCCGATTGGGCGGCCGAATTCCGAGGCCCGGTCACCGTTGATTAGTGGGGCATATGGTCCGGGTTCCAGAACGTGCCGCTGCGGATCATGCCGGCGATGCGCTCGCCATGCTCGATCCAGCTGTTCTCGTTGAACTTGGCCTGTTCTTCGCTGTCGAAATCGACCCGCTCAACCCGGCAATCCCAGTTGCCGTCGCCCTTGTACTCGACGACCGCATAGGCCGGGCGGGGGTCACCGTCCCAGCTCATGCCGACGGCGGCGGCGCAGACCAGGGTCTGCATCTTGCCGTTCGATTTCTTGAATCGGCGCACCGACGGGCCGTGGATGTGACCATGCGCGCCGACGTCGAAGTCGAAGCCTTCGAGCTTATCGGCGATCTCATCGTCGGTCAGCCGGAAGGGGAAGGCATCGGCATCGCCGATGTCATACGGGGTGCCATGGAACACATGGAAATCATGGCCGAGTTCCGGGGTATAGGTCATGGCGAAGGGGCGTTTGTCGAGCCATTCCAGCAGGCTGTCGTCGATGCGGTCGCGGGTCATCTGCATCATCCGGAACATCCATTCCTGGTGCGGGCTCTTCGGCTTGGTCGTTTCCCACACCTTACGGGTCACCCACAGATCGACGTTGCCGACGACCACGTCGATCCACGGACGGTCCTTCATCCGCTGGACGACCTCGGCCGGCTCCGGGCCCAGCCCGACCAAGTCGCCGATCACCACGACCTTATCGGGATTTTCCTTCTCCACCGCGGCTTCCACGGCGTCCAATTGGGGGATCTGGCCGTGAATGTCCGAATAGAGGCAAAACTTGAAGTTCATAATGTAACCTTCCTTCCTTGGTTCTTCTGTTCCCCAGATCCCCAGGCGCGCCGTTTTCCCTCCGAAAGCCGGTTCGCCAAAAACCTGAACCGGCCAACCGCCCTGCTTTGCGCGCGGGGTGCTGAAAATGCCCCGTAACTTTGGTGGGCAAAATCAACGGGCGCGTAATATAGCCTATTTTCGGCCCAAGCACATCCCCCTGCGTGCCACCAAAATTACGCCAAAACCCGCGGGTTGCCTTGTGTTCCGTGCCGGAAGGGCGATACTAGGCGGCCAAAGGGCTAACGTTCCAACGAGGAGAAATTCGAGCCATGGCAGAGCCGGACAGCCAGGATATTGCGGCGCAGGAGCGGTTCGCCCGGATGAAGGCGGATTTCGACCGCCTCGGCGATGAGGCGCTCGACGCGCTGTTCCGGGAGGCGCGGACGGTGAATGGCTGGCTCGACAAGCCGGTAAGCGATGATCAGCTTCGGGAAATTTTCGATCTAATGAAAATGGCGCCGACGAGCGCCAATATTTCACCCGCGCGCCTCGTATTCGTCCGCTCCGAGGCAGCCAAACAGCGCCTCTCACCGCATCTCTCCAGCGGCAACCGGGCGAAAACCATGGCCGCCCCGGCCTGCGCAATTATTGCCACCGATTACGAGTTCTACGACCATCTGGGGTACTTGTTTCCCCACGAGCCGAGTG
This sequence comes from uncultured Rhodospirillales bacterium, assembly GCA_913055735.1. Taxonomy (GTDB): domain Bacteria; phylum Pseudomonadota; class Alphaproteobacteria; order Rhodospirillales; family UBA2165; genus CAJXKD01. The sequence continues at coordinate 355,558 of CAJXKD010000002.1, forward strand.
CCGCCTCCTGGTTCAAGACCAGCGACGAGGCCATCCATGACAATGCCTTCCGCAACAGCTCCCTGCAGGGGGCTTATTTTATCCTGGCGGCGCGGGCCGTCGGGCTCGATGCCGGGCCCATGTCGGGCTTCAAGAACGAAGGCGTGGACGCAGAATTCTTCGCTGGCACCCGCATTCGGTCCAATTTCCTGTGTACCGTCGGGTATGGTGATCCCAAATCGATCTTCAAACGCAGCCCCCGCTTCGATTTCGAGACGGCCTGCGAGATTCTTTAGGTACCCCGCCGCCCGGAAATGCCGTCTTGACAAAAATGGGTGGGGCGTTGTCTATGCGCCTCGCCCACGACTAAATTATGGGCCAATTTCCGCTTCATTGACCAAACGGTGCGTCGAATGTCCTCGGACCCGCTAAACCATCCCTATCGCTCCCATACCTGCGGCGAATTGCGCCCTGCCGATGAGGGCAGCCATGTCCGTCTGTCGGGCTGGATCCATCGCAAGCGGGATCACGGCAACCTGCTGTTTATCGATCTTCGCGATCACTACGGCCTGACCCAGTGCGTGATCGACGTGTCGAGCGATCTGTTCCCGGTGGCCGAACGTGTCCGGGCGGAAAGCGTGGTCACGGTGGAAGGGAAAGTCCTGCGCCGCACGCAAGAAACCGTGAACCCCGACCTGCCGACCGGCGAGGTCGAACTTGGGATCGAGAAGATTCACGTCGAAGCCGAGGCCGAGGTCCTGCCGATCCAGGTGGCGGGCGACGAGGAGTTTCCGGAGGACCTGCGGCTCAAGTACCGCTTCCTCGATCTGCGGCGCGAAAGCGTGCGCAAGAACATCCTACTGCGCAGCCACGTGATTTCGTCAATCCGCCGGCGCATGACAGATGCCGGGTTTGTCGAATTCCAAACCCCGATCCTGACGGCGTCGTCGCCGGAAGGCGCGCGCGACTATCTGGTGCCGAGCCGCATCCATCCGGGCAAGTTCTATGCGTTGCCGCAGGCGCCGCAGGTGTTCAAGCAGCTGTTGATGGTCGCCGGCTTCGACCGCTATTTCCAGATCGCACCCTGTTTCCGGGACGAGGACGCCCGCGCCGATCGCTCGCCCGGCGAGTTCTATCAGCTCGACGTGGAAATGGCTTTTTGTACGCAAGAGGACGTGTTCAACGCGTTGGAGCCGATCCTTTGGGGCGTATTCGACGAGTTCCGGGGCGAACGCTCCGTGACCGCGGCGCCGTTCCCGCGCATCGCGTTCAAGGACGCGATGATGAAATATGGCTCCGATAAGCCGGACCTGCGCAACCCGCTGATTATCTGCGACGTCACCGATGCCTACCGCGGTTCTAATTTCGGTCTGTTCGCCAAGATCGCGGAAGCAGGTGGCGTGGTTCGCGCTATCCCGGCTCCCGGTGCCGGGTCAAAGCCACGCAGCTTCTTCGACAAGCTCAACGATTGGGCGCGTGACGAAGGCCAAGGCGGTCTCGGATACATTGTTTTTGAAGGCGGCGAGGGTAAGGGACCTATCGCCCGCAACTTGGAACCGGAGCGCATCCGGTCAATCCGCGATGCGGCCGGTTTGGACGATGGCGATGCCGTCTTTTTCGTTGCCAACAAGGAAGAAAACGCAGCCGCCGAATTTGCCGGTGTCGTGCGCACCCGGGTGTGCGACGAATTGGAACTGCTGGAGCAGAACACCTTCAAGTTCTGCTGGATCGTCGACTATCCCATGTACGAATTGGACAAGAAGACCGGCAAGATCGAGTTCAGCCACAACCCGTTTTCCATGCCGCAAGGCGGGCTTTTGGCGCTGGAAGGCGACAATCCGCTGGATGTGCTGGCCTACCAGTACGACATCGTGTGCAACGGTGTGGAACTTTCGAGCGGGGCGATCCGGAACCACCGGCCCGACATCATGTACAAAGCCTTCGAGATCGTCGGCTATTCAAAGGAAGACGTCGAAGCCCAGTTTGGCGGCATGCTCAACGCGTTCAAATATGGCGCGCCGCCGCACGGCGGCTCGGCGCCCGGTATCGACCGTATCGTCATGCTGCTGGCGGACGAACCCAATATCCGCGAGGTTACCCTGTTCCCGATGAACCAGCAGGCACAGGACCTCATGCTCGACGCGCCGGCGCCGATCGGACCCGAGCGTTACAAAGAACTCCATATCAAGGCCGATTTGCCGAAGCCCAAGAAACGGGACGCGGCGGAGTAGGCTGCCCAATCGTTCGTGTGCGATGCCGGTTACGGGCCGGCGAAGGCGGGCGATAACGGCAAAGTCGATAGCGCTTTGCTAGGCAATGCGTTCGGTTCGGCATTCCTACCGGTCGTGTCTCGCTGAAACTCGCTGATATCTTCCAACATCCTGACGATCTTGCGTGTCCGCTCGATAACGACGGGATCGTGGGAGAGATGCGTCTCTTCGAACGCCAATCGATCCCGCCAAATGGCTGTATAATCGCGGGGGCGATCGGGTGCCGCTTTTTCACCGGTCAGGGCGCCGACAGTTCGATCGAAATTGTGCATAAGTTCCGGCTGAAAGGACAGTGCTGCGTATTCCTCGTCGGTGAGGAAACCTTCTTTGTGGAGCTCCCAGCTGAAATCGACCATTTGCCGGGGCGTCATCGATCTTAATTCGTAGTTGTCGGCGATGGCGGCGAGCCGCTTGTCCAGCGGTTCGACGATCCGGATATCGTCACCATCGATAATGATACGGCCGCCGATGGCTGCGGCCATGCTTGCCGCTCGGCGCTCCGCCAGGGGACGGGCAAGAGGGCCGATGAATTTTGCTCGCGAGATACGGAGGAGAGGCTCAATCCGCACGCAGGTCTTCCACGGTAGCTGACTCGGAATCGATTTTAGGCGGCCGTCCGCCGTCCTTTGGGCATTTGATTTTCTTGATCCGATACATGGCGGCGTCGGCGCGTTGTAGAACTTTGTTCGCGGTATCGTTGGGACCGAATGCTTGGAAACCGAGGCTGGCGCTCAATGCCAGCATACGGCCATTCCATTGTGCAAACGCGTTGTTGAGTTGGCGGTTCAGCTCTTCGGCACGCACGAGACCTTGCGACCGGCTTGCCCCCGCAAGCAACACGGCGAACTCGTCACCGCCCATACGGGCGACAACGTCTGATTCGCGAATATTGTCCTGAAGGATCTGCGCTACCCGGCACAGCACTTCATCGCCGGCGGCGTGGCCGTAGGTGTCGTTGACGAGCTTGAAGCCGTCCAAATCCACCATGACAAGCACGCCATGCTCACCCGAGCGGCGATGCGTGGCCATGGTGCGGTTGAGCTCGTATTCGAAGCCACGCCGGTTGAAAATGCCCGTCAGCGGGTCGCGGGTGGCGAGGCTGCGCATTTCCGCGACCTGGGTTGCAAGCTCGGTTAACTGTGTATCGGTCTTGTCGGCGAATAACCGCAGTTGGCCGAGAGCGCGGCGCATTTCATCGCATGCGATTTCCACGTCCACAAACGCGCCACCATCGGCCGTCATCGCCGTATCGATGAGATCGGCCAGCCTATCAAGGATCGAATGGATGTCACCCTTCATCCCTAATTTTTTATCAATGGTATTCATCTGTCTTCCAGACGGTAGCCGCGTGGCGTTACGGCTGCATTGACGCAAGGGGCGTGCCATCCCGAAGTGTGAGAAAACCAATGGTTTCTTCATTTCTTAATGGGCAACATGAGGACGACCCGGCAAAATGTGCCGATCGGTGTTCTGCGCCATCTTTCGCGAGGGTATCTCAGCTATCGGCAACGTGAATGCATCCGCGATTTTGGTCATTTGAGGGACGCCATGCTTCCGGTACAGTCGGTTTCGAGTAGGAGTGGTGCGGTTGACATGACGGCACAGAAAATTAGGTCTCGCCGATGGGCATCCAAAACGGTTGCCGGCGGCTTGATTGCGGCCCTGGTTTCAAACGTAGTGTCAGGGGCGGCCTTCGGGGCCGAACTGGTTCAACATCGCGCGACCTACTCGATGTTCCTTGCCAAGTCGGGTGGAACGGCGGCGATCGTCGGCGCCCGTGGCGCCATGCTCTATGATTTCAAGGATACCTGCGACGGCTGGGGAATGGATACCAAGGTCTATCTTCGGCTGAGGTACGCCCAAGGACCAGAGGTCGAAAACGTCCGGACCATGTCGACCTGGGAGGCAAAAGACGGTTCCGGTTTCCGGTTTCGTGTCGAAGAATCCGGGGCCGGCGAAAAAGTTCAGGAAATAAAAGGCGTCGCTGTCGCCGAACAGAATAGCGGGATCGCCGAGTTTACTGCCCCACGGGCTTTTACGGCGGACCTGCCTGTAAAGACCATTTTCCCGTCGGCTCACCTGAGGGCGCTTATCGACACTGCGCAGGCGGGGAAGACTCATCTCGGCCGCGTTCTGTTTGATGGGGCAAGTCTGGATAACCCGTTTCTGGTGAGCGCGTTGATTCATCCGCTGGAAGGGGAGAGTGCGGCCGAAACGGAAGCTCACCCCAAGTGGCGCGCACGTATGGCTTACTATCCGACACGCGACAAAACCGAAACGCCGTCGTTTGAGCTTGTTGTCGATTTCGATGAGACAGGCATCGTCTATCGCGTCGTGCAGGATTTCGACGATTACGTCATCGAGGCGCGGATCGACAAATTCGAACGATTGCCACCGCCCAATTGCTGACCAGGCTCAGTCTTTGATCAGCGATCGGCCCCGCCGAATCGCGGGGGTGCCGAATTTCATCCGCACCATATCGATGGCGCTTTCCACCCGCGAAATGGATTGAACGCGGGTATCGATCAAGGAGGGCCGGTCCGCGGCGTCGGCGTCGCACAGCTTGGCCGCGCCAATGCCGATCAGCCGGTATGACGGACCATCGGCAAGTTCCTTGACCAATGGCGTGGCGGCATCGAAGAGGATTTGCGCGAGCTGCGTCGGCTGATCCAGTTGCCGCGACCGGGTAATGATCCGGAACTTCGAGGTTTTCATCTTCAAGGTGATGCCGCCGGCAGCGAGGCCTTGCTTCTTCAGGCGGCGCGCGACTTCCTCGCACAGCGGCCACAACCGCCGTTCAAGCCTGTCGGCATCCCGGATGTCCTGCGCGAACGTCGTTTCCGAAGAGATGCTTTTGGTGGCGCGGCCCTCGCCGACGCGTCGGTTGTCCTCGCCCCGCGACAAGTGTGCGAGACGCGCTCCGATTTTGCCGTAGCGGGCGACAAGCTCCCGTTCATCGAGACGGCGCAATTGTCCGATGGTTTTCAGACCGTCCCGGTCGAGACGCTGACACAGGCTCTTGCCGACGCCCCAGATGGCGGAAACCGGGCGCGGTGTCAGGAACGCGATCGCTTCGGTGCGTCCGATGATAGCGAAGCCGCGCGGTTTATCGAGGTCGGAGGCCATTTTTGCGAGGAACTTGTTGTAGCTCAGGCCGACCGAGGCTGTGACGCCGGTCTCCGTCTCGATCCGTTTGATCAGCTTGATCAAGGTTTGCGCCGGGCTGCTGTGGTGAAGCGTTTCTGTTCCGCCGAGGTCTAGGAAAGCTTCGTCAATGGAGATGGATTCGACGGCCGGGGTCGTGTCCCGCATCATTGCTTTGATCTCGCCACCGATGCGCTGGTATTTTTCCATATTCGGCCGGATGACGACGGCGTCGGGGCAAGCTTTCAAAGCCTGAAACATAGGCATGGCGGAACGTACGCCCCGGGTTCGCGCGATATAGCAACAAGCGGATACCACGCCCCGCCGGCCTCCACCGACGATGACCGGTTTGTTGGTGAGTTCGGGATTGTCCCGTTTCTCCACCGATGCATAGAAGGCGTCGCAATCGATATGCGCGATAGAGAGGCCCATTAATTCTGGGTGGGAAATCAGCCGTGGCGAGCCGCAAGACGAACAGCGCCGCTCGCCGGCCGGCACAGTGGCCGCACAGTCCCGGCAAAGGGTCCGCGCGACGCCAGAGACTTCTTGATCGGAGAATTCAGTCATTGTTGCCTGCTCCGATACCGGCGCTGTCCGGCCACAGCCAGGCGGCACCGCGGACGCCGCTGGAGTCTCCGTGACGATTTGGCCGTAAGTGCGTTTGGACGTGGTCGCTAAAAATCCATTGGTGCCACTTCCCCGGGACGAGATCGTAGAGGGTGGAAATATTCGAGAGACCGCCGCCAAGGACAATAACATCGGGATCAACGATGTTGATGACCGAAGCGAGTCCGCGGGCCAGCCGGTCTGCATACAGAACGATGGATTCTTCTGCTTTTGCGTCGCCTGATTTGGCGGCGCTCGCGATTTCGGCGGCGGAAATGGGCGTGGCCGGGTCGCCGAAAATGCCGGTGCAGATCTCCGCGTAGGTCCGTCGCAGGCCGTCGCCGCAAAGAAATGTTTCGATGCAGCCTCTTTGTCCGCAATAGCAGGCGACGCCCGGCTGCTCGGCGCCGGTGGCCCAGGGAAGGGGATTGTGTCCCCATTCGCCGCCAATGGCGTTTACGCCGGTGAGTGGGGCGCCATCGACGACGATACCGCCGCCGACCCCCGAACCGAGGATAACACCGAAAACGACGCCGACGCCGGTACCGGCGCCGTCAGTAGCCTCCGACAATGCAAAGCAATTGGCGTCGTTGGCCAGTCGGACCGGGCGTTCCAAGGTTGCCGATAGATCTTTGTCCAGAGTGTGGCCGATCAACCACGTGGAATTGGCGTTTTTGATCTTTCCGGTTTGCGATGACAGGGTCCCCGGGATGCCGACGCCGACCGATCCTTTGGTGCCTACCTGCCGCTCCAAATCGAGAACCAATCCAACGACCGCTTGGACCGTGCGGGCGTAATCTCCCCTCGGTGCAGGGATGCGTTTGCGGGCACGTTCCTCGCCGCCGCTGTCGAGAGCGATCCCTTCTATCTTGCTGCCGCCGAGATCGATGCCGATCCGCATGCTATTCGTTCCTGAGTTGTTCTCCCTCCGGAGTTGATTGTCGCGCCAAATAAAAGGCCACGCAATACGCGTGGCCGTTTGCCATGTGGCGCAAATCGACTTTGCACCGATCGAACAGATTGTGTTGAGGAGGGACGGTTAGGTGATGTCGTCGTAATGGTCTACGGGGCGAAACTCTCCCCGAATGAATCTGGCATCGGGAAAGCTGGGGCGCTCAGACGCGCGGGACATTTCTCTGATCTCGACGATCCGGCTGTTACGGAGGCGAAGCTCCGCAATCTGTCTTGCGGCCGATGAGCTTGGTGCCGACACCGTTTCGACCTTCAAATCCTTCGAGGCGCCGTTTTCCCTGTAGTAGACCGTGTACATCTCTCGCACTCCAACAGCATCGTTTTCCCTCCCGGGAGTGCCGAGGCCGACAACAATTTTTCCGTTGCGGCGCCCGTTTGTTTTATTTGTTGCGAAGGATTGTTAGACAATAGATGTAGTCGGGTCAACGGGGTGAATACGACATATAGGTATAATTACTATATATTGTGATATAAAAGACTCACTCTAGTAGCACCCAATTCTTTCCTTCCCACCTAATCCCGCCGCATCATTGCGCGCTTACCTTATGCGGTCGGCCTCGGACGTGGACGCCGGGTAGGGGAACGAGTGCCCTATCATGAACCGGCATTCACTTAATCAAATATCCACGCATTTGCGCTACATTTCCTTAGTAACAGAAAATAAATAAAGATCACAAATTTATTTAGTTGAGATGTCAGTTCTTCGTGATAACGATTTTGAAATCGTTTGAACGTATGAATAAAGACAGAAGTAAATAGTTTTAAAAAAGTAAAAATTAGAGTCACCAGGCGCGGGCTTCCGTCAAAACCAGGTTTGAGGCACTCGGACGAACATCATGACCGACCGTTTCGGTTTGACTCAATCCGGCTTGAAGCTAGCGTTGCAACTCAAGCAATCCTATGCAGCTAAGCAGCCGCTAATACTGCTCGACGAGTCGCATCGGCTTCTGATGCCGGAACACCTGCTGAATCCTCAGATCGACCTGCAGACATTTGAAGATCCGATGCCGCTCGCCATTGTGGCGGTTCGCGATCCGGACTCGCCGATGTCTATCGCAGCCGCCGTACGCATGGCGCCCAAGGCGCGCGACCGGCAGCTGGTCTCCAATCTTTTTGAAATGTTGGGTGAGACCTCCAAACATTCGGTTGTCCGGAAATGCATCGATCTCGTAACCGAGCACGATTTCGATCCGGAGGTTGTCAACAGGGTGCGGCGAAGCGCGTCTCGTTTCGTCAATATGAGCCGCAAGCAATACATGGATGCTCTCAAGCGCAATTTACGGGCGCTTATGGAAGGGACGATGGAGCCGAGATGCTTCGTTGACGACTTTTTCGAGCTTTCCGAGGCGGGCAACCTGCGTTTGGATATCCGTAAGCGGCTGGTGATGGGGATTCTGACATCCGAATCCGTTCGACCGTCGATCAAATTCCTGTTTCTGGAAAACCTGGTTCGGCTGCCCGAGGCGCTTCGTGTCGAGATCATAACGGATGTCCTACGCACGCCGGACACCCGGAACCTCAGCGTCATAAAACAAGAGCTGCTCTGGATAAAGCGCGAAGCGAGCGTCCACTGAGTGTAGAGATGGGCGTTTAGGTGGCCGCCGCGCGGCGCTCTTCTGGAAGTTGCTGTATGGGCTCGCCGACGTCGAATAACTGAGATAGTAATTCGATAACCGCCAAGGCTTCGCCGCCGCCCGCGAGCGAATAGAAAATCATCTGTGCTTTGCGGCGGGTTTGGACCAGCCCTTGCTTCCGTAGGCGTGCCAAATGCTGGGAGAGGGCGGACTGGCTCAGTTCCAGTTCCCTTTCCAACTCGCCAACTGACCGTTCACCGTGCGCGAGATGACACAAAATCATCAGGCGATGGGGGTTTCCCATGGTCTTGAGTAGGCTGCTGGCCGCGTCAGCATTATTCCGGAGCACGTCGGCTTTCATATCCGCCCCATTTCCTGCTATTTCAACCGTCTCCGGCTGCTGGACGCCCCCAACGATCTTTGCGCGCCGTCTTCGGGGTGTTCCGCAACCTTTAGAGGAAACGGTATGTTACATGAATATTTTACCGCGCGTGAAGCGGCAACATTTTCAACTGTCAAATTGATAGCTAAGTAAGCGAGGAAAGTGACAAACGCAGGGTTTGCTGGCCGCTTAGTTGTCTGCCAATTCGCATTTCGACATTGGTGGGAAAAGGATTTCCGTCAGCATGAATGATGGACCAAAAGGCTGAAATCCGGTTGTCCCGCTCTACCAGCCGGTCGAACACGCGCTCAAAAAACTCGGTAAAGGCCGGTAAACCGGAATAATTTTCGATAGTTTCTGGGGCGATTACGTCAAAAAGCGACTTCGACGTAATTTCTTCGAGTTCATACCCGAAAAATCCTTTTTGCGAATGTGCCAGCATGATCGTTCCGTCCCGGGCGGTCAAAAGGATCATATCGGCCAACTGAACCTTTTCTTCCGAATGGCTAAAGCCATAGTGGGCAAATGTTTTTGCCATGCCTTCCAGTGTCTTGAAATAGGACCGGTAGAATTTAGGCGTAGGCCGTAATGTTTTTGCCCGGCCCCGGCCACTTGTGCCGTTCCCGTCTTCGAACAGAAACCCTTTGTCGACAAAGGCATTGATGATGCGAATGGCTGTGGATTCACTCACGAAATGGGGGGAGATCGCATAGGCAAGTTTCATTTTGGTGAGATAATTCTCACGTTCCGCCTCGGTATGGATTGTGTGCGAAAGGTAGTACACCGTCTGTGCGTGCGGACCACTAATTTCCCGGGAATATCGAACGATATTCGGCGTGTTCACGAGAAGGGCTCGTTTCAAGCAGCGCAAATGTTCCTCGATGGTTGCCGTCGATACTTCGGCATCGGAACGGCGACTGCGGTCACGGTCTGTGCGCCGCATGATCACTTGCCTGGACTTGTTCCCGGTTTCCGACTGGAAATCGACAGCATCGGCTCCCAAGCCGGCAATGCCTGGGATGCGGTTTCGTTCTCTCCCCGTGTGTCGGTCGTCTTCAGCCACAACCCTACCGCTTCATTCTTATTCGGCCGGTGCCGCCGGTGTCGCGAGTCCAAGGCGTACCTTCTTTGACTCGAGGACGGCAGCAAACAGTCCCAGAAGCGGTGGTATGATCAACAAGGTCAATACGGCGGACAGTGCAAGGCCGCCTACCACCACCGAACCCAGACCACGATAGAGTTCGGATCCAGCCCCCGGAACAAGTACAAGTGGTAGCATGCCGAATACACTCGTCAGCGTCGACATGAAAATTGGCCTTAGTCGATTTCGCGTGGCCTCGAGAATAGCGTCTACGACTGCCATTCCTTCCTCCCGGATATGCACAAGTGTCTGATGCACAAGGAGAATTGCGTTGTTTACGACGATGCCGATAAGGATAACGAAGCCCAAAAGGGTTAACATGTCGAGCGGCTGTAAGATGAACATATTGAGAACAGCCAAGCCCGCGACGCCGCCCGCCGTCGCCAACGGCACCGAAAACATGATGATCAACGGATAGATGAAACTCTCGAACAGGATCGCCATCACCAGATAGACGATCAACAACGCTAACAACAAATTAATCAGCATACTGTCGAAAGTGCGTTCCAAGGCATCGGCCGTGCCGGACATTTTTAGCCGAATGCCGGAGGGAAGCCCCTCAGCCTCAAGCGGCTTGAAAATCTCTTCGCGGACTTTCTCCATGGCAACTTCCAGGGGCATTGTCTGCGATGGCGTAATGTTGATCGTGATGCCACGCTCCCGGTCGAGGCGCCGGATTTCGTTGGGACCGGAGGTTACTTCCACTTTGGACAGGGAACTCGCTAACAGGATTTGACCTTTGGGCGTAACCACCGGGATGCTCTCGATTCCTTGGGTTTCACCGATCTGGCGATAAGGCCCTCGGATCATGAGGTCGGTTAGCTTCCCGTTGACGGTTACTTCGGCGACCTTCAGGCCGTCGTTGAAAGCGTCGATGGCCTGTCCGAGATCGCGCGCGCTCAGGCCGTTGTCGGCCAGCCGCTGCGGGTCCGGCAGAACACGAATTTCCGGTGATAGAATTTGCAGGCCTGGGGTGGCGCGCGACTGGTGCCCCTCGCTTCGCGGAAAGACCTGATTGATCAGTTGCTGCGCCCGGGACGCGACATTGACAATGTTGTCGAGATCGGGACCCACGATATCCAAGTCGATATTGCGGTTACCTCCAAAACCTCGCCCGAAGATGGACGTTTGAATGGCAAATCCGCGGCTGCCCGGTTCGGCGAAGATCGCTCGCTGTATGATGGGTATCAGTTCGCCAACCCGTGTCGGATCGACAGCTGCCGCCGACGCCAAGGTGAATCCGCGCCGGATGATGAACCAGAAACGCTCGATGCGCGGCGGTCCGTTGCGGTCCGCCTCCTCATCGCCAGCGGAGCCGAGCAGGGGCCGGATCTGGCTTTCAGCCTTTTCGGCAATTTGCACGATGGCGTTCAGGTTATAGCCGACGGGCGGCATGATCCGCGCGATGATCAGATTGCGGTTGCCTTCCGGTAGATATTCGAGCTTCGGGAGGAACGCCCAGGTCGCGACGCCGGCAACGCCGCAGATAATGGCAACGACCACAACAGAGATGGTTTTGCTGCGGATGACGACCTTGGTGTAGCCCATGACGAAGGCGCGGAAAGCATGGGCGAAATGGTCGATGATCGGCAATTTGAGAGCGTCTTCGCCTTCTTTGATGCCTTTACGAAGCATGCGGTTCGCAAGTGACGGAATGACCGTGATCGAGACGATTAGCGACAGCACGACGGAGACGGAAATTGCCACCGCGATATCGCGAAACAGTTGCCCGACTTCGTCCTTCATGACGAGGATCGGCACGAACACCATTACGGTGGTCATGGCGGAAACGAAAATCGCGCCCCAAACTTGACTGGCGCCGCGCAGCGCCGCTTCGGCAGGAGAGTGACCCATCTGACGCAGCCGGTAGATGTTCTCGAGGACGACGATGGCCGCATCCACCACCATGCCGACGGCAAAGGCTATACCGGCAAGCGAAATCACGTTGATGGATTGTCCCAGTGCGGCCATGGCGACAAACGCGCCGACAATCGAGACCGGAATGGCCATGGTGATGACCAACGTTGCGCGGATAGAACGCAGAAACACCAGCAGTACGATGGCGGCAAGTATGCCGCCGAAAACGATGTTCTGCTGTACGAGATCGATTGCCGAATTGATGTAGTCGGTATCGTCATGGACTTGGGTCATCACGAGACCGGCATCTGCAAGCGGGCCGTCATTAAGTTCTTTGACCTCGGCCTTGATCCGCTCCATCACCTCGATGACATTGACGCCCGTATCGCGAATCACGTTAACAACGATCGATTCCGCGCCGTTGCTGCGGATTTGGGTGTCTTCTTCGACCAGTTCGTATTCGACCTTGGCGACGTCCGCCACGGTGACCCGGGAAATCCGTCCGGTTGCCGCATCGACCCGGGACCGCAGAACCAATTCGTTGATCCGGTCGATCGTCGAAAGCTCGTTGTCCGTCCGCACGACGTAGCGGCGTTTGCCTTCTTCGACGTCGCCGGCCGAGATGGAGGCATTGGCACCGCGCATGACATTCGCGACTTCGGTGATTGTGAGGCCGTAGCGGGCCATGCGCTGGGGGTCGATGATCACCCGCAGCTCGTGCTGCCGGCCGCCCCAAACATTGACCAGGCCGACGCCGGTTAGCCGTTCGAGCCGGTCGCGAACCACATCTTCGAGTAGGCGTCCATAGGAGTAGATGGGGTTTTTGTTTTCCGGCAGGGTATTCACGGAGAACCAGGCAATCGGGTTGTCCTCGGCGTCGCGCGTTCGGATACGCGGTGTGCCCGCTTCGTCCGGAATACCGCTAACGTTGGTCAGCCGGTTGCTCACCAGCATCAACGCCCGGTCCATATTGGTGCCGACAGCGAATGTCATGGAAATCCGGTTGCCGCTGTCCCGCGAACTGCTCTCGATCGTTTCGAGACCCTCGACACCTTTGAGGGCATCCTCCTGACGATTGGTAATTTCCCGCTCGATTTCCAAGGACGACGCGCCGGGCCAGGACGTGAAGATGGTCAGCGTCGGTTTCCGTGTGTCGGGCGTAAGTTGGATGGGAATCGCGCGAAGCGCGACGAAACCGGCGAGGACGATCATCAGAACGACCGAGATAACGGCCGTCGGACGTTTAATGGCGAGACTAATGAGAGGCATGGCTTTTTCTCACGCCGAGACGGACCGGATCACCCGCCGCTCTGTTGCTGAAGTTTTTCCCGAATAAAGGCACGACGTTCCTCATCGCCAAGGGAGAAGAATTTTTGGCGTTCCTCGTGACCCAGGCTTTCAATAATGGCGCGGACCGCAGGCGGTGGTCCTACCCTGCCGGTGGGGGGCTCGGCCGCCATGGCGGCGCCCGGCATGGGGCGGCTGGTGCCGACCTTTTCCCGACCCGTATCTTGTTGCTGACGGAGTTTTTCTTCGATGAAGGCGCGCTTCTCGGGGCCGGAAAGGGCAAAAAACTTTTGCCTCTCCTCGTCGCTCAGGTTCTGAATGACGGATCGGGCTTGCGGGATTGGGCCCGCAGCCGGGCTGCCCGCGCCGTTGCCCATGCCGGGAGGCGGGGACGTATCTTGATCATCGTCCGAGGGCGCTACCCGCACCGGTTGGCCGGGCCGCAGAAGTTCGTTGCCGCGGACAACAACCTGCTGTCCCGGCGTCAAGCCAGACAATATCTCGAACTTACTCGCGAACGCATCGCCAATCCGGACTTGCGCGGGGCGGACGCGGCCATCTTGAAAAACGAAGACTACAGGACCGGTTTGCTGATTGACGATGGCATCCTTGGGAACCGAGATCACCTCGCGGGGTTCTCCGCGGGGTACGGCGACCGTAACGCTTTGGTTGGCGACGACATTGCTGGCTTTGCTGCCAAAGTCGGGCGTCAAACGTACCGCGCGTGTACGTGCAAGAGGGTCTTCATCGGGAACGATGGCGCGCACGGTCGCGTCGATCCCTTCGTCGCCACGGTTTAAAAGAACCGTGACCTTGTTTCCCGGCTCCAGGCCACCGAGGCGGTCAGAGGGAATATCCGCCTCGACTTCCAGCGTTCGGTCGTCGAGCAAGGTGAGAATTGCGGACCCACCGTTAACGAAGGCGCCCGCCGACACATTGCGCAAGGTCACGACACCGGCAAAGGGCGCGCGGATGACGGCGTCGTTGACGTCCAGTTTGGCCAGATCCCATGCCGCCTGCGCGCGCGTAAGAGACGCTTTTGCTTCGTCTACCGCGGTTTGGGCTTTGACGATTTCCTGTTTCTTGTCTTCATAGCGTGCTTGGCTGAAGGCTGCCGAGCTACGAAGTCCCTCCAGGCGCTTCAGCTCCTGCTTGAGGAAATCTACCTGGGCCTCGGTAGAGCGTAACTTGGCGCGCGCCTGAACGACTTCCGCGCCCTTCAAATCGGCTTCGAGTTTGAACCGGCCCAACTCGATTTCGGCAAGTGCCTGATCTTTCTCGACGCGGTCACCGACGTCCACCAGGACGTTTGAAATGCGGCCCGTGATACGTGACGCGATCGTGCTTTTCTGCGTCGCCACCAACCGCCCGGTGATGGGAATCGTCTGAAATAACACCTCGCGTTCGACGTTGGCTAGTTCGACGAGGGGGGGCGGAAACCTTCCACCCCCGGGGCCACCACCTGGTCGCCCGCCGCCGCTATTTGGACCCGCCTGCGCGCCACGCCCGCCGCTTCCGTTGGAGGCACCGCCTTGCGCCAGCCTTTGCTGAATAAACTTTCGTTTTTCCTCGGGGCTCATGGCAAAGAATTTTTGCCGCTCGTCGTCGCTCAGGCTTTGGATAATGGCCCCGGCTTGCGGATTTGGCGCACGTTGCGCACCGGCTTGTTTGGGCAGTCCGGTTGTCAGGATGGCGGCGGCCGAAAAGGCGGCAAACAAGGCCGGCAAAAGGTGCAGGGGGATGAGCTTCAAGTCTGTTTCCTCCGGCCCAGGAATCCCGTTCCAACGGCCCGAATAATAGTCAATCTAGGAAGGCAAGCGCGATTCCACGTTCTAAAACGACGTCCACGCTAAATTCCGTCGTCAATTTCCGCTATTTGAGCTGGCGGCCTCCCCTTCGTCCAAAGAGGTCCAAAGCGCCCGCATTCCCTGAAAACAAGACCTTTGATTTTATGGCGGAAAAAGTAGAGAAATAGCGGGCTTCAGGCAATACATGAAAATTAACGGTTGGTAACAACTCGTTGAAGAATTCGACCGTAAAACGTTAACAAACAAGGTTTCTAGGCATCGGCGATCGCATGGCCACCGCACTCTACACGCATCCTGTCTGCATCGATCATGAGCCTGGCCCCGGCCACCCGGAATCCCCGGACCGGCTGCGGTCGGTGCTGAAGGCGCTGCAGGAGGCAGAATTCGATGACTTGGTGCATCGCGAAGCGGCCAAAGCCGAGCGCGCCTGGATCGAACGCGTCCATGACGCCGCTTACTTCGATTGGGTATTTTCCAGCGTCCCCCAAAGCGGGTATCACGCCCTCGATCCCGATACGATTTTGTCACCGGCATCGGGAGAAGCGGCATTGCGCGCGGCCGGTGCGCTGTGTGCGGCAACCGAAGCCGTAGCCTCACGGGAGATCGGGAACGCATTTTGCGCGGTACGTCCGCCCGGGCATCATGCCGAACGCAGCCAGGCAATGGGCTTCTGCTTGTTCGGCAACGTGGCAATTGGAGCGTTGCATGCGCAACGGGCCTGCGGAATCGGCAAAGTGGCCGTCGTGGATTTCGATGTTCATCACGGCAACGGCACGCAGGACGCGTTCATCGGCCGCGAAAACGTGTTCTTTGCGTCTAGTCATCAGTTCCCCGCCTATCCTGGGACCGGCGCCGAATCGATTGGCGACAATATCGTCAACGTGCCGTTGCCGCCGGGCAGCGGCAGCAGTCAGTTCCGTACCGCCTACGAAAAAACGATTTTCCCGGCGTTGGAGGACTTTGCGCCGGATATGCTTTTCATTTCCGCGGGCTTCGATGCGCATATCCGCGACCCTTTGTGCCAATTACAGGTGACGACCGACGACTTTGGCTGGGTATCGGAGAAACTGGCGGATATCGCCGCACGCCATTGCGATGGCCGATTGGTCTCGACCCTCGAGGGCGGATACGACCTCGAGGCGCTTGGTGACTGCGTGGCCGTTCATGTCGCCGCGCTCATGAAAGCGTAGGGAAAGCATCAACCTCGCCCACCAACCTTGCTCATTTGGGGTGCGGGGTCGTAAACTCCGGCCAACGTCACTCTCAATCAGAAACTCTCGCAACAGGAATTCTCCATGGCCGAGCAAAAAGCCGCTGACGTCAAGAAAATGAGCTTCGAGGAGGCGCTGGCCGAGCTGGAGCGGATCGTTAGCGAGCTGGAGGAAGGAGGCGGTAGCCTCGATCAGGCGATCAATGCCTATGAGCGTGGAACCGCCCTTAAAAAACAATGCGAGGAGAAGCTTAAACAAGCGAAGCAACGCATTGAGAAAATTACCGTTAACCAGGCCGGCGACATTGCCGTCGAGCCCGCCGATCTGGATTAGAGGTTCCCTTGCGACAATTCGAAGACGCTTTGGCGGAATCGGCCCGTCTAACCGACGACGCGCTCGACGAACTTATCCCCGAAGGCGAAGGTCCCGAATCTCGGGTGCTCGACGCGATGCGCTACTCGGCGTTGGCGGGCGGCAAGCGAATCCGTCCCTTTATGGTCATCAACAGCGCGGAAATCTTCAATGTCGACCGCGCGCACGCGGTGCGTACCGCGGCGGCAGTCGAAATGGTGCACACCTATTCTTTAATTCATGACGATTTGCCGGCCATGGACGATGACGATTTGAGGCGCGGCAAACCGACTTGCCACGTCCAGTTCGACGAGGCCACGGCCATCCTGGCTGGCGACGGGCTTTTGACCCTCGCGTTCGAGGTTCTAGCGGGCGACGAAACCCATCCCAGTCCGGATATTCGGATCAAGCTGGTTGCCGAGCTGTCCAAGGCGGTCGGCGCCCATGGGATGGTCGGCGGGCAAATGATCGACTTGGTGGCTGCCGATCACGATTTCGGGGTCCCTGAGATCACACGCCTGCAGCGCATGAAGACAGGGGATCTGATTAATTTCTCCTGTATCGCCGGGGCCATCCTTGGCAGGGCCTCCGAGCACCAAGTGCACGTCCTGAGCGCCTATGCCCACGACCTTGGGCTCGCGTTCCAGATCGTGGACGACCTCTTGGATGTGGAGGGAGATGCCGCGGAGTTGGGCAAGGCGGCCGGCAAGGACGAGGCGGCGGGAAAGGCCACCTTCGTTTCGCTGTTGGGGGCCGAGCGCGCGCGGGGGCAGGCCCATATGCTGGCCGAGCAGGCCATTCAACATCTGGCCCCCTTTGACGACCGGGCCAAGCCCTTGTGCGATTTGGCGGAATTTGTTGTCAAACGGCGCCGATAGGGGCTAATAATGGGGAAATCAATAACTTAAGGGGGTTAGGCGGGCCGGCCAGTTGGTAGGTTCGCGATTGTCTTTTGAACACAACGCCTGCAACCGGATTCAATAGGCCAAGCGTCGTATGACCAAAACACCTCTTCTGGACACCGTTACCGATCCCAGCGAAATCCGTGATTTTTCGCTCGACCAGCTCAAGCAGTTGGCCGAAGAAGTGCGGACGGAGACCGTCGATACGGTCTCCATCACCGGCGGACACCTGGGGGCGAGCCTCGGCGTGGTCGAGCTGACCGTAGCGCTGCACCATGTGTTCGATACACCGCGCGACCGGCTGATCTGGGATGTCAGCCATCAGGCCTATCCTCACAAAATTCTGACCGGGCGCCGCGACCGTATACGCACCCTGCGGCAGGGTGGCGGTTTGTCGGGTTTCACCAAACGGACGGAAAGCGAATACGACCCGTTCGGCGCGGCGCATAGCTCCACGTCCATTTCGGCGGGGCTCGGCATGGCGGTGGCGCGCGATTTGAGCGGTGGCAGCAACAACGTCATCAGTGTCATCGGCGACGGCGCCATGAGTGCCGGCATGGCCTACGAGGCGATGAACAACGCCGGTTCCATGGACAGCCGTCTGGTCGTCATCCTCAACGACAATGACATGTCTATCGCGCCGGCGGTGGGGGCGATGAGCGCTTATCTCTCGCGTCTGATTTCGTCGAAGCCGTACCGGTCGATTCGCCACTTCGCCAAGGAAATGGCGAGCAAGTTTCCCCGCCGCCTGGAAATGACGGCCCGGCGTGCGGAGGAATATGCGCGCGGCATCTTGACCGGTGGGACGCTGTTCGAGGAATTGGGGTTCTTCTATGTCGGCCCCATCGACGGACACAACATCGAACATCTGTTGCCGGTGTTGAAGAACCTCCGCGATTCGGACGAGCAGGGGCCGGTTCTGCTGCATATCGTTACCGAGAAAGGCCATGGCTATAAGCCCGCCGAGAATGCGGCCGACAAGTATCACGGGGTTTCAAAGTTCGATGTGGTGACCGGTGAGCAGGCCAAGCCGATCCCCAATGCGCCGTCCTATACCTCTGTATTCGCTAAGGCGTTGATCAAGGAAGCCGAGAAGGACGACAAGATCGTCGGCGTAACGGCAGCCATGCCGTCGGGCACCGGCCTCGATAAATTCAACGACGCATTCCCCGATCGGTGCTTCGATGTCGGCATCGCGGAACAGCATGCGGTGACATTTGCGGCAGGCTTGGCGACCGAAGGCTACCGGCCGTTCGTCGCCATCTACTCAACCTTCTTGCAGCGGGCGTACGATCAGATCGTTCATGATGTTGCCATCCAGAAGCTGCCCGTGCGCTTCGCCATCGACCGGGCGGGGCTGGTCGGTGCCGACGGTGCCACCCATGCGGGGTCCTATGACGTGACCTATCTCGCATGTCTGCCCGACTTCGTCGTGATGGCGGCGGCGGACGAGGCGGAACTGGTTCATATGGTGGCGACGGCGGCGGCCATTGACGACCGGCCGTCGGCATTCCGCTATCCGCGCGGCGAGGGGACCGGCGTCGATCTTCCCGAACAGGGCGTGCCGTTGGAGATCGGCAAGGGCCGCATTCTGCGCGAAGGATCGACCGTGGCCATTCTCAACCTGGGCACGCGTCTGGCCGAATCGCTGGTCGCGGCGGAAGAATTGGCGGCGCGTGGTCTGTCGACGACGGTGGCCGACGCGCGCTTTGCCAAACCGCTCGATCAGGAGTTGGTTCTGCGGCTGGCGCGCGAACACGAAGTGCTGATCACGGTCGAAGAAGGATCGGTCGGCGGCTTCGGATCCCACGTCATGCAGTTATTGGCGGAGAACGGCGTGTTCGATTCGGGGCTGAAGATTCGCCCCTTGATCCTGCCGGACGTGTTCATCGATCACGACAAGCCGGACCTGCAATATCAGCAGGCGGGGCTGGTATCGGCCGATATCGTCGCGACAGCGCTGACCGCCCTCGGTCAGGATGAACCGGTGGTCGAAGACGCGCGTCCCGCGCGCGCCTGATCATGGCCAAACGCCCGGCGGCACGCCGCGGCAAATCCACGAAATCAAGTTCCAAGACAAAGTCCTCCTCGAAGCCGCGTCTCGATCAGCTTCTCGTCGCGCGGGGGCTCGCCGAAACGCGGTCTCGCGCGCAGGCTTTGATCATGGCCGGTGTCGTTTTTAGCGGCGAGACCAAGCTCGACAAGCCCGGTCACCAATTGGCCGCCGACGCGCCGCTCGAGGTGCGCGGCCGCGACCATCCCTGGGTCTCGCGTGGCGGGTTGAAACTCGATCACGCGCTCGATGAATTCAAGATCGACGTTGCTGCACGCACCTGTATCGATGTCGGTGCATCGACGGGCGGCTTTACGGATGTGCTGTTGAGCCGTGGCGCGGCGCATGTCTATGCGGTCGATGTCGGCCATGGGCAATTGGCGTGGAAATTGCGCCAGGACGAGCGGGTAACCGTGATGGAACGCACTAATGCCCGCGCGCTAACCGCCGATTTGATCCCGGAGCCGGTGGATTTCATCGGTTGCGACGCGAGCTTTATCGGCCTCAAAACCGTGCTGCCCGCGGCCATGGCCCTGGCGGCGCCCGGTTGCATCCTGGTGGCACTGATCAAGCCACAGTTCGAGGTTGGGCGCGATCAGGTCGGCAAGAAGGGGGTCGTCCGCGATCCCGCGCTGCATGAAGCCGTGTGTGCCGATATTCGCGGCTGGCTCGACGGGTTGGACGGCTGGACGGTCCTCGGCCTCACCGAAAGCCCCATCAAGGGACCCGAAGGCAATACGGAATTCCTGATCGCGGCGCGGTTCAGTTAGATCGGCGTTAGCCGCACTGCCCTCTGTGGCGGAGCATATGATCGGCAAGGACGCAGGCGACCATCGCTTCGCCCACCGGTACGGCGCGGATGCCGACGCAGGGATCGTGGCGGCCTTTGGTCGACACCTCTGCATCGCGGCCATCGACGGTCACGGTCTGCCGGGGCGTGAGGATGGAGCTGGTCGGTTTGACGGCAAAGCGGGCGACGACGGGTTGTCCCGTCGTGATACCGCCGAGCACACCACCGGCGTTGTTGGACAGGAACTCCGGCTCACCGCCTTCCATGCGCATTTCGTCGGCGTTGTCTTCGCCGCTGAACGAGGCGGCCGCGAACCCCGCGCCGATCTCGACGCCCTTCACCGCATTGATGCTCATCAGCGCCTTGGCGATGTCGCTGTCCACCTTGTCGAATACCGGTTCGCCCAGCCCCACGGGAACGCCTTCGGCGATCACCTCGATGATCGCGCCGGTGGACGAGCCCGCCTTGCGCACCTCATCGAGATAGCTTTCCCAATTGGCGACCATGGCGGCATCGGGACACCAGAAGGGGTTTTGCCCGATCTGATCCCAATCCCAATTGTCGGCATCGATGGCGTGGGGGCCGATCTGAATCAATGCGCCACGGATGGAAACGCCGTTGCCGAGTACCTTGCGCGCGACGGCGCCGGCGGCAACCCGGCAAGCGGTTTCGCGCGCGCTCGCGCGGCCGCTGCCGCGGTAATCGCGGATGCCGTACTTTTGTTGATAGGTGAAGTCGGCGTGGCCCGGACGGAACAGGTCCTTGATGTCGTCATAATCCTTGGAGCGCTGATCGGTGTTCTCGATCAACAGCGCGATGGGCGTGCCCGTGGTGCGGCCTTCGAATACGCCCGATAGGATTTTGACGGTATCGGCTTCACGGCGCTGGGTGGTGAAACGGGATTGGCCCGGCTTCCGCTTATCGAGCCACGTTTGGATATCGGCTTCGGCGAGCGGAATGCCCGGCGGCGTCCCGTCGACAACACAGCCAATGGCCGGTCCGTGGCTTTCCCCGAATGTGGTGAAGCGGAAAAGCTCGCCGAAACTGTTTCCGGCCATGCCTCAGGCGGCTTCCGATCCGCTTGCATTGGGAACGGCGATGTCCGGCGCGTCGACGGCTTTCATCCCGACGATGTTGTACCCGCAGTCGACGTGATGGGTTTCGCCGGTGACGCCCGACGAGAGGTCGGAAAGCAGATAAACGCCGGCGCCGCCGACGTCCTCGGCGGTCACGTTGCGCCGCAGGGGCGAGTTGTATTCGTTCCATTTGAGGATGTAGCGGAAATCGCCGATACCGGAGGCGGCCAATGTTTTCATCGGACCCGCGGACAGGGAATTGACCCGGATGCGCTGTTCGCCCAAATCTTCGGCAAGGTAGCGGACGCTGGCCTCGAGCGCCGCCTTGGCGACACCCATGACGTTGTAGTGCGGCATTACCCGCTCCGACCCGGAATAGGTGAGGGTGAGAATAGCGCCGCCGTCGGGCATGACGGCTCGCGCCCGCTGGCAGACAGCGGTCAGCGAGTAGCAAGAGATCTGCATCGTCCGGGTGAAGTTGTCCGGCGTCGTGTCGACATACTTGCCCTTAAGCTCGTCTTTGTCCGAGTAGGCAATGGCATGGATGAGGAAGTCGAGCTTGCCCCACTTGCGCGTGACCGCATCGAAGACGGATTCGATGCTGGCTTCATCGGTCACGTCGCAGGGGAGAACGATATCCGATCCGATGGAACTTGCCAGCGGCGTGACGCGCTTCAGCAAAGCCTCTCCCTGATAGGTGAAGGCCAGTTCCGCGCCCTGGGCATGGGCCATTTTGGAAATGCTCCAGGCCAGCGAACGGTCGTTCGCCACGCCCATGACCAATCCTTTTTTTCCCGCCATCAATCCGGCGTTATCGCTCATGTTGTCCTCGTTGGTTCCGGTTACGCCACGTCATGTCGCGTCGCTACATAGGTTATACGCCAACCGGAGGGAAAATAGAAAGGGAGCGGCGATTTTTCGAGAAAATCCTCGAATGCCGCCGCTCCAAAGGACTGTTGACGGGGAATCGGCAACGGGTTGCCGGGCTCCCGCCGTTTATCCGCCGAATCGTGGGGAGGGCGTCAGTTAATGGTCCGCCACGTGCCGTCGGGGCGCCGGCAGGCAGTTCCCTTCACCACTTCCGTGCGGCCGTCGATGATGACCTCGTGCTGGTATTCGCGGCAATCCTCGCCCTGCGACGTCTCATAGGTGCGCGTCGGGGTCACCCGGCCCGAATGGCCCGTGTCAGGATTGTGCCAAGCCGTCGATTGGCCGGTCGGATTGGTTTCGAGGGCGGCTTGCTGGGCCTGGGCGGCTTTCAGCTTGTCGGTGTCATCCATGGATTTACCGATCTGGCTGCCTAGGAAAGCGCCGCCAAGGGCGCCGATGGCGACGGCGGCGAGCTGGCCCCGGCCGCCCCCTACCTGTGAGCCGAGCAGGGCGCCCGCGCCGGCGCCAAGCAGTGTGCCGATGGTCTGTTTCGGGGCATTTTGCTGATCGGCGCAGGCGGTCAGGAACGCGGCGACCAGAAGGGCGGAAAGGAGGCGGTGAAATGTCATGTCGAAGTCCTCGTATTCGGGCGTGTTTTACGATAGCTTTGGCGGCATCTTAGGTGTTGTTTTTGGCCGAATATTTGCCATTTTTCTTAGCTGATCGGCCATATGGCCGCCATGATCTTTATCAATTGTGGCGTTTCGAAGGCCCAATCCCAGTGGCAGGACGTAACCAACCGAAATGGATAAAAGACTAACGACAGAAAGCGCCGATCCGGTCGCTCTTTTTCGCGAATGGCTGGCGGACGCGGAAAAACAGGAAGCCTATAACCCGGATGCCGTGGCGCTCGCCACGGCGACGGCGGAGGGCATCCCCACCGTCCGCATGGTGTTGCTCAAGGGGGTCGAAGAGAACGGGTTTGTTTTCTACACCAATTCTGAGAGTCGGAAGGGGCATGAGCTTGCCGAAAACCCCCACGCCTCCATGTGTTTCTATTGGAAATCCTTGCGTCGCCAAGTGCGGATAGACGGCGCCGTCGAAAAGGCAGGCGACGAGATCTCCGATGCCTATTTTGCGACCCGCTCGCGCGCGAGCCAGATCGGTGCCTGGGCGTCGATGCAGTCGCGGCCCCTGGAAGGCCGGTTCGAACTCGAGAAGCGGATCGCCGTTCAGACCACGAAGTTTGCCGTCGGCGCCGTGCCGCGTCCGCCGTTTTGGGAGGGGTATCGTCTGCTTCCCCGCCGGATCGAGTTCTGGGCGGAACAGAAATTTAGGCTTCATGACCGGATCGTTTATGATCGTGCTGGCGATGGATGGACTGTCCAGCGTCTCTACCCATAACCGGTGACCGAAAAGGATGCGTTTTTGAGTGAGATCCCGGCGTCTTCGCCCTTAATTCCGTCCGAAACCACGTCGCGGTTGATGCGGATGGCGACGTACGCGTCGGTGACCGTCGCCTCCATCCTGATCGTCACCAAGATCGGCGCGTGGTTGTTGACGGATTCGGTCAGCCTGTTGTCGTCGCTGGTCGATTCCATTCTCGACGTCGGCGCCTCCATTGTCAGCCTGATTGCAGTGCGCAGTGCGTTGCAGCCGGCGGATCGGGAGCACCGGTTCGGTCATGGCAAGGCCGAACCGCTTGCCGGGTTGGCACAGGCCGCCTTTATCGCCGGATCCGGTGTTTTCCTGCTGTTCGAGGCTCTCGACCGCCTTATCCATCCTCAGCCGGTCGAACACGGTTTGATCGGTGTCGGCGTCATGCTGTTTGCAACGGTGATGACGCTGCTTCTCGTGGCGTTCCAGTTCTATGTCATCCGGCGGACCGATTCGTTGGCGGTGAAAGCCGACTCGCTCCATTACCGGGCCGATATCCTGATCAACGGCACGGTGATTCTGTCGTTGCTACTGTCGACCTATCTCGGCTGGAGCTTCGCCGATCCTATTCTGGCCATGGTAATCGTTTTCTACCTGGCGTGGGGATCGACGGAAATATTGAAACAGTCCATCGACAATCTCATGGACCGTGAATTCCCGGAAGGGGACCGGCGGCGAATCCGCGAGATCGCCCTTGCGCATCCCGAAGTGATCGATGTCCACGATATCCGGACGCGATCCGCCGGACCCAGTTCGTTTATCCAGATGCATCTCGAGCTTGCGCGTGATCTGTCCTTGCTGAAGGCGCACGAAATTTCCGATGCCGTCATGTACGAAGTCGAAGAAGCATTTCCCAATACCGAAGTCCTCATCCATCAGGACCCGGAAGGGATCGAGGAACGGCGGGACGACGTCTGAAATTTGTTCTTCGAAATTGGCCGGAATTCGGTGTGATATCCTCACTCTTTGGAAGGACATTGAATTTTATTCGGCTTAAGTCCATGATCGGCAAAACAAAACGCGCTCGGGGGGGGCGCCACGGCGAGGAAACATGGCCTATAGATCGATTTTAGTACCATTGGACGGCGGGGAACAGGGGCGGCGGGTCCTTGATATTGCTCACGGCTTGGCTTCCGAGGCCGGGTCCCATCTCGATGTGTTTCATGCACAGCCGGATTCGAAAGAAGCCGTGCCTTTGCTCGGCGAAGGCATGTCCGGCGCCATGATCGAAGAGATGATGGAGTTAGCGGACCGTGATGCGACCGCGAAATCCGCGGTCGCCCGCAAGATCTATGACGAGCTTGTCGGTAAGCACAACCTGCCCGTGGTCGAGCGCGGTCCGGGAAGCGGCGGCGTCACTGCGTCATGGGCCCAGGAAACGGGGCGCGAGGACGAGCTTGTCGCTCGCCGCGGCCGTACCAGCGATCTCATTGTTATGGGGCGCCCCGAAACGGACGCCGAACGTCCGTCATTGATGACCTTACATGCCGCGATCTTCGAGACGGGCAAGCCGGTCCTCATCGTACCGCCGTCGAATTCGGAAAACTTCGGAAAGCGGATCGCCATCGCCTGGAACGGGAGCGTCGAAGCGAGCCGCGCGGCGGCGGCGGCCATGCCTTTCCTACAGAAGGCGGAACAGGTCGTCATCATGTCCTTCGAGACGGAAAAAAGCGCCAACCGGCTGATGCCGGCGGACTTGGCCCGGTACCTGTCCTGGCACGGCGTGAAGACCATCGAGGAGACCGTGTCGCCCGCAGGCCGCGCCGTGGGTGAAGCATTGTTATTGCAGTGCCAGAAAGAAGGTGCCGACATGCTGGTCATGGGGGCCTATACCCACAGCCGCGTTATTCAGATCATCCTTGGGGGCGTTACCCGGCACGTGATCACGGCATCCGAAATCCCGCTCCTGATGTCGCACTAACCTACATCGGCTTTTTCGGATTTCAGAATAGTTCCTGTTGCGCAGGCGGCGGGGCCGCGTCCATCGCGGTCAATGGTACTTCCGCGTACGGTTTCAGTAGCGGCGCAACCTCGGTGAACGAGGCGTCCGAAATCCACAGCGATTCGGCGTCGCGCGGCAGGATCACCGGCATGCGGCCATGAACGAAGGCGATCTCTGGCGCCGGCGGGCAGGTCACGATGGTGAAACGGTCTCCGTCCATGAGCCCCGCGAACGCGAACAAATCCCCTTGGTTCCGAGTGATCCGCGTTTTGATCTTTGAGCGCGGCCCCTTACGCCACTCGAAATAGCCATCCGCCGGAACGAGGCAGCGTTGTTGCAAATGACCGCGGAAGGTCGGTTTTTCGGCCAATGTTTCCGTGCGGGCGTTGAACAGCGGTGCCGAATCCCAATCGACCTCGAACCCCCAGCGCAGGAGCCGCGCGCCGTTTTCTCCGTCTATCACCAACGCCCGATTGGTGGGCCGGACTTCCGCCATGGGGGCGAATTCTACGGGCAGGCTAACCCCGAAACGCAATTCGATATCGTCACGGGTCTGGGAAAGGGCATAGCGGGAACACATTGCGCTATTTTAGCTGTCCCGAACCGGTCGGTCATCTTGCGAACTGGAACTGAACCGAATTTTGGCCTAAAGCTTGGGGATGGAAGAAAACCGGAAAACGGTCATCGTTACCGGCGCAAGCCGGGGGATCGGCCATGCCACCGCCATCCATTTCATGCGCCAGGGCTGGCAGGTGATCACCTGTTCGCGCGAGGACACCCCAGCCGAATGCGGCCGCGACCCGCGATGGACCTGTCATATCCCGACCGATCTGGCGGATGCCGACAGCATCGAGAATCTCGTCAAGGTGGCGACGAAGGAACTGGATGGTGCGCCGTTACACGCCTTGGTCAACAACGCCGGCATGTCGCCTAAGACTCCCTACAAGGAGCGCTTGGGTATTCTCAACGGCGACATCAAAGCCTGGCGAGAAGTGTTCGAGATCAATTTCATCGCGCCGCTGAAATTGGCGCGGGGTTTTGCGGCACCTTTGCGCAAGGGGCAGGGGGCGATCGTCAACATCACGTCTATCGCCGGGCATCAAATTCATCCGTTTGCCGGATCGGCTTATTCCAGTTCCAAGGCCGCGTTGTCGGCATTGACCCGGGAGATGGCCAACGAGTTCGCGTCACTCGATGTGCGGGTCAACGCGGTTTGTCCGGGGGAAATCGAGACCGACATGATCCAGCCGGAATACGAAATGCTAATCCCGCGGATACCGCTCGACCGTATGGGTACCCCTGAGGATGTGGCCAAGGCTATCTACTACCTCTGCAGTGACGATTCGTCTTATGTCACCGGCACCGAGTTATGGGTGACCGGCGGCCAGCACATGTTCTAGAAGATTAGCCCGCTTCCGCGGCACTGCCTGAAGGCGACAGGCGGGTCTTGAGACCCGACAGCCAGTCAAGCCGCTCTTCCAAGCGCCGGATGCTCTCGTCGAGCCACTCCACCAGAAAACCGGGATCGTCGGCATGGTGACGCTTGAGATCTTCGAGCCGCCCCAATTCCGTTTCCGTCGCCTCGGCCAGGATGTCGGTTTGTGCAAGCTGGTCGGCCAAGGGCAGCAGGTGGAGGAAACGGAACTTGAGGGCGATGATCAGATCGTTGATGTCGCTGCCCCCTGGGCGCAGGTTGGCGGCCAGCAATTCATGGAGCGCCGACCATCCATCATCGGTGATGGTGATGAGCGTATTGCCGTCTCCGGACTCGTTTTCGGTATCTTCGCCGGTGGCGGTGACCAGCCCTTCGTAGCGCAGCAGCTCGATGGATTCGCCCATCAGTTCCAGCGACGGTCCCGTGATACGGCTGATGAAATGGCGGATAGCATTGGCCAGTTCGTCATAGCGCATGGCGCCGCCCGCCAGCGTGCCGAGGGCGCACAGCCGGATGGCTTCCTTGGGTGTCAGGGTGTTATCGGCGTACACGTCAACGGGACCTCTTTGGCCCCGATATTACATGGCGGACGCGGAAAACGGTAGGGAGAGCTTCGATTGCTACGCGGCGACCTTGACCTTGTCGAGGCCGAGGCGCTTCCAAACGTCGGTTAAGGCCGCCACTAGTTCGTCCATCAAGGTGTCGTCGTGGAGCGGCGTCGGCGTAAAGCGCAGGCGTTCCGTGCCCCGCGCGACGGTCGGGTAATTGATGGGTTGGACGTAGATGCCATAGCGGAACATCAGTTCGTCGCTGGCCTGTTTGCACAACGTTGCGTCGCCCACCAGTACCGGCACGATATGGCTGACGGACGGCATCACCGGCAGGCCGGCTTCCTTGAGGCGCGCTTTCAGTGTGGCCGCACGCTCTTGGTGCTGTTCGCGCAGTTCGTTGTGTTCCTTGACGTATTTCACGCTAGCCAGGGCGCCCGCCGCGACACTTGGCGGCACCGAGCTCGAGAAGATAAAGCCGTCGCCATAGGAACGGATGAAATCGCACATGGCGGCGGAACCGGCAATGTAGCCGCCGACCACGCCGAACGCCTTTGCCAAGGTTCCTTGGATGATGTCGATGCGGTCCATGAGGTCGTCGCGCTCGGCGACACCGCCGCCACGCTGACCATACATGCCGACGGCGTGAACTTCGTCGATGAACGTCAACGCACCGTAGGCCTCGGCGATATCGAGGATGTCCTTGATGGGCGCAATATCACCATCCATGGAATAAACCGATTCGAACGCCACCATCTTCGGACGTGCCGGATCGATCTCCTTCAGTTTGGCCTCGAGATCGGCAAGATCGTTGTGCTTGAAAATCTTCTTGTCGGCGCGGGAATGCTTGATGCCGGCGATCATGGAGTTGTGGTTCAACGCATCCGAGAGGATGACGCAATCCGCCATCAACGAGCCGATGGTGCTCAGCGTCGTCAGATTGGCGACGTAGCCCGAGGTGAAGATCAGCCCCGCTTCCTTGCCGTGCAGATCGGCGAGCTCTTGCTCCAACAGGACATGATAGTGATTTGTGCCGGAGATATTGCGCGTGCCGCCCGCGCCCGCGCCGCATTTGTCGAGCGCTTCGTGCATCGCCTCGATGACCACCGGGTGCTGGCCCATACCGAGATAATCGTTGGAACACCAGACGGTGACGTCGGAAACGGCGTTGCCTTGGTGGTTGGTCGCGCGGGGAAAAGATCCTGCTTGCCGTTCGAGGTCCGCGAACACCCTATAGCGGCCTTCGGCCTTGAGGGCATCGACCTTATCGGCAAAGAACTTTTCGTAATCCATGTCGTTTTTTCTCCAGCGTCCGGCGGCTTTCAACGGGAAAACACTGCAGCCGGCCTTTTGTTCCATACCGTGGCTGGAGTCGCAAATAAAAATGCCGAACTCTTGGTGGCGACCTTTCTATTCCCTGGCGACTCCCGGTCCATTTGGGCCGGCACGTTCTTGGGGATTTAGCCCACTTAACTCGCGTCGATCATTGTCTTCGTGTCGTCGAGTACTTTTCCTATCACGGTCAAAACCGCGTCGATCTGATCTTCGTCAATCACCAGAGGCGGTGAAAAGGCGATCGTGTCCCCCAGGGCGCGCGTGATGACGCCATATTCCTGGGCCTTCGACACGGCGAACGCGCCGATGCCCCGAGCAGGATCGAAGGGAACTTTCGTTTTCTTGTCGCCGACCAGTTCCAGCGCGCCCAACAATCCCACGCCACGAACCTCGCCGACCAGCGGGTGTTCTTCGAATTTTCGGAGCCCGTTTTGGAGGGCCGGAGAAACCTGGCGTATATGGTCTAAGATGTTGATTTCCTCATAAATCTTCAAGGTTTCCAGGGCTACCGCGCAGGACACGGGATGGCCGCCATAGGTGAATCCGTGGCCGAAAATCCCGATTTTTTCGCTCTCCTTAACCATGGCCTGGAAAATGGGCTCGGAAATCAACAAGGCCGAAATCGGCAGATAGCCGGAGGAGAGGGCCTTGGCGACCGTGATCATATCGGGCTGGAGGTCATAGGTCTGGGTGCCGAAAAGATTGCCGGTCCGCCCGAACCCGCAGATCACCTCGTCGGCGATGAACAGGATATCGTGCTTCTTGAGGATCGGCTGGATGGCCTCGAAATAGCCCGCGGGCGGCGGGATCACCCCGCCGGCGCCCATTACCGGCTCGGCGATAAAGGCGGCGATGGTATCGGCACCTTCGGTTTCGATCAGCTTTTCCAGATTTCCGGCAAGACGCTGGACGAAATCGGCTTCGCTCTCGCCGGGCTCGGCGAAGCGGTAATAGTGCGGGCAATCGGTGTGCAGGATGCGGTCGATGGGCAGATCGAAATCCCGGTGATTGGCGGGCAGCCCGGTCAGGCTCGCCGTCGCTACCGTCACCCCGTGGTAGGCCTTGGTGCGCGAGATGATCTTCTTCTTTTCGGGTCGTCCGAGGGCATTATTCACGTACCAGACGATTTTGATGGCCGTGTCGTTGGCTTCGGAACCGGAATTGGCGAAGAACACCTTCGACATGGGAACGGGCGAGAGCGACAGAAGCTTCTCGGCGAGGTTGATGCCAGGCTCGTGCGACTTGCCGTTGAAGCCGTGATAGAAGGGCAGGCGGCGCATCGCGTCGGCGGCCGTTTCGGCCAGCCGATCCTGATGGAAGCCGAGCGAGGCGCACCACAGACCGGCCATCACATCGATGTAATTGTTGCCTTGATCGTCGGTGACGGTGACACCGTCCCCTTTCACGATGACCAGTGGCCCTTTTTCCTGATGGGTTTTGAGGTTGGTGTAGGGGTGGAGGTACGAGGCGATGTCGCGGGTCGCGTTGGAGTTGGCAAGGCGGGTCATGATCTACCTCTCGGTTGCCGGTCGTGTGGCGCGATGCGCTCTATGAACGGCCGTATGTATCGTCGAAACGCTCGATGTCGTCTTCGCCGAGATAACTTCCAGACTGCACTTCGATAATCTGCAAAGGCTTTTCCGTAACATTCTCCAGGCGGTGTTTCATGCCGATGGGAATGTAGGTCGACTCATTTTCGTTGAGAGTTAGGCATTCGTCGCCTCTGGTGACCGTCGCCTGGCCTTCGACCACCACCCAATGTTCGGCGCGGTGCCGGTGGCTCTGCAAACTCAGTTTCGCCCCGGGGCTCACTTCGATGAGTTTGACCTGATAGCGATCGCCCACTTCCAGGGATTGATACCACCCCCAGGGGCGGTAAACCCGCGTGTGGCTTACATGCTCCGCGCGGCCATCGGACTTCAGCTTGTCGACAAGGTTCTTGACCGACTGCGCCTTATCCATTGACGACACAAGCACCGCATCATCGGTTGCGACGACCACGATATTCTCGAGGCCGGCGGCGGCGATAAGCTTACTGCCGCCACGTATATAGGTATTGCGGACGTCCTCGGTAATGACATCGCCGACCAGGACGTTCTGTTGGGCGTCCTTGTTCTCGATGGCCCACAATGCATCCCAGGCACCGACATCGCTCCACCCCATGTCGACGGGGACGACCGCGGCTTGTTCCGTTTGTTCCATAACTGCGTAGTCGATGGAGATCGACGTAACCTTGCCGAACGTGTCGCGATCGAGGCGAATGAAATCGAAATCGGTGACCGCTTTGGCCAGGGCTTCACGCAGGAAAGCGACCATGCCGGGCTGGGTCCGATCGAGTTCGGCAAGATAGGTGCCGGGTGCGAAGAGGAACATCCCGCCGTTCCAATCATAGCCGCCATCTTCGAGATACTTCTTGGCGGTGTCCGCGTCCGGTTTTTCGACGAAGCGGTCAATGGCATAGCACCCCTCTATGCCATCAAGCGGGGCGCCCCGTTTGATGTAGCCGTATCCGGTTTCGGGGCCCGTTGGCGAAATGCCGAAGGCGACGAGGTAACCCGATGCCGCCGCCGCAACGGCCGCATTGACCGCCATAACAAACGCGCCGTTGTCCCGAATGACGTGGTCCGAGGGAAGGACGAGAAGCGCTTCATCCGCTGCGTCTTCCCGCATCAGAGCCCCAATCGCCACGGCGGGCGCCGTGTTGCGGCCCTCCGGTTCGAGCACAATCGCTTCGGCCTCCAGACCAACCTCACGCAGTTGCTCTGCGACCATGAACCGGTGCTCTTCGTTGCAAATGACGATGGGGGCGGCAAATTCAGGCCCCGACACCCGGAGTGCCGTTTCCTGCAGGAGGCTCTTTTCGGAAACCAGCGGATGCAGCTGTTTCGGGAACAGGGACCGCGACAAGGGCCAAAGGCGGGTCCCCGATCCCCCGGACAGGATGATTGGGCGAATAAGACGCGGGCGTTGTTCGGCGGCCACGGTAGCTCCTGTTGCTGTTGGAAGCTCATTAGCTACCCGAAAATCCGGCGGCGGCCAATGCATGATGTGGTTTGGTGAGCCAGACTACCCCAGTGGAAATCGATCCCGGACACGGACATTTCGACATTGCCGGCCGTCAACGCGTTACCCGGGCGTTGCCCGAAGCGTGAGGATATGAAAATGTAGGTCAATGGCCGAGCGCTAGGCCCGTTCTGGGCGGATAGCGATGAAGGAGGAACAAATGGCACTGAAGGACATTCTGGTTCACGTCGATCATGCGGAGATCAGCGAACGACAATTGAATGCGGCGTTTACGGTCGCTGAAGCCAATGGTGCGCACGTAATCGGTGTTCATGCCAAGGCAATGCCCTTTGTCCCTGATTTGGCGGCCCCGGCGGTTGTCGGCGAGTTCATGGAGATTCAGGAAAAATACGCGTCGGAAGCCGCACAGAAGGCTGAGGCCTTGTTCAACGCCCGCGCCTCGAAATCTTCCGTGCCCTCCGAATGGCGGACGGTTTCGGGCGATCCGGTCGAGCAACTGGCCCTGCATGGCCGGTATGTCGACTTGGTCGTTGTCGGACAGCAGAATCCCGACGTCACGGACGTGCCGGTGCTACGCGATGTTCCAGACCGGCTGATTCTCAGCATTGGTCGGCCCGTCATGGTAGTTCCCTATACCGGCGATTTTTCCGTGATCGGAAAGAACGTCCTCGTCTCCTGGGACGCAAGCCGTCTGGCAACGCGAGCGGTGAACGATGCGTTGCCGCTTCTCGAAGGCTCCAACCAGGTCAATGTATTGGCCATTAATCCCGGTAAGGGAATCGGCGGTCACGGCGAAATTCCGTGCGCGGATATCTGCCTGCATCTGGCGCGGCACGGCGTCAACGCGGAGGCCCATTCGGTCAGTGCCAGCGACGTGGATGTGGGGGACTTGATATTGTCCCGGGCCGCGGACTTCGGCGCCGATTTGATCGTCATGGGCGCCTACGGTCATCGCCGCCTGCGGGAGTTGGCGCTGGGCGGTGCGACCCGGCACATCCTCAATCATATGACCGTGCCGGTCTTCATGTCTCACTGAGCGCGTATTTGCTTGCGCTATGCGCGGGGGTCGAGGGCGTCCTGCAGCCCGTCGCCGAGAAAGTTGAAGCCGAGGACCGTCAGCAGGATCAGTATTCCGGGATAGAAGGCCAGTTCGGGGGCGGATGAAATCAGCCCCTGCGCGTTGGTCAGCAGATTGCCCCAACTCGGGATCGGGGGCTGAATGCCGAGCCCGAGAAAGCTGAGAACCGATTCCACCAGAATGATATTTCCCACCGACAGGGTCGTCGCGACGATGATCGGCGAGGCCAGGTTGGGGAGGATATGCACCGTCATGATCCTCACGGCGCCGGCGCCTTGTGCCTTGGCGGCGAGGACGAAATCCCGTTCACGGAGGGTCAGGGCCGTGCCGCGTACCAGGCGGGCAACGGTTGTCCAGCCGAACAAGGCGACGATGGCGATGATGCGATAAAGGCTGACGTTCTCCGAATCGACGATTGTTTCCGGCAGTCCGGCTTTCCCGAGGTCCAGGGCGGCCAGCACGATCAATAACGGCAGAAGCGGCAGCGCAATCACGCCATCCGTAAAGCGCATCAGAAAGGCGTCCAATTTGCCGCCGAAATAGCCCGATACCAGCCCGACCGTGGTGCCGATCACGGCGGCCGCCAATGCGGTCACCAACCCGACCAGCATGGAGATCTGACCACCGTAAAGCAGGCGTACGAAGACGTCGCGGCCCAACTCGTCGGTTCCCAGCCAAGCCTCGGCCGACGGCGGCTGCAGACGGGAAAACAGATCGACCCGGTTTGCATCGATCCCAAGCGCTATTTCAAAAAGGGGCGCGCAGATGGAGAGGAGGGCAAGAACGGCGACAAGCACTGCGCTGAATAGGGCGAGGCGGTGCCGGATGAAGCGGCGGCAGCTTTGTCGCCACGCGCTGTCCTGTTGCGAGGTAAGGGCGATGGCCGTCATCGATAGGAGATCCTCGGGTCGAGCCACGCATAGGCAAGGTCGGCAAGCAGGTTGCCCGTCAGCGTCAGGGCCGTCGCGAAAAGGAGTGCAACCAGTGCGAGATTGAAATCATTGCCCATGATCGCGTCGAAGATCAGCTTGCCCATGCCCGGATAGGCGAAGATGGTTTCGATCACCAGGGCCCCCGAAAATAGAAAGCCGAAATCCAGGGCTAAAATTGTTACCACCGGGATGAGCGCGTTACGAAGCGCGTGGCGGAGAACCACCCGCCGCTCGCTGGCGCCTTTGGCGCGGGCCGTGCGAATGAAATCCTGGCGGAGGGTTTCGATCATGGAGGCGCGGACGAAACGGGTATGGTTGCCGAAGCTGACGATGGTCAGGGTAGCGATGGGTAACACCAAGTATTTGGCCTGATCCAGGAATCCGCCGCCGCCGAGGGATTCGGTGCCGCTGGCTGGAAACCAGCCAAGCTTCACGGAAAACAGGATGATCATCATGAGGGAGAGCCAGAAGGATGGGATCGAGATGGCTACGAAAGCCACGAGATTGATCACATAGTCGGCCGGCCGGTGTTGCTGGACCGCGGCGGCAATCCCGGTGGCAAAGGCAAGGCAAACGGAAAGAACAAAACTCAGGCCAAGCAGAAGAACCGTATTCCCGAGAGCGGGAAGCAGGGCCTGCAGTACCGGTTTTGCAAAGAGCCTGGAGAAGCCGAGATCGCCCGAGAGGGCAGCGGTCAGCCAGTTGACGTAACGGTCCAGAATAGGTTGATCGAGGCCATATAAGGCCCGTAACCGTTGCGCATCTTCCGGGGTCAGCCTTGGGTCCGCATTGATCATCAGGTCAATGGGATCGCCCGGCATCAATCCCATCAGCCAATAGATGATGAACGACATCACCGCCAGAACGACGGCAGACTGAATCAATCGGTCGAGGACAAATCGGCCCATCTAGCAAAACTCAACGGCATGCCGAACGCGTCGGCTTTTGCCGGCGAGAATAGCCTATCCTCGTCGTGGAAGGGGATAAAGGTCGTCGTAAGTCGTCGCCGCCGGGCAGGCGGACGAATCCTTACGCCCGCCCTTCCAACAAACCTTCGGAGATGTTCAGGTTGATATTGATCAGGCTGTCGAACAGTTCCTCGGACGGCTTAGTAAGGCCCTTGGTGGTCTGCCGGTCGACAAAGATGCTGAGGCTCATCAGGTTAGCCTTCACCTCGTCAGGCAGCACATTGTTCTTCTCCGCTACATCCGCCTGAATGATCGACCACAGAAGCTGATTGTACTTCAATGCCCGTTCAGTCATCTCGGAATCGCCGAGGTTCTGCTTCGCTTGATCCAGAACGTACGCGGCCTGAGAAAACGCAGCCGCATCCATTTCTCTTTTGTCCGTAAAGTGGACTGTCGCTCCATCCGCCATCGGTAGTTCCTCTGTTGCGAGTGGTTAGGAATTAGCGTCTATAAGTCACGCTCAATGAAGAAAGCGTTAAAGCGGCAGATAGGAAATCGAAGCAATAATTCAATAATTGGAAGTGCTTGGCCGATCCGGCCCCCTATTCCTGCGGTTTCTCTGGGTCAGAAAAATGACAGGCGGCCAGGTGGCCTTTCCTCGCTTTTTTGACAGTTGCCAGTTCCGGCCGTTCTACCCGGCATAGGTCCTGGGCCTTGGGGCATCTGGGATGAAACGGGCACCCTGGGGGTGGCGCGAGGGGGCTTGGCACGTCGCCGGCGGGAGCGGCCGCGCGTCTTTTTTTTCCATGTCCAATTTCAGGGAGCGCGGCGATAAGAGCCTGGGTATAGGGATGGCGGGCGTCCGCGAAAAGGGCCTCGGTATCCGCCATTTCGACGATGCGCCCGAGATACATGACGGCGACACGTCCAGCCACATGCCGGACCGCCGCGAGATCATGGCTGATGAAGAAATACGTAAGGTTCTCGCGGTGTTGCAGTGCAACCATGAGGTTTAGAATTTGGCTTTGGATCGATACGTCGAGGGCCGATAAAGGCTCGTCGGCGATCACCAATTTGGGCTTCGGCGCGATGGCTCTGGCGATGGCGATTCGCTGGCGCTGGCCACCTGAGAATTGATGGGGGTAGCGGTTCAGATCGCCCGTATCGAGACCGACCGCTTCGGCGACTTCCCTGGTCCGTTGCCGCTGTTCCACCTTGTCGCCCATGGCGTGAATGACGAGGGGCTCGGCGATAATCTCGGCGGCGGTCATTCGGGGATTGAGCGATCCAAACGGGTCCTGAAAAATCATTTGAACGCGCCGGCGGGTTGATTTCAGGTCGCCCGTCGAGATGTCGGCAAGCCTGTTGCCGGAAAACCACACTTCGCCAAAATCTGCCGGATAGATAGTCGCGATCGTTTTGGCCAGGGTCGATTTGCCGCATCCGGATTCGCCGACAATGGCAAATGTCTCCCCCCGGTGAATTTCGAATGAAACATCGGTGACTGCCTGAACGGTTCCCGTGACGCGGCCGAATAAGCCAGGCTCGCGTAGCTCGAAATGCTTGGTAAGGTTGCAAACACGCAAAAGCGGCCCTTCGGTTTCCGCCTGCGGTGTGTATTCCCTTGGGATATCAGGGGGACTATCCGGCATGGGAACGGTTCCCTGCCTTGATGCAGGCGACGTGTCGGTCGCCCGAAACGGACTGTAACGGCGGCACATTTGCAGCGCAGCGGTCCTCGGCGACGGTGCACCGGGGCTTGAACCGGCACCCGGTGATTGTTTCATGGGGCCCGGGCACCATCCCGGGGATGGTAGGAAGCGGTTTCCCCCGCAAATCGGCGCTAGGTAAGGTCGCGAGTAATCCCTGGCTGTAGGGGTGTAGCGGATCTTCAAAGAAAGATTCAGCGGGGGCCGTTTCGGCGGTACGCCCGGCATAGATCACCAAAACGTCGTCGGCGACCTCTGAAACGACAGCCAGATTGTGGCTGATAAACAGGATTGCCATACCTTCGGCTGCTTGGAGGTCGAGGATCAGGTCGAGGATTTGCGCTTGAACCGTTGTGTCCAGCGCAGTTGTCGCCTCGTCGGCGATCAGGACGTCGGGGTGGCAGGCAAGCGCCATGGCAATCATGGCGCGTTGGCGCATGCCGCCGGATAATTGGTGGGGATAGGCCTCGGCACGCACTTTCGGATCTGGAATTCCAACGCGCTCGATTGCGGCGACGGCTTGGCCCCAGGCTTCGTGTTTGGAAAGGGATTGATGGATGTGGAACATTTCGGCGATTTGGTCGCCGATGGAAAACACCGGGTTAAGCGCCGTCATGGGTTCTTGAAAGATCATGGCAATGCGGGCACCCCGGACGGACTGTAGCTCCCTGGGGGTCGCGTGCAGCAGGTCCTGTCCGTCAAACATCGCGGTGCCGCCGCACACACGTCCTGGAGGAGGGATCAAACCCATGAGTGCGAGGGCGCTGACCGACTTGCCGCTTCCACTCTCTCCGACCATGCCCAGGGTTTTTCCGGCGTGTAGGTCGAAGGACAAGTGGTCGACAACCGTGACCGGACCCGTCTCGGTATCGAACACCACCTGCAAATCCCGGACGCTCAGCACCGGTCCAGGCTGATCCGGCAGCTGAATGCCGGTTGCTGGACTTGGGTTGGTCATTGCGAATTCTCTTCCGGCTTTACCCGTTCGTGGGCGAGATCGGGTTCGCCCGAGTGGCGTAGGATTTCGGCACGGACCTGATCGCGGAACTGCACGGCAGTCCGCCACCGCGTCGTCTCATCTGCACTGGAGGGGAGAGGAGGCGGAGACATGGGGGGAAGGATGATAACCCGGATCGGCACCCGGCGGATAAAATGTGAATCACCGCGCAGCGCGGCACGGCTGCCCCGAATCACGACGGGGACGACCGATGTTCCCGCTGAAATCGCCGCTGAAAAAGCGCCGGTTTGAAATGGCAGAAGGCCGGGCATGCGGCTCAGGGTGCCCTCCGGGAAGAACATCAGCGTTTCTCCGGCGCCGACGGCGGCGATTAGGCGGTCGGCATCGGCGACGCTTTGGCGTGCATCGAACCGTTCGACGAACTCCGTCCCCAACCGCCGGAGGAACGGACCGGCGATCTTTTGGCGGGCCAGCTCGCCCTTGGCGACGAATTTTAGCCGGCCATGGAGACTTTTCGACAGCGTCCAAAGAAGAATGGGGCCGTCGAGATAGCTCGAATGGTTCGCAGTGATGACGCAACCGCCCTCTCGCGGCAAGTTTTCCAGTCCTTCAACATGGATAGGCAGAGCCGTCACCGCGCGTATCAACGTTAGGGCCATTCGCGCGGTCGCAAGGGCAAATCGTCTACTAGGAGATAGAACGGCGATGACCCATGCCGGAACGGCGACAAGCCACAGCACCAAAAGTGCCCAACCGGCGTAAAGCCGGTCGCTGAGGTCGCGTCTGAATCGCCGGAAGAAACCCGGCAAGGCGGCCAGCGTCATATGAATCATCTGCCGGCGTAGACTGGGTGCGGCGACACCGGCTTCGCCACTCTCATACAGCACGCGCGCCGCGGCGCGTCTTATCTTGCCGCTCGACGTCTTTGGAACGGAACGTGGCGGTGTCAGCATGATGTCGTCCGGCGCCGTGCCGACAAGGTCCACGGCCAACGCATTAATGGCTTGGCGCAATTTGGTTTGCCGGTCGTCGTCGCGAAGGCGCGTCTCGGCAAGCACGATCAGCCGTTCGGTTTCTTCCTTTTCGCCACGGCTGCCGAACACGGCGACGTTGCCGCGTTGGATGCCGTCGAGACCGCCGACGGCGTCTTCGAGTTCGGCGGGAAAGATGTTGCGGCCGGCCTTGATGATCATGTCCTTGGCGCGGCCAGTGATATAGAGCTCCGCGTCGGCGATATAGCCGACGTCACCGGTATTCAGCCACTCGCCGTCAAACAAGGTGGCGGTGATTTCCGGTTTGTGCAGATACCCCGAGGTCGCGGACGGGCCGGTGAACTGTATGCGGCCTTCCCGCCGATCGGGAAGTTCGCGACCGGCCGTGTCGACCACTCGGACCTGATGGCCGGGCAGGGCCTGACCGCAAGACGGCAGCCGCTGTGCCTTGGGTGAAGCAGGGTCAATGGGAACGGCGCGGCCAGACAGCATCAATTCATCGCGGTCGATGGCATCGATCAACGGACCACGGCCGAAGGGGGGGAACGTGACACCGACAGAGTTTTCGGCCAAGCCGTAGGCCGGCATCATGGCCTCCCGGCGGAAACCGTATTTGGCAAACTTGTCACAAAAGGCTTCGAGCGTTGCGACGCTGATCGGTTCGGCGCCGTTGAACGCGACCCGCCAACTGCTCAAATCGAGCCCCTCGAGGTCTGCGTCGCTGACACGTTGCACGCAGGCTTCATAGGCGAAATTGGGGGCGCCCGAAATAGTGCCACGATAGCGATGGATCGCTTGCAGCCAGCGATGAGGCCGCGCCAAGAAGGTGAGGGGGGACATGATGATGAGGGGAATGCCGTGCACCAGGCTACCCAGCCAGGCGCCGATCAATCCCATGTCGTGATAGAGAGGCAGCCAGCTGACGAACACGTCGTCGGGGTGGGCTTTCAGGGCCTGACCCATGGCGCGGATATTGGCGAGCAGGTTTGCGTTGCTCAGGACGACACCCTTAGGGTCGCCTGTCGAGCCCGAGGTATATTGGATAAACGCCGTATCCGTGGCGGTACGCACCGGAAATATCCGGGCTTCGGTGCTTCGCGCTTCGATATCCGCTACCGTCGTGAAATGCCTCAAGGACGGGATTAGCGATGAGATCAGCCGGGATAGGCGCATGGCGGCAGGGTCGGTGATCATTATGGCCGCGTTACAGTTGATGGCGATTTTGGTGTGCCGCCGCAGATGTTCTTCAAGTTGCGACGGGCGTCCCGGGGGGTAAACGGGAACCGGGACCCCACCCGCCAGCAACACGCCCATGAAACTGACGAAATAGTCGCGACCCGTCGGCAGCATGAGAACGACGGTTTCATCCGCGGCTAGACCCAATTCGATGAGGCCGCTCGCAAGTTTTGCCGCTTCGTCGTGGAGCGATCCGAAGGTGATGGCCTGGCCGTCTTCGCCTTCGTCGTAGAGCCGGATATGAACCACGTCGGCTTGATTCTCAGCCTGCCATGCCAATACGTCGGTCAACGCTTCGATATGCTCGGCGACCAGCGTGCGTCGTTCGCCGACAGGTTGGCTGACTTGCTCCGGCATTGAGAAGGTGGCGCGTGATGGCGCGACCTTGGCGCCGAGCCCGCGCAAAAGGTCGCGCGGTGTATCCGCTTCCGACAGGACGCGGTCCGGCAATGTCACGCCGAATTCCCGCTCGACCCGATGCAGTAATTCCATACGGGCCAGGCTGTCGAAACCCAATTCCCGTTCGAGGGATTGGTCGAGATGCACTTGTGCGGGTGCGGCGGCAGGCGAGACCTCGGCCGCCATCTCAGCGACGAGGTCGAGCAGGCGGGCGCTCGTTTCCTCTGAAGAGCCGGTTTTCTCAGTTGTGTCCTGTCGAATGGTGTCTGTCATCTATGACAACGGTAGTGCATTCCGTACCGGTCAATCAATTAGATGCGGAGGTGTGGACGGTCGGCCGGTAACCGCCATGCAGAATACGCACGAGCGGTTCGGGTGTCAGCACGGTGACGTTTAACCGTGACGGCCTCGCCTTTGCCGGGCCGTATCCGGCAGGGGCATAGGGCAGTAGTCTGTCATTCCATACGAGGTGCGGGGCATCGTCGTTCTCCATACAAATGAACGTTCCGTCCGGCAAGTCTGCGAGAGTGCGGTCGTAGCGGCGTTGCCTTCGGGTTGCCGGATCGATGCGCGCGTGATGCAAAACCCGGTCAACGTCTTTCGCTTTGGGCGGAGACAGGTCGGCGCAAGCCTCGACCCAAAATTCCATAAAGGTCCGGTAAGCATCACGCCGGCATTCGCCGCAGGGGCGATGACCGGCCGCCAGCGCGACCGCCTCATCGAGAAAGAAAAGCTCCGTGTAACACCCCGGTGTCATCACAACCCGGTGCCGGTCTTTAAAATCCAACACGCAAACGATCCAATTCGCGTGTTTCCAGCGCGCGTTGCCGAGTTGCTTCCGGTCGTCATGCAAGATGCCGCGGTTGCCCATGAAGCTGCCAAGGGCCGCGTCGGCGATAATCTCCCCCTGGGGGGTAACCCTGTTTTGCAGCGGCACCGCTATTCCTTGACGCCCCAGTTTTCGATCCACGTGGTCGTCGTTATCTGATGGCCGGTGGGTGTGACGCCGGTGAGCCATTTCGGCAAGACATACGGGGTGGCGCGGAAATAAAGCGGAATGGCCGGCAGATCTGTTGCATATAGCTGCTGCACCCGGTGCCAAAGTTTTTTGCGCTTGTCGCGGTCAAGTTCCGTTTCAATCGCCTCGATCAAACGGTCCATTTCGGGATTATCGTAGCCGGTATAATTCTGGCCGCCCCAATTGTTCTCCGGCGACGGGATGTGCTTCGAATGAAGTGTCGAGCGGGGCGGGCTTTCAGGCGACGATAGCCAAGCGAACATAGCCATGGCTTCGAATTTGCGCCGGGTGACCGTTTCACCGAAGAAGACTCGGGCCGGCTGATTGCGGATCCGTACGTCGATGCCAAGCTGTTGCCACTGGCTCTGCAGCACCTGTTGGACCAGTTCCCGGGTCCGGTTGCCGGCGGTGGTCATGATTTCCAGCGACAGTTTCTCGCCTTTAGCATTGTGACGGACGCCGCGCCGCATAACCGACCAGCCCGCCTCGTCGAGCAGAAGAGCGGCACGTTTCGGGTCGTGCCGCCATTTCGGTATGTCGTCCGTATGGACCCAATCGAGCGGATTGACGCTCGTGTCGGCGACAGGCTGGCGTCCGTCGAACAGTTGGCGCGAGATTGCCTCGCGGTCGAGGGCCAGGATCAACGCTTGACGTATCCGCCGGTCCTTGAGGACAGGATTGTCGAGATTGAGATCAATATGTTCGTAGACCAATCCCGGCTTAAAGATCATCTGATAATCGTTGCCATGCGCTTTTTCGAAGGCGAGCGCTTGATCAAGGGTAATGCCGGGCTCCCCTGAAATCATGTCGATGGCGCCGGATAACAGATTGGCCTCCATGGCGGCCGTGTTTTCGATCACCCGGACGACGACGCGTTTGAAATGGGGCGGTTTGCCCCACCAGGTGTCGTTAGGCACCAGTACGACATGGGCACCGGCTTTGACCTCGGTGATCCGGTAGGGACCGAAATAGAGACCGGGAT
The DNA here is from genome assembly GCA_913055735.1 of uncultured Rhodospirillales bacterium. Classification (GTDB taxonomy): domain Bacteria; phylum Pseudomonadota; class Alphaproteobacteria; order Rhodospirillales; family UBA2165; genus CAJXKD01. The sequence goes on from CAJXKD010000002.1 coordinate 397,764, forward strand.
TAGTGGTGTCGGTATCGAACGTCGTGCGGTTCCGGTAGTCGGCCGGATTTTCTTCGAATATTTTGCGGTCCAAATGCGCCGGCAGGATGTCCAAGGCAAGATCGTTGTAGCTGAATGTCACTTTGTCGGCGTGGAGGCGGACGGTGTGAGCGTCGAGCGCCTCGGTCTTGTAGGTGCTGCGGTAGAAATCGAGGCCGGACACACCGCTTTGCGGATGACGCCCCACTTCCCAGGTGAACACGACGTCATGTGCGGTCACCGGCTCGCCGTCGCCCCATCTGGCATCCGGCCGCAGTTTGTAGGTGACCGCGATGCCATCTTTCCCGTCCGGTGTTTTCTCGAGGGTGGCGCCGCCGTTTTCCAAGGTCGGTAGTTCGGTACACAACAGGCACACCTGTTCCCATTCCGCGTCGTACGCCGTGACCGACCGCCGGGTCGCCGCCAGGATGTAGGATTTGGCGAGCATGGAATCGATGTTGGGATGGAAGGTGGACGGGAACTGGGTAAGCCCGATCACCAGCTCGTCCTTGGCGGCCGTCGCTGGCGGTGGAAAACAGAAGGCCGCCGCCAGGGAAACGATGAGGCCTAGAACCGTGGATAAAACTGGGCGTTTCATGGGAATAAGCTTAGCGGCGGGGGCGGTTGCCGTCCATCAAGCCTGCGTGATCACCGGCGCGCGCCATATTGGGATGTTCCCACGTACGGGATATACTGTCCGGAACAATACATGCACCTATGCTATTGCTCCCTGGGGGAAGGGTCGGGCCGAAAGTACGGACTAAGTGACGGTCTTCCGTGTTAATAACGGTGGAATCACACCTGAGGATCGTGTCGGCTCAACAAGTATGGATTTGTCCGGCGATCATGCCGGCGGAGGATAGAAATTGGTCATGAAACGTTTGGTGTTTGCCGCGTCGCTGATAATGACGCTTCCCTTTGCCGCTCCCGGCGCGTTTGCCATGGGCTCGGATTCGTCCCCGCCCCCGCCGACGGCACAGGAAAACTTCAATAGCGGGAAGAAGGCGATCTATGCCGGCCGCTATGATCGCGGCATCAACCTGATGGAAAAGGTGGTGCGGGTTCAGCCGAAGAATGCGGACGCCTTCAACTATCTCGGCTTTGCTTATCGCAAGAAGGGCGATCTGAACAACGCGGCCAAATATTACAAGGTCGCCCTTGAGATCGATCCTGACCACAAGGGCGCTCTGGAGTACCAGGGGGAGATGTATCTCAAATTGGACGATCTTGCCGCTGCGCGGGGTAATCTGGGGAAACTCGCCGTTCTTTGCCCGTCAGGGTGTGACGAGCGCGCCGAGCTTACCCGTGCGATTGCCGATTATCTGGCGACAAAGCCCTCAAGCGGCAGCAGCTAACCTTCCCTAGAACGATCCCTAAATCAAAGCCGCCGCCCTCCGGGGGCGGCGGCGAGTAAAACGTTAGGTGAAGCCGCGGCTGTTCTGGTTATCCGACGACCTTGCAGATTTCACCCATCTCGAGTGGAAACTCGTCGTCAGCAAACGCGGCTAGGTGCCGATGTCGCCGGGGTTACTTTCCACTTCACCATAGCGTTAGACATCGGATCACCTCCTTTCAGTTGTTGAGCCTGGAAGGTTAGCTCACCAGCAATCGCTTTTCAGATCAAGCGACCGTCTGAAAGCCGCTTGCATCAACGCCCTAGTGCGCCAACCCACGCCATGCTTCGAGAGCGAAGTTAAGAATCGGTTTCCCGACGCCAACGCACGTGCGGTTGAAGGCGCCGGCGACGCACAAAGCGGTGCGTATTGTGGATTTCGATCCGGGTGCTCATACTCGTCATCATGCCGGTCGAAGCCGGATCGAGAATACCGGGTCGGACGAATCGCAGCGAATCACGGACAACAAAAAGCCAAGCAGGGGGTGTCATGAGCAATCTCAAGGTAGGTGTAATCGGCCTCGGGCCGATGGGCGGCAACATCGCCAACAATCTGCTGCAGAAACAATTCCATGTCGTCGGTTTCGATCTGTTGGCTGACCGCATGGCGGCGCTGGACGAGGCGGGCCTGACACGCGCGACGAATCCTGCCGATGTCGCGGCGCAAGCCGACGTGCTGATCACGTCGCTGCCCAACGCGGGCGCCTTGGATGCGGTGATCAATGGCGACGACGGGGTGCTGGCAACCGACAAGCCGGGCCAAATTCTGATCGAGTGTTCGACGTTGGCCGTGGATCAGAAAATCCATGCCGCCACGCAGATGGCCGCAAAAGGCAAGGTCCTGCTCGACAGTCCGATCAGCGCGACGCCGGCCATGTTCGCCAAGGGGATGGCGTCGGTCCATGTCTCGGGAGAAAATTCCGCCTATGACACCTGCGTGCCCATCTTCGAGGGGTTCGCGGCGTCGAATTTTTACGTCGGCGAGGTCGGCAACGGCAGCAAGATGAAGATCCTGGCCAACTATCTCGTCCATGTGCACATCACTGCGGCGGCGGAGTGCATGGTGCTGGGCGAGAAAGCAGGGCTCGATCCCCAACAAATTTACGAAGTCATCAGCCAGTCGGCGGGAACGTCGCGCATGTTCGATATACGCGGCAAGATGATGGCCAACAGCGACTACCGCGAAGGCGGCGGCACCATGTTTGATGTCTATGAAAAGGATGCCGGCATCATCACCGAGTTCGCCGCCAGTGTGAAGGCGCCCATTGATCTCTACGTCGTATCGCGGCAGCGGATGAACTCGGCGATTGCGCAGGGCCTTGGCCACCTCGATACATCGGCGGTGTGCAAGGCGATCGAAAATGCCGCGGGCGTCGATCGCAAATTGGTTGACTAGGGGCAGGCGCTAGGCCAGCAATTCGGTGATGACTTCGCGGAACTCTGCTTCGCTCGGTTTCTTGGGACTGGTTTCATTGAAGCGGTGAGGCGTAGAGTAGGCGGAAAGTTCGACGAAATCGTTCTTTTCGTACCCGAGCCCCCGGAAGGTGCGGGGGAGGCCCACCCGGTCGTTCAGCGCCTCAATGGCCGCCGCGACTTGACCGCCGTTTCTGCAATTCATCACCTCGGCCAGTCGATCTAACTTGTCCAGGACCTTGTCTTCGAGGAACCGCAGGACGACGGGCATGGAAACCGACACGACGGCGCCGTGGTGAACAGGTGTGTCGCTTAGGGCCATCGACAACGTATGTGCCATGCCGAGACCTTTGGAAATGGCCATGCCCCCCTGGGTCGCGGCGAGCATCATGTGCCAGCGCGCCTCGCGGTCGTTCCCGTCGCTGACGGCGCGTTCGATATAGGTGCACACCCGGTGGATGCCGTCGAGAGCGATGGCATCGACGATGGGATTGATCTTCGGAGACAGAAACCCCTCCATGCAATGGACGAGCGCGTCCATGCCCGTGCCCGCCGTCAGTTTGGGCGGCAATGAAAGGGTGAGTTCGGGGTCGCAGATCGCGAGCCGCGGCAGAACCAAGTCTTCACCGCCGATCCCGAATTCGCGTTCGCCGACGCGCGGATGGATGCCGCCGCCTCGGGAGACCTCGGATCCCGTGCCAGCCGTTGTCGGAATCGCGACGATCGGCGCCACCGGTCCGGTGACTTTTTCCGGGTGGCCGGAATATTGGACGAGCGGCGGCGGGTTGCCGGTGAGGATGGCAGCCCCCTTGCAGCTGTCGATAATCGAACCGCCGCCCATGGCGACGATCACGTCGCAGCCATTGGCTTTGTAGGCTTCCGCGATTGCCTCGACGCTGGCGACGATAGGGTGTGGGTCCGCCTCACCGAAGGGAACGCCTTCCTGATCCGGGGTGAGGGCGGCGTTTGCCTTGTCGATCAATCCGAGCGCGGCAAGAGACGGATCCGTTACCAGCAGTGGCCGGCGGAAACCAAGGGCGGCGGTTTGAGCCCCCAGTTGGTTGAGGGCGCCGAAATCGAGAATCACGCGTCCGAAGTTGTGCAGGATGGCCATCGCGGAACCCTACGCAGCCCGGCCGCCGTTGGCTTCCGACCATTTGACGGGCGCGGCGAGGAAGTCTTTCACGCCGGAAATATCTTCGGGGGTGAAGTAGCCGCCGTTTTCAGCGGCGGCGAGGACATCCTGCCAATCCGCGAGGTAATGGAGGTCGACCTTTGCCTCGGCCATGGTTTCGTCGGCGCCGGGGAAGGCGCGGTAAAAGAAGACGACGAAAACGTGGGCTACTTCGGCACCGGCCGCGCGGATGGCATTGATGAAGTTGATCTTGCTACCGCCATCGGTCGCCAGGTCTTCGACCAGCAGCACGCGCTGGCCGGGCTTCACTTCACCTTCGATCTGAGCATTGCGTCCGAACCCTTTGGGTTTTTTACGAATATAGAGCATCGGCTTGTCGAGCGCGTCAGAAATCCAGGCGGCATACGGGATGCCCGCTGTTTCGCCGCCCGCCACCAGATCGAACTGATCGGCGCCGATATCGCGCCGGATCAATTCCGCGCCCAATTCGATGACACGGCGGCGTTCCGGGAGGAAGGAAATCAGCTTTCGGCAGTCGATATAGACCGGGCTCGCCCAGCCGGCGGTGAGGGTATAGGCCTCGCTCGGCCGGAAATTGACCGCCGCGATATCGATCAGGATCTTGGCGGTTTCTTCTCCCGCCGTTTTTTGCTCATCCGTCCGCGGTGCGCCGCTCATAACTGCCATCCCCCTGGAGAACCATTCCTTAACCCTGCCTGTTTAGAGAATTAAAGGGCTGCAGACAATCGCCGGATACTTTTCCGGGCGATTTCCGCGCGGCCGACCGGTGAGCAGGCAGGGCATATGAACTTTTCAGCGAATACGCGTACAACCGCCGTTCTCGACGAGGGACGCCGGCACCATGCCGCCGGTGAGCTTGCCGCCGCTGAAACGATTTACCGGCGCATTCTCGAGGGCGATCCGAACAACGCAACGGCACTCCACCTCCTCGGTTTGATTGCCGGCCAAACGGGTAATTGGGACGCTGCTATCCGCTTGATGGAGCGGGCCGTTGAAGCCGGCCCTAGCCAGGCGGACGTTCATTGCGATCTTGGCAACGCCTGGTTCACATCAGGCGACTATGCGCAGGCGGAAGAATGCTATCGGGCGGCATTGGACATCGATTCCGGGCATGTGTTGGCGGGGCTCAATCTGGGAACGGTTCTCCGTGATCAGGGACGGCATGAGGAAGCCGTTGTTCATTTGGTCCAATTGACCGATTGCCGGCCCAACGATCCACGCGTGTTCAATGCACTGGGGGCAGCACTGGTGCACGCAGGAGACGGTCTCGCCGCGATGGAGTATTTGGGCCACGCCGTCGACCTTGCTCCCGAGAACGCAGATATACGGAACAATCTTGGGCTTGCCTTGCACCTCGAAGGCCAGTTCGACGAGGCCATTGCGGCATACGATCATGCGATTTCCCTGGACCCACAGTTTGTCCAGGCGCGCTGGAACCGGGTGGTGACCCGCATGATCAATGGAGATTGGCAGGGCGGTTTGACCGATTGGGCTTGGCGGTACCGTGATCCGCGTATCGGTGTCCGCAATGATTTGCCGCAGCCGATTTGGGATGGGCGGCAGTTGGATAGCGAGCGGATATTGGTGAGCGCGGAGCAGGGCGTCGGTGATCAAATCCTGTTTGCTTCGCTGCTGCCGCTCCTCGAAGCACGTGGCGGTGTTCCGGTGATCGAGTGCGATCCGCGGCTCGTCGACCTCTTCACGCGGTCCTTTGCGCCGCTGGAAGTTATCGCGAAAGGCACGCCGGTAGACGCGGTGTGGCGCACGTCGGTAATCGACCTGGCGCAATTGTTGCCGGCGACCCCGGCGCAATACATGCCGCGCGGCAAGTACCTGAAAGTGGATGCGGAGCGCCGGGCAAACTTCCGGGCGCGCCTCGAAATGATCGGGCCGGGACCGTATATCGGCATATCCTGGCGGAGCACCAGCAAGTTGAGCGGTGCCGCGAAGACCGTCCCGCTGGAAATGTGGGAACCGATCCTCTATGGGCGCAATGCGACCTTCGTGAACCTGCAATATGGCGGGTCAGCCGACGAGGCAGCCGCCGCTTCCAAGGCATTTCGCAGCGTCATCTACACAGACCCTCATCTCGACCGGAGCGAGGATATGGACGGAATGGCTGCGATGATCGATGCCCTCGATCTAGTCATTACCGTCGACAATGCGACGGCACCGCTGGCCGGCGCTTTGGAAAAACCGTGTTGGGCCATGCTGCGACGGGTGCCCATGTGGCATTGGGGAAGCGAGGGGCCCCGTAGCCCGTTACTATATTCCCCTAATCTTTACCGTCAGTCTCTGGGGAACCGTTGGCGAGCTGTGATTGCACAGATCACCAGTGATCTGGACGCCTGGGAGGCGGCAAAACATTCGCGCTGAATCCGACGCCGGAACCGGTTTGCACACCGGTTCGACAAGCCCGGAGGATATCCAACGGGTGATGGGCGAGGCCGTGCGTCATCACCAGGAGGGTCGGCTCGATCAGGCGGAGACGCTTTATCGCGAAGTTCTCACCTGCGATCCCAGAATTGCCGATGCCAATCATTTGTTGGGGTTGGTCGCCTATCAAACCGGCCACTTCGAAGAAGCGGCGAAACTGATCGGCACGGCAATCTCTCTGGATGACCGGCAGCCGTCCTTCTTTGCAAACCTCGCCGTCGTTCTAACCCATATGCGGAATTGGCCGGAGGCCGTTCACGCCGCCAAGGCGGCGGTGGATCTCGATCCCGGCAACTCGAAGAACCTCAATTGCCTCGGATTGGCTTATGCCGGGTTGGGACAGGTTTCGGAGGCCGAAGCTGCCTATGAGCGAGCGCTCGAGCTAACGCCGCGGGCGGTGGGCATCCTCATCAACTTCGGAAATCTGCTAACGGAAACGAAACGGCCTGAAGAGGCGGCGGAGATGTTTCGCCGGGCCCTCGACGTCGATCCGTCTTCGGTCATCGCACATGCCAATCTCGGCGTCGTCTTGCGGGCCCTGGGCGACATCGATGAGGCCGAAGCCTCTTGCCATCGGGCACTGGAGCTTGATCCGGGGTATATCAACGCGCGCGTAGGCCTTGGAAATATCTACTTGATTAAGCGGGACTTTGCGGCGGCGGCGAAGGTGTTCGGTGACGTTGTAGAAAGCGACACGAACGATCGCGCCGCGATGCTTGGATATGCGACGGCTTTGGCTGGGTTGGGACGGGTCGGTGAGGCTGTCGAGGCTGCGCGACGTTTACGGGAAGCGTTTTCTGATTGGGCGCCCGGTATCCATTGTCTCGGCGCGCGCTATACCGAACAGGGCCGGCTGGAGGATGCCGTGACATTGTTTCGGAAGGCAATCGAACTCGATCCGGCCCATGTCGATTCCTACTACATGCTGGCGGAAGCTGGGCAAATCGTGGATGCGCCTTGGTTGGGTCGCCTTGAGCAGATGGCGGCAGATACCGGGATCGAGGCGGACCGCCGAGTTCTCGCCAATTTCACATTGGGGCTGACGCGACAGTCGGAGCCGGCTAAAGCATTCACCTACTTCACCACCGGTAACCGCATCCGCCGGCAAATTCTGAACGATCATCTTGGCCTTCGGTTCGATGCGGAAGCCCACGACCGGTTTATCGAAGAAATCGAAGCCGTCTTCTCATCCGATTTTTTTTCGCATCGCGCCGGCTGGGGAAACCATAGCGAGATACCTGTGTTTGTCGTCGGCATGCCGCGATCGGGGACGACCCTGGTTGAGCGTATTTGTGCGGCGCATCCCGATGTCATGGGTGTGGGGGAATTGAAAGAAGTTGGCGGGATCGTGTCCCGCGTTGAGGCGGCCACACGCCTTTCGTTTCCGAGAGCAGTGCAGAGCATACCGCGAGAGACCGTTGCGGCTGCGGCCGACGGGTATCTTTCGTCGGTTCGGTCCTTGGCTCCGGGGGAAAGCCGGGCCGTCGACAAGATGCCCTTCAATTTCCTCTATCTCGGGCTTATCGCCACGCTGTTCCCCAGGGCCCGGATCGTTCATTGCGTGCGCGACCCGCGTGACACGGCGCTGTCCATCTTCAAACAGAATTTTACCGATCCCTTGCCATGGACGACCGACCTCTCCGACATCGGCCATTACATGAAGGCTTATTGCCGTCTAATGGACCATTGGCGGCAGGTGCTTCCGGTGCAGATGTTGGAGGTGACCTACGAGCGGCTGGTTGCCGAACAGGATCAGGAAAGCCGCCGGCTGATCGAATTTCTCGGATTGCCGTGGGACGGGACCTGCCTGAATTTCCATGAAGGTGTTGGCGCCGTTCAGTCCGCATCGAAGTGGCAGGTACGTAGACCGATCTACGGATCGTCTGTCGGCGGCTGGCGGCAGGCGGCCGAACAATTGCGGCCGTTCGATAGGGCGTTCGGCCACGATGGCGATTAATTGCCGCCTCAATGCCAGCAGCAAAAAGCGCCCGCCATATACGACGGGCGCCGGTCACAGCGCAAACTGCAAGTTTTCCTGATTGCTAATTTAATGCCGCGGCGCGCGGCCGAGGATTAGTCCAGGATCGAAAGGTTGTCGGCGGATTGCCGACCGTCTCTGCCTTCGGCGAGATCGAACTGCACTTTCTGGCCTTCTTTCAGTTCCGCAAGGCCAGCGCGTTGAACCGCCGAAATATGCACGAATGCGTCCTTACCGCCATCATCTGGGCTGATAAATCCGTATCCTTTAACGGCATTGAACCATTTAACGGTGCCGGTAGCCATGGTCGCTCCTTAATAGTCCTGTCTTCAGTAGTCGGTTAGTCACACAACGCCATTCACATGGCGCCTTTTTAAATATCACATTTCAAGGGTAGCTTCGGGCGTCGGTTAACTGACGGAAAGGCTGACACCAAGTAAGTGTGATTAGCCTTAATCTTATCCCGAGTTGGAAAATTTTTCATCCCTGAAAATAGATATGGCTAAAACGCCGGTTTGTCTTAAATTCCGGCGCTTTTTTTACTATCACTAAAATTTAATTACATTTAGATCTGCTTATATAGGAGCCATCAGCAAGATCAGAGAAATAGACCTCGACGTCCGGATGCCGGATAGGTTCATCGCTTTCGTCGGGCTCAAGGTTGCGCTCAGCGACATAGGTTTGCATGTCACTGCCGTCGACGAGGACATGGTACCAGGGCCGATCCTTGGGCGGGCGCGACCGTGCCGCACGCTCATACCAAGTATCGCTGCCGTTGAATTGAGGGTCGACGTCGATGATCACGCCGCGGTAATCGAAGCGCTTATGGTGAATCAACTGGCCAACGCCGAACTTTGCCGAAGAGAATGGCATTGTTAACCTCTTTGAACCTGGTTGCCGGTGCCGGTTTAAGCCGGTCTTCGGCGCCCCGTTAACGTTTGATTGTTTCTGTTCTACATAGGTGTGGTTGAGCGGAAGTTTTGTCCAGTCCCCCGGATAGGGCCGGAAAACCGCGGCAGGCTTTGCGTTTTGGCCGAACTGTGCGAAAAAATAGCCGATGAATTTTGATCCCGACGTGGCGGCAAAAGTTAACGCCGAAACCGACCCGGAGCCGTTCCGCCAGCGGGTCTGGGTGCTTGCCGACCCCCGAGCCGGGACCGCGGCGCAGGCGATTGCGGTTGCCGAGGCGCTTGGCGCCGATTTCAAGGCGATCCCGCTCGATTATTCGTGGATGGCGGCTCTCCCCAATCAGCTGTTGGGCGCAAGTTTCCGGGGCATTGCGCCAGAAGTTCGGCGCGAGATCGCACCGCCGTGGCCGCACATAGTCATCGCGGCTGGACGCCGGGCCGCGCCGGTTGCGCGGGCAATCAAGAAACGGGCTGCCGATGAGAATAGCCGGCCGTTTCTTGTCCAGATTATGTATCCGGGATCGGTCGGATTGGCGGATTTCGATCTTGTCGCGGTGCCGGAACACGATCAGGTTGCACCGGCGTCCAATATTTTGCCGATCATCGGCGCGCCGCACCGGATGACCCCGTCTCGATTGGAAAAAGCGCGGCAGGAGTGGCAGCCAAGGTGGCTGGACATTCCGGCCCCACGGGTTGCCTTACTTGTTGGAGGCGCGACCCGCCGCCGCAAGTTTACCGGGGCCATGGCGGCGGCGTTGGGCAAAGAGACCGCGCAGCTCGTTCGGCAGCTCGGCGGATCGCTGATGATGACGACGAGCCGCCGCACGGGCAACGATGCGACCTTGGCGTTGTCGAAGGCGTTATCCGCCGCGGGCGTGGAACCACAACGCTTCCATCGGTGGGGCGACCCCGGCGACAATCCCTATGACGGCTTGCTTGCCTGCGCCGACGTGATCGTTGTGACTGGGGATTCAGTTTCCATGTGTTGTGAAGCCTGCGCGGCCGGTACGCCGGTCTATATCTTTGCGCCACCGGGCTTCGCGTCGGAGCGTCACCAGCGGCTTCATCAGGAACTTTACCGGCTTGGGGTAGCTCAGCCGCTTGGTGGCGAGGCAGCGGCCTCAAATCACCCGCCGTTCAATCCGGCGGCCGACATCGCCAGGGAAATCAGGCGCCGGATCGGCGTCTAAGCACGGCAGAATTCCAGCAAATGATTGGCAAATAGGCGCGGCGCTACCGTAACCGCGGCATGAGCCTGTGTCGCCATTTCGACGATCGAGGAGCCGGCGACGGCGGGGTGCGCTTTTTCGAGGGTGGCGGTGCGGAGCATCTCGCTCGACCGACCGCCGAGAAGAAAACGGGTCGGCACGTCGATGGCAGCAAATCGTTCCGGCACGAACCGGTAGGTGGCGATCGCCTCAAGCTCGCGCGGAATGGTGTGCGCCGTCGCCATGCGGCTTGCCCAATCCTCGGCGTCCTCGCGCAGCCTAAGGACGCTTTTCTCCCGGATTCCCGACCATTGGCTCAGCTGTACCATCACGACGCCGTCCCGGTCGTTTTCGGCGACGCGCCGGTACATATCGTCCAGCACCGCCCGCCGCCGCGCGCTCATGCCCGGGGGCAGGGGCGGTTCGTACAGGAACAGCCGGTCGATATTGCCCGTCCGCAAGGCTGTTTCCAGGCAGCAGACGGCGCCGAAGGAATGTCCGACCAGCGTGACGGGGCGGCCGGTATGGGCGACGACGTTCTCGACGACCGCGGTGATATCGGCGATCTCACGCTCGAGCGAATAGTCCTCGCCATCGCCGCTTTGCCCGCGGCCGCGGCGATTGACCATGTAGAGGCTGAAATGCGGCGCCAAATAGTCGAGCGGGCGCAGATACATGGAGTGGTCGTTGCCGGTGCCGTGGACAAGCACCAGGGGAGGCTTGTTCCCGGTGGGGTCTCCGGCAACCCGGCAGATAATGCGGACGCCGTCGGGGGAGAAAGTTTCAAATGTAGAGAGAGAAATATTATTTATATTTTTCAGCATATTATAGGTTTATTCTAAGGTGTTAAGTTATTTTGTATTTTAGGGGTTCGTTAAGACGAATCGCGGACAAGGGAGGGGAACCGCCGGGCAGATCACTCCTCCGATGCGCCCAAACATACAACAAGCATATGCCGCCGTTATGCACAACAAATTGGAGCGCCCGTGAGCATTACCCTGCTGTATCTGTTCGTGCGAAGCTTCCTCAATCCGTCGCCGCCGAAGGCGTCCCAACGGCCTGTTCGCCGCAAACCGGTTCTCACCCTGGTCGATCCGGACGACTGACCGCATCTGCGGACATTTACGCATCGGCCTTTTTCGACGCCCGCTCGATAGGCTAATCTTTCTCCTGGCAACAAAGAAAACGACCGGCGCGTGACACCGCGACCGGCGCGAGAGCGTGCAGGAGAGTGCGATGACGACCAGGAAAGACGGCGAAACCCTAACGCGTGTCGGCCCCGGAACGCCCATGGGCGAAATGTTCCGGCAATATTGGTTCCCCGCGATCCTCTCGAAGGAATTGACGGCGGACGGCGATCCGGTGCGCCTGAAACTGCTCGGCGAACAGCTCATCGCCTTCCGCGATACCGCCGGCAAGGTGGGCATCATGGACCACCGCTGTCCGCATCGCTGCGCCTCCATGTTTTACGGCCGCAACGAAAAGGGCGGCATCCGCTGCGTCTATCACGGCTGGAAGTTCGATGCCGAGGGCAATTGCACCGATATGCCGAACGTGCCGGCAGCGCAGGATTTCAAACACAAGGTGCATGCCAAGGCCTATAAGACCCATGAACAGAACGGCATGGTCTGGGTGTTCATGGGCGATCAGCAGAACGTGCCGCCGTTTCCCTTGTTCGAAGTCGCCATGATCCCGGAAGAGGAAATGGAAATCGTCTGCGTTCAGCGGGCCTGCAATTATCTTCAGGCGCTGGAAGGCGACATCGACACCTCCCATTTCGGCTTCCTGCATGCGGGGTCGGTCGATCCCGCGGTAATGGACGCGACCAATCCCACCACCTATGCGGTGATCGATAAATCGCCCGAATACATCGTTTCGGATACGGACTGGGGCACCATGTACGCGGCGCACCGCGATTTGGGCGACGGACGCATCCATTGGCGGACGGCGAGTTTCGCCTTTCCGTTCTGGACCATGCAACCAGATGGCCCGTTCGAGAAGCACATCACGGCGCGGGCCTGGGTGCCGCTCGACGACGAGCACACCATGTTCACCTTCTTCAATTGGAAGGGAAACATTCCCGCGCTGCGCTCGGACACCCAAGGGGTGACCCTGCCCGATCTGGAGGTGGAATGGGACTATCAACCCAATACTACCGATTGGCTCGGCCGTTGGCGGCTGAAATCCCATGAGGGCAACGACTACAACATCGACCGGGAGTCGCAACGCCACCGCTCCTATACGGGCATCCGGAGCGTGCATCTCCAGGATCTGGCGATCACCGAAAGCATGGGCCCGATCACCGATCACGGCTTCGAACACTTGGCGCCGTCGGACAAGATGATCACGCAGACGCGCCGCCGTTTGCTGAATGCGGTGAAAAAATTCCAGGAAACCGGCGAAGCGCCGCCCACGGTCGAGACGCCGGAAGTGTTCCTCAAAGCGCGCTCGGGGGATTTCTTCGCGCCCAAGGGCCAGGACTTCAACGATGCCTATCAGGAACAGATGGCGGCGTCGGCCAATCCGACGGGAAAGTTGGTTTATCGCACCGCGGCGGAATAGACCGCATCATTAAAGACGGAATTGGCCGTTGCCCCCGTTAATCTACAGGTTATATACCGAGTAGAGTGGTCGCTGACGGTCCGCGATAGGCTTGCAAAGGGCTTCTGTGCTGGGACAAGCCAATTCGGGGCGGCATTGACTTGCTTGGGCCTACCTTCTTGCGAGCGACAGTGGCTTCGGAGATCGAGATGTCGGAACGGGACAGCCCACCGTTTCAGCGGCGACTTGCCGCGATACTCGCCGCCGACGTGGCCGGTTATTCGCGTCTGATGCGCGATGACGAGAACGCGACGATCAAAGCGTGGCACACCGCGCGCGGCGACGTGATCGATCCGACGATTGCGCGTTTTGAAGGCCGTATCGTCAAACATACCGGCGACGGCTTTCTGGCGGAATTTGCGACAGCCACAGACGCCGTGAAATGCGCGATCCAAATTCAAGAAGAGCTGAACCGGCGAAATGCGCCCGTCCCCCCGGACCGGCGCATGGAATTCCGCATGGGCATCAATGTCGGGGAGATTACCGTCGACGAGGAAGATATCCATGGCGACGGCGTCAATATCGCCGCGCGTCTGGAAAGTATCGGTGAGCCCGGTGGTGTCGCCATTTCCGATAATGTCTTTGAACAGGTCGAGAGGAAAATCGACGCCGGGCTGGAGTGGATGGGCACCCATCAGGTCAAGAACATGGCCGAACCGCTGTCCTATTACCGCGTGTTGCTCGACGGTTTGCCGCCGAGCCGCCATCCGTCAAAGCGCCCCGCAAGGGCATTTCAAAATGTCAGAAACATACCCCGCCATCGCATGGTCGCGTGGCTCGTCTTGTTTTTCTTTCTCGGGGTCGTGGGGGCGGCTGTCTGGCAGACGGCTTTTACGTCGGCCGTTTCCCCGGGACCACCGTCCTTGACGGTCAATGAATTCCGTACGATCGGGGAGCAGGCCAGCAATCGGGGATTTAGTGAAGGTCTTACAGAGGACTTGATCACGGCGCTTTCGTCCAATCCCAATCTTCGTGTGATCAGCGGCCGTGCCGCACTCGAAGGAATTCAGCCGCCATCGGAAAGGCGCCAAAAGCGCTATATCCTCGAGGGAACCGTAAGGGGCGGCGTGACCATACGTATCACCGCGCAGCTGGTTGACGCAGAGACGGGCGTGCATCTATGGGGCGGCCGCTATGACAGACTTCTTGCGGATCCGTTGACCCAACAAGGGGAGGTGAGCGCCAAGATCGTCGCAACCCTGTCAGAAAAGTTTGCCCAAATGGAACAGGACCAAGCGGAAGCCGGCGGGACCATTATGAGCGGCACGAGCGCGGTATTGGAGCTGCTCGGCCGAATGGCGGAGGGCGCCGTGACGTTGCCCGGCAATGTTTTTGCCAGGTTGTTCGGGGACCAAGGGCGCGGCGCACAAGGTGAATCGGGTGACCCGCCGTCGCGTGGGATTTCGACAAAAATGTGAGTGATCGACTTATCGCGAGCTGGAGCAAGACGATGAATACTTCGGAATTGGCGAAGAAACGGGCCGGACTGACACGAAAACTAGCTCTGTTTCTCGGGGGGGTGAGCGCAGCGGCCATAATGGTGATCGCCGGCGTATCGGCGGCGGAGAGCGATTCCGTCGTGCGGACGGGGACAATTAATGAAGACGTAATGGCGACGGGGGACGACGTCGATATCCGGGCCCAGGTAAACGGAAACGTCATGCTAACCGGCGGCGACGTCAGCGTTCATTCGGAAATATCGGGTGACCTCTACGCGATTGGCGGTGACGTAACCGCCGGTGACGCCATCGATGGCGATGTCTTTGTCTTCGGGGGAAATGTCGAGACCCGGGGACGGATCGGCGGCACATTGTTCGGCGCCGGCGGTAAGTTGAAGAGCGAGGCGGAAGTTGCCGGTGATGCCCTGATCGCAGGCGGTCAAGTAGAGGCCGATAACCGGATCAATGGGGACTTGCGTTTAGCGGGCGGCGACGTTTCCACGAAGGCCGCGGTTGCCGGGAAACTCATGATTGCCGGCGGAAAAGTGGAGATTGAGGACGACGCAGTCATTGAGGGCAGTGCCTGGGCCGCAGGCGCCGATATCGAGGTGGATGGCACGATCCGCGGCAATTTGCGGGCTGCCGGTCGGCGTGTCGAAGTCGGCGGCGAGATATTTGGCGATGTCAATATTGACGCCGGCGAACTGCGTATCCATCCGACGGCAAAAATTCACGGAAATCTAACCTATCGCAGCCCTGAGACGGCCGATATCGCGTCTGGCGCGTCGATCCAAGGGGACGTCACGTTCGTCCAGTCGGAGCAGGCCAGGCGTGCCGTTGGAACCATGTTCGCCGCCGCCGGCGGTGCGGTGATGGCAGCATTCCTCGCCTTTCTGGTGCTGGGCATCGTACAGATCCTGGTCCTGCCCCAATTGTCCCTCCGCTCAGCGCGCATGGGCGCGGGTAAACCTTGGATTTCTCTAGGGTTAGGGTTCGCGGTTATTGTTGCGGTGCCGTTCGCGATGCTGATTTTAGCATCGACGATTATCGGCCTCTTGCTGGCGTTGGTCGTGGGGGCCGCTTATGTGGTCGTCGCAAGTCTCGGCATTGTCGTTGCTGCCGTGGTGGTCGGACGCTTTCTCATGCATATGGCGAAAAAGAATTGGGACGATCGATTTTGGGGCCGTATCGTGCTGGTGCTGCTCGGCCTTATCGTATTTACGATTGTCGGGTTTATCCCGTTCTTAGGCGCGTTAGCCGTCTTTCTCGCCTTGTGCTTGGGCACGGGCGCCTTGATTGCCCATATGTTTAAACGCGGGGCGGCTCCGGCGGTGTGATCGCCTCAATACCCGAGCGCGCAGCCGTCCTTGCGCGGATCGGAGCCGCCGCGCAGCACGCTCACATCCTGGTCCCAATCGATCCAGATGGCCTGGGCGCCGCCAATGGGGGCGTTGGGCACATGGGTGACATGGCCGAACGCTTCGAGCTCGCTGCGCACCCCGGCGGGCAGGCTGCTCTCCACCTGCACACGGCCTTCCGGGTCTTCGACGTTCGGGAAAACGCGCGTAAAATCAATGGCATATTGAATATCCATGCCGAAATCGATGAGGTTGGTAATGAGGTGCGCGTGGCCGCAGGCCTGATACTCGCCGCCCATCACGCCGAACGGCATCACGGCGCGGCCTTCCTTCATCAGCATGCCGGGGATGATCGTATGGGCGGGCCGCTTGCCCGGCGCAATGCAGTTGGGATGATCGGGATCGAGGACGAACGCCTGCCCCCGGTTTTGCAGCATGACGCCCGACTTGGGCGCGCACAGGCCGGAGCCGAACGGCCAATAGAGCGTGTTGATCAAGCTGACGGCGTTGCGGTCTTTGTCGACGACGCAAAGATAGACGGTGTCCTTGTGGCGCGGCAGCGTCGAGGCGGGGACGTGCGCCATGCGTTTCGTGCGGTCGATGAGGGCGCGGTTGCGTGCCGCGTGTTCTTCGGACAGCCAGGCCTCCACCGGCACATAGGCCTGCGCGGGATCGGCGAGGGCGCCGCCGCGGTCGCAATAGGCGAGGCGGGCGGCTTCGATCTCGATATGCAGGCGCTCGGCGGATAGCGGCTCCAGCTCGCCCAACTTCATCTCGCGCAAAATGTTGAGCATCGCGAGGGCGACCACGCCCTGGCCGTTGGGCGGGCATTCGAAGACGTCGTAGCCGCCGTAGGTGGTGGAGATGGGGGTGGCGAAATCGCCGATGGCCGCGTCGAAGTCGGCGCCCGAGTGCAGTCCGCCCAGTTCCCGCAGATAACCGATAATGTCATCCGCGACCCAGCCGGTGTAGAAGCCGTCGCGTCCCTTGGCGGCGATCTCTTCGAGGGTCTGGGCGAGGCGCGGCAACCGCACCAATTGGCCGAGACGGGGGGCGTTGCCGGCGATGAGAAACTGGTCGGCGGCGTTGTTGTCGCCGCGCAAAAAATGTTCCCAGATATGCCAATCGTGCACGACCCGGTGATTGACGGGGAACCCGTCGCGGGCATAGCGGATGGCCGGCTGCAACAGATCGCCCAGGCTCATGGTGCCGTGCGCCGCGAGCAATTGCGTCCAGGCATCGACCGCGCCGGGAATAGTAACCGAATGCGGGCTGTGCCGCGGAATTTCGGTGAAATCGTGTTCGGCATACCAGTCGGCTGTGGCGGCCGCGGGCGCGCGGCCCGAGCCGTTGAAGGCGACCAGGTCACCGCCCGCCGGGGCATAAAGGCAAAAGCAGTCGCCGCCGATGCCGGTCGATTGCGGCTCGACGACGCATTGCACGGCGACGGCCGCGATGGCCGCGTCCATGGCGTTCCCACCCGCTTGCAAAACGCTGAGGGCAGTCGCCGTCGACAGAGGTTGCGAGGTGGCGGCCATGCCGTCGGTGGCGTGAACCGTCGAGCGGCCCGGCAGATCGAGTTTGCGCATGTCCCGTTGAGCCTCTTTGTTCTGCTTTCCTGTCTAGCACATGGCCTCCGGACGGCAAGCCGCCATACAGGACTGGGGCAGGCCCGCCCTCGGTGCAAAATCCACTATTCTAGGGCTTTCCTGGAGCGCAAAAATATGGTCCAACCATGCCCCCGTGACCCGGTCTCGGGGCTGCGGTAGAATGCCGCCAACCAATTCCTTAGGGCTCTAGGAGAGGATCGTTGCAAAACCTCAAAGAAGTTAAGCATTTCATCAACGGCGAATATGTGGCCGGCGGGCAGGGCTCGTTCGAAAACATCAACCCGGCGACGGGCAAACTCAATTCCACTGTCCATGAGGCCGACCGCAATCTGGTCGATCAGGCGGTGTCGTCCGCCCGCGCAGCCCTCAACAGCGATTGGGGCAAGATGCCGGTGGCCGAGCGGTCCAAGCTGCTGTGCGCCGTTGCCGATGGGGTCAACAAACGCTTCGATGAATTCCTCCAGGCCGAGATCGCCGACACCGGCAAGCCGGTCAACCTCGCCTCGCACATCGACATCCCGCGCGGCGCCGCCAACTTCACCATCTTCGCCGAACTTCTGAAGGCGTTCCCGTCGGAAGCCTTCCAGCAAGATACGCCCACCGGGTACGGCGCGCTCAACTACTCCATCCGCAAGCCGCGCGGCGTCATCGGCGTCATCTGCCCGTGGAACCTGCCGCTGCTGCTCATGACCTGGAAAGTCGGCCCGGCGCTGGCCTGCGGCAACACCGTTGTCGTCAAACCGTCCGAAGAGACCCCGACCACCGCCGCGCTGTTGGGCGAAGTGATGAACGAAGTGGGCATCCCCAAGGGTGTCTATAACGTGGTGCACGGCCTCGGCCCCGACAGTGCCGGCCAGTTCCTGACCGAGCATCCGGACGTCGACGGCATCACCTTCACCGGCGAAACCGTCACCGGCGAAGCGATCATGAAGGCTGCCGCTCACGGCGTGCGTCCCGTTTCCATGGAACTCGGCGGCAAGAACGCCGGCGTGGTGTTCAAGGACGCCGACATGAACAAGGCCATCGAGGGCTCCATGCGCTCGGTCTTCGCCAACTGCGGCCAGGTCTGCCTCAACACCGAACGGCTCTATGTCGAACGGCCCATCTTCGAGGAGTTCGTCTCCAAGCTGACCGACAAGGCCAAGGGCGTCACCTTCGGCGATCCGTTCAGCAAGGAAACCGGCTCCGGTCCGCTGATCAGCAAGGTGCACCGCGACAAGGTGCTGAGCTACTACCAGGCGGCGAAGGACGCCGGTGCCGAGATCCATTGCGGCGGCGGCATCCCCCAGGTGGGCGGTGACTATGACGCCGGCTGGTGGATTGAGCCGACCATCTGGACCGGCCTCAAGGAGACGGACAAGGCGGTGCGCGAGGAGGTCTTCGGTCCCTGCGTCCACATTCAGCCGTTCGATGACGAGGACGAAGCCATCGCCATGGCCAACGACACGCCCTATGGCCTGGCCACCGCCATCTGGACCGAGAACCTGACCCAGGCCCACCGCGTCGCCGATCAGATCGATGTCGGTATCTCGTGGGTCAACTGCTGGTTCCTGCGCGACCTGCGCACGCCTTTTGGCGGCAACAAGTCCTCGGGCATTGGCCGCGAAGGCGGTCAGCACGCGTTCGAGTTCTATACCGAAACGCGCAACGTCTGCGTTCAGCTGTAAGAGCTAAAGCTTACCCATTAAGCCCCGCCGGGTCCGCCCGCGCGGGGCTTTTTGTTGCATTCGGACAGGCCAGGGGCAGGGCATGGACTTGGGCCCCGGCTTAGGCCAGAATCGAGGGATAAAAACGAAATAATGGAGCCTTCGTGATGGATTCGCTGATCGGGCTGGAGAGCCACTACAACAAGATCGAGGTGCTGCCGCTGGCGGGATCGCTCGGCGCCGAAATCCGCGGTGTCGATTTGTCGACACCGCTCGACGATGACACGCGCCAGGAGATCATGGATGCATTCCGCGATTATCTGGTGATTTATTTCCCCGATCAGGACATCACCCACGCGCAGCACGTGGCATTCGCGGGACTGTTCGGCCCGGTGATCAATCTGCCGCAGATCTTCAACGTGCCCGACTGCCCGCAATTGCAGGAAGTGAAACGCGGGGCGGACGACAGGGGCGGCGTGACCGGCGAAAGTTGGCACACGGACTCGTCGTTCCTGCCGAAGCCGCCACGCTGCATCGTCATGCGCGCCATCGAGGTGCCGCCCTATGGCGGCGATACGCTGTTCGCCAATCTTTACCTCGCCTACGAGTCGCTCTCGGGCAAGATGAAGGAGGTGCTTGGCGGGCTCAATGCGGTGCACAGTGCCACCAAACTGTTCGGTTCCAACCAGCAGGAGCGGGCCAAGACGCGCGGCTACGAATTGCCCGAGGGCATCCTTGACCAAGGCGACAAGGAAACCATCCACCCGGTAATTTGCACCCATCCGGTGTCGGGCAAGAAGTTCATCTATGTGAACACCATCTTCACGCAACGCTTCGAGGGCATGACCGAAGCGGAAAGCGCGCCGATCCTGCAATTCCTGTATGCGCATTGCGCCAAGCTGGAGCATTCCTGCCGGGTGCGTTGGCGCAAGAACCAGCTGCTGATTTGGGACAACCGCGCCACCTATCACAAGGCGATCCCCGATTACGACGGCTTTGCGCGTTACCTTGTGCGCGCCACCATCGAGGGCGACGCGCCGGCGGCGTAACCGACTACTCGAGCGTAACGGTCAGTTTGGCCTTTGCCGTGGACGCGTGCGGCGCGTCCGGTGACGGGCGTGGCAGCAGCCATTCGGGCTCCGAGAAATGGCCCATCTCCACCGGGCCGACGAGGGTGTCGAATACCAGACCACGATCGAAGGACAAGGCGAAGCGCATGCCCGGGCGGGGGTTGTAGCCCGGCTCGATCTGCTTGCGGTCCATCTTGAGATGATGCGCGATGTCCCATTCTTCCTTGAGGCCGTCGGCGCGCGTCGCCACCCAGCAATGCATGTCGTTGGTGATGCCACCGCGTTCCACGGGAAAGAAGTAGCCGGCGAAATAAGCCGCATCGATCCCGGCAGCGAGGCAACTCGAGACGAGATAGGTGTTGATGTCGATGCAACTGCCGTCGACACCGCAGGACAGAGCCGGAATCGCCACTTCGTCATCGAAGAAATGCTGATCGGGATGGGCGTAGTCGAACAACTCGGTGGTGCTGTCGACGATGGCGCGGAGCGCGTCGGCTTGTGACGGTTCCTCGGAAATAAGGGCCGCCACGCTCGCCTCCAATTCCTCGGACGGGCGGGTAAAGCGCGTATCGCCCCGCGACCAGACGCGGCCCGGCAGATTGTCCTTGTCGCGCAGGCGGAAACGGTAGGTGAGAGTCGGTGAAATCCAGGCAGGCCCCGTGAGCACCATGGCCGATTGGCCTGTGCGCGCATCGGCGACGATGTCGGCGTGCCAGCCCTCGGGCGTTGTCACGCCCAGCCATTCCTGGCGGTCGGTGGTGAGCCCGAGCGGCGCGATGAGGCCGATGGCGCCATGATCCATGGCCCGGTCCTCGACCTCGACGGTAAGGGTGTAGATCTGTTCCTCGAGGTCGAGGATGTCATCGATGAGGGTAGTGGTATCCGGCGGCGTCATGGCGCGTTCCCCGATAGTTTCCAGCAGTGGCGGTAAACTATCGGGGAAGCATGAAAGTCATGTGACAATCAGATGACGCGTTCACTCCTCCCAGAACTTGGCGAAACCCTCGACGCGGTATTTGTTGTTGGCGACGCGGGTGGGGTCGGGCGCGTCGGTGGTGAAGCACGATAGAACCTCTTCGGCGCGCTTCTCGAAAACGGGTTTGAACTCGGCGTGCGGCAGCATGTACATTTCGTTACGCTTAATGCCGCCAACGACGTAATCGCCGATCTCGCGCGGCGTCGAGCCGCCCTCGAAGGATTTGTGCATCAACTCCATCTGCTCATCGGTCATGACGTTGCCCGCCTTTGCAAGGTTGGCGGGACGATTGCGGAAGGCTTCGTTGATACCGGTCTGCACGGCGCCGGGGCACAAGACCGACACGCCGATATTGAAGCGTTCGAGCTCCTTGCGCAGGGTTTCGGAAAGGCCGACGACGCCGTACTTGGCCACGTTGTAAACGCCGTTGCCGGGGCTGGCGACGAGGCCGGCGGCGGACGCCGTGGTGACGATGTGGCCGGGTTCGCCGTGCGCTTCCATACGCTGGACCATGGTGACGACCCCGTTGATGACGCCGCCGAGATTGACGCCCAGTACCCAATCCCAATCGTCGTAGCTCGCCCGGTCGAGGCGGCCGCGTTGGGTGACGCCCGCATTCAGGCAGAGGACGTGGATATTACCCACTTTGGCTTGCGCGTCGTCGGCGGCACGCGCCCACGCGTCGCGGTCGGTCACGTCGAGCCGGATGGTTACCACCTCGCCGTGCGCACCCAGTTCCTTGGCCGCTGTGTCGAGCGCGTCTTGCTGCACATCGGTGATCACCACCCGCATGCCTTCGTCGAGGAAGGCCTCGGCCATGCCGTAGCCGATACCGCTGGCCGCGCCGGTGATGAAGGCGGTTTTTCCGGATAGGTCTTTCATGTTCGTCCCCAGTGATTGTTTTGTGCGGTTCTTTTGTTGCTGAATTTGGCGGCTAACCTAGCCCTCGGGCAGGCGCCGCGCAACGCCGCTCAGCCGTTTGTTTGGGTCCGGTCACGATCGGTTGAGTGGGCACAAAAGCTATGGGTGGGGCGAAAGGGAGTGGGATAAGATGAGCCAAGAACTGTGAAATAAAACGCGCCATCCGACTGTTATCAAAGATAACGTCAACCGAAAGGGGAGAAAACCACATGTCCGGCTCAAGAATTTCCATGAAGGCGTTGATTGGTGGCGTCCTGCTATCGGCGGTGATTGCAGCGCCGGCTGTCGCGCAACAGAATTTCGATAACGTCCAGATCAAGGCCGAAGAGTTGGCCGACGGCATCTATATGCTGACCGGCGCGGGCGGCAACATCGGCGTCTCGGCGGGCGAGGACGGCGTCTTCCTCATCGACGATCAATTCGCGCCGCTCACCGGCAAGATCGTCGCGGCGGTCAAGGAGATCAGCGATGAGCCGATCCGCTTCGTGCTCAACACCCATTGGCACCAGGACCATACCGGCGGTAACGAAAACCTCGGCAATATGGGGGTGACCATCGTCGCCCATGACAATGTGCGCGCAGTGTTGAGCAAGGATCAGTTCCTTGCCGCGTTCAACCGCCAGGTCACGGCGGCCCCCGCGATTGCCTTGCCGAAGATCACCTTCAACGACACGGCGACATTCCACCTCAACGAGCAGACCATCCGTGTCACGCATTTGCCCAATGCCCACACCGGCGGCGATTCCTTCGTCCAGTTCGTCGAGGCGGATATCATCCACACGGGTGACACTTTTTTTAACGGCTTCTATCCGTTCATCGACGTGCAGAACGGCGGGTCCGTCGACGGCATGATCGCGGCCGCGGACACGATCCTGGAGATTGCCGGGCCGGATACCGTCATCATTCCGGGCCACGGACCGGTATCGGACCGCGACGGCCTGATGGCCTTCCGTGACATGCTGAAAGCGGTGCGTGCCAATGTCGCGGCGGCCATGGATGGCGGCAAGTCCGTCGAAGACGTGGTCGCGGCGAAACCGACGTCGGTGACCGATGCCAAGTGGGGCAACGGCTTCCTGAAGCCGGACCGGTTCACGCAGATCGTCTATAGCGATCTGGCGCGCTAAACGCGGTTAACACTCAAATCGAAAAGGGCGGGTGTCGAACCCGCCCTTTTATTTTATGCGCTGGTGTTTCGACTACGCCGGAATGAGCCGCATCGGGATGCTGTCGAACACGCGGATGGCGTTCTGGGCGCGGAGCACCGGCTCCCCGGTGGGTTCGATGGCCTTCACCCGCCGGGCCAGTTCGCCCAGCAATGCATCCGCTTCGACCCAGGCAACGACACGGCCGACACACCGATGCACGCCGGTGCCGAAGGCAAGGTGGCCCTGGGCATTGCGGGTGATGTCGAATTTGTCCGGGTTCTCCCAGCGGCGCGGGTCGCGGTTGGCCGAGGCGTAGTAGCACATCACCTTGTCCCAGGCGTTGATCTTCACGCCCGACAATTCGGTGTCCTTGCTTGCCGTCCGGAAGAAGGCCTGCACCGGCGATTCCAGTCGGATTGCCTCTTCGAAGGCATGGCGTGTCAGCGACGGGTCTTCGTGCAGCTTGGCCCATTGATCCGGGTTCTTGGAGAACAAATAGAGCGCGTTGCCGATGCCGGACACGGTGGTGTCGACGCCGGCACTCAACAACGAGCGCACCAACATGCCGGCTTCGTCTTCGGTCAACTCGCCTCTGTCGGCAAACTCATAAATGCTCATGCCGAAACCGCCGGGCGACAGTGCCTCGCGTGCGCAATGCGCCATGATCCATTCGGTGACGGCGGCGGCGTTCTTGGTCGCGTCGGCGAAGACGGCGTTATCCTTGTGCGGGCCGATGGCGTTGAACACGATGTTGCCGTAGTCGAGCAGAGTTTCCCGCCCGTCCGGCGCCAGGCCGACGGCGTCCGGGAACACTTTCAGCGGATAGGCGACGGCAAGATCGCGGGAGCCGTCGATCTCGCCCATTTCGAGAGCGCGGTCGACATAGACCTTGGCCTGCTTGGTGAACTCTTCCTGATGTTGCGCCAGCGCTTTGTTGGAGATGGCGGCGGCCAGCGGCTTACGTGCGCGTGTGTGCGCGGGCGGGTCGGCTTCGAGCACCAGGCTCGGTGGCCGGAAAGGTTCTTCCGTGCGGAAATTGGCGTATCCGACGCCGGCCGACGACACATAGGTCTGATAATCGTTGAGAACGGTGCGGACTTCTTCGTAGCGGGTGACCGCCCAGCAGCCGTATTTCCTGATCCACACGACGGACCCCGCTTCCCGCATCATCTCATGGTAGGGGTAGGGGTTCTTGAGGACCTCGACATCGTATGGGTCGAAATCCATCTGGGGAATGTTCTGAGGGAGCGCTTGCGAGCGCTCCAGAATCGCGGCATCAGACATGTGCAAAACCTCCCGCGTCTTGCTTATCGTAGTTGCCGGGGTGTTATTGTTCTGTACCCCAACAATTTTCAGATCATAGCACGTAAACCGGCCAGCGGATCAAGAAACCAAACGGCGAGGCACGCTACTGGCGGCCTATCGATGTTTTGGACCGACGCCAGCCTGCGCGAGGATTTCCGGAATGTACTGCTCCTGCCGGATGGCCATGACGTGCACCCCTGCGATGCCTTTGATCTCCGAAAACTGCTGGATGAGGTCGACGCAAATCTTGCAGCCTTCCGCCTGTTCGTCGTCGGCGTTTTCCAACCGCTCGATCAAGGCGTCGGGAATGATGACCCCATAGAGATTGTCACGCATCCAGCGCGCCGACTTAGCCGAGCGCAGCGGGCCGATCCCCATGATCATTTTTACGCGGTCGGTCGCGCCATGTTCGTTCAGCCGGTCGATATAGCGCCGGACGATATCGACATCGAAGCAGAACTGGGTCTGCATGAATTGCGCGCCGGCATCGACCTTTTCCAACAAGCGGGTCGGCGCCCAATCCGGCTTGGGATCGATGGGCATGTCGGCGCCGCCGATAAACAGATTGGGCGGTGAGGCGATGTCGCGGCCGGACATGATCTTGCCCTCGTCGCGCATGACTTTCGCCATCGCCATGAAGGCACCGGTGTCGAGATCGAACACGGGTTTTGCGTCGGGCTGGTCGCCCTGTTTGGGATCGTCACCGCCGAGGATCATAATGTTCTTCACGCCGAAGGCGGCGGCGCCGACGATATCGCTCTGCAGGGCAATGCGGTTACGGTCGCGGCAGGTGAATTGAAGCACCGGCTCGACGCCCGCCTGATTGATGAGTGCCGCGGCCACGACGTTCGACATGTGCGCGCGGGCACCGGCGCCGTCGGTGATGTTCGCCGCGTCGACGATGCCGCGCAGCGGCAACGCCTTTTCGAGAAGATCGTCGGGATTGGAAGAGAGCGGCGGCGTGATTTCCGCCGTAACGACAAAGTGGCCGGCTGACAGCGCCTGTGCGAGGTTGCTGTCAGCCGATTTGCTTTGAGTCCCGTCCACGAGCTAGCCCCGTTTTCGGGAGACGACGAAGGACTCGTTGAGGAACCAAAGTCCGCCGTGTTTCTGAAGCGCCTTTTCCGTTGCTTCGAGATAGCCGCCCTGCGCGACGGCATCGGTGATCATGTTGTCCTCGATCTGATAGACGTAGACCGCGTTGTTCCACGCCGCGAACAGGGTCGAGGTGCCGATGCTGTCGTTACTCGCCCCGATCTCGCCGGGGAGGGTGTGCATCTCGTAGCGGAACAGGGACCGGGCATCGGAGTAGGTATTGAAACGCAAATCCCGTTCCGATTTCCCGAGCTCGTTCTTGATGGCTTTCATCAGCTCATGGCGACTGGACTGCTTGAATTCGCGGCCCGGCCAGATGCCAGAGATAATATCCTGACCCGGATCCTTCCCGTAGGAATGGATGCCGATGAGACGGCCGCCGGGGGCCAGGGCCCGGGTGAGCGGCGCCAGCACTTTCTGTGCCTTGAATTCGGCGCTCATATTCGCCCGGTAAGGCTGCGACGCGATCATCAGGTCGTATTGCGCCTCGACCTTGCCGGGGCGCGGGATGATCGGATCGACGACGAAGCGTTGGTCCTCGCGATAAAGAACGAGGACCGACGGGCGGACGTACAGGGGGTTGCCCGTTTTTTCGGATGATTTCACCTGCCAGCCGTCGGTCAGGATGGGTTTGAGGTCTTTGATCTGCTCGTCGAACTCGTGCGCCGTGGTCCCGGTCAACGGCACCTCGTGCCAGTTCAACGCCGCCGCGGCATTCATGTTGCGCGGCATCAGCCAAGGCGCCTCTGAATAGTAGAGGTTGGTGATGACCATCACCGTCGACGGATGTTCATAGAACCGGTCGGAGACCTTTTCCAAGGCCAGCCGCACGTCCTCGAGGCTGATTTCCTTGCCGACGACGACAAAGGGCACCGTCGGGAACCGGTGGTGCATATCGCGCATCACCCGGGTGAGCACGGTGCCGTCGCCGATACCGGCGTCGAACACGCGCAATGCGGGCGGACGGGGATGTACCTGAGCGAGTTCCATCCCAATTCGTTCGGCGACCACCCATTTTTCGGAGCAGGTGTTCACGAACATCAAATACTTTTGGCGATTGTCGTAGAAACGGAACTCTTTCTGCCCCGGTTCTGCGGAGGCCGATCCGGCCTTGGGTTCTGAAGATATAGACACGGTGACTTTTGCGGGTTGTCCCTTATACCGCCCTGCGGAGGAAGTAGGTTTGTTATCGGAATGTGCGTGATTGGTCGTTCCGTTCGAACTGCCGTTGGAGCCGCCGTTGGTGCTCCCGTTCGATCCGTCGGACATGTAATTCCGCACTCGTTCGATGGTTTTTATAGTGACGCCCTTGCCCGAGCGCAAACGGCTTACAAACTTGCCGTCATTCACGGCAAGCCGGCCGAAAGTGGATTCGGCAATGGCGTGACTTTGGCAGTACGCCTCGATCTCATTGATAAAATGCTGGATGTCGTCCATCTCCCCATCCTCTGTTGTTCTTGTTCTTTATCGTTGCATTGTCCACTACCCACGGGGTGCGGTCAATCCAAAAATCCCATCTTTGACTGATTCCAAAAAGATGGGACGATTAAAATGGTGGGATTTCCGTGAGATCCAGGTTTGTGGGATGATTTCTTCAAAAGCGCAAAAGTGGGATTTGTCCCTTTCTCGGCATTAACTTTTTCCGGCATAGCCGGAAGGGGCGGGAACGCGCCGAGAATCCGTAAGAATTTGAGATCACGGGGGATTGGCGCTGCCGGAAGTACTTCCTGTGGCATTTCGGCCCATTCGGAACCGCAGGCATCGTCGCCCAGCCAAGATTATAAACCAACCATGGGAACGCGCGAATTTGGCGCGTGATTTTCCCAAAGGACTAGTTGATTGGTGTGTCCGTCTTCAATAGTGGGACGGTTATCTGTGGGACGTGGGGTGTCGGGGATCGGCGCAGGTTTTGTCGATCTGTCGAGTTTAAAAGCCTGCGCCGGACATCCGATACACCGCCCATACGCTGCCGAACAGGATCGGCTGGTGCAGCAGATATATAATGAGCGTATGACGGCCGGCCCATTGCAGCAGGCGGCTGACGGGATCGGCGGGTTGCCACCGGGCGAGGGCGGTGAGCGTCGTATCGTGGGCAATCATATATTGTCCGGCGGCGAGGCCGAGCAGCACGCCGCCGAACCAGGGAAACACGGGCACGTAATCCACGGAGAAGGGCGGCGCGGTCGCGAGACCCAGCCAGACGAGAGCGGGGGCATTGAATAGGTCGAGGCGCACCGTTTCCCCGATCCAAATCACCGCGATGCCCGCGACGACGTTTGCAATCCACGGCAATCGAGCGAAGGGCAGGATCAAAATGCTCGCGGCGGCGAGCAAATGCAGAATGCCGAAGAACACGAAGCCGTTTGGAAAGGCGAACCCGGTGCCGAGACTGACGAGGATCGCCGCGCCGGCGATGACGCCGATCCGATTGACGTAGCGCATGCCATCGATGGGCGCGCGCCGGATCAGCGCATGGCTGACCCCGGACGCGAACAGGAACATGCCGACAATGAGGGTGCGGAAAAACAGCCAAGCCGGATCGGTAAACAGGGCGAAATCGGCATAGCCGAAGTTCGTCAAATCCCACGAGAAATGATAAGCGATCATCAGCGCGATACCGATGCCGCGGAAAATGTCGACCGCCTCGATCCGGGTGGACCGTTCGGTGGCCGTATTTGGCATCGAAATACCCCCCACCCTAACCCTCCCCCTCAAGGGGGGAGGGAAAGTAGCACTGTCCTTTGCGGCTAAGTTCCCTCTCCCCTGGAGGGAGAGGGCCAGGGAGAGGGGGGAGAAGCCTGACGTTGGGCATGCGGTTATCCCGCGAGCAGCGGCAAGGTGGTGAGGGCATCGGCGATGCTGTCGCCGACCTTCACTTCGAAGTCTTCGGTGGCCAGCACGGTCGCCGCTTCGCGTTCGTGGCGGCGTTTGCCGTGGCCGGTGCGCACATGGAGGGCACCGGCGCAATGGGCATTGCGTGCCGCGCGCACGTCGATGGCGCGGTCACCGATCAGCCAAGATCCGGCAAGATTGATGTTCAACGCATTGGCGGCCCGAAGCAGCATGCCCGGATTGGGCTTCCGGTCGGGATGATTGGGATGGTGATAGGGCGGCCGCCCGTCGACATGGAACGGGCAGGCGAAGATGCCTTCTACGTGCACGCCGGCGTCGGTGAACTCCAAGGCCAGCCGGTCCTGCACCTCGATGAATCCCGGCCAATCGTAATAGCGCCGTCCGATCCCGGCCTGGTTGGTTACGATCACCACCGGGAATTGCAGCCGGTTGGCGGCTGCGATCACCTCGATGGCACCGTCGATGATCCGCACATCCTCGGCCCGGTGCAGATAATTGACTTCTTCAACGAGCACACCATCACGGTCGAGGAACAAGGCCGGGCGAGGCGCGCCTTCGGGCGGCGGTCCGGAGGTTTCGGCCCAGATGCCGTCGGGGTCGAGGAAGGGGTAATCGGGGAAAAGGGTCATTCCGGTCTTATTTAGGGGCGCTTGGTGTTCATTCCAGGTCCATCACAGGCTACGCAACCAGTTGTGATTGCATTGCCGGTGGCTTCCCGGCGCTGCTATGGTGCGCGGCAACGCAGAATAACCATAGCAGACGGATCAAATGAATAAGCAAAATGAGAAGCAGGGAAAGGGAAATGGGGGAACGCCGCGGCGATTGCGCTCGCGGGTGACCATCGAAGGCCTCGACCGGGCGCCGCACCGCGCCTTCATCCGCGCCACCGGCATCGACGACGAGGATATGGCGAAACCCTTTGTCGGCGTGGTGTCTACACATGGCGAGGTAACGCCCTGCACCATGACGCTGGCGCCGCAGACTGAGGCAGCGAAGAAGGGGGTGATCGCGGCGGGCGGCACGCCCATCGGTTTCACCACCATTTCCGTGTCGGACGGCGTCTCCATGAACCATCCGGGCATGAAGATGTCCCTGGTGTCGCGCGAAGTGATCGCCGATTCGGTGGAACTGGTCGTGCAAGGCCACGCCTATGACGGCCTCGTCGCCTTCGGCGGCTGCGACAAGAACCTGCCCGGCATGATGATGGCGATCGTGCGGTGCAACGTGCCGTCCGTCTTTATGTATGGCGGCAGCGCGCTGCCCGGCCGCTGGCGTGGGCGCGATGTCGACATGATCGATACCTACGAAGGCGTCGGTGCGGTGATCACCGGCGACATGACGGAAAAGGAGCTGGATGAGCTGGAGCGGGTCTGCCTGCCGACCATCGGATCTTGCGCCGGACAGTTCACGGCCAACACCATGGGCATGGTCTCGGAAACCATCGGCCTCGCGTTGTTGGGCTCGTCGATGATCCCCGGCGTTTATGACGAGCGCATGCATGTCGCGGAAGAGGCGGGGCGCACGGTGATGCGCACGCTGATGGGCGACGGGCCGCGGCCGCGCGATATCGTCACCCGCAAGGCGTTGGAAAACGCCTGCGCCATCGTTGCCGCCACCGGCGGCTCGACCAACGCAGCGCTGCACATCCCGGCCATCGCCAACGAGGCGGGGATAAAATTCACGTTGGACGACGTCGCCGAGGTGTTGGGCCGCACACCGTTGATCGCGGATCTGGTGCCGGGCGGCAAATACCACGCCAAGGACGTTTACGACATCGGCGGTGTGCCAGTGATCCTGAAAACATTGCTCGACGGCGGCTACATTCATGGTGACTGCCTGACGGTGACCGGCGAGACCTTGGCTGAGGCGCTGGCCGATGCACCCGCCGCCGACGGAAACGTTGTGCGTCCGTTGGACAAAGTGATCTCACCGACCGGCGGGGTGACGGTGCTGAAAGGCAATCTCTGTCCCGACGGCGCATTGCTCAAAGTCGCCGGGCTCAAGTCGCTGGTGCACGAAGGCCCGGCGCTGGTGTTCGACGGCGAGGAAGCCTGCATGGAAGTGGTCGGCAAGAAAGCCTACGAAGCCGGTTCCGTCATCATCATCCGCAACGAAGGGCCCAAGGGCGGGCCCGGTATGCGCGAAATGCTCGGCGTCACGGCACTGATCTACGGCCAGGGCATGGGCGAGAAAGTGGCGCTGCTCACCGACGGGCGCTTCTCCGGCGCGACGCGCGGCATGTGCATCGGCTATGCCAGCCCCGAGGCGGCGTCGGGCGGACCCATCGCGCTGCTGCAAAATGGCGACACGGTTCGCATCGATGCGGAAAATGGCACCATCAGCGTCGATCTCTCCGATGCCGAGTTGGAAAAACGCCGCGCCGCCTGGGCGCCAAAGGTGCGCCCCGGCCTCGCCGGCGCGCTGCAGAAATACGCGGCCACCGTCGGCCCGGCCAACCTCGGCGCCGTCACCCATTCTGGCAACCTACAATGGGAGGGGGATGAACTTTGAGGGTATTGGTATGACGGGCGGGCCGGTCGAGTTGCGCGATATCGGTGCGTGCGTTTTCGACGCCTACGGCACGCTGTTCGACATCGGTGCGGCGGCGGCCAAATGCCACGATATCCTCGGCGACAAGACCGACGCGCTGACCGACATCTGGCGGTCGAAGCAACTCACCTATACCTGGCTGCGCAGCCTCATGGGCGATTATGTCGGCTTTAACCAAGTCACCGCCGATGCGCTCGACTTCGCCCTCGAGACGCTGGCCATCGACGAGGCCGGCCTGCGCGACAAGCTGTTGGTCCTTTATGACGAACTCGATGCCTACCCGGAAGTGCCCGGCGTGCTCCGCGATCTCAAGGCGGCGGGGCGCTATACGGCGATCCTCTCCAACGGCGTGCCCGGCATGCTGCAAAGCGCCGTCGCCCATGCCGGCATCGGCGATGACCTCGATGCGGTTTTGTCGGTGGAGGCGGTCGGCATCTACAAGCCGCACCCCTCGGTCTATCAGTTGGCGGTCGAGGAATTGGGCGTCGCGCCGGAACGCATCTGTTTCCTGTCGTCCAATGCCTGGGACGCAGCGGGGGCGGCCCATTTCGGCTTCCAGGTCGTCTGGGTTAACCGCTTCGGCCAGAAACCCGAGCGGTTGCCGGGCAAACCGATGGCCGAGATCACGAATTTAGCCGAGTTGCTGCCGCTTCTATCTGCCTGATTTACAAACGGTTAGTTAACCAATCTCCCCGTACCTTGCTGGCTTCTTGGCATCAGTACGGGGACCAAAAAAGTGGCAGAAGCCGTCGATATCCTGTTCATCAATCCCGGCGACCGCAAACAGATCTATCAAGCCCTCGGCGACGAGTTCTCGGCCATCGAACCGCCGGTGTTCGCGGGCCTGTTCGCGACCTACGCCCGGCAGAAGGGTGCTTCCGTCGCAATCTACGATGCGCCGGCGCACGGCGTTAGCGCCGCCGAAGTGGCGCGCGTCGCGACAGAGGAATATGACCCCAAACTGATTGTCATCGTGGTCTACGGTTTCCAGCCGTCGGCCTCGACCCAGAACATGACCGCGGCGGGATCCGTCGCAACGGAAATCAAGAAGCTTGCGCCGACGTCCAAAGTGATGATGACCGGCACCCATCCGGCGGCGCTTCCCGCGCGCACGATGGACGAAGAGGCCATCGACTTCCTCTGTGATCTCGAGGGGCCGGTGACCATCCACAAGACCCTCGAAGCCGTGAAGGCGGGCGTCGAGAATTTCGGAGACATTCCGAGCCTGTGGTGGCGCGACGAAGACGGTCATATCCATCAGCCCCGCGCGGCGGAACCGCTGCTGTCGAACTTGGACGAGGAAATTCCCGGGATCGCCTGGGACCTCATGCCCATGGACAAGTACCGGGCGCACAACTGGCACAGTTTCGATCATATCCATGACCGCGCGCCCTATGCGGCGATCCATACCAGCTTGGGCTGTCCGTACAAATGCAGCTTCTGCTGCATCAACGCGCCGTTCGGTAAATCGAGCTACCGTTGCTGGTCGCCCGACAGCGTCATCCAGGAAATCGATTTCCTAGTGGAGAATTATGGGATCAAGAACATCAAATTCGTCGACGAGATGTTCGTGCTCAATAAGCATCATGTGATGGGTATCTGTGAGAAGTTGCAGAGCCGCGACTACGACGTCAACATCTGGGCCTACGCCCGGGTCGACACGGTGCAGGACGAGTTCCTCGATGCCCTCAAGGGGGCCGGGATCAACTGGCTGTGCCTGGGGATCGAAAGTGCCAGCGATCACGTTCGCGACGGGGCGCTGAAGAAATACGGCAACGACGACATCAAGGACGTGGTACGGCGCATCCAAGGGGCCGGTATCTACATCATCGGCAACTACATCTTCGGTCTGCCCGACGACAATGTCGCGCGCATGCAGGCGACCCTCGATCTCGCCCTCGACCTCAATTGCGAGTTCGCCAATTTCTATTCGGCGATGGCCTATCCGGGCTCCAAACTTTACGACCTCGCGGTCGCCAAGGGCATCGCGCTGCCCGAGACCTGGAAGGATTTCTCGCAACACGGCACCAACGCGCTGCCGCTTGCCAACGATCATTGCAGCGCCGCTGAGATCCTCGAGTTCCGCGACAACGCCTTCGATCAGTATTTCCACCATCAGCCCTATCTCGACATGGTGAACGCGAAGTTCGGGCAGGATGTGGTCGATCACCTCGACCGCATGGTGAAAATCCCGTTGCGGCGCAAGCTGCTCGAAGACCGGCAAGCGGCCTAACGGGTCAAAGGGGGCATCCATGAATTTTATGACTGCGAAGACCACCGACCTCGCGGACAAGGCGGCGTGGCTGCGCCGTGAAATCTTCGAAATGGTAATACGCCAGAAGAAGGGGCATATCCCGTCGAGCTTCTCGTGCGCCGAGATTCTCACCGCGCTCTATTACGGCGATATCGTGCGGTACTCCCGCGGCTGGGCGGACGATCCGGACCGCGACCGGGTGATCATCAGCAAGGGGCATGCCGCCGCCGCGCTCTATCCGATCCTCGCCGATATCGGCTATTTCCCGGCCGAGGAATTGGCGCGTTTCACGCAGCCGGGTGGTCTTCTCGGCATGTATGCAGATTTCCGCGTTCCCGGCATCGAGGGTATCTCCGGTTCGCTCGGGCACGGCATCGGCATGGGCGCGGGCTTTGCGCTCGCGGCGCGCATGGATAAAAAGGATTACCGCACCTTCGTCGTCCTCGGTGACGGTGAGTGCTACGAAGGGTCGATCTGGGAATCGGCAATGTTCGCCGCCCACCACAAGCTCGACAATCTCGTCGCCATCGTCGACCGCAACGCGCTGTGCATTCTCGGTCAAACCGAGGAACTGCTGGAGCTCGGCGATCTCGAAGACAAGTGGCGGAGTTTCGGATGGCATGCGGTGACCGCCAACGGCCATTCCTTCGATTCGTTGATGAGGGCTCTTTCCCAAGTCGGCGATACCAAAGGCAAGCCTCTGGCCATCATCGCCAACACCGTGAAAGGCAAAGGGGTTTCCTTCATGGAAGGCCGCTCCGAGTGGCACAATCGGATGCCGAGCGAAGAGCAAATTGCCCAGGCACGTGCCGAATTGGGCATCCTGGCGGCCCAAACGAACATGGCGGGGTAAGAAGGCGATGACTGCAGCAAACCAACCGTTGATGCGCGACGTGGTGATCGATGAGATATTCGCCGCCGCCAAAAACAACCGCGACATTCTGTTTATCAGCGCGGACTTGGGTGCCAAGGCGCTGGACGATTTCCGGCGCGATCTTCCCGATCAATTTATTCACGCGGGTATCTCCGAACAGAACATGGTCGATCTCGCCTCGGGCCTCGCGCTATCGGGTAAGACGGTATTCCTCTATGCCATGGCGCCGTTCCTGACCGCGCGTTGCTACGAGCAGATCAAATGCGTGATTGCGTCGATGAATCTGCCGGTGACGTTTATTGCAGTCGGTGTCGGGTTGGGTTATGACCATGCGACGTTGACTCACTTCACTCCCGAGGATATCGCCACGATGCGCGCCATGAACGGCATCGAAGTTTTGAGCCCAAGTGACGCTGTTTCCGCCCGGGCGGTGGTCGACCGCGCGCTTGCCGATCCCGCCTTCCGCTATATCCGGTTGGAGCGGCAAGCCCAGGCTGAGCTCTATAACGGCAATGCCGGATCGGCTTTGGATCGCGGTTTCGCGGAATTGGCGACGGGCGAAGATGTCGCCATTCTCGCCTGCGGCTATCTGACCCATAAGGCGCTGCAGGCCCGTCAGGAACTGGCCGAAAAGGGGGTAAGCGCGGGAGTGATCGACCTCCTGCGTCTCAAGCCCATCGACGGCAAGTCGCTGGCGGCGGTCCTCGCGGACTATGAGCGGTTGGTGACGGTGGAAGAGCAGATTCTTGACGGCGGCATGGGCAGTGCCATCGCCGAAGCCCTGCTCGACGCCGGTATCATGAAGCCCATCAAGCGGCTCGGCATGCGGGACGGATTCGAAGTGGTCAACGGCAATCGGGATGAATTGCACGCGCTCTACGGTATCGGTACGGATGATATCGTTGCCGCGTCTGCCGCCGCCTGACGCCGATGGCCAAGGCGCAAACTGGGCTACAGATCAGGGCTGCGAGTCGCAGCTTCTCGCGCCATCCCGTCCTGCGCGCCGAACTCGAAGCGGCCTTTCCCGGCACGGTTTTTAACGAAGAGGGCGTGACTTTCGACGCCGAAACCCTGCCCGAATTTCTGGACGGGGCCGTCGGCGCCGTTATCGGTCTCGAACCGATTACTGGTCCTGTCCTCGATCAGTGTCCCTCCCTGCAAATCGTCGCCAAATACGGCGTCGGTCTCGATAACGTGGATACCTACGCTTGCGAAGAGCACAACGTCACCATCGGTTGGACAGGCGGGGTGAACCGGCTGGGCGTCGCCGAGATGACCCTGTGTTTCATGATCGGGCTGTCGCGCAACATCCTGCGCGCGGGAAACCAGCTACGCGGCGGTGTCTGGGAAAAGGAAGGCGGACGGACCTTATCGGGGAAGACCATCGGAATCATCGGCGTCGGCCACGTGGGCCGGGAGGTGATCCGTCTCCTGGAGCCGTTCGACTGTCATATTCTCGTCAATGATATCATCGATCAGTCGGCCTATTACGAAGAGGTCGGGGCCATCGAAAAAACAGCCGAGGAGATCTGTGCCGAGGCCGATCTGATCACCATCCATACGCCGCTGGACGACACCACCCGCGGCATGGTGAACGACGACTTTCTCGATCGCATGCAACCGCATGCGTACCTGATCAACGCCGCCCGGGGTGGGATCATCGATCAGCAGGCTCTGAAATTCGCCCTGACGTCGGGGACGATCGCCGGCGCTGCGGTCGACGTTTTTCAGGCGGAGCCCTGTGACGACCGGGAGCTTCTCCAGCTCCCCAACCTGTTTGCGACCCCGCATATCGGCGGATCCGCCGAGGAATCCGTCCTCGCCATGGGGCGCAGCGCGATTAACAATTTAATCAGCTTTTTCAATCGATAATCGCCCTCAAGACGTTCTCAGAATACCCACAGGGGTAGGGCGAAATGAGGATTATCGTATTCGGCGGATCGGGGTTCCTCGGCAGTTATGTGGTCGACGAGCTTATCGCGCGCGGCCACGAGGTCAGCGTTTTCGACTGCCAACGGTCCAGCCACAACAATTCGCGTGCGAACGTCATTTTGGGCGATTTGCTCGACTCCGCAGCCGTTACGAATGCCGTCCAAGGGCATCAGATCGTATACAATTTTGCCGGGCTTGCCGATCTCAATGACTCCGTCGACCGGCCGGTCGAGACTGTTCGCCTCAACGTCATGGGCAATTTGAACGTTTTGGAGGCTTGCCGCCGGCACGACGTTTCGCGCTTCGTCTATGCCAGCTCGGTCTACGTGCATTCGCGCAAAGGCGCGTTCTATGGCGCGTCCAAGAAATCCTCGGAACTGCTTATCGAGCAGTATGGCGAGTTGTACGGCCTCGACTATACGATCATCCGCTACGGCTCCGTCTATGGCGAGCGCGCAAACAGCAGCAACCGCATCTATCGTATTATCCGTCAGGCATTGACCGAGGATAAGGTTACTTTCGCCGGCGATGGAAGCGAGGAGCGGGAATACATCCACGGACGTGACGCCGCGAAGCTGAGCGCCGACATCCTGGACAGCCGGTTCAAGAATCAGAACGTCACGCTTACGGGCGTCGAACGATTCCGCTATTCGGATTTGCTCGGCATGCTCAAGGAGATGATGAACGGGAAGATCGAGATCGAAATGCTCGATCAGGATTACAAAGGTCACTACACCATCACGCCGTATTCGTTTTCGCCGTCGGTGGGGGTCAAGCTGGTGAACAATCCAAGCATCGATTTCGGCCAGGGAATGTTGGAATGCATCGAACACGTCTTTGACGAGCTGCGTCACGAAGGTGCAGTTGTCGAGGAGACCATGACCACCATGTCCGCAGCCGAATAACGGGGATTGTACGACACTCATATGTTTTACGAACTGGCGGCAGATAGTTGGGGCGACGAGGAGCGTGCCGCGGTACAGCGCGTTGTCGATTCAGGCAGGCTGACGATCGGCCCGGAGGTGGCGGCGTTCGAAGAAGAGTTCGCGGCCTATTTTGGGCGCAAGTATGCCGTAATGACCAATTCGGGGTCGTCGGCCAACTTGGTGGCGGTGGCCAGTCTTTGTTACCGGAAAGACAGGCCGTTGCAGCGCGGCGACGAAGTCATCGTTCCGGCCATCTCCTGGAGCACCACCTATCATCCGTTCCAGCAATATGGATTGAAACTGCGTTTCGTCGACGTCGAGCTCGACACGCTCAATATGGATGTCAGCCGTCTGGAAGAGGCATTGACGCCTGCAACCCGCGCTATCGTCGGCGTCAGCATTCTCGGCAACCCGGCCACACTCGACGTGATGCGGGAATTTGCCGATCGGCACGGTCTCGTGTTCCTCGAGGACAACTGCGAATCCATGGATGCGGAGCTGGATGGCAAGAAGGCCGGTAGTTTCGGCGATATCGGCACCTTCAGCACCTTCTTTTCCCATCACATCTCGACGGGGGAGGGGGGCGTCCTCACGACGGATGATCCGGAACTGTTCGGTTTGGCACGGATGATCCGGGCTCATGGTTGGGTGCGCGATCTACCGGACTGGTCCGATCTCGTTGAGCGTACTGATGATGCCTTTTCGGAAGCGTACCGGTTCATTTTGCCCGGCTATAACGTGCGTCCGCAGGAGATCAACGCCGCCGTCGGACGGGTGCAACTCAAGAAACTTCCGCGCATGACCAAGATGCGGCGCAAAAACCTTGAGACGTTCCAAAAGCTATTCGCGGACGATCCCCGTTTCACCATCCAGCGGGAAAACGGCAGGTCGTCGTCGTTCTGCTTCACCATCATTCTCGATCCGGCCATGACGCCGAACCGTGATGTCGTATTCGATGCGTTGCGTGATGCGGATATCGGCTTTCGCATGATTACCGGCGGTTGCTTCCCGCGTCACGAGGCAATCCGGCATTTTGACTATTCGCTGGTCGGTGAGATGACCAACGGCGACCGGGCACACGATTACGGTTTCTTCGTCGGCAATCACCCGTTCGATCTAACGGAGCAGATTGAGAAACTTTATGAGGTTCTCGACGGCGTCTGTGCCGCTCCAGAGGTAAAGGATAAGAAGATTTGGCAGGTGGCATGAATATCCTGGTGACCGGCGGGGCGGGATATCTCGGCTCCGTCCTGGTGCCTGAGTTGCTCGAGGAAGGGCACCGGGTAACGGTCCTCGACAATTTCATGTGGCGGCAAAACAGCTTGGCTCATGTCTGTGCCGATCCCAATTTCGATGTCGTCAACGGCGATGCGCGCGACGAAGCAACCGTTAAGCCTTTGGCGAAAGCTGCCGATGCCGTAATCCCGCTCGCGGCTCTGGTCGGTGCGCCGTTGTGTGATAAGGACCCGATGGCAGCGACGACCACCAACCGGGATGCCATCAAGATGCTCCTCGGGTTGTTGTCGAAGGACCAGCGGGTTGTGGTCCCGATTACCAATTCAGGTTATGGCATCGGCGAGAGCGGAAAATTCTGCACCGAGGAAACCCCGCTCAAGCCGGTTTCGCTATACGGCCGGACGAAGGTCGAGGCAGAGGAGATGGTTCTTGCCCGGGAGAACAGTATCTCGCTGCGGCTTGCCACGGTGTTCGGGATGGCACCGCGGATGCGCCTTGATCTGCTGGTAAATGATTTCGTCTATCGGGCGGTCAATGATCGTGCCGTCGTTCTGTTCGAAAGCCATTTCAAGCGCAACTACATTCATATCCGCGACGTGGCACAGGCGTTTCGTCAAGCTCTGTCGCGTTTCGAGAGTATGCGCGGCGAACCCTATAACGTCGGTCTGTCCGATGCCAACCTGTCGAAATGGGAACTGTGCGAGAAGATTAAGAAGCACGTTCCGGGGTTCGTGTTTTTGGAAGCCCCGGTTGGTGAGGACCCCGACAAGCGTGACTATATCGTTTCCAACGAAAAGATCGAACGCGCCGGGTTCAACCCGCGTTGGAGCCTCGACGACGGTATCCGTGAGTTAATCAAGGGATACCGCATGATCCGCAACACCATTTACAGCAATGTCTAACGGCACCCGACGGGCTGAAAACACTCTTCTCGCCGTTTACGATTTCGCCAGCTCGCGCATTTCGTTCGATTTTTTCAGCTTTCTTGTTCTGGCCGAGGTTGAGCGGCGGAAGCTCGATCTCGATAGTATTCGTCTTGTTGTCGTTCCGGCGGACGGGGACGGGTTCCATCCCAACGTTCAATATGATCTCAAGCAGAAACAATGGCGGTTACGCAACGTAATTTTGAGCGGTGTGACTCTGCTTCCTTCATGCGTGGGAATAACGATGTGTCACTCCCGTGCTTTGGCGGAGGAACTTCTGTCCCGCTGGCAGGGCGATGTGTTTCCGTCGGGATACGAAGTTTTTCAACCCGTCGTTAGATGGCAGATGGGCTGGATCGTCCTTGCGGCGCACCTCGGAGAAAACCTGCAAGTGTTCCGCGCGTCCGCTCAGGCGAGAGCCTATGCGCAACAGTGGCTGTCTGGACGCGCCGATGGCCGCCGTTCCGTGGTTTTGACGTTGCGTGAAGCTTCGCATAACGCACAACGGAACACCGAGCTCAAAGAATGGGCGGCATGTGCGCGTCAGCTCGCCGCCGACGGTTTTCACCCTGTTATCGTTCGCGACATCGAAACGGCTTTGGAACCGATACCGGAGGAGTTCGACGGGATCGACCTGATGTCAGAGGCGGCATTCAACCTGGATCTGCGGTTCGCATTGTATGAGCTGGCCTATTTCAATCTTGTGCCATCCAACGGTCCGCCAACTTTGGGTTGGTTCGACCGGAACGTGAAGTTCGCTTATTTCGCGACGGGCGATTGGCTGTATGACGATCCGCCCCCCATGGAGGGTATGGGCATTGCGCGGGGCGAGAAGTTACCGTTCCACAATCGGTTCCAGCGAATGTATTGGTGTGACAGCGATACGAACGTGCTTGTCAGTGCCGCGCGAGAACTCGCAGCGGATATTGAGGCAACGGCGCCCGGCCCCGAGATGGAAGAAGCTCTCAATCCTGTTTCGTCGTGCCGATTGCCGCTCGATAAGCTGGCCGCACGTTTCCTACGCGCGGACGAGTGGGAACTGGCAGTGGCGGCATGCGCTGCTGGATCGGATCGAGGAGACAGTAGTCCCGATCTGCAGCGAATTGGGAGGCTTGCAGCCGAAAGACTACGTTCTTCTCGAGATGCGACTCATGGAGATGCAGCAGATTTTCAGCGCGCTCGAAAATTGGCCGAAAGTGGTTCATTTGAGCAAGCTGAAAAATTGCTACGCAATCTTATGGACCGCCTGCCGGCAGCATGTGAGCCCTATGTTGATCTCGGTCTCATCTTGGAAGCTCAGCAAAAGTACCAAGAGGCTGCGGAGGTATATGGGCTGGCAGTACAAAGGGGCGTGGCCGCGCCGGAAACGGTGTTCAGGCTTGGTCGGGTGATGGAAGCTCTCGGTCAAATGGAGAATGCGCTGGACTGCTATGAGCACCTCGTCGACGTGGGCTCGAAAAGCCCGGCAGTGCATGCCGCGCTGGCCGCGGCGCGTCAAGCCGTTGCAGGCTAGGCCGAAGATGTCGCGGTCAAATCTCGCCACGATCGACTGCTTTATTCTTGCCGGTGGGCTGGGAACGAGGCTGGCCTCGACGGTGCCTGACCTCCCCAAGGTGCTGGCTCCTATCGACGGTGTTCCGTTCCTTGCGGTTCTGCTTGGCTGGCTCAAAAGTTTTGGCGCGCGCCGCGTCGTCATCGGCTTGGGACATCGCGCCGATCAGGTTTTGTCCTATTTGGAAACATCGCCAATCGATGGGCTCGATATCGTTCCGATTATCGAACCGGCGCCTTTGGGTACTGCCGGTGCGCTTCGGTTTGCCGCTGAATACTTCTCGACGGACCCTGTGTTGATGCTTAACGGCGATAGTTTCGTTGACGCCGATCTTGATGCGTTTGTCACCGACCACGCGGCGTCGGGAGACGAGGTTTCCTTGTTGTGTACGCATGTCGACAATACGGAAAGGTTTGGAACGGTTGTCGTCGGGCCCGACGGCGCCATCGAGGCGTTCCGCGAAAAGGATGAGGGATGCCACGGGGGCGGGATCATCAATGCGGGTGTCTACCTGTTGAGCCGGTCATTTCTAAATCGGTTAACGGAATATGAACAGGGATCGCTGGAAAGGGACGTCTTTGCGAGAATGCCGCGGAAATCCCTTCATGCCTTCGTCTCCCCGGGCGTGTTTATCGATATCGGAACGCCCGAAGATTATGCGAGGGCCCCCAGCATCTTAGGGCCTTATTTACCCATCCAAAGCTAGGCTCAGTGAGCGCAACGACGGATCGCTCATGATCATTAGCAGAACCCCCTTCCGCGTTTCCCTATTCGGTGGCGGCACCGATTATCCGGCGTGGTATCGCCGCTACGGTGGCGCCGTTATCGGGACGACCATCGACAAGTACTGTTATTTGAGCGTCCGCTACCTGCCGCCATTCTTCGAACACAAGCATCGGATTGTTTGGTCACAGATCGAGCTGCCCAACGATGTCGAGGAGATCAAGCATCCAGCGGTACATGCCATTCTGGATGACATGCATTTCGACGACGGGCTGGAGATCACCTACACTGCGGATCTGCCTGCGCGTTCCGGCCTCGGAACCAGTTCGTCTTTCTCGGTTGGTCTCCTCCACGCCTTGTGGGCCCTCAAGGGGAAAATGGCGACCAAGAAATGTTTGGCCGATGAAGCGATCCGCATCGAGCAGGACGTTATCGGCGAGGCCGTCGGCAGCCAGGACCAGATCTGGGCCGCCTATGGCGGGCTTAACCGTATCGAGTTCCATCAGGATGGAGGCTACGACGTTCAGCCGATCATCCTCAGCCCGGACCGTCGCCGCGCCTTGAAATCGTCGTTGATGCTGTTCTTTACCGGATTTTCGCGCAATGCGGCCGAAATCGCCGAGAAGCAGATTGCTAATTTCGGCAAGAAGAAGTCCGAGTTGGAGGCGCTGGCCCAGATCGCGGACACCGCTGGTGACGTGCTCAACGGCACTGGCGACATTGCCCGAGAGATTGGCGGGCTTTTGCACCAATCCTGGATGTTGAAGCGCGGTATTGCCGATGGTGTCAGCACCAATGCCGTCGATGATATCTATGGTGCCGGACGGGATGCCGGGGCAATTGGCGGCAAGCTCTTGGGCGCAGGCGGCGGCGGATTCATGCTGTTCGTAGTCGAACCCGAGAAGCAGGCTGCCGTCCGCGCCGCGTTAAAGGATCTGATCCACGTCAATTTCGATTTTGACGCCGGCGGCAGCAAAATTGTGGTCTACGAACCCGATGGGCTAGGCAACGGCTCCGTCGGGAACCCGGCGGTTGAGCCGTTCCGGCTCGCCGTTTGACATCTTGGCGCCGCCAACCGGCTGGCGCATCGCCGGTTTATTCCGCTAATTCTGCTTCGAGATAGAGCTTCGGACACTGCTGGTCGAGGAGACGGATCACGCGCTGTGTCGTCGCATCGATAAGCTGTGCCATTGCTTCGAAACTTCGTATGCGCTGCTCCTCATCAGCGGTCGCTATCGCAACATCTTTCTTCAGTCCAAGGTATTCGGCAGTTCCCCCCATTTCGGGCAAGACCGCTTCCATGAACTCATCGGCAAACATGAAAAAGCTCTGATCTCGATGGGTGTCGTGGGGGATATGACGGAACGCATTCGAAATTAACTTGAGGGTAGGCCGGCCCGCTAAAAGCGGCATCAACGGAAACCATTGATCCCAAAACGGCATGCCGAGGCAGAATTTCTTTTCTCCCCATACATCCGGGAGATGTCGGTCAAAAAAGAAAAAGTCGAATCCCCACGGATCCAGCTTGGGATCTAACTCGCCGGTTCCCTCGATAAAGGAAGGGACTTCCACGCGTGGTCCGAATATGAAGCCTTCCGAGACCCTGCTCGCGATGAAGGAGGGGAGATTGCCGCTTTCGGCAATATGGATATCGGAATTAATGATGCCGACGACTTTCCGGTCAGAGCGGCGAAGAAAGTCGACCATGTCGGTTATGAAGA
The DNA here is from genome assembly GCA_913055735.1 of uncultured Rhodospirillales bacterium. GTDB lineage: Bacteria > Pseudomonadota > Alphaproteobacteria > Rhodospirillales > UBA2165 > CAJXKD01. The sequence goes on from CAJXKD010000002.1 coordinate 440,984, forward strand.
CGAGGGGCTTGCCGACAATCGGTTTGGCCGTCCGCAGTATTGGCGCGAAGTCGATCCCGGGAAAATCGGGCCGCAACTGGTCGATTTCCTCGGGTACATTGAGCGACGTCACGTCGAAACCCGCCCGAAGCCAGCTTTCTACCGCGCGCTGTTGTACCTCGAGCCTGGCGCCCGGCGCGATGCTCGTGGCGACAAGAATTGATTCGGATTTCGGCGCCGTTCTCAATGCTTAACCAATCCCTAATTTTTCGCCAAATTCAAGTGAGAAAATATAATAATTTCAATGGGTTCTGGATATTATTCCGGCAGCCTCATTAAGAAATTGTACAAGAATTCGGCTTAATTTTTTCCTTACTATTCCGGATGATTCTACGGATGCCGCGCTGTCAAAGACGGCGGCAGGCAGCGCTCGAAAGGGCGATTAATCCGATCAACAGGATGAGGTCAGGTCGTTGGCAAAGCAGGCATTGGAAACAGGTACGAGAGGCTACCGTTTTACCGTCAGCGCGGAACCCGCTGATCGTGGACGTTTTCATTTGCCCGAAGGATCTGCATCCCGAGATTCAACCGTTGAAGCATTGGCAGGCGCGTAATGGAACAGGCTACCCCAGGAACACGTCACGCTGAGTGTCTTACGGCACGCGACAAGGTCAAGTCCCTTGGTGAATTGAAACACATCGTGGAAGCTGCGAAATCGCGGGGCGAATCCGTCGTTCTGGCGCACGGTGTGTTCGACCTCCTCCACATCGGCCATATCCGCCACCTTGAGGCGGCGGCGAAAGAGGGCGACGTTTTGGTGGCGACTGTTACCGTCGACTGCCATGTGAACAAGGGGCCCGATCGGCCGGTGTTCACCGATCAGCTGCGTGCCGAGGCGGTAGCCGCTCTCGAGCACGTCGATTGGGTGGCGATCAATCACGAACCGACCGCCGAGAACGTGATCAAGGCCCTGCAACCGGACGCCTATGTAAAGGGTATCGAGTACAAAGACAGCGAAAACGACATTACCGGCAAGATCGACGGTGAATGCGGATTGGTGCAATCCTACGGCGGGCGCGTCGTATTTACCGAAGACATTACCTATTCGTCGTCGTCGCTGATAAACCGATATCTCGACGTTTTCGAGCCGTCTCTGAAGAACTACCTGGAAGGTGTTCGCGACGGCGGAATGATGGACCGGCTAAATGGATTGCTCGACAAGGTGCAGGATATGAATGTCCTGTTCATTGGCGACGCAATTATCGACGAGTACCGCTACATCAAGCCATTGGGAAAATCTCCCAAGGAAAACATGATTGCGACCCTCTATGAGGACAACGAGGTATTCGCCGGCGGCGTGTTTGCGGCCGCCAATCACATCGCCGGATTCTGCAAGAGCGTGGAGATTGTCACCGGTGTGGGGGACGACGGCTACCTCGAATTTGCGCAATCGGCGTCGAAGCGGAACGTCAAGATCAGTGGCGTCGTCCGCAAGGGTACGCCGACGACCCGCAAGTGCCGTTATATCGATACGGGCTATAACGTTCGCAAGTTGTTTGAAGTTTATCACATGGACGACAGCCAGTTTTCGGGTGCGGACGAACGCGCGCTGTTGGACGCCGTCTCTGAACGGGCCAATGCTGCCGACATCGTCATCGTGACCGACTTCGGTCATGGGCTGATGACCGACAGGGTTATCGCGCGGCTGACCAAAGAAGCAAAGTTCGTCGCCGTCAATGCACAAAGTAACAGCGCCAACTTGGGCTTTAACCTGATCACTAAATATCATCAGGCCGACTATATCTGTATCGATCAACCCGAGGCGCGTCTTGCGGTGATGGACAACCATTCCCCCATCGAGCAGGTGACCAGCGAGATGCTGCCGGAACGGATCGATTGCCCGCGCATCGTCGTGACCCGCGGCAAGAATGGTTGCTTGGCGTATGAACGGGATCATCCGTTAAAGTTGATCCCGGGATTTACCAATTCGATCGTCGACACCGTTGGCGCCGGCGACGCCTTTTTTGCCGTATCTGCACCGTTTGTTTGCGCCGGTGCCTCCATGGAGGATGCCGGTTTCATCGGTAACGCGGCAGGCGCCATGAAGGTCGGAATCGTCGGTCATCGCCAATCGGTAGACCGGGTGCCGTTCCATAAGTTTGTAACGACATTGCTGAAGTAACATGCCTGAAATCGATTTCATTACTAGCGTTCACACCGGGTCCAGCCGCAATTATCTGGAGCGGGTCGTCGACCACGACAAAGCGGTATGCGCTGAAATTGCGCGCCAGTGGGGGGCGGATTATTGGGACGGCGATAGAAAATATGGCTACGGCGGCTACCGATATGACGGGCGATGGCGCCCTATCGCCGAAGCGATGGCGAAGCACTATGACTTGAAGGCCGGTGACAAAATTCTCGATATCGGGTGTGGAAAGGCCTATCTACTGTATGAATTCACGCAGGTCGTTCCTGGCATCGAAATCACCGGAGTCGATGTATCAGAATACGGCATTGCTAATGCAAAACCGGAAATCAAGGACCGCTTGCAGCGGGCTTGTGCGACGCATCTTCCCTTCGAAGACAATGAATTCGATTTCGTTTATTCGATCAATACGCTGCATAACTTGATGAACTTTGAACTTCATCAAAGCCTTCAAGAAATTTCCCGCGTCAGCCGAAGTGACAAGGGCTATATAGTCGTGGAGTCCTACCGGGATGAACGTGAAAAAGCCAATTTGCTGTATTGGCAGCTTACGTGCGAGACGTTCTATCGGCCAGAAGAATGGACCTGGCTGTACCGGCTGGCTGGGTACGAGGGCGACTACGGGTTCATTTATTTCGATTGAAATCGGCGAAGGTCGGCAAGCGAAACCCGGAGGTCGCTACCTCTGGGCAATAGTAATCTAGATGAGCCGATCAAGAGTGTCAGCCATACTCGGCGCGGGCCATTCGAACAATTCGATTGCCCGTGTGGCATCAATGGTGAAGCTTGTCGCATTGCCGTCGATTCGGGCGTCCAGACGTGACGAAGATCCAATTTTTTTCTTAAGTCGTTCCACAACCTCACCGACGGGTATCGTGTCGCCGGCGGCCAAATTGACGATTTCGGCACCGCTCCAGGAACGTGTGGCCAAGCTCCGGACAAACGCCGCGAGATCGTCGACATGAACGACATTGTTGAACGGCGTATCGGGATTGACGAAGGAAACCGGCTCATTGCGGCGTAATTTTTCGAGAACCCCGGTCAGCCATCCATGTTTGGCTCCGGGGCCGACGACGCCCGGAAGCCGTATCGACAGGGATGGAAGGCGATCTCCAACTTCCGCAAGCATCTGTTCACCAAGGCGTTTTGTCATCGCATAGGCGGGCGGGTCTACAATCGGTGTCGCCTCGGAAACGATAGCGTCCGATACGCGTCCATAGATGGAGATTGCCGAGAAGAAAATAAAACGCTTGGTCTCCGCTTCGAGGGCATAATCGATTAGTTTGCGGACAGGTTCCACGTTTTCCCGTGCAAGTTCAGCGGCCGTTACGCCTTTCACTCCCAACTTGGCGGCGGCATGGACGATGGTGTCAGTGCGATAGGGGAGGCCGCCGGGATCCTTGATATCTGTTTCCACAATTTGAAGGTTGCCACCCCCCGTTAAATCGGTTGACCGGTTGGGTCGTATCACGGCCACGACTGGGATGCTTGCGGCGGTTAAACAATTGACCACTGCCGAGCCGCAATAACCGCCTGCGCCGGTAACAATGGTTGTTTCTGCTGGCGATGGGCGTTCAACGGTTTGGGCAATGACGGATTCGCTGAAGGCGTTCAAGCCATCGATGTCGTCCCGGGCCGGTGCCCATGGCGCAAAGATGCAATCGTTCTCTCCGAGAAAGGGTCCTTCGGTCGTCTCATGATGGATAACATAGTCCGTAACAGGAAAATCGGCGTGATATACCCCTTTGTTAATTCGGTAATAAACGTCACCGTTTTCGCCGATAACTTTGTGGTCTATGAGCGCACCTTCTTCGTCAAAGATCATCATGAGCATCTTGCCTTCGATGATATGGAAGGACTTTGATTTGTTGAGATGCTTTTTGGGAGGATGAATGCGAGCGCGGTGCTGATATATGATCATCTCGTGCACGCCGTCGTCATTTGGGCCCTCATGTAAAGACAAGCGTGCGTTTTCGCCGGTCGCTTCCGCCGTTCTTTTGAGTTCATCCATCAAGCGCCGGCCAACGGATGTCACGGGGTTTACGGAGAAGTAACCGGCAGATTTGGCTTTAGAGTCGCGACGGGTTGTTTTGGGATCGTGGATCGAGACATCGGACTTTGACATGAATCTCGTCCTCAACTCGCGTACGCACTTGCGTCGTGCTGGCTGGGTAGCAGGTGACCGATGCTCTTCGACGAGAAGTCACAGCTTTCCAGATCCTCCACCGACAGCCCAAAGGCGTCGAAGCGGTCCTGCCAATAGGACGAGGTTGCGAGGCGTGTCTTGAGGCGCTCGATCAACTTCGGCTCGATAGCACCGAATTTTCGATGTTGGAGAACGCCCAGGAAATAGAGCGCGAAACCGTTCTCGGGCGAAATAACGTCGGCAAGAACATTCAGATGCGCGATCAGTTGATCGATCTTCACCGGGTTACTCTCGTGAAAGATACGGTGAAAGTTGAGGTGGTAATTCATGAAGAACCAAATATCGGTCAGCTGTTCCGGCGTCGGAATGGCATCGAGCGGGATGTTGGCAAAGGCTTCGCGGAAATCGGGTGTCGCGAGTTGCCGTCCTTGCTCAATCTCGGTCTGCTTGCCGTAGGCGCCGCCGTTGAAGCGCAGATCCTTGCTTCCCGTCTGCTGGATCAGCCCTTGGGCGACCATGGCATCGTAGAGGGGGGTGTTGGGAAGCGGCTGCAGTTGGCTGACACGGTACCAATCCAAATCCATCTGGCGGGCGACGCTAATGGTATCGAAGACCATTTCCATGGTCTCGCCGGGGAAGCCAACCATCAGGAAGACGCTGGAGTGAATTTGGTCGTAGTTGCGCAGGACTTCGGCGGCGGCAAGGAAGGTCCCGACGGTGCCCGGTTTACGCACAGAGCGTAGGATGTCACGGTTACCCGATTCCATGCCGATATTGAGGGCGATGCAGCCGCTTTCGGCGGCCGCCGAGATCACTTCCTCGGTGCAGGATTTAGCGATCACGCCATTGGTGGCATCCCACGTCAGGTTGAGGTCGTGGCGCACCATTTCGTTGAATAGGGAAACGGCCCGTGCGTGATCTTTGAGGAGGTCGTCGTCGAGCCACATGATGTGCTCGATGCCGTGTTCTTCTTTCAGCAGTTTGAGTTCGTCGATTACCGATCCGACACTGCGTTGCCGCACGCCGGTGCCATTGAAATTCCGCACGCTACAGAAGGTGCACTGGGCCCGGCAGCCGCGGTTCGACAGTACCGTGGCAAATTTGGTGTCTTTGGGCTTAAAGCAGTAGAACGCGCCGATTGTCCCCGCGCCCGAATAGGAACCGACATCGATCAGGTCATAGGCCGGGACGGTGTCGATCTCCTCGATACCGGGCACGAGCGGCTGCAGGAAGCGCAACCGTTCGCCGCCGCTGTCGAGAATGACCTGGGAGAGTTCTTCCACGGGCGTCTTGCCGCCGACGACGGCGGCAAAGGTCTTGATTGCCATGTCGCCCTCTCGCAGGAAGGCGATGGACGCGGCGGGAACGTCGTCCAATACCCGTTCGACGTCGTTGGTCACGTGAACCCCGCCGACTGCGACTGGCCGGCCGGTCGCCCCGATGCGTTCGCACACATTCTTGAATGAGCCGTGCGTCATGGTGAACATGCAGGTGACGCCGACCAGATCGGGGTCGAACGCGTCGAGCTCTGCATCCAGGCGGTCCTGCCAGACGGCGTCAAAATCGAACTCTTCTGCCGTCTCGGCGGTGCGGCACTGCTGCAAAATTTCGTCGTTCAGGTTGCAGATGCGGACGTCGACGCCTTCGTCCCGCAGATGCTGAGCGATGAGCAATAGGCCGTAGGGCGGATAGTTGGTGTAGCGGCCCCGTTTGGCGGTATCGAAACGGAACAGCGACGCGTCGGCATCGGGCGGCGTTACCAATAACACCCGCTCTAGCTTACCCTTGGGGAAGAATTTCGAGAGCATTGCTTCGGCGCGTCGCAGCGCGCCGCTGTCCATTTGTTCGAATCTGTTGAGGCTGATCTCGTTCATGCCGGTATCGCCTGCGATTGCATCATTTTCGCGTCGATCATCGCTACTTTGTTAGCGACGGTGATCCACGGGCTCTGCAATTGGTGGCCCGTCGCCGCAACATACTTTTCGGAGCGCAGCCAGCTTTTTGCCGGCCTCGGTTCCGTAAACGGGAGCGAGGCGAAATCCGTTTTCTCGAAGGCCATATGTTTGCCCAGCGTGCTCGCGTCGGCGATCCAGCGGCCGAGGTTGGCGCGCACCACCGGTGGGTTGGCAGCGACATGAAACAGACCGCGATGGTCGTCCTCGAACAGGCGGATCAATGCCTGGCTGAGGTCGCGCACCTCGGTAAGGGTGAACAGATTGTCGGTAGCGAGGCGCGCCGTTCCGTTGAGAAGGGCGGCATAGGTGCTTTCGATGGGACAGCGGGGATTGGCTTCGGGTGAAATGGTCCAGCCGGTGCGCACCACGCACCAATCGCCGGCGCGGGCGCGCAGGTAATCCTCCACTTCGACTTTCTGGCGCCCATAAAGAGTGAGCGGGACGGGAGCGTCGTCTTCCGTGTAACCTTCGTCGCTCCGGCCGTCGAAAACCATCTCACTGGACAGGAAAAATAGTTTTGCGCCGGCATCATTGGCTTCGTCAATCAGGCGGCAGGTCGCATCGACGTTGATGGCCTGCGAGGCCTCCGGATTGCGAAACACCCAGTTGGGATCGATCTGGGCCGACAGCAAAAATACCGCGTCATCGTGGCCGAAGTCCGGCACGGCTTCATAGAGGAAGTCCCGGGTCAGATCGAACCGACGAAGGTCGCTCCCGGGCTGGGTTAGATAAGTCCCAATAACATCGTGACCCGCGCGCTTCGCGTCGGCGCGCAGTTGGCGGCCTATGAGACCTGAGGCGCCGAGAATGATAATTCGCACGATATCTCCTCTGACATCTAGAATTCTTGCCGTTTCCTTGGAACGCGAATGGCGCCGCGGTCCAAGCGTAACCTATTGAAAAACAGTATTTTTATTCGGGATCAGGGCGTGCAAATCTTCCGTCAGTAGACCTGTTTGGAGGATTTCTCGGACCTGCCAGATATCTTCGACGCGTTCGATTTGGGCGCGGTTCTTTATGCTCAATCCTTCGACAGCTGCGTGAAGTTCGGCGCCGCAATCGAGTATCCGGTGGTAGATATCGAGCCGCCGGTCTCGGCGTTCCGGCAACATGAACAGGCTGTAGCAAATCATGCCGCCCAGCCGGGGCATGTCGCGGAGCACGTTCTCGAGAACCATATAGGCGTTCTTGGGCGACAACTCGGTTGCGCTGAGCAGGAACTCGAGATTGTTCTGTTTCGCATATTCACGAATGACCATGTTCTGAACATGCTGAGGGGTTCGATTGCCGTTGATGGGCCGGCTGGCGATGTAACCACGGTATCCTTGGCGTTCAGTCATGAAAGCCTCCCGGTTCTTTGTAAGACATACCCAAGCGGGTGGCGGGCCGTAGCGTGATCGGTTCGAAGAATTCGCCGAACTGTTTGTCGGCGTAGGGCGACAACAGGCTCTTGAAGCGGCAGTTCATGGACCAGCGGGTGGTGATTTCCTGATTGACCCGATTGCCATGCAACAAGTTCTGGGAAAACAGCAGGAACTGGCCGAAGCCGACATTCATCCATAGGAGATCGGGTTCGATGGATCGGAAGAGAGCTTCCGAATCCTGCTCTTCGAAATCGGCAAGATTGTCCATGACCTGACTGTTTTTCGCCGGAGGCAGCAGGTACATGCTCTTGCTGGCATAACAGTCGACCAAGGGCAGCCAAACCACCACTTCATAGGGTGAATCGCCGTTGAGCGAATCGGCATGAACCGGGAGGAGGGAGCTCTCGTCCCCCGGCATTTGAATGCTGAGATTGATATTCCGCTGCATCGCCAATTCGTTGCCGACCAGGGTTTCGATGGCCTGCCGGGCGAGCGCGAAATAGGCTGGCCGGAACCAGTCGAGGCGTTTCATGCCACCGAACACCGCCAGACGAAGCGCGTTGAGTGTGTCGGGGGTGACATGGCGGCCGATGTTATCGAGAAATTCCCCGGCGTCGCTGGGAGGAGCCATGCCGAGATGGGTGGCGGCGAGATCGACGACGGCATTCCGAATCCGTTCCAGCGCTGCGGTATCTTCCACTTGGCCGATATGATAGCCGGCACTGAGAAAGTCCGACGACATGTCGCGCTCGCGCGCGCTCATGAAACTATAGGCCGGTTCCTGGGTGAAGTTGCCGTCCATTACGCCGCCTCATCCGCCGCCGTTGCCCGCCGGATCGTTTCGGCGATTTGGAAGGGCTGCAGCCCATAGCTCCGCATCATCGTGTCCTGCGAGCCGTATTCCCGGGTGAAGGCATCCGGCACGCCAAGTCTTTCGACGTGGGGCATCTGGGTGCCGAGCGTATCGCTCAGGGTTTCGAGAATGGCACTGCCGAGGCCGCCAGAGCGCAGGTGCTCATCGAGAGTGAAGATCGACGACACGCCGCGTGCCAGATCGGTAATCAGATCGGCGTCCAAGGGCTTGATGGTGTGGAAATGGACGACGCCACAGGTCACACCGGATTTAGCCAGCATTTCCGCCGCTTCCAAGGCGCGTCCGGTCATCACGCCGCTCGATGCGATCAGCACGCTTCCCGGCCGGCGCATGACGATACCCTTGCCGATGTCGAAACCGGCGTCTTCGTCGGAGACGATGGGATCCCCGCCTTTGCCGAGGCGAACATAGATCGGATGCGCCCAATCGAGGGTCTGGGGCATGGCGCGTTTCATCTCTTCCGCGTCGGCGGGGGATACTACGGTCATGTTGGGCAACGAGCGCATCAAGGCGATGTCGTCGATGGCGATGTGCGTCGGCCCCAACGGCGCGTAAACGAACCCGCCGCCGTTGGCGATGAGCCGCACCGGCAGATCGTGCAGGCAGACGTCCATCGCGACCTGCTCGAAACAGCGTCGTGTCAGAAACGTCGCAATCGTGTTCACGTAAGGGACATACCCTTCGAGCGCCAGGCCCGCTGCCATGCCGATGATGTTGGCTTCGGAGACGCCTTCCATGAAAAATCGGTCGGGCATCTCTTCGCGGAACTGATCGAGCACGCCGGGTCCAAGGTCGGACCCGATGAACACCACGCGGTCGTCGGTCTTGGCCAGTTCGTAAACCATATCGAGACTGGTGCGGCGCATCAGGCGTTCTCCACGGCACGGGTAAGGTCGGCGATATCCTTTGGGCTCAGCCGGGATTTGTGATGCCACTCCGCCTTGTTCTCCGCGTAGGAGACACCGCGGCCTTTTACCGTATGACAGATCACCGCCGTTGGGCGGTTCGGTTCCAGCGGCATCGTCGACAGGACGGCCCGCAGCGCACCCACGTCATGTCCGTCGACTTCCACGGCGGCGAAACCGAAGCTGCGCCATTTGTCGGCGAGCGGTTCCAGCGGCTGCACATAGTCGGTGGGGCCATAGCTTTGCAGCTTGTTGTAATCGATCAGGGCGACGAGGTTATCGAGGCCGTGCTTGGCGGCGCACATGGCGCCTTCCCAAACCGATCCTTCATTGATTTCGCCATCCCCCATGACAACGAAGACCCGGTTGCCGTTCCCGCGCATACGGGCGGCGAGGGCCATGCCGATGCCGGCCGATAGGCCGTGTCCGAGCGCACCCGTGGAAAACTCCACACCCGGAATCTTGCCGTATTCAGGATGCCCGCCGAGCTTGGATGTCGGATGGCAGAAGGTGCTGAGGTCTTCCTTGGGAAAGAATCCCTTATCGGCGAGGAGCGCATAAAGAGCGAGGCACCCGTGTCCCTTGCTGAGGATACACCTGTCGCGATCCGTCCAGGCCGGATCGTCGGGCCGGTAGCGCAGGACGTCGTCATAGAGAACGCGGAAGATCTCGATCAGGGAGAAGGTCGAGCCGATATGCCCCCGTCCACCGCCTTCCAAGGCGGTAATGACGAGCTTACGGAGCGCGACGCTGCGCGCGTCCAATCCCGGCGCCGCGGATAGGGGTTCGGCAAAGGCCGGTTCGGCATTCATCGCCCAAGCGTCCGGTAGAGCTTGAGGGCGGTTGCCAGCATGTTTCTGGACTTCAGCAATTGGGCCTGCCTCCTGTGCTCGATGACTTCGTTTTCGCCCGTTGAGCTAATTTGAGCCCCATCTTGCAAATAAATGTTTAACAAAATCAGGCACCAGCGAAGCCCGTACAGGGGCAGGACAAACTGCAATTTTTGGCGGAATTTGGGGGTTTCTCGGAAGATGTTGGTGCAGGTCTCGGTGATCGAGCGCTTGGCGCCGTCATCGAGGTCCATGCCGGGATGAAGAAGGGTATCGGAAACCAGCTTGGCGGGGTCGTCCCAGCCGAAATACTCGAAATCGAGGAAAACGACCTCGCCGTTGGGGCGCCGCAGGGCGTTGTGGAAGCCGAAGTCCGATGGGCTCAGTGTCCAGCCAGAGGCGGGGAGGGGCTGCTTGGCTGAAATCGCCGCCCGCTCGAGAAGATTGAGAATGCCGTCGCATATTTCGTCGGTTGCCGGATCGAATTCGTCGAGCAGATAGTCCTTGAGACCGTAGTTGATCACCTCGTCCAACCGTTCCCGCCGTGCCCGAATCTGTGTGATCGTGTCGGTGACGGAAAAGCAGGCTTCCGAAGCCAATGGAAGATGAGACGCGCGGTCGCTCCGGCTTAAATCCTTCAACCGTGCGATGAACGCCGTCGCCCTTGTAATGTCGGATCTTTCGGGAGTTTGAATCGGCACGCCGTCGATCCATTCGAAAAGGGCGGCACCGTCCGATGCGTCGTGGGCGACGAGCCGGGGAATGCACGATACGCCTTCGCCGGTTAGGAATTCGACGGCGGCGACCTCGGTTTTAAGCCGGTCTCGCGGATCCCGCGGGTCGCGGCGGTAGAGTTTCAGCGCATAGGAGTCGGGGCCGGCGGTGATTTTATAGAGCCCATTGTTGCCGCCGCCGGTGATGATTTCCGCACTTTCTATTTCGGCTCCGCAGAGACGTTGGCCAATTTCCACGGCAATATCCGGCGGCGACGTTTCAACCAGCGCTAAAGACGGCATCAGCGATCATCTCCCAAGAACGGTAAGCAGGGCAGTCGGCTCCCCTTGAACCCGGGCCGCCGGACTCACTCTCCGGGCCGCCATCGGGCGCATAGAGATAGCGGTGGACGTCGTCGGGAAATCCCGGATGGGCAAATACTTCGACGAGGTCGTCGATAAAATGGGTGCATCCCAATTCGGAAATCCGGCGAACCTTGGCGTCGCGCGTCGCTTCGAAGAAGACATGCTGTTTTGGAATCCCATAGCGATCTTCTTCGTAGAGACCTTGTTTCGCCATCCAGGCCGAGGCCGCTTCGCGGAGGTTTACGCCCTCCTGATCCAGGGTCGCGTATTTGGTTTTGTGGCTGACAACGAAAACGTCGGCGCCCTCGTCTTTACAGCGGCGGAAGAACGCTTCGGCGCCGGGGGTGAAACGGGCCTCGCGCATCATGGGACCGTAAACCCGTGCCTGTAGGGTTTGCCACTTCGTTTCGCCATCGGGAAGCGACCGAATGGTGTCGCGCAGTTGCCGTTTCGACATTTCCGTCGGAAAGTCGCCGTCGCCGATCCAGCCGGCCTCCACGGCGGCCGCGTGAAAGACACGATCATAATCCACGATCGTGTTGTCGAAATCGATGCCGATACGGAGGCGGTTGTTCATTGTCGTTACGCCGGTCTGATGACGGCCACCAGGCTGCTTCCGTCCGAAATGTCACGCGGCATTTGCCGCCCGCATTTCCGCAGCGACGTCGCGGAACCAATCGCCGTGGATGGGAACCGGATGATCCAGGCCACCGCCCTTGATCTGCTCTGCCATCACCATGGCTTGATCGATAATGTCGTCGATATCGATGTATTTGTAGCTTCCCGCCCGGCCGATGGAGACGATGCCCTCGGGCATGTTCTCGAAGTATTCTTGGGCGTGCGCGATCTCGGTCTTGATCGGGTAGGGGTAGAGCTTGTTGGTGAGGGACGGCATCTCGAGGCCAATAAAGGTCGAGTCGGATTTGTGCCCCGTGAACTTCTTGTATTCGACTGCGCGGGTGAAAGGTTCGCCGCCGGCGTAATAGACGAAGTATACGTTTTCCGGGAAGGCGAACTCGACCGGCAGGACAATCTTGAGGAACTCCCGCCCAATGAAGGGAAGCTCGCCATAAGCAGGTCCCATCAGGACATCGGGAGAAACCGTGCTGATGATCAGGTCGAAGGCGTGCCAATCACCGTTTATCTTTGCGCGCTTTTTCTCGAGATCGTAATCCGTGATCGTCGTGTTCAGCAGTACCTTTGTCCCGGCCGTGGCGATGTCGAAATAATCGTCATAGCCGTTTGGCGCCACGGGATAGGCCGAAATCGCGCTATCCCAGCAGGCGCGCGGCCCTTCCTTGAGGGCGACGCCCTTCGGCGACCAGCCGAAATCGTCGAGCATCCGGGCCTCGGGAAGCATCCACATCTTCTCGGTATAGCCCTTGACCATTTTTTCGTAGAGGGTGCGGCCGACCGAGCCTATCCAATATTCCTCCAGATTGCGCGCCGCGGCGGCGCCATGGGCGACCTCGAGTTCCTCCTCGATCTGCTCGCATTCGGGCATGCGTTGGACATCGTCCTTATGAATCGGGAAGTTATAGAACTGGGCGTCCTGTTCGATGTAGGTGACGAACTCGTGCTCTTGGCAGCGCCGCATCGGGACCAGCCGGTTCAGATAGTCGAACAGGCGGTCGTCTTGGGTCAGGAAATGCCGGGGGCCGTAGGTGAAGGGGTGGCCGCCGTGCCAATGGGTTTTGACGCCGCCACCGAGAAAAGGCGCTGATTCGACGAGCGTGATGTCCCAGCCGCTGAGCTGTGACATTTGGTGGGCTGCCGCACAACCCGCAAATCCGCCGCCGATAATAAGTGCCTTTTTCACGCTGCGCTCCTTTCCCGGTCCGCCGTCGGGGACCGTGTTGTTGGTTCGAGATAATGTCCGCGAGAAGCGCTAAGAGCCTTGCTGAGCCTTCCTGCGACGCCGGGAACGAAGGCTAGTGGGGAGGTGTTAACGCGCCGTAAAGGGGGCTACGCAAAGGCCTGGCTGATTGGATTTCGCCACCTTTGACGGCGGCCTTGAGAAGATCGAGGGGGGGCTATCCGCGCGCTAGTCGCGATAACATGCCCGGCATACTTCTGGGATGCGGCCATCGATATGGGCCTGGCGGAATTCCGTGTACGTCTTGCCTTGCCAAATTTCGGTGAGGCTCTTGCCTGTGCCTGGTTCGAATTCGAAGGCGTCGGGATTGCTAATAGTGCAACAGGGCACGACACGCAGATCCGAGGTGACCATCGCCCGTTCGAACGGCCAAGCACAGCGGGTCTCGGCCGATCTCGTACTATACTTGGAGTCGCATAACCAGAAGCCCACGCGAATATCGTCGCTTTGAGCCCGTTCCATGATGTTTTGCATGACATCAAAGCGGTAGCGATATTCGGTCTCGACGGCGTCATTGCGTTCCTGCAGCGCCTTGTCGCCGAATCCAATGAGCGTGAAGGAATAGGCAAGGTCCTGGAAGCCCAGGTCCGCAGCAAGGTCGACAAGATCAAGCAACTGGTGCCGATTTGCTTCCTGGACTAGCGTCCACATCTTGGTGATGCGTTTGCCTTGAGTGTGGGTGTAGTCATTTAATGCCCGGCAGTTCTTCGTCACGCGCGAAAAATCCGATTGGCGCCGGATGCTCTCGAAAACCTCCGCGGTCGCCCCATCGATGGAAACCTGAATTTCGTTCACGCCGGTGTCGACATACGGCTTGTAGAAATCCTTGAGGTGGAGCCGCGACGCGTTTGTGACCGTGCGTACCCAGATGCGCTTCTGCCGGGCATGCCGGATCATGCGCAAGAGATCATCGCCTTGCATCGTGGGTTCGCCAAGTCCTTGGATTTTGATTTCCACCAGGCCAAATTGCTCATCGAGCATCGTTTTGAATGCCTCGAATGGCATGTCCTCGGCGCGTTTTCCCTTGTGCCAGTCCGAAACGCTACACATGGTGCAGCGGAAGTTGCAGCGGCTGACATTTTCGATGTCGATCTTGATGGGCAGATAGTCGACGGCGGCCAGTCCCTTTTTAGCCATCAGATAGCGCTGATAGTTTGCGTGCTTCTTGGGGTCGGCGTTCAGGCATGCCTCCCGTTCGGCGTGGTAGCTGTCGATCCCAACGGATGGCAGTGGGATTGGAAAATCCGCACCCAGCATTTGGGTGCTTTGACGCTCGCTTTCGCCCGCCCAGTCGACCAACCGATCCATTTATGCTTCCACACCTAGTGATTTCTATCGGCGAAAACGGGATGCCTGCTAGCCTTAACCTATGGCCGGGAAGTTAAAATTCTCATAGCGTGCCGCGCGGCAAGCGCCAATTCGGCCATTTCCGCCCTGCTGGTGCCACCGTTTGTTAATTTTTTACGAAGTAGGCTTCGATTGTTGGCGCGCGTCAAACTGCCGGTACAAGATTTTCGCACGAGGACCCTCCATGGGAAACTGGATATGAACTCCCTGAGCCGCCCTAAGTTACAGATAGGTGCTGGGCTGGAAACAACACAGGTGATCGATGCCGGTGCGCGCTATGGGTTGCATCCGACATGGCGCGCGTACGACGCGCCGCTTGGCTACCATATGTTTGAGCCCGATCCAGCCGAGGCTGAACGATTGAGGGCCAAATATTCATCGCAGGCGGACAGTATTGTCGTTCACCAGATGGCATTGGGCGAGACAGCTGGAACCGTGACGCTGAATATCATGCGGCACCGCGGATTGAATTCGATTAAACGGCCGAACCCAAAGGCAACATGGTTTTCCATATCTCATCCTGGCGAAGCGGAAATCGTCGATCAAGTTACCGTGGGGATGACGACCATTGACGAGTCCGCCGCCGATGCGGGTATCGAATTCGATTTTCTGAAATGCGATGTCGAAGGCAGTGCTTATGACGTTCTGGCTGGTGCGCACCGGCAACTGCACAGTGCGATCCTCGGGGTTCGCAGCGAAGTCGATTTCATTCCCGTATATGAGGGATGCCGGACTTTTGGAGAAGTCGACGGCCTGCTTCGTGAAAACGGGTTTGCGTTGATGAGCCTTGAGACAAATGGCGCCGGCGCGCCCGTTAACGGCTATCACCTGGGAGGTCGGTTTGGATATTTGGAAACGAGTGACGGTATTTGGATAAAGCCGTTCGAGTGGCTAAGCGACAATAGTGGTTGGTCGGCTAATCGTGTCGCCGTGGCTGCGTTTAAATTGAGTGCCTTTTGTTTTTGTAATGGGGTAACCGACGTTGCCATTCAGTACCTTGAAAAAGCGGCAGCGACAGTGGGTGATCAAATCCCGCGGATGGCAGAGACGGACCTTTACAAGACGGTCGATAGATTTGTGCAGAAATTGTTTAAGGATCTCGAGGCACGCATGGTATTCAGTGAAGTGGAACTCGACGCGACCTATCGCTCGATTTTCGGCAAGGAACGGAAGAAACGTCACGAGTTCTACGAGGACCCGAATCTTAACCCTTAGCCGGCCGATACCAATTTACCGCGCTCAATCGACGGTAGGGACGGCGTAAGCCGCGGCCAGATCAAAGTTTGCGCGTGCGGCGTCACAGTCGCCAAGCCCTTCGAAGGCGCGCCCCAATTCGTTGAAGATTTTTGGGTTTCGGGCGCCGCGTTCCGTCAGGAAACGCAGGCAATCAACAGCATCCCCATACCGGTTGACCCGCTGATAGACCACGCCTAGCCGAAAGGAGATCTGTGGCGGCCGGTCGGTAGTGGAATAGGCGCGCTCATAGAATTCGATTGCCTCGACCGGCTGATCGAGCGCTTCGTGGACCAGTCCAAGCCTCACGAGAAGTTCCGGCGTGAACCCGTATTTGTCGCCGGCGGCCTGTAGCAGATCCGCGGCTTTATGCGGATCGTTTGCGGCGAGCGCGGCATTGGCCAAGCGAAGGGCTTTCTCTTCCTCACTCTCGTCCATGCCGGAATGCAGGTTGTAGGCTTCGGCGAGTTCGATTTCCTGGGGCGAGGAATGATAAATACGGCGCAACCAGTTTTGCTGACGTTCCGCCATCTCTGCCATCGGGCGTCGGTTACGGGGATCGGGCGTGAGGCACGCGTCGAAAGTTCCGTCAGCGCGCCGGTCTTTGACAAAGCGGTCCAGGGAAACCAACGCCGCCATCAAATCGTCTGCGTTTTGCTCTTTCCACATCCAGCGCTGGAACTGATTGAGAAAGGGCGGTGTCTCGCCAAAGTCGATTCCCATGCGGTTAAAAGGGGAGGGAACGTTAGTGAGCCAGTCGCCGGTAACCACGTAAAGGAAACGGACGTTCTTGTCGTAGAAGCAGGCCTGTGCAGGGCCATTGGCGACGAAGGCTGCAAGATGACATTCCTCGTAGAGGCCCATGCGTAGTTCCAAGTTAAAAACGCCTTCAGGAAAGACCGCGAATTTTGCCAATTCGGCCGGGGGCGGATCGAGCGCGGTATCGATGTCGCGCAAGAAGACCGGAAAATAATCATCGTCCTCTAGCCGCCGCGCGAACTCGGTCCACACCGTCAGGTCCGAATTACGCGACGTGCCGAACGGGGCTTCACGGAGAGTCAGTGCGACGCACTTGCGCCCCATGGCGTGGCTGTCGATCCACTGGCGGGCGTAAGCGCGTGCTTGTTCGCTGACTTGGAAATACTGGATATCTTCCCCGAGATGTCCGGCCAGGACTGTCCATCCCGTATGGTGACGTTCAATGGGCCGGTCGATGGAATATCCCTCGGGGAATACGTTGCCCTTTGCGATCGATAGAAGTTCCTGCGCCGCCTCGCGGGTTTCACATACGGACGATCCCTTGCAGGATGGTAGCAACCAGCAAATGGGCTGGACGATGTTGGTTAACCGCCACCGGCCATGTTCGGCATCGAACTGATCGTTGTCGTGATGCCCGCCCGTCTCGCCGAACGGCACAACAACGAAGTGGATGGCGTCGAGCCCGCGCGTGCGACGTGCGCGTTCCGCACTGACCGCGAACGCCGTGAAGTCATACGATACCGGTGATACGGCGAGGTCGTAGAACGCGTAAAGGGTCCTATTTGCGGACATCGAATCCATTAGTCCAAGAAAAGCCTGAATTTCTGCCATAATTGTTAGTTGCGGCTTATTTAGGAAACGTAAATCAGATTTAACCAAACTGCTCATTCTTGTGGGGCGGGAGCAGGATTGAAGGATCTTCAATGGCGCCATCGGTTAAGCAGGCTTTGGGGCTTTCAGCGGCAGTGAATTCGCCGACCGAGGTCTATCGCGAAGTCCCCTTCGTCGCGTTGCCTCGGCAATATGAGGAAGAGCGGGAGGCGATTCTGAACTGCGTGGATCGCGTCTTCCGCCGCGGTGTCTTCGTGAGCCTCGCGCATCTCGAAGAGCTTGAAAGCCGTCTTGCCGATGCCTGTGGCGTGCGTCATTCAATAGGTGTCGGATCTGGAACCGACGCCCTGTTCCTAATTTTGAAGGGATATGGCGTTGGCGAAGGCGACGAGGTTATCACGCCGCCCAATTCCCATTTCTCGACGACGTCGAGCATCATCCATGCGGGCGCTGTTCCGGTGTTCGCCGACGTGGGCGACGATCAGAGCATTGATCCGGCGCGCGTCGAAGCTGCGATTACGCCGCGCACGCGGGCGATCATGCCTGTCCATTTGACCGGCCGCATCGCGGATATGGCCGCAATCACGGACATCGCCCGCCGGCATGGCCTTTTAGTGATTGAGGACGCTGCCCAGGCGTTCGGTGCCAAGCAGGACGGCCGAGCGGCGGGAAGTTTCGGCGACGCGGCCGCTTTCTCGGCACATCCCTTGAAAGTGTTCAACGCCGCCGGAGACGCCGGCTTTATTACGACCGGCGATGGCGAATTGGCGGCGCGTTTGCGCAGTTTGAGGAACAACGGGCTGAAGGGCCGTGAGCAAGTGGACGAGTGGGGATACGCCGCCCGCTTAGACGTCTTGCAGGGAGAGTTCCTGCTTATGCGTCTAGACCGACTGCCTGATCTGATCGCCCGGCGGCGCGCCAATGTCGCTTCCTATCAGGCTCGATTGAACAAGACCCATGTCTACTTTCCAGAGGACGGCGAGGACCAGTTCAGTGTGTTCCAAAATTTCGTCATCCAAGTAGAGCGCCGCGATGCGCTCAAAGACTATCTTGCCGATCGTGGGATCAAGACCGCCATTCATTATCCGGTGCCAATCCACCTTCAGCCTGCTGCACGCTCATTGGGTTACGGTAACGGCGATTTTCCAGTAACGGAAAGGCAGGCCGGAAGAATACTTTCCCTTCCGGTGCATCCTTATTTGTCCCCGGGCGACATCGACTATGTCACCGAAGCCGTGAACAGCTTTTTCGAGTCCGTGTAAATTCGATTTATGCGGCCCGGTCGGCGTTCGCCGATGGAAAATGCGTCCGGCACAATCTCTTCAACCGATCCCCGTAATCCGGGTTCACCAGTGTCGGCAGATTGCGTGTCAAAAAGGTGAACTCCGGCGACGTCGGTTTCTTGGCCACCGCGACGCCGTTGGTCTGGAGGAAATCTCTGAATAACGCTACGGCGCCTTCCGGTTCTTCGAGGAAATCTTCATAGCGCACCCGCAGGATATCGCTCTCCGGAAAATCGGCAAGGTCGCGGTCGGTTTCATCGCGGATCGCAGCAACTTGGTGGACGACCTGAGCGACAGGGTCTTCGATTTCGAGAATCTCACCAATCCGTCGCGGGCGGTGACCGTACCATGCCCGAATATCGCCATGGCGTTTGAAACGGGCATTAAGGATCGAATTGCAAACGAAGAACGGGTCGCGGTCAATGTGAACGACAAGAACACGACCGAGAGCTTTGCGGAGCAGCGAAATGTTCGCCATTGCGTAAACATTGTCGAAAAGGAGCGGCGCCGTTTTCACGCTTTCCACCGCCGCCAGCTTGGCGGCCAGACCGGCCGCATCGGGAATGTGATCCGCCCGGCAGTAGTGTTCATCGCCGGTAAGGCCCAGCCAGGATTTCCAGAACCATCCCCACTCGTGAGGCTCATAGGGCCCTTCTGTATTGCCATAGCTCGATTGAAAGGTGCTGACGAAGCTGCTGGCGTTTGTGAGGAGTTCCCGTTCCAGCAGCGCTCCGAAATAGGGCGCCTTATAAAATCGGGCGAGAACATTGCTGACGTAGCCGACGTGGAATCGGCTGGCAACGGCCTGGACAAACAGGGTTGACGCGGTGCGCGGCGGCGCAGCGATAAAGACGATAGGATTCTCTGGGCGGGTAAACACACGGGTAGCAACGCTATCAGCGTCGGCGAGCGCGTCGTTCAGTTCCGTTAACCGATCCCACATCGGGGTTCCGATCATCCTCCCGGTCTATAGGAAGTTTGGGTGATAGGGGGCGGCCTGGTCGGGATCTACCAGCGTGTCGGCGAGGTGGTTCAGCGCATGATAGCGGCAACCGGCCGGGCATTTCGAAAGATCGAGTCGGGTGGACAGTTTCATGATGCGGTCCTCGACGTCGTCCAAATCGTCGTCGAGGGTTCCGACGGGAATTCGATTGGGGCCGCAATAGACCAGCTTCTCATCCTCGTAGACATTGAGATTAAAGAAGCCGGCGACGCACCGGCCGTAGTTCAGGATGTTGCGATCGGCGGCTTCCGACATGATTTGATGGGGCCGGTAGTAGATCTTGAAGTCCGGCGATTCATACTGTCGGCGTATTTCGGCCACCATCGGTGTCAACTCGTCGAACGTCAGGTTGTTTTTCTCTATGCGTTCTCCGACCGAACCTCGGTTGAAGACCGGCTTCACCGAAAAATAATCGACGCCGATCTCGCTGGCCATTTTGGCGCTCGCCGGGAGATCGTGCATGTTGAGGTGGTGGGTGGCGAACTGAATGCCGACCGTCGGCAGCTTGTTGCGGCGCTGGGCAATCAGGGCAGCGGCATTGTCGATAATGCGCTCATACTGATTGGCCACGTCATGCATCGCCGCATGGGTTTCCGGGCTACCGGCATCGAGGCTGAAGCGGATATAGGTAAAATGATTCAAGGCTTCATCCATATAGCGGTCGAGAAGATAGCCGTTGGTGAACATGCCCTGTTGCAGACCAAGCGCGTTGACGGCGGCGCTAAGTTCGCGAAATTTGGGATAGGCCAGGGGTTCGCCGTTCCCGACATAGCCGACCGCCTTGAGGCCACGTTTCGAGGCGCGCTCAATGAACGACATCAACTTGTCGTAGTCCACGTGCTTCGCTTTGCTGAGCTGATATTCGTAGGCCGTACACCAGAGACAGCGATGATTGCAGTAGTTGCCGAGGCTCAGCGTGACATGGACAGGGAATTGCCTCTCGTTGCGGCGTAGCCGATCGACCTTGTCCGGGTGATAGAGAAGCTTGTCGAAACTCAGAATATCCATCGGCCATTTCCACCTTGATCGCCGTTGCGGGGTCGATCCTAAGTTGATTTGTTACCGAATTCCTTAAAGCAGGTCCTTGAGGATGCGCGGCGATACCGGCGATACGATGAGGCCGTCTGCCCCGACATTCCGGGCCTCTTGCAGGGCCCGGGCGCTGTTTTCCAGACTTCGGGAAAAATAGGAGGTTGTCGCGACGACCAGGAGCCCGGCGTCATGAAACCGTTGGGCCATGCCCGCCGTTATCTCCCTGAGGCGGATATATACCCGCCGCGGATCGGGACCGAGAAAATCGGTGGCACTGCCATTTTGGAAATCGCCGAGAAAGTCCCGGCAATAGCGTTCGGCAATATCAACTTCGAAATCGGGGAACAGTGTGGAAAGCTTATGGCGCTGTTCGAGACTGCCGCTCCATATCCTGACATGGGACGCGTGCGATGGATCCAAGGCGTCGCGCAACCTGGCATGCACCGCTGTGGCGATATCGGAGCGGAGGTCGCCGGGACCAAGGACCGAACCAGTGAAAAGGTCGGGGTGGGCGTCGTCCCGCAGATCGAGAATGAAGCCCTGATTCGGGAACATCTCTAGAATATCTTTTAGCTTCGGAATGGCCGAGCCGTCGGGGAGTGATGGCAAATCGGCGTAGGCAATGTCCGATATGATACCGCTGACGCCGCATAGCCTGTCCAGACTGTGGTCGTGGAACAGAACTGCATGCCCGTCGCGGGTGACATTGATATCGATTTCAATCCGAATATCTCCGGCCAAGGCGCGGATGTCTGCAATACCGGCGACGGAGTTCTCGACATGGTCAAGATTGTGACCGCGATGCAAGATGAGCTCAAACCGTTGCATGGAAGTGCACCTCCCTAGGCGCAACGGATTGTTTTTGGAACAGGTTGAGCTGCCCCTTAATTTCGCCCGCTACGGCGGCCGGGTCCTCTGTTAGGAGACGATGGAGGATGCTCCAATAACTGCCTTTGTAGTGTTCGAGGAAATTCAAAGCGATGCCGCGCCGGGCAAATTCAATGGGATCGTAGAGGTCAATGCCGCCGGGTGGATTGACGTAGTTTTTGGCACCCAAGGTCTCCAGAACGGCGAGAACGCGTTGCTGTCCCGAAATCTCCCTGGGAATGTCCAGCGCACTCGATCGCATGATATTCACCGGCAGACCAAGTACTTCACAACTTTGCCGTAAGAGACGCTCGAGGTAATCGACCGGTGTGCCCGTTGGATCGAGCATGGCTTCTACCGCGGGATGACCGGCGGCGCTTTTGGACTGAAGTGAGGGGAAGTGAGAAAACTGGCGTTTCAACCGGTCGGCGGCGTCGGCAGGAAAGGCGAGTTGGTTGATACGAATGTCCCGAGGTGCCTTGCACAGCGGAAGGGTCAGCCATCGGCTTTGGCATTTTTGGTCGGGCAGGCGATTGCGATGTATCCAGCCGCGGCGCGGAAACTGGACACAGTCGTACACGACGAAAAGGTCCGCCACGGCGAAGAGGCGGAAGAACCCCGCGTAGGGGAGAAAGCAGGGCTGCATGACGACGACGGTCATCGCTTCTCCACCGATCTCCCGCTGACATTTTGATAAAACCTGCACAGCCTGCTGCCATGGGCGTGAATGTCGAGCCCGGCTTTACCTCGGCTGAAATCGATTCTTCGGTTTAATACGCGGGCCTTGAGATCATCCCAATAGGATTTCTGTAGGACCTGATCCAGGGTAACGCCTTCGCCGACGCCGTAATGTTGGACAATTCCCGTCATATACCGGTACTTGCGTGAAACGACCGTGTAGAGATCGCCGTCGACGAAATCGCCGAGCTTATTGGCCCAGGCTCCACTCGGATCGATCATGCGTGGCATCTTGGCCAACTCCGATTCGTCCTCGGGGTGGATATAGAACATGCCGACGTCATAACGCTTAATTTCTTCCAGCCAGTCGAAGTAGGGGAGGGCGGCATGGTTGTGGAAATTCGGGGAGCGTTCCGCGAGGGCAACATAGTCGTCCATATCCTGGTCGATCCACGGTTGGGCGTAGAGATGGAAATGGATGTCGAATTCTTCCGCCCGTTCGGCCAGCCACAGCAAGCTCGCGTACTGGGCGCCTGCTGCTTTTTCGGTTAGAAACGAGCCGCCGTGGACGACGTGCAGTTTACCATCGTCGTCGCTGAGTTTGTGCGTCGGTGAAGGGTGGCCCCAGGCCATTTCTGGCAGATAGATGCGTGATTGACGGGCTCCGGTCAGATAGGACCGCTGGATCGACTTGTAGCCGACCCGGGCGCAAACCCATTGGCTGTGATTTAGCAGGAATCTCTGTACACGCGTTCCGAAAAGCACGGCATCATAAAACTTCGGCAGGTGTTTCAGACGCGTCGCGGGAGAGGTTTGGGAGTCCTGCAGATCCTTGATGTCGATCACGAAGCGTGTAGGGTCCATCGCGAAGGCTGCGAGTGCGTCTTCACAGTGTTCGCCGGTGGGAAGGAAGCAGTGAACCGCGACAGCGGGAAATCCATCATAAGCGGCCCAAAGATCCTGAACATTGTCATAGGGATAAATCGCGTCGAAATATTTGGCATGTTCATGTTCGAGCAGGGAGGCGGATCTCGTAAACAGCTTCACCCGTTTCCCTGCTTTTCTGAGGCTAGACGCGATCTTCAGTGGCCTGATTTCCTTGCCTGTCGGGACGACAAAGGCGACCCAGTCAGTATCGTGTTCCGGGCGGTGAATTTGGCGCAGTTGGTCACGAACGTCCAAAAGCTCGTCTTCGCTTTCAATCGCGCGCAAGATCACGCCAAGGTTTTGATGAATGTCGGCGCGCCGCTTGAAGCCACGCTTCAAATAAGATTTTGATGCGAGTATGTGGGCACGCCAATTACGTCCAAATTCGCTCGGCCACTCAAATGGTTCGTCCGGAGAGTTTGCGGATCTATCGGCGATGAACTCGCAAAGTGCGATGTCAAGATCATCGGTTGCCGGATCGAGTGCGGTGATCTCTATCAACTGTCGGCTTGCTTCAGGATCGCGAACCGAAGCGAGGAAAGCGTGGGTGAAGCGATTGACGAAGAATTCATCATCGGGGTTTTGGGCGATGACGGAAACTTGGCGCGAAAACGGTTCGCGCATTTCCTGACCACTTAATGCGTCTCGCAGGACTTCGTGCAGCGCCCGCGCAAGCGGGCTTGATGCGGATGTAGATTTATGTGCCGCCGTCGTATGTACGTTCATCTTCCCCATGCCGGCTTGTGATCCGGCACCCCCAGCGTCCAAGGTTCTTTGCGAATGGAAAATTTAACCTTTCAGGTATTAACCTTTTCCAAAGTTAGATTAAGAGTTCGATAACCGCGCCCTTCGAGCCATAGACAGCCCTGCCATTAATTACGGAATTCCCAATGATTCTGGAGATCAGCGCCTACGATGCCGCCGAACGTCGTGCAAAGGAGGGGATGGGATACCCCGAGCACGCAGCCTTTTCGACCAAGACCTTCGAGGACTATGGCTTTCCAACCCGCGCAACGACCGAGGCCGAGTTGCTCCGCTATGTCGACATGCTGGCCAGCTATAACCTGATTGAGCGGCTTGAGCCGGGCCGCTTCTTTCGCGCCTCCGCGCTGCAGACGGATTTCACCTTCGAGGAAGTGGCGCTTTTATCGAAACTCACCCATGGGGTAGCCGACATAACGGAGAAACGTTGTGGAAAGCGGGTGATCCAGCATTTCAATCATTTGGGGGCGATGGGACACGCCCGGATGGTCAACGCCGTCGCTCAAGCCGCAGGCAAATCCCAGATTTCCATTTTTGAGGCTGGTCCCGGCTGCGGCTATGCCGGCGTCATATTGGCGATGCTCGGGCACCGGTACATGTCCTACGACATAACGCAGGGCTACTATCTGTGGCAAAACCGGCTCTATGACCATTTTTTTGGCGCCGAATTCACGGAATTTGCGGCCCAAGAAAAAGCCTCCCTAAGCGCAGCTACTCGTGTGGCCCATCTGCCGTGGTGGCAGTTTTGCAAAATTTTCAGGGACTGTCCCGTAAAGGCCGATGTTCTTCTATCCAATGCCAATTTAGGTGAGATGCATGGCTGGGCACTGCGATATCTATTGCGGGTGGCCAAGCTGATGTTCGCCGAATCAGATATCGGGATGATTGTTTTCGGGAATTATGGCGCTACGCACTTAAACACTCAGTCGCAGATCGAAGCGGAACTTGCCGAGGCTGGATTCCGTCAAGTGCTGAGTGAAAAGATGTACGGTTTCATCCTGGAAGGCCGAGAACTAAAGGAAGAGGCACGTGTCGCGCTCGAGAATCAAATTCCTCTTATCGGAGACGATGGCAGCGGAAAAACCGTCGGACCACGTGACTTCATCGATTTCAGCGGCGATGAATTCACCGACGAGTTCGATTTCTTCTCTTTTCTTGCGGACTGGCCGGCTCTCCGAAAATAATCGGTGCCGGACTGCCGTCGCACGACCTCAATCGTCCGTTTCTATTCGTTCATAGAAGCGGCATAGACGTGGGGCATGCGCATGAATATCGAGCGCGGTCTTGGCGCGACTGAAGTCGATGCCGCGGTTCAGTACACGCCCTTTGAGGTCATCCCAATAAGTTTTTTGCAGGACTTGGTCCAGGCTCACGCCCTCGCCAACGCCATATCGCTGGGCGATCCGTGTCATGTAGCGGTACTTCCTGGAGATGACCATGAATAAGTCGCCGTCGACAAAATCGCCGAATTTGTTCCCCCAGGCGCCACTGGGGTCGATCATGCGTGGCATTCTGCCGAGATGCGATTCGTCGTCCGGATGGATATAAAACATGCCAACATCGTACCGCTTTAATGCTTCAATCCATTCCGCATAGGGCACATGGCCATGGTTATGAAAGTTGGGGGACCGTGCGGCGAGCGCCTCATAGTCGCTCATATCCTGGTCATTCCACGGACGTGCATAGAGATGGAAATGGACGTCGAATTTTTCGGCCCGCTCCGCGAGCCAGAGAAGGCTGGCGTAATCTGCGCCGGCTGCCTTTTCGGTTAGAAATGAGCCGCCGTGCACGACGTGCAATTTGCCATCGTCGTCGCTTAATTTTTTTTCCGGTGAGGGATGCCCCCAGGCCATCTCCGGCAAGTAAATGCGCTGCTGACAGGCGTTCGGCAGATAGGATCGATGGATTGCATTATAGCCGACCCGGGCACAGACGTGCCGGCTGTGGTTGAGTAGAAAGCGCTGGATGAGTGCGGCAAGAGCCATTTCGTTACGGGTCTCGGGCATATGGTCCAACCGGACGATCGGCGACGTCGCTATGTCTTGCAGGTCTTTGATGTCGAGAACGAAGCGGAATGGGTCCATGGCAAATGCGGCGATGCAGTCCGTGGTGTCGGCGCCGGTACGCGCAAAACAATGGACCGCGTCTACCGAGACACCATCGAAGGCCGCCCAGAGGTCCAGCGCATTTTCGTAAGGATGAACCGCGTCGAAATACTCGGGGTGGTCGACGTCGAGGTTGTTTTTTGCTCTGGTAAATAGGCGTACCCGCTTGCCGCCTTTGCGAAGGGTGGAGGCGATCTTTAGCGCCCGCACGCTGATATCCGGGGAGACGAACGCTATCCAACCGGTTTGCGGTGCCGGCTGTGTCGGGTTTCGAAGGAGATCTCGAACATCCGTATTTTCGTTTCCATGTAGAACAGTTCGCATCGTGACGCCGTAGTTGTGGTGGACATCGGCCCGCCAACGGAACCCCTTTCGCGCGTAAACCGCCGCCGCGAGCATGTGGGTACGCCAGTCAAACGCATTGTTGGCGGCAGACGTCAGGGACAGAACCGCCGATTCTTGTCCCTCGAACCTCGGCAATATGAATTCGTGCAGGGCTGCATCGAGGTCGTCAGTTGCAGGATCCAACGATGTGAATTCGGTGAGTTGGCGGCGGACGTTGGGATCGGAAAAAGTGCTGGCCACCGCCTGAACGAAGAGAGAGGCGAAATTGTCTTCGCCTAGGCTCTTTGGGATCGCCGCAATCCTCGCGGAGAACGGCTGTTGCGGCCCACTGCCGGACAGCGCGTCGCGGAGGATATTACGAAGCGCGACCGCGAGTGGGCTCGCGCGGCCGCTTTCCTTTTCAACATGTGCCGTATGAACGTTCATCGGACGCTGCCACCGGAAGAGTGCGATTTTGACAAGGAATAGCTGGCTGGCGGTGGAGAATCCCTTAATTTTCGCCCACGGGATAAGCCGTTTGCTATTCGATCGGCAGCAAATTTTAACGTCAAGTTAGGGTTGCGGTCCCTGACCGGCGGCTGGGTTTGTCGAATGTCATGCCATTGGAGAGGGCGCTGAGAAATGGTCACTTATACGCCGGTTAATTGGCCACTTTTGCCTTTCTCGTCTTCCGCTTCATTTCACCAATATAGCTTCCGGCTTCCGAGAAGTCGTTTGACTCGCGGCGGGCGATGGAGCGGTGCCGGCAATGGGTGCAGTTCCGGCAATCCTCATTCATGTTTTCGGGATCGTTGACGCCCGCGCGGAATGCGGCCAACTCGTCCCCCGCCCAAATCTCTTCCAGTGTCTGGTCAAACATGTTGCCGACCGTGGTGCTGGTTACCGGGCAGGGATAAACGTCGCCGTTAGGCTGAACCGACATGCGTTGCCAGGGAATGCCGCAGTGGCGGTGGCCGAGATCTTTGGTTTCTTTAAGATTGTCGGTGATGGCACCGCTCTGGAGAACGAATTTAACGCCAAGCTTTTCGGCGTATTCGGATGCTTCCCGGGCGCGTCGGCCGAACGTATCGAGGTCGCATAGCGGCATAAAGGGCACCATCTCCGGCCCCATCGCTTTGAGAAAGGTGACTTGCACCCCTTCGGCGGCCCGGTGTTCGGCTGCGAAATCGATCGCCATCTCGAGCTCGTCGATGGTGTCGAGCATGCCGACGGTGGAGATCCGTAAGATCGGATACTCCGTTCCCAGCTCGGCCTTGCGGGCGTTGAGCCGGTGCAAATTGGCGGTGACCTTGGCGAGCCCGTCAAACTGCATGTTTTTCTTGTAGGTCTCCGGCATGAAGCCGGTTACCGAAACGGTGAGGTAGGTCAGTTTCCCGGCAATCGCGTCGATGATGTCATCATTGAGGAGTAGTCCGTTGGTCGAAAAATAGGTCTCGATGTCAAAGCGGCTGACTTCCTCGAAAATCGGAATGAAATCGCGACAGGTGAGGGCCTCGTATTTGCTGAACAGGGTCAGCGACTTGAGATGGGGCAGAAACGGCCCGATCCGGTCGCGGACGTCTTTGGTGCTCAGTTGTGTGATTTCCTTCGGCGTGAAATAGCTCAAATGGCAAAAACGGCAGCGAAGATTGCACTTGCTGCTTAACTCGATGTCCATATGGGTAGGAAAGGCACGTTTCTTCAAAGACATCGCATGCCGCCTTCCTTGCTCGAGCGCCAACTGGGCCGGTACTAACCTTAAGTGAGACCAGAGTTGGGGCTCTGCGTTAAAATTTTCCTTAATGTCCTAAATTTTCGCTGTTACAGGTGGATTCGCACTCCTGAGCGACGCGTGCCTCAAGTTGTTGCCGTGCGAAGCGATACAGGTCCATATCCCATCGATTGAGCTCACGGATGCGATCGCGGACGGCTTGTGGGGTTTTGGGCCGCGGACCCGTGACATTCGAATGGCCGGCTTGATAGGGCCGCCAGCCAAGGGAGCGGGACATCAACGAAAGCGTTTCCGCGAATAGTTCCGACACGCCGACTACGGCGAAATCGTTTATGAGGCTTTGCTTGCAGCCTTCGACGATATCCGCCGACAGGTGGTGGATGGTCGGGACGCTGGTCAGCATCAGGGCCTGTTGATTGGAGAAGAAATCCGGCATCTCCTCCAAGGCGTCGCCAAGGCTCATGATCGAACCGTCGGTGCGGGTCAACCGTTCTGGGTGCTCGTCGAGATTCTGATAATAGCTGGAGATCGTGCGGGTAACGGGATCCCGGAGCACCGTGACGTATTTCCAGGGGCACTTGAGAGTTTCGTGGGCGCCGTATCTGAAGTGGCCGATGAGGGCGCGATATTTACCGTTACCGGTTTCGACCATGGCTCCCAAATTGTCGAGAAGGGATGTCGTGGGCTGATTGTAGTAAGTCAGGACGGCATCAGGACCATACTGCCGATCGACGACTTCTCGAAGAGAAGTGCCTGCTGCCTTGGGGATATGGATAAAAAGAAGAAAGGGGGACATTAACCTTCGCGCGTGCTCATGCAGGCGTTTCTTCCATATCGAGCTTCGAAAAATCGCGAGCCTTGGCCGTATTCTTCAGGGGCCGGGAAGGTAGAATAGCGAGTGGCGATTAATAGAAAGTGATCCAGGTCGGTCGCGGCCGGAAGCCGCCGGTGGGCTTATGGCCGATTTGATTGCGGTCAAGGAAACCGCCCCAATCCCACCCCATATTCCCGATGATCACGTTCTCTTTACCGAGAACGATTTACAGTCGAAAACAATTGATAATGATTTGCAATTTCGATATTGGATGGGGAAAGAATGATAATCATTCTCAAAATAAACGTAAGGGCGGGGCCATAACAGCCATCGTCTACCCATCTAATCGGAGGACACTATGATTCGGAAATTTCTTGCCGCTGTCGCGGCAATGGCGGCGTTCAGCCAGGCGTTCCAAGCCACTCCGGCCTATGCCGCCGAGGAGGTCAACCTATACTCCTACCGGCAACCATTTTTGATCCAGCCGTTCTTGGACGAATTTACCAAACAGACTGGCATCAAGGTAAATGTGGTCTATGCCCAAAAGGGGATGCTGGAGCGGCTGCAGGCGGAGGGCCGCAATACGCCGGCTGACGCGGTGTTGACCGTCGATATCGCGCGTCTCGATGCTTTGGCGAAAGCGGAACTTCTGCAGCCGATCGATTCCGAAATTCTAAAGAAGAATATCCCGGCTCAGTATCGTCATCCCGATGGTATCTGGTTTGGCCTGACGACCCGCGCGCGGGTCGTTTACGCCAGCAAGGACAGGGTGAAACCGGGCGAGGTGGCATCCTATGCCGATCTCGCGGAACCGCACATGAAGGGGCGGATTTGTACGCGGTCGGGCAAGCATGCTTATAACATTTCGTTGCTTGCGTCGATCATCGCGCACAAAGGCGTTGATGCGGCCGAGACGTGGGCGCGTGGTGTAAAGGCCAATCTGGCGCGCCGCCCGCAAGGCAATGACCGTGCACAGGTCAAGGCGATCAAGGAAGGCATTTGCGACGTCTCTTTGGGGAACACCTACTATATGGGCTTCATGGCCACCAACGAGAAATCACCTGAGCAAAAGGAATGGGCGGCGGCGGTGAACGTTTTGTTCCCCGAGCAAGACGGCGTCGGAACGCACGTCAATATCAGCGGGGCCGCAGTGACGGAGTATGCCAAGAACAAAGAGAACGCGGTTAAACTTCTCGAGTTCCTGAGCGAAGATTTTGCGCAGCATATGTATGCGGAACAGAATTTCGAATACCCGGTCAAGAAGGGCGTAAAATGGCATCCCTTGGTTGCATCCTGGGGCACCTTCAAGGCGGACGATATCAATCTGGATGTGATCGCCGCGCACCGCGCCGAAGCCGCGAAAATAATGGACCGCGTTGACTTCGACGGTTAAGGTCTGCCGCATTCGCTGAACGGGTTGAGAGCCGCCAATGTGCGGCTCTTCGCTTATTTGGTGGGTTATAGTTGTTTGAATTCCAATATTAATTATAGATATCTAATGGGCTGAGTGCCCGCCGATACGTCACCGAGTCAATTTATGGCTATTTCCCAGGCTATTTTCGGCAACGACCGACACGCTGCGCGGCCCATGTCGCAGTTTTTCGATCGATGGACAATTGGGGCCGTTCTGCTTTCTTGCTGCGTTGCGGCGCCCATCGTTGCTGTTTTCGTAATTGCGACCGGGACGGGTGGTGAAATTTGGGCTCACCTGTTCGAGACCGTTCTGCCGCGATACGTGCAAACGACCTTGGCCCTGATGATCGGTGTGGGACTGGGCACGTTCATCCTGGGAACCGGGACCGGCTGGCTCGTCGCGGCCTGGGATTTTCCGGGGCGCCGGATCTTTGAATGGGCCCTGCTTCTGCCCCTCGCGGTGCCTGGTTTCGTCATCGCATTTGTTTACACGGACATCCTTGAATATGCCGGTCCTGTGCAAGGGATGTTGCGGGCGCTGTTCGGCTGGACATCCCCCAGGGACTATTGGTTCCCCGAAATCAGGTCCCTCGGCGGTGCCATCGCGATGTTGTCGTTGGTCCTTTACCCGTATGTCTATTTGTTGTCGCGGGCGGCTTTTCTAGAGCAATCGGCGGACGTCTTGGAAGCCAGCCGGACGCTGGGCCGAGGTCCGGTCAGGAATTTCCTGACAGTAGCGATTCCGCTTGCACGCCCGGCGATCGTGATCGGCATTTCGCTCGCGCTGATGGAGACACTAAATGATTTTGGAACCGTCGATTTCTTTGCAGTTCAAACACTTACATTGGGTATCTTTGATGTTTGGTTGAACCAAAATAGTGTTGCTGGCGCGGCCCAGATTGCGTCCACGATGCTTGTGTTCGTGCTTTGCCTGATCCTCGCGGAACGTTTCAGCCGGCGCCAACAGCGCTACCATGGCGCGGGCCGCCCGTCCCGGCGGCAGATCCGTATGGTGGCGTCGGGGCCTTTCGCCGCGTTTGTGGTGATCGTATGCCTGATCCCGTTGTCGCTTGGGTTCGTGCTTCCCGTTGCCGTGTTACTGTCCGATGCAGTTTTCGCCGCGGACGCCGACCTCGTAGATTCGTTTCTCCAGCCGGCCGCGAACAGTTTGTTCCTGTCCGGCGCGGCGGCTCTATTGGCTGTTGCAGTCGGGCTATTCCTTGCCTATGCAGTGCGACTGCGTGGCAGCCGTCTTCTCAAGGTGCTGACACGTATTACCGGGCTCGGCTACGCTGTACCCGGGGCAGTTTTGGCCGTGGGGGTGATGATCCCGCTCGCTGCCTTCGATAACTGGGTGGACGGCTATTTCCGACAGATTGCCGGCATTTCCACGGGCCTTTTGCTGAGCGGGACGGTGTTTGCGTTGATTTTTGGGTATGTCGTGCGGTTTCTAGCCCTTTCCCAAGGGGCGATCGAAAGCAGCTTGGCGCGGATTACGCCGAGCATCGATGGTGCCGCCCGGACGCTTGGGGCAACGCCGGGCCGCGTCTTGCGAGATATCCATTTGCCGCTCATTCGAGGCAGCATGCTTTCCGCTGCCATTCTCGTTTTCGTGGACGGTATGAAGGAACTTCCGATGACGATCGTCATGCGTCCCTTCAACTTCGACACGTTGGCGACGGAAGTCCACCAGTTTGCCGCGGCAGAGCAGTTCGCGGAAGCCTCTCCGGCAGCACTGGCCATCGTGCTCACGGGGATATTGCCGGTGATCATACTGGTGCGCGTTATGGATCGTGATGCTCGCAAACGCGAGGCGGCCGGAACAAGAATAACCGGCACAGGATTGACCAGGACCGGCATAAAATGATCGGTTTAGAGGTCAAAAACCTGTCCCACGCCTTCGGCAGCCATAAGGTTATCGACGACGTCTCGTTGACCGTCGGGCCGGGCAAGATCATTTGCCTTTTAGGACCGTCAGGGTGCGGCAAAACGACGCTGCTTCGGTTGGCCGCTGGATTGGAACGGGTGCAATCGGGCACGATCAAGGTAGACGGCGTGAAGGTTGCCGACCGCAAGCTGCACATACCGCCAGAACAGCGCCACGTGGGCCTGATGTTCCAGGACTACGCCCTGTTTCCGCATTTAACCGTCGGTGAGAACGTCGCCTTTGGGCTGGAAGGCCGAAATGTCGGCGATAGAAAGAGCCGAATTGATGAGGTCTTGGGCCAAGTCAATATGCTCGATTATCGGGACGCCTATCCGCATGTGCTGTCCGGCGGGCAGCAGCAGCGGGTGGCCTTAGCCCGCGCACTAGCGCCAAAACCGGGAGTCATGCTTCTTGATGAACCTTTTTCCGGTTTGGACGAGGCGCTCCGCATCCAGATCCGTGAAGAGACGCTCAGTGTTCTGCGGGAGGCCGGCACCGCGGTATTGATGGTGACCCATAACCCCGAAGAAGCCTTGTTCATGTCGGACAGGATGCTGGTTATGGGGCCGGGTGGCAGGATTTTGCAGGCGGGCGCTCCCGACGATGTCTACGCATGCCCCAAAGATCCCTTTGTCGCGACGTTCTTTGGCCGCACCAACCGGCTCATGGGTGTTGTTTCCGACGGCGTGGTCGCCACGCCGCTCGGGAAATTTCCGGCACCGCATTACAGCGAGGGGTGCAAGGTGCAGGTTATTTTCCGTACGCACAGCGTCCACCTGGAGATCAACGGCAGCAACGGTATCCCGGTAGATGTCGTGTCGGCTCGGCCGATGGGGCGGGATACGCGGGTTCAGTTCAAGGTGCCTGGGCGGGGTGACCTGCCGGTTTTCTTGAGCCGCGTTCGTGGCCGGTTTCCCGAAACGCCATCGGGAAAAGTCACGGCCCGGATCGTCCCTGAAGAGGCGTTCGTATTTCATCGGGACGGCGACGCTTCTTAGCGCGTCCAAATTTTCCCGGAATCCAACGTCTAAATAGGTCTGGGAATTCTGCAGTTTAACCAGTGTGAATTCGCCCTTCCCCCATCGCGGTATCGTGGCTTAGTATGCCCGGAAAGTGGCACAGAACAATGGGCGAGGGGGATGCCAGGAAGACGCGATCATAAGCGCATCCTAATTTATAGTCATGACAGCTTCGGCTTGGGGCACTTGCGCCGATGCCGCACTATCGCGCACGCGTTGGTGGGGGATAGCTCCGGTGTATCCGTTCTGATCCTATCGGGGTCACCGATCATCGGAAGCTTCGACTTCCGGGCGCGCGTCGATTTCGTTCGCATTCCGGGGGTAATCAAGCTGCGCAACGGCGAATACACGTCGTTGAAGTTGCACCTCGATATCGAGCAAACGCTGAATCTCCGAAGTTCGATCATTCAGCACACCGCCGACGTTTTTGATCCGGACCTGTTTATCGTCGATAAGGAGCCCTTGGGTCTTCACGGGGAGGTCGGCCCGACATTGGAGCTTCTGAAGGAGCGTGGCACGCCGCTCGTCCTGGGCCTGCGGGACGTCATGGACGAGCCGGGGCTTTTGGCCCCTGAATGGCAGCGCAAGAATGTGATGCCGGCCCTTACCCATTTATATGACGAGATTTGGGTCTATGGACTGCCGCAGATTTACGACCCGCTCTCAGGAATGGAGGTGCCGGATTCCGTTCGCCGTAAAATGGTCTTCACCGGCTATCTCCGCTACGAAATGCCCGATTCCTTGCAGGCTCAGAAACCGACCACACTAGCGGTCGAAGAACCGTATCTATTGGTCACTGCGGGTGGCGGAGGCGACGGCGAAGGGCTGATTGATTGGGTGCTTAAAGCGTACGAGACCGATCCCACTATTCCTTATTCGGCGATGATCGTCTTTGGCCCGTTCATGCAACCCGATGACCGGGAAGCTTTCTTGAGCCGGGTCGCCAAGCTCGATCGGGTAAAAGCGATAACATTCGATGCCCGGTTTGAGGCGTTGGTCGAGCGCGCCGTCGGTGTTGTCGCGATGGGCGGTTACAACACGTTTTGTGAAATCCTGTCCTTCGACAAACCGGGGCTGATTGTTCCCCGTAAGAGGCCGAGGCTGGAACAATTCATTCGGGCATCGCGCGCGCAGGAAATCGGTTTGTTGTCCATGTTGGAGGACGACGGCGTTCGGGATCCGAAGCAGATGGCGACCGCGCTTCGTCAGCTGCCGCAACAGAAGCGTCCCTCGGAGTTCGTCGTTCCCGGCTTGTTGGATGGCCTGCCCAATATCTGCCGCCTGGTCGACAAGTGGGTCGACCGGGAGCGTGAGCGGCCGGGTGATTTGACGGTTGTGCGGGGGTCCGCCTGACAGGCATGGGGCGCTCCAAGCAACTCCCCATAAAATTCTTCAGGCAACAACCATGACCACAGCTATTGTCGTCAAAGGCTATCCGCGGCTTTCCGAAACGTTTATCGCGCAGGAGATCGAGGCGCTCGAACGGTCGGGTCTTGATATCGTGATCGTGTCGTTGCGCCATCCCACGGACAAGGATGTTCATCCCGTTCACCGTCGGATCAAGGCGCCGGTCTTTTATCTTCCGGAATATTTGTTGCGAGAGCCGTTGCGGGTTTGGCGGGCTTGGCAGGCCGTGCGTAAATGGCCGGCCTACAAAAACGCCAAATTGGTGTGGCTGAGTGATTTGAGGCGCGATCTTACCTCCAACCGCATTCGCCGATTCGGACAGGCTTTGGTGTTGGCCCATGAAATGGCCGATACCGTCGAGCGGCTCTACGCCCATTTTCTGCACACGCCGTCTTCGGTGGCGCGATATGCTTCCATTCTCCGCGAATTGCCATGGTCGGCGGCGGCGCACGCCGTGGATATCTGGACGACCCCCGAATGGGAGTTGCGGGAAAAGCTTGAGGACGTGGCTTGGGTGACGACCTGCACCGCGGCCAACCGCGACCGTTTGCAGGCGCTGTCGCCGGATCCATCCAAAGTTTCGCTCAACTACCACGGACTGGATGTTGCGCGGTTCGAAACGGACGGCATGATCCCGTCGGAGCGGAAGGGCGATAAGGCGACCGACCCTGTTGTCATTTTGTCGGTCGGCCGCTTGGTTCCCAAGAAAGGCTATGACGATCTTTTGGCGGCGTTGGCGAAGTTGCCGCGCACCCTTCATTGGCGGTTCATCCACGTCGGCGGCGGTCCTTTGAAAGATCGCCTGACACAGCAGGCGCGCGGCCTCGGGATCGACGGGAATATCGATTGGCTTGGCGCCCAATCTCAGGAAAAGGTCCTCGATCAGTACCGGCGTGCGGACCTGTTCGTCTTGACTAGCCGGATCGCAAAAAATGGCGACCGGGACGGATTGCCCAATGTCTTGATGGAGGCGCAGAGCGTTGGATTGCCCTGTGTGTCGACCCGCGCGTCCGCGATCCCGGAGCTAATCGTCGATGGCGAAACCGGGTTCCTCGTCGAGCCGGGCGATATCGAGGGAATCGAGCGGCACTTGGCGCAACTCATCGGTGATCCGGCGCTGCGCCATCAGTTTGGTAAGGCGGGACAACAGTACGTGCGTGCCCATTTCGATTTTAAGCACTGCGTCGGCGGAATCCGGAAGCTGTTTGGGTTGAAAGACGGCGCGGCGGATACACAGGTCGCATGAATATTGCCTTCTATGCACCGATGAAACATCCCGGTGCCTCCGTTCCCTCCGGGGACGTGGCGATTGCACGCGGAATAATCGCCGCACTGGAGCAGGCCGGGCATCAGGTCGACGTCGTCTCTCGATTGCGGACGTGGCAGGCCGACCCCGATCCAGAGCGGCAGCTGCGGCTGGCGAAAATAAGCCGCCTCATGGCGCAACGCCTGATGCGGCGTTTTCGTGCCCGTCCCGCCGCGTCACAACCCGACCTATGGTTCACCTATCATCTGTATTACAAGGCACCCGATTGGCTGGGGCCGGAAGTAAGCCGGGTGTTGGATATTCCTTACGTGGTTGCCGAAGCGTCGCATGCGCCGAAACGTTTGGGCGGGCCTTGGGACGTAGGCCATCGTGCCGCGGAAGCGGCGATCAGGGCCGCCGATCGGGTGTTCGGGTTGAACTCGCTCGATGCCGCTTGTATCCGACCGCTTCTCGACGACCCCGCCAAGCTTGTTCAACTCAGGCCATTCATGGATATTCCGCCGATGATTGAGGTCGATCAACGGAACGCGCGACGCGACGTGATTGCCGCTCGATACCGGGTGGACGGCGACGCCGTTTGGCTGTTGACGGTGGCGATGATGCGCGATGATGCAAAATTGGAGTCCTATAGGGTGTTGGCCGACGCCTACAGGCGGCTGACGCGCCGCGATACCACGTTGTTCGTTGTCGGCGATGGCGCGGCGCGGGAAAGGGTGGAAAAGGCTTTTGCCGATCAAAAGGTTGTCTTTACCGGGCGTTTGGAGGGGGAGTTGCTCGCTTCCTTGCTGGATACAGCCGACATCTATGTTTGGCCTGCCGTGAATGAGGCATATGGGATGGCGCTGCTCGAGGCGCAGGCGCATGGATTGCCGGTGGTCGCGGGCAGGGCCGGCGGGGTTGCGGACATTGTCCGAGACGGTAAGACGGGCCTGCTGACCCCTGAAGGTGACGCTGCGGCGATGGCGGCGGCAATCGCCGGGTTGTGTGACGACCCGACGCGGCGCAATCAAATGGGAAAAGCGGCGCGGCACACCGTTGTCGCGGAACATAGTCTTACCGCCGCGACCGCAATCCTCGATGGGGCCCTGCGGGAGATTGCCGCATGACGATCCTCGCGATGATCCGGCATGGCGACACGGACTGGAACCGGCAAGGACTGATCCAGGGCCACAGTGATATCCCGCTTGGCGAAGAGGGGGAGCGGGATGTCCGCAGTTGGCGTTTGCCGCCCGACCTCGAAGAATTCGATTGGATCGCAAGCCCTCTGAAACGGGCTTTGGAAACGGCACGTCTCTTGGCGAAACGGGAACCCCGCATAGAAGAGCGGCTGACGGAAATGAGTTGGGGCGAATGGGAGGGCCGAACCCTCGCAGCACTGCGCGAGGAACTGGGCGATCTCATGCGCGCCTGGGAAGCCCGAGGTCTCGATTTTCGGGGGCCCGAAGGCGAAAGCCCCCGCGATGTCCAAGACCGCGTCCGGCCATTATTGGCGGAGTTGGCGCAGGCGGGCAAACCGACGGTTGCCGTTTGCCATCGCGGCGTCATTCGATCGGTCTATGCGATGGCAACGGGATGGGACATGGTGGAAAAGGCGCCGGTGAAATTGCGCGATGCGGCGGTCCATTATTTCATTCTGACGTCGGATGGAACGCCTGCCGTCGATCGGCTCAACGTCAAACTCGGTGCCGATCTGGAGCCGCGATGACGCGCAAAAATGTCTTTTTTTATGTCCAGCACCTGTTGGGGATCGGTCACCTCAAACGGGCGGCGACACTTGCGCGCGCCATGTCCGAGGAAGGACTGGACGTCACCGTGGTATCGGGGGGCGAGGAAGTCGACGTGCTTGACCAACACGGCATGACCTTCGTGCAACTTCCGCCGATCCGCACGCGCGATCGCACTTTCAGCGGACTGGTCGACGCTAGTGGAGAAGATGTCGGCGAAGACCTCAAGCAACGCCGCGCGGCCGTATTGATCGATGCGTTTACATCGGTCCGACCCGACGTGCTGATCGTCGAACTGTATCCTTTCGGGCGCCGGCAACTCCGCTTCGAGTTGGATCCGTTGCTCGATGCCGCGGACGCCATGCACCCGCGTCCGGTGATCGTGTCGTCGGTGCGCGATATACTGGTTGAAAAGAACCGTCCGGAGCGGGACCGGCAGATGGTCGACACGGCCAAGGCCCGTTTCGATGCCGTCATGGTGCACGGCGATCCGGCGTTCATCCCCCTCGATGCGACGTTCCCGTTGGCCAAGGAAATCGCGGATATGATCCATTACACCGGCTACGTGGTGGAGAAAACGCTTGCCGATGCCGAGGGCGGAATACAGGGGGCGGGTGAGGTGATCGTTTCCTCCGGCAGCGGCGCGGTGGGCGAACTGTTGCTGAGGACCGCGATGGCGGCGCGGCCACGCACGGGCCTGTCGCAGGTGACGTGGCGTCTGTTGGCCGGTCCGAGTTTGCCAGACGACGTGTTTATGGATCTAAAGGCTGCGGCGCCGGATGGGGTCATCGTTGAACGGGCGCGGCGCGATTTCGTGACGTTGTTGAAGAACTGCCGGTTATCGATCTCGCAGGGCGGCTATAACACGGTCATGGAAATTCTGGCAACGGGGGCAAAGGGAATTGCCGTGCCCTATGCCGGGGGGCATGAAACCGAACAGACACTGCGGACCCGGTTGCTCGCCGAAAGAGGCGCAATTCTGCAGATTCCCGAATCGGAACTGAATATCGACCGTCTTATCGACATGATCGAGCGCGCGGAAGGCCTTCCCAAACCGAAACCTTATCCATTGGACATGAACGGCGCCGAAAAAGCGGCCAAATTGGTCGCAACCTGGGCAGCACACGGCCTTGAAAGCGGCATTGCGGCTAATCAATTGGATTAAGAACGTAATTTCGCTAGGCTAATTGGCGGCAGACCCGCCAAAAACAACAGGGTCGTGTCTTTTCGGGGTCGGGCGACAGTATACGGGAAAGGGACCGCGGTGGAGCGGGGCGTCTTCAAATATATCCTGCGCTATAGCAGGCCGCAGCAAATCTTGCTGCTGACCCTTTCGGTTCTCTCGTTCCCCGTTTATTACGCGTCTCTGCAGCTCCCCAAGATGATCGTCGATGACGGTATCGGTGCGGAAGATTTCCCCCGCACGTTCCTCGGCACCGAGTTCGAGCATATTCCTTTTTTGCTGTTTCTCTGCGGCATCTTTCTGGCGCTGGTCTTCTTCAACGGCGCGTTCAAATACGTCATCAACGTCTTTAAGGGATCGAGCGGCGAGCGCCTGTTGCGCCGTCTCAGATACCAACTTATCTCCCGCGTTCTTCGCTTCCCGCTGCCGCAGTTCCGGAAAGTGTCGCAAGGCGAATTGGTGTCCATGATCACTGCCGAAACGGAGCCGCTCGGCGGTTTCTTCGGCGAAGGCTTGGCGACGCCTGTTTATCAAGGCGGAATGTTAGTCACCCTGATGACATTCATGTTCGTGCAGGATTGGAAGCTGGGTCTTGCGGCGGTCGCCCTGTACCCGTTTCAGGCTTGGCTCATTCCCAAGTTGCAGCGTCAGGTAAATGCGCTCGGCAAGGAGCGGGTGCGAACCGTTCGGCAGTTGTCGGAACGGATTGGCGAGGCGGTGTCCGGCGCGAGCGAGATTCATGCGAATGATACCGCGCAGTACGAATTGGCCGACTTTTCGTCCCGGTTGGGGCGCATCTATGCCATTCGCTTCGAGATTTATCTCAAGAAGTTCTTCATCAAGTTCCTGAACAACTTTCTTGCCCAGCTGACACCGTTCTTTTTCTACTCCATTGGCGGCATCCTAGTCATCAACGGGCAGATCACGATCGGGGCGCTGATCGCAATCCTTTCGGCTTACAAGGATGTCTTGGCGCCGTGGAAAATTCTGCTCAACTACTATCAGCAGAAAGAGGACGCTCGGATCAAATACGAGCAGATCATTGAACGCTTCGAACCTACCGGTCTGCTCGATGAAAAGATGCAGGAGGAAGAGCCGGACGATCTGCCCCGCTTCGAAGGGCGGCTCGTCGCATCGAACGTCGGCTGGTCCGAGGACGATGGCTTGAAAGTTCTCGACGGGGCGTCGCTCGCCATTGATCTTCCCAAGCACGTCGCGTTGACCGGCCCGGCCGGCGGCGGGAAGGGGGAGTTCTCGCAACTCCTGGCGCGGCTTTTGGTGCCAAGCAGCGGCCGTATAACGATCGGCGACTCCAACCTTATTGAGTTGCCGGAATCGGTAACGGGACGGCGCATCGCCTATGTCGGGCAAAGCCCGTATATGTTCAATGCATCGATCCGCGATAACCTTCTGTACGGTCTAAAGCATCGGGTGTTGCAGGAACCCGAATACGACGCCGACGCCCGCAAGGAGCGCGAGAAGGAGATTCTCGAATCCCAAAGATCTGGCAATAGCGTCTACGATCCTTCAGCGATCTGGGTGGATGTCGGCTCCGCAGGGACTGAAGATGACGAAGCCTTGGCGCACCGGATAAACGAGGTGCTTCGAACGGTGGGGCTTCGCCGGGACGTCTATCAGATGGGATTGCGCCGGACCATAGACCCGGTGGAGCGGCGGGCCTTGGCCAAGCGGGTGCTTGAGGCGCGCGCCAAGCTGAGGGAGCGTTTGCTCGACCCTGAGCTCGCCCAATTCGTCGAGACTTTCGATCCGGAAAAATATAATAGCAACGCGTCGGTTGCCGAAAATATCCTGTTCGGCACGCCGGTCGGCGACCAATTGGCGATCGAGAAGCTCGGGGAAAACAGCTATATGCTGCGTGTTCTCGACGAGGTTGGTCTTGCCCAGGCGTTTCTGGAAAAGGGCTTGCGGCTCGCGGAGATCATGGTCGATCTGTTCCGCGGCCTGTCACCGGATCACGAGTTCTTCGAGCGGTTCAGCTTCATCAGCTCTGACGATTTGCCGGACTTTCAAGCTATTGTACAGCGCGCGGCCCAAAGCGGGCTGGATAGTCTTCCCGAAGACGAGCGGGCGAGACTTCGGGCGTTGCCGTTCCTACTGATCCCCGCCCGCCATCACCTGGACATTATCGACGAGCCTTTCCAGCGCCAGTTGTTGGATGCGCGCCGCGCCTTTCATGCCAGCCTCCCCAAGGAATTGGCGTCGGCTGTCGAATTCTTCGATGTCGAGAAGTACAACTCCGCGAGTTCCATCCAGGACAATATTCTGTTCGGCAAGCTTGCCCGGGAACGGGCCGGAAGCGCCGAGAAAGTCGGCGTCTTGCTTGCGGAGGCCGTGGATGAAGTCGGACTTCGCCAGGACATCCTCGAGCTGGGTCTCGACGTCAATGTCGGCATCGGCGGCAGTCGCTTGTCGGCGCTTCAAAGGCAAAAACTGGCCATCGCCCGAGGCCTGATGAAATGTCCCGATATTTTCATCCTGAACGAAGCGTTGTCGGGACTCGATCCGGACAACCAATCGTTGTTGCTCGAGAGCGTGTTGCGTGAGCAAGAGGGTCGGTCGGTCGTTTATGTGAACGGACCAACGGCGTCGACGGACCATTTCGATCAGGTCATTTCCATCGCCGGTGGGCGAGTGGTCGATCATGGTGTGGGCGCGGCGCCGCCGCTCGAGGAAGCGCCCGCGGTTCCCGCGGAAGAGGTCGCCGGCGGCGGTTTTGGAGGCGAAATCGATGTTCTGGCGTCGCTTCCCTTGTTTCGTGGCATCGACCGCTCGCGTCTCAAACTGCTGGCCTTCGCCAGCCAGCGCCACATTTATGACCCGGGTCAGTACGTTATCCGGCAGGGCGAGGTCGGGGAAAACGCCTATATCGTCATTGACGGTGAGGCCGAAATCCTGCTCGACACGGGAGATGAGTTGAAAAAACTCGCGACATTGAAGCGCAACGACTTGTTCGGCGAACTGGCGCTCCTTTGCGAGGCACCGCGGACCGCCTCGATCGTCGCCTCGACGCCCCTGACGGTTATGAGCATTTCCAAGGACGTTTTCATCAAGCTGGTCGCCGAAGATGTCGAGATGTCGGCGCGGGTGACCCGGTCTATTGCTGATAGCTTGGTGCGCACGACCGAGGATTTGAGCGAGGCGGCCCGGGTTCACGATTCCACAACGGACCTGCCCGACGCGCGGCTGTTCAACGACCGGCTCCGGTATGCGGTTGCGCGCGGACGGCGTTTCCAGGAGGCCGCCGCGATCATTACGTTCAATCTGGAGCGATTCTTCGATGCGGACAGCGGCTATTCGGAGGCCGACCGCGATGCTTTGTTAAAAGTCATCGCCGTACGCATCCGCGATGCCATCCGCGAAACAGACATGGCGGCGCGCCTTGATGACCTCGAGTTCGGGGTTCTCTTAAGTCCGGTCGACGGCAGCCTTTCGCATCAGGATATGGCGCAGCGTATCGCCGACAGTCTGTCTGCGCCTATCGATTTGCCCGAACGGTCGGTCCGGTTGACTGAAGCATGCGCGTTCAAGTTCCTCCAACTCGACGGCCGGGACGCGGAGGATCAGTTGCGGTCTTGTCGCAAAGGCGAAGGAAAGGTCATTCAAGTTTCCGGACGGGGGCAGGCGCCGGAACCGCGGCCAAAGGGACAAAATGGTGCCGGTGCCGATCGCAGGTCCACTTAGAGGCGAACAGTCAGAAGATTGAACGAAATTGATGACGCAACCGCATAGATATCCATTTGAGCATCTCCGTGCCGACTATCTACGGGCAGGGGGCGGCGTCGTGCTGTGTTTGGCCCCCTTTGCCGTCGGGATGCCGTTGTCGGGCGGCGCGTGGGTTCTGTTGGGATGTGCGGCATTGTTTTTGCTCTACGGTCTG
This sequence comes from uncultured Rhodospirillales bacterium, assembly GCA_913055735.1. GTDB lineage: Bacteria > Pseudomonadota > Alphaproteobacteria > Rhodospirillales > UBA2165 > CAJXKD01. The sequence goes on from CAJXKD010000002.1 coordinate 483,733, forward strand.
CGGACGGGAATGCGCCAAATGACCCGTGTTTGGGTCACTGATGACGGCATCGTTTCCGACGGCCCCATCAAAACGCGCATTGCCTGGGAAACGCTTGAAGATGTTCGGCTTTCTTATTTCTCCACACGCCGCGGATCGGCGTCGGGCTGGCTGCAGCTTCGCCTCAAAGGAGCCGGTGCGACGATCCGGCTGGAATCGACGTTGACCGGTTTCGACGATGTCGTGCGGTGCGCACTTCGCAAGGCTGGGGAACGAAGCCTTGCGTTGAACGCCGCGACGCAAAACAATATTTCGGCAATGGGACTTGTGACGGCGGATGGCTGAACTTTCACAAAAGAGCAACTTGCTTCGGGTCGAGAATCTGAAAGTCGAATTCAGAACGCAATCCGGCGTCGTTTCCGCCGTTGACGGCGTGTCATTCGCCGTGGAGCCGGGCGCGACGGTGGCCATTGTTGGTGAGTCCGGATCAGGCAAGTCGACGGTCGCGCAAGCCATCATGGGGATTTTACCGAAAGTCGCGTCGATCACCGGCGGGCAAATTCTGTTCAACGATCCGGACCACCGGGAAGGCCGGTCGCAATCGATGCAATTCCCGGATGGCGTCGATATCGCCAAGCTGAAACCGAGTGGCCGTGAGATGCAGTGCATTCGCGGCGGTCGTATCTCCATGATCTTTCAGGAGCCGATGACCTCCTTGTCGCCGCTACATACCATCGGCAACCAGATCAGCGAAGCCAACATGCTCCATTGCGGAACGAGCAAGAAGGAAGCCCTTGAGGCAACAACCGAGATGTTGCGCCTCGTCGGGTTCCCCGATCCTGAGAAGGCCGTTCACACCTACCCCTTCGAGCTTTCCGGCGGATTGCGCCAGCGGGCGATGATCGCGATGGCGTTGGTTTGCGACCCGGCCTTACTGATCGCCGATGAGCCGACGACGGCGCTGGACGTGACCATCCAGGCGCAGATCTTGAAGCTGATCAGCGATTTGCAATACCGATTGAAGATGGCGGTGCTAATTATCACGCACGATCTCGGTGTCGTGGCCAACGTCGCCGACAATGTGGTGGTTTTGTACAACGGCCAGGTGATGGAATCTGGGCCCGTTCAGGAGATATTCGAAAAACCTGAGCATCCGTATTTGAAATCGCTCTTCCGCGCGGTGCCGCATTTCGACATGAAACCAGGAGAGCGGTTGGTCCCCATTCGGGAAATCAAGCACACCACGGGGCATTTGTTGGCGCCGAAGGAAGATGCAGTTGCCGGAGGGCAGGACGACGCGCCGCTGCTCAGCGTCAAGAACCTGAGTAAGTCGTTCACGGTCCGTCAGGAAGGGTTGCTCGGCGGCGGTACGACCCGCATAAGGGCCGTTCAGGATGTCAGCTTCGATATCGCGCGCGGTGAGACTCTCGGACTGGTGGGGGAAAGCGGGTGCGGCAAAACCACCGTGAGCAAGATGATCATGCGGGCGGTCAACCCCGATGGCGGTCAAATTCTGTTCAGGGACGGCGGCAACGTGATTGATCTGACGTCCTTGAGCCAACGGGAGCTCATCCCTTACCGGCGTAAGTTTCAATATGTTTTCCAGGATCCTTTCGGCTCGCTCAATCCGCGCATGACGGTCTACGACATCATCAGCGAGCCGCTGATGATCCACGACATCGGGGATGCCGATTATAAGCGGGAGATGGTGAAGGAGCTCATGAACCTCGTGGGACTGGACCCGAGATTCCTCAATCGGTACCCGCACAGTTTCTCCGGCGGTCAACGGCAACGGATCAGTATCGCGCGGTCCCTGGCACTCAAACCGGAACTATTGCTGTGCGATGAGCCTGTCTCCGCATTGGATGTTTCCGTGCAAGCGCAAATCCTCAATCTTATGAAAGACTTACAAGAAGAACTTGGCCTTACTTATCTATTCGTTTCGCACAATTTGGCGGTTGTCGATTATGTTGCGGACCGGATCGCCGTCATGTGCGCGGGGCAAATGGTCGAGTTGGCGCGGCGTGAGGAATTATTTAAGAATCCCGTTCATCCTTATACGAAAGCCCTCTTGGCGGCGGTTCCGTTTCCCGATCTCGATCGGCGTCTCGACTTGACCGCGCTCATGGAAGGCAAGGCGTCGGTTCCGTCATTATGGCCCGAACCGTTCGCCGTAAAACCGGGGGTGAACCCGGTATTGGTGGATATCGGGAACGAACATTTTGTCAGGGTTTCAGGCGAAGCGTCTGATTTGAGGGAAGCATCATGAGACGGTTAGCGGGCATTTTTCTTGCTGCGTGGGTGATTGCGGTCGGCGTTGGCGTCGCGCCGTTGGGCGCGATGACGTTCAAGGAAACGCCAAGCCTGGAAGACGCGGTCAAATCCGGGAAATTACCGCCCATCGCCGAGCGCCTTCCGGACAATCCGTCGGTGGTGAAGTTCACCCGCCCGGACCGCGGTCTGGGGACGCCTGGCGGTACGTTGAATACGTTGATGGGCGCCGAGAAAGACGTGCGCCAGATGGTCGTGTACGGCTATGCGCGGCTCATCGGCTATGACGAAGACTTCGAATTGGTGCCGGACATCGCCGAAAAGATCGATGTGGAGGAGGGGCGGATTTTCACGTTCCACCTGCGCAAGGGGCACCGGTGGTCCGACGGGCACCCGTTTACTGCGGAAGATTTCCGGTATTGGTGGGAGGACATGGCCCTCAATCCGGATATATCCAAACTCGGCCCCCCCGCGTTCATGATGGCTGACGGCGAGCGGCCGAAATTCGAGGTCATCGATGAAACGACCGTGCGGTATAGCTGGTCACGGCCGCAGCCGGACTTTCTGACACGGCTTGCCGGTGCGCGCCCGGAGTTCATCTATCGCCCGGCGCATTATATGAAGCAATTTCACGCCAAGTATCAGGATCCGGCGAAACTCGAACAACTGGTCAAGGAAGAACACCGGCGCAATTGGGTCGCCCTCCATTTCTTCCACGATCGCCCGTACAAGAACGACAATCCGCATTTCCCGACGTTGCAGCCATGGATGCTGACCAACGAACCACCTGCCAAGCGCTTCGTTTTCAAGCGTAACCCGTATTATTACCGCGTCGACGAAGCCGGGCGGCAATTGCCTTACATCGATGAGGTGATCGTGACGATCGCGAGCGCCAAACTGATCCCGCCCAAGACAGGTACCGGGGAAACCGATCTCCAGGCCCGTGGGCTGACGCTCAAGAATTTCCCGTTCCTCAAAAAAGCGGAGAAACGGAACGGCTACAGAATTTATCTTTGGCCGACGGCCAAAGGTTCCGAGATGGTTCTCTATCCCAATCTGAATCACAACGATCCCGAATGGCGAAAACTGTTCCGCGACATTCGCTTCCGGCGCGCACTGTCGTTGGCAACCGACCGCGGGCAGATCAACAAGCTGATCTATTTCGGTTTGGCGTCCCCCTCCGCAAACGCGATCCTGCCGGAAAGCCCCTTGTACAAAGCGAAGTATGGGGAGCACTGGGCGGAGTACGATTTAAAGAAGGCCAACGCACTTTTGGACGAAATGGGCCTGACCAAGCGCAATGACAGCGGCATTCGCGTTTTGCCCGACGGGCGTCCGTTGGAAATCACGGTGGAAACCTCTGGCGAGAACCTGGAGCAAACGGATGTTCTCCAACTGGTGGCGGAAACCTGGAAAAAGGCCGGCGTAAAGATGTTTATCAAGCCGTCGCAGCGCGAGGTCCTGCGTAACCGGGTTTTCTCAGGCGAAACGCAAATGGCCGTGTGGTCGGGGCTCGAGAACGGCGTGCCGACGGCTGAATCGAGCCCCGCGGAACTGGCGCCCTTGAGTCAGCAGCATCTTCAATGGCCGAAATGGGGACAGTACCTGGAAACCAATGGCAAGGCCGGCGAGCCGATCGATATGCCCAAGGCTAAGCACCTCATGGACCTCTACGATAATTGGACCATGGCAACCTCGACGGACGAGAAACGGAAAATCTGGCACGAGATGCTCGATATCTACACCGAGCAGGTCTACACGATTGGATTGATTTCCCGCGTGCCGCAGCCGGTCGTCGTGAACTCCCGTCTTCGGAACGTTCCCGATAAGGCGATCTACAACTGGGATCCGGGTGCCCATTTCGGCATCTACCATCCCGATACATTTTGGTTTGAGCAATAGACGGCTCCGGAGCGGGCGACGGAGAGCTGACCGTTCATGTTGAATTATCTCGCACGCCGCATATTGGTGATGATCGTAACCTTGGCGATCATCAGCCTGATGGTGTTCGTGATCATTCAATTGCCGGAAGGTGATTTCCTCACCAGCTATATCACCGAGTTGCAAAGCCAGGGCGAGGCGGTCGACAAGCAGAAGATCGAATATCTACGGGCGCAATATGGCCTCGATCAACCCTTGTGGCAGCAATACCTCACCTGGGTCGGCGGATTGGTGCAAGGCGACCTCGGATATTCCTTCGAGTACGACCTGCCGGTGACGGTCGTTCTCGGTGACCGATTGCTCCTGACCATCGTCGTCAATTTCTTTTCTGTTCTGTTCATCTACATCATTGCGTTCCCCATCGGTGTCTATTCGGCGGTGCGCCAATACAGTTGGGGCGACTACGGCCTGACGCTGGTCGGATTCTTGGGGCTGGCGACGCCCAATTTTTTGCTGGCGCTGATCCTCATGTATCTCGCCAACCGCTATTTCGGCACCTCCATCGGCACGTTGATGGCACCCGAATACCTCGATCAACCCATGTCCTTCGGCAAGATGATTTCCATCCTCGAACATCTGGCGGTGCCGGTGATCATTATCGGCACGGCGGGCACGGCGGGGATGATCCGCCGGCTGCGCGCCAATCTTCTCGACGAATTGTTCAAGCAGTATGTGGTGACAGCCCGCGCCAAAGGTCTGTCCGAGGGTAAGTTGCTGGTCAAATACCCGCTGCGTATGGCGCTCAACCCGTTTATCGCCGACATCGGCAATTTGCTGCCGCAAGTGGTCTCGGGCTCGGTCATCGTGTCCATCGTCATGGGCCTGGAAACCGTCGGTCCGCCGCTGGTCAAGGCGTTGCAGAGCCAGGATTTCTTCCTCTCCGGGGCGGTGTTGATGTTTGTCGCGCTGCTCACCGTCATCGGCATGTTCATTTCTGATCTGGCACTGGCGGTTCTCGATCCCCGTATCCGGTTGCAGGGGGGCGCGCGGTAATGAGCGACCGCATGGATCATTTCGTTTCCACCGAGCCGTTCGACCCGCAGGCGATCGAGGCCCTTTCGCCCGAACAGGAACGCTATTACATGGCGTCCCAGTGGAAGATGATGTGGTGGCGTCTCCGCCGGCATAAACTGGCGGTGATTTCAGGCTTCGTGCTGCTGGTGATGTACGTATCCGTGGTGATCACCGAGTTCCTGGCGCCCTACGAACTTTCTACCCGTAACGTCGATTATCTTTTCGCGCCGCCGCAGGGCATTCACCTGTTCCATGAGGGGCGGTTCGTCGGCCCGTTTACCTATGGGCTCGAGCAGACCTTGAACATGGAAACGCTGCAGCGGGAATACGCGGTCGATGAAACCAATGTGCAGCCATTGCGCTTTTTCTGCAGCGGCGACCCTTACAGATTCTGGGGATTGTTCGAAGCCGACCTCCATCTTGTTTGTCCGGCGGAGGACGGCACGCTGTTCCTATTGGGGACCGACCGGTTGGGTCGCGATATGTGGTCGCGCATTCTGTATGGGGCGCGGGTGTCGTTGACCGTCGGTTTGATCGGCATCACCTTGAGTTTTATCCTCGGCATCGTGATCGGCGGTGCTGCCGGGTACTTCGGCGGCTGGGTCGACAGCATCGTCCAGCGGGTCATCGAAATTCTCCGTTCCTTGCCCGAACTGCCCTTGTGGATGGCACTATCGGCGGCCCTGCCGGCCCGGTGGAGCCCCATCGTGATTTATTTCGGCATCACCATTATTTTGGCGCTCGTCGATTGGCCGGGGCTCGCGCGCGCGGTGCGATCGAAACTCCTGGCTCTGCGGGAAGAGGATTTCGCGACGGCGGCGACCCTCATGGGTGCCCGACCGCGCCGCGTGATCGCCCGCCATCTCCTACCCAATTTCATGAGCCACCTGATCGCGTCCGCGACCCTTTCTATTCCCAGCATGATCCTGGCGGAAACCGCGTTGAGCTTCCTGGGACTTGGTTTGCGCCCGCCGGTGACGAGTTGGGGCGTATTGTTGATCGAGGCGCAAAATATCGAGGCGGTGACGCTGTTCCCATGGTTGATGACGCCGATGGTGCCGGTCATCATCACGGTGCTCGCTTTCAATTTCCTTGGGGACGGATTGCGCGACGCCGCCGATCCTTACAAATAGAAAACGGATGAAGTTCGACGACGTCCGCAAAATCGTGGAGGGCGTGCCCTATCTCGGCATCGACGAAGGGTGGGAACTCTATCACTTCGTCCTCAACCACCGGCCGGAGCGCTGTCTGGAACTTGGCCATGCGCACGGGGTGTCGTCCCTCTATATCGCCGCCGGCTTGGATGAAATCGGGGGCGGTCATTTGGACACCGTCGATTTGATCGGCTCGGCCAACCGGGACCCCAATGTGGAAACGCTTCTCGACCAGGCAGGGCTGCAATCTTATGTGTCGGTCCATCGGGAGAAAAACTCGTACACCTGGTTCCTCAAGAAACAGATCGAGCGCCAAACACGAAACGGCGCCTGCACACCTTGTTACGATTTCTGTTTCATTGACGGACCGAAGAACTGGACCATTGACGGCTTGGCCTTCTTCCTCGTCGACAAGCTGATGCGCGAGAGGGGATGGATCCTGTTCGACGACTATAAATGGACCCACGGCAAGCACCCCGAGCGGGAGCAGACCGACGGGATCACCATCCGCAGCTTGTCCGACGAGGAGATCAACGAGCCCCACATCGAAGCCATTTTCAGGCTGCTGGTCATGCAGCATCCTGCCTACGGCAATTTCGAGGTCCAGGACGATTGGTGGGCCTGGGCGCAGAAGACGGCGGGTGCCGGTCAGGAGCTGAAAAAGACGCGGATGGCCTATCACCTCCGCGACGATGGTTAAGAGAAGGGCGGCGGCCAGATTTTTTGGCTGAATTTGGCCGATTTCAGAAAATTTAAATGGTTAACGTTCTCTTGTCCCGGTGCGTGGAAAAGCACATATTTAGGGTATGACATCGCCAAAGACGCCAATTACGTCATTGCCGGATAACTGCCCGGTTCCCGTTGCGCGGCCGTATTTGCGGCCGTTGCTGATCGCCTTGGGGTTCACCTGTGTGGGGCTCGGCGCGGTGGGGGTCGTCGTGCCCGGCATGCCGACGACGGTGTTCCTGATCATGGCGGCCTGGGCCTTCGCCCGGTCTTCCCAGCGGTTCCATACCTGGCTTTATAGCCGCCCGCGTTTTGGCCCGTTGCTCATCAACTGGGAACAACACCGGGTGATCCCGATGCGGGCCAAGGTAATCGCGGTCGGTTGTATGACGCTCAGTTTTGTCTATGTGGCGGGGTTCGTCGCCCAGGATTGGGTGCTGCCCGCGACGTTGTTGGCGGTTATGGTGCCGGCCGCTATCTATATTTTGACACGCGCAAGCCGGGTTCCCAACTCAGAGCTTGCGTAGCCACAAGCTGCTTTCCGGCGCCTTGTCTCGGCCCGGCAACTTTCCCGCAACCGATCCAGCTACCTCATCCTTGAGCCGTGTCGCCACATAGTGGCTGGCGAAGATGATGTCATAGCCGTCACCCTGGATCAGTGTCGAAACGCCCAGTTGTTCGTTATAGCCGCGCCAATCCCAATCGGCGGGATAGTCGTCCGGCAGGAAGATATCGTGGATGTGGACGAACACGCCCGAGGCGAGGCGGGGCAGAACCCGGTTGAACAAGTGATCGACGTCGCTGCCCGGCATCAGGATATGGCTGGAATCGATAAACAGGAAATCGCCATCCTCCAAGCTGTCGAACTCGGCCAACGGGATGCCGTGCACCAGCTTCTTCTGAATGCTGATCGGCAGCGTTTCGATGGTTGCGCGGGGCGCCGGGTCGATAGCGGTGATCTGAGTTTTTAGTTTTCCGTCCCGAACGGCGCGAGCGAAAAACCGGGTGGAATGGCCCGATCCCACTTCGATGATCCGCTTTGGCGTCATCCAACGGGTCATGGCATAGGCGACGGCGCCATCGAGGCCCGGGAACCAAACCTGATCCCAGCGGGGCTCCGGCGGGTTGTCCCGCCCGATGGCCAGGAGGTCTCCGCTAAGGGAGGTGAGGGAGCCGAGAACCTCTGAAAACGATGCCCGGCGGCTGGCGAAGATGGCCTCCAGAGAGTCGTATGCCGCCCGCTTGCCGGCCGACGGCAGATCGTCGGCATGGCGGTAAGGGATAAAGAAGCCTTGCCTACGGAACCCGAGTGCGGTGGAAAGGGCCATGCGAAATGACCGCCAGCGTGGTTTGCCCATCTTGTTATAAATGTCCTCTATCGTTGGGATTTTTCCCGCTTTTTCAATGCCCTGTCCGTCCCACGGAAGCGCGCCTGATTTTTGTTGTAAAGTGTTTTCCTGGCGAAAGGAACTGATATAGTCCGCGCCATGACAAAACTATCTTTATCAGGGACACCGCTCGCGCCGATCACCGAGATCGGCGCGAAGCTCAATATACCGGCAGATGCGCTCAGCCTCTATGGCGCCGAGATGGCTAAACTGTCTTGGGCGTTCATGGACGGTCTGAAAGACCGGCCGGATGGCAAACTCATTTTGGTTTCGGCGATGACGCCGACCAAATTCGGCGAAGGCAAGACGACCACCAGCGTCGGTTTATCCGACGGCCTTTCCAGATTGGGAAAAAAGGTCGGTCTGTGCTTGCGTGAACCGAGTCTCGGGCCGGTCTTCGGCATGAAGGGCGGCGGCACCGGCGGCGGTAAGTCGACCATGGAGCCGTCGAACGAGATCAATCTCCATTTCACCGGCGACCTGCACGCCATCACGTCGGCGCACAATCTGCTCGCCGCGGTTCTCGACAACCACATCTATTGGGGCAACGAGCTCGACATCGATATCCGCCGGGATATTTGGGGCCGTTCCATGGATATGAACGAGCGCGCGCTGCGTAGCGTCGTGATGAACCTGGGGGGCGTTGCCAATGGTTATCCCCGCCAAGGCGGTTTCGACATTACCGCCGCGTCCGAGGTCATGGCCATTCTGTGTCTCGCCGAGAACATCGACGATCTGAAAACGCGCTTGGGCGATATCGTCGTCGGCCGCAATAAGGGCCGCCAGCCGGTGGCGGCGCGCGAACTCAAGACCGAAGGCGCCATGGCGGCGCTTCTCGCCGAGGCGCTGCGCCCCAATCTGGTGCAGACCGCGGAAGGCACGCCGGCTTTCGCGCACGGCGGTCCCTTCGCCAATATCGCGCACGGCTGCAACTCGGTTATCGCCACCAAGACCATGCTGAAGCTGGCCGACTATGTGGTCACGGAGGCCGGGTTCGGCGCCGATCTCGGTGCCGAGAAGTTCCTCGACATCAAATGCCGCGTTGCGGGTCTTAACCCGTCGGCGGCGGTCATCGTTGCCACCATCCGGGCGCTCAAGTCGCATGGCGGTGTCGGCATGGACGATATCGAGAAAGAAAACGTCAAGGCGGTTGAAGAAGGTTTTGCAAACCTAGCCCGTCACGGCGAAAACATGAAGAACTTCGGATTGCCCGTTGTCGTCGCGCTCAATCAGTTCGGCACCGACACGGACGCCGAAATCGCCACGGTGAAGCGTCTCTGCGAAGCGGGCGGCCTGTCGTTCGTGCCGTGCAGCCACTTTGCCGACGGCGGCGCGGGTGCCGAAAAGCTGGCGGAGCAAGTTGTCGATCTGGTTGCGGGCGATCCGCCGCAGATTAACTATACTTACGATTTGTCGGAGAAGATCACCGACAAGATCAAGGCCATTGCCACAAAGATCTATCGCGCAGACGGCATTGAGATCAGTCCCAATGCCGGGCGTCAGATCGCCGAATTGCAAAGCGGCGGTTGGGGCGACCTCCCGGTCTGCATGGCAAAGACCCAGTATAGCTTCTCGGCCGATCCGGGCCTGTCGGCGGCGCCGACGGGATTCACGGTGCCCATCCGCGAAGTGCGGTTGAGCGCCGGGGCGCGGTTCGTGGTTGCGATCTGCGGCGACATGATGACCATGCCCGGATTGCCGCGTAAGCCGGCGGCCGAAACCATTTCGGTCGACGATAACGGCAACATCACGGGCGTTTTCTAACCCGTATTTTTGGCTGAATTCAGCGTTACGCTTTGGCAGCCGGCGGTGTCAGCACCGTCGGCTGCGGCGTTTTGGAATCGTCGTGTTCCGGATGATCCAGATTGTAGTGGATGCCCCGGCTTTCCTTGCGCGCCATGGCCGACTGGACGATCAGATCGGCGACGACCGCCAAGTTGCGCAGTTCCAGGAGATCGTTGGTGACGGTGAAGTTGCTGTAGTACTCGTTGATTTCCGACAGCAGCAAGTCGATCCGATGTTTTGCGCGTTCCAGGCGCTTGTCGGTGCGCACGATGCCCACATAGTCCCACATGAACCGGCGCAGTTCGTCCCAGTTGTGAGTAACGACGATTTGTTCGTCCGAATCCTCGACCCAGCTTTCGTCCCAAGGCGTCAGCTCGGGCGTTTCCGGTATCGAGGTCAGCCGGTCCCGAATGTCGTCGCCGGCGGCGCTCGACATCACCACACATTCCAGTAGCGAATTGCTGGCGACGCGGTTGGCGCCGTGCAGGCCGGTGTAGGCGGCCTCACCGACAGCGTAGAGGTTTTCGATGTCGGTGTGGCCCGACAGGTCAGTCATGATGCCGCCGCAGGTATAATGCGCGGCGGGCACGACGGGTAGGCGATCCCGGGTCATGTCGAAGCCGAACCGCAAACAGCGTGCATAGATCATGGGGAAATGGGATTCGATGAATTCAGGCGACATGTGGGTCGTGTCCAAATAGACACAATCGATGCCGAGGCGCTTCATTTCATGGTCTATGGCGCGGGCAACGATGTCGCGCGGTGCAAGCTCGGCACGTTTGTCGAACTTGGGCATGAAACGCGTGCCGTCGGGTAGCTGCAGGGTGGCGCCTTCGCCCCGTACCGCTTCGGAAATAAGGAAGGATTTGGCCTCGGGATGGTAGAGGCAGGTCGGGTGGAACTGGGTGAATTCCATATTGGCCATCCGGCATCCCGCGCGCCACGCCATGGCAATACCGTCGCCCGTGTTGCTATCGGGGTTGCTGGTATAGAGGTAAACCTTGCTGGCGCCGCCCGTCGCAACCACGACGACACGGGCGCGGAGGGCGCGGACGCGGTTGTGCTCCTGGTCGAAGACGTAAAACCCGACGCACCGCCCGCGGCGGTTGGCTTGGTCCTCGCGGATTAGGTCGATTGCCGTGAAACGTTCGAATACCGTGATGTTGGACCGCTCCGACACCCGCTCGGCCAAGGTCATCTCGACCGCGTGACCGGTCGAGTCGGCGGAATGCACGATGCGGCGATGTGAATGGCCGCCCTCGCGCGTGAGGTGATACCGGTTCGTACCCTGGGCATCGGGTTCACGGGTGAAATCGACGCCGAGGTTGGCAAGTTGCTCGATGGCCTCGGCGCCGTGCCCGACGATAAACCGGACGGCTTTTTCGTCACACAGGCCGGCGCCCGCGATCAGCGTGTCTTCGATGTGGGAGTCGACCGTATCGCCCTCGTCGAGAACCGCGGCAATACCGCCTTGCGCCCAATTGGTGCTGCCACCCTGCAGTTCGCCTTTGGACAGGATCGCGATCCGCGTATCGGGCGAGAGGTGAAGGGCAACGGTCAGGCCGGACGCACCGCTGCCGATAATGGCGACGTCGAAATCCAGATTTTCGCTTATGGGTGCCACGGACCGGTTCGCTCAGGCCCATGACCAGTCGAGGCCGATATTGGCGGCGGCGGCGGAGTGGGTGAGGCGCCCGACGGAGACGAAATCAACGCCCGTTTCTGCGATTTCCCGGATGGTTTCCAAGGTCACGTTGCCCGACGCCTCGAGCGGCACCTTCCCGCCGACCATGGAAACTGCCTCGCGCATCTTCGCGGGCGACATGTTGTCGAGGAGAATACGTTGCGCGCCGCTGGCCAGTGCCTCCGCGACCTGATCGAGGGTATCGCATTCCACTTCAACGTTCTGCAAACCGGCGTTCAAGGCCCGGTGCACGGCTTCGGTCAGGCTTCCGGCGACGGCAATATGGTTGTCTTTGATGAGAACGCCGTCGCTCAACCCCATGCGGTGATTGGTCGCGCCGCCCATGCGCGTCGCATATTTGGCGAGTTTGCGCAGTCCGGGGATGGTCTTGCGGGTATCCAAGAGCACCGCGCCGGTTCCGGCGATTTCATCGGCATAGATCCGCGCCAGGGTGGCAATTCCGGACAGATGCTGGACGAAGTTTATGGCCGTTCGCTCCGCGGCAAGCAATGCTACGGCCGGCCCCCGCACGAATGCAATTTCCGCACCTTTTTGCAGCCTGTCGCCGTCGGTGGCGCGGGCTTGGAACTCGATAGCCGGGTCGAATTTCTCGAACACCATTGCCGCGACCGGGAGACCCGCGACGACCATGGGCTCGCGCGCGGCCATGACGCCCTCGAAGTTTTCACTCTTGCCGATAACGGCAAGCGACGTGATATCGCCGTCACCGACATCTTCGGCAATTGCCCGGTCGACGATCTCCTGCAGATCGGTCAAATCCAACTCGGTGGAAGCGTTTGGCGCGGCCATGTGCGAGGCTCTTCGGTGGGTCAAAACAGCCGCCTCGGAGGCATGAATTCGATGCCGCCCCGTTGCGGAAAATAGGCGGAAAACATGGCTGAAAATATGGTCAAGTCAAGACGTGTTGCGGTTGAGCGACGGATCGGAATTCGCCACACTGAGGCAAGACGCGGGAAATCGTCTAAGCCCGTGGGAGGAGAGAAAATGGCCCTGATCGACCGCATCCGTGATCTGTCATCCGAGGTCGCCGAATGGCGTCACGCGATCCATGCGCACCCTGAGACTGCTTTTGAAGAGACCCGGACCGCCGATCTCGTCGCCGAGAAGCTGGCCGAGTTCGGGATCGACGTGGACCGGGGGCTCGCCAAGACCGGGGTCGTCGGGACGCTGACCAACGGTGACGGCCCCGCAATCGGCCTGCGCGCCGATATGGACGCCCTCAATATGGACGAGCATACCCAGCTTGATTACCGCTCCAAGGTGCCGGGGAAAATGCATGCCTGCGGCCATGATGGGCACACCGCGATGCTGCTTGGCGCGGCCAAATATCTGGCCGAGACCCGCAACTTCAACGGTACGGTCAGGTTCATTTTCCAGCCGGCCGAGGAAATGGCAGGCGGCGGCCGCGTAATGGTGGAGGAGGGCTTGTTCGACCGGTTCCCCGTGGACAGCGTCTACGGCATGCACAACTGGCCCGGTATGCCCGCGGGTATGTTGAGTATCGGCGCGGGCCCCGGCATGGCGGCGGCGGCATCCTTCGAGATCACGGTACGAGGGAGAGGCAGCCATGCTGCGGCACCTCATCAGGGAATCGATCCGATCGTTATCGGCGCGGAGATCGTCTCGGCGCTGCAAACCATCTCAAGCCGTCTGGTCAGTCCCATCGAGCCTGTCGTTGTGTCGGTCACCCAATTCCATGCGGGTGATGCCATGAATGTCATCCCGGACACGGCGGTACTCAAGGGAACTGCCCGGTCCTTCGCGGAGAAACCAGAAGAAACCATTGCCCCGGCCATGCGGAAGATCGCCGAAGGCATCGCCCATGCACATGGCGCGGAGATCGAATTTTCCTACGACCAGCTCTATCCCGTTCTGATCAACAATGCGCCGGAAAGCGAGATAGCTCGCGCTGTCGCCAACGACGTGGTGGGGGCGGAAAACGTCGATCCGACCTATCCGCCGACCATGGCATCGGAGGATTTTTCGTTCATGCTGAATGCGCGTCCCGGCTGTTTCGTCCGGATCGGTTCGGGATTTTCCGATCGCGAGAGCTTCCCGCTGCACAATTCAAAGTATGAATTCAACGACGTGATTCTGCCGATCGGCGCCTCTTTTTGGGCGAAGTTGGTGGAAACAGTACTGAAATAGATGGATTCTAATATTTATCCGTTTTCTAAAGAAATCAGGGGTTTTTCCAACCGATTTGCGCGAATACCAATAAGGAAAACAAGCAAAATTTACATTCGATTTACGAATCTATCCTCCACTATGTCCATATTTCGCGAATCAATCATCGTGAAACCAGGTCATTATGTTAGGAGGACTTGATGGACTTTTTGAACGTTGCGAAGAAATGGATCGCGCAGGTGACCCAAATCTTCCTCATTCTGGTACCGCTTGCGGTTGTACTGCAGGTCCTGTTCGGTGAAACCACGCAGATGTTCGGTTCCGTCGTTCAAAATCTGATCGGCCTGATCAGTGAGTTCAGCCGGCAAGGCCTTATCGGCCTTGTGGCGCTGGGTATCGTAGCTTGGATCTTTGGGCAGGCGCACAGCTCATCCCGTTAAGGGTTGTGTGGCTTGGTAGCACCCACTTCAGGCTAGCAGAGGAACCGCCGGGAGACCGGCGGTTTCTTTTTGTACGCTATTTAGCAGTTGGGGGTGGGCCAAACGGCGTCATGCGGGCGTCCTCGACCTTTTTCAGTAGCTTCTTGTCCGCTTCGTCCTGATCCTCTGAGGGAAACAGGCTATCGAGGAGTTCGATAAGGTCGTCGGTCTCGAACGGCTTACCGATCATCCCATCAACTCCGACGTCTTTCGCAATTGCCCGTGCCTGTTCCTTGGTTACATGGGCGCATTCCGGCGATATGCAGACAACACGCAGCTTCTTCTTCCGGTCGCGCATGACGTCCAGCGTCTCCTTGATCCCGCCAACTTCATTCTGGCTGGCGAAATGAAGCTCCGACACGACGACATCGAAATTGATCTTGTCGAAGCCGAGAAGGGCGTCATTGAGGTCTGATCCGACCACGGTGTAATTGCTTTCGAAAAGCAGGGCAGTAACCTCGCCCACCATTTCCGAATCTTCGGATATTAAGAGGAGGCGGTGAGGCTTCTTCTGTTTCTTGCGACTTGCATCCCGCTCGGCTTCCCGAACCGTGCGACGGCGGTCCGTCGCAACACCGTGTTGGCGGGAAAATTCGACCGTTTCCTTGCGAAGCTTATTCGTGCGCCCGGCCATCCGTTCGAGGCGGTGAAGTTGCCGCTCGGCCTCTTCCTTGTCTTCGATGGCGTGCATCTGCTGGCTATACCCGGCGTAAAGGACGATCGGCGGGCCGAATAGGATTCCGAGGATGATGAGCCAGTTATTGAACTTTTGCCGCTCGGCGGCGCGCAACATGTCCGCGGCACACTCGGTCCGTTCCTGGAAGGTCCCCGAACATTCCCGCAATATCCGGTAGGACACCGCATCCTCGGGCTTTTGCGAGATGCCGCCGGCCGCAATCCGATCCCATTGCATCCAGCCGGCCCCGGCGATCCATAAGAGTGCGGCCAGGAGGCACAGCCATTTAACTATCGATTTGGATCGCTCTTGCATCGCGGAAAGACGCCAATTCGCGCCGGCCTTTCTAGAAATCCGGGCCGTCAAAAAAATGGTCGGCCATCAAAAATATGGGCGATCCTTCCTCAAACAGATTACGAATTTGTAATCTTTCGGAAAGCTTGCCGTTAGGTGCCCCTCCTTAGATTGGCAGCCAGATGAGGCGGTGAAAGACCTTCGCGATGGCGCAGAAACCCGCCGCCCAGGCTTTCGAACAATCTTGGAGGGATGAGATGCCTAACAAAGTCTTTCGTTTCCCGGCGTCCAAATCCCTGAGGGCTCTGGCCGTGGTTGCCACCGTTGTCGGGGTCGGCGCCGCCGGTGTGGCCATGAAGCCGGTCCTCTTCTCCTCGACGGCGCTGGCAACGCAGCCGGTTCAGGCAGTGCAAGCGGTTCCGGTGCCGGCGCTGCCCGTCAATATAGCGGACGTCGTGGAGAAAGTGACCCCGGCGGTCGTCACGATTAAGACCAGTTCTTCACAGCAAGGTCGGGGGCAAGGTCCGGCAGGTGCCCGGGAGGCCGTTCCGCCACAATTCAGAGAATTCTTCCAAAGATTCTTCGGCCCCGACGCTCCCTGGCAGTTCGATGACCGTTCCGGCGGGCAACAGTCCGTTCCGGCACCTCATCCCCATGCCCGCGGACTGGGGTCGGGTTTCGTCATCGAAAAGGACGGTCTGATCGTGACCAATAACCATGTCATCGACGGTGCCGATACCATCACGGTCGAACTCAATGACGGCCGTGAAGTCGCCGCCAAGGTTATCGGTACGGATGACAAAACCGACTTGGCCCTTCTCAAAGTCGATGCCGGTAAGGATCTGCCGACGATCAAATTCGGGAATTCGGACCGGATGAGGGTCGGTGATTGGGTAATTGCCGTCGGCAATCCGTTCGGTGTGGGTAAAACGGCGACGGTCGGGATTATCTCTGCACGTCACCGTGATATCGGTGCCGGTCCGTTTGACGACTTCCTGCAGATCGATGCGCCCATCAATCAAGGGAATTCGGGAGGACCGGCCCTTAACCTCAACGGCGAGGTTGTCGGCATCAACGCCGCGATCTTTACGCCGTCCGGCGGCAACGTCGGCATCGGGTTTGCCATTCCTTCGACGATGGCGCAGGAGGTGATCGCGGACCTCAAAGACGACGGCGAGATCGATCGCGGCTGGCTCGGGGTTCACATTCAGGGCCTTACCCCGGCAATCGCCGATAGTCTCAACCTCAAAAAGCCGGAAGGCGCCTTGGTTGCTAAAGTGAATGAGGACAGTCCGGCCGCCAAAGGCGGGCTACGCCAAGGTGACGTCATTCTGGCCGTTGACGGAAAGGACGTGACGCGGCTTCGCGATCTGCCCCGCTATATCGCCAGCCTGAATGCCGGCGACAAAGCCGAGATCGTTGTCTGGCGTGACGGCAAGAAACAGTCGCTCAAGGTGACCATCGGCGAAGCTCCCGCCAAACCGCAACTGCTCGCCTCTGCGGAACCGGACACCGTGAACGGGCTGGGGCTGGCATCCCTCGATCAAAGCAGCCGTCGGAACTTCGACATTGGCGCCGATGTTTCGGGTGTGGTTATCACGGAGGTCGACCCACGGAGCCCCGCGGCTCAACAAGGTCTCCACCCAGGAGATGTGATCCTTGCCGTCGGCGGCAAGTCCGTCTCCACGCCGTCCGAGGTCAAGGGTGCTTTCCAACGGGCGCAAAGCCACAAAGCCCGAGCTGTACTGCTCTTGGTACAGCGGCAGTCCGTGGAACGGTTTGTCGCGCTCCCCCTTCGCGACGCCTAAATCTCTGCCCGGGACGGCAGACCTGGCGCCCAGTGCCCGCAAACCGGGGCTGGGCGCCTTTTTTTAGCCTAGGTGAAAATGCCGATGAAATGGGGTAACTAATGAGCATGCGGGTGTTGGTTATCGAAGATGATCGGGAAGCGGCGGCCTATATGTGCCGTGGCCTTTCGGAAAGCGGTTACGTCGCCGATCAGGCATCCGACGGCGAAGAAGGTTATGCCATGGCGTCGAATGGCGGCTACGACGTTCTCGTCGTCGACCGGATGCTGCCGAAAATGGATGGCCTCAGCGTCGTTGAGCGTTTGCGTGGCGAAGGAGAGAAAACACCGATCCTGTTCCTCAGCGCCCTTGGCGATGTCGATGACCGGGTCAAGGGCCTCAAAGCCGGCGGCGACGACTATCTTGTCAAACCTTATGCCTTTGCCGAATTGCTCGCCCGCCTCGAGGCGCTGGTCCGCCGCCAAGCGCCCGATCAGGTCGAGGTTAATCTAAAGGTGGGCGACCTCGAAATGGATGTGCTGGCGCGCAGGGTGACCCGAGCCGGGAACGACATCCTCCTCCAACCGCGCGAGTTCCGCCTTCTCGAATATCTCATGCGTCATGCCGGGCAGACAGTGACACGCACGATGCTGCTGGAAAACGTGTGGGACTATCATTTCGATCCGCAGACCAACGTGATCGACGTGCACATCAGCCGCTTGCGCGCCAAAATCGACAAAGGGTTCGAGCCGCCGCTTCTCCATACGGTGCGCGGTGCCGGATATTGTCTCCGTGCAGCTCCCTAGGCTCGTCCGCACCTCGACCTTTCGGCTGTCGCTGATCTACCTGTCGGTATTCGGCGTCTCTGTTCTGCTTCTGCTCGGCTTCATCTATTGGTCGACGACCCAATTGGCGATATTGCAGACCGAGGAAACCATCGAAGCGGAAATCACCGGGCTGGAAGAACAGTTCCGGCGCCGCGGGATGCTGGGGTTGACCGAGGTGGTGCGCGAGCGCAGCGCAAACCAGCGCCAAAGCCTCTATCTGTTGACCAATTCCGAACGTTTCGTCATTGCCGGCAATCTCAATGCCTGGCCTGAGGTGGAAACGGAAGTAGGCGGCTGGTTTGATTTTCCTTATCAGCGGCCGATCGGGGGCGAGGTCGAAACCCACGTCGCGCATGCACGTCATATCGTGGTGCCGGGCCAGTTTCAGCTTCTCGTTGGCCGTGACGTGCATGAACAGCGCGAGGTGACGAAATTCATCAAGACGTCGCTGCTGTGGGCCTTGGCGCTGACCTTGGCGCTCGGCTTGGCCGGCGGCGTGGTGATGAGCCGCAACCTGTTGCGCCGGGTGGAGAGCGTCAATCGGATCAGCCGGGCGGTGATGGAGGGTAATCTCGACCGCAGGGTGCCCATGACGGGCTCCAACGACGAGATGGACCGGCTGGCGCAAAACCTCAACGCCATGCTCGATCAGATCCAGCGGCTGATCACCAGCATGCGCGAAGTGACCGACAACGTCGCCCACGATCTGCGCAGCCCGCTGAACAGGTTGCGCAGCCGTCTTGAGGTCACCTTAATGGGGCGTCCGACGGATGCGGAATTGCGGGAAGCGATCGAGCAAACCATTGGCGAAGCGGACGAACTGCTCGCCACCTTCAACGCGCTTCTCAATATCGCCAAGGCGGAGGCCGGAACGTTGGAGGTTGCCAGCGCGCCGATCGATGTCGCGCATATGGTGGCCGACATCGCGGAACTTTACGAACCGGCGGCGTCCGAGAAATCCATCATGCTCGAGGTCGCCGTAAGTGATGGCTTGAATGTCGATGGCGACCGTCAGCTATTGTCCCAGGCGCTGGCCAATCTCGTCGATAACGCCATAAAATATGCGCCATCCAATGGCGTGGTAATGCTCCGCGGTGCGCGTGATGACGGTCAGGTGGAACTGTCGGTTACCGATTCAGGGCCGGGTATTCCGGAAATGGACCGCAAGCGAGTGGTCGAACGTTTCGTGCGTCTGGAAGCAAGCCGCAACAGCCCGGGCAGCGGTCTGGGGCTCAGCCTTGTCAGCGCGGTCGCGCACCTTCATAAGGGTGAGTTGAGGCTGGAGGATGCGCGCCCCGGATTGCGGGCAGTGCTGCGGCTTCCCGTTGCGGCTGATTAGGATTTTATTTTCGTGGCAACCGTTGTTCCGCTGATCAAGGACTTCTCCTGCGAGTACGGGGTGATCGAAACCGTGTCGCCATTGATCCGGCGCATCGTGGCGCGCAATCCCGGGCCGTTCACCTTCAAGGGCACGGGAACCTACGTGATCGGCACGGGCCGTGTCGCGGTGATCGATCCCGGGCCCGATCTGGAGGAGCATGTCGAGGCCCTGCTTGGTGCGCTGAACGCCGAGGAGATCACCCATATTCCGGTAACCCACACCCATATCGATCATTCCCCGGCGAGCGGCCCGGTACGCGCGGCGAGCGGTGCGAAGACTTTTGCTTTTGGCCCGCATGGATCGGGCAAGGCGAGTGACGGCATCACCGTGGAGGAAGGCGGGGATCACGAATTCGTGCCTGACGTGGAGCTTCGCCACGGCGATGTCATCGAGGGCGATGGCTGGACACTCGAATGCGTCTATACGCCGGGCCATACGTCCAACCACCTTTGCTACCGGCTAGCGGAGGAAAACGCCTTGTTTTCCGGCGATCACGTCATGGGATGGTCGACGACGGTGGTCTCGCCGCCCGATGGCGACATGGGTGAATATATGGCGAGCCTTCGCATGCTGCTTGATCGGGACGAAGGGATTTATTGGCCGACCCACGGCGCACCGATCCGCGATCCCAAACCATTCCTGGCGGCGTTGATTGCGCACCGAGAGGAACGCGAGGAGCAGATCGCCGATTGCATGGCGCGAGGCATCGTGCAAATTCCGGATATGGTCGCGGAGATGTACAAACCGCTCGATCCGCGACTTGTCCCTGCGGCCCGTCGCTCGGTTTTCGCACATATGATACATATGGTGGAAACCGACCGTGCGGCGTGTGATGGCACCCCCGCCGAAGACAGTCGGTACCGGCCGGCGAAACGATCTGGCAAGTAGGAAGGCGCACTTCATGAAGAAAGTCATCATCGCGTTTCTGATCGGCGGCATCCTCGGGGGCGGCGCGGGGTTCGGTGCCGGTATCTTTCTGTTTCCCTTCCTGTTCCAATCCGACATCGTCGCCATCGAAGCGCCGCCGGAAGGCGGCACGATGGAGGTCGTGGCGACGGGCCGCTTCATCCATGCCGATCCGTCGGATTCGCTTCATTACGGCAAGGGTAAGCTGACGGTCTATGGCGATACCATCCATCTCGGTGCCGATTTCGAAGTGGGGCCGGGGCCCAAATACCGCGTGTATCTGGTCGACATCGCCGACATCAAAGAGTCCGACGATGTGAAGAATGCGAATTTCGTCGATATCGGTCCGTTGCGCGCTTTCAAGGGAAGTCAGAACTATAAGATACCGGCCAATGTATCGCTCGGTGATTACAAGAGCGTGGTAATTTGGTGCGAGGCGTTCGGCGTACTGGTGTCGCCGGCCAATCTGGAATTCACCGGTTCGTAACGTTTCGCATGAAGTTCAACATCCTGCTTGCCAACCTGAAGCCGCATCTCTGGGAGATGGTCTCAGATACGGTGCACTTCGTACGCGGCGCGCTGGAGGCGTGCGGTGAAACGGTCACGGTTTCGACCAACCAGCTCGACCCCGACGCGATCAACCTGTTTATCGACCGTTTCTATGAGGAACCGGAGTTTCCGCTCAAACTGAAAGCGGGCGGGTATCGGTTCGGCCTCGTGTGCACGGAAGTAATCGGTGAGGACGGCAGTTGGAACTACGGCGCGGAGCAGGACGATCCGAACGTATATGCGCTCTATCGCCTTGCTGCCGAGGCCGCGGAGTTCGTTTGGGTCCTGTTGGAAGAATCGCTTGCCGCGTGCCGCGCGATGAATCCCAACAGCGCCGTTCTGCCCCTCGGATATCTGGACAGCATCGAAACGCTGCCGAAGACGCCGTGGGAAAGCCGGGATATCGATTTTCTCTTGTGCGGCTTTGGCTCGCCGCGCCGGGGCAAGGTGGTCCAGGCATTGGCGGAGGCCGGACACACGGTGGTTTATCCCGCGATCCCCGTGCCCGCCTACGTTCGCGATTCCCTGATGGAGCGGACCAAGATCAATATGTCGGTTCAGAAGACGGACCGTCACGGGATCGTTTCGGCGACCCGGCTTTGCCATTCGATTATCAACCGGGTACCGGTATTGCTCGAATATAGCGGTGGGGCGACGCCCTATGACACCTATTGCCTGCGGGCGGAGCCCAAGACGTTGGTCGATGATTGTTTGGCCGCATTGGCGCGCGATGATCTCGAGGCCCATGCCGAGACCGCGTACCGCCGGTTCAAGGAAGACCGGCCGATGATGTCGATGATGCAACGCGTACTGACGGAAACCCTGAGGCAATGACCGAAAAAGACACGATGACGCAATTGACCGATCGCGCGGTCTATGTGACTTGGACGAAAGACCGGGTACGCTATAGCGATCTCGATCCCAACGGTCACGTGAACAACGGCGCCATCAATCAGTTCTTCGAAGACGGACGGGTGCATTTCCGCGAGGCCCGCATGAGCACCGGTGGGGCCGGCGTCATCTTGGCCGGCTTTGTCGTCGTCCGCTTTGCCTGCGTATACCACGCCGAGCTTGGGTATCCCGGTGAGGTCGAGATCGGTACCGTCATCCTCAGGGTCGGCAACAGTTCCTATACGCTGGGGCAGGGCGTTTTCGCCGGCGATACCTGCATTGCCACAGCGGAAGTGGTCACCGTTTGCGTCGATCCGGCGACGAAGAAAACCAAGCCGATCGAGGGGAAATTGCGCGACGCTCTGGAAAGCAGTCTGCTTAAGGCGTAGTGGTGGTTACCGGGTGCCGTTGCGGCGCCTAGCCCGTTCGCGAGCGGCCTCGCCGAATTTCTTATAGAGTATGCGCGACAGATCGTGGTTCTCGGGGTACCACTCGCAATGCCATTGGACGCCCACGGCGAAACTTTTGGCGCCGTTCACGGTGATCGCTTCAATCACGCCGTCGGGCGAAACGGCTTCGACGTCGAGGCCGTCGGCAAGGCGGTCGATGCCCTGTCCGTGCAATGAATTCACCATTAACTCGTCAACCCCCATCATTTCCTCGAATTGGCCGCCGGGGGACAGCTTGATCGGATGGCGGAGCGCGAATATCTCTTCGGCCGTCGCCTCGGGATCGCGCGGCATACGGTGGTCCATTTTTCCCGGCAAGAGATGGATGCGGTAGTGCAACGAGCCGCCCAGGGCGACGTTGATTTCCTGAATGCCGCGGCAGCTGCCGAGAATGGGCACGCCTTCGTCGAGACAGGCGCGGACGAGCGGTAGCACGCAGGCGTCGCGGTCGGGATCGATGGGTTCGTCGTCGGGGAAGGGTGGTCCGCCGTAATGGTGGGGCTCGACATTCGCGCGTCCGCCGGTGAGCAGAAGCCCGTCGATGCGGCGCACCGTGTCCTTCACATCCGCCGCGCCTGGGAAGGAGGGCAGCAAGACGGGGGTGACCTCGGAAAACTCCACCAGCGTTTCCACGTACCGGGTTCCGGACGTGTGGCTCATATGGCGGCGTTCGGTAATTTGCATGACGCTGGTCGGAATGCCGACCACCGGCCTGGACTTTTCAGACATGTTTCTTGGCTATCACGTTCGCCGGGGTGCGGCAAGCAACCTCGGGACTCGCTATTTAGGCTGGTGTCATAATGGTTTCAATGGGGCCTTCGGCGCGGCTGTGGATGAACTGATCGACGTAGGGATTGCCGGTTTCCTCCACCTCGTCGGCGGGTCCGGTCCAGATGATCTTACCGCCATGGAGCATGGCGATCCGGTCGGCGATCTTGCGCGCGCCGTCCATGTTGCTGGTGATGGACAGCACTGTGGCGCCCAGCCGATGGACACCGTCGAGGATCAGTTCATTGATGATGTTGGTCATGATGGGGTCGAGCCCCGCCGTCGGTTCATCGAGGAAGATGATCTCCGGATCCCCGGCGATGGCACGCGCGAATCCGACCCGTTTCTGCATGCCGCCGGAGAGATCGGCGGGCAGAAGATTCGCCACCTCCGCATCCATACCGACATCGGCCAACTTCTGAATGGCGACCTGTTTTGCGTCGCGGCGGGACATTGCCCCGTTCCGGCCCCGGTTCTGCATCAGCCGGAAGGCGACGTTTTCCCAAACCGTGAGGCTGTCAAACAACGCGGACTGCTGAAAAAGCATACCGGTACGGCGCAGGAGTTCTTCGCGGTCCGCCGGGGGAAGCCCCACTGTCTCCTGACCGTCGATCTTGATGCTGCCGGAATCCGGTGGGATGAGGCCGAGGATGCATTTGAACAAAAGCGTCTTGCCGCAGGCGGACGGGCCCACCAGCACGACCGATTCCCCGTTGGCAACGTCGAGATCGACCCCGGTGAGCACATGCTCGTTCCCGAAGCTTTTGGTGACGCCCCTTAGACTGATCTTCGGTGTGCCGGTCACTGGCTATTTTCCAACAAATAATCGACCGCGTGCTTGAAATCTTCGTCGGTATAGCCGCGCCGCCCGCGCCGCGCTGTCATGTGCTGCAGGCCGTTGAGAACCGAATCGTACAATGCCTCGCGACCCTTGGCGATACGCGGCGCCCAAGCCGTCTTGTCGCCGAATTTTGGCGCGCCGACGGTGCCTTCATCGTGGCAAAAAGAACAGGTTTTCTTATAAACCGTACCACCGTTCCCGGGCAGGTCCTTGTCGAACGGCGTCTGGGCGTAAGCGGGGAAGGCCAGCAGCGACGCGCAAAAAAGACCGGCAACGAACTTCGGTTTGATCATGAAATGAGCCTAGCGGGCTTTTGCCTTTTCGTACAGAGGCCCGCCATAGGTACAAACCCGATAGTATGTTGGAATTCAATGGAAACATCGGTGCGGGCCGATATGATGGCGTCAACACGACGAAACCAATAAGGAGGAAGATGTGAGCCTCGCAGAAAAACTTGCCGAAATCGCCGAAGCCGGCAAGCAGCGCATGCCCGAACAGGTACGCAATACGCTCGGCCAATTCGTACAGTCGCTACGTGATTCCGGCATCATGGAACGCGCCATCAAGGTGGGCGATCCATTGCCGGCTTTTTCGTTGCCCAACGCCAACGGCGAGATGGTCAATTCCGCCGACCTTTTGGCCAAGGGACCGCTTGTTGTTACCGTCTTCCGCGGCCATTGGTGACCCTACTGTAATGCAGAGCTGTATGCTTTGCAGGACGCTGTCGGAGACCTGAACGACTTAGGGGCGACCCTGGTGGCGATCACGCCGCAACTTCCCGAAAAAAGCCGGGAACTGATCGAAAAGCACAATATTTCGTTCGAGATGCTGAGCGATAAGGGCAATGCCTATATCGAAGAGCTCGGGATCAAGTTCGAGTTGTCGCCCGAGGTCAAAAAAATCTATGCCGGTGGCGGTATCGATCTGCTGGCGACCAATGGTGACGACAGCTGGACCCTGCCAATGCCCGCGCGATTGGTGGTGGATACCAGCGGCATCGTCCGTGCCGCCGACATCGATCCCAACTACGGCCAACGGCCGGAACCGGAAAAGACCATCGCCGACGTCAAAGCTCTCGGCTGACGTTTCGAGCGATATCCTGAAATTGGCGGTTCACCGGCGGGTGGGCCGCCTTTTTCATGTTCGGGTCCCATCAAGCTGTCTACAATGGTCTCGTTTGGGGCCTTGTTTGGCCCACCCGATCGGCTATCTAGAAGGCCGAACAAGAACCACAGGAGAAGGATCCCATGGCGAACGAAGGCTACCACGAACCCCTCGAAGAACTGTCGGACGAAACCCGGGACATGCACCGGGCGATCGTTTCTTTGATGGAGGAACTGGAAGCGGTCGACTGGTATAACCAGCGCGTCGACGCGTGCAAGGACGAGGAATTGAAGGCCATCCTCGCGCACAACCGCGATGAGGAAAAAGAGCACGCCGCCATGGTTCTCGAATGGATCCGCCGCCAGGATCCGACCTTCGACAAGGAGCTGAAGGACTACCTGTTCACGACGAAATCCCTAAAGCACGACTAAGTCAAAACGGCGGGTTAGGCGGATCTCACCAGCTTGAGGTCCGCGCTGCTGCCTTCCAGCGACCATTTGTACCGTTTGGCGTAGCGTTGCACGTCGAAAACCTGCCAGGCCTTGGCGATTTCATCGGCGGGAATGTCGGTGTTTGCGGTGATCTCGTCGGCGCTCAGTTCGTTTTTGTCCGAATGGCGAATGAGCCAGCACAGCGCTTCCCATCCAGACCGGTTGCCGCGCGGCGAGGGAACTGACTCTACCAAGCCGCGCCCTTCCGGCGCGCCGCTCACCTCAACCTCACCGTAGAAGGCGACGCGGTCTTTGATCACGGCCGCCTCTTCGTAGGGCTCCGCGTAATACCAGGCGCCACCTTCAAACACCTTGCCGCCAACACGGATGTCGTAGTAATCGGCGAAGCCCTTCCAATGACAATAGGTGCGGTCGGTTCCGGTGCTTTCGCTGAACAGATCCTTGTTTAACGAGTCCACCGGGAAATACGCGTTGCCTTCGACCAGCGCGATATCGTCGCTTTCGGCAAGCGTTGCGCCGTTCCAAACTGCCTTGGCCATATCAACCCTCCTCGGTTAGGGGATCATCACCACCGCGCCAGTGGTTTTGCGCGCTTCGGCATCCTTGTGCACCTGTACCGCGTCGCGGAGACGGTAGGTGTGTCCTATCTTAACCTTGACCGCGCCCGATTTCATCATCCGGAATAGGTGGCGCGTGCTTGCCCTTTCGATCTCGGGCGAGGTCATGTAATTGACCGTGGTTGCGCGCGTGAAATAGGCCGATGTCTTGACCCCGTCGGCGGCGATATCCAAAGGCGGCGGCGGGCCCGACGCACTGCCGAAACTGACCACCAGCCCCAAACGGCGGACGCATTTGATGGAGCCGTTCCAGGTATCCTTGCCAACGGAATCGTAGACGACGTCAACGCCCTTATTCTTGGTGAAGCGCATGACTTCCGAGACGAAATCCTGTTTGCGGTAATTGATGACGTGTTTGGCGCCGTACCGTTTGGCGAGGCGGCATTTCTCGTCGGTACCGGCGGTGCCGATCAAAGTGGCGCCCACCGCCTTCGCCCATTGACAGGCGATCAAGCCGACGCCGCCCGCGGCGGCGTGGAACAGGATGGTGTCGCCGCGTTTGAGCTTGTGCGTGCGGTTGAATAGATACTGCACGGTGCGGCCCTTGGAGAGGGCGGCTGCTGCCGTCTCGTCGTCGAGCCAGGCCGGAATCTTGCTCAAATGGACTGCGTCGATCACGCGTGCCTCGGCATAAGCACCCAATGGACCGCCGGCGTAAACGACCCGGTTGCCGGGTTTGAAGCCCTCGACGCCCGGGCCGACCGCTTCGATCACGCCGGCGGCTTCGAGGCCGGCGCCCATGGGCATCGGATCGCGCGGCGGATAGAGACCTTTGCGGAAATAGGTCTCGACCATGTTGAAGCCGATGGCGGTATGACGGATCAGCACTTGGCCTTTCTTGGGCTTCGGCAGGTCGACCTCTTCCCATTTCATCACGTCGGGACCGCCGGTCTCATGAACGCGAAAGGCGTGCGTTTTCATTGGCATTTTGGCGGGCATGGAAGCTCGGTTCCTAGCGGACGGCGGCAGGGCTTTCCTGAAACTCCGGCATGATCTCGCGGGCGAAAATGCGCAGCGTTTCGATGTCGTCCGGGAACAGGATCAGCATATACTCGAAGCCCATGTCACGGAACTGGCGAACTCGTGCCGCGACCTGTTCCGGAGAGCCGATGATCGCCGCATCTTCCATGGCGAGATTGGCGTCCGCATAAGTTTCCGGCTGTACGGGGCCGTCTTTCTTTTCAAGGCCGGGCAGGGCGCCATAGCTTTTGAACATGCTGCTCACGCGCTTGAGCCGTTGTTCGACCGCTGCTTCGTATTCTGCGTCGCTCGTCGTGATGGTCATGCCGCGCGCAAGGGCGACCTCCATGGGATTGAACGGCCGGTCCACCTGTTTGCAGGCGGTTCGCCAGACATCCAGCCGTTCCTTTGTGCGCTGCGGCGAGCCGAAATGATCGAGCAGCAAATTAAATCCGGTGCCCGCGACCCGCGTGATCGACTCGTCGGTGCCCGCCGCCGTCCAGAGAGGCGGATGGGGTTTCTGGATGCAAGGCGGCTCGACGACGATGTCCTTGAAGTTCCAGAAGCGGCCTTCGTGGCTGAAACGTTCCTCGGAAACCCAGGATTTGACGATCAGGTCAACCGACTCCTCGTAGCGGGGCAGGGCCTCTTCCTTGGGGACGCAAAAGGCATCGAACTCGACGTCGCGATACCCCTTGCCGACGCCGAAGTCGAGGCGCCCGCCCGACAAGAGATCGAGCGTTGCCGCCTGTTCGGCGATCAGTACGGGGTTGTGCCAGGGGAGCACCGTCACCGCGGTTCCCAGGCGCATGTTTTTGGTGAGCGCCGCGATATAGGTGAGCAGGTTCAGCGACGCCGAGATCTGACCGGAGCCGGAGAAATGGTGCTCGACGAGGAAAATGCTGTGAAAGCCCAAATCCTCGGCTTCCAGCGCCATGTCGAGCATGCCTTTGTAGCCCTGGCTGTCGGCGGTGGCGTCCCCCCGTTTGGCGACCGCGCCGCCGAATACGCCGAATTTCATGATGCGTGTGTCCCCTGTTTGTAAGCGATTTTCTTAGTCGTTGAAGAAGGCGAAGGTGCGCACTTCGATACTTTCGCGCGGCGGCACGCCGGCGGGTTGATCGGCAAGTTCCGCCGCGCCATGGGCGTTGAAGCGGGTGCGGCCGTCGGTGGCGGAATCGTAGCACTTGATCAACACCGCCTCGTCCGGCGTCATGTCGGAAAAGTAGTACCACTGCTGCCCGTCGCTATAGGCGACGCGGTAGGTCTCGCCACGGCGGTTGTGATAGATATGCGCGGCGGCGATAAAGTCGTCAGGGCCCATGGTGGTGGCATCGCACAGCGCGAGGGGCGCCGTTTTGACTGGCCCGTGCAGCGGCCGCCACACGTTGATGCTGGTGAAATGGCGTTGGAGCCGCGCGTCGGCTTCTTCCGGCGGATAAAGATCGCGGATGCGCTTCTTACCCGACCAGTCGGTGAAATCGTTATGCACGGTCGGAACCGGCCCGCGAACGTCCTTGGCGGCACGCTTATCACGGTCCTCGACGCGGATGGTATGGTCGAACACCATCACCTCGTCCGCACCCGTGAGTTTTTTCACCAATTCGATGCATTCCGGGTAATAGATACGTCTGACTTCGTCGTCGTCGTAGAAATCGGTGACGGCGGTTTCGTCGTCGACAAGGATGAACCCTTCGCGGTCGAGACTGAACCGGTCCCGTATCGTGCGGCCGTCGCGCAGCGTTACCGTGCGCGTCTCGTACTTGCCGACGTTGCGCGTGGGATCGTCTACATCCCGCTCGGGATAGGTTTCTATCTTTTCGCCCGTGTCGACGGCGAAGGTGAGGCTTCCTTCGATAACGTCCGCTTCCAGCATCTCGGGCATAGCGCTCTCTGTCACTCGTGGCCTATCTTATTCGTTCCAGTCTTATAGAAGATTAGCGCCCAAATTCGGCTGCGTACAGACCATCGACGAGAGGGTGTCACCGGCGGCCGATTTACCGGCTCAGCGGTTTGCCGTCGAGCCAATCCTTGCCGTGGGCGTACAGTTTCTCGACCTCGGGTCCTTTCAGACCCGGCATATCCTTTTTGACGTCGTAGCCGAGCTTGAATTGCAGATAGGCAAGGTGTTTGTAACCCACCGGGTATTGATCGAGGATGTTCTGATCCAGTTTGAGGGTCACCGACGGATCGATGGGGGCGATCCAGTCCTTCTCGTAGATGGGTTGGCGCAGGACGAAACCCCACTTGCCGTTACGCTTTTCGAGGAAATCGTAGAAGCGCCCGAGGCACACGACGTCACACCACACGCCGTCCACGGGCGCACGCTGGTTGATGGTCATTTTGGTCATGGCGATGGCGCGGTTTCCGGCGAGGTCGATGGTGGTTCCGAGCAACGTGTGAATGATGCTGACGTCGCTTTCGAACACTTTCTTGCTGCCGGCGATGAAGGTATCGGGATCGGCCTGCAGCCAAGTGGCCATCATGCGTCCGTCGTCGTGCCATACGGTGCGGAAGCGTTCCCACATGCCGGAATCGCGCCACAACGCCCAGTTCTCGACCAGGTCACGGATCGCCAAACGTTCAAGGATTTCCTCATTCATCGTGGGCAGCCTCCCCCCCATGCGTGTTTTGACGTTTATTGGGACGAAAATGTCCTCTGGGGGTGGTTTTGTCCAGCCCGTTAGCCGCGCTGCGCGGAAGTGCTCCAGCGGGCGATGAAATCCCGGCCGAAGAGGAGCCCGATGAATATTACGCCGGCGATATCTGTGAAAACGGCGCCAGGGAACATGCCCGCCGGAATCAGCAGAGCGAGGCCGCCGACGATAATGATCGCGCGCGCGAGAGTGCTGAGGTTGGTGCGGAAATAACCGATCAATCCGGCCGAGACCATCCACACGCCGATGACAGCGGTGCCGACATCGTGCACCAACGTTAGGGGATCGCCGTCGAGCAGCAGGCTCGGCGAGAACACGAACAGCACTGGCACCACGAAGGCCGACCAGCCGAAGCGGGTCGCGGCCCAGCCCGTACTCATTGGATGACTTTCCGCGAGTTTCGCCGCCGCGAAGGCGGCGATTGCAATGGGCGGGGTAATGAAAGATAGCATGCCGAAATAGAGGACATACATGTGCGCGGCCATGGGTGTGACGCCGACCTCGATCATCGCCGGTGCGACGAGGGCTGATACCAGGACATAAACGCCGATGGTCGGCATGCCCATGCCGAGGATAATGCAAACGACGGCGGCGAGGATCAGCAGCAGCACGAAATTGCCGTCGCCCAGTTGCGACAGCACCAGGGTGAGGGCGAAGCCGAGACCCGATTTGGCGAGGATGCCGATGATCATGCCGACGGCGGTACCGATCATCACGAGGTCGATGATCAATACGCCCGTTTCGGCGACCGCCCAAAAGATGTCCTTGAGGGTCATGCGCCGACCCTTATAGCCGAAGGCCATACCAAGCACGATTAGGGCCAAGCAAGCGTCGAGCGCGGCCTCTTCCGGTTCGTAGTTGAGCCAGAACAGCCCGACAATGAGAATGGCGAAGGGGATCAGAAAGATCCAGCCTTGCTTGAGGACCGTCCATAGATTGGGGATCAGTTCCTCGGGGACACGGCTGATGCCTTCCTTAGCGGCTTCCAGGTCGGCCTGTACGAACAAGCCGGCGTAATAGAGGAACGATGGCACCAGCGCTGCGATGGCGACGTATTTGTATTCGGTGTTCAAGTCCTCGGCCATGAGAAAGGCGACCGCGCCCATGACCGGCGGCATCAGTTGGCCGCCGGTGGAAGCGACGGCCTCGATGGCGCCCGCCGACACGGGCCTGTAGCCGCCGCGCTTCATCAACGGGATGGTGATGGCGCCGGTCGACATGACGTTGGAAACGGTGGAGCCGGAGATAGAGCCGAACAGGCTCGATGCGGTGATGGCGACTTTGGCGGCGCCGCCGCGGTAACGCCCCATTAGGGCGATAGCAACGTCGTTGAGGAATTCGCCGGCGCCGGAGCGCTGCATCAATGCCGCCATCAACAGGAAGGCGACGACGACGGTGGTGACGATCTTGGTCGGCAGGCCCATGAGGGCATTGGTGTCGAAGGTGAGGTAAGTGACGAGATCGCCGAACTCGATCTTCTGGCCCTGCAGCGAGCCGGGCACATATTGACCGGCAACGCCGAACAGGATGAAAAATACCAGCACCGACAGCAGCACCATACCGACCGTGCGGCGCAAGCCTTCGGCGCACAGCAAGAGGATAATGGAGCCGCAAATGACCGCGTCGAGCGGTTGGTAGGCCACTTCATCGGCCAAGCGGGCGTAGTTCACCGATAGATAGGAACAGGTGAGAAGCCCCGCGAGGCCCGCCAGCCAGTCATACCACGGCACCGGTCCGGCGCGTTTGCCGTAACTCGCCGGCACATGGACGTATGTGAGCAGCAATCCGATCCCGATCATCGGGAACAGGAACTGCTGATCGTAGAGCTGTAATTGCAGCAGTTCGCGATAAAGGTCGAGGGATTTGAAAATGGAGGCGATGACCAACAGCACCCCGAGGCCGATGATAAAGGCCCGGAGGCGCGGCGGCGCGGGGGAAATCCGTTCCGCTTCGTTGCTATGGAGCGAACTGGTCAAACTCATCTCAGAGCCTCACCCAAGAAGATTGTTGGTAGGCAGAATTGGGGGACGACCGCAGCCGGAACGTCACCGGCTGCGGTCTATCCTCAGCGGTTGTTAACTGCCGCCCTGTGTCAGGCCCATTTCCTTGTAGAACTTCATCGCACCCGGATGGATATCGACCCCCGGGATTTTGACGAGCATATTCTTCGGATTGAAGGAGCGGAACACCGGCGAGACTTTGACCAGCCCGTCCTTGCCTTCGTAGAGAGCCTTGACCGACTTATAGACGACGTCTTCCGGCGTCTTGGTGGAGGTCATCAGTACCATGTCGAAAGCCATGGTCCAGGTTTCCCCTTCAACGCCCGGAGTCTTCTCGTCGAGCTTGACGAGATAAGAGCCCGGATATTCCTTCTGCATGGCGGCGACACCTTCAGCAGAATTATCCATCTTGAGGATGCGAATGCCGCCGACCTTGGCTGCCGCGTTACGCAAGCGCGCGCCGCCGAGCGACGAAGGTGTGCCTTCGATGTTGCCCTTGAGGAACAGTTCGGTTCCCGCCGACGTGTTGGGTACGTTCACGCAATCAAGCTCGTTCTCGGACATCTTGGCGTTGGCGAGATAGGCATCGAGAATGACCTTCACGGTCTTATGTGCCGTGAAGCCGCAGGCGTACTTCTTGCCTTTCATGTCGGCCAGTGTCTTGTAAGGCGAGTCGGCGCGTACCAGCGTGCCTACGGGCAGCGGCACGAGGCGGCTGGCGATGACCCAATCCTTGGAGACCGGATGGCCTTCGAATGCATTTCGGCCGGCGAGGGCGTCGTTGATGTCTCCGGTGGAGCTGACGCCGAAGGTGATGTTGCCTTTTTCGACGAGTGGCGTGTGATGGGCGTTGGAGGTGTGGGGCACGGCGCGCGTGTTGAGCCCGGCACCGTCGGCGATGACCTTGGCAACGCCGGAACCGAGCCGGTTGGTTAGGGACGCCTGCGGGCCCGTGCCGACGCCGATGGATTGCGCCGAGGCGGCACCGGTGATGAAAAGCGCCGCAACCGCGGTCGCAACGAACGCAAATCTGTTCATAAGAAGTCTCCCAGTTGGCATATGTATCTGGCGTTTTTTCCAGAGGCCAATTCAATTGATTTGATTTTGTAGGCCAGCCAATACGATAGCGTGTTCCCGTTTCGCGGCCAAACGGTAACGGCTCAAAAAAGAGTTTGTCCGAAATCGGACCGGGGAGTGGGAAAAGTCCCTAAATTACGCAGTAAACGCCTGAATGCCGGTCTGGGCGCGGCCGAGGATGAGGGCATGAACGTCGTGGGTGCCCTCATAGGTGTTGACGGTTTCCAGGTTCATCAAATGACGGATGACGTGGAACTCGTCGACGATGCCGTTGCCGCCGTGCATGTCGCGCGCCAGACGGGCGATGTCGAGGGCCTTGCCCGCGTTGTTGCGCTTCATGATGGAGATGATCTCGGGGGCGCATTTGCCTTCGTCCATCAGGCGCGCCATGCGCAAGACGCCTTGCAGACCGAGAGTGATCTCGGTCTGCATGTCGGCGAGTTTCTTTTGGATCAATTGATTGGCGGCGAGGGGGCGGCCGAACTGGATACGGTCGAGGGTATATTGCCGCGCTGCGTGCCAGCAGAATTCCGCCGCGCCCATTGTGCCCCAGGCGATGCCGAAGCGCGCCTTGTTAAGGCAACCAAACGGCCCGCCGAGGCCGCTGATACCGGGGAGCAGGTTCTCTTCCGGCACTTCGACCCCGTCCATGACGATCTCGCCGGTGGCCGAGGCGCGCAGGCTGAACTTGCCTTCGATCTTGGGCGCTGACAGGCCCTTCATGCCTTTTTCGAGAATGAAGCCGTGGATACGCCCGTCGAGCTTGGCCCAGACGACGAATACGTCGGCATGGGGCGCGTTGGAGATCCACATCTTGTTGCCGGTGAGTTTGTAGCCGCCGTCGATCTTCTCGGCGCGGGTGTTCATGGAGCCAGGATCGGAGCCGTGATCGGGTTCCGTCAGGCCGAAGCAGCCGATCAGTTCGCCCTTGGCGAGACCGGGCAGGTATTTCTTGCGCTGCTCATCGGAGCCGTAGGTGTTGATGGGATGAATGACGAGGGAGGTTTGCACGCTCATGGTCGAGCGGTACGCGCTATCGACGCGCTCCACCTCGCGGTTCACCAAGCCGTAGCACACGTGGTTCATGGCGGAACCGCCGAATTCCTCGGGCAGCAGAATGCCGAACAGGCCAAGTTCGCCCATCTCGCCGAACATATCCCGGTCGAAGCTTTCGTTGCGGTGGGCTTCGAGAATGCGCGGCATCAGCTTGTCCTGCGCATAATCGCGGGCCGTGTCGCGGACCATCCGCTCTTCCTCATTCAACTGTTCCTCGAACAGGAAGGGATCGTCCCATTGGAAGCTTGCTTGCTTGGTCATTTGCCCATCCATGATTTGCCTCCGGTATTCTATCTTACTTTTCTTTATCCGTTATCTGGGATCACGGCGGTCGCTTCAAGTTCGATCACCGCCTCGTCTTCCAAAAGGGCGCTGACGAACACAAGGCTCATGGCCGGATAGTGACGCCCCATATGTTCGCGCCATACTGGGCCCAGTTCCTTGCGTCCGGCAAGATAGGCGGCCTTGTCCGTGCAGAAAGCCGTAATCCGGCAGACATGTTCCGGCTTGCCGCCCGCCTTTTCGACCACCGCCACGAGGTTTTTCAGTGCCTGACCGAACTGGGAAACCAAATCCTTTGCCTCGAATACCTCGTCGGCATTCCAGCCGATCATGCCGCCGACAAACACTACGCGCCCTTGCGGCGCCAAAATACCGTTGGCGTAGCCGACAGGATCTTTCCAACCATCGGGGAGGAGGGCCAAGGATTGTCCGTGCGCGGTATTCGGGGAAGAGGTCATGTGGGAGGTCCGTCACTGTCAAAAAAGCGAGGGACCGTACCCCGTGGACCGCGCGGGGTAAAGTGCCGTTAGCCGTTAGGCCGAACTTCTCAAAACATGCGGATTTTGGGTAAATCCGCCGTTCCGAAGCTGCGCGTAACACATACCGCTGAAAACAGGAAATAGGCACCGCTCACACCCAAGAGCGCGATATGACCTGCGGTCATGTGCGCGCCTAAACCGTCATAGATGTAAAGGGGGATACAGAACAGGGCGAAGTTGCCGAAGATGCCGATCACCCAATAGGTGAAGGCGGCGCTGATCTGCCCCGTCCATAGATAGAAAACAAAGGATACGACGTTCTGGGTTGTGCGCATGTCCGTCTGCCTTTCTGCCCGGGACCTCGCGGCACCCGGATCGGTGAAACAGTTTCGGACCACACGTCTCCCAGCAGTGTGTCAGCTAGAAGATTAGAGGAATTGCATAGACGGGAGTCCCCTCATTTCCGAAACCCAGCCGTTCGGAAATGAGGGATGTGAGAGAAATCTAATATTGAGAAATTGGCTGAATTGAGCCGTTTACCCGGCCAATTGCGCGGTGAGCCTGCGAGCAAGGGCGCCGACCACCCGGCGGCGGTACCAGGGTGCGACCGTGGTCGTCCGCATGGGCTTGGCCTGCTTACGCACGTTCTCGCGCAGGGCATCGAGGGCATCCTCGTCGAGGGGCTTGCCGATAGCGGTATCGGCGCCCTTGACCACCTGCGGGTAGGGGTTCACGCCGGTGAGCGCGATCTTGATGTTGGCGACCTTACCGCCGTCCATCACCAGGCGCACGGCGGCCCCCGCCAGCGGGAAATCGATGGAGCCCCGGATGCGGGCCTTCTCATAGGCCGACGGTTGCTCCGCGAGGGACTTCGGTAGATGTACCGCCGTCACCAGATCGCCCGGCTCGAGGGTCAGATGGTTGAGGCCGTCATTGCGGTAAAGCTCGGTCAGCGGCTGGCGGCGCAACTCTCCGTTTGCGCCCAGGATGTCGATCTCCGCATCGTAGACCAGCATGGCCGGCGCGACGTCGCCCGAAAAGGCGGCGAAGCAGCGCTTGCCTCCCGGCGCCACGTGGCAAATCTCGCCGCGCTCCTTGAGGCAATAGTCGTTCGATTGCCGCCACCATTCGCTTTGGTTGTAGAACAGGCAGCGCGTATCGAGGCAAAGATTGCCGCCGACGGTGCCGTAGTCCTGGTGGGTGGGGCCGGCAACGGCGCGCGCGGCCTGGGCGACCGCCGGATAATCCCGTTGCACCAGCTCGTTCGTGGCGAGATCGCGGAGCGTCACGCCCGCGCCGATATGCAGGCCGTCCTCGTCCTCAGCGATCGATTTGATATCGTCGATAGCGGTGACGTCGATCAGTGCCTTGGGCTGTTCGATACCGCGCCGAACGTTGACCAGCATGTCGGTGCCGCCGGCCACGAACAGGGCATCCTCGGTGTCGGCACGCAACTTGGCCGCCTCGGCGGCGGTGGCCGGGCGATGGAGTTTGAAATCGGGCATGAACTCCATCAGGCCATTTCCTCTTCTTCTTGGGCGGCGGCAACCCGTGCATCTGTTTCCTGTTTCTCGATCAACTCCATCAAGCGATCGGGCGTCACCGGCAGATCGATGGGCCGGACGCCGAGCGCGTTGGCGATGGCGTTGACATAGGCCGGGATGAACGCGGCGAGGGAGGTTTCTCCAGCCTCCTTGGCACCGAATGGCCCGTGCGGATCGACGCTTTCGACGATGTGCGTTTCGATGGGTGGGGATTCGACGATGGACGGCACCCGGTAGTCGAGCATGTTGCCGGTGATCGGCAGGCCGTTGTGGAAGCGCGTGCCTTCGCAGAAGGCCTGCCCCATGCCCATCCAGACGGAGCCCTGGATCTGCCCTTCAACCGACAGGGGATTCAGCGCCCGGCCGACGTCCTGTGCGGCCCAGACACGCTCCACCGTCACTTCGGCGGTGTCGGGATCGATGCACACCTCCACCACCTCGGCGGCATAGGCATAGGCCATGGAGCCGCCG
Organism: uncultured Rhodospirillales bacterium; assembly: GCA_913055735.1. Taxonomy (GTDB): domain Bacteria; phylum Pseudomonadota; class Alphaproteobacteria; order Rhodospirillales; family UBA2165; genus CAJXKD01. Next base: position 520,370 of record CAJXKD010000002.1, read on the forward strand.
ACGGCGCCGCCGCGGTACTTCTTGGTGCCGTGCGATTCGGGCAGGGTATCGAAATTGCCTTTCACGGTGATGGTACCGGTGCCCTCGAGAGCGGCCATCACCACTTCCTGGAAGCTAAGGCCTTTGTCCTGGCTGGCGGCACGATAGACCTCGCCCAGGCATTCGATGTCCTCGGGTTTGGCGTCTAGCTTGCGCGCCGCCGCTTCGATGAGCACGTTCTTCAAATTTTCGGCGGCCTGAATGGCGGCATTGCCGACCATGTAGGTGATCCGCGATGAATAGGCGCCGTTGTCTTTGGGGACCAGCTTGCTGTCGCCGGTGTGGACGCGGAAACGCGACATATCGAGGCCGAGGGTTTCGGCAGCACATTGGGTAATGACAGTCGACGAACCTTGGCCGATTTCGGGCGCCCCGGTGAGGAGCGTGATATTGCCGTCCCAGTCGAGCTTGAGGTTCACGGTGGCGTGGGGCTCGCCCGTCCAGTTCACCGGCTTCGAGGCGCCGCACGGATAGTGCGCGCAGCCGAGGCCCAGGCCACGCAGCTTGCCGTCCTTATCCCGGTTCTTGGGGCCCATCTTGGCAAGGCGCTTCTTCCAGCCGCTTTCCTTCTCGATCCAATCGAGGCATTCGCCGAGGCCGTAGCTGTTGATCAGCAGGTCATTGATGGTGGTTGTCGGCGCCTTCAACAGGTTCTTGCGGCGCACCTCGAAGGGATCGAGGCCCAATTCACCGGCCATCTCGTCCAGTAAGGATTCGAAGCCGTAGCGCACGTCGACCGTGCCGTGGCCGCGCATGGCGCCGGGCGGCGGCGTGTTGGTCAGAACACGCAGACCTTTGTAGCGGGCATGATCAAACTTGTAGATGCCATTGATCAGCGAGCCGGCATAGAGAATGGTGACGATGCCGTAGCCGCCATAGGCGCCGCCGCGCTGCGTCGCGGTGCAATCGACGGCGAGGATGGTGCCGTCCTTCTTCATGCCGATCTTCACCCGCACGTCGGTTTCGGGCCGGCCGCGATGGGTGATGAAGGTTTCCTCGCGGCTGACCACTAAACGCACCGTGCCTTCGGCCTTGCGGGCGAGGAGGGCAGCAATGAGTTCTACGTTCAAGCACTCGGTACGGCAGCCGAAGCCGCCGCCGATGTAGGGTTTGATTACCCGGATGCGTGACTGGTCCATCTTCAGGGTCTTGGCCAGCATGAGATGGACGTAGAACGGCACCTGGGTGGAGGCGCGCACTGTCATTTCGCCGCGTTCGGCATCGTATTCGGCGACGGCGGCGTGGGGCTCGGTCTGAACCTGGCAAATTTCGGCGCAGTTGTAGGTGCGCTCCATCACCAGATCGGCAGCCACCATGTTTTCATCGACCTCGCCGAGGTCGTAATCCACTTCGCGTTCCAGGTTGCCGGGACGGTCCTCGTGGATCAGCGCCGCGCCGGGCTCCATTGCCTCGGCGGCGGTGAAATAGGCAGGCAGTTCGTTGTAGTGGAAATCAATGAGATCGAGTGCCTTCTGCGCGGTCTCCACATCACGGGCGGCAACGGCGGCGACCGGTTCACCGCGATAGCGGACTTTGCCGCGGGCGAGGGGATACTCGTACCTGGCGATGGGTAGGACGCCGAAGCCTTCGTCACAGTCGTCGCCGGTAACGACGGAATAGACGCCGTCGAGAGCGAGCGCCTTCGACACGTCAACTTTGACGATCTCGGCATGGGCGACGGGACTGCGGAAGATGCGCCCGACATAATGGTCGTGCGGGATGTAGTCGGCGGTGTAGTCGGCCTTGCCCGAGACCTTCTCCGGGCCGTCGACCAACGGCATCGGAACGCCGATCATTTTTACTGGTTTATCAATGGGTTGCGGCGATTTCTTCATCTCGTTCATGCCGCAGCTCCCGTCTTTTCATTCTTGAGTTCGGCAGCGGCGAATTGAACGGCTTCGATAATTTTGACATAGCCGGTGCAGCGGCAAATGTTGGCTGCCAGCCCTTGCCGGATATCGTCCTCGGTGGGATCGGGATTGTCGCGCAACAGGCCTTCGGCGGCCATGATCATGCCCGGCGTGCAGAAGCCGCATTGGGCGCCGAGCTTTTCGTTGAAACCCCGCTGCAGTGCGTTCAGACGGCCACTGCGATCCAGGGCTTCGATGGTTTCGATGTCGGTGCCGTTACACACGGCAGCGAGGGTGAGGCAGGCATGACGCGGACGCCCATCGACCAACACAGTGCAACAGCCACATTCGCCGCCGTCACAGCCGATCTTAGTACCGGTCAGTCCGATGTGCTCACGCAGATAGTCGACGAGCAACATGTTGTCCGGAACCACATCATCACGGCGTCGGCCGTTGACGGAGCAACTCACGATGGTGCGGTGGTCGGTGTCGGTCATCCGGTGGTCCTTGTCATTTTCGGTCCTGGCTCAGCCTTGGCCCAGATCTGCTTTTTTGGTGTGTGTATGTTGGCTTGGTATTGCTTTTGGCGGCCGCACTCGGTCCTATGGGCCGCTTCTTGTTGGCCTGTTCGCCTTCGCAAAAATGTTTGGTAGACGAACAGTTCGGTGGGCATCATATTCAGGTGTCGAATTCGGGACAACAAGAATCGTTCTTAATTGTGTGAAAAACCCGGTTTTTGTGCGGTTTTTCGAGCCTAAGAAAAGGAAAAAATGACCGAAAATTCCATGCCCTACCGCCATCACCGGATTGTTCGCTGGGGAGAATGCGATCCAGAGGGGGTGATCTATACCCCGCGCGCCTTCGACTATCTCATGGAAGCCATCGAATCCTGGCACGAAGAGATCCTTGGCGTCCGCTGGATCGACCTCAAGCACAAGCGCAACATGGGTTCACCCACCGTCCGCACCGAATGTGAGTTTCTGGACGTGCTGCGTGCCGGGATGGAGGTCGATGTGGTGGTCCGGGTCGCCAAGCTTGGCAACGCCTCTGTGACGTTCAACATCGAGGTCGTCGATGCGAGCGGCCACCACTATTTGCGGTTCAGCCATGTCAGCTGCTACATCACATTGGATGGGTTCAAGTCGATGACCGCCCCCGATGATTTCCGGGAACGGATCGAAGCCTATCAGCGCGCGTGCGGCGACGCCTAACGGGAGGAGGATGCAATATGTCAAAAGAAGAATTTCAGTCGCTCATTCAGGAAGTGACCGGGGTGATTGCCGGAAAGCCGGTGGATGGCGCCTTGGCTGACGAATTGAACAGCAAATTTCCCGCCGGCGGCGACACGCTTAATGCGATCCGCTCGGCGTGCGAAACGGGCGTTGCCGAAGGCTGGATGTGCGAGAATGAGCACGGCGGCATCAAATTCGGCCGCGTGATCAAGGATGTCGACGGATTCAGCGTCGACGTCGTTCACATGGACAACATCGTTGGGCCGCACCACCGCCATCCCAACGGCGAGATCGACCTGATCATGCCGATTTCGCCGGACGCCAAGTTCGACGGCCACGGCGCGGGCTGGATGGTCTATGGCCCGGACACGGCGCACAAGCCCACGGTATCGGATGGCGAGGCCTACGTGCTGTATCTGCTCCCGGGCGGCGCGATAGAGTTCACCCGTTAGGGCTATCGGGATAGGCGAGGCAGGCGAGTAAGGCCCCTCCGGCCGACTTTCGCCTGCCGCATTCAGGTCTTAATTGCCAGAATATATTTGGCTCAAATCAGCCCATTATTAGCGTGCGCGTGGCCGTGGCGGCCGCAGCCTCCTCGAACAACCTGAACGAAAACATCGGTTAACGTTTCAGCGGTAAATTTACAAGCCGTCGTCGGCGGCTGTCACGGGCGGCGTCTCGAGATTTGGCCGTTGGCCCGGAATCGTAGCCGCATGGTATTTGCAGGTTGTTCCGAATGCCGCATTTCGAGCCTCAGGGGAGGGAGTATCCGACGGGCGTGTTGTACTGGCTTACCGGGCTTGCCGGTGCCGGGAAAACCACCCTGGGACACCTTCTTTTCGAGGAAATCCGTACCCGCAGGCCGCAGTCAGTGTTTCTGGACGGCGACGTGCTGCGCAAAGTGTTCGATATCGAAGGGGGCACAAAGCCGGCCGAACGGCTGCAGCTTGCGATGCGCTACGCGCGGCTTTGCCGTGATTTGACGGCGCAGGACATCGATGTCGTCTGCTGCACGATTTCTCTTTTTCCAGAAGTGTGGAACTGGAACCGGGAAAATATCCCCAGCTATCGGGAAATCTACGTCCGTGTTCCGATGGACGTGCTGAAGCAGCGTGACAAGAAAGGCCTCTATTCGTCAGCCGAATCGGGGGAGGTCCAAAATGTCGTCGGTGTGGATCTGCCTTTTAACGAACCAGTCAATCCCGATCTAATCGTCGACAACGACGGAACCTCCGATCCGGCAACGGTCGTATCGGGGATCGTCTCGGCTTTAGGAGCCTGTCGGCCATGAATTTCTTCCCGCCGGTATTCGGAACCAAGGCCGAAACCCTTGCCGCATTGGGGCGCCATACGCATGACTTCCGGGTTCCGGACACGTATTTCTTTACGGTCTCGGATTGGACACGGGATTCCGCTGACATCATACGAACAATCGGCACGCGATTTGCCGACCGCGTCGCCGTGAGAAGCAGCGCGGTGTCGGAGGATGGCAATACCGCCTCGCTGGCGGGTAAATACGTCAGCCGTTTAAATATCAACGCGCAATGCCCGGATGACTGTACCGACGCCATCGAGTGTGTCATCGCGTCCTATGACGGAAACGCCAGCGATCAAATTTTGATCCAGGAAATGGTCGGAGACGTAGAGGTTGCCGGTGTCATCATGTCCCACAATTTGGATGACGGCGCTCCGTACTACGTGTTCGGTTACGATGATGAGTCTGGGCGGACCGATGCTGTCACCGGCGGGTTCGGCGTGCATAAAACTGTACTCGTTCATCATGAGGCTGATGAGCGCCATATACGGTCGGTTCGAATCCAAAAGATGCATGCGCTGATACGTAATCTGGAGACCGTCTTCGGCCGGCGCCCCATGGACGTGGAGTTTGCGATAGACCGGTCGGGCGTTGCCCATGTCTTTCAGGTCCGGCCGATAACCACGTCGGAGAAGTGGTCGGCGGCGACCACTCGTTGCGTCAACCGAGAGCTTCCTCGTATGGAAAGTATTCTCAAACGTTACGCGGCACGCCGGCCGGGTCTTGCCGGGAGAACAAACATCCTTGGCAATATGCCCGACTGGAATCCGGCGGAAATCATCGGCTCCTCACCGAGACCATTGGCAACATCGCTATATCGGCATCTTGTCACCAAGGATGTCTGGCACATAGCACGTGCCGCGATGGGGTACCGGAAGCTGCCGGGTGTAGAACTGCTGGTGGAGATGGCCGGCCGGCCCTTCATCGATGTCCGCGCCAGCTTTAACTCGTTCTTGCCGAACGCGACGGATGCGGGCACGGCGGAAAAGTTGGTGGACAGCTGGTTGTCGCGGCTCGACCGGCATCCGGAATTTCACGATAAGATTGAGTTCGAAATTGCCAGCACGGCGTACGACTTTCTTTTCGAACAAAACCAATCTGAACGCTATCCCGGCGTTCTCTCCACGGAGGCGTTGGCGGCCTATAGAAACGACCTAAAGGCCCTAACCGCACGCAACCTTGCCTTAGATCGCAAAAGTTTTCTCGGAACTGCCGAGCGTCAGCTGGAGACGTTGCGATCACGGCGAACGATTTACGAGAAAGAGAACAAAGCCGATCCTGTGAACCTCCTCGGTCAGGTGGTGCTGCTGTTGAACGATTGCCGCCGCCTCGGCACTCAACCTTTTGCCGTTATTGCGCGCCAGGCGTTTATTGCAGAGGCGCTATTGCGGTCCGCCGTGGCCCGTGGCGCCATTTGCGATAACCGGGTTCTGGAGCTCAAAAGATCTATAAACACGGTTTCGCGTGATATCTCACGCGATCTGAATTCAGTGTGCAAAGGCGCGTTGGATAAGTCCGTGTTTTGGCTCAACTATGGCCATCTCCGACCGGGATCTTACGACATTACCTCGCCCCGATATTCGGATCGGAAGAATCTGTTTGAGAATGGCGTTACCGCCGCCGATGCGCCGGAGACGGGGCCGTTTGTTTTGAACCCAGCAGAGGCGAGGGGCCTCGATGGGCTGTTGAAAGAGTCAGGATTGGACCACCTCACCGCGGCACAGCTTATCGAGTATGCCGGACGGGCGATACGGGGGCGAGAATACGGTAAGCTGATCTTTACCTGGAATTTGTCCGCTGCATTGGAAAACATTGCCGAATGGGGGAAGCTTCTCGGTCTCAGCCGAGACGACGTCTCGTTTCTCCCGGTTGACGAAATTCTTTCAATGGGGCGTCCGAGTTCCCTCGAAGATCGGGCCAGAGCTTTTGTGGATCAGATAGCGGCGGCCCGTGAGGACTTTGCTGATTCTCATGCGGTGAAACTGGGATATTTGATCCGGGACGTACACGATCTTTATGTCCTGCCTGTCCACCGAAGTGCGCCGAATTTTGTTACCAGCAAGCGAACAGAGGGCCGCGTGGCTCATTTAGAAAACAGAACCTCGGCGGCGGCCGATTTACGCGGTGCAATTGCATGCATCGAAAATGCGGATCCAGGATTCGACTGGATTTTTGCAAAGGGTATTTCCGGCTTGATTACCAAATTCGGTGGAATGAATTCACACATGGCTGTTCGTTGCGCGGAATTTGGGTTGCCCGCCGCGATCGGGTGCGGTGAAGATTTGTTCGACCGGATCGTCGGCGGCCCGTCAGCCGTGCTGGATTGCGCAAATAAAACGCTCGTTTCGGCAGATGAATACTGAAGAAAACGGCCTTCGTATCGGCGTAACCATGCGTGTAGCTGAGGCCTCGTCCTATCGCGAGACGCGGGATCTCTTGGCGCGGGATTGGGGAAAGTTTCTCGCGGCCGCTCTGCCGTCAGTGCCGTGGATGCCGATTCCCAATCGGGAAAACGACGTTCATACCATCGTTCGCGATTGGGGCTTGAACGGCTTTATCCTTACAGGTGGCGATGACTGGGGAACAACACCGGTACGTGATCGGACGGAAGAGACAATTCTGCAGATTGCCGAAGAGAATTCGTTTCCCTTGCTGGGCGTTTGCCGTGGCCTGCAAGCGATGCAAATTCGTTCGGGTGGCCGACTTGCCGCATGTCCCTGCGACGCCCATGTCGCGACCCAACACACCGTCAGATTTGTTCGCCCGGTGGGCGGCTCCCGTTTCGGCGATGGTGAAATGACCGTCAACTCGTTCCATGCCAATGGCATTCTGGAAGGGGAATTGGCCGACGACCTTGAAGCCATTGCAATAAGTGCAGACGGATTTATCGAGGCTGCCTCCCACGGGAGATATCCCCAGCTGGGCGTCATGTGGCACCCGGAACGAGCGCGAGCCTTTCACCCAACAGACGTCGGGCTGTTGCGCTCCTTGTTCGGTTTTAAAGAAACGCCATGAAGGGGATAATTCTTGCCGCGGGGCGAGGCAGCCGCATGGGGAGCGCGACCGATGACAGGCCCAAATGCTTTGCCAAGATAGACGGCCGCCGGCTCATCGACTGGCAAATTGCTGCACTTCGTGACGCGGCGCTCGACGACATCACAATCGTTGGCGGGTATCGACGGGAAATGCTTGCGCCATACGCGGATCAAGTTCTTGCGAACTGCCATTGGGCGGAGACCAACATGGTCACCAGTTTGGTGTGTGCCGCCGACATTCTGCGAAGTCACGATTGCATCGTTTCGTATTCCGATATCCTTTACCACCCGGATATCGTACGCGCTCTCTCGGCGTCGAATGCGGATATCGCGATATCTTTCGATGAAGACTGGAGGTCGCTCTGGTCGGACCGTTTCACCGATCCGCGGAATGACGCCGAGGGTTTCGAGGCCAAAGACGGTTATCTCGTTTCAATCGGCGATCGGCCAGAAGACCTCGATGACGTTCGGGGGCAATATATGGGGCTTTTGAGAATTTCGCCGCGCGGTTGGCAAGAGATCGAGGGCTATTTGTCGACGCTCGACGGCGCGAGACGTGATTGTCTCGATATGACGGGGCTGCTCGCGGCCTTGTTGGATAAGGGCGTCGGAATTGAAACCATTGCCATTACGGGTAAATGGTGTGAAGTGGACAGCGCAGACGATTTGACCCTTTATCGCCATAGAATTTCGGAAGCGGCGGCGTGGTCCCATGATTGGCGGTGGAAGTAGGACGAGACGCGTGGCGGCTCATTCTCATGACAACTTAGATGAGTGAACCGCTCAGAGGCCGCTTAACGTTTCCAGCCGCAATCTTCAAGTATCCGGTCCGGCGTTAAATCCTGAATTTTCTTCTGTTGTGACGGCGTTAGACCGGTGCGCCAGGCATCGAGGCTGCCCTTCAACACTTCGTTGCTATGATGCTCATATTGGAGCTGCCGATCGTTTTTTAGCAGTTTCTCGTCAAAGCCGAAAAAATCTGCGATTTCCGCGAAATATCCTTCTGGATCGGTCTTGAACTTTTCGAAGGTTACCAGCTTAACCTCCATACCGGAGGCGGGTGATCGTGCGAATTCATTCCAACCTGCTACCCAATCAGCCCATAAAGGTTCGTAGGCGTTGTCTATGTTCCAATCGATTTTCTTTTCGATGGGAAGGTCCTCATATCCGCGCGGCAGATGTTCGTAATACATGTGGCGGAGCTGCCATGTCTGGTGCTCCAAATGATAAAAGAATGAAAAGAATGCTTGCCGAGGGTCGCGGAGATGGACCAGCATTTTCGACAGGTGAGACCGCGATAGGGTGTTCAGGTTGGCGTCGCTGGGCAGCGGGTGGCTCGTGCTCACCGCGGCGCCGCGCTGAAAATCGTCAAGTAGAACCGGAGCAAAAATGGACCGCGGAAAATTGTTCAACGTGGTCGGAAATATGCAGACGTCCAAACCGCATGCCATATAGTAAAGGATGTATTGTGAGGCCGCGCTCGGCATGGAGACCATAAGTATGGGCGGAATACCGGCAGTGATCGCCGCCTCGCGCTTTTCTATTTGTTCGGGTAGGTTCTGGTAATTCAGACTAAGGAAGTCTTTGGGGCTGTAACTTCGTGCACCGTTCGCCGGACTCGATTTCGCCGATGACGAAAGGCCGTTACATTGGTCAACGAGGTGGTTTCGCAGTTTCTCATAAAGTTGCGCGTTGCTCTCGCCCCTAAGAAGCCTATCAAGGGTAAGTGCCTGATTGATACAATTGACGCTCAAATCCGGGCGGTCTGCTTTTAGTAGGCACAACGACTGCAAGAAAAATAGATAGTCGTTTGACTGATGTGTTTGCAGGAGCTTTTCCAGGATCCCGCTAAGGCTTCCGAAATTTCGGCTCGTAATCAGGTGGCGCAGGATCTCAGAGATATTTTCCGGAATATCTTCCAGGGGATTACCTGCTTCGAGAATGTCATGCGCCATTTCTTCAAAGGCTGATATCTCAAAATCGGGCATCATTGGCACAGAACTTTCGGAAGCCGGCAACCGAGAACAGGGGAATCGGGACAAACGGACTTATGATCAAACGCGGCCAGAAATAGGCTAGAAAGCGATTGTAAATATTATGTTTATTGCTTTCTCGCGCTCCAAGCACGGGTGAGGTAGCTGCAGGAAATGGTGCCCGATTTGGCTGTTTTCTCCTCAACGAAGCTCAGGAATTTCTTGAATTCCGACTCGCCGAGTTGTGCACGCACGTCATTAACGGATTTCCACACCCCGACGTAGCGTTCGGGGGACATTTCGATGGTGTGAGGCCCCTCCAAGAAAACGACGTCGTCAAAAAATCCGCATGATTGGAGACGCTCACTCAAACCTTCGGTGATCCCGCCTTTCCCTGAAGACTTCCGTTGAAGCCCGGGCTTCAAACTGTAAAGAAATGCTTCGATCTCCTCCAACATGGGGTTGTCTTGGATGTGTCTCGGATTCCAGAGGCACACAAATCGCCCGCCCGGCTTTAAAATTCTATTGAATTCATTTACTGCCGCATCGAAATCCGCCCAGTGAAATGAGGAAGCCATGCTGACCCAATCGTACGTAGCGTCGGGCAGGCCCGTCTCCTCCGCGCGTCCAGTCAGCCATGTCACGGGAGTTGAAATGGACTGGGCTTTTCCGACCCGGCGCATGTCATCGTTTGGTTCAATGGCCGTAATCCGGCGAACGCCGAAATCGGCAAGCATCGCGGTGAATATTCCGGTGCCGGCGCCGACATCGACCGCTTGGACTTCCTCTATTGGCCGATCAAGGAGTGCCAGTGTCGCTAAGACAACCGAGTGCGAATAATCCGGCCTAAAACGCGCGTATGCATCGGCAAGCCCAGAAAAATCACCCAGGGGTAAGCTCATTTTTCTCCCACGCATCGACAGCCAAGACAACCGGGTATCCGCTAACAAATAGGGTGCTGTAGTTGAAAATTCGTAACTATTCGCCAGTGGATGAAAATTGCGGTGAGGCTGAGGATTTTTCCCACTGCGCGTTCGCTACGAGGCTGAATCCCCATACCTTCATGCGCGATTCCGGTATCTGTAGTGGACTCGTCCCGGACGGGACCACAATATGGCCGCCATGCAAAACTCTTCTTCAATGCCTGGCGAGTTCGATTACGTCATCGTCGGCGCCGGGTCGGCCGGATGCGTTCTCGCCAACCGGTTGTCTGCCGATCCATCGGTCAAGGTTCTGTTGCTCGAAGCGGGTGGCAAGGACGATTACTTCTGGATCAAAGTGCCCATGGGGCTGTCGAAGGTTCTTGGCAATTCCCGCGTCGACTGGTGTCTGCAAAGCGAGCCCGAGCCGTATCTGAACAACCGCATCGTTCCCTTGCCGCGCGGCAAGACTCTCGGCGGTAGCTCGTCTATCAACGGCATGGTCTATGTCCGGGGAATTGCGCGCGACTACGACGATTGGGCGCAGCGCGGCAATCGCGGCTGGGGCTGGGACGACGTTCTGCCCTATTTCAAGAAAAGCGAAGACTTCCAATCCGGTGCCAATGATTTCCATGGAGCGGGAGGTGAATTGGGGGTGTGCGATCCGGGCATCCGGTGGGAAATCCTGGACGCGTTCCGAGAGGCGGCCGGTCAGTCGGGTGTCCCCTTGACCGACGATTACAATACCGGGGAAGGCGAGGGCATTCAGTATTTCCAAGCGACCATCAGGGACGGCATGCGCGCATCGACAGCGCGGTCTTTCCTTCGGTCCGCCGAGAACCGGTCCAACCTGAAGATCGTCACGGGCGCGACAGTGCGCCGGATTCTCGTCAAGGATAAGCGGGCGAACGGCGTTGAGTTCTGGCGCGGCAACGAGCTGACGACCGCGACGGCAAAGGCCGAAGTGATTTTGGCCAGCGGCGCTTATGCCTCGCCGCAGCTCCTGCAGCTTTCGGGCATCGGGCCCGGCGATCTGTTGCGGCAACATGGCATCGATGTCGTCCACGACCTGCCGGGCGTCGGCGAGAACCTGCACGACCATTGGCAGGTGCGCATGCAATACCGCGTACAGAACACCACCACGCTGAACGCCTGGGTGAACAACCCGGTGCGCAAGATGGCGATGGGCCTGAACTATCTTCTGTTCCGCAAGGGCCCTATGAGCGCGCAACCGCCGCTCCTGGCGGCGTTCGCCAAGACCAAGCCGTCGTTGGACGTTCCCGATATCCAATTCCACGTTACCGCCGCAAGCTACGACAAGGTCGGTGGGCCGTTGGATGACTTCGCCGGGTTCACCAACGGGGTCTGCATCCTGCGGCCAACCAGCCGCGGGCATGTGCGCATCAAGTCGAGCGACCCGCGCCAGCCTCCGGCCATGCTGCACAACTACCTTGAAACGCCCGAGGACCAGCAGATTGCCATCGACTGCGTCCGCTTTGCCCGCAAGATCGCAAAATCGCCAGTGCTTGCCCGCTTCCATCCCGAGGAAACCAAGCCCGGGGCGCGCTACGAAAGCGATGAAGACCTGCTCGATTATGCCCGCGATGTCGCCACGACCGTCTTCCATCCCGTCGGTACGTGCAAGATGGGGCAGGACCCCTTGGCGGTCGTGGACGACCGGCTGCGGGTAAGGGGGCTAGAGGGGCTCCGGGTGGTCGATGCCTCGATCATGCCCGCAATTCCGTCGGGCAATACCAACGCGCCCACGATCATGATCGCGGAGAAAGCCTCGGACATGATCCGCGAGGATCGAAGGGCCTAAAAAACAGGCTAAAATCAGCCTATTATTGCATTATCCAGTGGTGTATCATTACAAAGTTCTATAAAGTTATAGAAACAAGCACTCACGGGGAGACATCTTGTTATGCTCAGAAAAACCTTGATGGCCGCATCGGCCTTCGCGCTGATGGCGGCGACGTCCGTTGCCCAGGCGGCGGAGATCAAAGTCGGCTTTATTACGACGCTCACCACCGGTGCCGCCGTTATCGGCAACGATATGAAAAAGGCGGTCGATCTCGCCGTCGAACATATGGGCGGCAAAATGGGGCCGCTGGACCTCGAAGTCATCTATGCCGATGACGAATTCAATCCGCAGAAAGGCAAGCAGGCGACCGAGCGCCTCGTCAAACGTGACGATGTCGATATCGTGGCGGGTTATATCTGGTCGCACGTCCTACTCGCGTCCAAGAACGTGGTGCTTGATGAAGGTAAGTTCCTGCTCAGCGCCAACGCCGGACCGTCGCCGATGGCCGGGGAACAATGCCACAAGAACTTCTTCAGCTTCTCCTGGCAGAACGACCAGACACCTATGGCCATGGGTGAATTGCTCAACCAACGGGGCGTCAAGTCGTTGTACGTCATCGCGCCGAACTACGCCGCCGGCCAGGACATGGTCGCGGGCGCGGAGCGGACCTTCAAAGGCAAGATCGTCGGCAAGGACATGACGGCTTGGCCGACCCAGAAGGACTGGGCCGCCGAGTTCACCAAGGTGAAGGCCGCCAATCCGGACGGTGTGTTCACGTTCTATCCGGGCGGTCACGGACCGGCCTTTTTGAAGCAGTACGAGCAAGCCGGCCTGACGGGCAAGGTACCGCTTTATTCGGTCTTTACGCTCGATGCCATCAGTCTGCCGCTGTTGCAAAAGGCGGGCATGAAGAGCGCCATGGGCACCTACATGACCCAATTCTGGGTGCAGGATCTCGACAATGCCCAGAACAAGCGTTTCGTCGCTGATTTCAAAAAGAAGTACGGTTCCTATCCGTCCTTCTATGCGGCGCAATCCTATGATGCCATGTTCGCGATCAAAGCGGCCGTCGAGGCGGTCAACGGCGATCTGAAGAACATGGACGGCATGCGCAAGGCATTCGAAAGCGCCGATTTCCCGTCGGTGCGCGGTTCCTTCAAGATGGGGCCCAACCACTTCCCGATCCAGAACTTCTATGCGCGTGAAGTGGTTGCCGACGCAGACGGAAGCTGGACGACGGTGAACCGCGGCGTCGTGCTCGCCAATCACCAGGATTCGTATGCTAGCAAGTGCAACATGAAAATGTAGAAACAGCGCTCCGCTGTTTCTAAGGCTAAGGCGGGGATGCGTGTGCATCCCCGCTTCCACTTTCCAAGACCGGCCAGCTTCGACATTCGTGCCGAAGATTGGTATCCAATGCGATGAACTACGTCCTATTCGCCGAACAATTTCTCAACGGTTTTCAGCTGGGGATGATCCTGTTCCTGCTGGCGGCCGGGCTGACCCTGGTGTTCGGTATCATGGACTTGGTCAATCTGGCGCACGGCTCGCTCTATATGCTGGGAGCCTATTTCGCCGCCACCTTTTCCCATCTGACGGGTTCGTTCGTTTGGGCCATCCTCCTCGCCGTACCGGCGATGGTGGCGGCGGGCATCATCATCGAGATGATCGCGCTCAGAACGCTTTATGCGCGCGACCATCTGGATCAGGTGCTCGCGACCTTCGGCTTGATCCTGTTTTTCAATGAATTGACACGCATCGTGTGGGGCCCGGAAGGGCAAGTTATACCGCTGCCCGCTTACCTCGACGGCAGCGTCGCGCTACCCCTGGGGATCGACTATCCGGTCTATCGCCTGGTGATCATCGGCTGCGGTCTCGCGGTTGCGCTCGGCTTGTGGGTGCTCGTTTCCAAGACGCGGATCGGCATGCTCATCCGGGCCGGTTCGTCGAACCGCGAGATGGCCGGGGCGCTCGGCGTCAACATCGCCACGCTATTCACCGTGGTGTTTGGGATCGGCGCCGCACTTGCTGGCTTTGGCGGCATGATCATCACGCCCATCACCCAGGCTGAGGTAGGGATGGGGGAGATCATCCTCATTCAGGCCTTCGTCGTCGTGGTGATCGGCGGTATCGGCTCCATCAAGGGGGCATTCATTGCCGCCATTCTGATCGGCGTGATCGATACCATGGGCCGCTCGTTCCTGGATCTCCTGCTTCTGTTCATTCTACCTGCCAACGCGGCGGAGGCGGCGGGGCCCGCGTTGTCTTCCATGCTGATCTTCATCCTGATGGCGGGCATCCTGTTCTTCCGGCCGCAGGGCCTGTTTCCGCCCAAGGGCGCGCGGTAGAGGGAAGAGGGATGAAGGTGCTGCTCGACATTCAGGCCTTGAAGACGCCGCGTGGAATCGTTGCCACCATCGTCGTTCTGCTGTGTGGCCTGATGCCTATTATCGCGCCGGCCATCGGCGAAAGCTTTTATGTCGACGTGTTCGCCCGCACCATGATCTGGGCGATTGCCGCGGTGAGCCTCAACCTGATCATGGGGTATGGCGGCATGATCAGCTTCGGGCACGCGGCCTTCTTCGGTATCGGCGCCTATACCATCGGCATTTTAGCGTTCCACGGCGTTACCAGCGCCTGGGTACAGTGGCCCGTCGCTTTGATCCTGTCGGCGCTCGTGGGACTGGTGTTCGGTGCCATCAGTCTGCGCACCAAAGGCGTTTATTTCATCATGATTACCCTGGCACTGGCTCAAATGCTGTATTTTCTTAGTGTCAGTGCGCAGCGCTACGGTAGTGATGACGGTTTAACCATTAACGACCGTAGCGATTTCGGCATCGGGTTCTTCAACCTCGATGATGACCTCACCCTCTATTATCTCATCTTCGCGGTCTTGCTCCTCTGCGTTTATGTCTCGTGGCGGATCGTCAACTCGCCCTTCGGTATGGTAGTGCGCGGCGCCAAGTCCAATGATAACCGCATGCAGGCTTTGGGGTATCCGACCACGCGCTACAAACTGACCGCTTTCGTCATCGCCGGCGTGATGTGCGGCATGGCCGGGGTTCTCGATGCCAATCTCGAGGAATTCGTCAGTCCCGATGCGCTCAACTGGCCGCGCTCGGGCGAGATGATCTTCATGGTCGTCCTCGGCGGTATGGGCAGCCTGTTCGGGCCGGTGACCGGCGCCGTGGTGTTCTGGCTGTTGCAGGACTTCCTTGCCAATTGGCGCGGGTTCATCGGCGATCACTGGGCGATCATTTTCGGGCCTTTCCTGATCCTAGTCGTGCTTTTCGCGCGCGGCGGTATCCATGGTCTCGTCGATAGGCTGTTTTCGCGAAAAGGGGGCGCCCAATGACCGGCGTACAAGATCCCCTGGCCTCGATGTTGTCCGCTGAGAGCCTGATCAAGAATTTCGGCGGAATTGTCGCGACCGACTCCTTGAGTTTCGATGTCGCCCAGGGAGAGATTCACGCGATCATCGGGCCCAACGGTGCGGGTAAGACGACACTTATCTCGCAATTGTCGGGTACCCTAATGCCCGACGGCGGACAAATCCGCTTCGACGGGAGCGATATCACACGGATGACGGCGCCGCAGCGGGCGCGCCGCGGCCTTGCGCGGTCGTTTCAGATCACGAGTATCTTCAAAGACTTTTCCGCTCTCGATAACGTGGTCCTGGCGATCCAGGCACATCGTGGCCATAGCTTTCGTTTCTGGCGGCCTGTGGTAGACGACCTAAGCCTCCGCGATCCCGCCCGCGCCGTGCTCGAGGAAGTCGGGTTGGGTGCGCGTGCGGACGTTCTCGCCGGCAATCTCGCGCATGGCGAGCAGCGCCAGCTCGAAATTGCGATGGCGATCGCATCGGAGCCCAAGATGCTGCTGCTCGATGAGCCCATGGCGGGGATGGGGCCCGAAGAATCGGAGCGCATGACCGCTTATCTTCGTTCTATCAAAGGCCGCTATACCATGCTGTTGGTGGAACACGACATGGATGCCGTGTTCGCGCTTGCCGATACGATAACCGTGCTGGTCTACGGGCGCGCCATCGCCAGCGGTCCGCCGGATACCATTCGCGCCAACGCCGAGGTGCGCGCCGCCTATCTGGGGGAGGACTAGCGATGCTTGAGGTGCGCGGCATCGAAAGTTCCTACGGTGCGTCGCAGGTGCTGTTCGGCATGTCGTTCGAGGTGCGCGCAGGGGAGGTGGTTACCCTGTTGGGCCGTAATGGAATGGGTAAGACCACGACTATCCGGTCGATCATGGGCTTGCTGAAACCGCATGCCGGTGAAATCCGGTTCAACGGCACCGCAATTCATCGATTGCCTGCGTACCGGGTAGCTCAGGCGGGGCTCGGACTGGTGCCCGAGGGGCGTCAAATTTTCCCCAATCTGTCTGTCATGGAGAACCTCGTGGCGACATCGGGGAACCGGCGCAAGAAAACCGCGCCATGGACGGTTGAGAGGGTTTTCGACCTGTTCCCGTCGTTGGCCGAGCGACGCGCCAATATGGGCAATCAGTTGTCCGGTGGTGAACAGCAGATGCTGGCGGTCGGGCGGGCTCTGATGACCAATCCGGATCTGCTGATCCTCGATGAGGCGACGGAGGGGCTCGCGCCCTTGATCCGGGCGGATATTTGGCGGGTTCTGGGGCAACTCAAGGAGGCCGGCCAGTCGATCCTGGTTATCGACAAAAACGTGGATGCCCTGGCTCGGCTGGCGGATCGCCACTATGTGATCGAGAAAGGTAAGGTGGTTTGGCAAGGGAATTCCGCCGATTTGACCGCCGACGAAGACCTTCAGCACCGCTATCTGGGGGTATAGGTTAACCCTCCTTGAAACCGGCGCGTCAAAGCCGAATATAACGATTCTAAGAAACAACCTATTGGGGTCGGGTTACGTGCAGAAAACCGCGGCACATGGCGGCGCGCACGATATGTGGGTCGATTACCGCCAAGTCGTCCATACCGTTACCGGTGAAGTCTCCACCCAATATTGCATCCCTGGTGGGACCGGCCGCAACGGCCAGCTCCTCTTGGGCGACGATTATTTGCTAGATGGCAGCGACGGACGCTTGCTCGACCAGGCGCTCATGGAAGCGCGCCTGACGACCCTCCTCAAGGAAGCAACCAAAAAGCTATCCGAGAATCTCGCCTCGAACCCAGGCCAATTCGTTATCGTGCCCATCAACGCACTGGCGCTCGAAGTTGAAAGCCTTACCACGGTGTTTGGCGATCTCTGCCGTGCTATCCCGGAAGACGCACGCGCCAATCTGATCTTCGAAGTCATGAACCTGCCGCGAACACCGCAGTTGGACGTGATCGATAATTTGGCAATCTTGTTGTTTCCCTTTTGTAGGTTCTTCATCGCACGCCCGCAGCCTGGTTGCACCGATTTCACGACCTTTACCAACTGCAACTTTCAGGGGGTCTGTTTCAACCTGAAGAACAAGCCGTGGCCGGTCGACAAGATCCAGCCCGATCTCGCGGCGTTTAAGGAAAATGCCTTCGCCTGCCGGATGGCGACCTATCTGCATGGGTGCGCGACGCCGGAGATTGTTGCGGTGGCCAATGGCTTGGGGTTCGAATATCTGGATGGCTCCGCCGTAGAACCCAATGTAAATACTGCTTAACGCCAGAAGCCGTCGCGGTCTATCTGGTGCAGCGCGGCCAACTCTTCCGCTGACGGTGCCGGGGTTTCGCTCATATCCGGCGCGAATTTTAAATCCCAGCCGGTATTTTCCCGCACTTCTTCCGCGCTGTGACCGGGATGAACCGAGGATAGCAATAATTCGCCTTGCGCGTCCGGGCGCAGGATCGCCTTGTCGGTGATTACCGCCGAGGGGCCGCCATCGGGTAGCCCTGCGTCGGCGCGGCTGCTACCGCCCTCGAGGAAGCCGGGCGACGTAACATAATCAACCCGCTCGACCAGCCGCCGCTTCTCGTGGTTCATAATGGCGATCAGCCGCTTGGACATGGCGGCGATGTCGGCGGCGCCGCCGGAGCCGGGCAGTTTTACCTTGGGTTCGGCAGGATCGCCGATGTAGGACGTGTTGATGTTGCCGAAGCGGTCGATCTCCGCGCCGCCTATGAAACCGGCATCAACCTTGCGCGCCTGCAGATGGCCCATCACTTGAAGTAGTCCGGTTGTCCAGGCGGCGTTCCGCTGATTGGCCGGGTCGCACATGGTGTAGAGGGTTTCTGCGGCTGGCGCATAACGCACGACGCCGCCTTCAAACATGCCGACGGCATTGGGCGCATGGGTCATGCGCGCGACGCCATAGGCGGTAATGGGGAGACGCATGCCGACGAACACGATCTCGCCATCGCGGATTTCGCGCGCCGCGGCGATGATCATCAGTTCCTGGGTCGAATAGTCCGCCATCGCCTTACTCCGCTGCATAATTGGCGGGCGCGGCCAACTGCTCGCCTTTGATGCGCAGCTCGTCGAGACGGGACCCGAGTTTTTCCGTGTAGGCTTCCGGCGAACCCGGGTCGAATACCCATTCGTCGAGCCATGCTTTGAAGCCGTCCACGTCGCGGGAACGGGCGTGATAGTCGTTGAAAAAGGCGCTGTCGCGGAGCCAACGCCCCGTCAGCGGCGACGGGTGGGTGCCGGCCGGCACCTCGCAGACCGCGTCGACCCGGAAGCCCGGAACCAGAATTCGCGAGGGATCGGAGGCAATGACGCTGTCGTCGACGATTTCGTTGGCGACGATGATCACTCGCTCGGCAGCGAGCCCGGCTTCCTGACACAGGCCATTGGAGCCCCAGAAATGGCAATTGCCGCCGCGGTCGGCGCGCTGCACGGCAAGAATGGTGACGTCCGGCTTTAGCGGGGGCACGAGGACAACCGGCTCGTCTTTTTCCGCAAAGGGATTTTGCGCCTTCTTGAAGGTGGGATTCTCGGCGATGCCGGACCCGAGGATGGATCGCACAGGCGCGTAGGGCATGCCATAGGCGGCAGCGAACAACGCCATGCCGACGGAGAAATTGGAGTAATCGTTGATAACGATCTTGTTGGGGATGCCTTTTTCGGCGGCGCGGCGATAATTGTGACCGAGCCCGCCCGAGACATTGCCGACCCAAGCGCCGGTGATGGCGCCGACGCAACCGGCGCCGATGAGCATGTCAGTGGAGGCGTCCGAGATGGGCGCGATCATATTCAGGTCGCGCTTGCCCTGGCGGATCAGTTCATAGGTGGCGGCAAAGGGAATGGCGGTTTCCAATGCGGCCCCCAACACCACCTTGTCGCTGTCGCGGACAAGGGACGCGATCGCATCCGAAAGGGTGGTTGTTTTATCTGTCATTTGAATCGTTTAAGGTGCGTTTCTGAATCAAAACATTAATCTTGGCGAAGGCGGAAACGTTGGATTTTGCCCGTCGCCGTCTTGGGCAGATCGCCGACGAAATTGATCCAACGCGGATACTTGTAACGGGCAAGCCCGTCCTTGCAGTGGTTGAGTAGTTCGTCGGCCAAACCGTCCGACGCATCGTCGGCATTGTTGAGCACGACATAGGCTTCCGGCTTGATCAGGTCGTCGTCGTCTGCGCGGCCGACCACGGCGGCTTCTAGCACCTTCGGGTGTTCGGACAGGCGTTGCTCGATTTCCACCGGTGAACACCAAATGCCGCCGACTTTGAGCATGTCGTCCGAGCGACCGTGGCAGGTGAAGAACCCCTCGGCGTCGCGCTCGTAGGTATCGCCGGTCACGATCCAGCCGTCCTTGAGAGCGGCCGCTGTCTTCTCCGGGTTGCGCCAATACTCGCGAAGGAGGGAGTTGCCGCGGATCATCAGCCCGCCGGCCTCGCCATCGGGCACATCCTTGCCGTTGTCATCGACGATGCGCGCTTCGTAGCCGGGCACCAGTTTGCCCGACGCGCCCGGCTTGATGGCGTCGACGCGGTTGGAGATGAAGATGTGGAGAATTTCTGTGGTGCCGATACCGTCGAGGATGGTGAGACCGGTTTTCTCTTTCCAACGGTGGAGCAGGTCCGGCGGCAGGGCTTCGCCCGCCGAAATGCACAACCGCAGCGACGAGAGGTCGGGCTGAACGCTTTCCAATTCGCGCAATTGCGCGGCGTAGAGCGTCGGCACGCCGAAGAACAGCGTCGGCTTGTAGGATTCGATGATGTCATGGGCTGCTTTGGGGGTCGGCGGGCCCGCGAACAGCACGGCTTGTGCGCCTACCCACAAAGGAAAATTCATGGCATTGCCGAGGCCGTAGGCGAAGAACAGCTTGGCCGCCGAATAAACGATGTCGCTTTCCTCGAAGAACAAGGTTTCAACGGCGTAATGCTGGCAGGTAACGGGGATGTCCTTGTGGGTATGCACCACGCCCTTGGGATTGCCGGTCGATCCCGAAGAATAAAGCCAGAAGCAATCGTCATCGGCGGAGGCGGGCCTGGCGGATAGGTCGGGCGAGGCCATGCCGAGACGGGCGGCGAGCGTATCCCCTTCACCGTCGACACGCAGATTGAGTTTCGCTTTATGGGCGGCTTTTTCGATGGCGGGCTCGACCTCGGCGGCGAACTCGGGTGAGTATATGACGGCGGCGGCCTCGGAGTTTTCGATATTGAAGACGTAGTCCTTGGTGCGCAGCAGGGTGTTAAGGGGCACCGGAATGATGCCCGCCTTAATGGCGCCCCAGAATGTGAAGAAGAATTCGGCGCAGTCCTTGACCATCATCAGCGCTCGTTCGCCCGGTTCGATGCCGGCCGACAGCAACGTATTGCCGGCCCGGTTCACGCCGTCGAGCAACTCGGCATAGGTGACGTCCCTTCCTTTTGAATTTGGGGCGCCGACTTCGCGGATGGCGATTTTGTCGGCCCGGCCTTCGTCGATATGACGGTCGATGAAATGAACGGCGCAGTTGAAAACGGGAGAGAAGGATAGGGTCGCCGGCACCTTGGCGTCGTCGACGGAAATCGTATGGTCGGTCATAAGGTCTCTCCCTGTGGATTTTCGGCTGTTTTTTGTTGCGCGTCCGAGGCGTGTCGCAAGGGCCAATTTTTAGCTAATTCTGGCCATTTTCGCAATCAAAAGCCTTATAGAATTTTGTATATTTCCGCGTTCATTTCGTACTGCCGACCGGGCTGCCCGACAGGCAGTTATCGCCGTTTGGCGAGTTCGCGATAAAGCGCTTCCGGCGTCACGCCAATCTCCGAGGCCAGCACATGCCAGTTCCCCTTCGCGGGAAGCGCGCCGCCGTTGAGATCGAGCCAGGCGTCCAGCCGCTGATCGACTTTCTTCAACGTCATGATTTCGATTTGAGTACGCGTGCGCTGGACCTCGCGGGCGAGGCGGCGCGCCCAGGCTTCTGCAAACGCCGTATCTCCGGCAAGTTTGCGCGCGAGCATATTACGGGGGATGACGGCCAGCCGCGACGGCGCGGCTGCGACGGCGTCGCAATGATAGCGGGCCGCGTGGAGCGAAGCCTCGGCGAGAACATCGCCGGGGCCTGCCCGCTGCAACGTCAGCGCGGCACCGTCCGAGAGGTGGCGGACGAGGCGCACGTCTCCCTGGCAAACTAGAAACAGCGACCGCACCCGGTCCTCGCGGCGGAACAGCATTTCATCCGCTGCCAGCATCCGTTCGCGGATGGCGAGGTTCGTGAGTTTTTCGATGAGATCGTCGGACATGATCATAATCATGTTTGGATTCGGGCCCTTGTACAATTATTTGCTTTGAGAGGGTACGAAAGGAGAAATTCCATGCGGATTTTGATCGCTGCTACGGCTGTCGTCTTGATTCTGGCGGTCACGCCGGCGCAAGCCCAGCATGTCGGCCATGGTTTGCATGGCGGGTCGTCCCCTTATGCCGGATGGCAGACGCGCGAGATAAAAATGCTGTCGGATGATCAGATAGCGGATCTCCAAGCCGGGCGGGGAATGTCGCTTGCTTTGTCGGCGGAGTTGAATGGCTATCCGGGACCGACACACGTATTGGAACTGGCCGACCACCTCCAATTGTCCGCGGGCCAACGGGAAAAGACCGAAACGCTGCTCGCGGAAATGAAAAAGGAGTCCATCGCCCTTGGGGCTGAGCTAATGGAAGCCGAACGCGGCATCGATGCTCTCTTCGGCGCAGTCATTCCTACCGAACAAGCACTTCGCGACGCGACGGCGATGGCCGCGGCGGTGCAAGGGAGGCTGCGCTTCGCGCATCTGCGCTATCACTTGCGAACGATGCAAATTTTGAACCCAGCCCAGGTCGAAGCCTATAACCGGCTGCGCGGCTACCGATAAAAAAAGCCCCGGCATGCGCCGGGGCTTTCCGTTTCTTGGCGTCTTGGCTTAGTGGAACTTCACATATTCGAAGTCCACCGTCTGCCCGTGGATACCGCGCCACGGGCCGGGGCGAGCCCGGCCCGTCACTGTTAATTTTGACCGCGGCATCCACGATCAATGAAATTTGACGTACTCAAAATCGACAGATTGCCCGTGAATGCCGCGGTCGGGGGCGGCGATCCAGTTGGCGAACTTGCCCGGCTCGGTGACCGGCACCATCAAGGTCTGCAAAAACGCGTGATCGTCGTCGTTGGGTAGCCACAGGTTGGCCTGTTTTTTCCACTCTTCGGCGCTGATGATTTTGCCTTGCGGCGTCACGTTGACGCCAGCGAAGATGCCGATGTTGCGGTGGAAACCTTCATGCGGCAGTGCCAGTTTGTAGTCGATGCCGTGATCGGCGAGGGTCTTGTTCCACCGGTCGACGCCGCGCTGGCAGTCCTCGGCGTAGTCGTTGCGCAGCCGCTCGTTGATGGCGAGCAGGGCGGCATGATCGTGCATCCGGATATTGCCGTCGTCGTCAATCTCGGGGACCGGATAGGTATCGTGATCGAGGACGTGGTCGTCTTTGATCTTGGTCTCGAGATAGCGGCCTTTCAGACCCATGGAATAGTAGTTGCCGGCGTTGGTGGAGTTTTCCTGCCCGAACAGGTCGAGGCAGATGGAGAAGTGGAAGTTCATGTACTTCTGGATCAAGTCCAGATTGATGCCACCATATTTGCTGACATCGTCGGTGTCGTGCTCGCGCATCAATTCGGCGGTGCGCTTGACGACCCGGCCGACGCCGGTCTCGCCAACGAACATGTGGTGCGCTTCTTCGGTCAGCATGAAGCGGCAGGTCCGCGACAGGGGATCGAAGCCCGATTCCGCAAGCGCCTGAAGCTGATACTTGCCGTCGCGGTCCTGGAAGTAGGTGAACATGAAGAACTGCAGCCAGTCGTGGGTCACCTCGTTGAAGGCTTCGAGGATACGCGGTTTGTCGGGATCGCCGGAGTGGCGTTCCAGCATCTCTTCCGCTTCCTCGCGGCCGTCGCGGCCGAAATAAGCGTGCAGCAAATAGACCATCGCCCACAAATGGCGGCCTTCCTCGACGTTCACCTGATAAAGACTGCGCAGGTCATAGAGGGAGGGACAGGTACGTCCCAACTGACGCTGTTGCTCAACGCTCGCCGGTTCGGTATCGCCCTGGGTGACGATCAGACGGCGCAACTCCGAGCGGTACTCGCCCGGCACCTCTTGCCAGGCGGCTTCGCCCTTGTGGGCGCCGAAGTTGACCTGACGGCCTTCTTCCTGATCGGCGAGGAAGATGCCCCAACGGTACTCGGGCATCTTGACGTAATCGAAGTGTGCCCAGCCGTCGGCGCCGACATCGACCGCGGTGCGGAGATAAACCTCGTTCTCGGCGCTTTTCACCGGGCCGAGATCGTTCCACCAGTGCAGAAACTCCGGCTGCCATTTTTCCAGAGCCCGCTGCAGACGGCGGTCGTCCGCGAGGTTAACGTTATTGGGGATCTTCTGGTTGAGATCGACCTTTGCCATTGTCCTACACCCGTTCCTTGTTGAAATGAGCCTGTTTGCCCGTGCCGTAGCGCTTCAGCGCGCCTTCTTCGCCCACCGCATTGGGGCGTTGGAAAATCCAGTTCTGCCACGCACTCAGGCGGCCGAAGATTTTCGTTTCCAATGTTTCGGGACCGGCGAAGCGGAGGCTCGCTTCCAAACCGGTCAGCGCATCCGTCGAGAAATGGGCGCGCTCTTCGATGGCGAGCCGCACCTCGTCTTCCCAATCGATATCGTCAGGGATGAAGGTGACGAGACCCAATTCGTCGGCGGCCTCGGCATCGAGATCGCTGCCCATCTCTGCCTTGGCGTCCTCAACTTTTTCAGGATCATCGAGGAAACGTGTCTCCATGCGGCTCAGCCCGTTGCACATGGGCAGCGGCCCAAAATTCATGCTGGTCATGCGCACCGCCGCCGGCGGCAGATTGGAGCCCTCGAACGTACCGTCGAGCATATAGCTGCGGTCGGCGGCAAGAACGAACTCGAAGAAGGTGCCGGTAAAGCAGCTGCCCGGCTCGACAAGCGTGATGACGCTACGCGACGACACGTCGAGGCGTTTGAGGGTGCGCTTGAGATAGAGAGTGATCTCGCGCACCAGCCAGTCGTCGGCATTATCGAGCAACGCTTGGTCGGCGGCGGCGAGGTTTTCGGCATTGCCCGAGGATTTGAACACCCAGGTGCCGATCTCCGGCTCGTTGGTACGCATATGGACGATGAAGTTGTCCATGTCGCGGGCGAAGGCGAGGGGCCAAAACTTGTCCCCCTGCGCGTGAATGTCGTCGATGCCGCTCGGCGGCGGATCGGCCGGGGCGTGGAGCGTAATGGTCGCGACTCCCAGATCGCGGTCGATGGTGGCCGATAGAGTTCCGTAAGTGATCTCATTGTCGCCATAGGTAACCTCGAGCGGCGTCAGCTTGATACCGACGGCGTCTTTGGGACGCTTCGATTTGGCGGCAAGTTCGAGGGCACGCTCGGTCGCTTTCTCCTGCAGTTTGGAGCGCGGCACGATCTCGTCGACCAGTTTCCACTGGACGGCGCGCTTACCTTTGATGCCTTCGGTGAGGGTACAGAAATAGTCGGCGTGATCGCGGCGCACATGGCGTTTATCGACCACGCGGGTCAAGCCGCCTGTGCCCGGCAGCACCGCCAGCAACGGCACCTCGGGGAGCGATACGGATGACGAGCCGTCATCGACCAGCATGATGTGGTCGGCGGCAAGTGCCAATTCATAACCGCCGCCCGCGGCGACGCCGTTAATGACGCAGAGATACTTCTGGTCGGAATAATCGCTGGCATCTTCCATGCCGTTTCGCGTCTCGTTGGTGAACTTGCAGAAGTTTACTTTCCATGCGTGGCTGGACGTGCCGAGCATGCGGATGTTGGCGCCGGCGCAGAAGATTCGATCCTTGGCGGAAGTAAGCATCACGCAGCCGACCTCGGGGTGTTCGAAACGCAGCCGTTGGATCGCGTCGTAAAGCTCGATATCGACGCCGAGGTCGTAGGAGTTGAGCTTGAGCTCATAGCCGTCGACCAGACCGCCGTCTTCGCTCACATCCATGGCGAGGGTGGCGACGGGGCCGTCGAAGCTGAGCTTCCAATGCTTGTATTGATCCGGATTGGTTCTGAAATCGATCATGCTTGGACGCTTCCCTTGATTTCCGCGCCCCCAAATTTTTCCCGTGGTTCTGGCATAGGGGCTAGTTGGTCTTATCTGTCTGCCCGTTGCCGACGGCGGCGCAATCGCCTCTTTCTCGTCCATCGCGCGGTGACCTGGAAGCACCGCAGGGGAGAAAATCGCCGGAAAACAGGCATTTACGTAAATCGGTACTAAAATACCTATTTACATCATGCGCGCATCCCCCCATTCTGTCAAGAGAGGTCTTTGAGCAAAGAACGGGCGGAATATGGCTGTTTCCTCCAACCTATCCCGGCAGATCGACCCCCAGGAGCCCGAGAGCCTCCCTGAGGGCGCCGTTACGATTCGGGACGCGACAGAGGCCGACCTGGCCGCGGTCACCGATCTCGACGCGCTTAATACGGGGCTCGCCAAACCGGATTACTGGCAGGCTCGTTTCGCGGAAACGGCGGTGCATGGCGATCGGCATTTCCTCATCGCCGAAACGGTGAACCCCAACAATGAGCCGGTTTTTGCCGGCTTTATCGTGGGGGAAATCAGGGCGTGGGAATTCGGCTCGGAGCCTTGCGGCTGGGTTCATTCGATCGGTGTCTATCCCGGCCGCCGCGTCAGCGGCATCGGCACCCGGCTGTTCGACAGTATATGCGAACGTTTCCGCGCCGATGGGGTTCGGTTGGTGCGCACCATGCTGGCCCGTGAGGATCAACTCAATATGTCGTTCTTCCGCTCGCAGGGGATGATGGCGGGGGCCTTCATCGAACTCGAGAAGCCGATCGATTAGGCGAATAGGCGATAGGCCAAGGGGGCAAAATGAAACTGCAGAAAGCGACCCGCTACGGTCTTTATGCGGTGCTGGAGTTGGCGCGGGACCCAGAACGCCAGCTTTCCGCCACCGATATTGCGGCTATCTATGACATTTCCGCCAATCACCTTGCCAAGGTACTACGCGATCTCGGCCGCGCCAGATTGGTCGATTCGGCGCGCGGCGTCGGCGGCGGTTACCGGTTCTCCGGCAATGCCAAGCGGGTCACTTTGATGGACATCATCGCTGTGTTCGAGGATATCTCGGGGGATGGTCCGGGCGCTCGCGAGGAAGGTGAGGACACGGAGATCGGCCAGGCGCTCAACTTGGTGCTCAGTGAAATCGATGATATTGCGCGGGCGACATTCGGATCGATCACCATCGATACGCTGCTGAAAACCATGCGGTGGCGTCAAGAGCGGGACCGCTCCCCGCCCGCGAACCGGTTGACCATCGATTAACCATTTTGCAAGGCGCCAGCCTGAAAATCCTTCTGTCGGCTCATTGGGCGGCTGCGGACAGAAGTTTTATACATGGTTCCGAAGATCATTACGGTCGGTGGCGGCCCGGTGCGCGAGGTCAGGATCGGGGGTACCGAGCCATTGGCCTTTCTTGGCGGACCGTGCGCGATCGAATCGCGTAGCCATGCGCGGCAGATGGCCGAACGGATCGGCGAGATCTGCGACCGTCTCGACATCCCCTGGATCTATAAATCCTGTTACGACAAGGACTGCCGGTCTTCGGCGGCGTCGTTCCATGGCGTCGGTATGGACGAAGGGCTCGGTATCCTGGGCGAGATCAGGAGTGATTACAGTCTGCCTGTCGTCTGTGATTTTTCTGACGCGGCCTGGGCGAAACCGACCGGCGACGTGGTCGACATGATCCAAGTGCCGGCGTACCTGTGCCGGCAAACGCACGTCCTGAAGGCCGCCGGCAAAACCGGAAAACCCGTGCACCTCAAGAAGGGGCAATTCATGAGCCCCTGGAACATGAAAAACTCTGTGCGCAAGATCGAGGCGACCGGGAATCATCAGATATTGCTGACCGACCGCGGCACGTTCTTCGGCTATAACATGCTGATCAACGATTACCGAAATTTTCCCATCATGATGGAAAACGGCTATCCCGTTTGTTTCGACGCCACCCATTCGGTGCAGTTGCCGACTTCCATGGGCGACGTTTCCGGCGGGCAGCGCGAGTTCATACCTTATTTGACACGCGCGGCCGCGGGCTGTGGGATCAACGCCCTGTTTATGGAAGTTCACGATGACCCGTCCGCCGCGCTGTCCGACGCGAATACGGTTCTCGACATCAAGTATCTCGAAGTGGTTCTCGCGCAAAGCAAGGCGATGCATATGCTCCGGCTCGAGCTTCTGGAAAAATGGGGAGAGGACCGTGTCCACCTCGACGGATAAAATGACAGTACGGGATATCCTGCTGTCCCCGGACGATATCCCAGTGATGCCGCCACGGACGATTCTCAAGTCGGCTTTGGAGATGATGAGCGCCAAACGGTTGGGCCTCGCCTGTATTGTTGACGACACCGGCCGGCTTATAGGGATTTTTACGGATGGCGATCTGCGCCGCATGTTGCTACGAACGCAAAAGCCTTTGTCAGCCATTTTTGCCGATGACATCATCACGCACGCCCGGCGGGAGTTCACGACGATCGCCGCCGAAACGCCGATCGCCGACGCACTGCGTCTTTTGGAAGCGCGTGAAATTTTCGATCTACCCGTTGTTGATGATCAAGGTAAACTACAGGGGTTGATACACCTTCATCCTGCCTTGAGAGCTTTATTGAACACATGACCGTTCTTGCAGTTATTCCCGCCCGCTGGGCATCGACCAGATTCCCCGGCAAACCCGTCACGCCGATCGCCGGCAAGCCCATGATTGCTCACGTCTGGGAGAAGGCGAAAGAAGCCAGTTCCATCGACGAAGTCTTGGTCGCGACCGATGATGACCGAATCGCCAAGGTATGCGACGACTACGGCATGGCCTATGAGATGACGTCCGCTGATCATGCGACGGGAACCGACCGACTAGCCGAGGTCGCGGCCAAACGGGAAGCGGATGTCTACGTGAACGTGCAAGGCGACGAGCCGCTTATCGATCCGCGGTCCATCGATGCAGTGGCGCAGTGTCTGATGGAATCCGTATTCCGAAGCATCCATGTCGCGACGGGCTACATCGAGGGCGCGACCGAGGAGCAGCAGCAAAGCAAATCGGTGACGCATTTGCTGCCGTCCTTGGACGGATGCGTTATTTCATTTTCCCGCTACCCAATTCCCTATCCGATGGGCGAGCCGATGACGCCGACGGTGCATGTCGGGCTATATGCGTTCACGGCGTCCGCGCTCGACCGCTTCGCCCATTGGCAGCAAGGTCCCGTCGAGAAAGCGGAAAGCATCGAGATTATACGCTTCCTCGAATACGGGGAACGGATCGCGGCTACTCCCATTCAACCCGGCTCCATTGGGGTGGATACGCCTGAAGATGTCGCCCGTGTCGAAGAGATCCTGAAGAAAGCCCAGCCGAAGAAAGCTGAGGCATGAGCCTGCTGTCCGCGGAAGCGCTGAAGGCAAAGTTCGCCGGGCTGCAGCTGTTGTCGTTGGATACTGACGGTGTGTTGACCGACGGTGGGCTGTATTACACCGATGACGGCGACGAATTGCGCAAGTTCAACGTTAAAGATGGCCTTGGCATCAAGCGCGTCCAGGCCGCCGGGGTGCCGGTGGCCATTATTTCAGCGAGTCGTTCACCATCCATTTACCATCGGGCGCAAACCTTAGGGATTGAGCATGTACACCTCGCCAACGAGGACAAACTCGGTACGCTGACGACTTTGTGCAGCAGCCTTGGGATCGACCTGGCGTCGGTCGCCCATGTGGGTGACGACCTCAATGATCTGCCGGTATTCGGCGCCGTGGGATGTCCCATGACCGTCGCCGATGCCGTCCAGCAGGCCAAGGACGCCGCGGTATTTGTCGCCGAGAAACGTGGGGGCGAGGGGGCCGTGCGGGAGATTTGCGACATGATCGTCGCCGCGAAGTCGGAGGGGTAGAGATCCTCCATCGGTGATCCCGATTACGACGACGCAGCACGATCGGGAGACGTCAAACCATGCCGGTGCCCGAGAAGATCGTTATCAAACAGCTGGATTTGGAATTGAACGGCGGCTGCAACTATGCGTGCGAGATGTGCCCGCAAGCCGAGGGGCGCGAACGCGCGTTTCTCAAAAAACTGCCCCGGCCGGTTCTCGAGAAAATACTCGACGATGCCGTGCAATACGGTCTCGAATCGGTATCGTTACATGGCTCAGGCGAGCCGACACTTAACGCCGACATGCCGGACATCGTGCGCACCATCAAGGACCGGGGCTTAAAGTGTGTCTCATTCACTAACGGTTTCCGCCTTGACGAAAAACTATCACGGCGCCTGATAGACGCCGGCATTGACGTGCTGCGCATTTCCGCCATCGGTTATGACCGGGAAAGTTATCACCGGTGGATGAGCAAGGATGCATTCGAACAGGTCCGCACGAACGTCCGCCGTTTCAACGACTTAAACCGGGAACTGGGCGGAAAATCGGAAGTGCACCTATATCATTTGGTGACGGATGTGGCCCAGGCGGAGGTAGAGATCGCCGCCTATCGGCGGAACTGGGTCGAGTTTACCGGTGCTTATGGCGAAGTTTGGCTCATGCACAACTGGTCCGGCGATTACGAATCGCCCTACGCCCGGTCGGGCTTGGCGCAATCGGCGGAACGCCGTTCCTGCGGCCGCCCGTTCTCTCCCTTGTTGCAGGTACGCGCCGGCGGGCTGCAAGGCCACCACGCGGCGGTCGTCGCCTGTTGCATGGTGTTGGGCAAGGACTCGCAGGCGGTTCTTGGCCACCTCGACGATCAATCCATCGCCGACGTTGTCGGCGGCGAGGCCTATAGCGAGTTGCGTAGCGCCCACCGCGAAGGGCGTTTCGACGATATTTCCTACTGCAAGGGATGCGACCAACTTTACGACATTCCGGAATCACTGGTGTGGTGCAACATACCAGGGCGCAGCTATGGCGAATCGAAGATCGTTTCCGGGCTGGATCATCGTGAACATGTACCGGCCTAACGCAGGGTGCCGGGGCAGGGCTTCCCATGACAGATGACGTAATGGAGAAAGAGCCGGCGCCCGCAAGCGAAGTCTCGCAAGAGCTCGACGCCAAGCTGAATGAAACCAAGGCACTGGCGCTACAGGTCCTTAGCTCCAAACCGGACAATGTCGACGCTTTGTTCGGCCTTGGAACGGTCTTGTCCGAGCAACGGCAATACGACAATGCGCTCGAGGCCTTCCGCCTCGCCTTACTCGTCGATAGCACTCGCGAAGATGTCCGGCGGGGATTCCTGAGAACCGTCAACCGCCAAGCGCGCGCGTTCGCCGACAACGGCGCGTTCGGCGCGGCGGCGGGCACGCTCGAAGAAGCAATCGATCTCGTGCCGGATGATTTGAGCCTTTACCGGCGCTTGACCCATTTCCTGGTGCGCGCCGGCAGCCACGAACTCGCACTTGCCGCTGCCGATCTCGCCGTGGAGCGCGAACCCGAAGACCCGGCCAACTTTGAGGCGCGGGGGTATGCCCTGGCCGCATTGGGAAATCTCGAAGGCGCGATCGATGCCTACGAATGTGCCCTTCATTACGATCCCAAGCTCGTGAGCGCACACGTCAATCTCGGCAATGTTCTGTCGGCGCAAGGACGGCGCAACGCGGCGATGGATCATTTCAACAAGGCATTGGCCCTCGATCGGGATTCGCCCGAGGCGCATAACAATATCGGCAATGCCTTCGCCGACATGCTGGAATTGGACAAGGCCGAGAAACACTTGCGTCAGGCAGTTGAATTGAATCCGGACTTCGCTCAGGCGCATTTCAATCTGTCCATGGCGCTATTGATGCAGGGCAAATTCGACGAAGGCTGGGACGAATACGAATGGCGCTGGCAGTGTCCGGAGTTCCCCTCGACACGGCGCGCCTTTCCTTATCCTCTATGGGAGGGCGACGATCTTGCCGGCAAGACGATCCTCGTGTGGAGCGAGCAGGGGGTGGGCGACGAGATCATGTTTGCCAATACCTTGCCCGATGTCGCCCGTGCCGCCGGTCATCTGGTGATCGAATGCAACGATCGCTTCAAGCCGTTGTTCGAACGCTCCTATCCCGATGCGACAGTGGTCGTACGCCAGGACCCGCCCGATCCGGCGATCGAGCAGGCAGGGATCGACGTGCAAACGCCAATGGCGTCGCTATGCCGTCATTTCCGCCGGAGTGCGGAAGCCTTTCCCCGCGAGCCCGGACGGTATCTCGTTGCCGATCCGGAAAAGACCGCCGCGTGCCGGGCCCGTTACGAAGCGCTCGGCCCAGGACGCTTGGTGGGGATCTCGTGGCGAAGCGGCAATCCGGTGAAAGGGGTCGAGCGCAGCGCACCGCTCGAACTCTGGGATGGCATTCTGCGGCGTCTGGATTGCCGCATCATCTGTCTCCAGTACGGCGATATCGACAGCGATTTGGTGAAAGCCATGCAGCGGACAGGCGCCCCCATCTACCGCGATCCGGAAATCAATCCGCTGGAGAGCATGGATGATTGGGCGGCGCAGGTCGCGGCCATGGATCTGGTTATTTCCGTCGATAACTCCACCATCCAGGTCTCGGGATCATTGGGCATTCCCACCTGGACCTTGTTGTCCTACGTTCCAGAATGGCGGTTCGGCCCCAAGGGGGATGACCATTTGTGGCATCCGAGCATTCGGGTCGTCCGCCAACCTAAACCCGGAGATTGGGACACCGTGTTCAACCGGGTTGCACACATGCTGGACCAGCAGCGGATCGCTGCCGAGGGGTAGGAAATGCGGACGATGGCGCCCCATAGCCATCATAGGGGCCATCACATTGAAAATTGGGTAACGACCGGATTGCTCCTGATGATGATGGCCGGCTTGCTGGCGTTGATCGGATGGATCGTTCTCGGGGTGAACGGCGTTTTGCTGACCGTCGCCTTCGGTGCCAGTTTTCTCTATATCGGCTACCAGACGCCGCCTGAATTCATCATGCGCATTCTGGGTGCGCGCCGTTTGACGTTTCAGGAGGCGCCGCATCTCTTCAATATCGTCCGCTTGTTGGCGGACCGTGCCGGGATCGCAAAGATGCCCGAGCTTTTCTATATTTCCAGCGAACTGCGCCAATCCTTTACCGTCGGCGGTGCACATGGCAGCTCGGCAATCGCCATTACCGGCGGGTTGATCCACGGATTGTCGGTTCGCGAGGCGGCGGCGGTGTTGGCGCACGAGATGTCGCACGTGCGCAATCGCGATTTGGCGGTGATGCGGATCGCAGACTTGATTACCGGCCTGACACGTTCGTTGTCGTTCGCCGGGCTCGTCCTGTTGTTGTTTCAATTGCCGCTCTATGCCAGCGGCGAGCATTTGTTCCCGCTGGTGGGTGTTATCCTTCTAATCTTCGCGCCGTTGATCAGCGCCTTGATCCAGTTGGCGGTATCACGGACCCGCGAATTTGCCGCCGACGAGAGCGCCGTGGAAATTTGCGGTGATCCGAGAGGGCTTGCCTCCGCGTTAGAGAAAATCGAGGCGGATCACGGAAAGCTCTTGTGGCTGCGCGGGTGGTTGCCGCAGCGCCGCCCGCCCGAGCCATCCTTCCTGCGGACCCATCCGGAGACCGCCGAACGGGTCCGCCGGCTCCTGGAGATGGCGCCGACCACACCGCCGCTGCCCCTTGAGGAATTGGTCCCGGGCCGGGTCGAAGACGGCCATTTCGTCATTCGGCCCACCCGCTGGCGGCGCTTTTGGCCCTGGTTTTAGCGGGTTTCGCGACCTTTTCTGTCAACCCTGGTATCCGCCGGTTTTCGGCCCCAAATTGTAGGGGCGGGAGGGGTACAAGTGGCTATGACCCGGGATAAATCGATCTCCTTGATTGGCGCGCCCACGGATATCGGGGCAGGCGCCCGTGGCGGGTCCATGGGGCCCGAAGCCTTGCGCGTGGCCGGTCTCCATGAAGCGCTTAACCGGCTCGGCTACGGCGTCATCGACCGGGGCAATCTGGCGGGCCCGAGTAACTGGAGCCCCAAACCGGTGCGGGGCTATCGGCACCTCAAGGAAGTGGTTGCCTGGTGTGCCGCCGTCCGGGACGCATTCAAACGCGATCTGGATGCGAACAACATTCCCATTTTAATGGGTGGCGATCATTCGCTATCGATCGGTTCAATCGCCGCCGTGTCGGATCATTGCCGTGAAGCCGGTAAGCCGTTTTCGGTCCTCTGGTTGGACGCGCA
Organism: uncultured Rhodospirillales bacterium; assembly: GCA_913055735.1. Classification (GTDB taxonomy): domain Bacteria; phylum Pseudomonadota; class Alphaproteobacteria; order Rhodospirillales; family UBA2165; genus CAJXKD01. Next base: position 554,142 of record CAJXKD010000002.1, read on the forward strand.
TGCCGACTTCAACACGCCGCAGACCACGCAATCAGGAAATCTCCACGGCATGCCGGTTGCGGTCGTCACGGGACAGGGACCTGCTGAACTACTGGAGGTCGGGTCGATGAGCCCGATGATCGACATCGGCCGGGTCGTTCAGGTCGGCATCCGGTCCGTCGATCACGTCGAGAAGGAACTGGTCCGCGAAAACGGTTTGACGGTCATCGACATGCGCGAGATCGACGAGCGGGGTATGCGTTCCGTCATGGACGGCGTGCTGCAACGCTTGGGAGATATCGGCGGGCACCTGCATGTCAGCCTCGACGTGGATTTCCTCGATCCATCCATTGCGCCCGGTGTGGCGACGCAGGTTCCCGGCGGGCCAACCTACCGGGAGGCCCAGCTGTGCATGGAAATGATCTACGATTCCGGTTTGATGGGATCACTCGACATCGCGGAACTGAACCCGGCCTACGACGACCAGAACCGTACCGCCGAACTTATCGTCGATTTGGTGGAAAGCCTCTTCGGCGAACAGATTCTGAGCCGCCATCACTCGACGTTGTAGGCAACGTTGTACGCAACGCTGTAGGAGCGAGAAAATGTCCGGCACGTCCAAGACTGCGCAACAGTTGATCGATATCGAATCGACACTTGGGGCGCACAATTATCATCCGCTTGACGTCGTGCTGACGCGCGGCGAGGGCGTGTGGGTCTGGGACGTGGACGGCACCAAATACCTCGATTGCCTGTCGGCGTACTCGGCGGTCAACCAAGGGCACTGCCATCCCAAAATCCGCGAGGCGATGATCGAGCAGGCGGGTAAGCTGACCCTGACCTCGCGCGCCTTCCGTAACGATCAGCTGCCGCGCTTCTATGAAGAAATCTGCGCGCTCACCAACTCGCACAAAGTGCTGCCCATGAACAGCGGCGCCGAGGCGGTCGAGACGGTGATTAAGGCGACGCGGAAATGGGGCTATGAGGTCAAGGGTGTGCCGGAAGACAAGGCCGAGATCATCGTCTTCGAAAACGGTTTTCATGGCCGCACCATCACCATCGTCGGCTTCTCGACGGATCCGACGGCGCGCAACGGGTTCGGTCCGTTCACGCCGGGGTTCAAGATCGTGCCCTTCGGCGATGCCGCCGTCGTCGAAAAAGCGATCACGCCCAATACCGTTGCCGTGTTGGTCGAGCCGATCCAGGGCGAGGGCGGGGTGATCATCCCGCCGGATGGCTATCTGACGGCACTGCGCGAGATGTGTACGCGCGAGAACGTTGTCCTGGTGTTGGATGAAATCCAAACCGGTCTCGGCCGCACCGGTAAGCTGTTTGCCGAGGAGCATGAGGGGATCGAGGCGGATGTCACGCTCGTCGGCAAGGCGCTGTCGGGCGGCTACTATCCGATCTCGGCGGTGCTTTCGAATACCGAGGTCTTGGGCGTTTTGAAACCGGGTGAGCACGGCAGCACCTTCGGTGGCAACCCACTGGCCTGCGCCATCGCGCGCGCGGCGCTGAAGGTGCTGGTTGAGGAGGGCATGATCGACAACGCGGCCAAGCAGGGGACCTATTTTGTCGACGGCCTGAAGAAGTTGCGCGTCAACGAGATCAAGGAAGTGCGGGGGCGGGGGCTGCTGATCGCCGTGGAGTTCCATGAAGAAGCGGGCGGCGCCCGGCAATATACCGAAGCCCTCAAGGAGGCAGGCATCCTGTGTAAGGAAACCCACGACAACATCGTGCGTTTCGCACCGCCGCTGATCATCACGAAAGATCAGATCGATTGGGCGCTGGAGCGGATCGAGAAGGTGCTTCGAGATGCCTGAAACCGCTCTAATTCATTCTTTTCTTATGTATGCGGTAGGAAAAATTAGAAAAAAATTCAAAAAATGATTGCTACGCATGCTACGCTTTTGCTATAAATTTTCGTCATGATCGGAAGAGATGCGCCCGCGGCCCGCCGCGGGCGGTTTCGTTTCCGGCTTCGCATAGAAATATCAAACACATAACGCTGGCGAGCGAATGGCGCGGCCCTTTCCGGGCGGCGCCATTTTCATATGTCCGCATCGAATTCCCGCCGCCGGTCGTCCGAGTCTCGCCGGCGGCGTGTCGCCGTAGCCATGCGGCACGGTGTTTCCTGACTGACCCATCCGTGACAAATCAATTTGGAGTAAAAGACAATGGCTGACCAATCAATATGTGACGCGGAAGAACTTCTCCTCAAAAGGAGTGTAACGTTCTCAGAGCTCCGCGATGCCATTCGCGGCGACGCGAGTGACGCAACTTTCGAAAACCTACTGTTCAACCCGGACTTTGCCATCTCCCAACGCGGTGCGACGTTCGATTCAACGACATTCCAGGCTAACAACGACGGCAACTATACCTTCGATCGCTGGGTTCTGCTGAGCGATGGCAATGATATCGTGGACGTTTCCCAGGACGTGGCGAACCGTCCACCGCGCGGCAAGAACGCGGCCAAACTCGAAGTGGAAACGGCCAACAAGAAGTTCGGTCTGCTGCAAGTGCTGGAGAGTGATATCTCAGCGGCCTTCGCAAGTCAGCCAGTCTCGCTTTCGTTACAGGCAAAGATTGGGGGCAGCAACGCGACACTCGAGACGATCCGGGTCGGCATCCTCGAATGGACGGGGACCGCGGATTCGGTGACACTCGATGTAGTAAGTGCCTGGGGTGTTGCGGGAGCAGACCCCACGTTGGCAGCGAACTGGGCCTACCTCAATACGCCGTCGAATATCACGTTGTCGTCCAGCTACTTGAGTATCTCGGTGGAAAACGTGACCCTCGGCTCGGGGATCAACAACTTGGCCGTCTTCATCTGGGTCGACGATACCGACGCGACCGTTGACGATCAGCTGTTCCTCGGCAACCTCAAATTGGAGGCGAATGCCGTGGCAACCGCCTTTACCGCTCCGCAGACCCCGACGGAGTTGCAACGCTGCATGCGGTATTTCCAGTTGTATAACGGCGGCTACGTGAATGTGGCCACGTCCAGCAGCGTCTGGCTCAACGTACGTTTTCCCGTCGATATGCGTGTTCCGCCGACGAAGTACGTTCCTGAAGAAATCTCACTTTCGGATGACCATGCTGTGAACTACACGTCGTCTGGAATTACCGTGCTCAGTTCAAGCGGCAACAACATGGGCGGCCGGACGGTCTTGCTCGGCGGATTTTCGGGACTGACCACCGTCGCGAATGGTCTCAGTAATACGCTTTCCTGGATCGGCGGGAACAACATTTGGCTCGACGCCGAACTCTAGCCGCCGCACGCTTTTAACTGTTTTACCCCCTCCGGGGGGCTGCAGCATCGCAAGTCAACTGAGCCTTTCCCCGCCGCCGGTTCTCCAGGGTCTCATCGGCGGTGGTGGGTATTCACCAGGGACCCACTCTTTCACATGAAAGGACACTTCCTATGAGTGACGCAACCAAAGTCATGGCCGGTACCTTCACGGCGACCGGTCAATCGCCCGCGCTCAACATCAATGGCCCCTTCAACGTCAGCGTTTCCGGGTTCGGGGTCGGGACTGTTGCATTGCAGCGCTCCTTCGACAACGGCACCAATTGGGTGACGGTGGAGAGCTACGAGACCGACGCCGAGAAGGTCGCCGACGAGCCCGAAGCCGGCGTGCAGTACCGCTTCAACTGTTCGACCTATACATCGGGCACGCTCGCGTACCGGATCAGCCAATGAGCGTCATCCGCGATGTGGTCTGCTGCGTGACCCACGCGGTGACACGCGGCCTCACCGACAACCAATGCTGCGACGAGGGCAGCGGTCCCACCGATGGGAATGGGCTGCTGCTGGAAGACGATACCGGCTTCCTGCTCCTCGAGACCGGCGATTACCTTTTATTGGAGTAATCACATGGCTGATCAGAAACTCTCACAACTGACCAACATCACGTCGCTCGCCGATAGCGACGAATTCTATACCACCGATCCCGACAGCAAGGCGGTCGATTATTCCGTCCTTCGCGATGCGATCAGAGCCGGTGGCTCGGGTTCCGGAAATTTCGGCTTCGGTTCCAGCAAACTGAATGTCTTTTTGCTGCATCTTAAGAATACCAGCGGATATCTCGAGCATCGTTTCCTGATGAACCCTTGGGATAATGCCTCCGCGACACCGATGTTGGGTGGTGGAATCAACGGCGCATCGACATCATTTACCGCGACGCCGGATGGGAACGATTCTACAACTCCATTTGCTGCTGGGGCGAAAATACTTTCGATCAATACCAGCAATCTTGTCTTCGACACGGCCGATCTTTCGTCAAAACTCAGTGAGATTCCGTGTCTTGGCCCCGCTGTCGTTACTATCAATGGTACGCCGACACCCGATATTTGGGTCTACCCATCGGTCATCTCATGGAATATCAACGGAACGACCCGAACACGGCTGTATTTTGCTTTCTATGCCGGAAGTTTCACGAATCCGTTTGATCTGACCGCTACATCTTCAACCGATGAAATCCGCGTAGCCTACGCAGGGTTCTTGCCCGACTACGCTTAACGTCTATTCAAAATCAATAAAGAAACCTCTCCCGACCCTTTAACGACCGGACGCAGTTTGTTGGCTGCCGGCTGATTGTCGGCGGTGCGATGGCGCGCGCCTGTTGCTTGCGGATTCGGAATGACATTCGGCGTCGGAGGAGGAACCCACGACGTCACTTCCGCAAATTTTCAACCTCGAACTAGGAGTAACGATAAATGGCCAGTAGCACTTCGATTTGTGACTCGGAAGAGCTTCTCTTGAAAAGAAATGTAACGTTCTCGGACCTCCGCGACGAAATCCGGGAAAACGGCGACACGCTTCATCTCGCTGGCATGCAGTGGGTTTCGTTCAGAATCTTAATTCGCAATAACGCTGGTACTCTTGAACACTATTTTCCTGCCAGTCCTAACTACATCGGTGTGAACGGTGCATCTTCGACACCGAGCACATTACCGACAGGAACGAATTCTTCGACCCCATTCACGGCGGGAGCGATCCGGTACGATACATTGAACCATGTCATCATTTTGGACACGAACTATACGGGGTTCACCGACGACCTCTCCGTGATGACGAGTGTCTACTCAGTGAGCACGGGTACGAACATTGTCGTTGCACCAGGAATACTGAGTTCGGACGTGAATGGCGTAACGCGAAACCGTCTCACACTCTCCTTCTACCAGACGCCGGACAGAACACTGTTCGACATCAATACGACAAACATCGAGCCCGACGAAAATGTCAACATCGGCGTTCAGGGTTTCATTCCTGTGTATGCATAGCAACTACATCGGAAAGACACCCGGTTTCATAGAATGCCGGATCAATTCGCGTCTCACCTAGTTATAGATCCAGCAACAAATCTCTCTTAATCCCCAGCGACCGGGCGCAGGTACTTGGTTGCCGACCGATTGTTGGCTGCACAATGACGCGCGCCTGCTCTCTTGAGGAGCGGGGGCGTTCGGCGTCGGAGGAGGAACCACGACGCCACTTTCCACAGATTTTCAACCTTGATTCAGGAGGAACGACCAATGGCTGACCAAAAACTATCGCAACTAACCAACATCATGTCGCTTGCCGACACTAACGAGTTTTACGTCACCGATCCTGATAGCAAGGCGGTGGACTATTCCGTGCTTCGGGATGCAATCCGTAATGATACAGGAGAAGGCAGCAAACTCGGTCTCGGTGTTGGCCGCTGGAATGCCTTTACATTTTATATTGCCCGGATAGGCGCCACGACAGATTTTCGGCACTACTTCCGGAATACGGTTACGGAACTCGGCAGTCTACCATTTGCCGGGGCGATCAACGGTGCGTCGACTTCTGTCACCACGACGCCGTCGGGTAACGATAGCACCACGGCGTTTGCGGCCGGCGCAAAGATTAGTAGCGCGTCTACGAACAGAATTCTGTTGAACACTGCTTCGATGGTGGAAGCAAATAATGCCAGCATTGCCGCGATCGCGACAATGCAGACCAACACCACGGATACCGATGTACGGTGTGTCTTGGCCAGGCGTAATGTCGACGTCAACGGCACAACGCGATATTGGCTCACACTCGAATTTTATGATGCCGCAACGCATGCTGCGTTCAACATCGATACGACAAACTTCGACACTGCCGAGCAAGTTGCCGTTCAAGTTGTCGGCTTCCTTCCCGACTACAGCTGACGCAAACACAAATTAGAAAATTAGCCACCCCCCGGGGTGTCCGAGCGATCGGGCCTCCGGGGGTCTTTTTTGTGCCTAAAATTTGGGTTTAGCCGGATGGCGAATTGACGACACCGGTGGTGGCATCGTCGAGGATCGCCAGACGGCTTTCCAGCACCTCGCGTACCCGGTCGCCGAGATCGGGATGCATGTCGACCAATTGCCAGAAATTTTCCGCCGACAGTTCGAGCAACTGACAATCGGTGAGCGAGACGATATCGGCACGGCGCACCGAGTCGCTCAACAGGCCAACCTCGCCGAAAAAGTCACCGGGCCCGAGGTGGATGGGGGTGGGGTGGATGTCGGCCTCGAGCTCGCCGGAGATCACGAAGAACATACTTTCCGCCGGCTCGCCGACCCGCACCACCGCGTGGCGCGGCGGCACCACGAGAGGATGCAGCAGATTGACGATCTCGGCGATCTGCGCGGCGTCCATTTCCTCGAACAACGGCACCTTGGCGACCAGCCGCCAGTTGACGATGAACTCGTGTTTGCGGATTTCGTTCGAGAAGCCGATGGCAATAACGCCGGTCGGCAGAGCGAACATGCCAATACCGACGATCATGGTAACCGCGCCGACGAGCTTACCGAGGGGCGTGATCGGCGTGACGTCGCCGTAACCGACCGTGGTCAAGGTTGCGAGACCCCACCACATAGCCTCCGGGATGCTGCCGAATTTATCTGGCTGCACCTCGTGCTCGAGGATGTAGAGGATGCTCGACGACAGAACCAACGCCATCAGCATGATGAACACGGCCGCGGTCAACGCCTTCGATTGTGCCCGCATCACATTGCCGATGATCGCGAGGGCCGGCGAATAGCGGGTCAACTTTAACAGCCGGAGAAGCCGAAAGACCCGCAGCACGCGGAGATCGAGAGTAATAAAGAAACCGAGATAGAACGGCAGAATGGCCAACAGATCGACAATGGCCATGGGGGTGGCCATGTATTTGAGGCGGCCGAGGATCGGGTGCTTGTAGTCGTTGCCGTGATCCGCCGTGCAGGCCCAGACGCGCAGCAGGTATTCCACCGAAAAGATGAGCACGGAGATGACGTCGAAGGCGTCGAACAGCGGGCCGTGCACCACGGCTAGCGACGGCACGGATTCCAGAATGACCGCGATCACGTTGGCCGAGATCAAGACGATCATGAAGCGGTCGAACCAGTACCCGTAGTGATCGCCCGGGACGGATAGTTCGAGAAAGGCGTATGTACGGCGGCGCAGCTTTTCCATAACGGCTTTTAGTTATGCCCCATTGGTGCGGGCGAGGGCTTGATCCAGGTCACGGATCAGATCGTCCGCGCTTTCTAATCCGACAGATAGGCGAATGACATCGGGCCCCGCGCCGGCGGCCACTTGCTGGTCCTCGGTAAGTTGGCGATGGGTCGTGGAGGCTGGATGAATAATCAAGCTGCGCGTATCCCCTACATTGGCTAGATGGGAAAACAACTCGACGCCTTCAACCACGCGCACGCCCGCGTCAAACCCACCCTTGAGCCCGAAGGTGAACACCGCACCCGGGCCTTTGGGCAGATACTTCTTGGCGAGCGCGTGATAACGGCTCTCGGGGAGGCCAGCGTACGAGACCCAAGCGACGGCGGGGTGCTTGTCGAGGAACGCGGCGACGGCCTGCGCATTCTCGACGTGGCGCTGCATACGGAGATGCAGGGTTTCGATCCCGGTGATGGTCATGAAGGCGTTCATCGGTGCCATGGTCGGCCCGAAATCGCGCAAGGCAACGGCCCGGGCCTTGGTGGTGAAGCCGAAGTCGCCGAAGGTCTCGTAGAAGGTGAGCCCGTGATAGGCGGGATCCGGTTCCGTCATGGATGGGAACTTGCCGCCCTTGGTCCAATCGAATTGTCCCGATTCAACGATCACGCCGCCCATGGAGGTGCCGTGCCCCGACAGATATTTCGTCGTCGAGTGGATGACGATGTCGGCCCCCCATTCCAACGGTCGGCACAGATAGGGGGAGGCGAGGGTATTGTCGACGATCACCGGGATCCCCGCCTCGCGGGCGATCTCGGCGATGGGCTCGAGGTCCACGACCATGCCGCCGGGATTAGCCAGCACTTCGAGGAAGATCGCCTTGGTCTTGCCGGTGATCGCGTTCTTGAAGTTCTCCGGGTCGTGGGGATCGACGAACGTGCAGTTCCACCCCAATCGCTTGAAGCTGTGACCGAATTGGGTCACTGACCCGCCATAGAGATTGCGCGAGGCGACGAAATGATCGCCGGGCTCCAACAACGTGAAGAAGGTGACGAACTGGGCGGCGTGCCCCGACGCGGCCGCTAAAGCGGCGCGGCCGTTTTCCAGGCTCGCTACCCGTTCCTCGAGGACCGAGACGGTCGGATTGCCGAGGCGGGAATAGATGAAGCCGAAGCGTGACAGGTTGAACAGATCGGCAGCGTGCTCCGTGTCTTCGAACACGTAAGACGTCGTTTGATAGATGGGTGTGTTGCGCGCGCCGGTGATGGGATCGGGACGGGCGCCGGCGTGAATGGCTTTGGTGTCGAAGCCGAAACCGGCTGGCGCGTCCGGGCCATCGTCGCTCATTCTGTCTCTCCTGGTTGCGCGTTCTGCTAGGGGCGTGCTTTCGGCCGTTTGGCCGAGATGATCCCGGAGTTTACACCCGACCAGCCGAGTTCCGTAAACAGCCGGCCATATTCGATCTTGGGGCAGCGGTCCATTACCACCTTGAGACCGGCTGCCCGCGCCCGCTCGGCGGCTGCCTCGTTGACCACGCCCAACTGCATCCAGATGACGGTGATGCCTTTTTCCTTAGCGCAGCCGATGGCGTCGTCGGTGATCGGTCCGGCGGCGTCGGAGTTGCGGAAGACATCGACCATGTCGATGCGGTCGGGGACGTCCGCGAGGGAGGCGTAGACTTTCTCACCGAGGATCTCGGTGCCGGCGGCGCGGGGATTCACTGGGATCACCCGGTACCCCTTGCGCTGCAGGTATTTCATTGCGAAATGGCTGGGCCGCACCCAATCGGGGCTCGCGCCGACCATGGCGATGGTGCGGACGGCGCCGAGGATTTCGCGCAGATAATCGTCGCTATAAGTCGTCGTGGTCACGGGCGGTTAGCGATCCTGCCATTCGGGGGGCCGTTTCTGCAGGAAGGCGTCGATACCTTCCTGGGCGTCGTGGGCCTGCATGTTGCGCGCCATAATGTCGCTGGTGAAGTCGTAGGCCTCGACCAGATCCATTTCCATTTGCTTGTAAAAGGCGCCCTTACCGGTCGAGATGGTCAGGGTCGAGCGCCCGGCGATACTCTCGGCGAACTCGGCGACCGTCTCGTCGAGCTTTTCGGTCGGCACCACCCGGTTGACGAGCCCGAAACGCAGGGCGGTGTTCGCGTCCACCAATTCCCCCATCAACAACATCTCCATAGCGGCCTTGCGGCCGACGGCGCGGGTCAGCGCCACCATCGGTGTCGAGCAGAACAGCCCATTGGTTACGCCAGGCGTGCCGAAACGCGCCGTATCGGCGGCAACGGCAAGATCGCAGGCGGCAACCAGCTGGCACCCGGCGGCAGTGGCGATGCCGTGTACCCGGGCGATGACCGGCTGCGGCATCTGGGTGATCGTGGTCATCATGCGCGAGCATTGCCGGAACAGGGCGTGAATGGCGTCGTAGCTGGAATCGGCCCGCATTTCCTTGAGGTCGTGCCCCGAGGAGAAGACCGGGCCGTTGGCGGCGATGACCACGACACGCACCGATTTGTCCTTGGCGATGGCGTCGAACTGGTCCTGAAGGGCGCTCAACATGGCGGTCGAGAGGGGATTGCGCCGCTCCGGCCGGTTGAGGGTGAGGGTGCAGATACCGTCGCGGTCGTCCCGCAACAGGATCGCTTCGTTTGTTCCGCTGCCGTCTGGCATCATCTCCTCCCTTATTTCCCAACAGATACAACAATCCGGCTTTGCGCGCCGATCCGCAAGGGGGTAAAAACCCCGGCGTATCCTCCTTTGACCTCATTTTGAGGTATTATATTACCGCAATTCTAAGTTATTCAAATTAGGCGTTTTTTGGCGTTGACAGTGAGATTTGTGGTGGCATACTCCGCGCCTCGTCGGCGGACCCTGCTGAGTTGGGGACCGCCGCAGTGATTTCACCGATCCGGCCGGGGTCTTTTTCCGGCCGCTAGATGGAACAAGAAAATGAAAACCTATTCGGCAAAACCGTCCGATGTGAAGCGGGATTGGTTTGTGATCGACGCCCAGGACCTGGTGCTCGGCCGTCTGGCCAGCATTATCGCCATGCGCCTGCGCGGTAAGCACAAGCCCATGTACACGCCGCACATCGATTGCGGTGACAACATCATCGTCGTCAACGCGGAGAAGGTGCACCTCACCGGCAATAAGCGGACTGACGAGAAATTTTATTGGCATACCGGGTACCCGGGTGGCATCAAGGAGCGCACCATGGAGCAGCTTCTCGACGGCGCTCACCCGGAACGGGTGATCCTCAAGGCGGTGGAGCGGATGATTACGCGCTCCCCCCTGGGCCGTCAGCAGATGCGCAAGCTACACGTCTATGCTGGTCCCGACCATCCGCATGAATCGCAAAAGCCGCAGGTGCTCGACATCGCGGCCATGAACCCCAAGAACAAGAGGAGCGTCTGATCGTGGCTGACGAAGCGGCGACCCTAGAGAACCTCAAGGATGCGCTGGAAGGGACGGCTGCGGCCCCCGGCGCATTGGATATGCCCGAGCCCGCCGAACCCAAGGTGGACGAACAAGGCCGTGCCTATGCCACTGGCAAGCGGAAGAATGCCGTGGCCCGGGTGTGGATCAAACCGGGCAGTGGCAAGATTTCGGTCAATGGCCGCGACGTGGAAAAATTTTTCGCGCGTCCGGTGCTGCGCATGGTGATCAACCAGCCTTTCCAGGTGGTGAACCGGGCGAACCAATATGACGTGGTATGCACGGTGACCGGCGGTGGTTTGTCCGGCCAGGCGGGTGCGGTGCGTCACGGCATTTCCAAGGCTCTGACCTATCACGACCCGGAATTGCGCTCGGCGCTCAAGAAGGTCGGCTTCCTGACCCGCGATAGCCGCGTGGTGGAACGGAAAAAGTATGGCCGCGCCAAGGCGCGACGGAGCTATCAGTTCTCCAAGCGCTAATCCGCGAAGGTGCTCTAAAGACTGGCAAGAGGGCGTCCTTCACGGGACGCCCTTTTTCGTTGTAATAGTCCCGTTCACGACATCGAACCAAGAAAGAGAACAATGATGGTAACCGAGAGAGAAGACCAAATCCCCAAGGGGGTCATGCTGCTGACCGGCATTTTCGTCGGCGGCCTAATCATTGCGGCGCCGCTGGCCGTGAAGCTCATCGACGTCGGGTTCGGCATCGTGGTGACGGCGGGCGTGCTGGCCTATTCCATAACCTTTCCCATCACCGATATCTTTTCCGAGGTCTATGGGCGCCGCGCCGCGCACCGGGTCGTCCGGGCGGGATTCGCGACCTTGATCGTGGTGTTCGGGCTGATCCAACTTTCGATCCATTGGACGCCGGCGTCCTTCTGGGAAAGCGAGCCGGCCTTCCTGTCGGTGATGGATTCGAGTTTGCGGATCATCGTCGCAAGCCTGCTGGCCTATGCCATCAGCCAGACCTTCGACGTGTGGTTCTTCGCCAAAATTCGAGCCCAGACCGGTGGGCGCTATTTGTGGCTGCGTAACAATTTATGCACCGTTGTGTCGCAAGCTCTCGATACGTTCATTTGGACGGCGGCGGCCTTGTATGGCGTCTATGGAACGGCGGAACTGTGGCAGATCTTTTACGGCGAATGGGGCGCCAAGGTGGCGATCGCCGCGCTCGATACGCCGTTCGTTTATCTCGGCGTGTGGTGGCTGCGACGCGGCGGTGGGCAGCGGGGAACCCCTGAGTTGGCAAGGGCGTAAAGGCACAGACTAACAAACGGACCAGCAAAACGGACTTGGGATCATGACGGCGAAGATATTCATCGACGGTGAAGTGGGAACCACGGGGTTGCAGATTCGCGCGCGCCTCGAGGGCCGCTCCGATGTATCGCTCATCAGCCTCGACGAAGCGGTGCGCAAGGACGCCTCGGCGCGCCGCGACGCCCACGCCGAGGCGGATGTCTCCATCCTATGTTTGCCCGACGACGCGGCGCGGGAAGCCGTCGCCTTGATCGACGATCCCGATGCGCGGGTGATCGATGCCTCGACGGCACATCGGACCGCCGACGGCTGGCTCTATGGCTTCGCCGAAATGACCCATGATCAGGGGATGCGGATCGCGGATGCGCGCCGGGTGAGCAACCCCGGCTGCTATGCGCTGTCGTCCGTGGCGCTCCTCCGGCCGTTGGTGTCCGAAGGGTTGGTGCCGTCCGACTTTCCGGTCACCATCAACGCCGTTTCTGGCTATACCGGCGGCGGCAAGGCCCTGATCGAACGCATGGAGAACCCCAAGGCTGCGGACGCTATCTCCAGCGACTATTTCGTCTATGGGCTGGGGCTCGAGCATAAGCATGTGCCCGAGATCCAAGTGCGCTCTCTGCTCGATCACCGGCCGCTGTTCGTGCCCAGCGTCGGACGCTTCCGTCAGGGCATGATCGTGCAGGTGCCGTTGCAGCTGGACGCGCTGCCCGACACGCCGACGGTGGATGCCGTCCACGCCTGTCTCGCCGATTGGTACCGGGGGCGGACCTTCGTCAGCGTCGCCGATCCGGCCGACGCGGCGGCGCACGTGGCGCAGCTGGATCCTGAAGCGCTCAACTGGACCAATCATTTGCGTATTTACGTGTTCGGCAACGCCAAGCACGGCCAAGCCGTGTTGGCGGCGGTTTCCGACAACCTCGGCAAGGGCGCGGCAGGCAGCGCGGTGCAGAACATGAATTTGATGCTGGGCTTCGCCGAAACGACCGGTCTCGAAGAACCATTGAAGGCCGCGTAGGAAAAATTACGCCTTCTTGGTGCCGGTTCCGTTTAACAGGTTGGGGAAGGGGGCGCCGAGGGGCAACCCTTCGGCTTTGGCTTGCGCTTTCCAAACGAGATCGATGATTTGGCGGATGCCGGCGGCAACCGGCTGCGCCTCCTTGCCGAATTTGGACGTGATCACGCCGGCTTCGGCCACCAATCCCCAAAACGCGTCGAGGTCGGACACCCGGTAATCGACTTCCGATTCCGCCTTTTTCAATTGCATCTGGAGCCGGTGTTTGTAATCGGCGGGGAATAGGTTCGATCCACCGACCGTATTGCGGAGGTTGTGGGTCAGCTTCTCCAGCTTGGCGACGTCCGCCTTGTCGAATTCATAGAAGAAACCTTGGCCCAGGCGCCGCAGGGTCTCCATTTCAATGCGTTCGATCCGTTCGACGGCGATCTTCTCGGCCTGGGCCTTGAAGTGCGGCTCCATCGTCTTCTCGACCTCATCGAAGAAGGCGGCCATGAGATCGAAATTCTTGTGGCCGTCGGGGCCCAGCTTCGGTTTTTTGAGGGAAATCCCGTCGATCCGCTCGGCGAAGGCCTTGGTGGCGATCATCAACTCGATCAGGGGATCGAGATTGCCTTCCGCGTAGCGTTCGCTCACGGGCTCGGTGGATTTCTTGATTTTCTGGGCGCGCTCATGGAATTTGTGCAGCAGCAAATGGACGACCGTCGTCGGGTCGTCGGGCAGCTGGGAAAGGAAATTATCGCCGGTCATGATCTTCGTATGATCTGGTGACGGAAAAGCCCGAGATCAACGAATCCCACCGCCAAAAGGGCCGGGAATTGGTAAATTTCTGTAAATTTGGGGCGTGTTTGGCCGCTAGCCGCCGAATAGGCCGAGAACCAAGCCCTGAATGACCAATACTGCCAGCCAGTGAACCCCGTCGATCACGGTCTGCATGCGCTTGGCGCCTTCGTAGAACTGATTGGTGATCATCGTGGTGGCGACGAAACCAAGCCAGACGAAGGCACCGGAAATCACGCCGGCGCGCGGTGTCACGTTGCCCATGTGATAAAGGATGCCCGCAAGCACGAAAGCCATGAGCAGTTGCAGGAGGAAACTGATCCCGAAGACGAATGGCGGCTGGGCGGATTTGAGCTCTTCCTTGGATTTGCCGAGGGCCTCCATCCATTGCTTGCCGAAAGTCAGGTAATAGAGAGCGCCGAAAACGAAGCTTGCCACCGCGGCGGCCAACACCCCCCAATAGTTCAAGACCGAGAAATCCATCCGATGTCCTCCCGTTCGGCGGCTCTATGACCGCCCTTGGGTACGCACTTTATACATCGATCATGTCTTCTTCCAGTTCCGCGGCATGGGCCTGGATGAAAGCGAGGCGCAGTTCCGGTTTGCGGCCCATGAGGCTTTCCACCACCTGGGCGGTATCCTCGGCTTCCTTCTGCTCTTCCGTGGAATGGCCGTGCGGCACGGTGACGCGCAGCAGGGTCCGGGTGGCGGGCGCCATGGCCGTTTCCTTGAGCTGGGCGGGCGGCATTTCGCCGAGGCCCTTGAAGCGGCTGACCTCGATCTTGCCACGCCCTTTGAAGGACTCCTCGATCAGCGCGTCCTTGTGCGCATCATCCATGGCGTAGGCCGTCGTGCCGCCTTGGCTGAGCCGATAAAGGGGAGGTTGCGCGATAAAAAGATGTCCATTTTCAATAAGTCGTGGCATTTCTTTAAAAAAGAACGTCATCAACAGCGAAGCGATATGGGCGCCGTCGACGTCGGCGTCGGTCATGATGATGATCTTGTCGTAGCGTAAGTCTTCATCCTTGTAGCGCGACCCGGTGCCGCAGCCGAGTGCCTCCACCAGATCGTTGAGTTCCTGGTTGGCATTGAGCTTGTCGGCCGACGCGCTGGCGACGTTGAGGATCTTGCCCCGCAACGGCAGTACCGCCTGGGTCGCCCGGTCGCGCGCCTGTTTCGCGGAACCGCCCGCGGAATCGCCTTCGACGATGAACAGTTCCGTGCCCTTGGCCGAATTGTGCGAACAGTCGGCAAGCTTGCCGGGCAGGCGCAGGCGGCGGGTGGCCGATTGCCGCTTGAGGGTCTTTTCCTGGCGTTTGCGGGTCCGCTCCTGGCTGCGCTCGATAATGCGCTCCAACAGCCGGTTGGCGGCCTTAGGGTCGCCCGATAGCCAGTGATCGAAATGGTCACTGACGGCGGTTTCGACCAACCGCGCCGCTTCGGGCGAGGCGAGCTTTTCCTTGGTCTGGCCTTGGAACTGGGGCTCGTGGATGAATACCGACAGCATCACGCAGGCGCCGCCCAATACGTCCTCGGCGTTGACCTTGGCGGCGGCCTTGTTGCCGGTGAGTTCCCCATAGGCGCGGACACCTTTCATTAGGGCCGTGCGGAAACCGGCTTCATGGGTGCCGCCTTCGGGGGTCGGAACGGTATTGCAGTAGGAATTGAAATACTCGTCTTCGTCCTCTGGCCAAGCGACGGCCCATTCGACCCGGCCCGAACTGGTGTTGAGATTGGCCTGACCGCTGAAGTTCTTGGGCGTGAAAGTTGCCCGGTTTTCTATGGTTTGCTTGAGAAAGTCCTCGAGGCCACCGGGAAAGTGCAGGGTCGCCTGGGCGGGCGTTTCCTTATCGCCCTTGACCAACGCCTCGTCACAGGACCAACGGATTTCGACGCCCCTGAACAAGTAGGCTTTCGACCGTGCCATACGATAGAGCAATGCGGGGCGGAACGCCGCCTTGGCGCCGAAGATCTTGTCGTCGGGATGGAACGAAATGCTGGTGCCGCGCCGGTTCGAGGCCTTGCCGACTTCCTTGAGTTTGCCTTTGGGTTTGCCGCGGCTGTATTCCTGCCGCCAGACCTTCTTGTCGCGCGCCACTTCGACGGTCAGCTGATCGGCAAGCGCGTTGACGACGCTGAGGCCGACGCCATGCAGGCCGCCGGAGACGGCGTAGACCTTGTCGTTGAACTTACCGCCGGAATGCAGCGTGGTGAGGATTACTTCTAAGGCCGACTTGGGTTTGAACTTGGGATGCGGGTCGGTGGGGATGCCGCGGCCATTGTCGCGCACCGTTATGGTCTGATCGGCGGCAAGCTCGATCTCGATGCGGTTGGCCTCGCCGGCGACCGCTTCGTCCATGGCATTGTCGAGCAATTCGGCGACCAAATGATGCAGGGCGCGCTCATCCGTGCCGCCGATATACATCCCCGGCCGCTTGCGGACGGGGTCCAAACCTTCGAGGACCTCGATGTCCTTGGCGGAGTAACTGCCCGATTTTTTACCGGTTTTGTTTTGGCCGGATTTTTTGGAAGAAGCGTCGGCGAAAAGATCTTTGTCTGTCATGAAGGGCGCTTATCGTTTTTTGACCGTGTTTTGGCCATGGTGGCCGTGTTGGTTATTTATCTGCGGCGGTGTAGCGATCAATGGGATAGGATTTCCTTAATCCTGTAGACTTTCGCCAGAAAAATATCAACATATAGTGTGTTGCAGCGACAATTCAGGAGTAGGGCCACAATGGCCAATCCCCAAAACAATGACGGTGCGGGCGACGGTCCGAAAGGGCGGCTGACCCAATTGGTGCGCACCATGCCGCGCGACACCAATCCCATGGGCGACATGTTCGGCGGCTGGCTGCTGTCGCAAATGGACTTGGCGGGCGGCACCTTCGTCGAATATCGCGCCCGGGGGCGGACGGCGACCGTGGCGATCAAGGAGATGACCTTCCACGAACGGGTGTTCGTCGGCGATCTGCTCGCCTGCTATTGCGAAACGCTGCGCGAGGGCCGGACCTCCATCACCGTCAAGGTCGAGGCCTGGGTGCTGGCGCGCGCCAATCTCGAAACGAAAATCAAAGTGACCGAAGGCGTCTTCACTTACGTCGCGGTGGACAGTGAGGGCCGGCCGCGCCCCCTGCCTCCGCAATAGTCGGCGTCAAAGCACCAGCATCGCCAGATAGCCCATGCCCATGATGGACACGAGGGCGGTGCCGTCTTTCACGAAATTGATGAGTGTCATGATCGTTCCCTCCATCTAGAGCGCGGCACTCTAGATAGAAAAGAACAAAATAGCAACATTTTTTATTTATGATTATTTATCAATGGATTGAGTTTTCCATGCCGCGCCGTCAGTAAAGCGCCCCGGGTAGCCACAAGGCGAGGGCCGGGATCAGCATCAGCGCCAATACCGTCGCGGCGTGCGCCCACAGGAAGGGCAGGATGCCGCGATAGATATTGCCGAGGCCCACGTCCGGCAGTTGCCCGCGTATGACGAAGATGTTGAGCCCGACGGGCGGGGTGATCAGCCCGACTTCGGTGACCAGCAGCACCAGGATGCCGAACCAGATCGGGTCGTAGCCGGCACCGACGGCAACGGGCAGGAAAATGGGGATGGTAATCAGGATCATGGAGATGGCGTCGAGAAAAAAGCCGAGCACGATGTAAAACGCGATGATGATCAGCATCATCACCCAGGGCGCGGCGCCCATGGCCACCATGCCGTTGCCGAGCGCGTTGGGAAGCTGCGTCAGTGCCATGAAATAAGCGAACAGAAAGGCACCAATGACGATCAGGAATAGGGACGCGGTGGTCCAGATGGTTTCGAGAAGAGCGTCGATGAAATCCCTTACCGAGAGGGAGCGCGTCGCAAAAGCGATCACGATGGCGACGAAGGCGGCGACACCCGCGGCCTCGGTCGGGCTCATGAAACCCGAATAAATGCCGCCGACGGCAATGCCGAACAGCACGAAGATCTTCCACAGCCCGACCATGGCGGCGAGACGGTCTGACCACGGCATGGAGTCCGCCGCGGGCAATTCGTCGGGCCAGATCCTGCCGTATCCCCAGATCACCACGAGATGCAGGGCGGTGGCGAGGATGCCGGGGATCAAAGCCGCGGCGAACAGTTGCGGCACCCCTTGTTCGGCGACAATGGCATAGATGATCAGAATCAATGATGGTGGGATCAACGAGCCCAGGGTCCCCGCCGAAGCGACGGTGCCGGTGGCGATGGATTCCGCATAGCCGTACTTGCGCATTTCCGGGATGGCCACCCGCGACATGGTCGCCGCGGCGGCGAGGGACGAGCCCGAAATGGCGCCGAAGCCCGCGCAGGCGCCGACGGTACCCATGGCAAGAGCGCCGCGCGCCCCCGAGAAGATGGCGTTGGCGGCCTTGTAGAGTTCCGCCGACATGCCCGATTTGGAGGCCACGGCGCCCATCAGGATGAACAGCGGCAACACGGTGAAGGAATATTTGTCGGTGAGATCGTAGGGCGTGCCCGCCAAGGCGATCAGGGCGCGGTGGAAGTCGTCGATGGCGGCATATCCAAAAAAACCGACAAGGGCGAGGGCAATGGCGACCGGCACGCGTAAAAGGATAAGGCCGAGCAAGCCCGCCATGGCGACGACACCGATTAATTGGGAACTCATCTTTTGCGCTCTACTCGATGTCGTGGCCGGGGTGGGGGACGGACGGCTCGCGGCGGCACAGACGATGAACGATCAGCCACAAGGCCGCGGGGATGGAGAGATAGAAACCGAACAGGATGGGGATCCAGAAGTAGAAGCGGTCGATCTCCATAACCATGGTGTATTGGTTGCGGTGCAGCTTGCCCATGGCCGGTTCGATCATGGCGATGGCGGATACAGTGAAGAACGCCAGGGTCAGAACCAGGCCCAGGACATAAAGGCGGCGAGTGATCCGTTTCGGGGCGATATTGTCGACAACATCGACGACGATGTTGTCATCGCGCAATACCGCGCCCGGTAACGCGATGAAAATGATTCCCATGAGCAGGAGCTCGGAATACTCAACCAGGCCGAGTTCCGTGTGGTCGAAAAACTCACGCGCCAGCACGGCGTAAACCGTGTAGCACATGAGAAGGACAAGAAGAGCGGCGGCGGCGAAGCCGAAGGGCCTCGCCGCCTTTTCGAACGCCGTCATTTGTTGCCGGCTCCGCTTAGTTCCAGAAGTTTCTGGACGTCTGCGCGTGCTTCGCCGCTAGCGATTTCAGCAAGGTGTAGAATTCGCGCGCCGGCAGGCCTTTCTTTTCGGCCGACTCGATGGCGTCTTCGGTGACGCTTTCCGCAATGGTCTGCAGCTTGGCTTTTTCATCGGCCGACAAGTTGATCGGCTGGGTGCCTTCCTTGGTCATGATTCTCTTGCCGATATCGTCGAGCGAGTCGAACGCGACACCGACTTCGGCGGCGTGCTTGGCGGCCGTCGCGTCCAAGTCCTGGCGCACCGCCGCGGGCAGTCCGTCATAGGCTTTCTGGTTCATGCAGACGCAGAAGGTCCCGACATAGACATATAGCTCGGTCGCGTATTTGGTTACCGGGCCGATATGGAACGCGACGCCGGCCCCGCCATAGTCCGTGAAGACGCCGTCGATGGTGCCTTTCTGCAGGGAATCGGCCCATTCCGTCGGCGGCACGCCGGAGGGAACCGCGCCCAGGGACACCGCCAGTTTGCGGATCGGGCCGGACGGCACGCGGACGCGCTTGCCTTTGAAGTCTTCGAGTTTGGCAACGGGGTTCTTGCCCGCGAAGATGTTGCCCGGCTGATGGGTGTGGAGCTGCACGATGTGCATACCCTCGTGCTCCTTCAGCAGGTACTTGATCACCTCGGGCTCGTTCATCACCTTGGTGCCGATCTCGGCGCTGCCGAACAGCAACGGCACGGTACCGATCTCACTCATCGGGAAAACGCCCGGTGTATTGCCGTGCAGGAACTGTGTGATTTCGGCCTGGCCGGTGAGGGCCATGTCGTAATATTTCGGCGGCGGGCCTAGCTGCGCGCCGGGGAAATATTCGATTTCGATGGCGCCGTTCGACCGGGACGCCACTTCCTTGAGGTATTTTTCGAAAACCTTGCTGCCCGCATGTTGCGCGGGAACATAGGTGGCCAGCTTGATCTTGGTGGCCGCAGACGCGGTAGCGGCGAAGCCGAGTGCCGCAGCACCGGCGATCAAGGCGGCAATTGTCCGAGCTTGGACCATGGCTGATGCCTCCCTTATTAACTGTGAAGTCGCCTGTATAGTGTCTGTATATTTTTGTTGTTCTAGGACTATAGACCTACACAAAGGGGCCAACAATCACTCCGATTGTTGGCCCCTTGTCCAATCACACATGGGTGGCTGAATGCCGGCCGCTTATTTGTCCTGGTGATTCCACCAGCAGTCGCGCATGAAGGCGACGTATTTTTCCGGATCCACCGCGGTCGATTTCTTGAACAGGTTCATCACCGGGTTGTCCTCGATATCGATCTTGAGGCCGTCCGTGAAGCGGTTCCAGAAGTTGAAAAAACCCGACACCATGGAGATCTCGATGATCTGCGCGTCGTCGTAATATTTTTTGAGTTCCTTCATGGCGGGACCGTCTTCGGGCGGCTTGCCCGGCGCACCCTGATAGAGTTTTAGGGTCATCACCTCGGCCCAGCGCATGGCCGCTTTCTCTTCGTCCGTGAAGTAATCCGAATTCAGATAATCGCCTTGAATGGCTTCGATGAGGTCTTCCTCAAATCCCAACGCCCGACCGAGCGTTACATTGTGGCCCGTTCAATAGGCGCACCCGTTGAGGGTCGACGTTTTGAGGATCACCAGGCACTTGGTGCGCACCGGCAGGATATCGGTGATTTCCTCGCGCAGCGCGGCGACGATGAAGCCGAAAATGGATTGGCCAAGCCTGGGGGTGAGGGTTGCCGCGCGCACCGCATTTGCGGTGCGGCCGAATAATTCGTTGGAGTGCTTGATGACGACCTTTTGTTCTTCATTTGCGTCGTCGTCGGAAACGATGCGGACGTAAGCCATGGTGGAATCCTTTTTGTTTCTTGGAACTGTTTACTTAACGGCGGGCCAAATGCGTTCGGCGACGCTTGGCGAGCCGGGGGAGTGGAAGGTGTAGTCGAGCGCGACACGATTGGTCCATTCACCCTTCACTTCGCCCAACGATTCGTGTTTCTGGAAGTTGTTGAGGCGCGCTTCCATGGAGGCGAATTCATAAATCACCGCGTGGTGTGGCCAGCCGGCGATGCAGGCGAGGCGGCGGGCGGCGATGCAGCCGGGCATCTCGGCGACGGCGGGCAGGCGGTATTGCGCGTACCATTTGCTGACGTCGAATTCCTGTTCGACGGTGCGGGTGCGGAAACTACCGAACTGTATGGCCGGGCCGAGGGTGGTGCCGTCGGGCCGGGCGGCCGCTTCCGGTCCTTTGACCCGGTCCACTTCGCTGAAGACGCACAGGCGCGATCCGATGCGGCGGCCGACCATTTCCTGGGCCGTCGGGTCGGCGTCCTCGGGCCGGTTGTCTTCGTCGGCGGTAAAAAAGACGTGAGGGTTTTCCGCGCCCATGACCAGAACGAATTGGGTGCCCTGGCCGACCTCTTCATCATCGACCCGGTTCATGTTTTCGTGGAAGGTGACCCGGTTATCTCCTTGATCTACCTGAAAATGTGCAGCCCAAAGATAGCGCGGGCGCTGCAATAGTTTCGGCAAATAGGTGCCGTGCAGCCAGTCGAGATAGTCGTCGCGTCCGGCGTCCGGCAGGTCGTACCAGATGGCTTTGATGCCGAGATCCATTCCTTTTTCTCTCCCTTGTCCCTCGGTCTTGAAAGACGAGGGTGTTGTCTTTGTATTTTATGGTCTATACCGATGTACCTAACGATTGACAATGTATGTACCGAAACGTACTGTACATACGAATAAGTAAGTAGCTTACTGATGGTAAGCGTTTGTCGATAAGTTGCCGATAAACGGCAAGAACGAATAGGGAGCGAACCATGGACCAAGTTGTACATCAGCAGTGCGACGCCACTCCGGCCGGCCCGGGGAGCGTCTTTCACAATCGCCCGGCCCAGAAAATCCTCGGCTATCTGTCCAACAAGTGGAACGTGCTGGTTATTCGCCGGTTGTCCAAGCGCACCATGCGCTACGCCGAACTCAAGCGCGATATCGGCGATATTTCGGAAAAGATGCTGACCCAAACTCTGCGCCAGCTCGAAAGCATCGGCCTGGTCGAACGTAAGATCTATCCCGTTATTCCGCCCAAGGTGGAATATTCCCTGACGGATTTAGGACGCACGCTCGAGAAACCCCTCGCCATTTTGTGCGATTGGTCGGTGACCCACATCGCCGAGGTTGAGGACGCGCTCAAGCGCTACGAAGAAAAGAAAAAGGCCGAGCAATAAGAATTTCCTAGGGGAGGTAAGACAAACTATGTCCAACGAAGATAAGCGGATCGACATGATCGATCCGGCTGAGGCCACCGGCCGGGTGGCGACCCTATTCGACGGGGTCACCGCCATGTTGGGCCGCGTGCCCAATTCCTATCGGGTGATGGCGAACTCGCCGTTGGTGGCGACGATGCTGGTACCGTTCAACGGCGTGCTCCAGCGCCAAGGGGCGGGCAGCCTTCTGTCGACGCGCATCAAGGAGATGGCGGTCATCAAGACCTCGCATCTCAACGGGTGTAAGTACTGATTCGCGCATAATACGTCGCTTGGTCAAGCGGCAGGCATTACCGAAGAACAAATTATGGCGATCGGCTCCGAAGACTATATGTCGGCGCCGGAACTGAGCCCACGCGAACGGCACGCCGTTCTCTGGGCCGAACATGTCACGCTCAATACGGCGCGTGACCGGCGCGACGTCTGGGACGCGTGCCGCGAACATTTCTCCGAAGCCGAAATGGTGGAACTCACGCTGATGAGCGCGTTTTTCAACATGTTCAACCGCTATATGGATTCGCTGAAGGTGCCCTTGGAGGTCCAGGGTGAGGTCGACAAGATCAAACGGTCCCTCGATCTCGATCCCGCAAAAGTGAAAGCATATTTGCAGTCAGTGTTGGATAATTGGCCCGACGAGTTCCCGGAGCCCAATCCGGATTGATTTGGCCGGACTGACGTTTTTCGAGAGGAGGGACGGCAAAATATGATCCCGCGTATTGCCATTGCCGCCCTCCTGCTCGTCTCCATCCAAACGGGAACGGCCGCCGCCGGCGAGGTCGATGTCGTTGATGTACAGGTCCGGGGGAGCGGCAATACGTACCGGTTCGACGTTACCCTCCGGCATGCCGATACAGGCTGGGACCACTACGCCGACAATTGGGAGATCCTCACGCTCGACGGCAAACTGCTCGGGCGCCGCGTGTTGTTGCACCCGCATGTGAACGAACAACCCTTCACCCGGTCGTTGTCAGGCGTGCGTATTCCCGAAGGCGTCCGCCAAGTGCGGGTTCGCGGCCACGATATGGTGCACGGTTTTGGCGGCCGTGAAATGGTGGTCGATCTTCCGGGGCGCTAAGCCTTTGCGGCTGTCCTGATCCAGAAAAAGTACACGGCGGCGGTGAGCAGCGCGAAAAAGGCGATGGTGCTTGCCATGGCGGTAGCATCGCCATGATCGAAGGTGCTGACCGCGATCGAGCACCCCGAGGCGACTACCGCATTGATAATGCCCATCACCGATGACGCGGTACCGGCCATGGTGGGGAACGGCTGGAGCGCGGCAGCGTTCGACTGCGGCCAGGCGAAGGCGACGCCGAACATGTACACCGTCATGGGCGCCACGACCGCCAAGGGCCGTGCGATATCGGCATAAGCGAGAACCGCCATGCCGACACCGCTGGCGACCACGAGGATCGCGCCCAGCATGATGCTGTTGTTGAGGCCGAGGCGCATGACGAGGCGCCCGGAAAGCATGGTGCCGAGCAACAGACAAATGTTGACCGCGGCGAACAGGTAGCCGTAGACGGACGGTTCCAGGCCGAAACCGCCGATCATCACCGCCGATGACGCGGAAATGTAGGCGATCAATCCGGCGATCAGGAAACTGCTGCACGCTACATACTTGAGAAAGGTGGCGTCGCGGATGACCGCGAGGAAATTGGACAGCAGGATGGACGGCGCCAGCGCCATCGGATCTTTGCGCGCCAATGTTTCCTGAAAGAAAAAGAAATAAAGCACGAAAACGATGACGGCGAATCCGGCCATGAACCAAAACGGCCAGGGCCAGGAAAGATGCTGAGCTGCCTGGCCGCCGATCACCGGCCCCAAAATGGCGCCCAGGGACATAAGGAACATCACATCGGACAGCATCTTGCCCAGGCGCTCCCGCTCGAACATATCGCGGGCCACGGCGGCGGCGAGCATGCGGCCGCCCGATTGCGCGGTGCCTTGGATGAACCGCCAGGCAATCAGGACTTCGACGCTGGACGCGAGCGCCGAACCGGCGGCAGCCACCGCATAGAGCGCGAGAACGCCTAATATGACAGGCCGGCGCCCGAAACGGTCGGAAAGGGGGCCGTGGAAAAGCTGACCCGCCGCGTTGCCGAGCATCAACGAGGAAATCGAGATCGCCACCGCGTTGGTCGTCGTGCCGAGCCCGTCGGCGATCTTCGGGATGCCCGGCAGGAAGACGTCGACGCCGAACGGACCGATCATGGATAACATGCCGAGCAGAAGGGTCAAAAGAAGCAGACGAGGGCGGCTAAGTTCGGTCATCGGGGCTCATCGAAAGATTGGAGGGTCCCGCTTTCAGGCGGGCCCCTACGACAAGGTGTGTTTCTTACAGGGTTTTGGGGGGAAGTCTATGCGGCGGTGCCGCTGCTGGCGTTGGGGCGGATAGAAAATAGATAAATCGCCAAGGAACAAAGCGCCATGCCCGCGACTCCGATGGCCATGGGAAGCGGTGAGGTCAACGGGATGAGGCCGATAACGGTCATCGCGACGGCGGTCATGGCGTTCTGCACGAAACCAATTAACGATGATGCAACGCCGGCGATGGCGCCAAAGGGTTGCAGGGCGCCCGCACTTGCCTGCGGAAAGATCAGCGCCATGCCGAACATATAGGCGCACATGGGAAGGATCACGGAAAGGGGCATCGAAATTCCCGAAAGCTCCAGAATCAGAAGGGAAATCCCGCCCGAAACCGAAAACAGCGAGCCGAGGGCAATGACCCAATTGATGCCTTTACGAACGACCAAGCGGCTGGAGACGATGCTGCCGATGAAGAACGAGACCAGGATCGCCGAGAGTGAAAAACCGAACGTTCTCGGTTCGACGCCGAAGTAGCCGATCAACAAGGGGGCGGAAATTGCCAGGAAGGTGCTGAAGCCGCCCATGGTGAAGGCGCTACAGAACACATACCGCAGGAAAATGCGATTGCGGCCGACGGCGGCGAAATTGGAAATCAGGATGTTCGGGCTGAGCGCCATGGTGTCCTTACGGGCAACGGTCTCCGAATAGAACAGGATGACGAGTGCCATCACCGTGACCCCATACAGGACCATGAAGCCGAACGCCGCTTGCCAGGGAAGATATTGCGCGATGTAGCCGCCGACGATGGGGCCAAAGATGGTGGTCAGCGACATCACCATCGCGATGTCGGAGAGCATCTTGCTGAGACGTTCGCGTTCGAACAGATCGCGCGCGATGGCCGAGGCGACAATCCGTCCTCCCGCCTGGGCGAGACCCTGGACGAAGCGGACGGCGAGCAGAAACTCGATGGTCGGTGAGAACGCGGCGCTCAGTGCGGCAAGCGCGTAGACCGCTAGCAGCGCAATGGCCGTCGGCTTGCGCCCATAGCGGTCGGCGAGAGGGCCGTGGAAGAGTTGACCGATGGCATTTCCCGCCATCAACGTTGCAAGGGAAAGCGCAACGGCATTGGGTGTCGTGCCCAGCCCTTCCGCGATGTTGGGCATCGACGCGATGAACGGATCGACCGCGACGGGGGGCAGGGTGCTCATAAGCCCCAAAATGGCGGTCAGCAGGATAAGGCGTCCCTTGGACATATGTTTTTTTACCTTGTTATTTCGTCGCGAAGGGAGCGCAGCCAGCTGGTATAGGCCGGCGGCAATTTCCAGTGAGAGGCACCCCGAAGCATGTGATCGATATAAGCCTCGTTGGGCGGCGGGACAAAGCGGCTCGGGACGGCGATGTAGGTTTCGACCGCCAAAGGCCGGTCCGATTTACCATCCGCATAGACGGTACGCCAGCCGCGCGTGTAGCCGTTTGCGCGTTTCCGCCCCCATTTAAATCCTTCCGCCCGGTCGAGGGTGGCGATATCGCGTGCCGCCGCGATGCGATAGACGACACCCCAAACCCCACGTGACGGATCGGGAACGATCCCGGCAACGCCGCACCGCCGCCTCGGCGAGCGGCGGGGAAAGTCGACCCGATGCCCCGGCAGGAGGGCGCGGCAGAGGAAGCGCGAGCTTGGGCAGCGCCGCCGCATTTGCCGGGAATCCATGTTGGAGCCGTAGGCGAAGTAAAGCATCGCGCGGATGATACTCCGTGTTGGCCAAAGGAAAAGGGCCGCCCCGCAGGACGGCCCTTTCCGTAGCGAGATATTTGAATATCAGACCGAGTAATACAGTTTGAACTCGACCGGATGCGGTGTGTGCTCCATGGCATACACTTCGTCCATCTTGAGGTCGATATAACCGTCGATCTGGTCGTCGCTGAACACGTCGCCCGCTTTCAGGAAGTCGCGGTCGGCGTCCAGGCTATCGAGGGCTTCA
Organism: uncultured Rhodospirillales bacterium; assembly: GCA_913055735.1. Lineage (GTDB taxonomy): Bacteria > Pseudomonadota > Alphaproteobacteria > Rhodospirillales > UBA2165 > CAJXKD01. The sequence goes on from CAJXKD010000002.1 coordinate 580,766, forward strand.
CGCAAGCTGCCGCACACCGTTGGCACGCCCGCCAATTCCTCCGGCGGCAGATCGTACAAGTCCTTGTCCATGGCATCGCCCGGATGGAGCTTGTTCTGAATACCGTCGAGGCCGGCCATCAACATGGCCGAGAAGGCGAGGTAGGGGTTCGCGCCCGGATCTGGGAATCGGATCTCGACGCGCTTGCCGTTGGGGTTGGTCGAGAAGGGGATACGGCAGGATGCCGAGCGGTTGCGCGCGGAGTAGGCGAGCAGCACCGGTGCCTCGAAGCCCGGGATCAACCGCTTGTAGCTGTTGGTCAGCGGGTTCGAGAAGGCGTTGATGGCCTTGGCGTGCTTAATGATGCCGCCGATGTAGTAAAGCGCGGTTTCCGACAGATCGGCATAGCCCGATCCGGCGAAGGTCGGCTTGCCGTCCTTCCAGATGGACTGGTGGGTGTGCATGCCCGAGCCGTTGTCGCCGAAGATCGGCTTCGGCATGAACGTCGCGGTCTTGCCATATACGTGCGAGACCATGTGCACGACGTATTTGTAGATCTGCATGTTATCGGCCGAGCGGACCAGGGTATCGAACTTGATGCCCAGTTCGTTCTGCGACGGCGCCACCTCGTGGTGATGCTTTTCCATGATCAGACCCATTTCCTGGGCCGTGGTGACCATTTCGGAGCGCAGGTCCTGCATGGAATCGACCGGCGGGACGGGGAAGTAACCGCCCTTGACCGGGGGACGGTGGCCGATATTGCCTTCGGCGAAGGTCTTGCCGCTGACGTAGGGACCTTCCTCGTGGTCGATTTCGAAGAAGGTGTGGTTCATGGAGACATCGAACCGCACGTCGTCGAACACGAAGAACTCGGCTTCGGGGCCGAAGAACGCCGTGTCGCCGATACCCGTGCTTTTCAGATAGGCTTCGGCGCGCTTGGCGAGCGAGCGCGGGTCGCGTCCGTAAGGCTGGCCGGACAGCGGATCGTGCACGTCGCAGTATAGGATCATGGTCGGCTGCGCCGAGAACGGGTCCATGACGGCGGTGGTCGGATCGGGGATCAGCGACATGTCGGATTCGTTGATCGCCTTCCAGCCGGCGATGGAGGAACCGTCGAAAAAGATGCCGTCGGTGAAGGCAGCTTCGTCAATGGTGTCGGGAACCTGGGTCAGATGCTGCCATTTGCCCCTGGGGTCCGTGAATCGCAGGTCGACATGACGGACATCGTTTTCTTGGATGACCTTCGCCACATCTTCCGGTGTTTTGCAATTCAACGTCATATCGTTGGTCCTTTCCTGTTCGTATCAAATCGTCTCGTCGACGAATGTCTTTGGTGGTGTGTTTGGTTGTTGGATTATCGGAAATCTTAAATTGCTTCGGCGCCACGCTCTCCGGTTCTGATGCGGATGGCATCGTCGATGGTGCTGATGAATATCTTGCCGTCGCCGATCCGTCCTGTGTACGCGGCTTTTTGGATCGCTTCAACGGCGGCCTCGAGTTGCGCGTCGTCGACGACGACCTCGATTTTCACCTTGGGAAGAAAATCCACCACGTACTCGGCGCCCCGGTAGAGCTCAGTATGGCCTTTCTGCCGGCCGAAGCCTTTGGCCTCGACGACGGTGATGCCCTGCAGGCCGACATCCTGCAGCGCCTCCTTGATCTCATCGAGCTTGAAAGGCTTGATGATGGCTTCAATCTTTTTCATCCGGGCGTGCCTCGTTTTCTTGCTGACCGCGCATGGCAATCCCCCATCGGGATGACACGGGTCACTCGCCACATAGCACGGGCCGTGCCAAGTCGGATGGGCGAGAAATCATTAACCTTTTCAACAGGTTGAATTCGTGTGCTTCAAAGGGTGCACACGGAAACGCCTGATTTTTGCCTAAATTTCGGGCAGTTGCTCAAAAAAGGAGATGGCGATTTAGATTAAGTGCGCCTCGGCGCAAGCTGCGGCATGTGATAGAAATCCAAAAACCAGGACGTAAAGGTCCAATGTTTAGATCCCCGGGGAGGACGTCTCTTTGAAACCCGCCAATTCCGTTCTGTCGAGTTACGGCACCACCATCTTCACGGTGATGTCGGCGCTGGCCGTCGAGCACAAGGCCATCAATCTGGGGCAGGGGTTTCCCGATACGGACGGTCCCAAGGATATCCTCGAAACGGCGGCGCGCGCCTCCATCGAGGGGCCTAACCAGTATCCCCCGATGATGGGCATCCCCGAACTGCGTCAGGCGGTGGCCCGCCACAACAAGCGGTTCTACGATCTCGATATCGATTGGCAGAGCGAAGTGATGGTGACCTCGGGGGCAACCGAGGCGTTGGCCGCGTGCCTGTTCGGCCTCATCGAGCCGGGCGACGAAGCGGTGCTGATCGAGCCGCTGTACGACAGCTATCTGCCGATCCTCAAACGCGCCGGCGGCGTTCCCAAACTGGTGCGCATCGAGCCGCCCAACTGGGAACTGCCACGAGAAGCATTGGAAGCGGCGTTTTCGGAGAAAACCAAGCTACTGATGCTCAACAGTCCGACCAATCCGGCGGCCAAGGTCTATTCCATGGAGGAATTGCAGTTCCTCGCCGGGTTACTCGAGAAATACGACGCCTACGCCATTTGCGACGAAGTTTACGAACATTTGGTGTTCGACGGACGTCCGCATATCCCGCTGATGACCTTGCCGGGGATGCGCGAACGCTGCCTGCGGATCGGATCGGCTGGCAAGACCTTCTCGTTGACCGGATGGAAGGTCGGCTATGTCACCGCCGCGCCCGAACTGCTGACCGCGGCGGCCAAGGCACATCAGTTCCTCACCTTCACCACGCCGCCCAATTTGCAGCACGCGGTGGCCTACGGCCTCAACAAGGAAGACGCCTATTTCGAGGATTTTGCGGCGAGCATGGAAGCAAAACGCACCCGTCTTGCCCAGGGGCTGGCAGAGGTCGGCTTCGACGTCATGGACAGCCAGGGCACCTATTTCATCGTTACCGATTTTCGGCCTCTCGGGTTCAACGGTAACGATGTCGATTTTTGTACGCATTTGACGACCGAAGCGGGGGTCGCGGCGGTGCCGGTCAGCGCGTTTTATCAGGATGCCGACGTCGATCATTTTGCGCGCTTTTGCTTCTGCAAAAGCGACGATGTCCTCGATGCGGCCATCGACCGCATGGGAAAGCATTTCGGCGGGATTTAGATTTCCGTCGTTAGTTAAACAGTAGGCCGCCAGACGATCAGCGAATAGGCCTCCTGGAACGGGCTGCCGAAACCGGTGCGCCGGGCCGCCAAAATTTCGACGCGGCCGGCATTTTCAAGTTCCCGCAATTCCGTAAGAAAGCCTGATAAGTAATTGCGCTTATTGTGGTATTCGAGCGCGACACTGTCGAATTCGTTGTTCGGATCGTACAATTCCGCGATGGGTTCCAGATGAACGCAAATACGCGGCCCTGCATCCATGAGGAAGGCGAGCAGCGGGCCGAAGCGGTTGCCGAGTTGCTCGAGGGCATGAAGCGTCACGACGGCTGTGTCGGCGGTTACCGGTAACCGGTCGGCGCCCTCCATGGTGAGCATGTCGAGATTGGCGCCGGCGATGTTGCCTTTCGCCGCATCGATCTCGGTCACGATCTCTTGCGAGGATTTCGCCCAATCGCACCCAACCAGCGGCGTGTCGGGGAACATGTCGCGCAGCAGCAGCAGGTTGGCCCCGGTGCCGCAGCCGAGTTCTACGACCCGGTCGGCGCCGAGCACGTACCTCGAGAAAATGACCCGGCACAGGGCGCGATGCAGCCGGTATTCGAAGGTGCCATCGGGCACGCGGATATACCGGCCGTTCAGGCGCAGCGTATCGTGGCGGAAATATTGGGGCATGACGCTTTCGGCGCTGACCCCGTCGCGGTCGACCCGGTCGAGGACTTCCTGCCAACCCGCTTGCCACCGCGCCTGCCTTTCAGGACCTGTGCGCTGCAGCACGTCGTCGGTCAGCGCGTCACGTGCCTTTTGCAGCCATGCTGTCCGTTCGGCGGTAGTCAGTTCGCGATACAGCAAGCCTTCCAGATCTTCGTGCCGCAAAACGCGGCTGACGTTTTCAACGGGCATACCGAGTAGCCCGGCGATATCGATTGCCGTGATCGCGCGGTCGAACTCGGCAAGCGTGCTTGTGGCATGCGCTTTAGGCCGCGCGGGCTTTGGCCGTGGGGACGATACGGTAGGGCTGTGCATATTCATTGCGTAATGTCTCGTCTGAACCGGTGAAGGGTTGCAATTCGGCGTCGGTGTCGATGTCCATGCCGCGCCCGATTTCGGACCACGCATCAAAGGACAGGTAGTTGTCTTCGCGGGTTCCCGGCGCGGGCGCATCGGATGGGACCGACGTCGCGGCAATAAACCGGAAATCGATGGAAAGGCGCAGGCCCGGCTTGGTCTTTTTTGTGGCATGCACCAGGAAGGGATCGGCAAGCAGGATATCGCCGTTGGTGAAGCCGGCTTTGCGGTACGGCGTGCCGTTCTTGATGAGGTCGCGTCCGAGCAGGAAATCGTCCAATGGACCCAGCAGATCTTCAGGGAACTCGCGGGGTTCGATCCAGTCGACGCCGATGTTCTTGGTATCGCCGAAGACGGGCAAAAACACCATGATTGCGCCGGCCGGTTCGCCGGCCCAAACGTCACTGTGGTATTTAGTCGAGGCACGCGGGCGGGCGTCGACGCGGGGATCGGGGCGGCCCTGTACCAGGCGGATATTGACCGGCGCGTGAATACCGGAGGCTTTCTTGTCCAACCCTGCGGTGGCGAATACATCGGAAACCGCCGCGTGCACTGCCCCATAGGCGGTACATGTGGTGCGCTTCGGCAGGACCAGACCGTTCGGCGTGATGTTCGGCAGGCGTAGGATGTCGGCGGCGTAGGCGCTCAGGACATCGCCTTCGTTGACGGCGCCGATGACCGGATCGAATTGGTTGAGCGTTTCGACGAGGTAGGCACCGACGGCGTCCCGCAGCCGGGCGAACCGGGTGGGGTCGAGCGCCGCCGATTTGAGGAGGGGAAAATCCTGGCTCAAGTCGAGCGTGTCCGCGATGTCGTCGAGACGGGCCGCGCGTTCGGGGAAATGCCCCCTCTTATTCAGTTTGATTTTGTTTTTCATGGTCATGCTGCTGCCGTTCCAGCCCGGATCGGGGCGAGTTGTTGGGCGTCGAGTTGCGGGGAAAGAAAGGTTTCGATTGGGCCGGCGTAGGACTTGATGTAGGCCAACATGCTTGCATCGAGATGGCCGGCATTTGCGATAATGCGTTCGACGAGATCATAGGCATCGCCGATAAGCCTATCGGCAGCGTGCTCAGCTTTTTGCCAATCGGACATTTCGGCGCCGTGAAACCGGATTGGTTTCTCTGCGAAATGACGGTGGCGGCTATGCGTCGACGTGAGTGCAAAAAGCGCCAGGTCCTTCGGCGTCGGACGTCCGCCAATGGGCCTGTCCGCTTGATGCTCGGCGCCCGACAGTTTCATCACGAGGACGTCGTCCGAATCCGTGATCAGGTCGATGTCGTCATCCGGCCAGGCACGGAGGGCCAGATCGTAATCCATGGTGCTTTGCAGGGTCGTCATGCCCGGTGAGACGGCGATGGCGAGGGGGTGCGGGATAAAGGAACGCGCGAGGAAACTGGTGTGACCCGCCTGCCAGCAAACTTGGCTCGGGTAGGGCGAGAACGCTTCGGCATCAACAAAAAAGGAGCGGGTTATGGGGTGAAGATGCGCCATGAGATTGTCGATCGCGTCGCACGGGGAGAACATGTTGTTGCCAACCAGATCTCGAACGATCTCCGTCGCGCCCGATTTATCGAGCCGCAGCACATCGACCATGACGGCTTTCTTGCCGGCTTTCAGACGTTGGAGCATTCCCTCGAACGCGCCGTTCGCCAGAACGAAATTGCTGTCCAACAGGACAAGGACCGCACCCGGCTCGTCGATCAGGTCGCTGATCAGCGATTTCAGACAATGGTGTTGGATTTCATATTTGAGGGCCGGCGATTCGAGACCCCGGACATGACCGGGCAACTTCTGGTCGCCGACGGTTATCTGGCTAAAATCATGCATTTGGACGTGTGCGTGGTCACCGAGTGCCACCTTAAATTCCGCACCGAAACGTCCCTTTGTTTTGCGGTCAGTATAGATGTGAAAAGTGACGGGGCCGTGACAGGCCAAGGCGGGCACATTGCCGCTCAGCCGCAAGGTGGGAGCCACCGTATCCAAATAATCCCGGGCAAATTCGTCGCCCCATATGAGGGTAAAGACGTGGTAGCTCATACGGTGCAGACCTGGTTCGGGTTTTGGGCCAGGCGGTCCAAAACCAATTGCCAATACGAAGTCGCGGAGTAGGCCGTGACGGCCTTGCGGTGCCCTTCTTCTGCGATCCGCCGCCGCGCCGGTTCATCCGTCAGATAGTGTTGGGTGAGGTGCAGCAGGTCGCGTTCGGTTTCGAATTCAACGTAGTGGACGCCGGGCGTCAGCCAGCGGCGCGTCTCCGGGTTGCTCTGCTCTAGTAATAAGGCACCTGAATAAAGGGCTTCGAAGACACGTCCTTTGCACTGAAAGCCGTCTTCATCGAAAACGGGCCGTGCAAAATTTACGACGATCTTCGAGGCACGCATGATCGCGGCGTATTCATCGAGTGGAACGGCGCTTTCACCATGGCCGCCACCGACCCGCACCGAAACGCCTGCTTCCTTTAGAAGGCCGAGGGCAAGTTTGCGGCCCGGATATCTGGCCAACGATCCTAAGAAGCTTACGTCAATAACGGGCGCCGACGCCGATGGATAAAACGTAGCTGCATCCTGTGGCGTCCAGACCGGGAGGCACTTGCTCGTATCCTTGATCGCTTTCAGAACGTTCGTATATGAATCCTGGAGAAGCGCGAGGTCCAACACAGACGAATACCGTTCGATATGTTTGGCGGAACGTGTATCGAAGGTATCGGGGAAAAGGCCGACAACCTTGATACCCAAGTGCTCACGGATGTGGGCGAGAGTTTCCGGCGACGCATGATGATCGACACCACGGGTTAGGGAAATGAATAGAACGTCCGGCCTTTCCCGTTCGCATTGATCGATTAACGCCGGATCGTATGGGGGCGGGTTTTGCAGAAGATAATCGTCAATAAAAAAGTAAGTTTGCGTCGCCAAGCCGGTGGCTTCGAGGGACGCAAACAAGTTGTGATGGGCGTCGCTGGGACCTTTGCGCGGGTCGAAGTCGGCCCACTTGCCGGTGACGAATAAAATGTTTGGACAATCGTTTTCCGATAGCAATTGCGGCACTCGGTCTCGAGGGGCAACCCCGTGACGCGGTATTTCATTGCCACCTCGTGGGGCCGGACCGCCAACTTCTGGTTGGCGAGGGTGCTCAATTCCCATCCCGATATACTATGTGCCTATGGACCCGATCTTGCTCCGTCGAAGCTTCCCGGCGCGGCCACGACCGAAGAGTTGAATCTCCGCCACCATCAGGACGGCGATCGGTTGGCCAGGATGCCCGTCGACGACTACTTCGACATCATGGAAACAGAGGGTAAATTTAAGGTATACGGCTCCGTTCACGCGTTTTTCCCGGACAAATTGGTCGCCGAGCCGACGCGGCGAGCCTATACCCTCGTGAATCTCATCCGGCATCCGGTCGAGCGGGTGGCCTCGCTGGTGACATGGTGGCAGTGGGAAATCGGCGTTAACCGCCAAGCCCGTTTGTCCTATCAGCGCAGATTCTTCGATACGGCCGAGGAAGCCCAGGTTATCGAAGCGCGCTTTAATGTCGATTTTACCCAGGACCCCAATTGGTTGTTTTTCAACGCCGTCATGTCGTTAGGCTGGGACCGCCGGGATTTCGATTTAGGCTTGTACCAAGTCCCGATGGAGAGAATGACCACGGATAGAGATTTTTTCTGTGACTTGTTTCACCGTCTAGCCGGAGACGAGGTGTCTCCGGAACCGCTATTCGAAACGGATCTCTTTGATCAGCGGATGAACCGAAGCACACGGCGTTCAGATAACGTTCAGACGATCTATGAGGCCTGGGAGCCGTGGCAGAAAACTCTGTTTCAATGGGCGATCCGCCAATTCGATCTTGGCGACGCTTACGCCGAATTGGGATATGAGGTCCCCGCAGCTTGACCGCGGATTGTGCCGTCAGCCGGCATTCACCCAGATATTGGCGTCACCCCGTTGGGCCGGGAAACTGTCCGGCAACAAGGCGCTTTTGCAGCGGCGCAGGTTCTTGAAATACTGGGGCGGGAAACCCCCAGGGCCTTCATGGTCGGTCTGGTGGTTCTGTTCGAAGAACAGGCCCGTTCGCCCAAGGTAGGATTGGATCAGCTTGCAGTAGGCATTGATCTGCGCGTCCGACATCTCGGACATGGACAAGGTGTTGATCACCAGATCCGCGTGGCGGTGCCCGAGATCCATGTTGGCCAAAAGGTGGTTGGGGACAAAGGTAAAGCCTTCGGTTGCCGGGAGAACGAAAGGCGAATTTCCGGTCTTCGCGCCATCTACTAGTAGATTTTCGCTGCTGGGGAACAGCGTCTGGCAATAGATCGCCGAGAAGACGAGCGATTCTGGAAGATCGACGATGACATATCGAATTGGCCGCTGCAGCGCGCGGAACAGATGATAAGCGAGACCGCCGAACCCGCCACCGATCTCAACGATCAGGAGCGGTTCGTCACCGTGCTCCAATTCGCGCAGATGATTGATCACGCCGTTCTCGAACAGCAGGCACAAGCGTTCCTGATAACTGTAGGTATCGTAGTTGACGATGGTGCCGTCCATGAGCCAACCGATCTCGCCGAATTTCGCTGGTGGCCGGGCCCGCAGCTCCTCGGGGAGTGCGTTGGCGACGGAAACATAATCGAAAACCGACTGATCCGGCGCACCTACCAAAAGGCGCAGGATGTCGTCGAGATTCTCCGGCAGTTTCTCGGCGATCCAGGGCCGTCGCGACGCGAAATCAAGGGTCGCCAGCTGATAGCCGGTAAAGGCTTGGCCATAAAGGCGCAATTTCCGGATGATGTCGCGGTCGCGCCGCATGACCAGCTCGAAGGAGGTCATCATATTGTGCGTACTGCCGTCGATCTCGAAGGAGGGCTGGGTATCCGGATGCCAACCGGCATCGGGGACGATCACCTCGTGATCGGCTGTGCCGGAGGCAATCAAGCGGTCACGGACATCCAGGCATCTCTCGATGCCGTCTATGACGTCGCAGGCCAGTGAAAATTCCGTATCGGTAAGTTCCGACGTCTGGTCGGAAAAGGCGAACCCCTCGAATGCCATGGCTATTTTTCAGTCTCTCCAAAGCCGGCGGCCAGAACAGCATGGCGGGGATTAACGGACGGTAAAATCCGCAGGCGCGAACAGTGGATTTCGCCGCGAGTTTGAGCCCCATAAGGGGCGGATTACGGCGCTTGACGGGTCATGGCTGTCGGTCTACACAGAGCCCATTGTGGCGAACGTAGCTCAACTGGTTAGAGCACCGGCTTGTGGTGCCGGGGGTTGGGGGTTCGAGTCCCCTCGTTCGCCCCATCGCATCGGTTTACCCGCCCTCCAGCCGTCAGGCGAAGGACAATCGGATTAATGCGTTATTCGGCTTTTTCCTTTGGATCGGAAACCGGCTTCTTTACATTTTCAATCCACGGCGGCTGTACCTGGGACCGCCACGTGAGCAGGAGACTGCCTCCATGGCACCCGACCAAACCGTGATCGCCGATCAGGACTTCTTGGCACAAGCGGCGGAACGCCACGCGGACATGGCGAACGCCATCCGCTTTCTGTCCGTCGATGCCGTTCAAAAAGCCAATTCCGGCCATCCCGGCATGCCCATGGGCATGGCCGATGTGGCGACGGTTCTCTTCACCCGTTTTCTGAAATTCGATCCGTCATCGCCGAATTGGCCCGACCGCGACAGGTTCGTGCTGTCGGCGGGACACGGCTCCATGCTTCTCTATTCGTTGCTGTATCTCACCGGCTATGAAGATATGACGCTGGAGGAGATTAAGAATTTCCGCCAACTGGGGTCGCGCACCGCCGGGCATCCGGAATACGGGCACGCCTCGGGCATCGAGGTCACGACCGGGCCGCTGGGGCAGGGTCTTGCTACCGCCGTCGGCATGGCCATGGCCGAGCGCATCCTCAGTGCCCGTTTCGGCGACGATCTTGTCGATCACCACACCTATGTCATTGCCGGCGACGGTTGTCTCATGGAAGGCGTCAGCCACGAAGCGATCTCGCTCGCGGGCCATCTCAAGCTTTCCAAGCTGATCGTTCTGTTTGACGACAACAGTATTTCCATCGATGGGTCCACGGATCTCTCGGTATCCGACGATCAAGTGGCCCGTTTCGCGGCCAGCGGCTGGCACACGGCTTCGGTCGACGGCCACGATCCGGATGCGATTGCCGCCGCCATCGACGCGGCCAAGGCGTCGGACCGGCCGTCCATGATTGCGTGTAAGACGACCATCGGTTTTGGGGCCCCGACCAAGGCGGGCAAGTCGTCTACCCATGGATCGCCCCTGGGAGACGAAGAAATTGCGGGCGCGCGCGAGAAACTGGGTTGGCCCTATGCACCGTTCGAGGTGCCGGGCGACGTTCTCGATCTGTGGCGGGCAGCCGGCGCGCGCGGCGCAGGCGCTCATGCGGCTTGGGGCGGCCGGCTGGCGTCGGCTGACGCCGACGACCGTTCCCGCCTGGAGCATTCGGTGCGGGGCGACTTGCCGGAAGGCTGGCAAGCGGCTCTCAACGCACACAAACAGGCGGTTTCCAGCGACAAGCCCTCTTGGGCGACCCGCAAGGCATCCGGCGAGGCGCTCGAGGTTTTGACCGCCGCGATCCCTGCGCTTATCGGCGGCTCGGCGGATTTGACCGGCTCGGTCAACACCAAGACCAAAGATGCTCGGGTCATTACGCCGGACGATTTCTCCGGCCAGTACATCCATTACGGTGTGCGCGAATTCGGCATGGCGGCGGCGATGAACGGGCTGGCGCTGCACGGCGGTGTCGTGCCCTATGGCGGTACGTTCCTCGTGTTTGCGGATTATCTGCGCCCCGCGCTGCGGTTGTCGGCGCTTATGGGGCAGCGGGTGGTGTACGTGCTGACCCACGATTCCATCGGCCTCGGCGAAGACGGCCCGACCCATCAGCCGGTCGAGACGCTGGCTTCGCTCCGCGCCATTCCCAACGTCGCCGTGTTCCGCCCGGCGGATGCAGTCGAGACGGCGGAATGCTGGGCCTTGGCACTGATGCAGAAAGAAACGCCTTCCGTTCTGGCGCTGACGCGTCAGGGGGTGCCGACGGTCCGCACCGAACACACGGATGAAAACCTTTGCGCCAAGGGCGGCTATGTTCTGGCGGAAGCCGATGGCGGCGCCCGCGCGGTCACGTTGCTGGCGACGGGCTCGGAAATCTCGATTGCCCTCGCGGCACGCGATAAGCTGCAGGCGGACGGGATCCGGGCGGCGGTGGTGTCCATGCCCTGCTGGGAGTTGTTCGATGCGCAAGATGATGCCTATCGTGCATCGGTGCTCGGGGACGGCACGGTGCGTGTCGCCGTTGAAGCAGCGGTGGCTCAAGGCTGGGAGAAGTATCTCGGCGATCGCGGCGCGTTCGTTGGCATGACCGGTTTCGGTGCCTCGGCGCCGGCCGCGGACCTGTATGCCCATTTCGGCATTACCGCTGATGCCGTGACGGCAGCAGCGAAAAACTTGCTATAAAAGATCGATCACAACTTAGAACGTGAAGAAGACTGGAGGAGAAAGATGAATGTAGCGCAACTCTCGTCGGTTGCCGAAGCCATGGTGGCCGACAACAAGGGGCTCCTTGCCGCCGATGAAAGCACTGGCACGATCAAGAAGCGCTTCGATTCCATCAATATCGAATCCACCGAGGAAGCTCGGCGTGACTACCGTGAAACGCTGTTCACCACGAACGGGCTCGGCGACTTTATCAGCGGTGTGATCCTGTTCGACGAAACGATCCGTCAATCCGCGGCCGACGGTACGCGGTTGGCCGAGATTTTGGAGCGTCAGGGAATTCTGCCGGGGATCAAGGTCGACGCCGGCGCCAAGCCGCTTGCCGGGTCCGACGGCGAAACGGTTACCGAAGGACTTGACGGCCTTGCGGGCCGGGTCGCCGAATACGTCGATCTCGGCGCGAAGTTCGCCAAGTGGCGGGCGGTGATCAAGATCGGCGATCATATCCCGAGCCGGGCCTGCATCCATGTCAACGCCCACGCGCTGGCACGCTATGCCAAGATCTGCCAAGAAGGCGGTCTCGTTCCCATTGTTGAGCCGGAAGTGCTGATGGATGGCGGGCACACCATCGAGCGTTGCGCCGACGTCACCGAAGCGACCCTCAACGCGGTTTATGACGAACTCTATGCGCAAGGCGTGGTGCTCGAAGGGACGATCCTGAAGCCGAACATGGTGATTTCCGGCAAGGAATGCCCGAAACAGGCGGGCGTCGATGAAGTGGCCGTGGCCACCGTCGCGATCTTGAAGCGTACCGTGCCCAGCGCGGTGCCCGGCATCATGTTCCTGTCGGGCGGTCAGACGGAGATCCAGGCGACTGAGCACCTTCATGCCATGAATGCCAATCACGCGCCCTTGCCCTGGAAGCTCAGCTATTCCTATGGCCGGGCGCTGCAGGAAGGTGCCTTGAAGGCATGGGGCGGCAACAACGCCAACCGCCAATCCGCTCAGGCGATGTTGCTGAACCGCGCCCGTCAGAACAGTTCGGCGTGTGCCGCAACCTATACCGGCGAAGCGGCTTAAGAAGCGGCTTGGTCCGCTAAGGAAAAGAACGAATGCCCGAAGTCAAAATCGCCCCGTCCATCTTGTCGGCGGATTTCGCCAGGCTGGGCGAGGAAATCGCTGCCATCGACGCCGCGGGCTGCGATTATATCCATGTCGACGTCATGGATGGGCATTTCGTGCCGAACCTGACTATTGGGCCGCCGGTAATTTCGGCGTTGAGGCGTCATACCGACAAACCCCTCGACGTGCATTTGATGATCGATCCCGCCGCGCCCTATCTGGGGGAATATGCGGCGGCGGGCGCGGACATCATTACGGTTCATGTCGAGGCGGATACGCACCTCCACCGTAATCTCGAAGTGATCAAGGGGCTGGGCAAGAAAGCGGGAGTTTCCCTGAATCCGTCGACGCCGGCTCAGGTGCTGGAACCGATCATCGACGACATCGATTTGGTCCTGGTGATGTCGGTGAATCCCGGCTATGGGGGACAAAGTTTCATTCCGTCCATGATCGCCAAGATCCGCCAGGTTCGGGACATGATCGGTAGCCGGAACATTGAGCTCGAGGTGGACGGTGGTGTGAAACCGGAAAATATTGCAAGTATCGTCGATGCCGGCGCGGACGTCGTTGTCGCCGGGAGCGCCGTGTTCAAAGGTAACGACTATAACGCCACTATCGGCGCGCTGAGGGCGGCGGCAGCCTAGCCGGCCGTCTGCCGCCCCTTAATTGGGCGCGATCGTTTCCACATCACAAGCAAGCTGCAAACCCTCGGCGGTATTTCGCACGGTGGCGGCGCAGGAGTCCGTGTTTTCTTCGGGAATCCAAACGGAAAAGCGGATGGTGTAGTCGCCATCGGCTTGTTTCTCCGCGGCGAGGCGAACGATGTTGGCCTTGTACTCGACAAACACTTCGCAAAGCCGGGCGATCAGGCCGGGACTGTCGCCGCCACGCACGGTGAAGCGATGGGTGATCTTGCCCGTTGGTCCGTGAACGGTCTCAAACGTGAACGGGATGACACTGATCTGCGCGGTGCTCAGATCGCGGATGGCCCGCAAATCGTTGATTACCTGTTTGGCCGTGACGACGTCGGGAAGCTCGCAGACCGACGTGAATTCGGCGCCGCTGCCGAGCATGGCGAAGTTGGTGTCACCGAGGTTGGCGCCGAGGTCGAACAGGGCGGCCGTGATTTCGGCGACCAGCCCCGTGCGGTCGGGGCAAAAGACGGTTACCAGGACATTGTGGGCCATACGTGGAACTCTCCCTCTCAGAGAATTTTATGCCTAGCTTCAGTTTTTTCTTATAACTATTTGAAATATATAAGAAATAGCACCCGTTAAAGATTTGGTGGCAAATTCTTTAATATCTTCAAGGCAGTACCTAAATTAACCACAGGGCCTGTCAAGGCAAACCGGCGCAATTCCAACGGAAGTTAACGCCACCGCCATGATCGATCTGCTGTCACCATTCAATCCCGTCACATTGCGGGGCGTCGCCGGTACCAACGGCCGTCCGCCTGCGGCAGATGAGATCGACGGTCTTCCCGTTGCCGATGGCGATGCCATCGCCACGGCCGGCGGGTTTATCGATGGTGCGTTGGCGAGGAACCGGCAACTCCTGGCGGTTCAGGAAAACGGTCTCGGCCGAAACGGCAGAGACTCTTCAAACCCGCAACAGCTCAGCGAAGAAGAACAGCGGGTCGTCGATCGTCTCAAGAAGCGCGATGCGGAAGTTCGTAATCATGAATCCGCGCACGCCTCCGCCGGTGGACCTTTCACCAGCGCGGCAAGTTTCGAATATCAACGCGGTCCTGACGGAACGCTGTATGCCATCGGCGGCGAGGTGAAGATCGACGTTTCCGGCGCCGGCACGCCGGAAGCCACCATCCGCAAGGCGGAAACCATCAAGCGGGCGGCCCTGGCGCCGGCCGAACCGTCCTCCCAGGATCGTGCGGTTGCGGCCGCAGCCGATCAATTGAAGGTCGAAGCCGAAGCTGAACTTCGCGATAAGAAGGTCGAGGAAGAACGCCAAGCGTCTCAGCGCCGTGACGAAAAGGCGGCCTCATTGGCGGGGACCGTGTCGGCGACGAATGCGTATGAGCGTGCCGCCGATCTGCTGCCGTCCACCGACCGTCCCAGCACCAGCGGCTTTGACGCCAGCTTCTAATCAAATCTAATTCGACGTGCCGCTTCTCAGTTCCGCCGACCGGCGGATGATCCGTTCCGTTTCCGACCACAGTTTCAGATCGGGCAAGTCTTCCAAAGTGAACCAGCCGACGGCGTCGGCATCCGTGTCAGCCTTGGCGTCGCCGTGCCGCCATTGGGCGCCGTAGTCGATCAGGGTCAGGTGGAAGGTGACCTCTCCGTCGTCGGCTCGCGTGAGGGAGTCCACCACGTCGATGAAGTGCGTAATTTCGACATCCAAGCCGGTCTCTTCACGGACTTCCCGGATGCCGGTCTCGCGGGTGGTCTCCCCCCATTCCTGACGCCCGCCCGGAATGCTCCATTGTCCCTGGCGCGGCGGTTTACCGCGTTTGATCAGCAAGAACTGGTCATTTTTCCAGACCACGACGCCGACCCCGATGACCGGGTAGACAGGCTCGTCGGAAGGAGAAGCAGACGGATCGGTCATGTCGTCTCACCGCGAATCGGATGAAATTTTTGTAGCGTCATCAGTGATATATTCACCTTTTTCAACGATTGTCCTGCGTCCAAGGTCACGGCGTGATAATGCGCCCCGAGGGTATGACCTGCAACCGGTGGAAACTAGACTAGGGGATCGATCGAAAATGAGTGCGGCTGGCGTTTTGGATCGGATCAATGTTGAAATCGGGGATACTGTTTTCAAGGAAGGCGAAGCGGGCGACCGGGCCTATATCGTCCAAGAAGGCTGTATCGAAATCGTCAAGGACCGCGCCGGGACACCGGTGGTTCTCGGGACGATCGAGAAGGGTGGCATCTTCGGCGAGATGGCGCTGATCGACAATCAGCCACGCATGGCCTCTGCGCGTGCGGCGGCGCCTTCCACCATCGTCGTCGTCGGCCGTGACGTCTTCACCCAAAAAATTTCCCGCTGCGATCCCTTCATCCGGGGCTTGTTGGGGATCTTCGTCCGCAATCTGCGGACGGTGACCCAAGATCACGCCCGCTGATCGGCTTAAGGCCAGATTTGCACCCTCCTAAACCCGTCATCCGATTTGCATTTTTCCGTCCAAGGTATAAATAAAGCTTCGGAATTGGCACCGCCGTCCCGGTTTGGGCGGCCAGCATTGTTGCCGGATATAGATCATGGATAGTACGCCGCCAACGAACGAGCCGCCGGCCGACCAGCCGGAGGAGGGATCGCGCAAGCACCGTATGGGGTTGATGGCGCGGCTGAGGGCCTATTTCCTGGCAGGCATCCTGATCACGGCGCCGATTGCCATTACGGGCTATCTCGCCTGGTTCTTCATCAATCTGATCGACAATACGATCACGCCGCTGATCCCGCAGCACTACAACCCGGAAACCTATCTGCCGTTTTCCATACCGGGCCTCGGCCTCGTAATCCTGCTCGTTGCGTTGACGTTGATCGGTGCCCTGACGGCGGGGTTGGCGGGCCGGTTCATCGTGCGGATGTGGGAGCATCTGCTCAACCGCATGCCGGTCGTCCGCAGCGTTTATCATGCGGTCAAACAGATCTTCGAAACGGTGCTGGCACAGCAGTCCAAGGCCTTTCGCGAGGCCGTGCTGGTCGAATACCCGCGCCGCGGCATTTGGGCCATTGGCTTCATTACCGGCCGGACCGAAGGCGAAGTGCAGAATCTTACCGAGGAAGAAACGGTCAACGTGTTCTTGCCGACCACGCCCAACCCGACCTCGGGCTTCCTGTTGTTCGTGCCGCGTAAGGACGTGGTCAAGTTGAACATGAGCACCGAGGACGCCATCAAGATGGTGATCTCCGGCGGTATCGTCACGCCGCCCGATCGCCGCCCCAAAGCGGAGCAGGAAAAGCCGCAGGTATCGGCGGGGACCTACGAAGACCTGGACATCCTTCGCGAGGCGGCGAAAACGCCCGTCCTTGTGACCAAATCCAACGACGAGAAGAATTAGCGCGCCTTATCCGGACCGGAGAAAGCGTACGGCGGCGTCCCGCTCGAACAGATAGAGCAGGACCCGGAGGGCTTTGCCGCGTTCGCCGTCGAGATCGGGATCGCGCTCGAGGATGAGTTTCGTGTCGTCGCGGGCGGTGGCGAGGAGCTCGCCGTGCGCCGACAGGGTCGCGATCCGGAACTCGGGCAGGCCGCTTTGGCGGGTGCCCAGAAGTTCGCCGGCGCCGCGCAGCCGCAGATCCTCCTCGGCGATCCGGAAGCCGTCATCGGTCTCGCGCAGGATCTTGAGTCTTGCATGGGCCGTCTCCGTCAAATGCGGCCCGTAGAGAAGCAGGCAGGTCGAACGCCCGGTGCCCCGACCGATGCGGCCGCGGAGTTGGTGCAACTGGGCGAGGCCGAAACGCTCGGCATGCTCGATGACCATGACGGTTGCTTCGGGGACGTCGACACCCACTTCGATCACCGTCGTGGCGACAAGGACCGAGACCGCACCGCTGGCGAAATCGGCCATCACCTTGTCCTTGTCGGCACCTTTCATGCGGCCATGGACGAGCCCGACCTTGTCGCCGAACAGGCCGCGCAGCTGAACGGCGCGATCCTCGGCGGCGGCGAGGTCGATTTTCTCGGATTCCTCGACCAGAGGGCAAACCCAATAGACCCTTGCGCCACCCGCCAGCGCGCGTTGGACCCCGGCCACCACCTCGTTCAGGCGGTCGAGGGGCAGGGCACGTGTATCGATGGGCTGACGTCCTGCCGGTTTCTCGAGCAGGCGTGACACCTCCATATCCCCGTAGGCGGTGAGCATGAGAGAACGGGGGATCGGCGTTGCGGTCGTCACCAGTACGTCGACGGCTTTGCCTTTACCGGCCAGCAGCATGCGTTGGTGAACGCCAAAACGGTGCTGTTCGTCGATGACAGCCAGCGCGAGATCGTCGAATTCGACTCCTTCCTGGAACAGGGCGTGGGTGCCGACGGCGATCTGAATGGTGCCGTCGGCCAGTTGATCGAGGATCGCCTGTCGTTCCTTTCCGCGTCCGCGTCCCGTGAGCAAGGCGACACGAACGCCGGCCGGTTCGGCCAAGGCGGCAATGTTGTCATAGTGCTGATGGGCGAGAATCTCGGTCGGCGCCAGCATGGCGGCCTGTGCGCCCGTTTCGACGGCGTTGAGCATGGCCATCAAGGCTACGATGGTCTTGCCGCTGCCGACGTCGCCCTGCAGCAGCCGGTGCATGCGCGAGGTCGACGCCATATCCGCCAGGATCTCGCCGATGGCCGTTGATTGGGCTTCGGTTAACGTGAAAGGAAGCGCCGATAACACATTGTTTTGCAAGTGTTTATCACCTTCTATCGCGCGGCCGGGGAGGCGGCGCATATGGGCGCGGACGAGGGCAAGAGCGAGTTGATTGGCAAGCAGTTCGTCATAGGCAAGGCGCCGCCGCGCGATGGCCTCGGGGAGCAGGTCCTTTTCCCCCTCCGGCGCGTGCACAGATAGCACGGCGGTTTTCCAGTCCGGCCATTTTTGTTGCCGCAGAAAGGCGGGATCGTTCCACTCTGGCAGATCCGGCAGTTGCTTGAGGGCGCCTTGGATGGCTTTCGACAGGACCTTGAGGGATAGACCCTGCGTGAGCGGATAGACCGGCTCCACGCTTTGCAGTTTCGCAAGCTCGTCCACCGTACCGATATGGTCGGGATGCGGCATTTGGATTTCTTCGCCGAAACGTTCCACGCGGCCGCTGACCACCCGCATTTCGCCTTCGGGCAAGGATTTCCGCAGGTAGTCCGCATGGCCGTGGAAGAAAACCAAGGACATGGTGCCTGTCTCGTCCGAGCAAATGACCTTGTAAGGCAAACGCTTGGTACGCGCCGGCAGATGCTGATCGACATGGACGGTCATGGTCGCCACCGTCCCGGCGGGGGCGTCGATAATCTTCGGGGCAAACCGGCGGTCGATCAGTCCGCTCGGCAGATGCCAGCAGAGATCAACGATATGGGGCCCCGCGACCCGCTCGATCAGCTTGGCAATGCGCGGCCCGACGCCGGTAAGGGACGTCACCGGGGCGAACAGGCGGAAAAGGATCTCAGGTCTCATGAATACGCGCGTTGGGGCTGACAGATGGCCTTCAAGGCTTTATCTAGGCATGTTCTCGGCAAGGCCTTATATCCCGGCCCGCTCAGCAAGAGTATAGGCGATCGACCCATCATGGATGCAACACGCAAGCGGCTCCTTTTCCGGGCCCAACATCGGGGTATGCAGGAGACCGACAAATTGATCGGCGAATTCGCTGCCGAAAAACTGGAATCAATGACGGGCGATCAGTTGGCGACGTTCGAGGTATTGCTGGAAGAAAGCGATGCCGATCTGCTCAATTGGGTGACCGGACGGGTGCCGGTGCCCGCGGAATTCGATAACGACGTCATGGCGATGTTGCTCGCCTACTGCTCCAAATAAGCGCTGATGACTACTGACACCGAAACGAAGTCCGTTGCCAGCGGCGCCTTGATTGCTGGGGTTCCGGAAGGCTACGAGGGCAGGGTTCTTGCGGATCTGGCAGCGAAAAGCGATGCGCCGGTTTTGGTCATTGCCCGGGACGACCGCCGCATGGCGGCGATTGTCGACTCCTTGGCCTTTTTCGCCCCCGACGTCCAATGCGCCGATTTTCCGGCCTGGGATTGCCTGCCCTTCGACCGCGTGTCGCCCCGGGCCGATATCATTGCGCGTCGTATCGATTGTTTATCGCGCCTAGCATCCGATAAGACGTCCGGCGATGCGGCCGAGCGGCCGGGCATCGTGGTCGCGACCATTGCCGCCATTATGCAGCGGGTTTCGCCACAAAGCGCCTTTGCGGATGCAAGCCGGGAGATTTCCGCCACCAAAGCGCCGGACCGGGATGCGCTGCTGGCGATGCTGGAACAGTACGGGTTCGGTCGGACAGAAACCGTGATGGAGCAGGGCGAGTACGCCGTGCGCGGCGGCATCGTCGATCTGTTTCCACCTGGGGCGGAGCAGCCCCTGCGACTCGATTTCTTCGGGGATCAGTTGGAGGGCATCCGCGCCTTCGAACCGTTGAGCCAACGCACGACGGAAAACGTCACATCTTTCCGTCTCAAACCCATCAGCGAGTTGAGCCTGGACGACGACTCGATTGTTCGGTTCCGTACCGGATACCGTGCCCTATTCGGTGCGGCGAAGGCGACCGATCATCTCTATGAGGCGGTCTCGGCCGGGCACAAACATACGGGCGTCGAGCATTGGCTGCCGCTGTTCCATGACAAAATGGACACCCTGTTCGATTACCTCCCCGACAGTCCCGTCATCCTGGATCACCAGGCGATGGAAGCGCGCGACGCCCGCTGGGAATTGATCCAAGAATGTTTCGACGCCCGGAAAAGCTTGCGCGCACGCGGTCTCGTCCAGGACGAAACGCCCTATAACCCGCTGCCGGCCGATCGCCTGTACGTTGCGCCTGCGGAATTGGAGACCCTGATATCGGGGGCTCAGGTGAAAACCCTCAGTCCCTTTGCCGCCCCCGAGCAGGGCGACGTAATCGATGCCAACGCCCGGACCGGCCGGAGCTTTGCTGACGCCCGCGCGCGTCCGGACGTCAATGTCTTTGACATACTGCGCGATCATGTCGCGGCATTGCGCAAAGAAAAGCGGGCCGTGGCAGTCGCCTGCATGTCAACGGGGTCGCGCGAGCGCCTCGCCCATATTCTCGACGAACATGGCATCGGCTCTCGACTAGCTGACGACGGAGTAAAAGGGCTTATCGCCGGGAGCGACGACCGGGTGGCGATGATCGTGTTCGATATCGAACACGGGTTCGTCGCGCCTGGCTTGGCCCTGATCAGTGAGCAGGACATTTTGGGGGAGCGGCTGCGGGTGCGGGCGCGCCGCCGCATCCGGCCGGAGAACTTCATCACTGAGGCCTCCGCGCTGGCGGCCGGGGACTATGTCGTTCACGCCGAGCACGGGATCGGGCAATACAAAGAATTGATCACATTGGATGTCGCGGGTGCCGCGCACGATTGCCTGCGTATCGACTATGACGGCGGCGATAAACTGTTCGTTCCCGTGGAAAACATCGACGTGCTCTCCCGCTATGGCGACGACGAATCGACGGTGCGGCTCGACAAGCTCGGCGGCGCCGGCTGGCAGGCGCGCAAAGCACGCCTCAAGGAGCGTATCCGCGAGATGGCAGATCAGTTGATCCGCGTTGCCGCCTCCCGGGAATTGAAACCCGCCGATAGCTTGTCGCCGCAGGAAGGGGCATTCGACGAGTTTTGCGCAGGGTTCCCGTACGAGGAAACCGACGACCAGGTGCAGGCGATTTCCGATGTCATCGGCGATCTCGCGGCGGGCCGGCCCATGGACCGCCTGATTTGTGGGGATGTGGGGTTCGGCAAGACAGAGGTCGCGCTACGCGCGGCCTTCGTCGCCGCGATGGCGGGGAAGCAAGTTGCCGTGGTGGTGCCGACCACGTTGTTGGCGCGCCAGCATTTCCAGGTGTTTGCGCAGCGCTTTGCCGGATTTCCGGTGAAAGTGCGGCAATTGTCGCGTTTGGTGAATGCCGCGGATGCGGATCAAGTGCGCCAAGGCTTGTCCGACGGTACCGTCGATATTGTCGTCGGTACCCACGCACTGCTCGCCAAATCCATTTCTTTCAAACGACTTGGGCTTCTGGTGATCGACGAAGAGCAGCATTTCGGCGTCGTTCATAAGGAGCGGCTCAAGGAACTGAAGACCGACGTGCATGTACTGACATTGACTGCGACGCCGATCCCCCGCACCTTGCAGCTGGCGTTGACCGGCGTTCGGCAAATGAGCTTGATCACCACGCCGCCCGTGGACCGGCTCGCGGTCCGGACGTTCATTCTGCCTTTCGATCCCGTGGTCATCCGCGAGGCGATCCAGCGCGAACGTTTCCGCGGCGGCCAGGTGTTTTATGTCTGCCCGCGCGTGGCCGACCTCCGGCGCGTGGCGGAAACCATCGAGGAATTAGTCCCCGAAGCCAAGGTCGCCGTTGCGCACGGTCAATTGGCCCCCGCCAAGCTGGAAGAGGTGATGACCGCCTTCTACGAAGGGGCATACGACATTCTGCTCTCCACCAATATCGTCGAGTCCGGGCTCGACCTACCGACGGCGAATACGTTGATTATCCACCGCGCCGACATGTTCGGTTTGGCGCAACTCTATCAGCTGCGCGGCCGGGTCGGACGGTCCAAGATCCGCGCCTACGCCTATCTGACGCTGCCGCCCAATCAGATGCTCACGCCGGGCGCACAGCGCCGTCTCGAAGTGATGCAGACCCTGGATATGTTGGGGGCCGGGTTCATGCTGGCGAGCCACGATCTTGATATCCGCGGCGCCGGCAATCTGCTCGGCGAGGAACAGTCGGGCCATATCCGCGAAGTGGGGATCGAGCTGTATCAGCAGATGCTCGAGGAAGCGGTGGCCGATGCGCGGGCGTCCGGTGGCGAGGCCCGTCCCGCAGCCGATCACTGGTCGCCGCAGATCGATGTCGGCATGGCGGTGCTCATTCCGGCCGACTACGTGCCGGATTTGGGCGTGCGGCTGTCGCTCTATCGCCGTCTCGGTTCCATCACCGACGCGGGGGAGATCGATGCCGTGGCGGCGGAAATGATCGATCGCTTCGGGTCGTTGCCCGACGAGGTCGAAAACCTGCTCAAGGTGGTGGCGCTCAAGACCCTGTGCCGGTCGGCGGGCGTCGAGCGGATCGAGGCGGGGCCCAAGGGAGCGGTGCTGACGTTCCATCGCAACGAGTTCGCCAATCCAGCCGGTCTTGTCGATTTCATCACCAAGCAGGCCGGGACCGCAAAACTGCGGCCGGATCACCGTCTGGTGTTTATTCGCAACTGGGGAAACGCCGACGCCCGTTTCGAAGGCGTGCGTCAGCTCATGCAGGAACTGACGGTAATCGCAGGTTAGGTTCGGTTAGACGGGCTGGGTGCCTTCGACCATCCATTCGCGGCGTTTTTCCTCGGCAATGTCGAACATGCGCAAGAGAACCGAGGGTTCCTGGGCACCCGAGATGGCAAATTCGCCGTCGAAAATAAACGCGGGAACGCCACTGATGCCGAGGCGGTGGGCGCGCGCGTTTTGTTCGTTGATATCATCCACGTCGCGGCCGCTGTAGAGGTAGTCCCGCAGTGCCTCGATATCCAGATCGAGTTGTCCGGCAATGTCGAACAGGACGGAGCGGTGACCGATGTCACGCCCTTCCAGGAAGTATGCCTGATACAGTGCTTCGACCATTTGCCCGGCATACCCGGCGGCAGCGGCAAAGCGTACGAGACGATGGGAGTCGACCGTGCTCGGCATGCGCCCGACGTGGTCGAAATTGAACTCGATGCCGACAGTCTTGCCGGCCTCGATGATGGCGTTGTTGACTCGGCGAGAGCGCGATTCACCACCGAACTTGATCACCATATATTCCTGCCGGTCCATGCCCTCGGGCGGCATGTCGGGGTTGAGTAGGAAGGCGTGCCAAATGATCTCGGCGTTGACGTTCGGCCGTTGCCGCAGGGCAGCTTCCAGCCGGCGCTTGCCAATGAAGCACCAGGGACAAATTGTGTCGAAGATAATATCGATCTGCATCGGCACCCGTTGCCCGCCAATCCGCGTCGGGCGAAACCGGACAGCCCCGGGTTTCTCCGGGAAATGTCTTTTCGCGGTTCCATTGAACCATTAGTGTTTTCTCCCTGCAAGGTGCCGCCGCGGCGCCTTTTTTGTGGGGACGGCAAATAATGGCGGAAAGCGCACAGTTCGGCGGTATTGGCCGCGCTTGGCGAAGCCGCAATTTCCGCTTCTACTGGCTCGGCAATGCCGTTTCGATCTTGGGGTTTTGGGTCCATGTCCTTGCCATGGGCTGGATCGTCTGGCAGCTCACCAAAAGCGAATTGTGGCTGGGACTGATCGCCATGACGGCACGCATGCCGGCGGTTTTCCTATCGCCCATCGCCGGTGCTGTGGCGGATCGTTTCGGATTGCGGCGGGTCGCGGTCGTCGCGTTGGCCATCTCGGCAACGAATTCGTTGCTGCTGTATCTTTCGGTTCAGGCGGGCTTTATCAACGTCTACTGGATACTGGCATTCGCCGTCGTTCAAGGAGCGTCGGTGTCTTTCGATCTGCCCGCGCGTCAGGCGCTTATGCCGAGCCTCGTTCACGAACGAGGCGATCTGTCGGCGGCTATTGCGTTGAACACGACGACCTTTCAGGCGGGCGCCTTCGTCGGTCCGATGATCTTCGGTGCCCTGGTCGCCTATACGGATCTACCGGTATCGACGGCCTTTCTGATCAATAGCATCAGTTTCTTTTTCTTCACGCTGATGATGCTGTTACTGCGCATCGAAAGGGAGCCGGTTACCGGCATGAAAGCCGGGGACATGTTGGCCGACATTGTCGAGGGCGTCCGGTATGTTCGCAGTCAACGTGGGATTTTGGCGATCATGGTGTCCATGTTTTTTGCGCATCTGTTGATCCGCTCATACATCGACCTGCTGCCTGCCTTTGCCGACAAGGTATTCGGATTCCACGAAGACCCGACCGGGCTCGCCTATTTGCAATGGGCCTCAGGGGCGGGGGCATTGATCGGCGGCGTCGTCATGGCGGCTCGGGGGCGCACCAGCGGTCTGACGCGCTTGCTGATCGCCGGTCTACTCGCCGGCTATTTGGCCTATATCCTGTTCGCTGCGACCTCATTGTTCGCACTCGGGATCGCGTGCATGTTTCTGACAGGGCTGGCCGTTGTTGTCGTTGCGGTTTCGTCGCAATCGCTGATCCAAACGGCCGTCGATCAAGGAATGCGCGGCCGCGTCATCAGCCTGACCACCGGCATGGCGATCGGCGTGCCGTCCTTGGGGTCGCTGGTCCTCGGATGGTTCGCGACCATTTTGGGATTACAGTTGTGTGTAATTGTGAGCCTGACGCTGGGACTTGTCTATTGGCTGTGGTCGGTGCGCTATTTAGCGACGCACGCGACGACGCTCGAAACGCCGTGAATTCGATTGGGGGGTGTTAGGCTGCCGCCTTGCGCATCTTCAATTTCATGCCGACAATCTTGTAGACATCCAGTCCGGTTATGTCGGCGATCTCGTCAAAGGGAAGCGACGTTTCCTTAAGCAGGACGGCGGCATGGCTGATGGGATTGCGGCGTGACCTGCTATTGGAGCGCTTCGCATTCGGCGGCGTACCGGCACGGTTGCCCGCCTCACTGCCGTCCAACCCGCGATTGCGTGCGGCGCGCACCGCACTTTCCCAGCGGTTCTTGTCCGCGTCCATGGCCGCTTGGTTGAGCGACATTTGCCACCACTGATGGCTGCCCGGCTGAACGTTCCGGCGGTACGCAAACGGATCGGCGCTGGTAACGTGTGGTTCAGCCGGTTGCGGCGCAGACGGTCGCCACGAGGCCGCTTCTTCCAAGGTCATGCCGTGCCGTTCGGCGAGCCTCTGGGCAGCCGCCAAGGCATTCGCGCGCTCGCCCTCATAGTGGCTGCTGTTCGCGAGTTCCAGGAGATTGCGGAATCTCTCCTGATCGGCTTTGGTAAACTCCTTGGCTATCGGTTTTCTCCCGAATTTTGATGATTTGATTGGCCCGGCCGACGCCGGATCCGCCACTCGATCATATTACCACAAATGGCCTCCGAACGGAACGAAACGGATGCCAGGAAATCCGTACAATTTTTCATGACGAATATTGGACCAAGCGAATGTTAACGAATTCCTTTCCTCTCAATCCGTACATTCCGGAATACCTGTTTCGGTAAACGGTCCTGTCAGCGACGATGATCGGAAGTGATGTCCACGTTTCTTAAGTTGCTCGAACTTTATGAAGGTGAGGGGTTTTCGGTACGCACGGGATTGTATCCTTTGCATTTTCCCGGTGCCGATCAATCCGACCTGCCGTTCACGTACTTCTATAAAAACGGTGTTCGCGCCTGTAAGGGGGGCGGCATTGCCATCACTGAGATCCTGTGTATCGAAACACTCATCGCCGCAAAACCGCCGGCGAACATCCTGGTTATTGGGAACGCATTCGGGTGGAGTACGTTGGCTCTGGCGGTTGCGGCGCCCGGTGCGCGGGTCGTCGCCCTCGATTGGTGTCCCCGGCAGGAAGAGCGGGAAGGGATAAATCTCACCAATCGTCTTGCAAAGAAGGCCGGACTGAATGCCATGGCCGTCGAAGGCAAGAGCCCGGAAGATGTTGCAAGTCTCGCCGCCGACTACTTTCCCAGTCCGGTTGATCTCGTTTTCATCGATGGCGGTCACACAAACGACCAGCAGCGGCTCGATTTCGACGCGTGCAAGGCGGTCGCAAGTGCCGATGCGGTTTTTCTTTTCCATGACGTGATCAATTTCGCACTGACCAAAGGGTTTGTGGCCATCGCTGCCGACAATCCGACTTACACAGGGCGCATCCTGTTCCGGACACCGTCGGGCATGGCCGTTCTTTATCCGTCGGCCCTCGACGGGACGGTTGGCCGGGCCGCGTCTGCGTTCGGAGAGGCCGAAGAGCATGTCCGAGAACTTTGGTCCGCCAATCGGGAGCGGGCAGCCGGCACAGCGGCGTAAGTCTCCCCTGAAGATAAGAAAGTTCTCATAAGAGAAGGCCCCATACCATTTGTGGCATGGGGCCCTTTAATGTGAGCAGATCACCGTGGCGATCCACCCAAGATGGTTCCTCCGATTAGGCGGAGGTGTTCACGGACTGACCGCGATTGGGGTCGGTGGAGGCGGTTTGGATTTCCGCCTTCTGGACCTCAACGGCTTGTTCGAGAACATTCGCAGCCTGCTGCTGACTTTCGGCAGCCTGCTTCAGACCTTGGAGAGATGACGCGCTGCTCGCGCCTCCAACTGCATCGACCATCTTAGATACCTCCTAATAGTCGTACGTGGCCCTTCTGCCACGTTCTGGATGTGGAGAGAGCCCGAGACCCCTTCAATTCACGCGCCGTAACGAAGCTGTTATTTACCAATTAACGGATTTGTTAATCTCAACCGGAGCCAAAAAACGCGACGAAAAAGGGTTTGTTTCCAGCATGATAGCGGCGCGATTTCACGGTCAAATTTGAGCCGCTTGCGTACCATCACCCAATGGTTGCCAGAAAAAAAAGCCGCCCGCCGGGGCTATGGAAACTCGGCGGGCGGAAGAGGGATCGTTAGGAGGGTCACAGAAGCTAAAGGGAGAATGGTTAACGAGCAGTGACAGGTGTCACAACAAACGAAAATTTTTGAAAAACCCCGGAAATCAGCCAAAAAAAAGGCGCCCCAGAGGGCGCCGGCGCAGTTAACAGGGAGGATCACAGAGGGGTCGAGGACCCCAATGAGAGTGTTCAACAGGGACATATTGAACACTGATCAGAAGGTTAACAGATTCTTAAAAAAGCGCATGTGACGGAAAACACTGGTTGACAAATCCGGTAAAATTCGAACCACCCGTCTACGTTGTTGTGCCGTATCAGAATACACGGCTGTATTACAATGGCTTAGCGGCGCTCAGGGGCCGTCATAGAGCCACGCCATGCCCGCATATGCCTGCTGTGGGTTGCGTCCGCTTAGGGCAATATTTCTGAGTTCCCGCGTTACCCCGGCAGCATGATAGACGTCGCCATAGAACCGTGCCGTCAATTGGACCCGCCCCGTGCGGAGGTAGCGCGCGTCCTGATAGGCGAGGGCGGCCGCCTCGAAATCTCCATCATGTTTCTCTAATTCATCGGACAGGCGGACCGCATCCTCGGTCGCCATGCAGGCGCCCTGTGCCAGATACTGCAACATCGGGTGCGCCGCATCGCCGAGCAGCGTCACACGGCCCTTGCTCCACTCCTTGATGGGTTCGCGGTCGCACAGGACCCACATCTTCCAGGTCTCGATGCGGTCGAGCAGTTCCTGTACTTCGGGCCGTGTGCCGGCAAAGCGTTCTTGAAGTTCCTCGGTGTCGCCGTAGGCGTCCCAACCTTCCACATATTTATCGGAATGGAACACGGCCACGAGGTTGTAGAGTTCGCCGCGGCGAAGGGGATAGTGGACCAAATGGGTCTTCGGGCCGGCCCAAAGAACGACATCGGGTGAGTAGAGGTGTTTCGGTACCTCATCGATGGGCAGGACGGCGCGGTAGGCAATATGGCCGGATACGCGTGGCGGGCCGTCGTTGACGATGGATTGGCGGACTTTCGACCATAGGCCGTCGGCGCCGATCAACGCCATGCCCTTGTAGCTATCGCCCTGTTCCGTTTCGACCGTCACCGATGTGCCGTCGTCGTTATAGCCGACGACGGCTGTCGAGGATTTCAAGGTAATGAGATCGGAGGTCTGGCACGCGTCGAGCAGCACCGTGTGCAGATCGGCGCGGTGGATGACGGCATAGGGTTTGCGGAAAAGATCCCTGAATTCATCCCCCAACGGAATTTTGGTCACCAACTCGCCATTGGTGCTGTCCATCATGATGAGGTTGTTGGGGAACCAGGCAATATCATTGATGGCATCGGCCACGCCCAGCCGGTCGAACATGCGGTGCACATTGGGGCCCAATTGGATGCCGGCGCCGATCTCGCCGAATTTCGACGCTTGTTCGAGGACAAGGCTGCTGTAGCCCTTGAGCGACAACGCCAATGCCGCCGCCAAACCGCCGATGCCGCCGCCGGCGATGATGACCGGATTATCTGCGTTTTTTGCTGCCGCCATGGGGAGACCTCCCGTCCACAATCCCTGTAGTTCGCTCCGGAAACCCTCCGGACGCTGGTTCTAATTTTCTAATTATCAGTATACTGTTGGTTTGAGGATGTCAATCGGACGACCCTCGATCAGCCTAGTCACATTCCCTGTATTCTTGACGGCGACGCCCGGAGCAGGCAAGGCATAAGGACGACTACATCAACCAGATCGATACAACGTGATCGAAACAGGGAGCGATCGTGACTCAGCCCATTCAAATCCGCTTCGGCGGTTACGGCCCGCCGACCACCTCGTTTAGCCGGGCGCTCAAATACATCGGTGACAAACTCGAGGCGCAATTCGGCGATGCAGTCGACATTAAATATGTTTGGAATGTCATGGATTTGGGATTCCAGGGGAAGGACATCCTGTGGCTGGCGGAACACGGATTGCTCACGGTTGTCTATCAGTCGACCAGCTATCTCACCGAGCGGGTGCCGGAACTGGGGTTCGTCGATCTGCCGTTCTTGTTCGACAGCAACGAACATGCGCGCGGCGCCATGGACGGCGCCCTCGGCCGGCATCTCAGCCACAAAACTGAAGAGCGCATCAATTACAAGGTACTGGGCTACTTTGAGAACGGTTTTCGACACATCTCCAACCGGTTGCGGCCGGTGCGTACGCCCGCCGACCTCAAGGACATGCGTATCCGGGTGCTGCCGAGCGAGATTCAGGCGCGCACGTTCGAACTATTGGGGGCAGTCCCCTTGCAGTGGGACCTGACCGAGGCCATCGACGCCATTGTCGCGGGCACCATCGACGCGCAGGAAAACCCCTTCGCGAACACGGTGACCTACGGGGTACATAATTTCCATCCGTACCACACTATGTCGGGGCATTTTTATATCTCGCGCGGTATCTTCGCCAACCGCACGGCCTTCTATACCTGGCCCGAGGAACTGAAGCTCGCCATGGACGCGGCGGTGAAGGAAGCCGTCGCCATTCAGCGGAAAGAGGCCGAGGCTGAAGTCATCGCCTCGCGCGAGGCCATCGAGGAGGCGGGCTGCGAGATCGCCGAGCTGACCGACACCGAACGCGCCGCCTTCATGGACGCGGTCAAGCCCATGCACGACGAAGCCCGCGCCAAATTCGGCGACGAGATGTTCGGGTTGTTGAAGAAAGGGATAAGAACGTGATCCGTAGTAAATGCGTACTAACGTTATTGGCAGGGATTGTACTCGCCGGGTGCGTTGCGGACCGTGGGCCACCGCTTTCCAAGCCGATGAGTAAAGGCGAGATGCTTACTGCACTTCCGGGAAAGACAGGGATTGCCTCGCAATGGTACGGTGGCAAATTCCTACCGGTTGTCTATCTCTATTTCGGGCCGGATGGTCAATTAACGAGAGTGGTCACATTGCGGGCGCCAGGGGTCGACATAGGGCCACAATACGGCACCTGGAAGATCGATGACCAGGGACAAATGTGCATGAAGTGGCGCAATTGGACTTCTTTTACGGGCTGCTTTTTCGGGTATGAGGGGCTAACGGAGTTCGACCGGCCAACCGTGTATACGTTGAAAAGGAAACAATATTCGACCGATAGGCATGCAGGTTTTTCTACAATCCCTTTTCATGAACTGAATGACGGGGATACGACTGGAAAAGCAGTTAAGATCGACCCAGAATTGATCAACAAGCGACCGCTCGATTGATTCTAGCTACACGTGAAAATCGTGCAGTCTCCTGCCGCGACACTTCGCTACTGATGATCAAGCCGCTGGGGCCGCCATGCCATCGGGCATTGGATGGGGCGCTCATCCGCCGAAACGCCTGTACCGTGCAGTTTAGGGCTTGGTCAGAAGTAGCCGTAGACGAAACGCGGCAGCCAGAGCGCAATCGGCGGAAAGAAGACCACCAGGGCGAGCCTCGTAATATCCGCGCAGAAGAACGGTACGATTCCCTTGAAAATGCTCTTTAGCTCAACGTCGGGCAGCATGGAGTTGAGGATGAAAACATTGAGCCCGATGGGCGGCGTGATCAGGCTGATCTCCACGACCATGACCATGACGATGCCGAACCAGATTAGATCGAAACCGAGACCTTCCACGATGGGAACAAAAATCGGTACTGTCAGGAAGATCATCGCGAGCCCTTCGATGATCATGCCGAGCACGACGTAGAACCCCAGGATGATCATCATCACGCCCATGGGCGCCAGGTTCAGCGACTGAATCCAGGTGATCACCTCCGGTGCCAAACCGGCCAGATTGACGAAATTGTTCAGCACCAATGCGCCGATGGCGATCATGAAGACCATCGCGGTGGTGCGCCCTGCTTCGACGAGGGAGAGGAAGAATACGTGCCAGTTCATGCGGCGGCGTCCCAATGCGAAGGCTAGAGCGCCGATAGCGCCGATACCGCCGGCTTCGTTCGGCGTGAAAACACCGAAGGAGATACCGCCCAAGATCAGGAGAAACAGCGCCAGCACCGCCCAGACGCGATAGAGGGTTTGCCACCGCCGCCGCCAGCCGGACCGTTCTCCGCGCGGCCCCATTTCCGGTCTGAACAAGGTGACCACCTGCACCACGACGATGTATAGGGCAATCGTTAAAAGACCCGGCACGATTCCCGCGGTGAACAGCGCGGCGATATCCTCCTCGGTGAGGATGCCGTAAATGATCAGCGCCGCACTTGGAGGAATGAGAATACCCATCGTGCCGCCTGCTGCTACCGTCCCGGCGGCGAAGCTGTCCGAATATTTGTACTTGCGCATGGACGGGATGGCGACTTTCGCCATGGTCGCTGCGGTGGCAAGCGAACTGCCGGATACCGCGGCGAACCCGCCGCACGCCGCGATGGTCGCCATGGCTAGGCCACCTCGGAAATGGCCCAGCCAGGCATTCGCGCAATCATAGAGATCATCGGAAAGCGCGGCCCGGTGCACGAACGCGCCCATTAGCAAGAACAGCGGCAACACCGCAAAATTGTTGTTGATGACGACGTTTAGGACCTGCTGGCTCACCATCTCCAGCGACGGGCCGAATCCCCTCAGATAGCCGAACCCGACAAATCCTACACCCAGCATGGCGAAGCCGAGCGGCAGGCCGAGAAACGCGATTAGAACGAGAACGCCGAAGCCGATGAGCGTGACGGTCATGGTCAGACACCCGTTCCGTGCGTGCCGGTGGGATCGTGTTGGTCGTGTACGAACCCGTTGGCGACATAGCGCCATAGCATATAGACCAGGATCGCAACCGTAACGGCGCTCAGGAAAGAGAACACCAACAGGAATGGCGCGCGCGTGATGCCAAGATATTCGGACACGTAGTCCGCTGCCAATTCATCCCAGGCCGTTACCCACATACGATGTCCGATGAGGCCGACGACGGCGATGCTGCCGAGATAGGCACCGATATCCGTCAGCCAGCGAAAGCCGCCCCGGATGAACCGGTCGAAAATATCCACGGTGACATGTCCCCGGGCACGGGTGATCAATGGTAACGAGGAGAAGGTCAGCAAGCCGAGAAGATATTCGACGATTTCGAACGTTCCGGGCACGGGCGCATTGAACACGTAGCGGCCGATCACGTCGACGAACGTCAAGCTCGCCATGGAAAACAGAAACACGGCCGCCAGCACCATGAGAGTGCGGTAATACCAAGGAATGCGCCGGACGCCATACGGGGCGTCCGGCTTTTCGAAATCAGACATCTAGCTCAATTACTGGCTGGGCGAGACGCTGTTCGCCTGTGTCTTGTAGTAGTCGAGGGCGGCGGCACCGTCGATGCCGCGACTTTTCGCAGCTTTCAGCCATTCGTCGACCAGGAACTGGGTGCCGTTTTCGAGTTGCGCGATAAACTCCGGACTCGCGGTCAAACGTTCGATTCCAGCATTCTTCTGATCGGCGATGCTCTTCTGGTCGAGCTCGTCTGTCTTGCGGCCGGCGTTCGCGGCGACACGTTCACCGGATACGCTCCATACGGCGTCGCGGTCCTCCTTGGTGAGCCCGTCGAACTTCTTTTTGTTCATCAGCAGAGAAAAACTGACGCTGTTTAGGCCGCCGGGAATCCGCGTGGCGTATTTGACATACGGCATTACTTTGAATGAATTGAGGCTGTAATCGGACGTGGTGAAGCCGTTGACGATGCCCTTGGAAATGACGTTGAACATCTGAACGCCTGGGACGGAAACGACCACCGCGCCGAACTTCGTCAATGTGGCGTTCGGCAGCCCTGCCAAAGCCCACATCTTCTCGTTCTTGAGATCTTCAGCCTTGGTGATGGGTTTGGAGCCGTGGTAGATGGTGGCGCCCGACAAGGTCCAAGCCCCGATCAGCTTGATACCCTTATATTCATTGGCTTTATCAAAATATTCCACTTGCGTCCGCCACAGGGCGACGCCCCGTGCTTCGGCGGTGCTGCCGACGAAGGGAAGTTGTGCGATGACGGGGAGCTGCAGGCGCTTGCGCTCGAAAGCGTTGGCCAGCATGGCGACGTCGGCGATCCCGGAGGTCACCATGTTCCATTGCTTCTGGGGCGGCGCCAGTGTTGCGGTCGGGAACTCCACTTTCACCCGGCCGTCGGTTGCCTTTTCGACGTCCTGAGCCCAAGGAATAAACATGCCGACGTTGAAGGGATGTTTGGGCGGTACGAAACGATTGAACAGAATTTTGGTTTCGGCCTTCGCCGTAGCGGCAAACATCGGCGTGGCAAGCATTGCCGCCGCGCACGCGGCCAAAAGGCCGGATTTGAGGGTTCGCATTGTAAATTTCTCCTCCCTAATTTAGGCGAGCTGGTCGCTTTCCCTCGATCCAGCCGCCTAAGTTGTTCCAATTGGTGCAGCCGACACCGATGGCCATAGCTGCTCGCGATGACCAGATGAGTTGGAACCTCAGCGTCGACGTGGTCCTCCAGATTTATCGATTATGATTGGGATAAGTTTCACACGGCCCGTCAAACGACACAACGCCGTATTAGGACAAGGTGAAAGACCGGACTCCAATTGGCGGAACTCTTGAGCTGCCGCCGCGGGCCGTCTGACCGCGCCGCCGAGCGCTCAAGTAGCCCGAAGGGCGGTAGTGCGAGAATTGTGGCGGAAAAAATCTCCGTCTAACGCCTCGCATCTCACCATGGATAGACAATCCGGGTCGCTTGAAGATACGATAGCTTTGCCCTTACCGGTTGTGGGGGCATAAGCCGGAAAACCGGCGCGATATGATCCTGGGGGGAAGCCGCATGCCGCATCGCGTGGACGATGACGCTGCGCCGTATACCGGCCTGATTTGCTTGGCGTTGCTTGCTAAGTATTTCGAAAAATCCGCCGACCTCGATCAGCTGCGCCATCAGGCGGGCCGTCCCGACGGTCCGGTGGGCGAGACGGAACTGCTGCGTCTCGCCAAGTCTCTCGGTCTAAAGGCGAAAGCCGTCAAAACCACCTGGAAGCGCCTTTCCAAGACGCCGCTCCCCGCCATCGCCGAGCATCGCGACGGTCGCTACTTGATCGTGGCCCAGGTGGCCGGCGACAAAGTGCTGGTACAAGACCCTTTGGAACAAAGGCCGGTGGCGCTGCCCCGCGAGGTTTTCGAAGAGGCTTGGACGGGGCGGCTCATTTTGATCACGTCTCGCGAACATCTGGTCGGCGAAAGCCGGCCTTTCGATTTCACCTGGTTCATTCCGGCCATCGTCAAGTACCGCCATATCTTCGGCGAGGTGCTGGCGGCATCCTTCTTTGTTCAAATCTTTGCACTCGTCTCGCCGCTGTTCTTCATGGTGATCATCGACAAGGTGCTGGGCAACCGCGGGCTCACCACCCTCGACGTGCTGATCTTCGGTCTGGTGACGGTGTCCATCTTCGAAGCGCTGTTGACGGGCCTTAGAACGTATGTCTTTTCCCATACGTCGAACCGGGTCGACGTGGAACTCGGCGCCAATCTGTTCCGTCACTTGATGGGACTGCCTGTTGCCTATTTCGACAACCGGCAAGTGGGGACAACGGTGGCTCGCGTGCGCGAATTGGAAAACGTCCGCAGTTTCCTTACCGGTTCCACCCTTACGGTGATGATCGATCTCGTGTTCACCTTCGTGTTCATCGCGGTCCTTTATCTGTTCAGCCCGACGCTGTTGCTGATCGTCCTCGGAACCTTCCCGTTTTATATTGCGTTATCCTGGATCGTGACGCCCATCCTGCGCAACCGGCTGCACGAGAAGTTCCAGCGCGGCGCCGAGAACCAGGCCTTCCTGGTCGAGGCCGTGACCGGGGTTGAAACGTTGAAGGCGATGGCGGTCGAACCGCAGATGCAACGCAAATGGGAGCGCCAGCTATCTGATTATGTGCGGTCATCGTTTCGGGCAGGACAGCTTTCCAACATCGCGCAACAATCGGCGGGCTTCATTAACAAGGTCATGGTTGCGGCCATTCTGTGGTTCGGCGCCAAACTGGTGATCGACGGGCAACTCACCGTGGGGCAACTCGTTGCCTTCAACATGCTGGCTGGGCGGGTGAGCCAGCCGGTGCTGCGCCTCGCCCAACTCTGGCAGGACTTCCAGCAGGTGCGCATCTCCATCCAGAAGCTCGGCGATATCCTCAACGTAAAGCCCGAGCCCGCCTTCAATACCGGCCGCACGTCACTGCCATCCATCAAAGGTCACGTCCTAATAGATGACATTACCTTCCGCTACCGACCCGATGGGCCAGAGGTGCTGCGTCATGTTTCCCTCGATGTTCCTGCCGGGCAGGTGGTGGGGATCGTTGGCCCCTCCGGGTCGGGCAAGTCGACCTTGACCAAACTGATCCAGCGCATGTACGTGCCGGAAAGTGGGCGGGTGCTGATCGACGGCATGGATCTGTCGGTGATGGACCCGGCGTGGCTGCGCCGACAGGTCGGCGTGGTGCTGCAGGAAAATTTCCTGTTCAACCGCTCGGTCCGCGACAACATCGCGCTCGCCGATCCTGCCGCCAGTATGGAGAGCGTCACCCAGGCGGCGCGTATGGCGGGCGCCGAGGACTTCATCCTCGAACTGCCGGAGGGGTTCGATACCATCGTCGGCGAGCGCGGCAGCACGCTCTCGGGCGGCCAGCGCCAGCGCATTGCCATTGCCCGGGCGCTGTTGACCAATCCGCGCATCCTGATCTTCGATGAGGCGACAAGTGCGCTGGATTACGAATCCGAACGCATTATCCAGGACAATATGAAAGAAATTTGCGCCGGTCGGACTGTCTTCGTCATCGCCCACCGGCTGTCGACCGTGCGCCGCGCCGACCGCATCATCACCATCGAGCGCGGCGAGATCGTCGAGGACGGCACCCATGAGCAACTCCTGCGCAACGGCGGGCGCTACGCGACCCTCTACCGGCATCAGGCGGGCGACGATGCTGTGGCTTAGGGCAATCGTGCATCCATTCGCGGTGGCACGGGAATCCGTCCGCGCCGAAAAGGGGCGGCCGAAGAAGCCGCGCCGCTCGCGCGATGAGCTTGCCTTTCTGCCGGCCGTGTTGGAGGTGACCGATACGCCCCCCGCGCCGATCGGCCGCGCCATCCTGTGGACCATCATGATCTTTGTTGCCATCGCCGTGGCGTGGGCGTGGTTCGGCACCATCGATATCAACGCTTCGGCGCAGGCGCGGCTGATCCCCTCGGGCCGGGTGAAGGTGATTCAGCCGCTGGCCATCGGCGTCGTAACGGGGATCCATGTACGCGACGGGCAGCAGGTCAAGGCGGGTGACGTGCTCCTGGAACTGGATCCGACCGACGCGGCCGCCGATGTCGGCCGGTTGGAACGCGATCTCCTCGAAACACGCATGACCATTGCACGGCTCCGGGCGTTGCTCGCCGATCCGGAAAAACCCGGAACGCATCTCGTGCCGCCGGAGCGGGCCGCGGTGGAGCTCGTTAGCCTCCACGAGGCGCTTCTCAACGACGCGGCGGATGAACTACGCGCCCGTGTCGCCGGGCTCGATAACCAGATCGCTCAGCGTCGCGCCGAAGAACAGGCGGTGGAGGCGGCGATCGCCAGTTTCGGCAAGACGCTTCCCTTGATGCGCGAGCGCGTGGACGCGGTCAAGATCCTCACCGATCAGGGTCATTTCCCCCGCCTGCGTTTTCTCGAACTGCAACAGCAGTTGATCGAACAGGAAGACCAGTTGCGCATCCAGCATCACCGGCTCAAGGAAAGCAAGGAGGCCATCCTGGCACTGGAGGAGGAGCGGCGGCGCACCGGCTCCGAATTTCGCCGCGATGTGCGTGATCAATTGGCCGAGGCCGAGCGGCAGGCCGCGGCCCTGATCCAGGAACGGTCTAAGGCTTATTTGCGCCGCAAGCAGAACCAATTGACCGCGCCCATCGATGGCGTGGTTCAGCAGCTACAGGTGCATACGGTTGGCGGCGTCGTGCAGCCGGCGGAGCAACTCATGGTCATCGTGCCGGGCGGCGCGGCGCTGGAAGTCGAGGCCATGGTCCTCAACAAGGACATCGGCTTCGTTGAGCCGGGGCAGGTAGCGGACATCAAGCTGGAGGCCTTTCCCTTCACCCGCTACGGCTCCATCGAGGGGAAGATCGTCGACGTTTCCAACGATGCCGTGCAGGATGAGAACTTCGGCTTGGTCTACACGGCCCGTGTCGCCATGAGCCGCAGCACCATGCGCGTCGACGGCAAGGAGGTGAACCTCACCCCCGGCATGGTCGCGACGGTCGATATCCGGACGGGGGAGCGGCAGGTGATCGAATTCATCCTGTCGCCACTCCTGCGCTACCGCGACGAAAGTTTGCGGGAGCGTTAACGGTAACGTCACGCTGTCGTCATCTTTACTCAGGCAATATGCGTACATCAGCTTATTAGTATTTTTTCATATTCAACTTTTTCGGGTTATCCACAGAAATGGATGCCCGTTTGAATTGACTCGCGCTGTGCGCTTCGGCGACCATACGGAAAATAGGGATATGAACGAATCGGCACGGAATTGGAACCGGAACAGAGGGTCCGGGCCAGGCTCTTGGGAGGGACGTCCATGACCGATGCAATGGCACAAGCGGTGGAGGACGTCGAGCCATCGCAAACGGATGAGATGGCGGAAGGTGGCGGTGACGCCGCTACTAAAACGGCCTCCGAAACCGCAGCAACGGACGAGGCGCCGCCGCCCAAATCCAATGCGTCCGCACAGCCCGCTTCGCCCGGCGAGGTCGTCAACCAGGTGCTGGGCCTGATGCTACTCTCGCCCGCCCACAAGCATCTGTTCATTGCCGATCTCGAATGGCTGGTATTGCCGCCGGTGATGGCGCGGCAGTTCCGCCTGTTCCGCAAGGACGGGCGGGTGATCGCCTATGCGAGTTGGGCGCTCCTGACCGAGGAGGCGGAGACGCGGTTCAGTGATGGCGGCACGCGTGGTGTCCGCCGTCTTGCGCCCGCCGATTGGACCGCCGGCGACCGGCTGTGGCTGGTGGACGTCATCGCGCCCTTCGGCGGCGCCGACGGGGTGATCAAGGAACTGCGCGAGAAGGTCTTCGCGGGCCGCAAGATCAAAACCCTGCAGCCTGCCCCCGACGGCAGCGGCCCCGCCGTGGTGGAGTGGTAGATTGAACATCAATTGGTGCGAATTCGTGAATTCGGGAAAAACCAGCGTATGAAAAAACGTCTCACCGTTTTGGGGCTTATTGTTATCACCGTAATATTGGTTATTACGGGACCACGGTTGTTTTTCGAGTTCCACTATTGGAAAGCCAAGCTTGCGGTTGGCGACAACCGCTACCCGGTTCGCATGACCATCGATGCCGTTATCGAGAAACAACCTACTAAGATATCTACGACCTTCGAATGCTATCAACGCATCCGCACGGATGAAGGGTGCTTTTTGTGCCCAGAGTGGGAAACCAGCATCCGACAGATCGCCCATCAACTGCCGTCCG
Organism: uncultured Rhodospirillales bacterium; assembly: GCA_913055735.1. Classification (GTDB taxonomy): domain Bacteria; phylum Pseudomonadota; class Alphaproteobacteria; order Rhodospirillales; family UBA2165; genus CAJXKD01. The sequence continues at coordinate 619,164 of CAJXKD010000002.1, forward strand.
GAAACTGGTTTCTGGCACGGTTGCATAACTATTGTTTCGCGAAAGAGGGAAAGCCCGCATCGGTACGGCCCCGCTTTTCTTTGATGATGTGGGCGGACGACCGTCTCAGGCCGACGGTTACGGAAAATTACACGTTCACCAATCTGCTTTCCGATGTCCTGCCGGACGACCCAAAATTTCTGACGCATAGCTTTCGCTTCAACTTCGAGCGGCTGGAGCCGTCGAATGCCCGTCCCGACGATCCCGACGAACAACCGCCGTTCAAGCTCATCGGCGTCAGTAAGCGGAAATCCGGATCGACCCGCCAAATGATGGCCGGTGGTGCCGTAAAGGTAATTCCCAAATCACTTTGGTCTCAGCTCCCCTTCATGGAGAAATTGGTACGAGGCATTTCCGAGCCCGAGGAGGTTTCTCTGACAAAAGAAGAACGATTCGCCATCTTTCGCGTCGAAAGCGATGATTTGAAAAAAATTCAAGAAATGAAAAAGATAAATGAAATCAAGAGTCTACGAAAGCAGGATGTTGTCCACTTCATTCCTTTCCACCCCATAGGAACCGATCTTTGGGAGCTCGATCCAAGGAGAGCCCAAATATCGGTGAAGTATTATATCGGCAAATACACGGAAAACCCGCCGACCGTAACCATTAACGGACAAAGCTCCGGCGTTGGGAAATGGTCGGACAGGCAGCGGCTTTTTCTTGACGGCAAGGAATTCGAACTTTCGCGCGAGCGGTTCGTGTTCGATCCGAAGACACAAGCCATCATGATCTTGACACCACTCAACAGGTACGAATTCAGCAACTAGACAGTTTGCGGAGGCCGGGACGATGCCGCCACCCACTTACGAAGAGTTCAACGCGCTTTCCAAGTTCGCCTACACCACGACGGCGGGAGAAGAGAATTCTGGCAATCCAGACAAGATTCCGCCGGGCTTTACGTTGGCTATAGATGACGGCCAACTTTCACAAAATGTGCAAAATATTGCCCTCGGAAAAGTTCTCCAGGCGGCTGACGTGACTTCCGCCCAACTCGAAGCTCAAGGCATGGATGTGACAGTGCTTGTCAAGGGCACCGATACCGCCGTCTTGGCCTTCTCCGGCTCCGATGAAGCAGTCCCCGACTGGATAGGCCCGAACGCGGCGAACCAGTTTATCGCCACCAACACCGTCTCCGAGCAGATGCGCATCGCGGTGAAGATCGCGAACGCGTTCAAAGACAAAGTCCAGACGAACAATTTCAATGGCTATCTGACGGGCGATTCGAAAGGCGGAGCCGAGGCCATTATCGGCGGCATTGCCTCGGGTCTACAGGTGGTCGCGCACAATGCGCCGGGAATGCGCAAGGAGGCGGAGAAACTTGCGATCGAACGGGGGGAGACTTGGGATTTCGAGGCCGCCGAGAATAATATCATCAATGTCGTTCGTGAAAACGATCTAGTGTCGACGTCCCCATTGACGGACGATCAAGTTGGCAAACAGTACGTTGATCAACTGACTTTTGTTGAACGTCTCGAGTATTATGCCGGCGGCATTCTGGGCCGGCTGGACGTTACCCACGATCTGGACCGGATAAACGTTCAGGGCACCCCGGATTTCAGTCAGCCCACTCCGGCACCATTGTGGTCCGAGAGCGAAGTTGAAGAAATGAACCGATTGGCTGCGGAGTATGCCCGCGGCACCGGCTCGTTGTGGAGTGCGGACTTAAACGACCAAATATATTTCATCAGTGCCGACGAGAATTATCTTCAAGACAACGTTGCCGGCAGTTCGCTCCTAGACAACGGCGCGATCCGCGATGCCCAAGCATCAATTCGCGCTCTTCACTTAACAAATTTTGCTGATCCGCAGAAGACGGCGGGTCTTGCTTATGCGATCCAACGGCGTCTTGGCTGGGGCGGATCAAGCATCCCCGTCAGCGACCAATCTTCGGTGTCCGGGTCCGTGTTTAGCTTTTCCACGCCTGAACCGACCGAGACCACGGGCTGTTTCGCGGCGGGCACGCCGGTGCTGATAGCCGGCGGCGGTACGCGGCCCATTGAGGCGCTGCGGACCGGTGACCTGGTGATGGGTTTCGATGGGACGGGCGCGTTACGCCCGGCGCGGGTCGCGCGCACCTTCATCCATCCCAATCAGCCGGTGCTCGACTTTGCCGGCATGGAGGTGACGGCGGCGCACCCGTTCCTGACGCCCGATGGGGAGTTCGTTGAGGCCGGCCGGTTCAACGGATCGGCACGGCTTGTTGATGCGGACGGCGCGCCCATCGAGTTGCCGGGGCCGGTGCCGCTCGGGCTCCGCAAGACCGTCTACAACATCGAGGTGGACGGCCCGCATACCTATGTCGCCGGCGGTTATCGGGTGCACAATAAGTCTTCCGTTGGCGGTGTGTCGCCGGTGGTGCTTGACCTCGACGGCGACGGGGTGGAACTGATCGATCTCGATCAGTCCGCCGTGTTCTTCGACATGGACGGCGACGGCTATCTCGAGAACACCGGCTGGGCGGCGGCGGATGACGGCATCCTTGCCATCGATCTCAGCGCGAATGCGAGCTTCGGCAGCGGCGACGGCGTCATCGACCAGGCGGAGGAGTTCGTCTTCACCCTGCACGCGCAAGGGACAACAAGCGATCTCCAGGCCTTGGCTACAGCCACCGACGGCGATGATAATCTGTTGTTCGATTCCAACGGCGACGGCGTCTTGAACAGCCAGGACACGCTGTGGGGCGATTTCCGGGTGTGGCAGGACCTGGACCAGGACGGCGTCAGCGATACGGGCGAAGTAAAGACGCTCGCCGAAGCGGGCATTACCGAGATTTCGCTCGACGGCGTGCCCAATGTCTATGCGCAGGGCTCGGAGCCGGGAGCGGCCGACAACGTGATCACCCATCTCGCGTCGTTCGTGCAAGGCGGCACGGGCGGCCATACGGCGGCTGATGTGCGTTTCGTCTTCAGCACGTTCGGTTACCAATTCGACGATCAGGCCCCTGGCGGGCTTCTCCTTAATGCTGAGGACGGATCGCAACTTCAATATCTCGAAGACGGCCAGAATTATGTGGTCGACCTCTATGCCGCTGATCTGACAGGCGTATTCGGGGCCTCAGGGAATGATCAGTTGACCGCCGGCAGTGGCGATGCCGTCCTGATGGATGGCGGTGCGGGCAATGACACCCTGACCGGCGGAGGCGGGGCAGACTGGATTTCCGGCGGCGCGGGCGCCGATACGATCTACGGCGGAGGCGGTCATGACGTTCTATTTATCGACTCCGATGACCTCGTCATTGATGGTGGCGCCGATGTTGACGTGGCTATCGTCGCAACAACGACCGGAGTGTCGTTGGATCTGGGGGCAACAAACCTCGAAGCGATAATTGGAAATGACGGAAACGATAGTTTCTCTACCACGGGAACAGACGATGTAACTGTGTTCGGAAAAGCGGGGAATGACAGCCTTACCGGGGGATCGGGCAACGACACACTAATTGGCGGAATCGGCGCGGACTCCCTGTCCGGAGGGGACGGGAACGACACCCTATTTTTTGATGCTGACGACACAAATGTAAGTGGTGGCACGGGATTCGATGTTGGTTACGTTTCAACCGAAAATGCAGTGAATTTGGACCTCCATAGTGCCGGGTTGGAAGCGGTCACCGGCAATATGGGGGGCGACGTACTTTATACATCCGGCAGCAGCGATGTCGCGATTACAGGGAAGGGTGGAAACGATACGCTTACCGGCGGCGTTGGCGACGATTTGCTTGTCGGCGGCGACGGCGACGATACCCTGGACGGCGGTGACGGTGACGACACGGCGAGCTTCGTCGGTCTTTTCACCGACTACGTCATCACCCATGACATGCCGACGGATACCTACACCATCACCGACAAGAAGCCGGAACTGTTGGGCGACGAGGGCACCGATACGGTGACCAACGTCGAGCGGCTGCAGTTTGCTGACCGCACCATCCATCTCGACGGCAACAACGCGCCCATCGCCGACAAGTGGGACTGGGCCGAGACCTTCCGCGACACGGGCGTGCTGATCACCGCGGCCGAGCTTTTGGCCAACGACGGCGATTTCGACGGCGACGGCATGACGCTCACTGCTGTCGCAGACGCGGTGCATGGCAGCGTCGGGCTGGACAGCAACGGCGACGTGGTGTTCGTACCCGAGGCCGGGTTCACCGGCCGGGCGCGCTTCACCTACGAAGTGGAGGATTCCAACGGCGCGTCGGCGACCGCCACCGCCTATGTCAACGTCAAGGGGCCGCTGCCGACGGACTCCTATTTTGCCAACGAATGGCACCTCGACGCCATCAACGCGACGGAGGTGTGGGAGGATTATACCGGCGCGGGCGTCAAGGTCGGTATCTTCGACAACGGCGTCGATTACACCCATGTGGACATCGACGACAATTACGACACGGCAATTGACTACGATTATTACCACGGCGATGACGATCCGTTCCCCACCGAAACGGACGAGGCCCACGGTACGGCGCTTGCCGGCATCATCAGCGGCGAACTCAACGGCGAAGGTATCGTGGGAATTGCTTATGATGCAACTATTGCCGGCTCCCGTGGCCCTGTAGGGTTTGGTGGCACGACGAGTTGGTCAATCTTTCATAGTTGGTTTCAAGGCTATGCAGATTTCGACGTGGTCAACAATAGTTGGGGGTACCGAACCCCATTCCACCGCAACTTTTTAGCTGATTCCAATCAAGCTCAACTTGAAACAGAGATACAAAATGCCGTTGCAAATGGGCGAGCCGGCCTAGGCACGGCCTTTATATGGTCCGCAGGCAATTATCGTAGCGAGGGATTCAATACCAACTATGAAAATCACAAAAATTCCCGCTTTAGTATTGCGGTCGGTGCCTTGGATCAGGACTACGAATATGCGTCGTATAGCGCACCGGGGGCTGCCATGCTGGTCACCGCACCAGGCAACGGCATTTATACGACCAACGCCCAGCAGCCCTACGGCTATTTCGAGATCGACAATGACTATGTAACGCTCAACGGCACGTCGGCGTCGGCGCCGGTGGTGTCGGGCGTCGTCGCGTTGATACTGGAGGCGAACGGCGCGCTCGGTTACCGCGACGTGCAGGAGATCCTCGCCTATTCGGCCACGCGGAACGACGCCGATTCGACGGGTTGGGCTATCAACGGGGCGGTCAACTGGAACGGCGGCGGGCTGCATACCAGCCATGATTACGGCTTCGGGCTGGTAGACGCCCATGCGGCGGTGCGCCTCGCCGAGACCTGGACCAAACAGAGCACCTATGCCAACGAAGACTCCGTCTTGGCCACCAATTCCACGGGCGGATCGATCCCGGACGGTGGAATACTGACCCAAAGCCTCGCGATTTCCTCCGATCTGGTGATCGACCATATCGAGGTCATCGTCAACATAAGCCACGGCCGCGTCGGCGATCTGATCATCACGCTCGTTTCTCCCGACGGCACGGAAAGCGTACTGGTGGACCGGCCGGGCAAGGATCCGGACGATGCGAATGATCGGGGCTCGGACCTGACCAGCCTGCACTACAAGCTTTCCAGCACCCATCACTGGGGCGAGACCGGCAATGGCACCTGGACCCTCAAGGTCGAGGATGCCTATGGCGGCAGCGACACCGGCAGCATCAGCAGCTGGAGCCTCACCATCTACGGCGATACCGAAGAAGCCGATGACGTCTATGTCTATACGGACGAATACGGCGATTTCACCGAGCTCGCAGATACCGACCGGCGGCTCCTGTCCGACGATGATGGCGGCACCGACGCGATCAACGCCGCAGCCGTTACCTCGGACCTGTTGATCGATCTCAATGCCGGGGCGTCCTCGTGGATTGCCGACAACACCCTGACCATCGCTTCCGGCACGGTGATCGAAAATGCTTATGGCGGCGACGGCGATGACTGGCTGGTGGGTAACGCCGCGGCGAATGCGCTTTCGGGCGGGCGCGGCGACGACATATTGGTGGGCGGTGGCGGCGCGGATACGCTCACCGGCGGGCGCGGCAACGACACGCTCGACGGCGGAGCCGGCAATGACACGATTTGGGGCGGCGCGGGAACCGACACGGTCGCCTATGTAGGCGAGCGGGACGGCTATGACGTGGTTTATGACGTCGAAACCGGTCATTTCATCGTTACCGATACGGACACGGCGGACGGCGATGACGGCACCGACATTCTGACAAGCATCGAGGAACTCGAGTTCCGGAGCAATCTGCATACGAATCTGGCGCTGTATTCGGCGTCGTTCGGCGAAAGTGCCTGGACGGCGGCGGCGCTGTCGGTTGCCGCGGCGGCGATTGCAGCGCCGGATGCCAGTGCAATGGCAGACAAGCTGGTCGAGGATTCCTCCACGGGCAGCCACGATGTGCAACAGGCCGCGATCGCGGTCGAAAGCGGAAAGAACTATACCTTTTCCATCCATGCCAAAAGCGCCGGCGACGGGCGGCGCCTTGCGTTGAGCCTCGCCGCGGCCGAGTTCCTGGGCACGCCTTCCGCCGTTTTCGATTTGGATTCCGGCACGGTCGCGTCGGGCACCGGCAGCATCACCGCGTTGGGGTCGGGCTGGTATCGGCTGTCGGTCACCGGCGAAGCGGATGTTTCGGGCGACTCGGCGGCGACAATCTCCCTCGACGATGGATCGTCGGGCTCCTACTCTGGTGACGGGACGAGCGGGCTCTATGTCTGGGGTGCGCAGCTCGAGGAAGGCACCGAGGCAAGCGACTACATCGCAACCGCGGACAGTGAGGCATCGGCCTATAAGGCCCTTGATCTTTCCTCGACCTGGCTTAGCAGTGAGAGTGCTGCTCAACTTCCCTCGGATACGGTGATCACGGGTGTATTGACGGCGACGGGGGGGGGTGGCTCGCTTAGCTATGACATTGACGGTGTTGAGGACGGCAACGGCTGGGTGACGACGTCGTACGGGCGTGTGCGTTTGGATCCGACGGATGGGGCGACGACGGGCAAGTACGAGTACGAGCCGGATACGTCGTACGAGGGCACGGATACGTTTTCGTTCACGGTGACCGACGGCAACGGGGTTCGGAGCACGGCGTCGGTTGATGTGGGTGTTGGCGGTGTGGCCTACGATATTGAGCACGCAATCCGGTTCAATGACGACGACAGTGCTTACTTGAGCCGCACGCCTGCGAGCGAGGGCGATCGGCGCACCATGACCTATTCGTTTTGGGTCAAGCGGCATACCCTTGGTGCTTCACAGGGGGTCATCTGGGGCAAGATCAATGGTCAGGCGGGTTCAGGGATTGAATTTCTTTCGGATAACACCCTGCGGTTCCTTTATTCTAACGATCCGGTTCAGTGGAGACACACGACCACCATGGCGTTCGACGATCCGGACGCCTGGTATCACATCGTCGTTCAAGTCGACACGACCCAAGCCAATCTCGCCGATGCCGTGACCATAGAGGTCAATGGAGAGGCCGCGAGCACCACCACGACCGTTGACCTCGGCTCCTATGTTCAAGACGTTCAAATGGGGCTTATGAATGCGACGCCGCAAGCTGTCGGGCGGCTGGAGCACGGAAGTGTGGCGCCGCTCCACTACGGCGACTTTACCCTTGCCCAGGTGGTGGGGATCGACGGTCAGGCTTTGGATGCGAGCGCGTTTGGCAAGGACGTGGACGGCACGTGGGTTGCGAAGGACGTGTCTGGCCTGACGTATGGCACCAACGGGTTCTTGTTGGATGGCGGAGACAGCGGCGATCTGGGCAACGACGTGTCTGGGAACGGCAACGACTTCACGTCGTCGGGCCTGACGTCGGGCGACCAGATCACCGATACCCCGAATCACAACTACGCGACATGGGACCCAACACGGCCGGTAACGACGGCCAATGATGCGGCGTTGAGTGACGGCAACTTAACGGCTGTGAGGATTGGCGCCGGGAACAATATCTTTACCTACGCGACCCAGGCCTTGTCGGCGGATAAGCAGGTCTATTGGGAACTGACCGTCGACAACAAAACGGATTCGCAAAATATCGGCATATTTTCTCTGGATGACGAGCAGGATCCCATCACCGGTAATCAGTATAGTTATCTCTACGGCACGAGCTCGGGTGGCAGCCCGATCAAGACCGTTTATAACGGTACGGGATCGGCCAATAACGAGACGTATGGCAGCGCCTACACGACCGGGGATGTGGTCTCGGTGTTGTGGAACGGCCCCGCGGGGACGCTGACGTTCTGGAAGAACGGGGTGTCGCAGGGAACGGCGTTCACCGGCATCGATACGGCGAAGACATGGGTCCCTCTATTCCAGGCCGGCGATAGTACAGGCAACCAAGTGACGGCGAACTTTGGGCAGCACGGCTTCGCTTATGCACCGCCTCAGGGCTATGCCGGATTGTTCGAGGGTGTTTCGCCTGGGGCAATCTCTCCAACTTCCGGACACGACAGTTTTGAAGGCACGGACGATAACGAGACGTTTGAGGGGCTTGCGGGAAATGACCGTTTGTCCGGAAACGGGGGCGACGACACCCTGATCGGTGGAGAGGGCGACGATACCCTAATCGGTGGGACCGGCGACGATACCTATGAGTTTGGCCGTGGCGACGGCGCCGATGTAATAGACAATATCGGTGAAGGCACGTCGAGCGACGTGGTCGCATTCGGCTCCGATATCAGCATCTATCAACTCTGGTTCGAGCAGAGCGGTGACGACTTGGTGGCCAGCATCGTCGGATCCACGACGGATCAAATTTTGGTCGATGATTGGTACCTAGGTAGTGGTGCCAATGAGGTATCGGTATTTGAGACCTCGGCTGGGGACACACTCCTGAGCTCACAAGTTCAATCCCTAGTCTCAGCAATGGCCGGCTTCACCAAACCGGACGAGACGGTTTCTGACCTCGACCAGGAACCGACCTACGCTTCATTGGCAACAACAATCAGCCAGACTTGGGATGTGGCCTAACATTGATTTCTTCTCGTTATCAACCGTGTCGGAGCATGGAAAAGGCTTCTGAATCCAAATTTGATGGCATTTCGACGGTGGATACATATGTAGATAGCGGAGAATGTTCCAAAACATTCTCAAATTAAAACAAATAGTTATATGAAAATGGTGGCGGAGAGGGAGGGATTCGAACCCCCGGAGGGCTATAAACCCTCAACGGTTTTCAAGACCGCCGCTTTAAACCACTCAGCCACCTCTCCTCAAGGCGTTCCGGGGCCCAGATTTGGCCACGACTTAGGTCTGCCCGGAACGGCTTTCCTCTATTAGCGTGATATGGTTTAGTTCGTCCAGCGCCGCGACGAAAGGCGCCGAAAAACATCCCCTTGGGCGGCCCGATCTGTAGGACTTTGAGCAATGAGCGATACCCCCTTTCAGCTGGCTTTCGACCATTATCTGGTTTTTGCCACCGATCTTCAGGAATCCGTCGAATGGTACGAGAAGGTGCTCGGTATGGAGCGGGGATTTACGCCCGAATTCCACGTGCCGGTGCAGTGGATGTATCTCGGGGGCCATCCGATCGTCCATGTCGTGCAGCTTGCCGAGGATAAAAGCATGGACGAGGCCTATGTCGGGCGCGTCGACAGCACCCAGGAAGGCGGGAGCGGCCGCATCGATCACGTTGCCTTCCAGTGCAAGGGGCTGGAGGCGACATTGGCGCATCTCGATGCCCATGGGGTCGACTACGCCGAACGCCGGGTGGACCTCAATAGCCGCTATCAATTGTTTTTCCGCGATCCCAACGGCATCAAGATCGAGCTCGACTTCGACGCCGCCGAAGTCGGCGAGCGCAAGCCGCCCAAAATGCTCAAGGATCTAATCGAGGCTAAGAAAAACGTTGCTGCGGAATAAATTCCGGCGCGACTTTCATTTTCTCGCTCAAGAGGGCGTGGCGCTTGCCGCGCTCTTTTTGTGCGTGCTGTGTCTTGCCGGCGCCATCCGGCCGGCGGTAGCGCACGAGCCCGAACTGACCTATGGCGTCGTCGACTTGAGCGGCCTCGATGACGGGACGACGGTCAAGATGAACTTCCTGATCAACGTTGGCGATTTGCAGAAGGCGTTGGGAATACGGCTTGGCGACAACCGTAACATCGCCGACTCGGGGTTGCTGGAGAGAAACAAGGACACGGTTCTGGCTTATGTCGCCGGGCAGGCGCAAATCGTCGACCGGGCAGGCAAGGCCTGTGTAATGCAGGACGGAGCGGCCTACCCCGAATTCGACGCCATCTATGTCGAAGGCGTATGGGATTGTTCCGGCCTTGGGCGCTCTCTGTATTACCGGTCGACCCTATTGCTGGAGGTAATGCCGAGCGCCAAGCACATCGTGCGCCTCGGGGTTCCCATCAGTTCGCCGCAAATCCCCATGGATGCCGCAACGACGGAGATCAGCCTAGTTGATCCACCGGGCCTGTTGGAGGTGACCCGCACCTATGTGTGGTCGGGGATCGAGCATATTTTCATCGGCTTCGATCACATCGCTTTTATCGTTGCGCTGCTGCTATGGGCGCGCCGCTTCTGGGGTGTCGTGAAGATCGTAACGGCGTTTACCGTCGCGCATTCCATTACGCTGAGCCTCGCCGCGCTCGATCTTGTCAACGTGCCGTCGGCACTCGCCGAGGCCGCTATCGCAGCAACCATCATCTATGTGGCGGTAGAAAACTTCTTCCGGCGCGACGTGGAGAAGCGCTGGCCGGTTGCCTTCGCGCTCGGTCTAATCCACGGCCTGGGATTTGCGGGCGTGTTGCGGGAGTTTGGCTTGCCGGGCGATGCCCTGGCGCTCGCCTTGGCGTCGTTTAATGTCGGCGTTGAGATTGGGCAGCTCGTGATCGTCGCGCTGTTGATGCCGCTGCTGTTCGGCACCGACTGGCTGATGCAACGCGCCAAAGCCGGCGCACGTCCGGCCTTGCGCACGGCACGCAGCGAAACCGTCGTGTTCGTTGCTTCGGCAGTGCTGATCGCACTCGGCAGCTGGTGGTTCGTCGAGCGGACGATCCTCGCCTAGAGATGGGTTTCAGCCCCGGTTAAGAAACGCACTGCGGATGACGCTTTTCATTTCGATAGCCGACGTGTCCTCTGCGGCTTCCGGCGCGAGCGTCCGGGCTTTCTTTTTCACGTCTTTCTTAGCTGATTTGGTTTTCGCCGCCTTCTTCTTCGCCATCTGATCTTCCTCCCTACGCCGCACGCAGATTGCGACAGATGATCCTGCCCGCGATTCTGCCACGACGTGTGCGTCTGGCAATAGTGCTTAATGCAAGCTGATGGCGGTTTTTTGACGGTTATGGAGCGTCATTTCCACAAATCGGCGATCCAGGGTGCCGGATACTCCGACGGGTTGGGGCGGCCGCAAAAGGCGACAACCTTGGCATCCTCCGGCGGCCCCTGGACCGCGCGCAGGCGATAAGGAACGCACCAGCCGTCGGGCCATAGATCCGCCTCCGGCACGCACAACGACACCCAATCTTGATCGCCCCCGGTCTTGGCGGCGATATCCGGCGTAAAGTCTTCCCAAATCTTGGGATATGAGCCCGCCTCGAACAACACGACTGAGGTGTTGAAGCCGGGGACATAATCGTTGTCCATGATGGTGAAAGAACTCTCATAGCGGAGCAGGGGGTCAAGACTGCCGGTGACGATCACGTCGAGATCGAGATAGAGCAACCGACCCTCCACGGAATTCAAATCCGATTTGAACAGGGCGACCTTGTTCCACCAGCCTTGCAGGCCCTCTTCGGGCAGCGGCGCGGTTTCGATGTCGGGCGTCAGCCCCTCCGTGTCTTCGGTGAAACAAACGAACCTCGGATCGAGGGTCGTGTGCCGCCGCACCATGGAAGCGAGGCGATTGACGTATTCCGGGCCGTATTTGGTGCCCTGTTTGACGCATACCACGGTTGCGGGCCGGGCGCCGGTACCGCGTTGGGGCGGCACGCCTTGGCCGCGCATGGCGGTCGCCCGGCGCAGGCCGATCTCGGCCAGAATGTTTTCCGGTTCCAATTGCCGGGCTTCACGGAACATATCCAGCGCGTCGTCGTGCTGTCCGAGACGCAACAGAACGCAGCCCAGATGAAGACGGGGTTCGGGATCGATGGGGGCAAGACGGCAGGCTTCGCGGAGGTCCGCTTCCGCCTCCTGCAACGCGCCGGTAATTTCGTGGCACCGGCCGCGGAACGATAACCCGTGCGCGTCCTCTGGACGCAAGACGAGATATTCCGTGAACGCGGCGACGGCGGCCTCGGGGGCTGCGTTATCCATGTAATGATACCCCAATCCCAGATGAACTTCGGGATCTTCGGGAAGATGAGCCGCGGCGCGTGTCAGAAAATCGATGCTTTGCCGATCGGCGCCCAGACGTTGATAGAGGAGGCCGACCATCTTCTGATAGCTGCCGTCGTCCGGTACGTCGCCAGCCATGGTGTCCAGCAGGGTGACCGCCGCATCGACTTCGCCGGCATGGTCCAGGGCGAGGGCATTCTGGAGGGATTGGATGAGCCCGTTCATCCTCGAATTTTGCGGGTTGCGCGGTAAATATCCGATGAACCCGCGCACCCCGGGCGTCGCGGCCTTTGACAAGCCCTGCGCAACCCGATAAGTGGCTGCCCACAATTCGAAATCGCGATCCTTAGGGGAGGCCCCATGTCTTACGTTATCACGCCTGAAGAACAGCCCGCTTTGCCGATCGAGGGCTCCGACGATCTGTTTCCGGTCCGGCGGATTTATTGCGTGGGACGTAACTACCGGGCCCATGCCATCGAAATGGGCTCAGATCCCGACCGCGATCCGCCCTTTTTCTTCATGAAGCCGGCGGATGCCATTGTTCAAAACGGAGCGACGATCCCTTATCCGCCGAAGACCAACAATTTCCACCACGAAATCGAACTGGTCGCGGCCATCGGCAAGGGCGGTGCCAACATCCCCGAGAAATCAGCGCTCGACCACGTGTGGGGCTATGGCGTCGGTATTGACTTGACCCGCCGCGACCTGCAAATGGCCGCGCGCGAGATCGGCCGTCCCTGGGATATGGGCAAGGGCTTCGATAAATCGGCGCCGTGCACTGCCTTGAAACCGGTCAGCGTCGTCGGCCATCCCGACACGACAGATGCCGCCATCTGGATCAAGGTCAACGGTGAGATCAAACAGCAGAGCACGCTCGACCTGCACATCTGGAACGTCGCCGAAACCATTGCCTATTTATCGGAACTGGTGGAACTGGCGCCGGGCGATTTGATCTATATGGGAACGCCCGATGGTGTCGGCCCCGTTGCCGCCGGCGAGACGATGGAAGGCCATATTGACGGGGTCGGCGACATCACCATCAAAGTCGCCTAGTCGGCTGCCTTAAAGGTCGGGCGCTCATTGCCCGATCAGGGTAAGTCCGCGGATCAGAAAAACGACGCCGATCGCCATCGTGGCGTATTGGGTTAGCGACCGGAAGTGATGATCCTGCAGAACCTGCACGACATGCTTTGCGAACCAATTGCCGACAAAGGCGAGGGGAATGACGGCCGCGAATACCCATAAGGGGAAGGGAATGGCCGTGTCCTGCACTAAATCGAGTACCAGCAGGTAATAGACGATTTTGGCGATGTGCCCGAGGGTCTGCGTGAAGCCCTTGGTAGCGTGGATCTGATAGCGGGTCAGCGGGCTCTTGAAATAGAAGACGTCGAGGATGGTTCCCGACACGCCGGCAAGGAACGTGCAGGCGGTGACGGTAAATCCGCACAACGTCGGCATGCCCGGCTTGGTGATGTCGAGCGCAAACCGCTTTGGGATCAGGTAGTTGACGAACGGCATCGCGCCGAGCAACAGAAATACCACCGTTTTCGATGGTACGAATAATATCCACGAAAAGATGGCAATGCACATGGCCGCGCCGAAGAGGTAGCCGCGCAAGATCGGCCAGTGGATGTGCTTGCGGTAGATGATGCAGCGCGACCCGTTTGACGACATTTGGGTCACGCCGTGCAGGACCATGGCGACGGACACCGGCATAACCCAGTTGAAAATGCCCATGAGGATGGTTCCACCGGCAAGGCTGAGCACGCCGCTGATGAACGACGTGCCGACAACGGCACCAAGCAATCCGGTAAGAGCGGCGGTGGAAATCACGGCGAGGTCAATTAACTCGTTTGCGTCAAAAAATCGGCGGTTCTGGTGTTGGTGCGCCGGCATGCAGGAAATCGAAATCGCAGCCTTTGTCGGCTTGGGTCACGTGCTGCGCATAAAGCGCCGTATAGCCCCGCTGGTACGGAAAGGGGCGTGGCTTCCAATCCTGGCGCCGGGCGGCGAGTTCTTCCTCCGATATATCGAGATGGAGACGGCGCTCCGGAATGTTGAGGTCGATCATGTCGCCGTCACGAACCAAGGCCAACGGTCCGCCCGCCTGCGCTTCGGGGGCAACGTGCAGGATGCAGGTGCCGTAAGCGGTGCCGCTCATCCGGCAGTCGGAAATACGTACCATATCGCGCACGCCCTTTTCCAAGAGCTTCTTAGGGATCGGCAACATGCCCCATTCGGGCATGCCCGGTGCGCCAATGGGCCCCGCATACTGCAACACGAGGACCGAGTCTTCCGAGACGTTGAGATCGGGATCGTCGATACGGTCATGCAGATCCTGATAGCCCGCGAACACTACCGCGGGTCCGCGATGTTTGTGGAACTTGGGATCGGCGGCGGTCTGTTTGATGACACAGCCGTCGGGAGCGAGGTTGCCGCGTAATATTGCCGTGCCGCCTTCGTGGTAAAGGGGATTGTCGAGCGGCCGGATGACCTCGTCCAAATAGATTTCCGCGCCGTTGATGCCGTCTTCGAGTGTGCCGCCGGTAATGGTCATGCAAGTGACATCGAGATGATCTTTGAGCCGCGACATCAGCCCGCGCAAGCCGCCCGCGTAATAGAAATCCTCCATCAGATACTTGCCCGACGGTTTGATGTCGGCGATCACCGGTGTCTTACGCGAAATGGCGTCGAACCGGTCGAGATCGAGTTTGATGCCGGCGCGGCCCGCGACGGCGATCAGATGAATCATCGCGTTGGTCGAGCCGCCAAGCGCCATGTCGACAATGGTCGCGTTGTCGAACGACGCCTCGCTGAGGATGTCGGAGGGTTTCAGGTCTTCCCAAACCATATCGACGATGCGGCGCCCGCTGGCGGCCGCCATCAAGGCATGGTTGGAATCGACCGCCGGGATGGAGGAGGCGCCGGGCAGGGTGAAACCGAGGGTTTCGGCAATGGACATCATGGTGGCGGCGGTGCCCATGACCATGCAGGTACCCGCCGAGCGGGACAAACCGCCGACAATGTTTTCCATGGTTTCGTCGTCGATGAGTCCGGCGCGCCGATCCGCCCAGTATCGCAGGACATCGGTGCCACTGCCGAGGGTTTCCCCGGCCCAGAAGCCGCGCAGCATGGGGCCCGCCGGAACATAGATGGTCGGTAGATCCATGGAAAACGCCGCCATCAACAGGGCAGGGGTAGTTTTGTCGCACCCGCCCATGAGCACGACGCCGTCGATGGGATGACTGCGGATCAGCTCCTCGGCCTCCATCGCCAACAGATTGCGGTAAAGCATGGTGGTCGGCTTGACCATGATTTCGCCGAGGGACATCGCGGGTAATTCGATGGGAAACCCGCCTGCTTCCCAAACGCCGCGCTTGATCTCCTCCACCCGTTGTTTGAAGTGCGAGTGGCAGGTGTTCATCTCCGACCAGGTATTGAGGATGCCGATCTTCGGCTTGCCCGCAAAATCCTCGCCTGAAAAACCCAGTTGCCGGGAGCGCGCCCGGTGGCTGACCGAACGCACATCGTTAGGCCCGTACCAGCGGTGACTGCGAAGGTCGTCGGGTTTTTTCTTGCGGGGGGCCATATATACCTACGCCCTATTCATCCTCGTTCAGTCCAGAGGCTCGTCACTATAGAGTGCCATCAAGGCGATCTGCCCTTTGTCGGCGTGGCCCTGATGCGCGACCAAGCGATAGAGTTCCGCGACTAGAGACGTTATCGGCATGGGGGAGCCGGTGTTTTTACCCATGTCTGTGGCGATATTGATATCCTTGAGCATGTTGATGGGACCGCCGACGGCATATTTGGCGGCGGCCATGCGGCGCCCGTGATCCTGCAGCACGCTGGAATCCGCCCAGCCGCCCGCCAAGCAATCGGGGAGCTTGGAGGCCGAGACGCCGAAGTTTTGTGCGAAGTTAAAACCTTCTGCGATAACAGCAACTTCGGCGGCAATGATAATCTGATTGATAAGCTTTGTCGCCTGTCCCGCACCGACCGGACCCATATGTGTCAGGCGCCGGGAAACCGCGGGCACGACGGTTTCGACGCGCTTGATATCGGGCTCGTCGCCGCCTGCCATAATGACGAGGGTTCCTTCCTGTGCGCCTTTGCCGCCGCCCGAGACAGGCGCATCGATCCATTTCATACCGCATGCGTTGGCGAGGCGCCCGGCGAATTCCCGGGTTTTCAGCGGGTGGATTGTCGACATATCGACAAGGATTTTGTCTGCGGTGCCGCCCGCGACAATTCCGTTTTCGGCAAACACGACCTCTTCCACAGCATCGGTATCATAGACGCAGGTGAAAACGATATCGGCGGCGTCGGCGACTTCCTTCGGTGACGTTACTAGCGTTGCTCCGGCATCGACGGCCGGCTGCAGCTTCGACGGTGTTCGGCCCCACACCGTCAGATCGTACCCGGCCTTAAGAAAGTTCAGCGCCATGGGCATCCCCATGGTCCCTAAACCGATATATCCTAACTTTTCCGCCGCCACTTTCGCCTCTCCCCATTCGCTTAATCTGTGTTTCTTTTGCAACGAATCGGATTTAATAGGCAAAAGAGGCTAGCCCGGCAAACGCTTTCAGGACCGCCATGACGCTCGGCGCGGCAGGTTAAATTCCTCGATCATGTTTTTTTATCTTTCCAAAACCCTTTGGTGGATCGCCGATCCCGCCAACATTTTTGTGTTTGGGGTGATCGCTTCGGTGCTGTTTGCGTGGCTCAATTGGTTCCGGTGCGCCAAATGGCTGATGACGCTGACGCTTGTTTATGGAGTAGCGGTTGGCTTTTTCCCTGCCGGTAGCAAGCTTCTCCAAGTCCTCGAAAATAGGTTTAGCGTACCGGAGCCGTTACCGGAGAATGTTGCCGGCATCATCGTTCTTGGTGGTGTCATTGATCAGTTCACCACGGTTGAGCGAAAGCAAATTACCATCAACGGTGCCGTGGAACGTATTACTGAAGCCGCACGATTGGCGCGGAATTATCCGACCGCCCGCGTCGTTTACAGTGGCGGGTCCGGTGATCTCCTGCGCCAGGACTTGAAGGAAGCAACGTATGTCGGCCCTTTGTTTGCGCAATTGGGTGTTGGGCCTGACAGGCTCGTGATCGAGGATCAGTCACGCAACACGGTTGAAAACGCGGTGCTGACAAAACAACTGGTTGACCCAAAGGCCGGTGAAACGTGGCTATTGGTGACGTCGGCGTTCCATATGCCGCGCTCGGTTGGCGTTTACCGCCAGGCAGGATGGCGGATCGTACCCTATCCGGTCGATTACATGACGGGTACGGGAACGCTGGCGCCGAGTTGGAATATCGTTGCCGGGATGCAGCGTTTTTCGTTCAGCTTTCATGAGTGGGTCGGCTTGGCGTTTTATTGGCTCACGGGACGGAGCGAGTCGTTTTTCCCGGCGCCGGCGGAAAAATAAGAGAAATATCGAAAGAATAAATGTGCGGCGGGGCAATGGTTAACGGAACGTTAAGGAGTGTTTGGGCAAATGGGCGCGAAGATTGTCGACATGCCGAAAGGGAGATTGGGAAAAGAATGAGACGGAAAAGCTGGTCGTTTGCGTCATCCATCGTATTTGTCGCCGGATTGTCCCTTGTGCTTTGCAGTTTCACTGCGTCGTCTGCGGTCGGACAGGCGCCGGCGCAGGATTTCAAATCCTGGATCGAGGACTTGCATAAGCAAGCTGCGTCCGAGGGGATTGGAGTGTCGACACTCGATTCCATTCTGCCGTCTGTCGAACGGATTCCCCGCGTCATCGAATTGGACCGCAACCAACCGGAATTCAAACTAACGCTGCAGCAATATCTGAACAGGGTTGTCCCGAGGTCACGCGTCCAAAAGGGTAAGCGGAAGCTTCAAAAAAACATCACATTGTTGACAGAAATTGGCCGCAAATACGGTGTGCAACCGAGGTTCATCGTGGCGTTCTGGGGCGTCGAGACGGATTTCGGACGGGTCGACGGAGGTTTTCCGGTGATTGATGCGCTGGCTACCCTGGCTTACGACGGACGCAGATCCAAATTCTTCCGTGGCGAGCTCATTCGTGCGCTGCGCATCATCGATCAGGGCCATATCACCTACGCCAACATGAAGGGGTCATGGGCGGGTGCCATGGGCCAATTCCAATTCATTCCGTCCAGCTTTGAACGATTTGCGGTCGATCATGATGGCGATGGGCGCCGCGATATTTGGCGTAATCGCCGGGACGCGTTTGCATCCGCCGCCAATTATCTGTCTGGTTCGGGATGGAAAGTGGACGAAACCTGGGGGCGCGAAATCAAACTGCCCACTGGTTTCAACGAAAAGCTTGCCGGCTTGAAAATCCGCAAATCGTTGGCCGAATGGCAGTCGCTTGGGGTTCGGCGGCTGAATGGGCGTAATCTTCCGACCCGCGATCTGGAGGCGTCGATCGTGCTCCCGGAAGGGATCAAAGGGCGGGCTTATCTCGTGTATGACAATTTCAGAACGACCCTCAAATGGAACCGTTCGAACTTCTACGCAATCGCCATCGGCACGCTTGCCGATCATATCGGCCGCTGAGTTCGGGAATTTATCTGCATAGGGCCGCAAAATAGTGTGGAAACACCCGCAAGATAATCTAAATATGGTGGTTCCACCGCAGGAGAGGTTTAGGGAATAAAGAATATGGTTCTTGGGTCGTACCGGGCGCTGGCGTTGACGGTTCTTGGTCTTTTCTTTCTTGCCGGCTGCGCGGAAACCCAGCTTTTGGCGTACACGACGAAGAAGATGACGCGCGGCGGATCTTCCGTCTATGGCGCGTACAAAGTTGGCAATCCTTATAAGATAGACGGTGTTTGGTACTACCCGCAGGAAGATTTCGACTACGTCGAAACGGGGATTGCCTCCTGGTATGGCCCAAAATTTCATAATCGTCGGACCGCTAATGGTGAAATTTTCGACATGAACCAGTTGAGCGCCGCCCACCGGACATTGCCGCTGCCGAGCTTGGTTCAGGTGACGAATCTTGAGAATGGCCGATCGTTGAAAGTTCGGGTAAATGACCGGGGGCCGTTTGCGCATGGCCGGATTATCGATATGTCCCGGCGCGGTGCTCAGTTGTTGGGCTTCGAGAAGAACGGGACGGCACGCGTGCGGGTTGAAATCCTGGGCGCGGAGAGCCGTGCCTTGGCGCAACGGTTGAAGACCGGAACGCAAGTGGCAAGCGCAGATCTTCCGATCCGCAGCGACGTCCAGGTCGCGAAACCGGGCGTTTCGGCCGAAACTTTGGCGCCGCCGCCCGGCGGGCATGAGTCGCGGGCTTCCTTCAAGAAGGACCAGGATGCATCGGTGGAAAATGAGGAGCGGATCACAATGGTGCCGCAGAACCCCGACGGCACCGTGTCCATCGAGGCGGTGGGAAGTACCAACATCTGGGTACAGGCTGGCGCTTTTTCGTCGTTTGAAAACGCCAACCGGGTTAAGGCCGTGCTGTACAAATTCAGCGATGTCTCCATCACGTCGAAGATCGTCAAAGGGCAGGAGTTCTTTCGTGTCCGGTCGGGGCCGATCACCTCGGTCAGGGATGCGGACAGGCTCCTCGAAAAGATCATCGACGCCGGATTTAGCGACGCGCGTATCGTCGTTGACTAGATCGGCCGGTTGAAACGCCACCTTAACGCTTGTCGTGTTTGATACACGGTCTCGGAGACGACAACACCAGGCAAAAGACGAAAAGGCTTATGGAAAAACGCATTTTTACTTTCGGTTCATTGGTGGGATTTCTGGCCGCGGGCCTATTGGGCCTCATTGGGCCTGCCATCGCAGCCGACGCCGGCATCGAAACCCAGGCGGAGCAGGCGATCGTTTTGGACATGACGACGGGTACGGTTCTTTTGGAAAAGAACGCCGATGAGCGTATGCCGACGTCGTCCATGAGCAAAATGATCACGGTCTACAAGGTGTTCGAACGCTTGCGCGACGGCCGCTTGTCACTGGAAGACACCTTTCATGTCAGCGAAAAGGCTTGGCGCAAGCAGGGCTCCAAAATGTTCGTCGGAGTCAATACGCGTGTTTCAGTCCAGGATCTGTTACGCGGCATCATCGTTCAATCAGGCAATGATGCGACAATTGTCGTGGCGGAAGGGCTTGCCGGCAGCGAAAGCGCTTTTGCCGATGAGCTGAACCGGACCGCCGAGGAAATCGGCATGACAGACTCCAATTTCGTCAATGCCAGCGGCTGGCCGGATCCGGACCACTATTCGACGGCACGCGATCTCGCCAAGCTGGCCGAGGCGACGATCCGCCATTTCCCCGAGTACTATCACTATTATTCGGAAAAAACCTTCACCTATAATGGCATCAAACAGAGCAACCGGAATCCGCTGCTGTATGCCGATGTCGGTGCCGACGGGCTTAAAACCGGCCATGCCGAAGAAGCGGGGTACGGATTGACGGCGAGCGCCGAGCGCAATGGCCGCCGGTTGATCATGGTTTTGAACGGTTTGCCGGATAAAGCTTCCCGGGGCACCGAATCGGAGCGTCTTTTGGATTGGGCTTTCCGTGAATTCGATAACTACGCGCTGTTCAATGCCGGCGAACAGGTTTCCGAGGCCGAGGTATGGATGGGCGTCGAGGGCCATGTCCCCTTGATGATCGAGGAGGATGTGCTCCTGACCCTGCCGCGTAAGTCGCGCCGGAACATGAAGGCGAAGGTGCTCTATGCGGGGCCCATCGCGGCGCCCATCGCCAAGGGCCGGCGTCTCGCGACATTGCGCATCGAGGTGCCGGATCGCGAGCATATGGATTTTCCGCTGGTTGCCGGTGCCGATGTTCCGCAACTCGGTATTTTTTCGCGCCTGGGAGCGGCAATCACGTTCGTGCTTTGGGGCGAAAGCAGTTAAGCTAGTCCGCCCCAGGTTTTTCCTTGGGGGATTATCCTTGGGTGTTTCTTCCTCGGGCGGACAATCATGACCGGTAAGTTCATCACCTTCGAAGGCGGCGAGGGGGTCGGCAAGTCGACCCAATGCACGCTGCTGTCCGACGCACTGCGGGCAAAGGGGATCGAGGTTTGTCAAACCCGGGAACCGGGCGGCGCACCGGGGGCGGAGGACATCCGCGCCCTGTTGGTCAATGGCGAACCCGGCCGGTGGGACGCGGAAACCGAAACGCTTCTCCACTTCGCGGCCCGGCGCAATCACGTCATGCACACAGTCAAACCGGCGCTCGAAAAGGGCGCCTGGGTGGTGTGCGACCGCTTTGTCGATTCGACCGTGGCCTATCAGGGGTATGTCGGTGGGGTCGATCGCGAAGTCATCGAAGACCTTTATCGCTTCGCGGCGCCGGGAATTCGCCCCGACCTCACCCTGGTGCTGGACATGGAACCGGCGCAAGGCCTGTTGCGCGCGAGCGAGCGCGGGGAAGGTGAGGACCGTTATGAGCGCATGGGAGACGTATTCCATGCCAAACTGCGCGAAGCGTTCCTCGATATAGCGGCGCACGCGCCGGAACGGTGCACCGTGATCGATGCAAGCACTGACGTCGAAACCGTCGCGGCCCATATCCGCGCGACGGTCGGCAGTCACTTCGATCTGGTGTTGGCATGAGCGTGGATGAGCTCGAACTGACGGCGCCAGCGCCGTGCGAAAACAGCTATCTTGCGGGACATGCGGAGACCGAGCGTCTGTTTGTCGATGCTTTCGGCGGCGGCCGTTTGGCACATGCGTGGCTGATCACCGGTCCGCGCGGTATCGGCAAGGCGACGCTGGCGTTTCGCTTGGCGCGGTTCATCCTTGCCCAAAAGTCTGGCGCGCCGGTGAACGAGGCGGCCTTGGAGATGGCTCCATCCGATCCTTTGTTTCGCCGGATCGCGTCGGGCGGGCATGCCGATCTCTTGGTGGTCGAGCGGGCCGTCGATCCCAAGACCGAAAAACGCCGCACCGAAATCACCGTCGATAATGTACGCAACGTGAAGGGCTTCCTCTCCAAAACCCCGGCGGAAGGAGGCTGGCGTGTGGTGATTGTCGATGCCGCCGACGAGATGAATGCCAATGCCGCCAATGCCTTGCTAAAAGTTCTCGAGGAGCCGCCTGCACGGGCGCTACTGCTGCTGGTTGCGCACAATCCGGGGCGCCTCTTGCCGACGATCCGGTCCCGTTGCCGCAAGTTGACGGCAAAGCCGCTGTCCGATGAAACGGTCGGCGATCTGCTCGGCCGCTACCGGCCCGATCTCGATGCGGCCGATCGGCAAACTCTCGTCGCTCTCGCGGAGGGTAGCATCGGACGGGCTTTGGCCTATGCGGACGAGGAGGGGATGGGGCTCTATCGCGAGGCGATAAAGCTGTTGGACAATATGCCCGGGGTCGACGTTCAGGCCGTTCATAAGTTTGCCGATACCGCCGTCCGCGATACCACTGGCGAGGCTTTCCGCAGCGTTGGCGATCTGGTCCGCTGGTGGCTAGCGAGACGCGTGGCAGAGGGCGTGTCCGGGACCGTCGGCGCCCTTGATCCCTGGTTCGAGGTATGGGAAAAGGTCACCCGCTTGTTCGAGCGGGCGGACAGCGTCAACCTTGATCGTAAGCAGGTGATATTAAACGCGTTTCTGGCGATCGACGCCGCCGGGCGCTAGATACCCGTGATCCTTTCGGGAGGAAAAAGTGGCTAAGACGCCATTCTACATCACGACGGCCATTTCCTACGTCAACGGCTTGCCCCATTTGGGTCATGCCTACGAGGCGATTGCCACCGACGTGATGGCGCGCTTCAAACGGCTCGACGGCTACGATGTCCATTTCCTCACCGGCACCGACGAGCATGGCCAGAAGGTCGAGAAGTCGGCTATTGCCGCGGGGATGGAGCCGAAGGCGTTCTGCGACCAGAACGCCGCCGCCTTCCGCGAGATGACCGAGCTGCTCAACATCTCCAACGATGACTTCATCCGCACGACCGAGGAGCGCCATTACCGCGCCAGTCAGGCCATTTGGCAAAAGCTGGAGGAGGCGGGCGATATCTATCTCGGCAGCTATGCCGGTTGGTACTCGGTGCGCGATGAAGCCTACTTCGCCGAGGATGAGCTGACCGACGGGCCCGACGGGCAAAAGCTGGCGCCCTCCGGCGCGCCCTGCGAATGGGTCGAGGAGCCGAGCTATTTCTTCAAGCTGTCGGCCTATACGGACAAACTGCTTGCGTATTACGACGCCCATCCCGATTTCATCTTGCCCGAAACGCGGCGCAACGAGGTGGTGAGCTTCGTCAAACAGGGCCTCCGCGATCTTTCCATCTCGCGGACGACCTTCAATTGGGGGGTGCCGGTGCCCGGCGATCCGGCGCACATCATGTATGTGTGGCTGGATGCGCTGACCAACTACATCACCGCGCTCGGCTATCCCGATATGGACGGCAAGATGGCGAGCCATTGGCCTGCCGACGTGCATGTGATCGGCAAGGACATCGTGCGCTTCCACGCCGTCTATTGGCCGGCCTTTCTGATGAGCGCCGGGATCGAGGTGCCCAAGCGCGTCTTCGGTCACGGCTTCCTCAATATCGAGGGAGAGAAGATGTCCAAGTCTTTGGGCAATGTTCTGTCGCCCCAGGCGATGATCGACGAATTCGGCCTCGATCAGATCCGCTTTTTCCTGATGCGCGAAGTGCCCTTCGGCGGCGACGGCTCCTTTTCGCGGGAAGGCATGATCCAGCGCATCAACAGCGATCTCGCCAACGATTTCGGCAATCTGGCACAGAGGGTGCTGTCGATGATCGGCAAGAATTGCGGCGCGCAGGTGCCGGAGCCGGGTGAATTCACCGAGGCCGACATGGCGTTGCTGGGCGAAGCGGAAGCGGCGCTTGCCGGCGCACGTGCCCAGTTTGAGGTGCAGGCGTTTCACGAGGCACTTGAAATTCTGTGGCGGGTGATCCGTAACGCCAACGCCTACGTGGATCATCAGGCGCCGTGGGAGCTCCGCAAGTCCGATCCCGCGCGCATGGAGACGGTGCTGTATGTGCTCGCCGAGACCATCCGCCATCTGGCCATATTGGCGCAGCCGTTCATGCCTGAAGCGATGGCCAAAATGCTCGATCAATTGGCGGTGGCCGAGGACGCACGCGCGTTTGACAGTCTCGGTGACGGCGGCCGGCTAGCACCGGGCACGCCGCTGCCCAAACCGCAGGGTGTGTTTCCGCGTTATGTGGAAGAGGCGGCCGAATAGCCGCCTCTCATATCTTTAATCGCTGAATTAGTCGTACGGATAGATGCCGGGTTCCGGCACGGTCGCCTTTTCCGCGCCGTGGATGGCCGAGCGCGACATGGCTTCCCAGGCCTCGACGGCGCTGCCGCCGATATGCGGCGTGGCGAGGAAATTGGGCAGATCGATGAGCGTCTGCCGCTCGGTGGGTTCGTCGGCGAACACGTCGAGGGCTGCCGCCGCGATGCGTCCGTCCTTGAGCCGTGCTTCCAATCCGTTCTCATCGACGATGCCGCCGCGCGCCGTATTGACCAGATAGATGCCGTGCTTGAGCTTGGCGAGCACGTCTTCGGTATACATGCCGATGGTCGATTTGTTCTTCGACAGATGGATGGTGAGGATGTCGGATTCCGCCCATAGGGTGTCGGCGTCCACGGGTGTGACGTTGTATTCCTTGTAGAAATCGGCGTAATCGTTGCGGTCGCTGGCGATGATGTTGACGCCGAAGGGCTGCAGGTATTTGACGACTTCCTTGCCGATATGGCCGCAGCCGTGGATGCCCACGGTCCGTCCGCGGATCAGCATGCCGTCCTTGCCGGTGCGCGGCCATTCGCCTGAGCGCAGGATGGTGTTGGTGCGGTTGACCTTGCGGATCAGGTTGATCATCAGGCTGACGGCCAGTTCGGCGACCGACTCCTTGTTGATGCCCGGTTGCCACCAGACCTTGATGCCGTGACGCTTCATCACCTCGGCGTCGATGTGATCGAGACCGGCCGAGGGGCAGGAAACGGTTTTCAGGTTGGGCAAGGCGCTGATCACCTCTTCGGTGAAATACGGGAAAATGCCCGGGATGATGATCTCGACGTCCTGGCAAAAGTCGACCAGATCCTCGGGGCTGATGGGCATCGGGCCTTCCCAGAACTTGGTGTTCGGATATTTATCGAGGAGTTCCTTCTCGATATGGGGCAGGAACTTGAAAAAGGGATTGAGAACGGCGACGCGCGGCCCGGTGTCTGACATGGAACTGTCCCCTGGAGATACTATGTTTGTTGGGAGGCAATACTGCCCAATTGCCTGGATTAAGCCAATTTTGTTGTCCCGGGGCAAACGGGATTCTAAGGTTCGGCGCCCACGGTCCGGGCAGCGGAATGAGAAACTGAAATAGACCTATGCTCGTTGATAGCCACTGTCATCTGAACTACCCACCGCTCGCCGAAGATATCGATGGCGCGCTGGCGCGCGCCCATGAGGCGGGCGTCACGCACATGCTCAATATCTCCACCCGTCTTTCCGAATTCGAGGCCGTGCGGGCCATCGCCGAGGAACACGCGCATATTTATTGTTCGGTCGGCGTTCATCCGCACGAGGCGGAGGAGGAGGGCGACGTTGCCCTCGACAAGCTCATCGCCCTCACCGAGCATCCCAAGGTGGTCGGCATCGGTGAAACCGGCCTCGATTTCTATTACGACAACAGCCCGCGCGATCTGCAGGAAAAGAGCTTCCGCACCCATATCGCGGCGGCACGCGAAACCGGCCTGCCGCTGATCATCCACACCCGCGACGCGGACCAAAAAACCATCGAAATTCTCGACGAGGAGCAGAAAAAAGGCACGTTTCCCGGTCTGATCCATTGCTTTTCCGTCGGTCAGGAGGTGGCCGATGCCGCTCTCGGCCACGGCATGTATATCTCCATTTCCGGTATCGTGACGTTCAAGACCGCCGAGGCGCTGCGCGACACCGTGCGCACCGTGCCGCTCGAACGTCTTTTGGTCGAGACGGACGCGCCGTTCCTGGCGCCGGTGCCCATGCGCGGCAAGACCAACGAGCCGTCCTTCGTGCAATACACCACGGCAAAAGTGGCGGAACTCAAGGACATGTCAGCGGATGATCTGGCGGCGGCAACCAGCGACAATTTCTTCCGCTTGTTCTCCAAGGCGGCGGCTTAAGGGCCTTTCCGGATATGAAAGTCACCATTCTCGGTTGCGGCCATTCTGGCGGGACGCCCATGATCGGCGGCATCGGCTGGGGTAATTGCGACCCCGCCAACCCCAAGAACCGGCGTACCCGGCCGTCGATCCTCGTTGAGACCGGTACCGGCCATATTCTGGTCGATACCTCACCGGACCTCCGCGAGCAGTTCCTGGCCGCGGACATCCGCCGCGTCGATACGGTGCTGTTCACCCACGCGCACGCCGACCATCTCCACGGTATCGACGATCTCCGGGCCATCAACCGGGTCATGAAAGCGCCCATCGAGGCCTATGCCGACGCCAAGACCTGGGATGAAATTCGGGAGCGTTTCGAATATACGCTGACGCCGCTGCGCGAAGGTTCGAAATTTTTCTACAAACCGGTTCTGGTGCCGCACGGGATCGTGCCTGGCGAGACCATCGAGATCGGCGGCGTGCCGGTAACGGCCTTCGAACAGGATCATGGGGTCGCGGGCACGTCGCTCGGCTACCGCATCGGCGATCTCGGCTACACGACCGACGTGGTCGATATGCCCGAGGACGGCTTCGGGATATTGGCCGGGATCGACACTTGGCTCATCGGGGCGCTGATGGACGATCCGCACCCGACCCATGCCCATGTGGCCAAAGTTCTGAGTTGGGTCGAGAGGGTGGGGCCGCGTCAGGCGGTGCTCACGCACATGAGCAATCTCCTCGACTATGACGCGCTGGCGGCCCAATTGCCCGACGACGTCGTGCCGGCCTATGACGGGCTGGTTCTCGATATCCCCAGCTAATTATTTCAAAATTTATCACATAATGAATGGCGTTTAGACGATTGAAATATCGAGATATTCTTTTCCCACACCTTTTAATTACATAATATATATTATGCGACATAATGATATGGCCAAGGGAGGCTGAGGCTTCGAACGAAGTGTCCCTCCTTCCCGTATCCTATCTCTGAGCCAGGCCGCGATCAGTTCTATGAGCCCACCCGGCAATCCGTGTTGTAAGATTGTTTGATGATCTATTTGAACGATCAAATTCTGGCCAGATTAGGCCAGGCGATTTACTGGGTTGGATGCGCAATTGCCCTACTCGTTCTTGCGTTGTTGGGATTTGGTGTCTTCAAGGGATACGTTGAAGGCATCGAGATTGTATTAGCTCTGATCGCTGCGTTTGTTTTTTGGGCCGCAGGCCGTCTGGTTCGGTTCGTTCTAAAGGGCGATTGATTGAAGCGCTGTTTGAGTTTTCGCCCCCGATTGCAAATCCCCGCAACCGAATACAATCGCCGCTCGGTAGATTTTATGTTTCCATTTTGTTCTAGTCTGGCAGATGGAGACCGACCCCACCTACAGACAGTTCCGTGACGCGGTGCGCGCGGCGTTGCCCAAGCCACTCAGGACGAAAATGCAGGACCATGAGATCGGCGGCTTCGCCTATCGCGTCTGGCGGACCCTACGCGCGCGGCGCCTCGCCGTGGTGCCGCTGCGGTCCCTCGGCAGCTTCGACCACGTTCAGCGCGGTCATGACGATCCCGATCGTTGAGAACGGGAAATGATCAGGCTACCCTTCCCCACATGAGCCGGAGAAATAACAAGGCGACAATCCCCGAACCGCCCGCCGATGTCGCGGCGGTGTTTGAGAAATACCCCGCGGCTGTTCGCAAGAAGCTGCTGGCCGTCCGCAAGCTGATCTTCGAGACGGCCGCCAAGACGGACGGCGTCGGGCCGCTCACCGAGACCCTCAAATGGGGCGAGCCGTCCTATTTGACGGAAACATCCAAAAGCGGCAGCACCATCCGGCTCGGCCCGGTGAAAGGGTCATCCAATCAATGCGCGGTCTATTTCATCTGCACAACCGATCTTTTGGACAGTTTCCGGACGCTGTTCGCGGATGATCTGACCTTCGGCGGCAACCGCTCGATTCTGCTCGAAACGGCTGATCCGCTGCCCAAAGGCCCGCTCGCGAGCTGCCTGGAGATGGCGCTCACCTATAAGCTCAGGAAGAAAAAGCGCAAATAGCGCCCTGCTCTTCGTTTATGTCGGCCGCTTGAATTTGCTGCGCGCGCTTTCGACCTGGGCGTGGATGACGCAATCGGGAATGTGGTCGTTGACGAGTCCCATGGCTTGCATGAAGGCATAGACCGTCGTCGGGCCGACGAATTTCCAGCCGCGCTTCTTGAGATCCTTGGAAATGGCGATGGATTCCGCCGTGGTCGACACCGTCTGCGCCGCGGCCTGGCCCTCGGCGTCGGGCTCGAAGCCCCAGAAATAGGCGGCGAGCGAGCCTTCCTGCTTCACCATCTCCTGGGCGCGTTGAGCGTTGTTGATGACCGCTTCGATCTTACCGCGGTGGCGGACGATGCCCGCATCCTTGAGCAGGCGTTCGATGTCGCGTTTGCCGAAACGTGCCACCTTGTCGAAATCGAAGCCCTCGAAGGCGGCGCGGAAATTCTCCCGCTTGGTCAGGATCGTGCGCCAGCTCAAGCCCGACTGAAAACCCTCCAGACACAGTTTCTCGAACAGGCGGCGGTCGTCGTCGACCGGGAAACCCCATTCGGTGTCATGATAGGGAAAGAATTCATCGACGGTTCCGGACCAGCCGCAGCGTGGTTTGCCGTCCGGCCCTTCTACTGTTTTGCTCATTGCGGGTATTCTTTTGTTGGGATCACGATGCCCGGATGGTCGTCCGCGCCTTCCGTCCCGTCAAGACCGCACGGCGGTTATCGGGTCACGTTGCTGACATACCCCTGGCAGTAGGCCCTTGGCAGAAAGTGGCACTTTACTGGAATGTCACCGTTTCGAGGGCGCGTTTGATCTTGTCGTCGCCCCAGGTATCGGGGGCCGCGGGGGCATCCAGGGGCGTTGCCAGCCAGGTGCCGTGCCCTTCTTCGGTGATTTCCACCGAACCGGCGCCGTTGGAGACGATGATCCCGCCTCCCCCCAGCAGGGCGAATTGCATCACCCCGTCAAGGGGGCCACCCCAGAACTCGGTGCCGCGCACGCCGATGGAGGCGAATTCCGTGTCCATGCGGAACGGCTGGCCCGTGAGTTGGGCGATCTTGCCGGTGATGGCGCGGACCGTGCCGTCGAGCAGCCGTGTCGCCGCATTGCCGCTGTTGTCATCGAAGCGGTATTCCATGACGACGAAATTGGTACGCTCGCCGAGGGTGAACAGGCCGTCATCGATCATGCGCAGCTCCAGGCGCGAGTCCGCGCCCGTCGAGACCACATCGCCGATAAGAATCTCCGCGCCGACCTTGAGGGCTCTTGGCGTCGCGTCCTGGATGGCGATGGCGCTGCCTTGAAGCTTGGCGACCGTGCCGGCGACCTTTTTCTCCAGTTCTTGGGCGGCGCCGGGCGAAACGAAAAGGCCGGCACTAAAAACTGCGCCAAACAAGCTCAGGAAGGAACGGCGAGTGAAGAACTGCATCTGTTCGAGTCTCCGCAAAAACAAATGACCCCCCGTTCGGTTCTTGTCGGCCTGATCGGCCTGTTGGCGGGAGTTTACCCGCAATCCCTTAGCGGCGCATGAAATTCCCAAAAAAAGCGTGCAAAACAGGTGCTTCCCGCGATTTCGAGTGCTACGGTCCGTGGCCATGGACGAGCCCAAAATCACCCAATTGACGCGAATCATGGCCAAGTTGCGCGATCCGGACGGCGGCTGCCCCTGGGATGTGGAACAGACGTTTGCCACCATTGCCCCCTACACCATCGAGGAAGCCTACGAGGTCGCCGACGCCATCGATCACGGCGACATGGCCGCCCTCAAGGACGAGTTGGGCGATTTGTTGCTGCAGGTGGTCTTCCACGCCCGCATGGCCGAAGAAGCCGGCGCCTTTGCCTTCGACGATGTGGTCGAGGCCATTTGCGACAAGATGATCCGCCGCCACCCGCATGTGTTCGGTGACGTCAACGTCGGCTCGGCCGAAGCCCAGACCGTCGCCTGGGAGGAACAAAAGGCCCGTGAGCGGGCTGAAAAACACGCTGAAACCGGTACGGCGGAAACGCACAGCGCCCTCGACGGCGTCGCCAAGGGGCTGCCCGCCCTCCTCCGCGCCTATAAGCTGCAGCGCCGCGCCGCACGGGTCGGCTTCGATTGGCCCGACGCGGCGGGAGCAGCCGACAAGTTGCGCGAGGAACTGGCAGAGCTGGAGGAAGAAATCGCCCATCACGCGGACGGCAACGGCAATGCGGCGCATCTCGAGGACGAGATCGGCGACGTGCTGTTTTCCGCCGTCAATGTGGCGCGCAAGCTGGAGATCGATCCGGAAACGGCGTTGCGCCTGTGCAACGTCAAGTTCGACCGGCGCTTCCGCCGTGTCGAGGCCCTGATGGCGGAAACCGGGAAATCCGTCGAGGACGCCAGCCTCGACGAGATGGAAGAACTGTGGCAGCAGGTGAAACGCGAGGAATTGGGCGGTTAAAGCCTTAATCTCCGTGCATTATTGAACTCTTCCCTTCTCGCTCCCCATATCATTGGCATGAGCCTGACACGCTATGCCCCCCTCAAATATGTGCGCCAATATGCACGTTTGACCGCCTCCATGGCGGCCGTGCTCCTGTGGCTGAGCGGCTGCTATTTCCCGGCCAGCTTCAACGCCGATATCGAGCTGTCGCGCAACGGCTTCTATAAAATGACCTTCGACGGCTATGTCGTCGATCTCGGTCTCTACGACCAGCTGGCGCGCGGCGAATTGAAGCCGGACACCAAGAACACCCGCGAGCGCATCCAAGCGACCCTTACCGATTTCCAGCGCGACAGTGCCACCAAGGAAATCAGCTATTATGGCCAGGGCGCCTTCAAGGTGCTGTGGACCCGTTCCGGCGACATGGTGAAGTCGAAATTCGTGACCTTCGTCCGGCGCAACGAGAAGATGCTCTCCATCACCTACGATCCCAAGGATTACACCATGACGGTGCGCGGCACGGTGCTCGGCGCCGCCGACCGCGAGCGCCTGACCAATATGGGCGTCGGTATGCAAGGTGTCCTGCGCGTTCAGACGGACGCGCCCGTGATCAGCCACAATGCCACCAGGACCGTGGCCAAAGGTGACGTCAAAATCTACGAATGGACCATCCAGTCGTTGAATGATCCGGCGCCGCAGATGGTTGTTCGCCTCCGCTAACCCGCCGGTTTGTTGCGTGTGAGTCTGCGGATGAGGCTCGACGTATCCCAACGGCCGCCGCCCATGGCCTGAACCTCCCGATAGAATTGATCGACCAACGCCGTCAGCGGCAGCAGCGCGCCGTTGCGCGAGCCTTCGTCGAGGGCAATCCCGAGATCCTTGCACATCCAATCGACGGCGAACCCAAAATCGAATTCATCGTCGATCATGGTGTTGCCGCGGTTTTCCATCTGCCACGATTGCGCCGCGCCCTTGGAAATGACGTCGACCACCTGTTTGCCGTCGAGCCCGGCGCGGACGGCGAAATTCAATCCTTCCGACAGCCCTTGAACGACACCCCCGATACAGATCTGATTGGCCATCTTGGTAAGCTGCCCAGCGCCCGCCGGTCCCATCAGGGTGACGGCGCGGCCATAGCATTTCATGACCGGCTCGGCCGCCGCGAAGGTTTCGCCGTCGCCGCCGACCATAACGGTCAGCGCGCCGTTCTCGGCCCCCGCCTGGCCGCCCGACACGGGCGCGTCGAGAAAGCCGACCCCCTTCTTTTCCGCGGCATCCTCCAACTCGCGGGCGATCCCCGCCGAGGCCGTGGTGTGATCGACGAGAATACCGCCACCGCCCATACCGGCGAGCACGCCGGTATCGCCGTAGGTGACGCTGCGGATATCGTCGTCATTGCCGACGCACATGAACACGATGTCGGTGTCGACGGCGGCATCCGCCGGGGTCGCGGCCTTCGCGCCGCCGTATTCCTTCGCCCAGGCCTCGGCCTTGCTTTGCGTACGGTTGTAGACGCAGACGTCATAGCCTGCCTTGGCCAGGTGTCCTGCCATGGGGTAGCCCATCACCCCAAGACCGATGAAGGCTACTTTGGTGTCGTCGGCCATGTTTCTTCTCCCCGGTTTATTCGTTGCTTCATGCAAGTCCTAGCAGATCGCATGAAATCCCGGAAGAAGAGAGGCGCTACAGAACGATGCTTTGGGGATTAAGGATATCGCGGAGGGCGTGCCAGTGGTCTTCATTGGGCGCGAGCAGCAGGCGCGCCTGGCGTGGCGGGATCGGTTTGTATTGGGTTTCCGTATCGCTGAGAGCGCTATAGCCGCCGGCCTCGCGGTGGATGAGGATGCCCGCCGCATGGTCCCAGGGTTTCAACAGGCCATACTCGGCGAAATGAATGGTTTCGCGGGCCAGCGCCATATACTCCTGCCCCGTGCAGCCGTAGCGGACGAAGCTTGCCGGTTTCTCTGGTTTGCTGTGTTTCTCGAAGATCTCGCGGCGCTTCTTGCCGATCGACCCAACCATATCGGTAAACGCCGACGCCTGCCCCGTGACGGTCAACCGCTTCTTGTCGCGCCCCTGACATTCCCAGGCACCCTCGCCCGCTGCGGCCGTGACCGTAAAATTCTTGATCGGATCGTGGATCCATCCGGCGACGGTCTCGCCGCCCCTGCAATAAGCGACGATGACGGCGAAACATTCCGACCCGCCGGCGAAATTGCGGGTACCGTCGACGGGATCGATGATCCACACGGGCGCGCTGCCGTGCAGTTCGTTCATGATCTCGGGATGTTCCGAGGCGGCCTCCTCACCGACGACGACGCTTTTCGGGTCGAGCGACAGCAGCGCCTGGGTCAGTTTCTTTTCGGCCTCGATATCGGCGGCGGTGACGATCTCGCCTTGCAGCTTATCGCCGATCTCATGGTCTTCGAGCTTCCGGAAGCGGGGCAAAATCTCGGCCTCGGTGACCTCGCGGATAAGCGCGGTCACCCGGTCCATATCGGGAAGCTTGTGTTTGGCGTGCATAATATCCGGTCTTTTAGGGCGCGTAGATCTCGCGGTCCCGTTCGTAGGCCGCGGCGAACAGATCGACGAGTCGCGCCGCTTCGTTGTTAAAATCGGCTTGCTGCATGAGCGCCTTGGTGACGTAGACGGCATAAGTGACCGCTTCGCCCTTGCCGCGCAAGCCTTGTATCTCGGAGAGTTCCTCGAGGTATTCGTGGATCTGTTTGCGCGCCATGATGTTGAGCTGGCGCTTCACGTAACGGTTTTTACGCCGCCACTTCTGCTGGGCTTCGCCGGTTGCCATAACCTATCTCCAACCACTGGTGAGGTGGTCCCGTTGCCGGGTGAACTTCTGCCGTTTTTTGAATTCTACTAGTAGATAGGGCGCCGAATCATCATTTCAATGCTTCGCAGCCTCACCGATTCGGGAAAAGAATCGGCGCGTTTCAGCCGAAATTCGAAAAAGACAGGAAATTAGGCCGGAAATCTAAGAATGAATTCTGCGCCGCTCGAGGCGCGCGGCGTCGGCCGGATCGAGCCGCACCCGCAGTTCGACATTCTCGTCCGAATCCTGACGGTCGAGAACCTCACCGTGCTGGTAAATCCACGACAGGGTGGCGCCATCAGACCAAGCGACGGTGACCGTCAATTCGCGCCGCTGCGCCGACAGAACTTCATCGAGGGCGGTCAGCAGTTCCGTGCACCCTTCGCCGGTCATGGCGGACACGAGCACGACCTTACGATTGCTGCGCT
Source organism: uncultured Rhodospirillales bacterium (assembly GCA_913055735.1). Lineage (GTDB taxonomy): Bacteria > Pseudomonadota > Alphaproteobacteria > Rhodospirillales > UBA2165 > CAJXKD01. The sequence goes on from CAJXKD010000002.1 coordinate 653,190, forward strand.
GGGCCCGGTTCATGAAGGCGATGCGCTGTTGCGGATCCAAGAGATCGGCCTTGTTGAGCACTTCGATCACGATTTCGTCGAGCCTTTCCTCAAGGCCGAGACCGATCAGAACCTTCAACACGTCCTCTTTCTGCGCCTCGCTATCGGGATGGCGGGCATCGCGAACGTGGACGAGCACGTCCGCTTCGACGACTTCTTCCAATGTCGCATGAAAGGCATCGACCAGTTCGTGCGGCAGGTCCGAGACGAATCCCACCGTATCGGACAAGATAATGTCCTTTCCCGACGGTAGCTTCAGGCTGCGCATGGTCGGATCGAGGGTGGCAAACAACTGGTCCCGCGATACCACTTCGGATTCGGTCAAGGCATTGAAGAGGGTCGATTTCCCGGCGTTGGTATAACCGACCAGCGCGACCACGGGATACGGCACGCGCTTGCGCGATTCACGATGGAGTTGCCGCGTACGGCGGACGCTCGCCAAGTCCTTTTTGAGGCGAACGATGCGTTCGTCGATCATGCGCCGGTCGGCTTCGATCTGGGTTTCGCCGGGACCGCCCATGAAGCCGAAGCCGCCGCGCTGTCGTTCCAAATGGGTCCACGACCGTACCAAGCGGCTGCGCTGATAGTTGAGTGCCGCCAACTCGACCTGGAGCGTGCCTTCCTTGGTACGTGCCCGGGCGCCGAAGATTTCCAGGATCAGTCCGGTCCGGTCGATAACCTTGCAGTTCCAGGCGCGTTCGAGATTGCGTTGTTGAACGGGGGTTAGCGTGGCGTCGATGACGGTAACATCGATGTGCCGCGCCGCGATTTGCTCCTTGAGACGCTCGATGACGCCCTGCCCCAGCAGCGTTGCCGGACGCGGCTGCGCAAGACCGATGATTTGGGCGTCGACGACATCGAGCTCGATCGCTTCGGCAAGACCGACCGCTTCGTCCAGGCGCGCTTCGGGGGACCGGGACGCTTCCGCGGCCTGTTTCACATACGGATGAACGGCGAGACAGCGTCCAACGGTGGGTCGGATGTCGTCGCGTGTATACAGTCTGGATTACCTGTCGGGTTAGCCGGCTTCCGCGGAGGCCACTTCCGCCGTTGCGGCAGAGCTTTCCTCCTTGTCCGGCTCGAAGAGCTGGATGGGGCCGGATGGCATGACGGTCGAAATGGCGTGTTTGTAAACCAACTGGGTATGTCCGTCGCGGCGGAGCAATACCGAGAAGTTATCGAACCAAGTGATAATGCCTTGAAGTTTGACGCCGTTCACCAGAAACACGGTGACGGGGGTTTTATTCTTACGGACGTAGTTCAGAAATACGTCCTGAACATTTTGAGATTTTTCTGCCGACATTTCGTCCCCCTGAGTTTAGTTATCCGCTGTTATTGATTTTAAGTCGCTTATGCGCCAATCAATAGTAAGGGCCAAAAAATTTCTCCCGAAAGGCATTATCATACACTCTTCCCCTCAGCGGAAGGTCATTTCTTATAACAAAGTAATTCTACTTACTAACTCATTGCAAGTCCTCACATATGCGGCGGGCTCAATATTGTTCAAAAGCTCCGCCGAGAGAGGCGATTCGCGGACCAGAACCGGCACGCATTTGCTGGCCGCGGCAAATTCCATGTCGATTTCCGTATCGCCGACGTACCACACGCCGTTTCCGGTATTTATGCCGCTTCCCGCCAAGGCCATGTTCATGGGATCGGGAGCCGGTTTGTCGTGCGGCGCGTCCCCTGCCCCGATTGCCGTCGGGAAATAGCCGGCCCATCCGAGATGCGCGATCTCGGCCCGCAGAAGCGCCCCTTGCTTGTTGCTGACGACGCTTTGGTACACGCCTTGCGCCGCCAGCAATCGCAACAATTCCTCGGCACCGGGCTTTATCTCGATACCCTTTAGATGATTCTCATTGATGTGATCGTAGAAAATCCGCCCGGCTTCCTCCCAGCGGTCGCCGAAAAGCTCGGGGAAACTATCGCGCATGGACTTTCGCACCCGGACGAGCGTTTCCTCGTATGTCCAGGGCTCATGACCCATGGCTTTCAGTGTTACATTGAGCGCGGCATGAATGGTCGGCCAGCAATTCACCAACGTGCCGTCCCAGTCGTATACGACCGCTTGCGGGCGTGTCAGCCGGCTCATTGCCCCCTTTCCGTCCCGGCGCTTGCCATTTCCGGCGCGCGGTTCATGTAAGCGTCGTAAGCAAGGCACAAACGCCGCGTGATATCGCCGACTTCCCCATCGCCGATCTGCGTGCCGTCGATATCGACCACCGGTTTGATCAAGGATGTCGAACTGGTGAAAAACGCCTCCCGGGCGGCCTTGGCCTCTTCGACCGAAAACGGCCGTTCGACCAGCCTGATTTGGAGCTCCTCGGCAAGACCGCCGAGCGTTTGCCGGGTAATACCGCCGAGAATTTCCTCATCCAACTGACGGGTAACCAATTCGTTGTCCTTCGTCACGATCCACGCGTTCGAAGCCGTTCCTTCGGTCACCATGCCGTCGTCATCCATCAACCAGGCTTCGGCGGCACCGGCATCTACCGCTTTTTGCTTGGCCAAAACATTGGGCAGCAAGGAAACGGATTTGATGTGGCTCTTCTTCCAGCGAATATCGGGCAAGGTGATTACCGAAACGCCTTTTAGCGCGTGCGCGGGCGGTTGCCATGTCATATGGCGCGCGGTGACGACAAGCGCGCTGTCGGGGTGCTCGGGAAAGGCATGGTTTCGGGGCGCCGCGCCGCGCGTGATCTGCAGATAGACGCTGCCGTTCCGAATCCGGTTGCGACGCAGGACTTCGCGGATAATGAAACGCAACGTGGCGTCGGTTACCGGCGCGTCAATGCGCAACGCCTCCAGGGATTTGCTCAACCGCACGAGATGCGGCTTTTCATCGACGAGATGGCCGCCGCGCACGGCAATAACCTCATAAACGCCATCGGCAAACTGATAGCCACGATCCTCGACATGGACGGAAGCGAGACGGTGCGGGACGTAGCGGCCGTTGACGTAGGAGATATTAGGCACGGGATCGGCCTTTTCGTGACACAAACACTGTTCTTAAAAGAATTCGAGCCGGACCGCGAACATCTTCTCGACCTGACGGACGGAATCACTTGTTGCGAACAGGACAATCCGGTCATTGACCTCGATAACCGTGCTGGAGGTCGGGGTAATGACCTCCCCGTCCCGGACGACGGAGCCGATGATCACCCCGTCGGGCAGATCGGCCTCCTTCAACGGCACGCCGACAAGGCTCGAGGTTTCCATGGCTTCGGCTTCGATCAGTTCGCCAAACCCCTCGCGCAAGGTGTGCACCCCGTGGATACGCCCGCGCCGCACATGCTGCAGGATCGTGGAAACCGTAATGTTGCGGGGACTGACGGCCACGTCGACCCCGAGAGAGGCGACGAGCGGCGCATAGGTGCTGCTGTTGACCAGGGTGATCGCCCTGCCGCTTCCCTGCCGTTTGGCCAACAGCGATGAGAGGATATTGGTTTCGTCGTCATTGGTGACGGCGACCACGGTTTCGGCCGTCGAAACGTTGGCCTCTTCCATGATATCGGCATCGAGGACATCCCCTTGCAGTACGACGGAGCGCTTCAAGGAACGTGCGACAGCCTCGGCGCGTGTTTTATCGTACTCCACCACCTTCAGATTGACGTTCGGGTGTTCGTCCTCGATCTCCTGAGCGAGGAACTGGCCGATATTGCCGCCGCCGAAAATCACAAGCCGGCGAGCTTCGGCCTCCTCATGTCCGAAAGCAGACATTGCGCGCGGTACGTGATCGGCTTTGGCGACGAAATAGACCTCGTCGCCGGGTAGCATTTCGTCGTCGCTGGTCGGCACCTTGGCTTCGTCGTCACGTACCAGACCGATGATGACGACATTGAGATCCGGGAAAAGCTGCGTCAATTGCCGGAGTGGCGTGTTGACGATCGGGCAATCTTTTTCGCACCGCACGCCGACCAATTTCACCGCTCCATCGACCAGGGTGATCATTTCAAAGGCGCCGGGGGCTTGCAGGCGCCGTGAAATGGCGCTGGCGACTTCCCGTTCCGGTGAAATGACCACGTCGATGGGCATGTGATCGCGGCTGAAAAAGTTCGCCCACATGGAATTGAGATATCCCTGTTGGCGGATGCGCGCGATCTTGGTGGTGACGTCGAATAACGAGTGGGCGACCTGACAGGCCACCATATTGACTTCGTCGGCTTGCGTTACCGCGATCAACAAATCGGTATCGGCGGCGCCTGCTTGGGCCAGCACCTGTGGATGGGACGCGAAGCCGGTGATGGCTTTGACATCGAGTTGATCGCCGATCTTGCGGATCAATTCCGGCGACTGATCGACGACCGTGACGTCGTTGTCTTCCTGCGCGAGGTACCGGGCGATGTTGAAACCGACTTGGCCGGCGCCGCAAACAATGACCTTCATCTAATTCAGCTTTCTGCCGTCCGGGCCCGATCTTCAGCCTGCACGCCAAGAGATTTCAGTTTGCGATGGAGCGCCGACCTCTCCATGCCGACGAACGCCGCCGTGCGCGATATATTGCCGCCGAAGCGCGTTACTTGCGCCAATAGATACTGGCGTTCGAAAATTTCACGGGCTTCCCGTAATGGCAGCCCCATGATTTCCGTATTGTCGTTCCCTAAACTCACTTTCGGGGTGGTGGACCGAAGCTCGTTGGGAATCATATCGGCTTTGATGGCGTCCGTACTCGCCCCCGGCGCCATAATAAGTAGCCGTTCGATGACATTGCGCAGTTCGCGGACATTGCCCGGCCAGTCGTAGGCCTGGAGCGTTGCGATTGCGTCCTCGGTGAGTGCGCGAGGTTGGGTCCCGGTAATCTTGGCGGTCGTCTGCATGAAGTAGTCTGCGAGGGCCGGGATATCTTCGCGATACTCACAAAGCGGCGGCACCTCGATGGGGACGACGCTTAGCCGGTAATAGAGATCTTCCCGGAATCTTCCGGCTTTCATCTCTTCGGCGAGATCTTTCGTCGACGCGGCAATGACTCGCACGTCTACCTCGACACGGGTGGCACCGCCTACCCTTTGGAACGTCTGCTCTTGCAACACGCGCACGATCTTGCCCTGGGTTTCGAGCGGCATGTCGGCCACTTCATCAAGAAACAGCGTTCCGCCGTGGGCCTGCTCGAACGTGCCGATCTCCCGGTTGCCGCCGTTCTCGGTCGCTTCGATGCCGAACAGACCGATCTCGAAGCCGTCGGGCTGCATGGTGGCGCAATTCAACGAAATAAAGGGCCCCTTTGTCCGTGCCGAATGCTTGTGGAGCAAGTGCGCGACCACGTCTTTGCCGGCACCTGCCGGCCCGGTGATCAAAACCCGGCTATTGGCCGGCGCGACACGATTGATGGCCTGGCGGAGCTGATTGATCGCCACGGAATTGCCGACTAGCTTTACTTCACCCCCGGCCCTTTGGCGCAGTTCCTCGTTCTCCCGCCTTAAGCTGGCAGCCTCGATTGCCCGATGCGTCACCAATAGAAGGCGATCGGCGGTAAACGGCTTTTCGATGAAGTCGTAGGCGCCCAGGTTGATGGCTGCCACGGCTGTTTCGATAGTGCCGTGCCCGCTCATCATGACAACGGGAACCGTCGGATGCTCTTCTCGCAGTTGCTCGAGAATCTGCATGCCGTCGAGATCGCTGCCTTCGAGCCAAATATCGAGGAGCACAAGGCTCGGCCGCCGGGTTTCGATGGAATCAAATGCGGCGGTTGAATTCGAAGCCTGGCGGGTCTGGTGGCCTTCATCCTCGAGGATGCCGGCCGTCAGCATCCGAATGTCGGCTTCATCGTCGACGATCAGAATATCATGCGCCATGTGCCAAGGACTTTTTCTGGGCTTCTAATGTTTCTTGGGCCGCATCTTCTTTGCCGGCGCCGCTTTCGGATATCATGGCTTCGTCACGGTGGAAAATAAGCTCCACTATCGCCCCACCAAGTTCGTCGTTCTGCAATACCAGATCACCGTGATGATCTTCCATAATTTTCTTCACGATGGCGAGGCCGAGACCCGTCCCTTTCTCTCGCGTGGTTACATAGGGTTCGGTCAATCGATCGATCATGCCGGGCGGCAGCCCCTTGCCATTGTCATGAACGGTAATGGTAACCGCGTTCTGGCTTTCTTCCAACGACAGGGAAATCTGGGCCACCTTTTCCTGATCGCCGTTTTCCTCGACTCGTGCCGTCACCGACTCGGCGGCGTTCTTTAGAATGTTGACCAGTGCCCGTGAGATTTGCTGGCTGTCGCACCGAAACAGAATCGGCTCGGCGGTCAAATTGTCGAGATAAGTGATACTGTGAGACCGGTTTCGTTCAAGGAACAGAGCTTGCCGGCATAAGTCGGTCAAATCGACCATTTTGAATTCGGGCTGCGGCATGCGAGCAAATGCCGAGAATTCGTCGACCATACGGCGGATATCCTCCACCTGACGGACGATGGTTTCGGTGCACATGTCGAAAACGTCGGGATCGGAAACAATCTCTTTCTTGTAGCGACGTTTGAGCCGTTCTGCAGAAAGGCGAATCGGCGTAAGTGGGTTCTTGATCTCATGGGCAATCCGCCGTGCGACATCAGCCCAGGCTGCCTTGCGCTGCGCCGATACCAGCTCGGTCACATCATCGAACGTCACGACGTACCCGAGAATTTGTTCCTGCAGGGTTTCCGACGCAATCCCGGCAAGGAGAGTCCGTTCCCGGCCGCCACGGTAGACAGAAACTTCGCCGTGAGCCGCGCGGTGAGGTGAACGCGTGACGGCCTCAAAGAGCGGAACCATTTCGGGCACAACTTCCGCGAAAGGCTTGCCTACGCTTGCCTCTAAATCCGTGGCAAGGAGTTCTGAAGCGGACCGATTGGGCAAGTGTACCCTGCCCTCCTTGTCCAGGCCGATCACACCCGCCGAAACGCCGCTCAGGACCGTTTCGGTAAATCGCCGCCGCTCATCCAATTCACGGTTTGCTTCAACGAGACCTTGGCGTTGATTTTCCAGTTGCTCGGTCATCCGATTGAAGACGCGGCCCAACGTTCCGATTTCATCACTGCCGCCGCCATTGGTGAGGTCGACGCGCGCCGTTAGGTCCCCCTTTCGGATACGTTCCGACGCGGCAATCAAGTTGCCGATGGGGGTCGCCAATTGCGTTGCGACGGACCAGCCCGTCCAGACGGCGGCAAGCAGCAGCAATACCGCGACCAAACCGAAGATGAGGAGGAAACGAACCTGAAGTTCTTCGCGGCTTGCCTCCAGCTGGCGGTACTGTGCAATTGCGCCGCTGGCGGTGGATACGTGATCCAGTACCTGCGGCGCAATGAATCGTCCGACGATAAGATAAGCATCCACATAGGCCTCGAGCTTGACCCCGGCACGCACCCGGTCGTCTGAATCGGATCCGATGATTACGACATCCCCGGATCTGACTTGTCCAAAAACCCGCTGAAGGAAATCCTGCGTCGCCAGGTCGAAGCCCAATGAGAAACTCAACCCCGATCGGGCAATGGGGCGGCCCGCGCCGTCGACGACGAGGACCTCCGGCAGTTCTCGCACCAGCGCCTGCGTGGTCACGTATTCCTGAAATTGCCGGGCATTCCCGCGAAGCTGCGGGGCGGCACGGTTGAGATCATTGGCCATCGCCAAAGCATCGATGCGGATATTCTGCTGATGTTCGTGAAGATAGGCGTTGGCGACCGCCTGCGATTCGGTGACGGCCGTGCGTACCCGTTCACTAAACCAGGATTCGATGCCGAAGTTCAAAAACAGCCCCGAGAAAACGGCAACCAAGATCGCCGGGATGACGGCCGCGAGGCTAAACAGAACCACTAACCGGATATGCAGCCGCGTGCCGGCGGGCCCGATGCGGCGGCGCGCCCATCCCCGGACAATACGTCGGACGATCATGACGCCCAATGCCAACGCGAGAACCACGTCGACGTTAAGAAGGATGATGACGGTGGTCAGATCGGCATCGAGCGGTGCGAGGTCGGTCATCGCAACAATCGTCGCCGCGCCCGACGCGGCCAAGGTGACGGCAAGCAGCAGTTCGACAATCCGGTTTAACCGAACGCGCCGCATCCACACCTGGGCTTTCTTGAATTTGTAAGGGGCCCGGAAGCCTGCCATTACATCGATCCTAAATCATCGGTCGTCGGGCGATAGCCGTCTCGAATGCCGTCCGATCTTATCCGGCGGCGGATGTATCGCCGCAAGACAATTTACTTGGGGCTCTTTGTTACCGGAATGTTGAGATCGCGTATTTTCTTCCTTAGCGTATTGCGGTTGAGCCCTAATAATTTCGCCGCACGCAACTGATTTCCGCGGGTTGCGGCCAATGACAAGGATATCAGCGGCCGTTCGACCTCATTCAAGACCCGCTCGTATAGCCCCGGCGGCGGCAACATATTGCCGTGAGCTTCGAAATATTCCCGCAAATGAATTTCGACGGCGTCACCAATTCCGTCGCCGGTCTTGGCGTTCTGGGGCGGTAAGGTCGATTCGGCGAGTTCCGCTTCGACAGCGTCCACTCCGATCGTCTCTTCAGAATAGAGCGCCGCCAGACGCCGCACCAAATTTTCCAATTCGCGCACGTTGCCCGGCCAATGGTAGGCCTGCATGCGTTCCAACGCGGCGTCATCGAGAATTTTCCACGGCAGACCTTCGTCTGCGCACTGCTTAAGAAAATGCCGAGCAAGCTCGGGAATGTCCTCACGCCGTTCACGTAAAGGCGGCATACGGATAGGCACGACGTTGAGGCGGTAGTACAAATCTTCCCGGAACAGGCCTTGCCGGATCAGCTGGGTAAGATCGCGGTGCGTCGCGGCGATAATCCGGACGTTGGTCTTGATGGGTGTGCGCCCGCCAACCGTGGTGTATTCGCCTTCCTGCAGAACCCGCAGCAGCCTGGTTTGCGCCTCGGGCGGCATGTCGCCGATTTCGTCGAGGAACAGCGTCCCTCCTTCCGCCTGTTCGAAACGTCCGAGTGCCCGGGCGGTCGCCCCCGTAAAGGCGCCTTTTTCATGTCCGAACAATTCGCTTTCGATCAATTCACGCGGGATGGCCGCCATGTTGATGGCAACGAACGGATGGTTTTTGCGCTTGCCGTACTCGTGAAGCGCCCGCGCCGCCAGCTCCTTGCCGGTACCCGATTCACCGCTGATCAATACCGTGAGATTGGTGCCCATTAGGCGCGCTAACGACCGGTAGACATCCTGCATGGCCGGGGAGCGGCCGATCAACGGCAGCCGCTCGTCGTCTTCTCGTTCGAGCTGCCCGGCTTGTGTGTCGGGGGCCGCTTCGAGTGCCCGTTTGACGACATTGATCAATTCATTGAGGTCGAACGGTTTTGGCAAGTATTCAAAAGCGCCGCGCTGGGTCGCGTTGACCGCCGTCATCAACGTGTTCTGCGCGCTCATCACGATGACACGCATATCCGGGCGGATTTTCTTGATGCGCGGGATCAGGTCGAGGCCGTTTTCGTCGGGCATCACCACATCGGTGATGACGAGATTGCCCTCGCCGTCACTCACCCATTTCCATAGGGTCGCTGCGTTGCCGGTAGTGCGGACGTCGTAACCCTGACGGCCCAGCGCCTGACTTACGACTGTGCGGATTGCGCCGTCATCGTCGGCAACCAATATGGTGGATGCGCTCATTGCTCTTGGTCCCTGGGTTTCAGGTTTCTAGTTGAATGTTTGTTGGAATTGTCGCCATGGGCAGCATGACGCGGAATACCGTCCGTCCGGGTACGCTGTCGAACTCGACGACACCGCCATGGTCATCGACCATTTTCGCCACCAATGCCAAGCCAAGGCCGCTCCCCTTTCGTTTGGAGGTCACAAAGGCGTCGAAGAGGTGATCCCGCATTTCCAGCGGAATGCCCGGACCGTTGTCTTGGACGCTAACCACCAACGGCAGGTGCGTCCGCGTATCGGAACCGGCAATCGCGAACCGCACGCTGTGCTGATAGGCCGTGGTCAAGGTAATTTCGCCGCCCTTTTCCGGCACGGCTTCGGCGGCATTCTTCACGAGATTGAGGAAAATCTGCACGAGCTGATCGAAATTGCCGTCCACCGGCGGCAACGACGGATCGTAGTGTTCGACGATCCGTACATGACGGGCGAACCCGTTCACGGCGATCTTTTTCACCCTTTCCAGTACTTGGTGAATGTTGATCGGCGCGCGTTCCAGCGGCCGTCCGTCTGAAAACACCTCCATCCGGTCGACGAGCGCGCAAATGCGGTCCGTCTCTTCACAGATCAACCGGGTTAGTGTTTGATCTTCGGGTTCAGCGCTTTGCTCCAGCAACTGCGCGGCACCACGAATGCCCGAGAGCGGATTTTTGACTTCGTGGGCCAGCATGGCGGCCATCGCGGTGACCGACCGGGCGGCATTGCGGTGGGTCAGCTGGCGATCGATTTTATCGGCAATGGAGCGTTCGAAGAACGTCAGCACCACATGGTCCGGCCTGTCCGGTAGCGCCGTCGCTTGGACATTGACGTAGTGTTTGCGAATACGCGGCGATTCAAGCACCACACCATATTCGGACGCGGTAATGCCTTCCGCGCGGACCAAGGCGATCAAGGCGAAAACAGGGCTGTCCGAGGGAATGAAATCGGTCAACGGCACGTTTTGAAGCTGTGCCAAACTGGCGCCTAGAAATTGTTCGGCGGCATTGTTTGCGAATGTCACCTGGGTCTGGGCGTCGACCACCAGCACGGCGCTTTCCAGCGAGTTAAGAACGCTTTCCGCGCCAATTCCGGTGGCCAGGCCGGCCTGGCTGGATTGCCCGGGGGGAAACGAGACAGCCAATTTACCTGATGCGCTTCCGCTCACGCCGCCTCCCGGTCCATTACCGGATCATAAAAACGATGGATCGCGGTCCTGACTTCTTCTTCGTCCGTCAACCGATTGACGTGATCGCGGAAAGCGGCGGAACCGGGCAATCCCCGGCTGTACCAAGAAATATGTTTCCGTGCGATGCGGACACCGCGGTCCGTGCCGTGATGGCTTAAAATATCTTCGTAATGCTCAAGGAGCGCTTTCTTTTGGGCGTCCGGGGACGGGTCTGCCAGGCGTTCGCCCGTTTCCAGATAGTGATTGATCTGGTTAAGGAACCAGGGCCGGCCATAACTGCCCCGCCCGACCATGACGCCGTCCGCGCCCGATCGCGTCAGCAACTCTTCGGCGTCTTCCACCGAGGTGACGTCGCCATTGCCGATGACGGGAATCGACACGGCATCCTTGACCTGACGAATAAAGTCCCAATCCGCATGGCCTTTGTAGAATTGGCAGCGTGTTCGGCCGTGTACGGTCAGCATGCGGACTCCCGCCTGCTCGGCGATCCGGGCCAGCTGAGGTGCGTTGCGGCTCTGGTCGTCCCATCCTGTTCGCATTTTCAACGTTACGGGAAGATCGACGGCCTTCACCACCGCCTCGACAATCCGACCGGCGAGCAACTCATCGCGCATGAGCGCCGACCCTGCATGCCCCTTGGTGACTTTCTTCACCGGGCAGCCCATGTTGATGTCGATGATCGCCGCGCCGCGATCGGCATTGAGCTTCGCCGCTTCGGCCATTAGGTCCGGCTCGCAACCGGCAAGCTGGACGGCCATGGGGAATTCCTCGGCGCAGTTCGAGGACATTTTCATGGTTTTACGATTGGCGTAGATCATCGCCTTGCTGGCGATCATTTCGGAAATCACCAATCCGGCACCATGCTTCTTGACCAGCCGCCGATATGGCATATCGGTTACGCCCGACATGGGCGCAAGCAATACCCGGCTGTCCAGCCGAATGGGGCCTATTTCAATATTCATACTAGGAAACCATGCCAATTTTGCTCATTTATTAGGCAAAAAATCCACAAAAGCAATCGGTCTTTTGCCTAATGGACGAAAATTAGGCGAGCAGAATGTCTGTGACGAACTTTACCCCCGGATATCCGAGGGAAAACAGCAAATAAGCCAACAAAACCAAACGTGCGGCGGCCTTTCCCCGAACGCCCGTGCGGAAATGGACGATCAGAAGCAAGGCGACCACGATGAAGACCGCAATGGTTAAGACCGTCTTATGGTCGAACACCAGAATATCCCCGGTGGCGACATAAAGCGTTGCCATGCCGGTGGCGAGCCCCGCCGCCAGGATAATCTCCGCCGCCAGTAGGAGGCGGACGACCAGCCGCTCGCTGTCAGCTACCGACGGCAACAAGCGTGACAGCGCTGAGACCTTTTTCGCTTTCAGCGCGCGTTCCTGAAACATGGCGGCCAGAGAGGCCGTCGCTGCCACGGTAATCAAGCCGTAGGTGATAACCGAGATCGCGATGTGGGTGCCGATCCACGCCAACGGCACGTGGCTCTCGAGGGGCCTCGAGTGGGCCTGTCCCCATATGCTGGCCAAAATGGCAAGCAGCAATAAGTAAGGCAGCAGCAATGGCGTAAGCTTGGAGGCCGGATCCGAGATCGCGGCAACAACGATTTGAATGATCATGCAGACAACGACGGTGATCCAGAGCGCGGTGGAAAGGCCCGTCTGCCACCCGGCGGAGTCGCGGAAAAATACCCAGGCAGCAGGCCCAGCCAAGGCTACCAGCATGACCGACCAATAGACGAGGTCTCGCCGCGGCGGCTGCCGGAACGAGACGATCACCGCCGGCAGAAGCGCGATAACTGCCGTTAAATTGAGAAAGAGCGGGCTCATTTCCCCCAACATTGTCCGTCCCGGACCCGCGCTGGGCCCTTCGTGGTGAAGGACACATACGACGCCCGGATGCGCTTGGCAACCGAACGTACTCGCTCTAGTTTGCTTTCTCCTTGTAGTTTACCGAGACGCTGACGGTCTCATGAGCGGAAAACCGATGGAATGAACTGCGCGGCACTGATCGTTTCCGCCGGCCGGGGGCACCGGTTCGGTGGAACGCTTCCCAAGCAATATCGGACGATTGCCGGTGAGCCGGTCCTGCGCCGGACGGTCACCGCCTTTGCCGCGCATCCGGACGTAGATGCGGTGCGTGTCGTCATTCATCCGGATGACCGGTCTCTTTATGACGAAGCCGTCTCCGGCCTCGATCTGTTGCCGCCGGTGCATGGCGGCGCCGATCGCCAGGAATCGGTCCACCTTGGGCTCGATAGCCTGAAGGAATTGGCGCCCGAGAAGATACTTATCCATGATTCGGTTCGCCCCCTCGTATTGGCGCAGTTGATCTCGGGGGTTCTCAAGGCGATCGGACCGGGGCGCGGCGCCCTGCCTGCCCTCCCCGTAGCCGACACGCTCAAACGTGCCGACGATCATGTCGTTGCCGGAACCGTTGACCGGACAGGCCTTTGGCGCGCGCAAACACCCCAGGGGTTTTGCTTCGCCGATATCCTGGCCGCCCATGAAGAGGCGGCCAAACGCAGCGAGGCTTTGACCGACGATGCGGCGGTTGCCGAACAGGCCGGTCTTACGGTGCAGTTGGTGCCGGGAGACGAGCGGAATCTCAAGATAACCACGGAGGACGATTTGGCGCGGGTCGAAGCATTCATGGAAGGCGGCATGGGCCTTGTCCGCGTGGGCACCGGGTTTGATGTCCACCGGTTCGGCCCCGGCGATGCGGTGACGCTATGTGGCGTGCGCATTCCCCACAATGCCGGCCTCGTCGGCCATTCCGACGCCGACGCCGGCCTTCATGCGATCACCGACGCACTGCTCGGCGCAGCCGGCGCCGGCGATATCGGGGACCACTTCCCCCCATCGGACGAAAAATGGCGCGACGCGCCCTCCGACATCTTTCTCCGGCATGCTGCCGATCTCATCGCCTCACGCGGCGGCCGTGTACTCAATGTCGATCTTACGTTGATTTGCGAGCGGCCAAAGATCGCGCCCCACCGCGCCCAAATGCGCGAACGGGTGGCGGAGATTTTAAACCTCGCCGCCGATCAGGTGAGCGTCAAGGCAACGACCACCGAGAAATTGGGTTTCACGGGACGCGAGGAAGGTATCGCCGCGCAAGCGACCGCCGCCATCATGCTGCCGACCCGCTAGTGCGGTTTCAGGTCCCAGATGTTTCTTCGGCAAGCCACGCCAAATAGTCGGGATTGCCGGCGCCGATGGCCAACTCGATGGCGCACGGCGTGGTGTAGCTGTGCAAATCGGTAATCCGGGCGATGGTTTTACCGACGAGGTCCTTGCGGGTTTTGACGATCATGGCAATTTCGTTTTCCCGCTCGATGGCGCCCTGCCACCGATAGATCGATTCCATGTCGCCCAGGATATTGGCGCACGCGATCAACCGTTCGGCGATCAGCGCTTCGGCAATGGCACGTGCTTCGTCCCGTGTTCCGGCAGTGATATAGATAATGGACATGGTCATGGAGCTTCCCGTGCCTCCCCTTCCCGTCGGGCGATTTGGCGAATTAGGCAATCTACTCTACGATAGCGCGTGCCGTCACGTTCCACCCACAAGGAACGGATTGGAGAGGGAGGCAGGACCATGGATGCAAGATCCGATACGCTGATCGGCGGAACAAGACCGACGGCAGTGCAGAAACGATGGCTGGTACGGGGATTACGGCAGCCCGGCGGAAAATTGCCGTTGTTCGATTCAGAAGGGCAAAGGATTAGCGCCCGAACGGTGCAAAGCTGCATCCGGCAAGGGTGGGCCGAACCCTGGTTCGAGAATGCCATCAAAAGCGATTGGCTGGTTTGTAAGCTCACCGACGAAGGCCGGCGAGTCGCCCAACACCCGGACTAACAGCAGCCATAAACCGGCTACAGACGGATATAGCGCCCGCATGGGCGCTTTTTTTTGGCCTAAAATCGGCTGATTTCCGACGTTTTCGAAAAAAAATTAACCATTGTGATGCGCATCACAGCCGGGATGCGGGCCGTCCCCTATGGTCACCATAGATTGCTCACTTGGAGTGATCGTCCCTTTACAGTTCCCTCAAGAGCAAACTATGGGTCGGCTTCGCCGGCCCTTCTTTTTTGCCGAATTTAGGAGGGTGTCGGGACCCTGCCGGACGCCGAGCCTACACGTCGAGCCTAGGCATCGAGCCTAAGCTTCGAGATAGACCGCTCCGTCCCGCACGAAGGCCTTCAGCGACACCAGCTTTTGCCCTTCCGCCGGGCCCCCGACGCAAGCACCATCCTCGATATTGAACAGAGCGCCGTGTTTCCCGCAGCGGATCAGTGTGCGGTCGCGATTGAAGAAGATGCCTGGAACCTGATCGATGAAGTCCTGGGCATGGGGGCACCAGTTGAGATAGGCGTAGACAGTCTCCCCTTTTCGAACGACGAAGATATTGCGTTGCTTGCCGTCTACACGACCGACCATGGCCTTGGCATTGCCGTCTTCGATTTCGTCGAGGTCCACCAGTTTCTGTTCGGCCATTCCGGTACCAGCCTTCGTTGCGCGGAAAAGATTTTGAGAATGAATCGCGGCGCTTTCATTGCCGGAAAGGGTTCAAAAAGCAACCGGTTTTGAAAGAATAGGGCAAAAATAGACCGGGACACGGTGTACGTGCCCCGGTTTTATTTTGGTCGGAGCGGCGGGATTTGAACCCACGACCCCTACACCCCCAGTGTAGTGCGCTACCAGGCTGCGCTACGCTCCGTCAGATCGCTGCCCTCTTGATTTCAAAGCCGTGGGGCAGCGCGGGGCGGCACTATAATCGCCACGTCCTTGCCCCGCAACGCCATAAGACAGCTTATCGCGAAAGGTCTATTTCAAGAGACGTTTAAGCTCTTCGAGCTCTTTGAGGACGGCCCTAAGCTCATCCTTCTGCGCTTTGCCGAGCGCGGGCCCCTCGGTTGCGGGTTTCTTTGAGGCGGCCGCCACAGCCGTCTTGCTCTCACCGCTCCGGCCCGATTCCTGACGGAGGAGCTTCTGAACCCCTTTGATGGTATAGCCGTCATCGTACAGGAGTTGACGGATACGGCGCAGGAGATCGACGTCTTCCGGGCGGTAATAGCGTCGCCCGCCACCGCGTTTCATGGGGCTGATCTGGGAGAACTTGCTTTCCCAGAAGCGCAGCACGTGCTGCGGCAAACCAAGTTCGGTTGCAACCTCGCTAATGGTCCGAAAAGCGGCAGCCGACTTCTTGGCGCGTGGGCGGGGTGCGGTTGTTTCCGAGGATGCAGGCATTAAGCCGCGTCGTCGGCGTTACCGCCGCTAATGCGCGCTTTGAGAACCTGTGACGGGCGGAAAACCAGAACTTTTCTGGGTAAAATCGGGACTTCCTCGCCGGTTTTCGGATTGCGCCCAACGCGTTGGCCCTTGCTGCGTACCGAGAAGCTGCCGAAAGAAGAAATCTTTACCGACTGGCCCTTCGCAAGGGTGTCTGAGATTTTGGCCAAGACCGCTTCCAACAAATCGGCCGACTCGTTACGAGATAAACCGACTTCCTGGTAGACGGCTTCACTCAACTGGGCTCGTGTAATCGTCTCTCCGGCCATTTGGCGACTCCTCATTCCCGCACGGAAGATCAAACGTAACTCTGAGCGAGAAACGGGTCAATATCAAAGGGATGTCCGGCATCCCTAAAGTAGGAATTTATTGGTCGCCGGCAGCCGATCAGTCCTACCAGCGGACGAGCACGGCGCCCCAGGTCAGACCGCCGCCCATGGCTTCCATCAGAATGAGATCGCCATCCTTTATGCGCCCATCCCTGCGGGCCGCATCCAGGGCAAGAGGGATGGAGGCAGCCGACGTGTTGGCATGATCCTCAATGGTCAGGATGACCTTTTCGCGCGGCATCTTGAGCTTTTTGGCCGTGCTGTCGATGATCCGCTTGTTGGCTTGATGGGGAACCAGCCAGTCGATATCGGAGGCACTCAGGCCATTCTTCTCCAATGCCTCCACGACCACTTCGGCTAAATTCGTGACGGCGTGTTTGAAGACTTCCTTGCCTTCCATTCGGAGATGGCCCGCATCGCCGGTCGAAGACGGCCCGCCATCCGTATAGAGCAATTCTTCATAACGCCCGTCTGAATGAATATGGGTGGAAAGGATGCCGTGGGGATGGTTTTTCATACCGTTTTTCAATTCGACGGCCTTGATGACCACGGCGCCGGCGCCGTCGCCGAACAGAACGCATGTGGCGCGGTCCTCCCAGTCGAGCAGCCGGGACATGGTTTCGGCCCCAATCACCAGAGCCGTCTTCGCCTGCCCGGCCTTGATGAAGCCGTCGACGACGGACATGGCATAGACGAAACCGGAGCAGACAGCCTGGACGTCGAACGCCGCGCCGTGGATAACGCCGAGTTTCGCCTGAATGGTAACGGCGGTTGCCGGAAAGGTCCGGTCGGGTGTTGTCGTTCCCACCACGATCAGATCGATTTCGTCTGCCGACACGCCTGCGTCTTGCATGGCTTTTCGGGCCGCCTTCAAGGCGAGATCAGAGGTCGTCTCCCCTTCGGCCGCAATGTGCCGCCGCTTGATGCCGGTCCGAGAGGTAATCCACTCATCCGTGGTTTCGACTTTCTTTGACAGGTCGTCGTTGGTGACGACCTTTTCCGGCAGGTACGAGCCGCTGCCGACGATCCGGGATATAAAGGTCATTGCGCCGCCGCTGTTTTCCGTTCCGGCTGCGAGGAAATAAGCCGTTCCATATCTTCTTTCAGGCGGTCATTGAATTTCCGCCTTACCAGATTGACCGCGACACCAACCGCATTGGCGAAGCCGATCGCATCCGTCCCCCCATGACTTTTTACGCAGATGCCGTTGAGCCCGACAAGCATTGCGCCATTATATTTCCGCGGATCAAAGCGGGCGCGGAAGCGCACAAGCGCCGGGCGCGCAATAAACGCACCGAGTTTGGTCCGCCAGGTGCTCATCAATTCCTCTTTGAGGAAATGACCGAACATGCGGACGGTCCCTTCCGCCGTTTTAAGTGCGATGTTGCCGGTAAAACCGTCGGTCACCACGACATCGACCTTTCCGGCGCTGACGTCGTCGCCTTCGACGAACCCGTAGAATTTGATGGGTAGCGGCGAATCCTGAAGGGTTGCGGCGGCTTTCTTGACCGCATCATTGCCCTTTAAACCCTCGACGCCGACATTGAGAATGCCGATGGACGGCTGTTCAAGGCCGAGTTCGTTTCGAGCGAATACCTCCCCCATCACCGCGAACTGAACCAAGTCTTCCGCGTCGCATTCGATATTGGCGCCGAGGTCGAGCATGATGGCTGGTGTTGTTTCCGTTGGGATTGCTGTCGCGAGTGCGGGTCGCCCGATACCGGGCAGCGTTCTGAGTACGACCAACGCCATGGCCATCAAGGCCCCCGTATTGCCGGCGGACACAACAGCGGAAGCCTCGCCTTCCTTTACCGCGTCGATGGCAAGACGCATGCTGGTATGGCGCCCATTGCGCAAGGCAACCGTCGGCTTTTCATCGTTCGAGACGGCCTCCGGCGCGTGGCGAAGCGTGCAGACCTCGGACAATTGGGGCTTTGCATCAAGGAGAGGCGTCAACTTCTCCGAATCGCCGAATAGAAGGAATTCGACCCCTTCCAATTGCTGACAGGCGAGCGCCAGTCCGTCGACGATCATTTGGGGGGCGTTATCGCCTCCCATTCCGTCGATGGCGACGATGATCTTCTCATGCAATGGAAGGCCCCCCGGACCAAGCCGGAACTAGGCGATGGTGTCGATCTCGACCACTTCGCGGTCGTTGTAGAAGCCGCAAGACGGGCACACATGGTGCGGACGCTTCAACTCGCCGCAGTTCGGGCACTCGCCGCGCGCCTGGGATGCCAAGCTGTCGTGGGCCCGGCGCATGTCTCTGCGGGATCGAGAGACCTTCTTCTTTGGTACAGCCATTTTGGATGCTCTCGTACGTAAATTCTCGGATCACGGACACAATTCCGTTTGGGAGCGCGCTTTCTATACAAAAACGGCTGATGGGGCAAGCGGGTTAATCGGCGGATATTATCGCGATTTGCCCATTTAGCGGAACCTAGTTTTTGCCGGGCCTCAATTTGGCCAGGGCAGCAAAGGGATTCCGGCGCTCCACGGGCCGTTCCTGGGCGTCGGCACCCACGGTAAAGCCCTTGAATTCAGCCCCCGGGGCCCTTGGAAACGGGTCGATTTCAAGGCCAAGGCGCTCCGCGACCACTTCGCCGAGGTCGATTTTGCCGTCGACGATGGGCTCGGGCGGCTCCGGGGCCTCGGGGTCGATATCGACCGAATCGCCTTCCTCCTCCAAATGAACGGTTGAGGAGAAAATCGCCTCGAAGTCTCCCGCGATGGTGCTGCGGACCGGCTCCAGCGTCACGACGCACGTCTGGACCACGTCGGCCTCGAAATGGGCACTCAAATCGACGGTGACGTTTCCGGCAACCGGCCTGACGACAACCCGTGCGACGAACCTATCGAGAGCATCGAGCCCGAAGCGCGTCGCCAGCTTCGCCCGTTCCTCGGCATCCGCCTTGAGATCGAAGACCCGCTGCCCCGCCAATTCCGTCACCTGAATGGGCCGGGAGAACTCGGGAACCGGAACCTCAAACTCGGTCATGACGCGGTTTCCGGGCGCAGGAACGAGACGTGTCCGCCGGCGAGCTCGGTAAGATGCCAGCCTTCCGCAGCCGCGACCTGAGTTTCCAGATACGCCGCCATTGCATCGGTTTGGTCCTCACGAATTTCCGTCTTGCGGAAGAGGTTGCGTACTAACGCCGCTTTCGTTTCGGCGCGTCCCGCTTCCAGCGCCGCGTCATAGGCGGCCACGCGGCCATAAAACAGCGTAACCAGTTCCTTGATTTTGCGGCCAACGGATAGATCGCCAACGCCGATTTCCCGCAAATTCTGATCCATGTCCGCAAACATATGGTCGAATAGATTTTGGGAGAGCTTCGCCGCGGCCGCGCCCTCCTCCCGTAACCGGCGGAAAACCACATAGGCCAGCAAGACGATCATGTCGAAGCGGCCGTCAACCGTGTCGGGGACACCGAAATCCGTGTAAAAAACAGGCTGGCGCGCCTGCTCGACAATTTTCAGATAGAGATCTTCGGCGGCTTTGTCTCGCCGGTTAACCCCCAACATCTTCAAGATGTTCATAATATTACCGTTCCAATCGGGCCGGTCTTGTCATTTAGTTGGTTGGCCGGTCCGGTCAATCACGCCCCCGTAAACGCCGCGAACCTCGGCGATGTTTCGGCGCATGATTCTCCGGACACCATGTGATATACAGCCCCCTTCCTATTCAGATTTTCGGCAAATTGCCATGTCAATTTTGAAACCTTTTCGACAATCGGCGGCTGAAGCCATGCCATACCGCCCCAATTTTCGCTCCAATCTGTGCTCTAGGGGGTGGCGTTTGGCCGTGTGTGGCCTGGCCATACTGGCCACTGCGGCCTGTACGGCGCGTATCGATACCCGGGGAAATCTTCCCGATGCTGACCTAATTGCCGACCTGGAGGTGGGGCACATCACGAAGAACCAGGTTCTGGACCTGATCGGTTCGCCCTCCTCGACGGCGCCGTTCAGCGGTGAAAGCTGGTACTATATCAGTGAGCGGACCGAGACCCTCGCCTTCTTCGAGCCCGAAGTAAAAGAGCGTAAGGTATTGGTCCTCCGTTTCGATGCGGGCGGCGTTCTCAAGGAGATGACGGCCCTCGATCTGACCGACGGCCGCGACATTCAGTTGGTTGAGCGGACCACGCCGACAGCCGGTAACGAAATCACCATCCTGCAGCAGATCTTCGGCAATATCGGTAAGTTCAACACCCCGGAAGGCGGCGGTGGCACCGTCGGACCGCAGACGCCTGGCGGCCGTTAAAAGCGAGCGCATTTAGACAAAGAGAAAGGCCCCGGACCGATGGTCCGGGGCCTTCTGCGTCACGTCATGTACGTGCCGTTATGCCGCCAAGATGGCCAGCAGCAGAATGGCGACGATGTTCATGATCTTGATCAGCGGGTTCACCGCCGGTCCGGCCGTATCCTTGTAAGGATCGCCGACCGTGTCGCCGGTCACCGCGGCGTGGTGGGCATCGGAGCCCTTGCCGCCATGGTTACCGTCTTCGATGTACTTCTTGGCATTGTCCCAAGCGCCACCGCCCGAGGTCATCGAGAGGGCGACGAACAGGCCGGTAACGATGGTGCCGAGAAGCATGGCACCGACCGCAGCGAAGGCCGAGGCCTGCCCCGCAATCGCGTAGATCACGAAGTAGACGATAACCGGTGCCACCACGGGAAGCAGTGACGGGATGATCATCTCCTTGATCGCAGCCTTGGTCAGCAAGTCGACGCAACGGCCGTATTCGGGCTTGGCGGTGCCTTGCATGATGCCCGGGATTTCACGGAACTGGCGGCGCACTTCCTCGACCACCGAACCACCTGCCCGGCCAACCGCCATCATGCCCATGGCGCCGAACAGGAACGGCACCAAACCACCGATGAACAAGCCGACGACGACGAACGGATCGCTGAGCACGAAGCTCACTTCGACATTCGGGAACAGGAGACCGAGGTCCTGGGTATAGGCTGCGAACAGCACCAGCGCCGCCAGACCCGCGGAACCGATGGCATAGCCCTTGGTCACCGCCTTCGTGGTGTTGCCGACCGCGTCGAGCGCGTCGGTTGTCACACGCACCTCTGCGGGCAGGTCCGCCATCTCAGCGATACCACCGGCGTTGTCCGTCACCGGACCGAAGGCATCGAGCGCCACCACCATACCGGCAAGTGCCAGCATGGTCGTTGCGGCGATCGCGAGGCCATAGAGGCCCGCCGTCATGAACGACACGATGATACCGGCGCAGATGACCACGACCGGCAAAGCCGTCGCTTCCATGGAAACGGCAAGGCCCTGGATGATGTTGGTCGCATGTCCGGTTTCGGAGGCTTTGGCGACGCTCTTCACCGGACGATGTTCCGTACCGGTGTAGTATTCCGTGATCCACACGATCAGTGCCGTGACGACCAGACCGGTAAAGGCCGAGATCAACAGATCCGTACCCGTGATGGCCAAGCCGTTGGCGGTGAAGGTCGTGTCGAGACCGAGTTGCCAGTTAACCACCAGGGCGATCAGGATCGCCGAGATAATGGCGCTGGCGAAAAAGCCCTTATAAAGAGCGCCCATGATGCTGTTGCTCGAGCCGAGGCGGACGAAGAAGGTCGCAACCACGGACCCGATGATGCACACGGCGCCGATGATTAGCGGCAGGGTCATCATGATGTCACGCTCGCCACCGGCGAAGAACGCCGCGCCGAGCAACATGGTGGCGACCACGGTCACCGCGTAGGTCTCGAACAAGTCGGCGGCCATACCGGCACAGTCACCGACATTATCACCCACGTTGTCAGCGATGACACCGGCATTACGGGGATCGTCCTCCGGAATACCTGCCTCGATTTTGCCCACCAGGTCGGAGCCGACGTCGGCGCCCTTGGTGAAGATGCCACCGCCGAGACGAGCGAAGATGGAGATCAGCGACGCCCCGAAGCCGAGAGCAACCAGCGCCTCGAGGGCGTGGCGGAGACCAGTGGCGGTCGTCACGTCGAGAATTTCCTTCAACACGAACCAGTAGACGGCAACGCCGAGCAGCGCCAAACCGGCAACCAGCATGCCAGTGATCGCGCCTGACTTGAAGGCAATGGCAAGACCGGCGGCGAGACCGCTGGAGCGGGCTGCTTCTGCCGTCCGCACGTTGGCGCGGACCGAAACGTTCATGCCGATGTAGCCGGCGGCACCAGAGAGGATCGCGCCGATAAAGAACCCGATCGCGGCAGTGAGCCCCAGCAGCCACCCGAGGATGATGCCGATCACGATGCCCGCAATGGCAATGGTTGTGTACTGGCGGTTCAGATAGGCATTGGCGCCTTCCTGAACGGCCGCGGCGATTTCCTGCATCCGCTCGGTACCGGCGGAAGACGCGAGCACCGATCGGATCGCGTAGACGCCGTAGAGCAGCGCCAATACGCCACAGGCAATGATTAACATCGAAACGTTAGACATACGGTCCAGTCCTTGTTTTGATTGACTATCTAGTGATGGGCGACCGCCCTAGTGTCCTCCACCGGGCGCAAAAGCGGGGGGAAAATGCCAGAAGCTTCGTCACAAGGCAACCGGATGCTGCCAATTAACTGAATCTGCCGTTTGGGGTGCCCACACGAGACGGTGGGCCGGATGTGGGAAGAGGCGGTCTACCGCTCGAGAATCGACTGAACCAGGACGTTGTCGATCTGGCCCTGCCCGACCGTCCTTTCCCCGATAATGACCAGACGCCGCCGGATAATGTCGAGATCGAGATCATCCCGAGTCTTCAGCATCCTGGGAATAAACCCATGCAGATCCCGGATAAATGCATCACTGATGCGGGGTAGCATCCTCAGCATCTCGAGACGATACTCATTCTTGGTCTCGATCTGGATTTGCAGCTGGATGGACCCGGCGATTCGGTCCTTCCTTACGATCGGGATCACCAAAGGATCCAGTTCGATGAAGGCCGGGGCTTCCTTGTCGAAAGTCTCGAGTTTGGCTTCCGCTTCCGCCTGTTCCAGTTGGGTCATTTGAGGCGGCGGGGCGAATGGGCCCAATTTCAACTGCTGCATCACGGCAACGGCTGCGCCCGCGAGCAGAATGAAAAGAACGATGACTATGATCAGAATGCGCGGCATCGCCTATTCCCGGTGGGCCCGATGAGTGTTGGCGTGCCTCTTGATTGCCGGGCCGTGGAGGTCCCGGTTCATATGCCCGCCGAACGTACCGCTACAGTGATCTAGAAATGTTGATATCCGGTTGCCGCGAGGTCCATCGGCTGGCCGGTTGCGTCCGTGACAATAACGCTGTCCCCGTCAGTGATTGTGCCGGCCGGTGTCAGCGGCAGCCCGATTTTCTGAGATAACTCTTTGACTTTACTGTCGTTTTCGGGAGGTGCCGTAAACAGGATTTCATAGTCGTCGCCTGCCGAGAAAGCTTTTTGAAGCAAGGACGGTTGTTGCGTGATCACCGCCGTATAAGCTTCCGAGCGGGGAATGGCATCCGCCTTCAGGTCGGCGCCGACGGCGGAAACCTCGCAGATGTGGCCAAGATCGGCGACGATGCCGTCCGAGATATCGATGGCCGCGGTCGCCAGCCCGCGAAGTGCCGGTCCCAACGTGCAACGGGGCGTCGGCAGAAGAAATCGGCCGGCAAGAAACCGGCGGGCCTCATCGGAAATCTCTCCGAGGCTATCGTCACGCAGAATAAGGAGCCCCAAGGCCGCATCCCCAACCGTCCCCGAGACCCAGATCGTGTCGCCGATGCGGGCACCGCCACGGCGAAGGGATTGGCCCGCCGGAGTAGCGCCCATGGCCGTCACCGAGATATGCAGGCCGGCATCGCTCGATACCGTATCGCCCCCGAGCAAATGAATACCGAATTCCCGTTGATCGCGGCCAAGGCCGTCCGCGAAGGCCGCAAGCCATTCCGTCGTCCAATCATCGGGAAGCGCCAACGCGAGCGTATAGCCTATGGGCTTGGCTCCCATGGAAGCCAGGTCGGAAAGATTTACGCGGAGAGCTTTTCGGGCGATATCCGCCGTGTCCTCGGTTCCGAGGAAATGCCGCCGGGCCACCAGGGTGTCGGTCGTGACGACCAATTCCTCGGATGGGCCCAGGGATAGAACGGCAGCGTCGTCGGTGAGATTGAAAGCGCCGGGCGCACCGACCGACAAGGGCGCGAAGAACTGCCGGATCAGGTCGAATTCAGACGGTCTTGCCGTCACGGTCCGAGGGCTCCAGTTCCCCCTGCCTCAGGACATGCGCCAAACGGTCGAGAACGCCGTTGACCAGCGCGGGCTCCCGGTCGCTGAAAAAGGCATGGGCAAGATTGACATATTCGTTGATGACCACCCGTGCCGGCACGTCAGGCAGGCTGAACAGTTCGAAGACGGCGGCGCGCAGCAACGCATGAAGAAGCACGTCGAGCCTTTCGGCATGCCGGTCCTCGGCAAGCGCGCCTTCGATCATCTCGTCGAGTTGCCGCTTGTTGTGCTCCACGCCGCGAATGATTTGCTTGAACTTACGCCGGTCGGGCGTGCTCACGCTTTCGGTTTCGGGCAGCCCCTTCCACCGTTCCGCGAGAAACTCGAGAAGCACGGTATCCATGGAGGCGCCGGTAATATCGACCTCATAGAGCGCCTGAACGGCAGCCAAGCGGGCCGCCCGGGTGCCGCTTTGCCGGCCGCCGCTATTCGATCTTTCCGAGCCTGACGGTGTACTGGCTGCCATGGCCGATCCTTGTTCCGATTTCTTATTATTGGTTTGAAATGGCGTTGGTCTAGGCGGAGATGTCGGCAAAAGCGTGGGAGGACCGAATTTCAATCATCCGCAAGCAGGCCTCCGCCGCGCGGCCCCCGACGTTCCGCTGGGCCGTGTCGGCGCGCACCCACGCTTGGTCCCGGTTCTCACACGTCAGGATACCGAAGCCGTGCGGCATCATCAGGTCAATGGACATATCCATCAAGCCCCGGCTGACTTCGCGGCAAATATGGTCGTAATGATCCGTTTCGCCGCGGATGACGCAACCGAGTGAAATGACGCCGTCGTATTTAGCGAGACCGGAATCGTCCACCGTCGATGCATAGGCCATGGAAACGGCTGCCGGTACCTCGAACACGCCGGGAACAGCGATTCTCTCGAAATCGCACTCGGCATCCTCGAGAACGGTAGTCGCCCCTTTGACAAGCGCGTCGGCAATATCGTCGTAAAAGCGCGCCTCTACGATCAGGACGCAGGGTTTATTGGCCATAGAAATCCTCGCCGACAGGAATGCCCCGGCTGATGTTGATCTTGAGGGGGCGCCGTTCGGCAACCGTCAGCCCATACCCCTGCAAGCCGATAATGGTTTGCTGGGTATTGGACAGCAGGATCATCTCCTTGACCCCAAGATCGAGTAGAATTTGCGCGCCAATACCGTAGTCGCGCAGGGTCGGTGATGGCCGTCCCGTGGTCTCGAGCGATGCGCGGATACGTTCGGAGAACACGTTCGCTTCGGCGTTGCGGATCATGACGATGACCCCCCTGCCCTCGGCCTCGATCATTTCCATGGCCAGATGAAGCTCGAGGGTTTTCTCGGCCGAGAAAATATCGTCGAAGACGTTGAACGAATGCATCCGAACCAAAACCGGTCCGGGCGACGACGGGTCGCCCTTGACCAGCGCCAGCTGTTCGACGTTGGTCGCCATATTGCGGTAGACGATGGTGCGGAATTCATGGCCGCTGATGGTCTTGAGCGGCGCTTCGATGGATTGTTTGACGATCCGGTCGTTCTTGAGCCGGTAAGCAATGAGGTCGGCGATGGTGCCGATTTTCAAATTGTGCTTTTGCGCAAAGGCGACGAGATCCGGCATACGCGCCATGGTCCCGTCTTCCTTCATGATCTCGCAGATCACGCCGGACGGGTTGAGTCCTGCGAGACGCGCCATATCGATCGCCGCCTCGGTATGCCCCGCGCGGACCAGTACGCCGCCGTCCCGCGCCATCAGCGGAAAGACGTGGCCGGGGCTGACGATGTCATCCTTATTTTTGGTCGGATCGATCGCCGTCGCGATGGTGCGCGCGCGGTCAGGCGCCGAGATACCGGTACTGATTCCATCCCTGGCTTCGATGGAAATGGTAAAGGCCGTTTGATGGCGCGACAGATTGTCGGTCGCCATCATCTGCAATCCGAGCTCGTTGATCCGTTGTGCGGTCAGCGACAGACAGATGAGACCGCGGCCATGGGTCGCCATGAAGTTGATCGCATCGGGTGTCGCCATTTGGGCGGGGATTACGAGATCGCCTTCGTTCTCCCGCTCCTCATCGTCGACCAAGATAAACATCTTGCCGTTGCGGGCGTCTTGGATGATCTCCTCGATCGAGGACAGATATTCTGTGTGGGGCACGCGTTATTCCTTTCCCAGGAGGCGCGCAACATACCGTGCCAGCAGGTCGATTTCCAGATTTACCGGCATACCGGCCTCGATGCTGCCAAGGGTCGTGACCTCTTGAGTATGTGGGATGATATTGACGGCAAACCAGCCGTTATTAACCTCATTTACGGTCAAGGATATGCCATCGACCGCGACGGAGCCTTTCGGGGCAATATAGGGCAGGAGTTCGACCGGTGGCTTGATTTGGACCCGGATCGAGTCGCTTTCAGGCCGGATATCGTCTATTTCGCCCACGCCGTCCACGTGGCCGAGGACCATATGGCCGCCCAGCTCATCGGCGGCCTTGAGAGGGCGCTCGAAATTAACCGGGGTTCCCGCTTTCCAGGTGCCCAACGTGGTGACCCGCAGGGTTTCGCCCGAAACGGTCGCGGCAAACCACCCCGGCCCTTTGTCGATCACCGTCAGGCAGACCCCCGAACAGGCCACTGAGGCGCCCAACTCCAGGGTGTCCGTGTCGTAGTGCGTTTCGAATTCAAAGCGGGCGTCGGCGCCCTTCTCGACGCTGCGGACCGACCCCAGATCGCTGATAATCCCTGTGAACATGATCAGGTTATTCGTCTCTTTTTTCGTAGGTTTCCATGATATCGGCCCCGACCGGGGTTGTCGCCATCAGAGCAAACGCCGGCGCCTGCGCCAAGTTCTCCAGGCCGAATCCGGCGATCATCGCTGCCCCATCTCCGCCGATAATCTTAGGTGCCCGGAACGACACGATCCGATCGACAAGCCCGGCTTTAAGAAAGCCTGCGGCCACGCCGGCGCCTCCCTCGACCAGCACCCGTGTCAGCCCCCGCTCCCCCAGGGCGGCGGCCACGGCGACGGGATCGGGATGACCTTCCGCCGCCAGAACGCGGATGACGGTTACGCCGGTCGCTTCATAAGGCGCGGTCGCCTGCTCAGCGTGGCTATCGACGGTTATCAGCCACACCGGGCCGTCCTTCCCTGCCGATCGCATAAGCTTCCCGTCTGCCGGTGTCCGGAGACGACCGTCGACGACGATCCGGACGAGACCTGTCGCGGAAATGCCGGGTAACCGGCACGTCAGCATAGGGTCGTCCGCAATCGCCGTGCCGCTGCCGATCAGGATGGCATCATGGGTCAACCGCAGGAGATGCCCGGCTGCGCGCGCCTCGTCGCCGGTGATCCATTTGCTTTCGCCGCCGGCTGTCGCAATCCGGCCATCCAGGGACGCAGCCGATTTGAGGGTAAATAAGGGACGGCCCTCGATGATCCGCTTGAAAAAACCCGCATTGATCGCGTGCGCTGCCTCGCCGCCGGGCCCGACGATAGTCGCGATCCCAGCGTCTTTGATCCGGCGGATGCCGTCCCCCGCGGTGCGCGGATCCGGGTCCCCGGTCGCAACAACGACCCGGGCGACACCCGCCTCGATAACGGCATCGGCGCAGGGCGGTGTCTGGCCGGTATGCGCGCAAGGCTCCAGGGTTACGTATAAATCGGCCCCTTTGGCAGCCTCGCCCGCGCGTGCCAACGCCTCGGTTTCGGCATGGGGCCGCCCGCTAGGCTGTGTCCAGCCTCGGCCGACAATCCGCCCGTCTTTGACGATCACGCAGCCGACGGCCGGATTGGGCCAAACGTTGCCCAGTCCACGCCGCGCCAGCGCCAGGGCGGCGCTCATATAGGAATGGTCGGAAGGAATTAGCCCGGGCGAGCCCAGTTTACTCGCCGCCCAATTTGACCACGAAGTCCTCGAAGTCCTTGGCTTCGCGGAAATTACGATAGACCGAGGCGAAGCGGACATAAGCGACCTGATCGAGATCGGCTAGCACATCCATCACGATCTCGCCGATGACCTTCGACGGAACCTCCGTTTCACCCAGGCTTTCCAAGCGCCGCTGAATACTGTTCACGATGCGCTCGATCTGCTCCTCGTCCACCGGACGTTTTTGAAGCGCTATCTTCAAAGATCGCGATAACTTATCGCGATCAAACAATTCTTTATCACCATCCTTTTTGACGACCATGATCTCCCGAAGCTGCACCCGCTCGAACGTCGTCCACCGGGCGCCGCACTCGGGGCAGTATCGCCGGCGGCGGATAGCGGCATTGTCTTCGGTCGGACGCGAGTCCTTCACTTGGGTGTCGTTATGACCACAGAATGGGCAGCGCATACATATTCGTCCTTGTTCGGCTCCGGGCCTTGGTACCTCAGAACCCGGGGTAGATGGGAAACTTCTTACACAGATCCGCAACCTTCGCCTTGACGGCCTGCTCGACCGCCGTGTTGTCCTCGGGGTTGGCCGCAAGACCATCCAGGACATCGCTGATCAGTTCACCGACCAACCGGAATTCGGCCGGGCCGAAACCGCGGCTGGTTCCGACGGGCGCCCCCAGACGGACACCGGACGTCACCGTCGGTTTTTCCGGGTCGAAGGGAATGGCGTTCTTGTTGCAGGTAATGTGCGCCCGCTCGAGGCTCTGCTCGGCCGCTTTACCGGTCAGTCCCTTGGGGCGGAGATCGACCAGCATCAAATGTGTGTCGGTTCCGCCGGACACGATATCGCAACCGCGCTCGGCAAGTACCGCCGCAAGTGTTTTGGCATTCTCGACCACATTCTGCCCATAGGCTTTGAATTCGGGGCGCAGTGCTTCGCCGAATGCCACGGCCTTGGCGGCCACAACGTGCATCAGCGGACCGCCTTGCAGGCCCGGGAAGACTGCCGAATTGATCTTCTTGGCGATGTCCTCGTCGCTGGTGAGAACCATACCGCCCCGGGGCCCCCGCAACGTCTTGTGGGTCGTGGTCGTGACCACATGGGCATGGGGAAACGGGCTCGGATGGGCACCGGCCGCGACCAGCCCCGCGAAGTGAGCCATGTCGACCATGAGCAAGGCACCGACTTCATCCGCAATTTCGCGGAATTTAGCGAAATCGATGATCCGCGGATAAGCGGAACCACCGGCAATGATCAGCTTCGGCTTGTGCTCTCGGGCCAGCCGTTCGACTTCATCGATGTCAATCTGTGCGTCTTCCTGGCGGACGCCGTACTGAACCGCGTTGAACCACTTGCCGGACATATTGAACTTGGCGCCATGTGTGAGGTGACCGCCGGCTGCCAGGGACATGCCCATCAAGGTATCGCCGGGTTGCAGCAAGGCGAGCAAAACACTCTGGTTTGCCTGCGATCCGGAACTCGGCTGAACATTGGCAAAGCCGCAGCCGAAAAGCTTGGTGGCGCGTTCGATGGCAAGCGTTTCCGCAATATCGACGAACTCGCAACCGCCGTAGTAGCGCCGGCCAGAATAACCTTCCGCGTATTTGTTGGTCAGCACCGAGCCCTGAGCTTCGAGGACCGCGCGGGAGACGATGTTCTCCGAGGCGATCAACTCGATCTGATCTTGCTGCCGGCCCAATTCCTTGCGGACGGCGGCATAGATTTCGGGATCACTGTCGGCTAGGGAGTCCGAGAAAAACGAGTCGTTCATAGCCCCCGCGTCGTCGGCATTGGCTAGTGGCATTTAGTTTTTTCCTCTCACTTGGTTATATATGTCCAAGAGTCTTTTTGGGCATCGGATAAAAAGCGGGGCCCCGAAATTACCCTCGGTGCGCCCCGCTCGGCGGCGACGTCAAAATATCCGATCTTCGCGCCCTCCGATACCACATATCGGCGGCAGGTGCCAGCCTGCTACCATAATTCGGGGAATCCTGCCCACATTGGGCGTCGGCCCCGATGGGAGCCGTCCAAAGCGGGCATAAACCGGGCTGATCCCGAGGCGCGCCGGCGGACCTGCCGACCGAGCTTCCTACATCGGAAGTCTTTGGTTTCGGCGCCGATTTACTGTGGCTTTACTATGTATTTTGCCATATTTGAGTTGTCCCCGTTTGCGATTGTCGCTACCGTCAAATCATCGTCGCAGAACGATTGTCACCACCATCAAACTATCCTTTACGGAATACAAAATCAGGGAGGGGGGTAAGACTCAATGAACGCGACAAGCGCGAATGACGCGTCAAAAAAAGAAATTCTTCGAATGGCTGTTGAAGTCGTTGCATCCTATGTCGGACGCAATCAGGTTCCGAGCAATCAGCTACCCGACGTGATCCATACCGTTTTCAATTCCATGACCAACCTCGACAAGAACGACACGGTGCTTCCCGAAGAAGAATTGAAGCCGGCCGTTCCGATCCGACGGTCCATCTCGCCCGACTATATCGTCTGTCTCGAGGACGGAAAAAAACTCAAGATGCTGAAACGGCATCTGCGGACCACCTATGGCATGACACCTGACGAGTACCGCGCGAAATGGAAGTTGCCCCACGATTACCCCATGGTAGCGCCGAACTATGCCAAGCAACGGTCGGAATTTGCCAAGAATATCGGTCTCGGCAAGCAGTCGAAACGAACGAAAAGCCGAAAGAAAAGCTAGGTCCCGCCAACTGTTGTTTCTAAATACGGCGCCGGCAAACGAGGCAGACGCCAGATCGTGACGATCGAAGTCCAACATATCAGCAAGTTCTTTGGCGGGATCACGGCGCTGGAGGACTGCTCGCTGACCATTGAGGAAGGTACGATCACCGGCCTGATCGGCCCCAATGGCGCGGGGAAATCGACGCTCTTCAACATCATCGCGGGGTCCATGAAACCGGATGGTGGCCGCGTGCTGTTTCGCGGCCGGGATGTTACCGGACTGGCGCCACACCGCCTATTCCATGAGGGTATCGTCCGGACATTCCAAGTACCCAACGAATTTTCGCGCATGACCGTCCGCGAAAACCTGATGACCGTGCCGCCGGCACAATTGGGAGAGAACCTTTTCTCGGCATGGTTCCAATGGAACCGCGTTCGGACGCAGGAGCGCGATATCGCATACGACGTCGATGAGGTGCTTGCATTTCTGAACCTGGCACATGTCGCCGACACTCCAGCAGGCGCTCTGTCCGGCGGCCAAAAGAAGCTCCTGGAACTTGGCCGCACAATGATGACGGACGCCAAACTGGTGTTGCTCGATGAACCGGGCGCGGGCGTAAACCGTTCTCTTCTCGCTCATTTGGTCGACGCCATACGCCGGTTGAACGAAGAGCGCGGCTATACGTTTTGCATCATCGAACACGATATGGATCTGGTCGCCGATCTCTGTAATCCCGTCATCGCGATGATGCGGGGTCGCATCCTTGCCCAGGGCACCATGGCCGAGGTCCGGTCCCATCCCGATGTCCTAGACGCCTATTTCGGCGGCAGCGTGGAGGCCGTCCGGTGACGACACTTCTGGAGGTCATTGACATTCGCGCGGGTTATGGCGAGGCCGATATTCTGAACGGTCTGACCCTGACACTCTCGGACAATGAGATTGCCGTCATTATCGGGCCTAACGGGGCCGGAAAATCCACGCTGATGAAGGCAATCTTTGGACTTGTCTCCGTCCATGGGGGCGACATCCGGTTCGCGGGTCAGGTCATCTCGGGACGACGTGCGGACCAGATTGCCAAACTCGGATTGAGCTACGTTCCCCAGGAACGAAACGTTTTTGCGTCCATGACGGTTCACGAAAATCTGGAAATGGGCGCCTATTTGCTGCGAGCCGGATTACGCGATCATCTCTCGCGCGTCTACGACTTGTTCCCCCAGCTTCAGGAACGCCGGAACCAGATCGCGGGAACGCTCTCCGGCGGCGAGCGGCAAATGTTGGCCATGGGCCGGGCCCTTATGCTTGATCCCCGATTGTTGCTCCTTGACGAGCCGACAGCCGCCCTCGCCCCTCGCTATGTGGCGGAGACCTTCGAGCGCATTCGCGAGATCAGATCCCAGGGCATCGGCGTATTGATGGTCGAACAGAATGCGCGTCAGGCGTTGGCCGTTGCCGATAGGGGGATCGTTCTGGTCATGGGTCAAAACCGTTTCGAGGATTCCGGCCCTAAGCTGCTGGCCAATCGCGAAATCGCCGAGATGTATTTAGGGGGCTAAGCCGGCGATGATCGATTTCCTTCAGCTTCTGATCTATGGGATCGTTCTCGGTAGTATTCTGACCCTCGGGGCCATCGGCGCCTCCTTGGTTTACGGTATCCTGCGCTTTGCCAATTTCGCCCATGGCGACATGATGACCGTCGGCGCCTATCTCGCACTGGTGGCCGTTACGACAACGGGAATGTCGGTCTATGTCGCGCTGCCTTTTGCCATGATCGGTGGGGCCGCCATTGCCATATTCTTCGATCAGATCGTCTATAAACGCCTGCGCCGCACGGTACCGATAATTCTCCTGATCTCGTCGTTCAGCACCGCCCTGATCCTGCGCAGCGTTACGCAACTGATCTGGGGTCCGAAAAATCAGGTATACGAGGCCGGTATTTCCCTCCCCTACGTCGTCGGCGGTGTACGTATCCGCCCTGATCACGTGACCATTTTCGTCGGTTCGGTTCTGCTGATCATCGCGTTTCATTTGTTCCTCAAATATACCATGGCCGGCAAGGCCATGCGCGCCATGAGCGACAACGTCGATCTCGCGCGGATCAGCGGTGTGAATAGTGAACGGGTCTTTCTGTGGACATGGGCCATCGGCGGCGCCTTGGCGGCTGCCGCCGGTGTGTTCCTGGCTCTCGACACGCGGCTCCATCCGGAAATGGGCTGGCATGTGTTGCTTGCCGTTTTCGCGGCGGTCATCGTCGGTGGTATCGGGCGGCCTTATGGCGCGATTGCCGGCGGCATGATCATCGGCGTCGCGACGGAACTTTCGACGATGGTATTCGAACCGGCCTACAAACCCGCCGTCGCGTTTGCCTTGATGGTGATCGTTCTCGTGTTACGGCCGACCGGCGTGATCAAAGGACAGCCATGATGGAAGACCTGTTGGGATCGGTCACGTTCGGGGTGTTTTTCCTCACAACCGTCGGAATTTATGTGGTGTCCGTGCTTGGGCTGAATTTGCAGTGGGGTATGACCGGGCAACTCAATTTCGGCATTGCCGGGTTCTTTGCCCTCGGCGCCTACACTTCCGCCATCATGACCACGGCGCCCAGCGATCATCATCTCGGCGGGTTCGAGATGCCGATATTCGTCGGCTTTGCCGCGGCCATGATCGTCGCCGGGATCACGGCCGTGCTGGTCGGCCTGATAACCGTTCGGCTACGTACCGACTATCTGGCCATCGCCACCATCGGCATTGCCGAAATCGTCCGCCTGTTTCTCAAGAACGAAGATTGGTTGACTAATGGCGTGCGCGGTATTCCCGGCATTCCGCGTCCATTCGAGGCGTCTGTCGGCGACAATATGTTCGTCTTCATGGCTATTGTCTTTTTCTGCGTGGTGCTTGTCTATCTGGCGCTGGAACGGGCGCGCCGCGCGCCCTGGGGACGGGTGCTCCGCGCCATCCGGGAAAACGAAATGGGCGCCGAGGCGGCCGGCAAGCACATTACCCGCTTCCGTCTCGAGGCCTTCGTGGTCGGCTCGATGATCATGGGACTTGCCGGTGCCCTCTTCGCTCATCAGATCGGCTTCATCAGCCCAGAAGCCTTCACGCCGCGTTTCGCCACCTTCATCGTTTGGGTGATGCTGATTGCCGGCGGCAGCGGCAACAACCGCGGCGCGATGCTCGGCGCGCTTGTGATCTGGCTGGTGTGGTCGGGAACCGGCTTCGTGACCAGCATTGTTCCGCCCGAATACGCCACCCAGGTAAGCGCGGTCCGGCTGTTGATGATTGGGGTGCTCGTCCAAGTCATCCTGCTCTACCGGCCGGAAGGGCTTTTGCCAGAAAAACCGCCAAATTCAAGGACTTAATCGGCTAATGACTCGGTACCTTCTTGTCTTGATATCACGGGGCCTAATAAAATGAACGATGGGTACGAACAATGGGGGAGAAAACGCCCGTGAGATGGCCTTTTTTGAAGTTCGGTGCCGTTGTAATTGCGGCCTTGCTCGTGTCTGGTTGTGTGACCAACGTCGGTAAGGTCCATTCGGTACCCGAAATCACCAAGGACACGTGGAAAGCGGCTCTTGCAAAAGGCCATGCAATCATCGTCGTCGGTTCCAGGTGCAGGCAGGGCGACTGTAGCCAACCCGTCTTAACTTGGCAGCGGCTCGGATTACGCGTTGCCCTGGATTCCAAAGGCCAGGTTGTCACGAACGATCGGGAACCGTGGCTGTTCCATCTTCTCGAAAAGGCAAAGCCGCCCAAAGAAGGTGACAAAGGTACCGTAGAGAAGTACCGAAGAGGAAATTTCGTCACCGTCAAAAACGGCCACGCGGTGACCGCCGAGACAGTCTCGTCGAACTGGAAAGAGTCGACCCACGTTATCGAGGTACCTGCCGGCCTTTTTGCTCTCACTGATGTCAGGCCATACAATTCCGAGGACACCACCACATTGGCGCTGCAAAGCGTTCATTTCCTCGTGCCACCTGGGGGTGTTCTTTACCTCGGTCATTACATGGTGCACACCGTCACTCAGGGTGGCGCTTTTGCACATCGCGGCGTGACCGACGTCTCGTATTTTTCCGATCTTCCGTCAGCCCAGGCGGACGTAGCGAATGAGTACTCTCCCGAACTCGCCGCCAGAATGCTGCCAGTTAAACCGATTTTCGCCGAACTGCCTTATGTCAAAAGAAACCTGGCCCGACCGGGCATGATTAGTTGGTTCGTCAGCGACGATTCAGGCGATGAAAATACTTGGACCAACCGGCTCGCCGCCATGGAAAGTAACGACGGGGAAAGCCGCTTCCCCATCAAACTTGGTGTTACGTACGAAACGTTCGACAGTGACATTAAATTCTGTGGCAGAGTTTCCGTTGCATCGATTGCGAACAGCCTGCTGGATTCTTCTGGGTTCGATGGAGAAGCCTTTGCCGCGCATATCATGCTCGGACTATTATTCGGGCCCGGCGCGGGTGGCCGAGTCCGTGGAGATTTCAGCTACGCCAATTTCCGGAACTGCATGATTTTTCGGGGTTATCAGCTCATGGAGGTAGACGCCCAGCTGAAAGAGGAGCTGACACCGTTGACCGACAAGATGCGCTTTTTCCATATGAAAAAGTATATGGACGAGGCGGAACCAACCCCCTCCTACCAGCAAGAAAGGAAGGGGCCGGACCTAAAACGATATAAAAAGACCCGCCCCGGTAAGGGCGGGTCTTCAATCTGAAATTTATCGGCGGTTATTTATTCCGGTTCGAACACCTTAATGGTGACGATCTTGCCGTCCTGGATTTCCCAGTGAGCGTAAGTACCGGCGACATCGCCCGCTTTATCGAAGTTCTGCGGGCCCGACGCACCGACATAGTCGATGTCCTGACCGTCCTCGAGCAGCTTTTTCGCTTTGGCGAATTCGCCCGGCAAAATCTGCGCGCCGGGTGGATTGGAGACGTCACGAATGGCGTCACGGATCGCTTTCGCGTCGTTGCGTTTCGCCTTTACCGCTGCCAGCGCCGCGATGATGGTCGCGTCATAGGCTGAATCGATAAACGGCTTGGGCGGCAGTTCGCCGAACTGTTTCTCGTAGGCGGCTTTGAACAAGTCAGCACCCTGCCCCGTTGCTTGCGGCGCGGTGGCGAAGGTGCCGTTGAGATACTGCGCGCCGATGGAGGAAATGATCTCCGGGGCTTTCATGCCGTCCGTGAAAATGAACTTGCTGAAATAGCCGCCCTCAAGCGACTGTTTAAGGATGGGAATGCCATCCTCGGGATAGGAAATAAGCAGAAGTCTCTCCGCACCTCCTTTGGCCGCCTTCTGTAGCTCGCCGCGATAGGACGCCTGCTTGTCCTCGAAGGCAATGGATTGAAGAACCTTGCCGCCGCCGGTTGCGAAGTTCTTGGAGAAAGCTTCCGCCAAGCCCTTCCCGTAATCATTGTTCACATACAGGATAGCGACGGTAGCAACCTTCTTCTGCAGCGCGACTTGTGCCAGCGCGACCCCCTGAACAGCATCCGTGGGCACGGTCCGGAACAGGAAGTCGTTGTCGGCAAGGCCCGTGATTTCCGGCGACGTCGATGCACTGGAAATTTGCGGAACGCCCGCGCTGCTGGTCACCGTACTCGCGACGGGGATTGTCACGCCGCTGGACAGTGCCCCGACAATCGCGTTGACCTTGTCGATCGATACCAGTTTCTGAGCCGCGTCGACGCCGGGTTGCGGCGAGGTTTGCGTATCGCCGACGATGTAGGTGACGGCTTCACCATTGACGCCGCCTGCATTATTGATCTCCTCGATCGCCAGCTTGACACCGTTGAACGAGGATTCGCCATATGCCTGCAAGCCGCCGGTCATCGGCATAAGCGCGCCGATTTTCAATCCTTCAGCATGGCTAGCGGCCGAAAGAAGAAGAGCGGCCGCAAAGGTCGTGCCGGCAACTCCTCTGGTTATGCCCATTCGTGTCATGATTCCGCCCTTCTCCGGTTGTTATCGGAAGCGGAAACTGTACTCAGGAGAGCCGCGCCGCGCAATATGGGCTCGATCGTCAGGAAAAAGCCCCGCAGGAGGCGCCAGAACGGTCTATATGAGGTTCTGGCGGTGCGATGCCGCGCCCTTTTCCTCTTGTTTCTTTCTAAGGACATAGCGGAGCTTGTTGAGGGCGATTTGCTCAAGCCGCTGTTTGCCCGCCCGGGGGTCTCCGACGATGGACACCTCGATCCGCGTAACCGGATCGACGGCGCAAACCTTGATGTAAGCGCCCTGCGGAATGAATTCGAAAAGGACTTCGCCTAATTTTGTCGGCTTGGTCGCCATGGGATCACCCGATCACCACATGATGGAGATTTTGCCGGCGCGGGGCGTTTGAAGCGCGCGTCGCGCCCCCATATTGCATAAGGAGCCTTGACAGACTGTAAACCGCCATGGTCACTGACGGCGTTCTGGAAACGAGACGAAAATGATCCCGATTGGCAAATACCCGACAACGCGCTTAAGGCGGAATCGCCACGACGACTGGAACCGGCGGCTGGTTGCCGAGCATAAGCTTAGTGCCGACGATTTCATCCTTCCCGTGTTCGTCATCGAAGGCGACGCGAAACGCGAGCCTGTTTCCTCCATGCCCGGTGTCGACCGGGTGTCGGTCGATCTTCTCGTCGAAACCGCCGGTGAAGCAGCCGCGCTCGGCATTCCCGCGATCGCCATTTTTCCCGAGGTCGATCCGGCCCTAAAAACGCCAGACGCGCGGGAAGCCTGTAATTCCGGAAATCTCGTGTGCCGTGCCATCAAGGCCGTGAAGACTGCCCATCCGCAGATCGGGATTGTCTGCGATGCGGCACTGGATCCGTTCAACAGCGATGGTCATGACGGGATCGTGCGGGACGGCTATGTCGTAAACGACGAATCCGTGGAGATTTTGTGCCGCCAGTCCGTTGTCCAAGCCCAAGCAGGCTGCGACGTTATCGCGCCGTCGGACATGATGGATGGCCGGGTCGGCGCCATCCGCAAAGCGCTCGATCAGTCGGGCTTCGAGCACGTCCGGATCATGTCGTACGCGGCAAAATACGCCTCTGCATTCTATGGTCCCTTCCGCGATGCCATCGGTTCGAAATCGGCCCTCAAAGGGGATAAAAAGACCTATCAGATGGATCCCGCCAATACGGACGAAGCCATCCGCGAGGTGGCGCAGGACCTCGATGAAGGTGCGGACATGGTCATGGTGAAGCCCGGCATGCCCTATCTCGATATCGTCTATAGGGTAAAAGAGACGTTCGGTGTTCCGACCATCGTCTATCAGGTTTCAGGAGAATATGCGTCGTTGAAGGGAGCCGTCCAGAACGGCTGGCTGGAGAACGATAAAGTTGTCCTGGAAAGCCTCATGGCCTTTAAGCGTGCCGGCGCTGACGGCATCCTCACCTATATGGCAATCGAGGCCGCGAAGCTTCTCAAAAATAGCTGATACGGATTAGTTTGGCGCGCCGTTGCCGGTGTTGGTGGCGCTATGCTTACGCAACAGACGATCGATATCGAGCACGACCATTAGCTGCTTCTCCAGCTGAAAAATACCGCACGCAAAGTCGCGCCATGCGGGATTCAACGTTCCAGGCACCTTTTCCCGATCCGTGGACGGCAGGCTGAGCACTTCACCGATTTCATCGACCAACAGCGTATAGAGATCGTTCTGCTGTTCGACGGTCACGCCCATTCCTTGCTGATTGTCCTCTGCTTTCGGAAGGCCGAGGCGGATGCGCACATCGATCACCGTGACAATACGCCCACGCAGGTTGATCGACCCCCGGACTTCCGGCGGCGCCAGCGGAACCCTGGCGATATCTTCCGTACGGAGAATGTCTTGGACCTGCAGCACGGGAACACCGAAGAGTTGCCCGTTAACCACGAAGGTTACGAACTGTTCGAGGTCGTTCGCGTGAATTTTATCAAGGTCACTCGTCGTATCTGATGAGATGAGTTGGTCCATCCGTCGCCTCCGCCGATCGGCCTATTGCCGGCCGTATACAGGGTCCTACGCTGAAGATATCGGGATGATCGGGACATATAACAAGCCCCATCCCGGTCGCAGGCAGGATATCAAGGATTTCAAGGGTTAACGGAACATTATTTAACCTTTTTAGCTCTGTTAATCCCCCTCGGGCATCCCAACATTAGACAAGCAGTACCGCGCGTTACGGGCCATCGGCGGGTGGTTGAATCGGCGTGGATCGAGACCACCTGTCAAGAAGAACTGCTGCGCGGTTCGGTTTCGGTGCAACGCTCACATTAGAGTGGGGAAAAAATCGGGCATCGGGGACACCCGTTCCGATCTTGAGTTTGACGGATGTTCTTTATCATCGGATTCGTAGTGGTGTTCGGCAGCGTGGTGGGCGGCTACCTCGCGCTGGGCGGTCACCTGGACGTTCTTTGGCAGCCTTTCGAGTTTGTCATTATCGGCGGCGCCGCGCTCGGGTCGTTTTTCGTCGGCAATACGAAACGGATAATCAGCGGCGTTGCCGGCAACATCGGCAAGATCGTCAAAGGTCCGAAGTATAAGAAAAGCGACTATCTCGAACTCCTGAGCATCATGTATTCCCTCTTCCGCTTGGCAAAGAGCAAGGGCGATCTCGCGCTCGAAGGCCATGTCGAGCGTCCTGCGGAAAGCAATATCTTCAATCGGTATCCGTCGTTCGCTTCGGACCATCATATGGTCGAATTCGCGTGCGACTACTTGCGTCTGCTGACTCTCGGCGCGACGACGTCGCACGAAATCGAGGCGGTGATGGACCTCGAGATGGAAACTCACCACAACGAGGAGCATGACATTGCCGGCGCGGTCGCAACCTTGGGCGACGCGTTCCCGGCCTTGGGTATCGTGGCTGCCGTGCTTGGCGTGATCCATACCATGGGGTCGATCACCGAACCCCCGGAAGTTCTTGGCCATTTGATTGGCGGTGCGTTGGTGGGCACCTTCTTCGGTATTCTCATGTCTTACGGTCTTGTCAGCCCGATGGCGTCCATGCTCCAGAAAGTATTTACGGCCGATTCCAAATATGTCGAATGCATCAAAACCGGCATTATCGCGCACATGCAGGGCTATGCCCCGCAGGTCTCCGTCGAATTTGCTCGGAAAGTTCTCAATGGCGATGTCCGCCCCAGCTTCGCGGAACTGGAAGAGTTCCTCCAAAACATCCCGCCGGAAGCCCAATAGATGAGCCCCATAGGTGATGTGGTCCGGATCTGATTATGGCTGATAGCGCCGACGGCTCCATAATTATCAAACGCATCAAGAAAGGTGGCGGAGACCATCATGGCGGCGCGTGGAAGATCGCCTATGCCGACTTCGTGACCGCGATGATGGCCTTCTTTCTGTTGCTGTGGCTTCTCAATTCCGTCACGGAAGAGCAATTGCAGGGCATCTCCAATTACTTCGCACCGGCAAGCGCGTCGCGTACGACCAGCGGCGCCGGCGGTATTCTCGGCGGACAAGTACTTGGTGAGCCGGGATCCCAGCAAAGCTCACTATCAAAGCCATCCATCAGGTTGGTTCTGCCGCCGCCCCGCACCGGCCTCGGCGGCGAAGATGTGAGCGAAACCCCCACGGAAACGGACGAGTCCCAACAGGGAAATTCCGAACAGGACGCGGAGAACGGCCGTGACGGCGATTCCACGGGAGAATCGGAGGCCGCAGAGGCCGAACAAGAGCAGTTCGAGCAGGCGCAACAGCAGCTGCGTCAGGCGCTGAAAGACATCCCCAACGCGGAAGTCCTGGCGCGTAGTCTTGTCGTCGACGACACGCCAGAAGGGCTTCGCGTGCAAATTGTCGATCAGGATGGGCTCTCCATGTTCCCCAGCGGCAGCGCCGAGCCTTTGCCGCGCACAATCCAACTGCTGGAACTGGTGATGGATGTCATTAAAAATATGCCCCAGAAAATAGCCGTCAGCGGCCATACGGACTCTGTGCCTTTCACGAGCCGTGAGAACTACTCCAACTGGGAATTGTCAGCTGACCGGGCCAACTCGGCCCGACGCGTTCTCGAGGCCAAAGGGCTGCCGGAAGAGCGGCTCGCCCGAGTCGTGGGCAAGTCCGATACCGAGCCGTTGATCCCGGAAGACCCTCAAAATGCCCGGAACCGGCGGCTAAGCATCGTTCTTCTTAGAGGCACGAATACTGAGGAAGAGACGAACGAACAGCGCATTGATTTGGAGCGTTTACTGAAAGAGCAAAGTGGGGCCCCCCTACCCCACTAAATGTGGCGCCCTATCGAATGACCACTACCGCATGGGGGTAATCCCGTGCACAATAACGGCGCTGGGACGCCTATATTAGGGCCACTACGAATGGACCGCCGCGCCCCTGGCCGCTAGGGTAAATTGGATCGCCCCGTGGATAACGGAACGGATTGAATGAAGCATAACCTGACCCACCGGCCCACATCGTTTTTTATTACGGCGCCGCTCCCCTGCCCCTATATCGAGGGCAATTTCGAACGGCGTATCGTTGCCGAGTTGTCAGGATCGGAAGCCACGTCGCTTCACGATACGCTTTCACGCGTGGGGTTTCGGCGAAGTCACGGCCTTGTCTATGCACCGGTTTGCCAAGGATGCAATGCCTGCCAGGCGGTACGGACCGTGGTTGCCGACTTCCAGCCCTCAACGTCGCAACGGCGTACATTCCGCGCAAACGAGGATTTGATCGAACGGGTCAAGCCGGCGCGCGCGACCGCGGAACAGTTCAGCCTTTTCGCCGCTTATCAGGACACGCGCCATAGCGGTGGCGATATGGCGACGATGGATTTCTATGACTATCAGGCGTTAATCGAAGAAACGCCCGTCGAGTCGGAAATCATCGAATACCGGACACCGGAAGGTCAGCTTGTGGCTGCCTGCCTGACGGACATCATGAGTGACGGTCTTTCCGCCGTGTACAGCTACTTCGATCCCGAACAGCCGCGCCGGAGCCTCGGCACCTATATGATCCTGCGGCTAATCGAACGCGCCCGGCAAAACGGCATGCCCTACGTCTATCTCGGTTATTGGATCCGGGGTAGCCGTAAAATGGCCTACAAGGACCGTTTTCAGCCGCTCGAATACTATGCCGGCGACGGTTGGCGCGCATTGGATGTTTCCGAGGACACGCCGCCCGAATAGGCTGCCACGCCGGCACCCGCGTTCCTTCTTAAGTGCTTTCTCCATTTGCACGATTTCGGAATCGGCGATAGGCTCGCCGGTACAAGGTGGGATTCAACCCCCTACGCCGAATTTCTAATAATTTGCACATGGGAGACATCGCTTATGAAACGCCGTGAATTCATTAAGGGCGCAGCCGTTGCCGGTGCCGCCACAGCCGCCGCAACGTCGACCCTTTCCACGCCGGCCATCGCGCAAGGCGTTAAGGAACTGAAACTCGTCACCACTTGGCCGAAGAACTTCCCGGGTTTGGGAACGGGCGCCGAACGCTTTGCCAAACGCATCAACGATATGAGCGGCGGCTCGTTGACCGTAAAGGTATTCGCCGCCGGAGAACTCGTTCCGCCCTTCGAATCTTTTGACGCCGTTTCCAATGGCACCGCCGACATGTATCACGGCGCCGAGTACTATTGGCAGGGCAAGTCCAAGGCCTTCAATTTCTTTGCCGCGGTCCCCTACGGTCTGACGGCCACCGAGCAATCCGCGTGGATTCACCACGGCGGCGGACAGCAGCTGTGGGATGAACTCTCGGCCGGTTTCAAAGTCAAACCTTTCATGGCCGCGAACACCGGCGTGCAGATGGGCGGCTGGTTCAACAAGGAAGTCAATTCCCTCGAAGACTACAAAGGCCTGAAGATCCGGATGCCGGGTCTCGGCGGTGAAGTGCTGCGTAAGATCGGGGCAGCCGCCGTGTCGCTGCCCGGCGGCGAAATCTTCCCGGCGCTTCAATCCGGCGCGATCGACGCCACCGAATGGGTCGGACCTTGGAACGATCTCGCGTTCGGTTTCTATAAGGTCACCAAGTACTACTACTACCCGGGGTTCCATGAACCAGGCACGACCCTAAGTGTCGGTATCAATCTGGATGTCTGGAATTCGCTGTCGACCGAACACAAGGCCATCATCGAGGCGGCCGCGACGGCGGAGAACGATTATACCCTTGCCGAGTTCAACGCCCGCAACAACGACTCACTCAATACACTGATTAACCAGCACAACGTCGTTCTGAAGAAGTTCCCGGACGAAGTCATGTACGCGATCGGTGAAGCCTCGGGTGACGTTGTCGGTGGGGTCCGCAGCGACAGTGCCATTACCGCCAAGGTGCTGGACAGTTTCCTCAAGTTCCGTAAGCAGTCTATCGCTTGGTCGAAATTGTCCGACCAAGCCTACTGGAACGCCCGGATCTTGCCGTTCAAATACGCCAGTTGATGTGATACCCAGGATGGCCCGCACGCACAGCAGGCGGGCCATCTTTTTCTCTACCACATCAACTGGAGCCGTTTCTTGAGCGCCCTTTCCACCCTTGCCCGATGGATCGATACATTTAACGACCTGATCGGCCGGGCTACCGCCTGGACCGCGCTTGCCATGGTGCTGATCCAGTTCACCGTCGTGGTGATGCGATACATCTTCGGTGTCGGCTCGATCATGATGCAGGAATCGGTGATTTACCTGCATGCGGTTCTTTTTATGGTCGGTGCCGGTTACACGCTCCTGCACGGCGGCCATGTCAGAGTGGACGTGTTCTATCGGGATGCCTCCGAGAAAATCAAAGCGTGGGTTGATTTCATTGGGGTTTGGATTTTCCTGATCCCCGTTTGCATCCTCATATCGATCTATTCCTGGCCTTATATCCGGATTTCCTGGAAGGTCCTCGAAGGATCAAAGGAGACGAGCGGGATCCAGGGCGTATTTCTGCTCAAATCCGTCATTCTGGTTTTTGCCATCCTCGTCGCCCTGCAGGGCATCGCCATGGCGGCCCGGTCAATCCTGCACCTTGCCGGCATTCGGGTCGCTGAACCCGAAGAAGACAAGCCGCTCGCCTGAGGAATATTGAGGTGGTCCTGCAAGAAATCCTCACCGTCGCAATGTTCGTGGTGGTGTGCATCTTTCTCATGGGCGGCTTTCCAGTCGCCTTTACGCTGGCGGGAACGGGACTGATTTTTGCCGGCGTCGGCTGGATGTTCGGCGTCTTCGACTTCTCATTGTTCGGCGCCCTGCCGTCGCGGATCTTCGGCGGCGCGATGACCAACGAATTGCTGATTGCGGTTCCCTTGTTCGTTTTTATGGGCGTGATGCTGGAGCGGTCCAAGGTCGCCGAGGAACTGCTCGATACCATGGGCCGCC
Source organism: uncultured Rhodospirillales bacterium (assembly GCA_913055735.1). Lineage (GTDB taxonomy): Bacteria > Pseudomonadota > Alphaproteobacteria > Rhodospirillales > UBA2165 > CAJXKD01. The sequence goes on from CAJXKD010000002.1 coordinate 697,724, forward strand.
TGTTCGGCAGCTTGCGGGGCGGTCTCGGCATTTCGGTGTCCATCGTCGGCGCGTTGCTGGCAGCGTCCACGGGCATTGTCGGGGCCACGGTGGTGACTATGGGCCTCTTGTCCCTGCCGACCATGCTGCGGCGCAAATACGATCCGGAATTGGCCTGCGGCTCCATCGCCGCCGCCGGCACTTTGGGGCAGATCATCCCGCCTTCAATCATTCTGGTGCTTTTGGGCGATCAGATTTCCAACGCCTATGTCGACGCGCGCCGCTCGGTCGGTGATTTTTCCCCGGAACCGGTTTCCGTCGGCGATCTGTTCGCGGGCGCCCTGCTGCCCGGCCTCTCGCTCGTCGGACTTTATATCGTCTATCAGATCATTGTCGCATGGTTGAAGCCGGAGTCCTCACCCGCCATTCCCAAGGAGGAACTGGACGACGGCACGCCGCTCCTGGGCCGCGTCATCCATGCCCTTATTCCGCCGCTGGTTCTGATCATCGCAGTTCTCGGCTCGATCCTTGCCGGCGTCGCGACTCCAACCGAGGCGGCGGCTGTCGGCTCCGTCGGCGCCCTTCTCCTGGCGGCTTTGCGCCTGCAAGAAGACAAACCGATACCGATCTATTTGGCGGGACTGAGCCTCGTCGTCATGCTGGTTCTGGCCAACACGATGGACCTCCGCGTCTATCGCCAGGAAATCCCGACGGGCGACATGGCCGGTATCGTGGTCGCCGGAATTTGCAGCCTGATCCTCGCTTGGGGCGTAATCATCTCTCTCAAACGGGTGATCCCGAACGACATTCTGCGCGACGTCGTGCGCTCGACCCTCGAAGTTTCGGCGATGGTCTTCGTGATCCTGATCGGTGCCTCCGTGTTCTCGCTCGTTTTCCGCGGGCTTGGCGGTGACGACATCGTGCACGAGTTCCTGACCAACATGCCCGGCGGCATCGTCGGGGCGATCATCATCGTCATGCTGGTGATGTTCGTGCTGGGTTTCTTCCTCGACTTCATCGAGATCACGTTTGTCGTGGTGCCCATCGTCGCGCCGGTGCTGTTGAAATTCGATATCAGCCCGGTATGGCTGGGCATCATGATGGCGATGAACCTGCAGACGTCCTTCCTGACGCCGCCCTTCGGTTTCGCCCTGTTCTACCTCCGGGGCGTGGCACCGCCCGAGGTTAAAACGACACAAATCTACAAAGGCGTGATCCCGTTCGTCATCATCCAGCTGATTGGTTTGGGTATCCTTGCCGCTTTCCCGAAGCACGCGACCTGGCTGCCCGATCTGGTATTCGGCTAATCCCCTCGCCGGCCGTAGACACTTTCCAACCGGAGATCTTTGCGAGGACCGGTCACGTGCCAAACGGCCTGCCATTGGTCCGGCCCTTGGCACGAGAAGCTGCCTTCATAGAGGTCCTCGCCGCACGGATGCGTCGCGGTCCAACGACCGGCCCGGAGATCGAGATCGTGGAAAAAGCCGCCATTCTCGAACCGAACCTCGGCAATGGCGGGATTTGAAAAGGCATAGAAATAGCCGCGGACCGCATCGCCTTTATAGGACGGTAAAGAAAGAACGCCCTGCTCGGCGTACCGAAGCCCCGTTGGGAGGGCATCGAAAATTGCCTGGCCGTTGAAGGTGCCATCCTCGCCCGAGAGCCGGTCGTCGATGGTGCGGTGAAGCTCCCAGGTACCGATGAGATACGACCTCAGGTCGGCAACGGGAAATAATGCCGATTTGTGGTGAATTGCGACGTGAATGGTCACCCGCTAGCCGCGGTGAAGGAGGCGGACGCCTTTCCAGGCAAGCGGCATGACGGCGGCACCGAGCGCGATCTTGAACACCGAGCCGAACAGGAACGGTGCAACGCCAAAGACCCACGCCTTCTCCAGGCCGATCAGCGCCGCGAGCCAGATATAGCCGAGAACGAAGATCACCAAGGTGCCGACCGCCATGGCGGCGAGTGTCGTAAGGACATTGCGGTCCCAGCCCCGCTGCGCCAGCCAGCCGACCAGCCCGGCCGCGGCAACGAAGCCCACCAAATAGCCGCCCGTCGGCCCCATCATATAGGCGAGGCCGATCCCCTTTTCCGGCGTGCCGGCAAAGACCGGCAATCCGGCTGCCCCTTCTATCAGATAGAGGACAACTGTTGCCGCGCCGAGGCGCCAGCCGAACGCCATGCCGATGACGGTCACGGCGAAGGTCTGCATGGTCATGGGTACCGGGTAAAACGGCACCTGAATTTTGGCCGAAAGGGTCAGGATGGCGGTTCCCACCAATGCCAACAGCGTCATCCGTAATGCGCTCGACGTTGCTTCGGGCCAGGCAGCGGCAAGAAGGGTCGAGTGGGCCGCTTTGGCGGCGGGGGATGCGATGCTCATAACCGATGATCCTTTGGTAGCGATATTTGTCTTATAGGCCGTGTTTTAGCCGAATTTTCCCGCTCTGGGAAAGCCTTTGGGCGGCAACCGGCCCGCTTGGGCGCGCTTGCCCTCCCAGGCCAGAAGGTCGGTTTCGCTGCGAACCCCAGAGCCGGTACGCCATGTGAGCCCTTCTTTCTTGGTGAAGGTCTTCACGTCGGCGAGGCCGCCATCCTTGTACTTCTGCAGGAAAACGCCTCGGCCCCGGGTCATTTCCGGCACCTCGTCCAAGGGGAACAGGAGCAGCTTCCGGTTTTCGCCGATCACCGCCACCCAATCGCCGTCGATCCGGCAAACGGCGGCGGCTTCCTCGTCGCCCGACACATTGAGCACTTGCTTGCCGCCCTTCGTTTGGGCGATGACATCGTTTTCCGGCACCACAAAGCCGCGCCCGCTGCTCGATGCCACCAGCAGTTTTTCCCCCGGTTTATGGATGAACAATCCGACCACGTCGTGATCGTTGCCGAGATCGAGCATTAGGCGGACCGGTTCGCCGAAGCCGCGCCCGCCCGGCAGCTTGTCGCAGCCAAGTGTGTAGAAACGCCCGTTGGTGCCGAAAACGATCAGCTTGTCGGTGGTTTCCGCATGGATGGCGAACTTGCCTTTGTCGCCCTCCTTGTATTTGACGTCCTTGACGTTCTCGAGGTGCCCCTTCACCGCCTTGATCCATCCCTTGTCGGAGCACAGCACGGTGATGGGTTCTTTCTCGATCAGCGCTTCGAGCGGCACGTCGACGACGGCCGGCGCCTCGCCCACCTCGGTCCGCCGTTTACCGAGGGCCGTCTTGGCGCCGAAATGCTTCTTGATGTCCGACACCTCGTCCGCGATCACCTTCCAACGCGCCTTCTCGTCCTTCAGGAGTTTGTTGAGCTGGGTCCGCTCCTTCTTGAGGTCGTCGTGTTCGCCGCGGATCTCCATTTCCTCGAGCTTGCGCAAGGACCGCAGACGCATGTTGAGGATGGCATCGGCCTGCCCGTCGGTCAGCTTGAAAGCCTTGATGAGCGCGGGTTTCGGCTCGTCCTTCTCGCGGATGATCTTGATCACCTTGTCGAGATTCAGATAGGCAACGAGGTAGCCTTCGAGGACCTCCATGCGCGCTGCGATCTTGCCGAGACGGAACTCGGTACGCCGCACCAGCACCTCGTGGCGATGATCGAGATAGGCCTGCAACACCTCGCGCAGGTTCATGACGCGCGGCGTGTGATCGGCATCGAGCACGTTCATGTTGAGGGCAAACCGACTTTCGAGGTCCGTCTGCTTGAACATCTGTTCCATCAGGAGGTCAGGCTCGACGGCGCGGCTCTTGGGCACCAGCACGACGCGGACGTCGGCGGTGCTTTCGTCGATAATGTCTTCCAGGAACGGCAGCTTGCGGTTTTGAAGGAGATCGGCGACCCGTTCGATCAGGCGTGCCTTCTGGACCTGATAGGGAATTTCGGTGATCACGATCTGGTATTGGCCGCGGTCGAGCTTCTCCACTTCCCATTTGGCGCGGATACGGAACGAGCCGCGTCCGATCTTATAGGCCGCCGTGATGGTTTCCCGGTCCTCGGCGAGCACGCCGCCGGTCGGGAAATCAGGGCCCGGCATGAACTCGACCAGTTTGCCGATGGTGGCATTGGGCGTCTTGATGAGATGCAGCAGCGCGCTGCAGATTTCATCGACATTGTGTGGCGGAATGTTGGTCGCCATGCCGACGGCGATACCGGCCGCGCCGTTGGCCAGCAGATTGGGGAACCCCGCCGGCATGACCAGCGGTTCGGTCTCCATGCCGTCGTAGGTTTCGCGGAAATCGACGGCATCCTCGTCGATACCGGCAAGCAGGGCTTGGGCAACCTGAGTGAGGCGCGATTCCGTGTAGCGCATGGCGGCGGCGTTATCGCCGTCGATATTGCCGAAATTGCCCTGCCCTTCGATCAGCGGATAGCGCACCGAGAAATCCTGGGCGAGGCGCACCAGCGCATCATAGATCGCGGCATCGCCGTGCGGGTGATACTTACCCATGACGTCACCGACAACGCGGGCACATTTCTTGAAGCCCTGATCGGGATCGAGGCGCAATTGCCGCATGGCATAGAGCAGCCGCCGGTGCACCGGCTTGAGGCCGTCACGCACATCAGGCAAGGAGCGCGACATGATGATGGACAGCGCATAGGACAAGTAGCGTTCGCTGATGGCTTCGGCGAGCCGCGTATCGCGGACATCGCCGCCAGAAGGACCGGAGGGAAGCGTGTCAGTGGCCATATGAGTTCTCTCGAACGTTTCTTGGGTATTCTTGTTGGCGGCTCTTGATATCGGGGTTCGAACGTCGGTTCAACCACCAGATATAGTATGTGCAGTATGCATGGCCTTCACCCGCGCCACAAGCCGGGTCCGCGCCGGCGGCACGCCACTGCGGTGATGACCGAAGGCGTATTGCTCGAGAAAATGCCCGGTGAGGCGCAAACCATCGGCGATGGCGGTGCCACTTTCGTTTGATGCAGCCGCCGCCGGATCGTCGAGCAGGAAGGCGGGCAACGCAAACAGCTTGTCGCGGTAGTCGGCGCCGCCCGACAGCGACACTGCCCGGCCCGAGCGCGGCGACACATAGGCAAGTTCTTCGAGTGCCCCCGTCGCGGCGCAGGCACTGAGATCGAGCCCGAAGCCCATGTCGGTCAACAGATCGCGTTCCCAGCGCACATAGGCTTCAAGCCAGTCCGCATCGCCGAGACCGTCGATGAACGCGATCAAACGCCGGTAAAGGCCGGGGTGAGGCTCGCGCTCGGGCAGCGCCGCCTCGGCGACGGCACAGGCGGCACTGAGCCCCGCCAAACGCAAGGGATCGTCGAGCCACTCGGCCGCCACCGCGCGCGTCAACTCGCAGGTGTAATTGCCGAGATGATCCTCGAGCCGCGCCCGCCACGTGGCGCGCACGCCGTTGCCCGCCTGATAGAGGCCCTGCGCCCGCTTGCCGGCACCACCGCGTACCAGCCCCGCGTGGCGGCCATGCTCGGCGGTCAGCAGATTGACGATCACCGAATGCTCGCCATGCTTCCGCGCCGACAGAACGATCCCTTCGTCAGTCCAGTTCATTAAGTAGATTCAAATGCCAAGTTACTTGGCCAGTTTATCGAATAAATTCGATTGTCTTCTAATCAATCTCGAATTTATCGGACCGCATCGTCAACAATTTGATTTTTTGCACTGCTACGTTTTCGTTGCGTTCAGCCGATCGAAATGGCTACGGATTGCAGATTTAGTGCTGTCTTTTTCGTTCGTGCTCCACTTTCTGAGCACCTCATCGATGGGCTCGATGGCGTCGTCGCAGCCACCCCCGCGGAATACCGTATCCGCCGAGCTGCGGTCGTTTTCATAGTTGGTAATGCCTTTGAGACGCGCGGCAACCTGAACCGCCCAACAACCGTTCTTCATTCCGTAAAACCCGGAGTACCGATGGCTGATCTCGCTCGCGTCCTTTATCGCATAGTCATCGATATTGAAGCGGGCCGCGAAGTTCATGAATCTCCCGCGGTCTTTCATATCCCGTTCGACCAAAGGAGAGAACCAAGCCAAATGAACGAACTGAGTATTCGCGAATGTTTTGGAATTCCGGACGTAATTGATAATCGCAACACCGCCCCGGTCCCGGGCTGTATAGACCAATTCAATATCCGGCGCCTTAAAAAACAGCGGCAAATTGGTGCTGGCCTGCTCCCATGGCAGAACCTTTGGCTCACTCAGGCTCATGACGGTTCCACTCGAATCACGAGGACCGTCGCTCACACACCCAATTAGCCCAAAGGCGACCAGGCCCAAAATCGCATAGCTTGTCTTACGCATACCCTCCCCCTTCGATATTTCCGCGTAATTTTTCCTGAGCGATTTTTTCGCTCTGAATACGGGTATAGTTTGGACCAGATTACGCGTTGAAGTCCAATCCCCAATCGCGGTAGCGGGCGGGATCGTCGCTCCATTTCTCACGCACCTTGACGAACAGGAAGAGGTGCACGCGCCGTTCGAGAAGCTCTTCGAGCTCTTCGCGGGCCGCCGCGCCGATGGATTTGATCTGGCGCCCGCCTTTGCCGAGGACGATGCCCTTCTGGCTGTCGCGCTCCACATAGATCACCTGTTCGATACGGGCGCTGCCGTCTTCGTCCTCTTCCCAATTCTCGGTTTCCACCGTCGCCGCGTAGGGCAGTTCCTTGTGCAGTTGCAGGAACAACTTTTCGCGGGTGATCTCGGCGGCGAGCAAACGCAGGGGCATGTCCGACATCTGGTCCTCGGGGAACATCCACGGCCCTTCCGGCATCTTTCCCGCGAGGAACGCCAGCAGATCGGCGGTGCCGTCGCCGGTCTCGGCGGACACCATGAAGGTGTCGTCGAAGATGCCTTCGGCGTCGAGCGCCGCCGCCAATTCTAGGAGTTTCGGCTTAGCCACCAGATCGACCTTGTTAAGGACCAGGATGCCCCGCTTTTGCTGCTCCTTGAGGCGGTCGAGGATGGCGCGGGTGTCGTCATCGATGCCGCGCGCCGCGTCCACCAGCACAAGCAAAACGTCGGCGTCCCCTGCCCCGCCCCAGGCGGCGGCGACCATGGCGCGGTCGAGACGCCGGCGCGGCCGGAAGATGCCCGGCGTGTCGATGAAAACGAGCTGTGCTCCCGCCTCGATACAGATGCCGAGCACGCGGGTGCGCGTGGTCTGCACCTTGGGCGACACGATGCTGACCTTGGAGCCGACGAAGCGGTTGAGCAGCGTCGACTTGCCGACATTGGGCGCGCCGATGATGGCGACAAAACCGCAATGTTGCGCCGGATCAGCCATCGTCATTACTCAGAAGGCCCAACAAGGTTGCCGCTGCGTCCTGTTCTGCGGCGCGTTTGGTCGTGCCCTCGGCCTTCGCCGGCGGATGACCTTCGACACTCACTTCGACCTGGAACAGCGGTGCATGAGCCGGTCCCTCCCGCGATACCTCGGTATAGACGGGTAAAGGCAAACCGTGCGCCTGCGCCCATTCCTGCAAGGCCGTCTTGGCGTCCTTGGGCGGCGTCGGTTCCTCGCCGAGCATCCCGGTCCATTCGCGCTCGATAAATGCCCGCGCGACGGAAAGACCGCCGTCGAGATAGAGCGCCGCGATCACCGCCTCGCAGCAATCGGCGATGATGGCGGGATTCTCGCGCCCGCCGCCTTCTTCTTCCCCCGTCGACAAGTTCAGATACGCGCCGAGGCCTATATGCCGCGCCACCCGCGCCAGCGCATCCCGCCGCACCAGGGCGGAATGGCGGCGTGCGATCTGCCCCTCGTTTTCACCGGGGAACGCGGTGAGCAGCATGTCGGCGACGACCAGCCCCAATACCCGGTCGCCCAGGAACTCGAGCCGCTCATTGGCGGCATCGCGCCCGAGCCGGTCGGCGAGACTCGCGTGGGTCAACGCTTGCTGTAAATGGTCGGGGTTGGTGAAATCGTGGCCGAGGGCGGCCATCAAATTGTTTACGTCGGAGGTTCGGCCACCTTGGTGGTTTCCTGGGCCCGCCATACCGTCAGTTGATTTCCTTGAAGAAGCGGGAACCGCGCCAACTCCACGGCCATTTCCAGAACTCGTACCACGCGGCCGAGCCGTCGGTGGAGAACCAAATGATCTCGGCGCGGCCGACGAGGTTCTGCGCCGGCACGAAACCGACCTTGCTCATCACCCGGCTGTCCTCGGAATTGTCACGGTTATCGCCCATCATGAAATAATGCCCGGGCGGCACTTCGAACGCGTCCGTATTGTCGAGCCCGCCGAAGTCCGTCATCTCATAGATCGGGTGCTGTTTGCCGCCCGGCAGTGTTTCGACAAAGAGATCCGCCATTCCACGCCGGCGGTAGCCGTCGGTGATGAGTTCCTTACCGACATACTCGCGTTTTACGACCTCGTTATTCAGAAACAAGCGACCGGAGCGCACCTGCACGGTATCGCCCGGCAAGCCGATAACGCGCTTGATGTAATCGGTTTGGTTATCTTCAGGCGTCTTGAAGACAACCACGTCCCCGCGTTCCGGCTCGGAAAAGAACAAGCGGCCGGGGATCAGCGGTAATCCGAAGGGCAGCGAGTAGCGGGAATATCCGTAGGAATATTTCGATACGAACAGATAATCCCCTTCCAATAACGTCGGCATCATGGAGCCGGAAGGAATGTTGAACGGCTCGTAAGCGAAGGTCCGAACAACAAGGGCGATCAGGATCGCATAGACGATCGTTCTGACCGTATCGAAGATACCGTAGGAGGATTTATTTTCGCGCGCCAAAACGTCCTGCTAACTCTTTGTTTTTCATGTCAAAGCGCCGAGAGGCGCGCTTACGGGATGATGCGGGGGGATGAAGCCAGCGGTTACCTTCGCTGTCAAGCTTGTTCAGGTGCGTTTAGAGGTGTTCAGGCGGCAATAAGCGCATCGATCTCGCCGATCAGCTTATCGATCTGCTTTTCCCAGGAAAAGCCGCGCATGAAGCGAGCCGCGGCCGCCCCACGCCGTGCCGCTTCTTCGCGGTCGTTATAGATTTCCTCGAGACGTTCGACCGTTTCCTCCACCGATGTTTCCTGCCAGCCTTCGGTGCCGGCATACGGCTCGTAGGGATCGACCGGCCCCTGGCCGCTCAATGGATAGCAATTGCCGTCGGCGATCAGATCCTTCTGTCCTGTGTTGTCGGCGATAATGCACGGCAATCCTGCCGCCATCGCTTCCATGGCAACAAGATTGGTGCCGGGCTCGCAGCGGTTGGGAAATACCGCGACGTCAGCGGCGGCAAGGACATCCGGCATCGTCCGATTGGGCGGCATGCCGAGATCGATAAAGGAGCCCATGGGTACGCCATTGATATCGAGCCAAACGACCGTATCCAGAGTGCGGTCGGCATTGATCCGCGGCGCGCCGCTCACATGTTGCGAGCGGCCGATGGTCTCCACCATTTGCGGCCACTGATTGGCCCAGGCATAGATCAGCAAGGCTTCCGGGTGGCGTTGCTGAAAGATTTTGAACGCGGCGACAACGACGTCTTGGCCCTTTCGGTATTCCAGTTTTCCGCCGGAAAATATGACGAACCGGTCCCGGTAGGTATCGAGACGCGGACGTGGCGTAAACCGGCTCACGTCGACCCCTTGGAATATGTTCACGACGTTTTTCAGGCCGCGGTCCTTAAGGATATCGGCGTTCCAGGTGGAACCGGTGACGATGCGGTCGTAACGGGCGGCGCGCGCCAGGCCCTCATCCGAAATAGCGGTGTCTTCGAAAAAGATGACCCCGAGATTTTTGGGCCCGACAACAGGCTGCTCGTCGAGGCCAGGAACAAAATCGTTGCGCAACGCGTGCAACACCGGCGCATCCAATTCGAGGACATCCACGGTGCCTTTTTTGATCATGTCCTGGAGATGCATCATGCGCTGGAACACAGGGTCCAACAAAGCCCGCTGCTCCGGTTCCAGTTCGAGAAGATGGGGCTCCAGGTAAAGGATCGGCTGGCGCCCGGTCCGCACCAACTCGAGAGCTAAATTCGTTCCGTAGACGCCCCAGCCGGAAACGCTGGATAGCCGCCAACCAATGGCGACCGAAGTGGCAGCGGAGGTCGCGTTCACCTGGTTCCCTGCGCCTGGGCGACGAAATCGGCGCCCGCGGCCACCCCCGCCGCCGGTACTGCGGTGATGATCACCATGGCTTGGGCGATGGGAAACTCATCGGTAATCGTCAGATCGATCTGGGCCTCCATGCCCGGCGGCAGCAACTCCGCCAAACGGTGGGCGGCGCCCCCCGTCAATGCCATGGTCGGCTTGCCCGAGGGCAGGTTGATCACGCCGAGATCGCGCCAAAAGACGCCCTTGCGAAATCCCGTGCCGAGCGCTTTGGAGCAGGCTTCCTTCGCGGCGTAACGTTTGGCATAGCTCGCCGCGCGCATCCGGCGGTTCTCCGATTTGCGGCGTTCGACATCCGTAAAACAGCGATCGATAAAACGCTCGCCGAAACGGTCGAGGGTCTTCTCGATGCGCCGGATATCGATGAGATCGTTGCCAATTCCGATAATCATGGAACAGTCCTCAGCGCCACATGCCATCAGGCCGACCGGTCGCCGGCAGCCTCGGCGCGGGCGTTGTCCATCAGGGCGCGCATGCGTTTGATGGTGCTGTCGAGCCCGCCAAAAATAGCCTCACCAATGAGGAAATGCCCGATATTAAGCTCGACGATGTTCTCGATCTCCGCGACGGGCGCGACGGTATCGAAGCCGAGACCATGGCCGGCATGGCACTCCAGGCCCAGCTGCGCGGCATAGGCCGCCGCCTCGCGGATACGCGCCAATTCGTGTTGTTGCCGCGCGCCGGTTGCGTCGCAATAGGCGCCCGTGTGCAGTTCCACGACCGGTGCCCCCAAGGCAACGGCGGCGTCGAGTTGCGCCGGGTCGGCCTCGATAAACAGCGACACGCGAATACCGGCGTCCCGAAGGCGGGAAACGATCGGCGCCAGCTGATTGTGCAACCCCCGCGCATCCAAGCCGCCCTCGGTGGTCAGTTCTTCGCGCTTCTCGGGAACGATGCAAGCGGCGTGCGGCAAATGGCGCAAAGCAATCTCAAGCATTTCGTCGGCTGCCGCCATCTCCAGATTGAGCGGTAGATCAACCTCCTGACGGAGGCGTTCAATATCTCGGTCGGAGATATGGCGCCGGTCCTCGCGGAGGTGGGCTGTTATGCCGTCAGCCCCCGCCTTGGCCGCCGCAAGGGCCGCACGTACGGGATCCGGATGGTCACCACCACGGGCATTCCGGATGGTCGCCACATGATCAATATTGACCCCTAGCCTCAAGTAACGCGGCGAAGTGGGTAATAGGCGGTTCATGCGTGTTTCTCCAACTGCTTCTCGACCATGTGCTTTTCCATTTCAGCTTTGGTCTGAGCCTTTTTTATGGCCTCGTACTTGTGCTGCAACCGGAGGATGCGGGCCCGTCGGTAGGTATTGATCAAATAGCGGATCAGGAAATAGGACGCAAACCAGGCCGCAATAGCGGTCGGGATGGACCCGACCAGCATCGGGCCGAAAATCGGCCAGGCCGATTCCTGCAAATAAACCAAGTCGAAGCGTAACAGCGCCTTGACGATATTACCGAAAATGACTGCGAACTCGATCTGACCGTCGGCACCGACGCCGCCCATTCCCATCCAGCGGCCAAGCTCATAAATCCAAATCCAGATAAACGGGAATGTCCATGGATTGCCAACCAGCGTTCCGATCGCGGACGCAACGATATTGGCGCGGAAAACCCAAGCCAGTATTGCGGCGCCGGCAAGATGAAATCCAATGAAAGGCGTGAACGAAATCGCCGCGCCGAACGCGAACCCCGCAGCGATGGAATAGCTGCTGCCGGGCAGCCGACCGACACGATGGCGGAAATAGGACGCAGATCTCCGCCAGCCGATGGCCGGCCAAATAAAGTTTCGGAGATGATGGGCGGTGGAGCGCTGCTCCCTACGTCGAAACATTTCGCCCTATAATCATGTTCGTCCCAAATCCGCTCTTCACCCTGTCAGCCCCACACCACTTAACCTCTGGCGCGTTCAACGGAGTTAATCGCCGGGGCCGCGCGAAGTGCGGCGATAATGTTCGTTAGGTGCTTTAGATCCCGCACTTCTACGTCGACCATCATCTCAAAAAAATCTGTGCTTCGGTTGGTAATTTTCAAGTTGGTAATATTGCCGCCGTTCTTTGCGATGATCATCGACAATTCACCCAACGTACCGGGCTCGTTGCCGACAACCACGTGGACGCGGCCAACGTGGCTGTTGACGTCGTGGGCGCTGGAATCCCATGCAACATCCAACCAACGTTCCGGCGCGTCGACAAACTCTTCGAGGGTCTCGCAGTCAATGGTATGGATATTCACGCCGCGCCCTTTGGTCACGATACCGACAATGCGGTCGCCCGGCAGCGCATGACAGCAACTTGCGAAGTGCACCGCCATGCCCGGGATCAATCCCTTGATGGGAATAGCGCCCTCTTCGATGGATTTCATCCGGCCCCGAACCTGGGACAGAGACACGATTTTCATGTCGTCTTCAGGGGACTTGGTCGCCGGATAGACCGCCCCCAGAACCTGGCGTCCCGTGATGTGGCCGGCGCCGACCTCGGCACACAATGTATCGATACTGTCGAGGGTAAAGATCGGCAGTGCTTCCTTCAGCGCCTTATCCGTCAGCTTGTACCCTTCCGTTTCGAAAGTACGTTCCAGGATGGAGCGGCCCAGCCGCATATATTCCTCGCGCTGCTTGAGGCGCACGAAACGACGGATGCGCGCCCGTGCCTTGCCGGTAGCAACGAAGTTCTCCCACATGGGTGACGGCGTTTGCGCCTTTGAGGTAATGATTTCGACCTGATCGCCGTTGTTGAGCACCGTGTGCAGCGGCATGATTCGGCCGTTGACCCGCGTGCCGACACAGGTGTCGCCAACCTCGGAATGCACCGCATAGGCAAAGTCGACCGAGGTTGCGCCGACCGGCAGGGCAATGACATCGCCCTTGGGTGTGAAACAGAAGACCTGATCCGGGAACATCTCGAGCTTGGTGTGCTCGAGGAAGTCCTCGGGGTTGGCGGCATGTTCGAGAATATCCAGCAACTCCCGCATCCAGCGGTACTGCCGGCCAGAGGTCTTGTCGTCCCCCTGTTTGTAACGCCAATGGGCGGCAACGCCGAGTTCCGCGACCTCGTGCATCTCGCGCGTGCGGATCTGCACTTCGATACGCTGCCGGTGCGGACCGATAACCCCCGTGTGGATGGATTGATAGCCGTTTGGCTTTGGCGTCGAGATGAAATCCTTGAAGCGGCCGGGGACCACCGGATAAGTGCCGTGAATGACACCGAGTGCCCGATAGCAATCCTCGATCGTGTCGACGACCACACGGAAGGCTATGATATCGGCGATCTGTTCGAAGGACACGTTTTTGCGCTGGGTTTTGCGCCAAATGGAATACGGTGTCTTCTCACGGCCAATAACCGTCGCGCGAACTTTCGACCCGGCCAAGGTTTCTTTCAGTTCGTTGATGATCTTATCAACGATGTCGCCGCCCTGGGTCCGCAGGAAATCGAGCCGCGCCAATATGGACTCACGGACATCGGGGTTAAGTTCGGCAAAGGACAGATCCTCGAGTTCGTTCTGGAGTTCGTGCATGCCGATGCGTTCGGCGAGCGGCGCATAGATTTCCATGGTTTCCATGGCGATGGCGCGGCGTTTTTCCGGCTTCCGGATGTGCCGTAAGGTCCGCATGTTGTGCAAGCGGTCGGCGAGCTTGACCAGAAGCACCCGGATGTCGACGGACATGGCCAGAACCAGCTTACGGAAATTCTCGGCCTGCGACGTACTGTTTCCGCCTTGCAGCTCGATCTGGGTGAGTTTGGTCACCCCTTCGACCAATTGAGCGACTTCCTCACCGAAATGCTTGGCGATCTCGTCGCGGGTGGTTTCGGTATCTTCGATCGTGTCGTGCAGAAGCGCCGTGATGATCGAGTTGCCGTCGAGCTTGTATTTAGTGAGGATGCCCGCGACCTCGATCGGATGCGAGAAATAAGGATCGCCCGAGGCGCGCTTCTGTGAGCCATGCGCCTTCATGGCAAAGACATACGCGCGGTTGAGCGCGTCCTCGTTCACTGCCGGATCATAAGCGCGCACGCGTTCGACGAGTTCGAATTGCCGGATCATATGAAAACGCCCCCGTAGCCGTTGGCCGCATCGGGGGCGCAGGAAATACGAATGGGAGCACGGTCGGGGCACGCGCGCGGCGTGCAAAGCACGAAGTCGGACGTCAGGCCAAGAAACGGGAGACCCGGAAGGTGGCCAGGAAGTGGTCTCCGTTCAACGATCCCATACCGTGCGTGCGTCATTCATCTTCTTCGTTGATATCCTGATTACTGAAATCGGGACCTTCGCTCTCGGCGTCAAGGTTAACGTCCCCGCCTTCTTCAACGCCTTCAGCGGCTTGGGCCGCCGGGATACCGCCCTCGGGCGCAACCAGTTCGCCCGTATAGGCGTCGGCCGCGGACAACATTTCCAAATCTTCTTCCTCGAGCTCGTCGGATTCGACATGTTTCTGCAGGCCCTTGACCAGGGATTCCTGAATATCGTCGAGGTTTAGGGTCTCGTCGGCAATCTCACGCAGGGCGATGACGGGGTTCTTGTCATTGTCGCGGTCAACGGTGAGCGGCGCGCCGGACGACAGGGCACGGGCGCGGTTGGCCGCCAACATCACCAATTCGAAGCGGTTTGTGACTTTCTCGATGCAATCTTCGACGGTCACACGGGCCATTCTGTATTCTCCAAATTTTTTCGAACAGGGACGGCTACATAAAAACCGGGAGTATTCCGGTATAAATTCAGCCTGACGATCGGTCACTGGCGGGGCAGCAAGGTCCAACAGTCAGCTTGGGCGCCGATTATATATGGGGGAGACGGGAAAAACGCAAGCATTTCAGCCAAATAGTGCGGCTTCTTTTGGCTAGGAAAGCCGCCGTATTCCATTGATATCCCCAAGTCGCCCAATCATTTCTTCTACTGTGGCCTTGGAAACCGGATGGCACCACGCATCCGCACCGCCGGGTAAGCCCCTATCCCGAAGCACCTGCAGCAAATCCCGGAGGGGCAAAAGGACGAACGCCCGCTCGGCCAACCGGGGATGCGGAACCGCGAGCCCCGGTTCCTGGATGATTCGGTCATTATAGGCCAAAAGGTCCAAATCGATGGTCCTGGCCGCGTTGGCAACGGACCTCGTACGTCCAAACCGCATTTCGACCGATAAGAGCAGCGCCAACAATTGCCCGGGGGCCAAGCCGGTTTCCAAACAGGCCACCCCGTTCACGTAATTCGGCTGGTCGGAAACAGGTACGGGAGCAGTCTCATACCACGGTGAAACTGCCGTAATTTCAACGCCTTCGGCGGCAAGCATCTCCAACGCTGCGGCGCAGGTTTCGCGGGGCGCCCCAACCTCGCTGGGTAGATTGGCGCCTACACCGATCAAGATCATAACTGGTACACTTTCGTTCGCCGGGTTCGGCTAAATTGCCATCAAAATTTCATTTAAGGCCAAGTTTATTTTGTCTGGGCAAAGGAACAGCCTATATAATCGACCCCACGGAAAACGGGTGTATGAATTATTCTATCATTCCGGCTTTCCGGCGCAAACAAACCCGGTAAGCGGCGCCTATTTTTATTCACCTTTTTATTTCAATACGTCGTATTACCCATTGATAAATAGGGGAAATATAGGAATGCACTTCTACCCACAGGAGCGGATAGGTTTGTTCATCGACGGATCGAACCTTTACGCTGCCGCCAGGGCGCTCGGCTTCGATATCGATTATAAACTCCTCTTAAAGTTGTTCGCCGATCAGGGGCGCCTCGTACGTGCATTCTATTATACGGCATTGATCGACGATCAAGATTATTCCCCTATCCGCCCGCTGGTCGATTGGCTCGATTACAACGGGTACACCATGGTTACAAAACCGACAAAGGAATTCACCGATACGGCCGGCCGGCGCAAGATCAAGGGCAACATGGATATCGAACTGGCCATCGATGTAATGGAAATGGTCGAACATCTGGATCATGTCGTTCTGTTCTCCGGCGACGGAGATTTCCGCCGGCTCGTGGAGGCCACGCAGCGCAAGGGCGCCCGGGTCAGTGTGGTTTCCACCATCCGCTCGAAACCGCCCATGGTCGCCGACGAGTTGCGCCGCCAGGCCGATCATTTCGTCGAGCTGGTCGATATCCGCGACCTCATTTGCCGTGAAGGCAGCCAAGGCGACGTCCCGGCCGATCCTCACAGCCTGCACGACTATGAGCAGGGCGACTATGACGACGCGCCCCAGGATGGCGATCTGATCGACGACGAGCTCCGCGAGTCCCTTTGACGTCCAAATCCGCCCCCTCTGAGAAGAGCGTCACCGCCCCGCCTGCGGATTGCCGCCGCTGTGCGCGGCTGTCCAAATTCCGTGACGACAACCGGCAGCAATACCCGGATTTCTTCAACAATCCGGTGCCGTCCTTCGGCGGATTGGATGCGCGCCTATTGGTCGTGGGGCTGGCGCCCGGTCTAAAGGGGGCCAACCGGACCGGGCGGCCCTTTACCGGCGACTACGCAGGCGACCTCCTCTATCCCACCCTCATCGAATACGGCTTCGCGCGCGGAACGTTTGGCGCCAGCATCGACGACGGGCTTCAGATGGTCGATTGCCGGATAACCAACTCGGTTCGGTGCGTGCCCCCGGAGAACAAACCGACGGGCGAGGAAGTGACTTCCTGCCGCCCGTTTCTCATCAATGAAATCAACGCGATGCCCAATTTGCGGGTGGTCCTGGCCCTTGGCGTCCTGGCTCATAACGCGACTTTGGTCGCCTTGGGGGAACGCCGGGCTTCCTGGAAATTTACCCATGGCGGGATGCATGCTCTGCCCAACAGCCTGACGCTGGCCGACAGCTATCATTGTTCGCGCTACAACACGAACACGGGCCGCCTGACCGAAGCCATGTTCCACGACGTCGTCGACGCGGTGGCGAAGAAATTGGGACGCTGATCCCTGACCAGAGCGGAAGGCGCCCGGCCCCTGCAACTCCGCAAGATTTGTCAAAACGGCCCATGCTAGCGTCACCCCGAAAATTCGGTGAGACTGAGCGCATGGATACCAAAGCACCAAAAACCACCCCCAAAAAGGCCGCCGAAAGCGTTACCTTGGCGGCGTATGAAGACCGCATGGCCCGTGTCACGGACTATGTATACGAGCATCTCGACGAGAAGATCGACCTCAGCCGGCTGGCCGAGATAGCTTGCTTGTCGCCCTATCATTGGCATCGCGTTTATCATGCCCTCAGGGGCGAGACGATAGCAGCCACCGTCAAGCGGCTGCGTCTGCACCGCGCCGCGGGATACCTGGTGCAAACGCCGATGAGTATTGCCGAGATCGCCGGTAAATCCGGCTACCCCAGCCCTCAATCCTTCACTCGAGTTTTCAAATCCGCGTACGGCGTACCGCCCGCCACCTACCGGCGTGTTGGCGGCCATGCGCAGTTTCGGAAGCAATCACGGGAAAGGGTTTCCAAAATGTATGACGTCAGTATTAAGACTGTCCCCAATATGAAAGCAGTGTCGGTCACGCACACCGGGTCTTATATGCAGATCGGCAAAGCGTTCGACACGCTCATGCGATGGTGCGGAATGCACGGCCTCTTGGGACCGGATTCGCGATCGGTGGGAATTTATTACGACGACCCCAGCCTCGTACCGGAAGAGGATCTACGGTCCCGCGCAGCGCTGATCACCAACAGCGAGACTGCTATTGAACCGCCTTTCGAACGCACGGATATCGCCGGTGGCGAGTACGCTGTTCTCCGCCATGTGGGGCCCTACGCGGAATTGGAAACTGCGTATCAGTGGCTTTACGGCGATTGGCTTGTGGCCTCAGGACGTGAAGCCGCCGACGCGCCTATTTTCGAGGAATATCTCAATGACCCTCAACAAACCCCGCCAACGGACCTCGTCACCGAGATATATCTGCCACTAAAATGAACGGAACTTCTTCTTGGCTTTCCCCCTCGCCGCAGACTTGCTGCGAACGAGAGGGAGAGCCAAGTTTATGCGTATAAACTCGGCAGGCGCACCGCGCGGTAGACGTCCCAGCCGCGGCTTTCGTCACGGGTATCGATAAACAGCTCGAAGACCTTCTCCGGTGCCGCGTCGCCATTGGGATCACGCGTGACCTCGACCAAGCGTACGGACCCGATACCGGTGGTTGGGTCCTCGGACACCGCGCCCTCCGGCGTCGCCAGCATGCCGCCGAAGCAGGCCAGCACGGTGCCTGATTCCGGCAAGGGCTGCGCACCACAAATGAAGGGGCAGTAGGAAGCTTCTTCGCCCGGCCCGCCATAGGACCAAACCTGACGCACCGTCATGGCCTCTTCGTCGACCTCGAACTCCGCGACGCGGCTGTAGTTCTCACTCGCCGGTAGCGGCGCCTCGAACGGCCAGGTACGGCAATTGCCGTTGTCGAATAACAGGATCGTCCCCTCGGGCGTCACCAGGGAGTTGTGCTGGTGGAATTGCCAGGTGACGTCTCCGACCGGCTTGAGCAGCTTGTCCGACCAGGGCGCGTTCCAGCCCTCCGGCGTCCCCAGGATCCACTTCAACGATTTCGTCTTGCGGTCGATCTTCACCACCGCGTCCTGATGGCGCAGCGACAGGATCAAGGAGTCGTCGCGCTCGTCATGAACGACGGCATTGGCATGGGTCCAGTCGACGGAGTCGACGATGCCTTTGCGTTCCCAATAACCATCGAAAACGCCATAACCGAAGCGATAAGGATCGAGACTGTCGAGAAGCTTCCATTCGTCGACGACCTGCCCGTCGCGGGTGAACTCGACGACGACGTCGCCGACCACGGTCGCCGTCCCCTTGGGCGCGTCCGGGTCGGTATCGCTCGATGGATAGTCGGCCAAGTCCCGGGTCTCGACGCTGAGGACCAGGAAATTGCCATTGGCCATCTCGAAGATCTCGTGATGGAAGGACTCGGCCGCGACAGGAAAAAACTTGTCCTCTTTGTGCAGATCGGGCCAGCGGTCGACGGCAATCCACTGATTGATCACATTGCCGAGCATATCGAATTCGACCGCCCGGTGATCGAAGGTAAGATAGATAAGGTTACCATTGCGAAGACGCTTCACGTCGCCGACGGTTTGGCCGAAATCGCGGTACCATACCACCTCGCCCTCATCGTCGACGGCGACCATCACGCCGTAGTTCTTGGCCCCCGATTGGGCGGACTTGCGCAGGCCGAACATGGTAACGCCAGGAGCCATCCGCGCCCGGTCGGCGACACGCAGATCGAGCGGCGGGAAATCCTCCGGCAACGGATCGGTGGCGAATTCAATGACCTCCTCGCCATCGATGCGGTTGCCATCCTCGTCGAGCGCCGACACCGAAAGCCAATGTGCCCGTCCCGGCCGCATCCCAAGCACGGTGAGTTCGTGGTGGGAGGCGAATGCGTCAGACTGCGGAAGCGCCCAAGTCCGGTCACCGTCGCTGATGACGATCTCGGCGCGGCTGGGGATATTGGTGGCAAAGCGAACCTGGCCCGCCAGCGGCGCATACCCACTCGGATTGAGCACGAATATAGGGGGTTCCGTAAAAGCGATCTGGATGGGCTCGAGAGCGGCGGCAGTGCCGTGACTTCCTGGCATCGGGGCTTCCTTTGATGTTGCAACCGGCGGTCGATTTGATTTTCGCGCCCTAAGCACTGGCCGACCGTCGAATTTACGCGTTGATAGGCGAGTTTCGATCTAAATACAATTTTATTTTTGTATTTATTATTTAATACACATAAAATTATATGTAATATTTGTCTGAATGACGTGGAAATCCGGGATTTCGCGGCAAAGAATGTATTGGCGGCCCGGCCAGATATGCTATACCCCGCCGCGTTATCCCGTGCTTGTCCCACTCCCTGGAGTCAGTTCCCGTGGAAATCGTTTGCCTGGACCTTGAGGGCGTGCTGATCCCCGAAATATGGATCGGGGTCGCCGAAAAAACCGGTATCACCGAGTTGCGGGCCACGACCCGCGACATCCCCGACTACGACGTCCTCATGAAACAACGGCTTCGTATTCTGGACGAACACAACATTCGCCTGCCCGTCATTCAGGAAGTCATCGATAGCCTGGGACCGCTTGATGGCGCCAAGGACTTTCTCGATTGGCTGCGCGCCCATTTCCAAGTGGTGATCCTGTCCGACACGTTCTACGAATTCGCCGAGCCGCTAATGCGTCAACTGGGCTGGCCGACCCTCCTTTGCCATCGCCTGGAAATCGACGACACCCGCCGGATTGCCCATTACCGGCTGCGGATGAAAGACCATAAACGCCAGGCCGTGAAAGCTTTTAAAGCCCTCAACTTCACCGTGTTCGCGGCGGGCGATTCCTACAACGATACGACCATGCTGGGTGAAGCCGATACCGGCATTCTGTTCCGGGCGCCCGAGAACGTGGTGGCAGAGTTTCCCCAATTCCAGCTCACGACGACCTACGACGCCCTCAAGGACGCCTTCATCGCCGCCAGCCCCCGTTTCTAAGCGGGGACACGGCGTAGAGCCCCGTCATGCTGCAAATCAACGACCTTACTTACCGCGTTGCGGGGCGGCTGTTGTTCGATGGCGCGACCGTCGCCATCGGCAAGGGGCAGAAGGTGGGTCTCGTCGGCCGTAACGGGACCGGCAAAACGACTTTGTTCCGGCTGATCGCCGGCGACATTTCACCCGACGGCGGATCGATTTCGCTGCTCGGCCGGGCGCGCATGGGCCGGGTAGCCCAGGAAGCGCCATCGGGACCGCAAAGCCTGCTGGAAACGGTATTGGCCGCCGACAGTGAACTTGCCGCGCTCACCGCCGAGGCGGAAACGGCCACCGATCCCCACCGTATCGCCGAGATTCATACACGCCTCGCCGACATCGACGCCCACACGGCGCCATCACGGGCAGCGACGATCCTGTCCGGCCTCGGCTTCGACGAAGACGCCCAGCAACGGTCCTGCGATTCCTATTCCGGTGGATGGCGCATGCGCGTCGCACTTGCCGGTGCCTTGTTTTCGCGGCCCGACCTGCTGCTGCTCGACGAACCGACCAACCACCTCGACCTGGAAGCGAGTTTGTGGCTGGAAGGCCATCTCGCCAACTGGCCGGGAACGCTGCTGGTCATCAGCCACGACCGCGACCTGCTGAACCGCGTCGTGAGTAACATCATCCATTTGCAAGGCGCCAAGCTCACCTTGTACCAGGGCGGCTACGACCGGTTCGAAAACACGCGGCGTGAAAATCTAGCACGCCAGTCAGCCTTGCATAAAAGGCAGTTGGAAGAGCGCCGCCGCATCCAAATCTTTGTCGACCGCTTCCGCGCCAAGGCGACCAAGGCGCGCCAAGCGCAGAGCCGGCTCAAGATGCTGGAACGCATGGAGCCCATTGCCTCGGTGATGGAAGAACGTACGACAACCTTCGCCTTCCCCGACCCCGACCCGATGCCGCCGCCGTTGGTCGCCATGGACAATGTTGCGGTGGGTTATGACGGCGTGCCGGTGCTGCGCGACCTCGATCTGCGGATCGATATGGACGACCGCATCGCCGTTCTTGGCCCCAACGGCAACGGCAAATCGACCCTTGTGAAGCTGCTGGCATCCCGGCTTACGCCGCTGGAAGGCAAGGTCGTCAAATCGAGCAAATTGCGGGTCGGCTATTTCGCGCAGCATCAGGCCGAGGAGCTCAACCTGGAAGAAACGCCGCTGACCGTGCTCACACGGCGGCTGGAGATGACCACGGAGACCAAGGTGCGCGCCCACCTCGGCCGGTTCGGGTTCGGCGCCGACAAAGCGGAAACCAAGATCGGCAATCTGTCGGGCGGCGAAAAGGCGCGCCTCCTGTTCTGTCTGATGAGTGTCGACGCACCCCATATCCTGCTGCTCGACGAACCGACCAATCACCTCGACGTCGACGCCCGAGAAGCCTTGGTGCAGGCGCTCAATGCCTATGACGGCGCGGTCATCCTGGTGAGCCACGATGCGCATATTATCGAGTTGGTATGTGACCGGCTCTGGCTTGTCGAAAACGGTGGCTGCGACCGGTTCGA
Source organism: uncultured Rhodospirillales bacterium (assembly GCA_913055735.1). Lineage (GTDB taxonomy): Bacteria > Pseudomonadota > Alphaproteobacteria > Rhodospirillales > UBA2165 > CAJXKD01. Next base: position 719,769 of record CAJXKD010000002.1, read on the forward strand.
CGGCGATCTTGCCGATTACCGGCAATTGCTGCTCGATCGGGCACGGGACAAGAAGCGCGGCGTCAAGGACGCCAAGGACGGCGTCAACAAAAAGGCCGGGCGGCAAGCGCGTGCCCAGGCTCGCGAAGCCGTCGCGCATTTGCGCAAGCAGGCGAAGAACGCCGAAACGGCACTCGAGAAACTTACCCGGCGGAAATTGGAACTGGAAAACAAGCTCGCGGATCCCGCCCTCTATGACGGCCCCGCCGAAAAGCTCCAGAAACTAACGATGGAAATGGCGGAGGTAACCCGCGCCATAGAGACAGCCGAAAAGGCCTGGTTGCAGGCCGAGGAAGAACTCGCCGCGGCCGAGTGAGTAACCTTATGCCGCCTCCGGGTGATCCGGATCCAACAGACGATGCAGATGGACGATGACGTACTTGATATGTGCCTCGTCGATATGGGCGCGGCTGACGCCTTGCCAGGCTTTTTCGGCCTCGGCGTAGCTCGGATAAATGCCGACGACATCGAGCTTCGAGGTATCGACGAAATCGGTTCCGGCCGGGTCCTTGACCTCGCCACCGAATACCAGGTGCAACAGGGGTTTGCTCATTTGATGGGCCTCTCTAATTCTTTTTCTGATCAGATTGCGGCTTGAGAGAGCGTCGCATTCGCGTCACCATACCGGCAAGAGAGAACAGTGACGCCGAACAACGACGCTTGACGCGCGGTTCTCGTATTTAGATAGCGTTTCCGCCTACGAACAACAAGGTACGTAAGCGTTTACAGAGAGGAATCCCATGATCGAACTCCATTCCATGCCCACTCCCAATGGGCAGAAAGTGATGATTATGCTCGAGGAGACGAATACCCCGTATGAGCATTTCCTGATCAATATCCGCAAGGGCGACCAATTCACGCCCGAGTACCTGAAGCTCAGTCCCAACAACAAAATTCCTGCCATGGTCGATACCGACGGCCCCGGCGGCCGCTATACGATGATGGAATCAGGCGCCATCCTCATTTACCTCGCCGAAAAGACGGGACAGTTCCTGCCCGCCGATCCCCGCGGACGTTACGATGTCCTGCAATGGCTGATGTTCCAGATGGGGCATGTCGGACCGATGTTCGGCCAGGCCAACCATTTTCTCAACTATGCCCCCGAAGACGTGCCCTATGGGAAAGAGCGGTATCGCAACGAAACGTTGCGGCTTTACAAGGTCCTCGACAACCGGCTCGCCGAGTTTGAGAACGTCGCCCTCGACGACTACACGATCGCCGACATGGCCATCTATCCGTGGGCCAAATTGTGGGAAACATACGGTCTCGACATCGACGCGCATCCTAACTTCAAGCGTTGGCTCGACGCGACGGCGGCCCGCCCGGCGGTGAAAAAGGTCCTCGAGGAATCGGTGAAGATTCGCGAGGAGATGAACAAGGACAATGATCCGTCCATCAATATCTTCGACACCAAGCAGAACGCCGAGATGCTGGCTAAGGCGACCACCGGCAATTGACCGGCGGCGGATATCGGGAGCTTGTGCGGCGGCTTAGGCGACGAGGCGCTCCTTCGGGAACCGGAGCGTGACCTTGGTGCCCTCGCCGTACCGGCTTTCGATGTCCATCGTGCCTTGATGCGCTTCGATCAATCCTTTGGTTAGGGGCAGGCCGAGCCCGGTTCCTTCCTGATCGTTGACGTTGACGTTGGCGACCTGGCCGAAGTTCATCAAGGCGCGTTCCAACTGCACGCTCGTCATGCCGATACCGCTATCCTCCACGGAAACCGTCAGTTTGCCGTCCTGCCCCAAGCGGGCGGCAAGGCACACCTCGCTCCCCCTTTCCGAAAACTTGATCGCGTTGGTCAGGAGATTCACCAGCATCTGCACGACCCGCCGTTCGTCGGCAATAATCGGCTGGATGTTGGGATCAATTCTTGAAATCAGCGTGATGCCTGCGGCTTCCGCCCATCCCGCGGCGAGCCTGATGGCCTCGCGCGCGGCATCTTCGATGGCAACGGCATCATCGTTGAGATTAAGGCGGCCGGCTTCAATCGCCGAAATATCGAGGATGTCGTTGATGAGGTTATGGAGATGGTGCCCCGAGACAAAGATACCGTCGACATACTCCCGGTACTTGTCGCTGTTGAGCGGGCCGAGCATCTCGTTCTTCATGACTTCGGCGTAGCCGATGATGGCGGTCAACGGCGAACGCAACTCGTGGCTCATGTTGGTGAGAAATTCGCTTTTCGACCGGTTTGCCGCATCCCGCTCCAAAAGCGTTTGCTGCAGCTCGGCGGCGCTTTCGTTGTTTATATTCCAGAAGAAAAAGGCTCCGAGCAGGATCAGCATAACCGCTGACATGCCGGCGACCATTCCGGCGCGGATAAATGGTTCCTGAATTACGGCGACATCGATTTTTCCGACAAGCCCTACCCCCGCCGACATGATCGGCTCGTAGGCAGCGACGACCCTGCGGCCGCGAAAATCCATACCGACCATGGATCCCATATCGCCGTTGACGGCCCGGCGTTCGACCTCGGCATCCTTTCGGTCATAGGCAATCGGCGGCGGCGCAATGTGACGGCCATCGCGATGAGACATCAGGAAAACGATCTTATCGTCCTGCCGCTCGACAAGGACGAATTCCACCCCCTTGCCGAAATGCTTACTGGCGAGGTGCGTTTCCCTGACATAGTTGATGAGATCCGAGCGCGTCACCCGGTTGGCGCCCGGCAGGATGCTTTGGGTCTCTAGGCTGGCGATCGCCTCGAACGTCCAGGTCTGGCTTTGAACCAGTTTGACCAACCAGGTTCGCTGCTCATCGAAAGAGGTCCAATAGAGAAACAACATGGAAATCCAAGTCGCCGCGATCGCGACCGTGGCGGTAATCGCCACGAGCAATAGGAAGCGCACCCGATCACTGGAAAGCCCCTGTATCACGCGACACGACGATCCCCGGGAAACAGGACTGTTACGGTTGTCCCCTGCCCGTATCGGCTTTGGATGATCAATTTACCCTGATGGGCTTCCACGAGCCCTTTCACCAAGGGCAATCCGAGCCCGGTGCCTTCCTGGTCGGCGAATTGCGCGTTCTTCACTTGTCCGAATTTCATGAGCGCGATCGAGATCTGATCTTCCGTCATGCCGATCCCCGTATCGACGACATCGATCGCAAAGCTGCCATTGTCGTTGGCGTGCGCAGACAGGATGACCCGCCCGCCCTCATCGGTAAATTTCGTCGCGTTCGAAAGCAAATTCACGAGGATCTGTTTAATCCGCCGTTCGTCGCCGATCATCGATTTGATACACGGATCGACGGACGTCTTGATCGACACACCTTTTTCAGTCGCCCGCGGCAGGACGATACGTGCCGCCGCCTCCACGACTTCCGGCAGATCGAATTGCTCGTCGCTCAGGTTCATACGGCCGGCCTCGATCGCCGACACGTCGAGAATGTCGTTGATCAAGGCGTGAAGATGTTCGCCCGACGCCCGGATGCTTTCCACGTATTCGCGATACTTCTGAACTTCGATGGGACCGAAGGTCTCGTCGCACATGACTTCGGCGTATCCGATGATCGCCGTCAACGGGGTCCGCAATTCATGGCTCATGTTGGCCAGGAATTCGGTCTTCGACCGGTTGGCGGCGTCTCGTTCCATGAGCGTTTGCTCGAGGATTCTGATGCCGGCATTGTTGATGCGCCAGAACAGGAACGCGCCGATCAAGATCAGAACGGCGGCAACGGCGCCCGAAGCCATGCCCGCTTTGATGAACGGGAACTGAATGGCCGAGATATCGATCTTGGCCACCAACCCAAGGCCCGTACCGGCAACCGGCTCATAGGCCGCCAAAACATCGACACCCCGATAATCCGATGCGATGACCGATCCCGATTGACCATCGACGGCCCGGCGTACCGCTTCGCCATTTACGCTGTCGTAGGGAATCGGCGCAAGATTCTCGCCATGAACGGATTCACGATGGGAGACACGGAAGACGATTTCGTCGCCGACGCGCTCGACCAGAACCAATTCAACCCCGGTTCCGAATTCCTGATGCTCGTTATGCGCGGTTCGGACCTGTTCGACGATATCGGAACGGGATACTTCGGTATGCCCATGTTCGATGTGTTCGTTTTCGATCCGGGAAATGGTTTCGAAGGTGCGCGCCTGACTTTGAACGAGCTCGACCAACCGCGTTCGTTGTTCCTCGAACGAGGTGTTGTACAGCAGATACATCGAAATCGAGGTCGCCGCGATAGTCACGGCGGCCATGATCGCGACGAGTAAAAGAAAGCGGTATCTGTCGCTGCGACCAGCTACTCTCATCGGTCAGCCAAATGGTTAACGATCCCGAGAAACCAGCGTTTCCCCCACCATATAGATTGGTTCTCCGACCCCATTTGAGTAGGCGTAGGAATACGTAGGAAAAAATCCCTGTTTTTCAGCACTTTTTCACGTAGACCGGACGCCGAGCGGCTGTCAAATTCCCGTTATGGCAGTTTTGGGACAACGCCCACAATCACGCGCATTCGGCTCTCAGCCGTAGCGCTCTTCTTTCCAAGGATCGCCGATACTGTGATAGCCGCGCACTTCCCAATAGCCGGGTACGTCCTGATCGGTGAACAGGACATGGCGGAGCCATTTGGCGCTTTTCCAAAAATACAGGCGAGGAACGATCAACCGAACCGGCCCGCCATGTTCGCGGCTCAACGGCTCCCCTTCCCAGCTATGCGCAAGAAGTGCGTCGGACGCGGCAAAATGTTCCAGGGGAAGATTGGTGGCATAGCCGTCGAAGCTGCGCAAGATGACGAATTTCGCTTCCGGCAAAGGGCTCACCCAGTCGAGAAAATCCCGCGTCGAAACGCCCGCCCAATGGTTGTCGAAACGCGACCACGCCGTCACGCAATGGATGTCGGAAACAAACTCGCTTTGCGGCAACGCCCGGAACCCGTCCCAATCGAGAGTGCCCGGCCGCGCAACGAGGCCCGCAATGCTCATCTTCCACTCGCGCTGCGGGACATTGGGATGCTCTCCCAGATCGAGAACAGGCCATTTCACGGTGGTATGCTGTCCGGGCGGCAGACGGCGTGACGGCGCCGCCGTTTCACCGGTCATATGTTTGCTTTCGGCAACATCGCGAAGTTTGCGGGCAAGCCGCTTGTCGCCGCGACGACCGGGATTGTCGGAAGGTTGATCGCTCACGTTCGGTTATCCGCTGTCCGCTCGGACGAGAGTGTGATAGCGACCGAAGCAGGTCAAGGCGGCTAGTTCTGCCGGGAGCGGTCGAGGAAAGCGGTCATCTCGTCGCTGTCCAGCGGTTCGGTGAATTTGTAGCCCTGCAGCAAATCGCAGCCGAGGGAATTCAAGGTATCGAACTGTGCGTCGGTCTCGACCCCTTCCCCAACGACCTTTAACCCCATGGCGTGCGCCATGGAAATGATGGCCCGGACCAGGGTCAGGTTTTCGTCGCTTTCCATGATATCGCGGACGAATATGCGATCGATCTTCAGGATATCGACGGGGTAGCGCTTCAGATAGCTGAGGGAGGAATAGCCGGTGCCAAAGTCGTCGAGGGCGATACTTGCACCTCGTTTCCGGAGGTTACGAAAAACCGCATGGACATTCTCCTCGTCCCCCCTGACAAAGGCATTTTCGGTAATCTCCAGGATCAATCCGTCGGGCGAGACGGAATGGGTAACGGCGGACGCGTTGACGGTTTCCTCGAACTCCGGCCGGTGGAAATGTTTAGGCGACACATTGACCCCGACCCGCAGGTCCGTCCATCCCCGCCGCCACCAGACACCGAGCTGGCTGCACGCCACATCGATCGCCCAAGTGCCGATCTTATCGATCAGTCCGGATTCCTCGGCGATGGGTATGAAATCGACCGGCATCTGCAAGCCGAGCTCTGGATGCTCCCAGCGGATCAACGCCTCCAACTGGACGATCTCTTCGGTCTTCGCATCGAACACGGGATGATAGACCAGTTTGAATTCATCGCGTTCCAAGGCACGGCGCAGTTCCGTCGCGATACGGGTACGCTCGGAAATCTGCTGGTTCATCTCTTCGGCGAAGAAGCGGAACTGGTTTTTGCCCGCCCGCTTGGCCTGATACATGGCGGTATCGGCATTGCGGATCAGTGTTTCGGCGTCGGCACCGTCGCGCGAAAAAATGGCGACACCGATACTGCCGGTGACGAAACGCTGCTCACCGTTAAGATCGAACGGCGCCGCCAGCGACGCGAGTATCTTATTGGCCACCCGTTCCGGGTCCAGTTCGTCACTCAAATCGGCGAGGATGATCGTGAACTCGTCGCCTCCCATGCGCGCCACGGTATCGGTGCGGCGGACACAGAGTTGAAGACGCTGCGCGGCCTCGTGCAACAAGGCATCGCCCGCATCGTGACCGAGAGTATCGTTGATATCCTTAAACCCATCGAGATCGAGGAATAAGAGAGCCGCGCCCTTCTCCACCCGCATACTGCGCGACAAGGTGCTCGCGAGACGGTCTTGGAACAACGTTCGGTTGGGCAAGCCGGTCAGCTTGTCGATGGTCGCCTGCTCTTCGATGGTTTGTTCGTATTGTTTACGCTCCGTGATGTCGTGGCAGGTGAGCACGACGCCTTCGACACCCCGGACATCGGGCAACGCAACCGCCGTACCCACCATGTAGCACCATCCACCATCGGCGACATGCTGGATGCGGCAATCATCGAAGGAATGCGTGACCTGTGGCTCATGGCATGCACGCTCGATCGAATCGAGCAAACCGGGCCAATCTTCCTCGTGAACAAATAGCTCCAAGGTGCTGCCCAGAAGGTCCTCGGACTCGACGTTCATATAGCGCCGCACCGACGGGCTGATATAGGTACACCGGCAATCCTCATCGAGGATGAAAATGAGATCGGACGCGTGCTCGGTGATGGCTCGGAAGCGGCCCTCGCTTTCGCGCAGCCGTTCGGCAATGCGATGCCGCTCGACAGCATGGCGAATGGAACGGAGGAGGATGCCTCCGGTCAGCCCGTTCTTCTGCAAATAGTCGTCGGCCCCGTTGTGAAGCGCCTCCAACGCGACCTCTTCGTCGTCGAGGCCGGTGAGAACGATGATCGGCGTCTTTCCCGCAGTTTGGATAACAACATGCCGGAGCACCTCCAATCCCTGCGCATCTGGAAGACCAAGGTCGAGAAGAACCAAATCGGGCGAAAAATTCTGTAGTGTGCCGAGCCCTTCCCCCAACGTGGAATCGGTACGCAGGTCGATATCGTCGCGCTGCGCGGACGCAAGCATTTCGCGGATGAGTTCGACGTCCCCCGGGTTATCCTCGATCACCAACAAGGACTCGACGCTATTGTTCGACCGCGACGACGGCGCGCCGAACAAGCCGGCCAGATATCCGGTTTCGGAGGACATGTCTTTATTCATGAATGCGATGATCCGACCTCGTTCACCTCATGAGGTCTCCTTCGGCGGCAACCGGACGATAGTGAACCAAAAATCCTCAAGTGCTCTGACCACGTTTTTGAGGTCTTCAAAGTCGACCGGCTTTTGGATATAGGCGTTCGTGTGCAGATCATAGGATTTCACGATGTCCTGCTCGGCATCGGAAGACGTCAGCACGATGACGGGAATACGCCGAAGCTCCGGGTTTTCCTTGATCTCGGCCAGCACCTCGCGGCCGTCCTTGCGCGGCATATTCAGGTCTAAAAGGATCAGATCCGGCGTTGGCGCGTCAGCCCATTCGTCCAATTTTTTCAGGAATGCCATCGCTTCGACGCCGTCATTGACGGTGTGCAGGTGGCACTTGAGTTTCGCTTCGGCAAAACTGATGCGCGTCAAATCGACATCTGCCGGGTTGTCCTCGACCAGAAGGACATTGACCGGTCTAGCGTTATCCAAACTCATCCTCTACCCCTCCGATTGCGTTAGGTTGCAGGTTGAACAGTGAAGTGAAAGGTCGTTCCCTGGCCGGGAACGGACTCCATCCAGATTTTGCCGCCATGGCGCTCGACGATCCGTTTGACCACGGCCAAGCCGATCCCCTCGCCCGGGTACTCCCCACGTCTGTGCAAACGCTGGAAGATATTGAAGATGCGGTCGGCGTATTCCGGATCGATACCGATGCCGTTGTCCGCCACGGATATGCGCCAAAGCTGCTTGTCGCGCTCGGCGGAGACGGAAACCTCCGGCGTGACGCCTTCACGATGGAACTTGATGGCGTTGGCGATCAGGTTCTGGAACACCCGCACCATCTGTTCGCTGTCCGCACTGATGGTCGGAAGCCGCTCGACGGACACAGCAGCCTTATTTTCATCTATCAAAACATCGAGGTTCTCGATGGCCTCCGCGACAATCGCATTACAGTCCTCAGACGTGAACTCTTTCCCGCGCGTGCCGACCCGCGAATAATCCAACAACCCGTTGATCAGCATTTGCATACGTTTGGCGCCGTCGACCGCGTGGGCGATGTACCCTTGCGCCTGTTCATCGAGTTGGCCGCCGTATTTTTCGGACAGCAATCCGGTGAAACTCGCCACCATGCGCAGGGGTTCCTGAAGATCGTGGGATGCGACATACGCGAACTGCTCCAATTCCTTGTTGGAACGGGTCAGTTCGGTAATCAGCGACGCCAGTTGCTCTTCATGCTGTCTACGCAGACCGATGTCGCGGATGGAGCCAACGAAAACACGCTCTCCCATAAGTTCGGTTTCGCCGACCGCAAGCTCGATTGGAAACGTCGTACCATCCTTGCGTATTCCCTCGAGTTCCCGGTTTTGACCGATGATCCGGCGCGCCGTCGATTTGCGGCTGGCGGCTAGGTAACCGTCATGCGCTTCGCGGTGGGGCGACGGCATAAGCATTCTGACATTCTTGCCAAGCACTTCTTCCGCCGTGTAGCCGAACATGGTTTCCGCCGCCGGGTTGAACATTTGAATCCGGCCGTGGGAGTCGATGGCGACGATACTGTCGGTGACCGTGCCGATCACCGTGGCAAGACGCAGGCGGCTCTCTTTAATGCTGTCCCGCATCCAGCCAATCGACTGGTAAAGCGCGCCGAGTTCCCGATCCTTCGATACGGGAAGCTCCCGATCGAACTGGCCCGCGCCGATAGCCGAAACAGTCTGACGAAGTTGCCTGTAGGCCGTCGTGATGCCGGGCCCGACACCGATCAAAATGCCGCCGTTCACGAGAACGACAAGCAGAACCGTGCCCGCCGCGAACCACAGGACAGGCCCTTCGGTTTCCTCGAAAACAGCGCGATTGATCCGTCTAAGCTGATCCGCAAGGGCCACCATGCCGCCCGTCGTGGACAGAATATTCTGGATGATGAGTTGTTCGCGCCTGGTGCGGACAAGGGACGAAGTGCCGACATCGTCATCAGGCGTAACGATTAACTCGAACAAACGGGCCGACAACACCCGCCGTTCTTCGAACTCGCGGACGACCTCCCGCAGCCGGGAATCCCTGAACGGCGCCGTGGTCAGCAAATTTGCCAACGAATCGTGCCGTCCTCGCCATTGCCGCACGACCCGGGGAGATTTCGACACGAGAAATTCCGCCGCGAGCGAATCCAATTGGAGCGCCGCCCGGCTAATCTCGTTGGCAATGGACGAGCGGCGATCCGCGTTGATCAAACGGTTAACGCTGATGGTGGCCGCAGCGATAAATAGAACCGTCGCCAGAACAGAGGCGATAACCGCAAGGAAAATTTTGCTCCGTAGAGTCATAAGCCGGCCTATTGAATGATCGTAACAGCCAATGGGCTGGCCTCATTCAGCGGAGAAATCATCAAAAACTTGAGAAAATCGGGGACGTCACGCATCGGCTCAAGCCCCCGTGCCATACGCCAGATGGTCGCTTGCTCCAGAATCAGCAGCAGATCTTGCGGCAGCGCAGCCCGCAGACTGTGCCGCGGCCAAAGGTGATCCATGAGGAACGGATCGATCTCCAATTTTCCGGCAAGAATTCGTTTCGCCGTTTCAGGAGCATCGCGTGCGAAACCCTCGGCCCGCAGGAGGGCACGCAAAAGAACCGCCAAGTGGCTTTTATTTTCCTCGAGCCACGCATCGCGGCCGATAAGCAGGAAATAGTAAAACCAAGCCTGCTGTTCCGGCAGCTCGACAAAATCGTCACCGAGCTCGGTAAGCGCCTCGAAAACGAATGGCTCCCAAGTGATGGCGGCGTCGACATTTCCAGCGACGATCTCATCGACGATCTCATGAGGCGCCAGATCGACAAGGGAAACAGAACCGGACGGAACCCCCTGGATCGTCAAATAGTGGCCCAGAAAGTACTCGCCGATTCCCGATCGTGTGACAGCTACTCTTTTTCCATAGAGGTGCTGAGCCGCAGTTATGCCGCTGCTTCGTCGCGCGAACAGTTTCGTGGTACGCGACGCGGAAAGCGTCGATAGTATCCTGAGGTCTGGTGTCTTAAGCACGTTGCTGACAAAGGCGAAATCGGACCCTGTCGCCAGATCGACGTCACCCTTTATTAGGGCTCGCGACGCCAGCACCCCCGCCTCGAAAAGTTCGAGGCGCACATTCAGGCCGGCATCATCAAAATAGCCTTGCTCCTCCGCCAACCAAACCAGAAAGGCGGTTTTTGTCGCGCCGATGACGATTTCGGGACTGTTTTCTTGAGCCGACACGGGCGCGCATAGCCACAGCGCCGCCAGGGAAGCGGCTAAGAAATGGCACGCGCGGCCAAGATACTTAACAGAGTATGCCGTAAACAATCGGCTCATTTAGACACTCTCATGGTATCCCCGACCAATGAGCGTCCAATTACGCGAAACTTATTCTAGTTCATCGCCTTATAGAGGATAAATGTTAACGGAACCGCGTAAATACAAGGATTCACTTGATAAAATGCCTAGCGCGGCCAGAGGACGGCCTGGGTGCAGCGGAACATGGCGATGCGTTTATCCGTCGCCTCGTCATGGACGTCGACATCCCATACCTGGGTCGTCCGGCCCCGGTGCTGCGGGATCGCGACGGCCGAAACAGCTCCCTCGCGGACCGTGCCGAGAAAATTCGACTTAAGCTCCACCGTGGTGAAGCTTTCCGCGCCCTCTTGCAGGTTGATCATGGTGGCATAGCCGGCGAGCGTATCGGCCAGCGCGATGACGCTGGCAGCATGGATGAAGCCGTTGGGGGCCATGATTTCAGGACGCACTGCCATGCGGCCGGTGAACCGTTCCTTATCGCACAGCGTTACCTCGATCCCCGCCAGCTCCGGCAGATGGCCGCGGCTGATGGCATTGAATTCCTCGGCCGTGGTGAAGGTGCGCGGATCGGCGCCGAGGGTGTCCCAATAGGAAAACGAGCTTTTGCCGGCCATGATTATCCCCTCTCCCGCCTAGCCTCTTTCACGCATGAGGCGCGCCTTGTCGCGCTTCCATTCGCGCTCCTTGATGGAGGCACGTTTCTCGAACTTGCGTTTGCCCTTGGCGAGGCCGAGCTCGACCTTGGCGATACCGCGCTTGTTGAAATAGATCGACAGCGGCACGACGGTCATGCCTTCCCGGTTCAGTCCGCCGATCAGCCTGCTGATTTCCTTGCGGTGCAGCAACAGCTTGCGCGGACGCCGGGTTTCGTGCTGGACGCGGGATGCCGGGTATTCGGGAATATAGGCATTGATCAGATAGATCTCGCCGCCTTCATCGGAAGCATAGGCCTCCTCGATACTGGCGCGGCCGGAGCGTAAGGACTTCACCTCGCTGCCGTATAGCTGAATGCCTGCCTCGAGGGTTTCCTCGATAAAATAGTCGTGGCGCGCCTTTCGGTTGCGCGCCGCGACATTGGCCGCCATCTGGGATTTCTTGGCCATGACTCCGGTCTACCCGTTCGGGCCCAAATTCAGGGACGCGATCAGGACAGCAGGCCCGCGCCCTTCAGCGCGTCGCTGACCCGCTTCCTGCTTGCCTCCGCGATGGTGGTGATCGGCAGGCGCGCCTCGGCAGAGCAAATACCGAGAAGCTCGGCAGCATACTTGACCGGCCCCGGGCTGGTCTCACAGAACAGGGCCGAATGCAGCGGCATCAATTTCGACTGCCAGTCCATGGCCGATTTGACATCCCCGTCGCGCCAGGCCTTTTGCATCGCCGCGCACTGCTTCGGCGCGATATTGGCTGTCACCGAGATGCAGCCATGCCCGCCGGCGGCCAGGAACGGAATGGCGGTGCCGTCCTCGCCGGACAATTGGCAGAAGTCCTCGCCGATGGCGAGCGCCGTCAGGATCGGCCGATTGAGATCGCTGGTCGCGTCCTTGACGCCGACGATGTTGGGCAATTTTGCCAACCGCGCCATAGTGTCGACCGACATATCGATGATGCAGCGGGGCGGAATGTTATAAATGACGACCGGCAGATCGACGGCGTCGTTGATCGCCTTAAAGTGATCGTAGAGCCCCTGCTGGGTCGGTTTGTTGTAATAGGGCGTCACGATCAGCGCACCGTCCGCGCCCGCTTCCTTGGCGTGCCGCGTGAGAGCAATAGCCTCGGCGGTCGAATTGGACCCGGCTCCGGCGATCACCGGCACCCGCCCGGCGGCGGCGTCGATACAAATTTCGACCACCCGCATATGTTCGTCATGGCTGAGAGTCGGGGATTCCCCGGTCGTTCCGCAGGGCACGAGCCCCTCGGTTCCCTCAGCGATTTGCCATTCCACCAACTTACGGAAGGCGTCTTCGTCGACGTCTCCATTCTTGAAGGGGGTAATCAGGGCAACGATGGAGCCCTTGAACATGATGGTTAATCTCCCTTGATTTGTTCCGGGACCATAGCCGCAGAGGGGCGGCCGATCAATTGGAACCAAGGGTTCTTATCGCAAGATTGTCACAATTTTGACGTTAACCAGACGTCAAATTCCGGCCTCATCGTCCCTATATCCTCTATAGGCGATCTTGAGGATAACCGGGGGGTAATCGTTAACGGCTATGACAAACGCGTGCACATTCGTGGCATTCCTTGCCCCCCATCAGAGAGGCTTCTAGACTTGGCTCTTGTATCAGTGAAGCGCGAGGGCCGAATGCGGAGGCTAAGTAGATTAGCCGTCCTGGGCATGGCAATGAGTGCCCTGATGGGGGCGCTGACCCTTGCCGTTTACCCATCCGCATCGGCCGCAGAGGTGGTCTCGGCCCGCGAAGCCAAGATCGCCACGCGCGTCTTCGATTCCATCGAGGACGGCAAATGGAATACCGCGAAGCGTGCGGCCAGAGGGCTTCGCCACCCCCTGTTGATCAAGACCTATCGCTGGCGCTTCCTATCGTCCCCCGATTCCGGAGCGAGCTTCCAGGAGATCGCTCAGTTTATCCGCGAGAACCAGGATTGGCCGGATCAATGGCTGCTCTTGATGCGCGCCGAGGAGGCCATGACCACAGGCGTCTCCGATGACGAAGTTCTCGAATGGTTTGCCGACCGCGAGCCCCGGACCGCGGATGGCGGCAGCCGTCTTGCCCGCGCCTTTCTGGCAAATGGCGAAATCGAGAAGGCCCGCGCCGTGATCCGTAAGACCTGGGTGGAAGCGAACTTCGGATCCGTCCAGGAGCGTCATTTCTATAACCGGTTCCGCCGTTACCTCACCCGCGAGGATCATATCGAGCGCCTCGACCGCTTGCTGTGGGCCGGCCGCTATTATCCGTCCCGGCGGATGTACCGCCGGGTGCATAAAAGCTGGGCCCTGCTGGCCGAAGCGCGGCTGGCGCTCCGCCGTATGGTGGGCGGCGTCGACGGTGCCATCGCCCGCGTGCCCGAGCATCTACGGGACCATCCGGGCCTGGTCTATGAACGCCTCCGCTGGCGCCGGCGCAAGGGCCGCGACAAAGACGCCATTGAACTCCTGGCCAATATGCCCGCCGATTTGGTGCGCCCCGATCTGTGGTCGCATGAGCGCGCCATTTTGGCGCGCCGCGCCCTGCAGGATGGCCATATAAGTGAGGCCTATATCCTCGCCAAAAACCACGGCATGGAGGACGGCATCGGGCTGGTCGAGGGTGAATGGCTGGCCGGTTGGATCGCGCTGCGGTTCCTCAAGGAACCGACCACTGCATTCAGCCATTTCACGCGCATCTACCGCGCCGCCAACTACGCCATCAGCCGGTCGCGCGGCGCCTATTGGGCCGGCCGCGCCGCCGAAGAAATGAAGGAGCAGGTCCGGGCACGTTTCTGGTACCGCACCGCCTCCAACTACCCCATGACCTATTACGGCCAACTCGCGGCTGCGCGCTATTTCCCCGACGGCAATCTGCGGGTCCCGCCGGATCCGAAGCTCAAGGACGCCGATAAGAAAAGCTTCGCCAAACATGAACTGGTGGTGCTGGTCAAACTTCTCTCCGATGCCGGGCTGACGAAATATATCGACCCCTTTATCGAGCAGCTCAACGAGATTGGCGCCACCCCCGCGTGGCGCGCGCAAGTGGCGGAACTGGCGGAAATCGGTGGCCGGCAGGACCTCGCCGTCCAGACCGCAAAAAAGGCCATTCGCGAAGGCGCCCATTTGCTGGGCGCGGGCTTTCCGACGCTCGATGCGGAGCTAAAGACGGACCTCGAGACGCCGCTGGTTCATGCCCTGATCCGTCAAGAGAGCGCCTTCAACAATGAAGCGGTCAGTCATGCCGGCGCGCGCGGCCTTATGCAATTGATGCCGGGCACCGCCAAACTCGTCGCCCGGCAACTTCGCGTCCCCTATCGCCGCAACAAACTGACCCAGGACGAAGAGTACAATATTTCCCTGGGCACGGCCTATCTGCGCGACATGCTGAGAACGTTCGACGGCTCCTATGTCCAGGCCATTGCTGCATACAATGCGGGTCCGGCCCGGGTCCGGCGCTGGGTGAAGGAATACGGCGATCCCAGCGATCCCTCCATCGATCCTATTGACTGGGTTGAGATGATCCCCCTAAGTGAGACCCGCAACTATGTCCAACGGGTGATGGAAAATCTCCATGTCTATCGGCTGCGCCTCGCCGACAGCGAACTGGCCTTCAATCCGGAAAGCGACCTCAGACGCTAGGTCTCACGCGGGCCGGGCGTCTTCATGAGCGCCCAAGCCCCCTCCCTTCCCACCTTTGACGACGTCCGGCAGGCGGCTAAACGCCTGCATGGCGTGGCCGTACGAACGCCGCTGTTGGAATCGGTACACCTCAACGATCAGCTCGGGTGCCGCCTTTTGGTCAAGGCGGAATGCCTGCAACGGACAGGCTCCTTCAAGTTCCGGGGCGCCTATAACCGCTTGGCCCAGTTGAGTGATGTTGAGAAAAAGCGCGGTATTGTTGCCTTTTCCTCCGGCAACCACGCGCAGGGGGTCGCCGCGGCGGCGCGGATCCTGGGTATTCCCGCGACCATCGTCATGCCGTCCGACGCGCCCGCCATCAAGACCGCCAACACAAAGGCCGATGGCGCGACAGTGGTTCCCTATGAACGGCGCGACGCCAATCGGGTGGCGATCGCGACAAAGATCATGGAGGAAACCGGCGCTGTTTTGGTACCGCCCTATGACGATCCCCACATCATGGCCGGTCAGGGAACCGCGGGCCTCGAAACCATCGCGCAAGCACGTGAAATGGGAGCAACCGTCGATCTGTTCTTGGCCCCCGTGAGCGGCGGCGGCCTGATTGGCGGGTGCGCCCTCGCATTCGAAGGGGAAAGCCCCTCAACCAAACTCTACGCGACCGAGCCGGAAGATTTCGACGACACGGCCCAATCCGTCGCGGCCGAACGGCGGATCGAAATCACACCGGGCAAACCGTCGATCTGTGATGCCTTGCTTGTGGAAACGCCGGGAGCGCTTTCCTTCGAAGTCAACAAACGCCGCCTGGAAGGCGGATTGAGGGTATCGGACAACGAGGCCTTGGCCGCCATGGCCACCGCCTTCAATGCGTTGAAAATCGTGTTGGAGCCGAGCGGCGCCGTGCCGTTAGCAGCCGTTTTGAACGGCCGTGTTGACGTCAAAGGCAAGACCGTTGCCGTCCTGGTGTCGGGCGGCAACGTTGATCCGAATATGTTCTGCCGGGCAATTCTCGACGGAAGCTGATCCGCCGGAGAGGGCTCTATTCGGCGGCAGGCGTTTCCACCGGGTCGTTCTTCTTGGGCACGCCGACATCCGAAATTCTTGCTTTGCTGCCCTTCAAGAGGTGGATGCCCCCTTCGGCGTCCTTCTTGGGCGCATTGGTCTCGTTCAGACGACGGCAGTGACCTTCCAGGAACGCCCCTTGCTCGATCGCCAAGGCCTCGTGAAGCACGTCGCCGACGACATGGGCGGTTTTCGCCAAGGAGACGGAGCGCGCCCGAATCTGTCCGGTGACCTTGCCGTGAACGCGAACGCTATCGGCAACGATCTCGCCGTTGACCTGGGCCGATTCACCGACGACCAGAACGTCGGAATGAATATCGCCTTCGACGATACCATCGACCTGGATTTCACCGGTGGAAACGAGATCGCCGACGACCTTGAGGTCCGGTGACAACATGGAAGGCGGCGCCGGCGTTTTCGTTACCGGCGCCTGACGGTCTTCTTCGTCCCGATTACCCTTTGTAAACATATCTACCCGCCTTGATGAATTTCCACGGATTCTTCGGCCTTCCGTTCACGTGCACTTCGTAGTGCAGATGAGGCCCGGTGCTGCGCCCCGAATTCCCCAGCAACCCGATTTTATCGTGATAGCCGACTTTCTGACCACGTTTCACCAGGATCTTATTGAGGTGACCGTAACGGGTTTTGATGCCGTTGCCGTGATCGATTTCGATAAACCTGCCGTACTTTCCCTTACGCCCCGCATAGGTGACCCTCCCCGGCGCCGTCGCGAAAACGCTGCTCCGCATGGGGCCGCCCAGATCGAGGCCGTAATGCATGGCCCATTGTTTATTGATCGGATCGCGCCGCTTTCCGTAGTGACTGGAAACGGTGAAGAAATCCATGGGCGGGCTGAGAGGGAGCTGCCGCATGAGAGTCTGCAACTCCTCATGGTGCGACACATGACTGTCGAGAAGGTCGAGGCTCGCCTTGAAATGTTCGCCAGGCTTGATATCGCTTTCGTCCAACGCCGGAACAAAGGGGCCGCCCTGCCCCGATTTGCCTCCCCGTTTGCCGAGGAGACTGTTCAGATCTAGCCCAGCGAGCGTAAAGACGTTCTGCATATCCGCGATGCTTTCCGCCGTCTGCTTGGTCAAGCGCGCGACGACGTCCTTCTCCGACTCATGCAGATTGACGATCTGCTGTTCGAGATCCTCGATGAGGCCGGCGAACTGCTTTTTCTCGGAAATGGCCGCATCGCGCTCCGCCATGGCCTTCTCGAGATCGGAAGCGGCGATGCTCAGATTGCCCTTAAGTTCGAAATTGCGATTGCTGAGATCGGTCATCTGACGCTCGATCTCGTTGAGGCGGCCTTTCAGCGCTTCGCGCATCTCGGCCACGCGTTTGGCCTCGACCTCTGAATCCTTCAAGCGGTTCTTGGTCGATTTCAGGCTCGTCTGCAGGGTGGCGTTGTTCTCCACCAGGTTGAGCATGAAATTGTGATTTTCTTCGAGTTGCTTGGTCAGCGACGAGAACTTGCTCTGATAGTCAGAAACCTCGTTCAACAGGCTTCGGTACGACGCGCGCGCATTGAGAAGCTCTGTATCCTTCGCGTTGATGATGTGATCGCGGACAACGAGACTGATCGAGGCATAGCTGGCCCAGCCGGCGAACATCATGACAACGGCGGCCGCAGCCATCTGCATCCGCGACGAAATCCGGAAGAACCAGACCTGCGCGTCGGTACGCAGCATCACCTCGCGTTCGGTGAACATCCGATCGAAGGTAATCCGAATACGTCGCTCATAGTCGGGCCAGGATTTGGCCCATCTGTTGATAATGGTCTGGAGACCCATGACCCCCTCTTACACAGCGCACGGGTTTATAGACCGCCGTCCTTTAAAAGACCTCTAATGGCGGACATTTTCCCCCGCGATCGGCTCGGCACACCCCTGTACGAACAGCCCCTCAGGATCGTCTTTGCGAAAGCCCCGGGGACCGCTATTTTCGTTAAGATTGTACCACGATACATATGGGGAAATATTCCCAAATGTCTATGACCGTCGCGCGGCTGATTGCAACCTGGGGTGGGTGCGGTTTTCTGCCGAAAATGCCCGGAACGTGGGGGTCCCTCGCGGCCCTCCCATTCGCTTGGGGGCTCCATTCCCTTGGAGGCTGGCCACTTTTAGGTGGCGCCGCCTTGTTAACTTTTGGCGTCGGCATCTGGGCGTCGGGTGTGGCGGCCCGAACACAGGGGCTCGACGATCCATCCGAAGTCGTTATCGACGAGGTCGCCGGACAATGGCTGACCCTGGCCGTCGTGCCACCAGACCTCCTGTTCTACGTCCTGGGCTTCATCCTGTTTCGGATTGCCGATATCCTCAAACCCTGGCCTGTCAGTTGGGCGGATAGAAACCTCAAAGGCGGCTTGGGAATCATGCTGGACGACGTGCTGGCCGCCGTATATGCCGGGGTTGTTCTGTTCCTCCTGCATGAACTGTGGACAAAGGCTGTTTGATGTTTGCTCAAGAGATCCTGAACGCGGCCAAAGCCGCCGTTGACCGCGCCGCCAGCATGAAGTTGAAGATCGGGTCGGTCGAAAGCTGCACCGGCGGATTGATCGGCGGCGCGCTAACCGCCGTTCCGGGATCGTCGGCGGTCGTCGATCGCGGCTTCATCACCTATTCCAATGAGGCCAAACACGATCTGGTCGGTGTCCCGAAAAGCACCATCGAAGCGCATGGCGCCGTCAGCGAGGAAACCGCCCGCGCCATGGCCGAAGGCGCCGTTCACCACACGCCCTTGGACGCCGCCGTCGCGGTTACCGGTATTGCGGGACCCGGTGGCGGTACGCCGCAAAAGCCTGTCGGGCTCGTCTATATCGCGGCGGCACGCCAGGGCGTCGAGACGCGTGTCGAGCGGCACCAGTTTCCCGGCAACCGCGACGCGGTGCGCCTCGCGACGGTCCAACAGGCCCTTCGTCTTCTCACCGAAGTGATGGGATAAAACCGCGTAGCCTATTCCGCGGCATGCTTCCCCTTGGCGCGCTCAGCCATAAAATCCTGCGTGTTGTTGAGCTTGTAGGTGAGCGTCGGATGGATCTCCTGAATCTCCATCGAGATATTGAGCGGCCGGGATTCAAACGCGCCCTTCAAATGCTCGCAGATCACCGAATAGACTTTCTTTCCCGCCTCATCGAGGGTGTCGACGTCGCGCCCCGAGCCGACACGCACGACCGTATGCACGAAAGCATTATCGGGATGTCCATCGGCGATGCGGTAGGTTTGACGCGGCACCGCGCGTACCCGAATGCCTTTGAGGTCGAACACGCCCGTTTCAACGGCGGTCTTGACGATCTTGTCCGATAACGCCGGGAAATCGAGTTCCTTTTCAATATTGGCCGAATATTCGACGAAGAAATGGGGCATCACGCGTCCTCCTCTACAGTGGCCTATTCTCGATATTATTCTGGCACACCGGCGCGTTCGCGCAACCATGCATCATTGGCCATGCTCAATTCCTGACCATTGAGATCGGCCGCATCCGGGCCACACAACCAGGCAATGACCTGCGCCGGCGCTTCCGGTTGGCGGTGATCGGCGGGTGTGGTTTTGCTGATCGGGTTCATGCCCGAGGCGCGAATGATTGCCTGCATCTCGGTGTCCACCAGGCCGGGCCGGAAACCGAAAATACGGAACCCGCTGCCTTCGTTCTCGTGCGCGACCATCTGGGTGAGCATGGCGACCCCCGCCTTGGTCGAGCAATAGGCGCTCCAGCCTTCATGCGGGTGCTCCGCGGCGCCCGAGCTGATATTGATGATCACACCGTCGTTAGCCTTAATGTGCGGGAAAGCCGTCCGGATTCCGTAATAAACACCGATGTAATTTACCTGAACGGCCCGCGCCCATTCCTCCGGATCCGTGTCCTCGAGATGGCCGATGGGATCGATCATGCCGGCGTTGTTGACCAGAATGTCGAGGCGACCGAACATCTCGGCGGTTTCGTCCACCAACTCCTGCCAGTCCGCCAGACTTCCGACATCGCATTTGATCGCGACTGCCTTGCCGCCGGCTTCGGTGATCTCGGCGGCGTGCCGGGCACAGTCGTCGAGACCACGCGCGGCCAACACGACCGCAGCGCCCTCCTTCGCCAGGGCCTTCGCCGTCGCGGCGCCGATCCCCCGGCTCGCGCCCGTCACCAACGCAACTTTTCCATCCAGGCTTGCCATGTTCCCTCCCCTGCGCTTTCGTTGTTCCTGAATTGCTATTCTTTGGGCCCACAAAAATCAAACAAACTTGGGGGGAGATTTCCGATGACCATGCGACAAACACCACCGTTCCGCGCCGATCAGGTCGGCAGCCTGTTGCGTCCGGCACGGCTCGCCGACGCGCGCGCCAAAGCCGCGAAAGGAGAAATCACCGCCGAGTCCCTGGGCGGCACGGATGATGGGTCATTACGCGCGGTTGAAAACGAATGCATCCGCGAAGCCGTCGCGGCGCAGGAACGTGCCGGTTTGCACGCGGTGACCGACGGCGAGTTCCGGCGAGGAAGCTGGGTGATGGATTTCTTTCTCGGTCTCGACGGCATCGAAGAAAAGGAACTTTCGGACGTGCCTGCCTTCTCGAGCGGTTTCCGTCCGACTTCCATGGCAACAACCGGCAAGATCGGCAATCCGACCGGCGTCACGGTCGAGGACTTTAAGTTCCTGAAATCGGTCGCGACCAAGACCGCGAAACAATGTATCCCCTCTCCTTCCCTCGCCTACCACCGGGGCGGTCGCGCCATGATCGACAAAGGCATTTATCCCGAAATCGAAGACTACTGGCGAGACCTTTGGTCCGCCTACAAGAACGAGGTTAAATTACTGGCCGACGCCGGCTGCAGCTATCTACAACTCGACGACACCACCTTCGCCATGATCTGCGATCCCAAGGTGCGGCAAAGCTTCGTCGACCGGGGTGACGACCCGGACGCCATGCTCGCCACCTACGCGCGCGGCATCAACGAGGTGGCGGCGGCCAGGCCCGACGGCATGGCGATCACCGTCCATATGTGCCGGGGCAACTTCCAAAGCAGCTGGATCGCCGAGGGTGGGTATGAACCCGTCGCTGAACTGTTGTTCAGCGAGGTCAATGTCGACGGCTTTTTCATGGAATGGGATTCGGAGCGTTCCGGCGGCTTCGAGCCGCTGCGCTTCGTCCGCGACGATCAGATCGTCGTCCTCGGCCTGATCACCTCGAAGACGCCGGAACTGGAGGACAAGGACCTGATCAAACGGCGGCTCGACGAGGCGGCCAAGTACGTGCCCCTCGAGCGCCTGTGCCTCAGCCCGCAATGCGGCTTCGCCAGCACCCACCAGGGCAACAAGCTCAGCGAGGACGAGCAGTGGCGCAAGTTGGAATGGGTGGTTGAGATCGCCGACGAGGTATGGGGTTAAGCTGGCTTGTCGCCGTAAACCTCATGCGCGCGTTTCTCGAAGGCATTGACCATGATGCGCACGGCCTCGTTGAACACCACGCCGATCATCTTCTGTAGCAGCTTCGATTTAAACTCGAAGTCGACATAAAAATCGACAATGCAGGTGCCGTCATCCTGCGGGATGAAAATCCAGTGGTTGTTCAGATATTTGAACGGACCGTCGGAATAGGTCACGTCGATGCGGTCGGGCCTTGAAAGCTCGACGCGCGAGGTGAACCGTTCGCGGAACATCTTGTAGCCGATAACCATGTCGGCAACGATCAGATCGCCGTCGCGCGAGCGGATGCGCGTGCCCACGCACCAGGGCAGGAATTCGGGATAGCGCTCGATGTCGGCGACAAGGTCGAACATTTCAGCCGGCCCGAAGGGCAGCGGCTTTTTTTCCGCGTGGGTGGGCATGACGCGGTTATACCGCGTCCGCCGTATAAGGAAACCCTGATACTTCGCTAGCTGTCGTCTTGCGCAATGGCTTGCGTCTGGAACAAGGTCTCGTACCAGCCGCTGTTGCGAAGCGCTTCGGCTTGCCGGTGGTTCTCTTCGATGAACTTTTCGCGCTCGGCCATGTAGGCATCGTAGCCCGCCTGATCGAACACCTCCGTGGGCTCGGGGAGTTGCTTCCATTCCGACTGGCTTAAGGCGGTGGGCGCTTTCACAACCTCGCCGCCGAGATACTCGGCAATCTTCTCGGCACGTTGCTGCGCCAATCGCGGCCCCTCACCGGCTTCATTGTCGAAGATGCCCGCCGCCATCAGCTTGCCGCCGATGCCGTTGGAACTTTGCGCATAGCCGTTGTTGGTAATCTTGACGACGGTTTTGCCGTTGACCTTGACCTCGGCGTAAAGCTCATCGGGCGGCAAATCCCAGGTGGTAAATTTTTGCCGGATGACCTCGTCGGCGCCTGCCGCCAGTTTCTCCAGCCGCGCCTTCAGGTTCCCGTCTTCGATGTCCGAGATTTTCTGGGGCTTCAGCTTCGACGGATCGATGAGCTTCAGTCCCTCGACCGGAATCCCGGTCTTTCCAATAGAATCGACCATGGTTCGATGCCTCAAGATTGTTATTTTAGCAATCTGGAGGCAAAGGTCATGCCAATAAAAACAGCAGAATTCAGGGGCTAAATTAAGATATTGGTGGGCAGATATTGCCCTTAACGGCCAAGTTTCTTCCGCCGCGCTTCGCGCATCCGCTGGAAGTCGTCATCGGCGTGATAGGACGAGCGGGTGAGCGGCGTCGCCGACACCTTGAGGAAGCCCTTGGAACGGGCCAGGGATTCGTACTCGGCAAACTCTTCGGGCGTCACAAACCGGTCGATACTGGCGTGCCGCGGCGTCGGCTGCAAATACTGCCCGATGGTGAGGAAATCGACATCAGCGGAACGCATGTCGTCCATCACCTGCAGCACTTCGTTGCGGCTCTCGCCGAGACCGACCATGATGCCCGACTTCGTAAAGATGTCGGGATCGATCTGCTTGACCCGGTCCAAGAGCTTGAGCGAGTGATAATAGCGCGCGCCGGGGCGGATGGTCGGATAGAGACGCGGCACGGTTTCGAGATTGTGATTGAAAACGTCCGGTTTGGCGGCAACCACCGCCTCCAATGCGCCCTTCTTGTCGCGAAAATCAGGGGTGAGGATTTCGACCGTCGTCTCCGGTGCCATCTCGTGCAGTTTCTCGAGACAGGCCACGAACTGCGCCGCACCGCCGTCGGGTAAATCGTCACGGTCGACGGAGGTGATCACCATGTGCTTGAGCCCGGTGACGGTGGCCATGATGGCGACGTTCTCCGGTTCCAGCGGATCGACCGGCGCGGGCTTGCCGGTGCGCACATTACAGAAGGCGCAGGCGCGGGTGCAGATTTCGCCGAGGATCATCACGGTGGCATGCTTCTGCGCCCAGCATTCGCCGATATTGGGGCACGCCGCTTCCTCGCAGACGGTCACCAGATTGAGATCGCGCATCAGGCGCTTGGTCTCGCCATAGGCCGGCGAGGTCGGCGCCTTGACCCGGATCCACGCAGGCTTGCGCGGGCTCGGATTGACCGGCCGGTTGCGCTTTTCCGGGTGGCGTATGATCTCTACTTTGCTCATCAACCTGTCTTCGTTCAGGGGTATTCCCCGACCCTTTATATATGGATCACCTTGCCGTAGGCGTCGAGCACCGACTCGTGCATCATCTCCGACAGGGTCGGGTGCGGGAAGACGGTATGCATCAGTTCCGCTTCGGTGGTCTCCAGGGTCTTGGCGATGCCGTAGCCCTGGATCAGTTCGGTGACCTCGGCGCCGACCATATGGGCGCCCAGCAATTCGCCGGTCTTGGCGTCGAACACCGTTTTCACCAGCCCTTCCGGCTCACCCAAGGCAATGGCCTTGCCGTTGCCGATGAAGGGGAAGCGGCCGACCTTGACCTCGTGGCCCTGCTCCTTGGCTTTCGCTTCGGTAAGGCCGACGCTCGCCACCTGCGGCGAACAATAGGTGCAGCCCGGGATGCGGCTCGTGTCCAGGGGATGCACGTCATTCACCCCGGCGATCTTCTCGATGCAAATGATGCCCTCGTGGCTCGCCTTGTGGGCCAACCACGGCGGACCGGTGAGATCGCCGATGGCGTAGACGCCGGGCTCGCCCGTGGCGCCCCATTCGTCGATCACCACATGGCCGCGGTCCGTTTTGACTTTCGTCTTATCGAGGCCGATGTCCTCGACGTTGCCGGTGATGCCGACCGCCATGATCACCCGGTCGACGGTGATGTCCGTGGATTTGCCACCCGCCTCTACGGTGGCGGTGACATTATTTTTGCCGGGCTTGAGGCTTTTGACCGTTGCTGACGTCATCAGCTTCATGCCCTGCTTTTTGAACGCCTTGGCGGCGAAATCGGAAATCTCGGCGTCCTCCACCGGCAGGACGCGATCCATCACCTCGACGACGGTGACGTCGGCGCCGAGCGTGCGATAGAAGCTCGCGAACTCGATGCCGATAGCACCCGAGCCGACAACCAGCAAAGATTTGGGCATCACGTCCGGCACCATGGCCTCGCGGTACGTCCAAATGAGTTTGCCGTCGGGTTCCAGGCCGGGCAGCGTGCGCGCCCGCGCGCCGGTGGCGAGAATGATGTTCGTCGCGGTGAAATCGCCGACCTTCTTGCCGTCCTTCTCGACGCTGAGCTTTCCTTTGCCCGCCAGCTTGGCGTGGCCATCGATGACGGTGACCTTGTGCTTCTTCATGAGGAAGCCAACGCCGCCGGAAAGCTGCCCCGCGACCTTGCGCGACCGTTCCACCACTTTCTTAAGATCGAACGATATATCCTTGACAGATAATCCGAATTCCTCGGCGCGTTCCATCAGATGATAGACCTCGGCGGTGCGCAACAGTGCCTTGGTGGGGATGCAGCCCCAGTTGAGGCAGATGCCGCCCAAGTGCGCCTTCTCGACCACCGCCGTCTTCATGCCGAGCTGCGCGGCGCGGATGGCGGTGACGTAGCCGCCCGGTCCGCCGCCGACAACGATGGTATCGAACTTGGTATCACTTGATTGTCCTGGCATCCCCCCGCTCCTACAACAGCATCACCAACGGGTCTTCGATCAGGGCCTTGAAGGCGGCGAGGAACTCGGCGCCCAAGGCCCCGTCGACCGCGCGGTGATCGACGCTTAAGGTGCAGGACATCATGGTGGCAACGGCCAACTCGCCGTCCTTCACGACCGGGCGTTGTTCGCCCGCGCCGACGGCGAGGATGCAGGATTGCGGCGGGTTGATGATCGCCGAGAACTCCTTCACCCCGTACATGCCGAGATTGGAGATGGTGAACCCGCCGCCCTGGAACTCCTCGGGCTTGAGCTTGCCGTCGCGGGCGCGTGCCGCCAAGTCCTTCATTTCATTGGAAATTTCGGCGAGACCTTTGAAGTCCGTATTGCGGATAATAGGCGTGATCAGGCCGCCCTCGGTCGCCACCGCCACCGAGACGTCGATGGACTTGTAGTGACGCATGGCGTCCTCGGACCAGCTCACATTGACGTCCGGCACCTTGCGCATGGCGAGTGCGACGGCACGTACGACGAAGTCGTTGACCGACAATTTGAAGTCGCCGTCGACGATTTCCGCCTTGGCATTGAGTTCCTTGCGCAGTTCCAGCAGCTTGTCGATGTTGCACTCGACCGTGAGATAGAAATGCGGCACCGTCTGTTTCGATTCCTGCAGACGCTCAGCGATGATCTTGCGCATCGAGGTGTGCGGGACTTCTTCATACTCGCCCAAGGCACCGGGAGGGGCAGACGGCGCCCGCGAGGGCGCTCTCGACGGCGCGCGTTTGGCGCCGCCGCCGGCAATGGCTTCCTCGACGTCGCGTTTCACCACCCGGCCGTGAGGACCGGACCCGGCGATGGCGGCGATGTCGATGTTGGCGTCGGCGGCCATGCGCTTGGCGAGCGGACTGGCGAAAACGCGCCCTGAACCATTGCCGGCCGCGGGTTTCGGGGCCGGTTGCGGGGCGGCCGGTTTCGCGGGCACCGCCGCTTTTTCTTCCTTCTTCTCTTCCTTTTGGGGCGCGGGCGCCGCGGCGGGTTTGGCGGCGGCGGTATCGATCGCCGAGGCGTCTTCGCCTTCTTCCAGGATCACCGCGATGGGCGAATTGACGGCAATGTTCTCCTCGCCTTCGGAGGCCAAGATCTTACCGAGCACCCCTTCGTCGGTGGCTTCCAGCTCCATGGTGGCTTTGTCGGTTTCGATTTCCGCCAGCAGGTCACCGGAGCTGACGGTGTCGCCTTCCTTCTTAAGCCACTTGGCGATCTTGCCCTCCGTCATGGTCGGCGACAGGGCGGGCATGAGGACTTGAATGGTCATCTCGCCGCCCCCTTACACGTAGCAGACGTCTTTGACCGCCTGAACGACGCGCGCGGCGTCCGGCAGGTACAACGCCTCCAGGTTCTTGGCGTAGGGCATGGGCACGTCCTCGCCGCACACCCGCTTCACCGGTGCATCGAGATAGTCGAAGGCGTGCTCCATCATCAGCGCGGCGATCTCGGAGCCCATTCCGGCGGCGGGCCAGCCTTCCTCGACGTTGACCAAGCGATTGGTCTTCTGCACCGAGGCGGTGACGGTCTCGACGTCCAACGGGCGCAAGCTGCGCAGATTGATCACCTCGGCGTCGATGCCGTCGGCGGCCAATTGCTCGGCGGCTTCCAGCGCCACCCCCATCATGCGCGAAAACGCGGTGATGGTGACGTCGGACCCGGGGCGTTCGACCTTCGCCTTGCCGATGGGCACGATGAAATCGGGGTCGGTGGGCACCTCGAAGGACTGGCCGTAGAGGATCTCATTCTCCAGCACGATCACCGGGTTGGGATCGCGGATCGCCGCCTTCAACAGCCCCTTGGCATCGGCGCCCGACCAGGGCGAGACGACCTTGAGGCCCGGAATATGCGCATACCAACTCGCGTAACATTGCGAATGCTGCGCGGCGACGCCGGCGGCGGCCCCGTTGGGCCCCCGGAACACGATGGGGCAGCCCATCTGACCGCCGGACATATAGAGGGTCTTGGCCGCGGAGTTGATGATCTGATCCATGGCCTGCATGGCGAAGTTGAAGGTCATGAACTCGACGATGGGTTTGAGCCCGCCGAACGCCGCGCCGACGCCGAGGCCGGTGAAGCCATGTTCGGTGATGGGCGTGTCGATCACCCGCTTGGCGCCGAACTCTTCGAGCAGCCCCTGCGAGACCTTATAGGCGCCCTGGTATTCGGCGACTTCCTCGCCCATGAGGAAGATGGTCTCGTCGGTACGCATTTCCTCGGCCATGGCGTCGCGCAGCGCTTCACGCACCGTTAGGGTTTCCGTTTCGCCGGTATATTCCTCCTCTACAGGGGCGGAAACCTGAGGTTTCGGCGCCGGTGCGACGGTCTGATCCACTTGTTCTTTTTCCTTCTCCACAGATGAAGACGCCGCGCTCGTTACGGGCGCGGCGGTGTCAATGCCTGATGCGTCTTCTCCCTCTGCGACGATCACGGCAATGGGGGAATTGACGGCGATGTTTTCGGAACCTTCGGCGACAAGAATTTTGCCGAGAATGCCGTCATCGACGGCTTCGAGTTCCATGGTCGCTTTGTCGGTCTCGATCTCGGCCAAGAGGTCGCCGGACGATACTTCGTCCCCTTCCTTTTTGAGCCATTTGGCAATCTTGCCTTCGGTCATGGTCGGCGACAGAGCGGGCATGAGAATTTGCGTAGCCATTTTGCGTGCCTCCCCGACCTAGGTTTCGATCAGAATGTCGGTATAAAGCTCCGACGGGTCGGGTTCCGGGCTCTGCTGCGCGAATTCGGCGGCCTCGGTGACGATGGCTTTGATCTCGGCATCCACCTTCTTGAGCTGATCCTCGGTGGCATAATCGTGCTCCATCAGCATGTTGCGCACCCGGTCGATGGGATCCTGCTCGGCACGTACCTTGGAAACCTCTTCGCGGGTCCGGTATTTCGCCGGGTCCGACATGGAGTGGCCGCGATAGCGGTAGGTCAACATGCCGAGGATCTGCGGCCCCTTGCCGGACCGCACGGAATCAAGTGCCTTTTTCGCCGCGTCGCGGACGGCGACAACGTCCATGCCGTCAACTTCCTCGCCGGGGATCCCGAAGGCGGTGCCGCGCTTATAAAGTTCCTGATTGGCGGCAGCGCGGGCAACCGAGGTACCCATGCCGTAGCGGTTGTTCTCTAGGACATAGACGACGGGCAGCTTCCAAAGCGCGGCCATGTTGAAGGACTCGAAAACTTGGCCCTGGTTGGCGGCACCGTCGCCGTAATAGGTCATGCACACGCCGCCGTCTTCTTTGTAGCGGTGTGCAAAGGCCAATCCGGTGCCGATGGGAACCTGGGCAGCAACAATGCCGTGGCCGCCGAAAAATCTCTTTTCGCGGCTGAACATATGCATGGAACCGCCCTTCCCCCGGGAATAACCGCTCGCCCGGCCGGTCAATTCGGCCATCACGCCCTTGGGGTCCATACCGCAGGCAAGCATGTGGCCGTGGTCGCGATAGCTGGTGACGACAGAATCTTTCTCTGTATCGGCGGCGGCCTGCATGCCGACGATCACGGCCTCCTGGCCGATGTAGAGATGACAAAACCCCTGGATAAGGCCCATGCCATACAATTGTCCGGCCTTCTCCTCGAAGCGCCGGATCATCAGCATCTCGCGATAAAAGTGATTGAGTTCCTCGGCCGTCGCCTTGGGTTTGGCGGCGCGCTTGCCGGGTTTGGTTTTTGCGGTGGTGGCCATGACGTCCCTCAACTAAGCGCCGGAGCGGATGCCCGGCATGTCACTGGTGGGGGTCCCACTCTACGGCGCGGAGATGACGTGAATGAGACGCGTAGACCGGCTCTTGTTGGCCATTATTTAGTTAAAATGTGGGGTAAAAGTCGTTGTTATGCAATAAGAAAAACGTGATTATACTGTTTTTGGTTAATAGTTAATTTCGGCTTGTTTTTTACTTTCCTAAAACGGTCCATCCACGCAACAAAATTCCGATGGGCCGCCGCCGCTGCAGCAATCCTCAAATTCCCAATGCGTCTGCGCACTCAATTCATCAATCTGCTGAATGTAGACAGGCGGACAATTAGCTGATCGGCCGACAGCGCTCCCAAATCTCTCTGGGGACGTCACCTTCCTTGAATTGCATGGTCTCTTCGTCAAGCAGATGCATGGTCACGTTGGCACCCGCGCCTTTCTCGCCCGCAGGTACCGTATAGGCGAAACCGTGGCGATCATACGCGCCTTCCATGCGGGTGCCGCCCGGGGTAACGATCCGCGGGCCGCTGATGGATAGATGCTTGCCTTTCGTATTGCACCAATTGCCGTCAATGGCGTCTGCACGAATGGCACCCGGCCAAGTTGCGAGAGCAGCTAAAATTCCCAGGAACAGTCCGGCGAACGGTAACGGCTTCATGGCCGCCTCCACCCAAGATAAGCTGGAACCCAGCTTATCGCACTTGCCTATTCGGCGGCGTTCAATTTTCGCTTATCGACGAAATCGACGTCCGCCATCTTGCGGCCCATGGCTTCTTCATAGGCGCGGCGAACGTGTTCCGGCTGCCCTGCCTGGAAGACAAAGCGGTTAGCGGAGACGCGCGATTCGACCTTGGCATTCTCGATTTCCTCGAGCGTCATGCCTTCAACAAAGGCCTCCTTGTCGACAATCGGCAGTTCCAGGCATTTGTTCTGTTCTTCGTCGCGGATAATGCATTTGGGGTCCTCGCCTTTCTCGATGCGCTTCAGATCATCGAGGAAACGCTTGCGGATCATGGCGATACCCTTGTCGCTCATGCCGAGATGTTCCTTGGTGCGGTCGGCGGTCGTGCCCTGCCCGACCCAAGCGATGAAATCCTGGTTCATGACGTGCGTATCGATCCAACGCCCGGTTTCGGGATCTTCCAGCGGGCCTTCCCAATGCGGGATGCTGTTCTGCTTGTACGGTTCCCGGTCCTTGGGTACCCGGTTGTAGAACCAGCTGATGCTCAGGGTGTTCTCGTCATCGACGGGAACGCGCCATTCGAAATGGCCGCCGGTGAACAGGCAGTTCGGCCACAGGCAGACGCGGCCGATGGTCCACAAAGGATTAGTCTCGTCCGTGTTCTCGAGAATGCGTTTGTAGACGAAGCCGTAATCGATTTCCTCGAAGTCCACCTTGAGATGGGTCGGCGCATACGGCTCCTTCCCCCCTTCGAGACGGACTTTCCAATTCGAGTGCATCCATTCGAAATGCACCGGATCAATGGAGTTCTCCTGGCACTGGAACCAGTTGCAGGGGATGGTCGTGGTGACGACCTGAACGAAACCGTTGTCCCAGGTGAAAGGCTCCCAATTCGGAACCAGCGGCACCGGCTGCGGTCCCATGTAGGCCCAAAGGATGCCGGCCTTGGCTTCGACGGGATAAGCCTTGAGTCTCACCTGACCTTTCAAATTCGCTTCCGGCGCGACCGTATCTTCGTACGGCTGCTGCGTGCAGTTGCCGTTATGGTCGAATAGCCAACCGTGGTAATTGCACCGCAGACCGCATTCCTCGACGAAGCCATAGGAAAGATCGGCGCGGCGGTGGGCACATTGGCGGTCCACCAAACCGAAATTACCGCTGAGATCCTTATAGAGGACCAAATCCTCGCCCATCACGCGGACGGGTTTGGTCGGCTTGTCGTCGAATTCGCTCACCGCCGCGATGGGCTGCCAGTAGCGCCGCATCAATTCGCCCATGGGCGTACCAGGGCCGACTTGGGTCAGAAGTTTGTTGCTATCTTCACTTAACATTGATTGCTGCTCCCTCGCCTACACGGTTGATCACGGCCCCCTCGACGACATCGTCCTCAAGGGTGAAGCCGGTTGCTTCTGTGAACAGACGCTTCACGAAATCCGGCTGTCCCGCCTGAAAGACGAAGCGCTTGTACGTTCCGGCAACGGGCGTATCGCCCTTTTCGATTTCCTCGCGGGTAAAGCCGTTCTTCAGCTTCTCTTTGCCGATGATGGGCAATTCGATGCACCCGTTCTCATTGGGATTACGGACAATAGCCTTGGGATCCTCGTCGTTCTCAATTCGGCCGATGTCGTCCATGAAACGTTTGCGGATCAGAGCAATGCCCCGGTCACTCATGCCGAGGTGCTCCTTGGTGCGGTCGGCGATGGTGCCCTGCCCGACCCAGGCAATGAAATCCTGATTCATGACATGGGTTGAAATCCAGCGGCCCGTTTCCGGGTCCTTGATCGGGCTATACCAGTGCGGAATTTTCTCCTGCTTGTAAGGCTCCATATCGGTCGGCACCCGGTTGAAGAACCAGCCGACGCTCAACGTGTTCTCGTCATCGATGGGCACACGCCATTCGAAATGCTCGCCCGTGAACAGGCAGTTCGGCCACAGGCAGACACGGCCGACGGTCCATAGCGGGTGGCTCTCGTCCGTGTCCTCGCGGACCCGGCGATATTGGAACCCATATTCGAACTCGTCGAAGGACGCCTTGAGGTGCGTCGGACCGTAAGGACCGGTTTTGCCCGTCAGCCGGATGCTCCAGTTGGCGTGCATCCATTCGAAATGAATCGGGTCGATGGAATTCTCCTGGCACTGGAACCAATTGCAGGGGATTTCCGAGAAGACGATCTGAACGAAGCCATTTTCCCAAGTGAAGGGTTCCCAGTTGGGCACCAGCGGAACCGGGTCCGGCCCCAAATACGCCCACAGGAGCCCGGCTTTCTCTTCCACCGGATAGGATTTGACCTTCACCTGGGCTTTCAACTTGCCGGATGAATCGATGGTGTCTTCATAGGGCTGTTGCACGCAGTCGCCCTTATGGTTCATCAGCCAGCCGTGATAGTTGCAGCGCAGGCCGCACTCTTCGACATAGCCATAGGAAAGGTCGGCGCGCCGGTGCGGGCAGTGCCGGTCGATCAAGCCGTAATTCCCGCTCAGGTCCTTATAGAGAACCAGGTCCTCGCCCATCAGACGGACGGGCTTCGTGGCCTTGTCGTCGAACTCGGTGACCGCGGCGATCGGCTGCCAATAACGGCGCATCAGATCACCCATGGGCGTTCCCGGCCCAACCTGTGTTAATAGGCGGTTGGCGTCTTCACTAATCACGGTGTTTTTTCCCTGTCCTACGGGCTCCAGCCTGCCGGGAAACCAATCGGAAAACCCGGCGAAACCGTCCCTATTGTTCGCCCCCCGAACGCTTTTTTCAAGCGGTCTTAAATATTGCTGGCGAGGGCGGCGAGGTCCTTGAGCAAAATCAATCTGCGGGATTCGTCGAGGTTGGCAGCGCCGATGGAGTTGAGGGCCAATGCCGCCAGATCCGATTTTCTGAGATCGAGCGCCGTCGCTGCGGCAACGTAGTTTTCCGCGACATATCCGCCAAAATAGGCGGGATCATCGGAGTTTATGGTGACGCACACACCCGCTTCGTAAAGCCTCTTCAGCGGGTGTTCCTTCATATTCTCCACACACCGAAGCCGAACATTGGACAAAGGACAGACGGTTAGAGGAATCCCATTGTCCGCCAATCGGTCAACCAAGGCAGGGTCGTTCACCGCCGCAATGCCGTGATCGATGCGGTGCACTTGGAGAAGGTCAAGCGTATCCGCGACCGATTGGGCAGGCCCCTCTTCGCCCGCATGGGCACAGAGATAAAGCCCCTGATCGCGGGCCGCGGCAAAAACGCGTTCAAACTTTTCTGGCGGGTTGCCGATCTCGGCTGAGTCCAATCCGACCCCGCTGATCCGGCCATTGTCGAAATAGGGCCACGCGGTGGTGAAAACTTCGAACGCCTCTTCCTCGGAACGGTCCCGCAGAAAGCACATGATGAGCCCCCAGCTGGTACCCGTCTCCTCGGCGCCCGCCATCAATCCTTCGATCAGTCCGTCGGCAACGTCTTCGAACGCCAATCCGCGCGAAACATGCGCTTGCGGATCGAAAAACACTTCGGCATGACGGACGCCGTCTTCGGCGGCACGTTTCATATAGGCGGCAGCAAGATCACGAAAGTCGTCCGGCGTCTGCAGCACGGACATGCCCTGGTAATAAAGATCGAGAAAGTCCTGCAGGCAGGAATAGTCATAAGCTGCCTGAATTTCCTCGACACTGTCATAGGCAAGATCGATTTGATTACGCTCGGCAAGCTCGAGCATCATCTGCGCCTCGAGACTGCCCTCAAGATGAAGATGCAACTCCGCCTTGGGCAACTCCCGAACGAATTGGAAGAGTTCGGTCGCTTGGTTCGTCTCAGTCACCGGTCTTTCCATAGGTCCTTTCGACCCGGGCAATATGCACCTGGAACTCGGTGTACCATGTCTCCCGTCCTTTTTTCTGCGCCACCTGATGTTCGGCGTTTTCGCGCCATCCCTGAACGTCTTTTTCGGTCTGCCAGTAGGAAACCGTGATTCCCATTCCCTCCGTATCGCGGACGCTGTCCATGCCGAGGAAGCCGGGCTGCTGGGCCGCGAGCCTTACCATCGTCTCAGCCATAGCCGCATAGCCGGCTTCTTCCTTACCATTCAGCTGGGAAGAAAAAATGACAGCGTAGTATGGGGGAACTAGGCCGCCGGCCGGCACTCAACGCGGCTCCCGACGGTGCGAAACCTGCTCAACCATATCAGCCGGGCGGTCGATGATCACGATGTCGTCAGGATGCGCATATCCGAGCATGATCCGCGCCCGTTCCTCCAACATATCCGGATCGAGAGATTCGGGATGTAAAAGGTGCACCCGACGCTCCAGGCGCGCGCGCTCATCGGAGACGACGGCAAGCGCGGCCTTCGCCACTTCGATCTCTTTTTGCAGCTGCATATGCGCGATGAAACCGTGATTCCCCTGGATCGCATGGTAAACGATGTACACGATCAAGGAGATACCGATCACCGGGCCGATGACGGTGCCAATCAGCCTGCGAAGCGAATGATTTATGGTCGACAGGATGTTCATCTAAATGAATCCGCCCCGAAATCCCCCTAGTGCGACTTGTGGCGAAACGTCTTAGTTGCGACTCAACCTAACCCCGGATTGGTTAAAAGTAAATTCAGTCCGGCAGCGAAGTCGGCTCAGAACAAATATTGGACGGCGATGCGGTAACCGCCGGGCTCCCGATGATAGCTCGCGTGCATGACGGTGCGATTGTCGAAAACGCACATCTCGCCGACCCCTTCCGGCGCATCCCAGCGTTGCTCGAAGACGATCTTGCCGAGAACCCGGTCGAGACCGTCATCGTCAAACAGCTTGCAGTTAACAGCCGCGCTGACCGCATCGATCCCTTCCCGCTTCGCCTGCAGAACGACGG
Organism: uncultured Rhodospirillales bacterium; assembly: GCA_913055735.1. Classification (GTDB taxonomy): domain Bacteria; phylum Pseudomonadota; class Alphaproteobacteria; order Rhodospirillales; family UBA2165; genus CAJXKD01. The sequence goes on from CAJXKD010000002.1 coordinate 754,010, forward strand.
CGATATTGGGTGTCACCAAGGACGACGATTTGCGCGGGTGCTTGTGATCCGGATCGGCCGGATCTCGGTAAAACAGCGAATATTGATTCTCGAACTGCGGCCCACGATCGACGTGAAACACCAGATTGGGAAAAATGTTCTTCTGGAAAACTGTATCGATGTGCTTGGACAACTCGACGTTCCGAAAAGAACATGTCCCGAACTCCACGATCAGCGCCTTGATGGCCGGATGCAAGTTAAAGGCATCGTCGAAGGCTTCGAGCGTCACGTGTTTGTCGAAGGCGATCTCTATGCCGAAATGCTTGAAGGGAAGAACCATCGGCCCGAACTGTTCGGGCCGCGCCTCGGTAAAGTACGCCGCTATTTCCTTCTTAATATCGGGGATGACGATCCGTGCCGAAAATTTGCCGCCCGAACAGGTGCCGGTATAAGGCGCCGCAGGCGCCCGCCGTAAACTATCGGTAACGGATTGGGTAAGGAAATCGGCGGGGTTAACGCGCATGCTGACTCAATTCATCGCATGCTTCCCAAAAATACTTTTCCAGTCCCTCCGCAAGGATTTTCAAATCGTTCTGCAGACCGGGAAGTGTCTTGTCCGCTTCTGACCATTGCGGCTCGAGACTGAAAGTCGTGTCCGGATTGTCGGCATCGGAATGGGTCAGCACCACGTGCCAACGCGCCGATAGCTTCTTCTGCGGGTCCTTGGAATTGAACATCTCCGCGACGGCATTGGCCAAGGCCCGCACATGGATCACGGAATCCGAATAGAACCAAACGCGCGGCACCTTCCAAAGCTCGCCGGTGGGGCCCAAATGCCCCTCGCATGACCAGCACGGCTCGAACATGCCGAGCTTCTTGACCTCGAAAACCAAGGGCGCCACCAACGGCTCGACGGGGTATTTCTCCCCTTCGCTCGACAAGCGTTTGGGGGCCTCTGCGCAATCGCGGCGGCAGCCGGCCAAGGCATCGAACTGGGGGCAATCGTCCGTACAAACGGGATCGCGCAACGGTCCCAATTCATGCGCACGCCGAACTTCCTGCTCGACAGATTGTCTGCGGCTATCCGTGTCGTCGCGAGGTTTGATACGCAAATCCGGCTCCCTGGTGGAATTTCCGGTTTTGAGGTCGATTAACGTTCTGTAAAGGATATTGGGATTGCGCGGGGCCGCCGCAATGCCCTGATAGACAGCTGTTTTTAAAAGATTACTTGTCTTGGACCGAGTGCAGATAGGCGAGGAAATCGTCGATCTGCTCGGGGCTCAGGACGAACTCCGGCATATCCGGATGGCCGACGCTAATGCCCTCCGCCAGGGCTTCTTCAAGAGTCTCGAGGGGCCATTTGGCGGCAAAGGTGCGAAACGGCGGCGCCGGCTCGAATGGGCTGGCGCCGGTACGGCCGACGGCATGGCAGCGCGCGCACACCGCTTCGGCGAACGTCCGCCCCGCCGCAACGTCCCCCATCATTTGGCCTTCGGTGCCGCCACCCTGCGCATGGGTAACGAGCCCACCGAAAAAGATCGCCGCTGCGGTGATCTGGCAGATCCAAAAGAGTTTCGTGACGGGTTTCATGGGCCCTCGTGCGTCGTGTCGCCGGCGGCCTTTCAGGCCGCTTGGCGCAACGATGGCATAATATGTTCTGCGAACAGGTTAACCGACCGCAAGGATTCCTCGAGGGAGAGATCGCCGAAGGCGAAACGGCCGATAAAGTAATTCACGCCGGCCCCTTCGCATTGCTCCTGAATGGCGGCGCCGACCTGATCCGGCGTGCCGGCAAAGCCTTGCCCCGATTCAATCACCCCGTCGAAGGTCTCGGGATAGCTCACGCCGATGGGATCGCGATTGTTTTCGACCCAAAGCTTCATGAAGCTATCCCGCCATTTGGGATACGCGCGGCGCGCCGCAGCCAGCGCTTCTTCCTCGGTATTGCCGATAACCAGATAGCGGGTCATGCCGAGCAGCGGCAACTCGCTCATGGGATGGCCGGCCGCCTCATAAACCTCGCGATAGCCATCGGTGATCTCGCGCGCGATATGCACCGGCGTGTTGGTCACCACGTTCACCCGGTTTTCGGCCGGCCAAGCCACCGATTTCGGCGTGTGCAGGCCGTACCATAACGGCGGATGCGGCTGTTGCACGGGCCGGATACGCATGGGCATGTCCTTGACTTGGAACCGATCGCCTTCATAAGTGAGACGATCGTTAGCCAGTCCGGTGAGGATCAGTTCCAACGCCTCACGGTAGACGGCGCTGCCCTCGTCGTAATTTGAATCGAAAAAGCCATGCTCGATGGGGGAAATCCCCTTACCGACGCCGAGTTCGAAGCGCCCGTTGCTCATCTGATCGAGCATGCAGATTTCTTCGAGCAATCGCACGGGATGATAAAGCGGCAGGCAATAGACCAACGGGCCGAAGCGAAGATGTTTGGTGCGCTGCGCGACAGCAGAGAGGAAGACGCTGGGGCTCGACGCCATGCCGAGCGGCGTCGCATGGTGTTCCGCAACGTGATAGGTGCGGATACCCACCTCGTCGTACCGTTCGATCAGCTTGAGGCGATTCTCGAAAAATGCCGCGACGTTGTCGGCGCCACGATCCATGTGGTCGAACACACCGAATTTAAGTCCGGAATCCATTATTGCCTCCCCCGTTTGGCTTTAAGGTAGGCTATAGGACGAATGGCTGCTGGAACAGCCGTTTCGTCAAAGCGTCCGGCGGGTGGAATTAGCCGCGGAGGATACTTTCACCGGCGTAACTCGCCGCCGGGCCCAGTTCGTCCTCGATGCGGATCAGCTGGTTGTACTTGGCCAAACGATCCGACCGGCTCAGCGACCCCGTCTTGATCTGGCCGGCGTTGGTCGCGACAGCGATATCGGCGATGGTCGCGTCCTCGGTCTCGCCCGAGCGGTGCGAGATCACCGATGTGTAGCCTGCCTTGTGCGCGATTTCGACGGCCTCCAAGGCCTCGGACAATGTCCCAATCTGATTGACCTTAACCAGGATGGAATTGGCGACACCGCGGTCGATACCGTCCGCAAGCCGTGCCGGGTTCGTCACGAACAGATCGTCCCCGACCAACTGCACCTTGTCGCCGATCTTTTCGGTCAACAGGGCCCAGCCTTCCCAATCGTCTTCGGCCATGCCGTCCTCGATGGAGATGATGGGGTAGCGCGCACAGAGATCGGCGTAATAGACGGCCATGCCTTCGGCATCGAGGGTCTTGCCTTCGCCCGCCAGCACGTACTTGCCGTCCTTGTAGAACTCGGTCGAAGCCGGATCGAGGGCGAGATAAATATCTTCGCCCGGCTTGTAGCCCGCCGCGTCGATGGACTTCATGATGAAGCCAAGAGCCTCGTCGGCGCTTTTGAGCATGGGCGCGAAGCCGCCTTCGTCACCGACGTTGGTATTGTGGCCCGCGTCCTTGAGCCCGGCGCGCAACGCGTGGAAGATTTCCGAGCCCATGCGCACGGCGTCGGCGACGCTGTAAGCGCCGACCGGCATGATCATGAATTCCTGGATGTCGATGGGGTTGTCGGCATGTGCGCCGCCATTGATGATATTCATCATCGGCACCGGCAGCAGCGACGCGCTCACCCCGCCGATATAGCGGTAAAGCGGCAGACCGGCTTCTTCGGCCGCCGCCTTGGCGACCGCGAGACTGACGCCGAGGATGGCATTGGCGCCGAGGCGCGCCTTGTTCGGCGTTTCGTCGAGTTCGATCAGCGCGTGGTCGATGGACAGCTGATCTTCGGCGTCGAGACCGCTGAGGGTTTCGAAGATCTCGCCGTTAACGTTGTCGACGGCCTTCTGCACGCCCTTGCCGCCATACCGCGAGACGTCGCCGTCACGAAGTTCCATCGCTTCGTGGGCGCCGGTGGACGCGCCGGAGGGCACGGCGGCGCGGCCGTGGGCCCCGGTTTCCAGCAGCACGTCGACCTCAACGGTCGGATTGCCGCGGGAATCAAGGATTTCCCGGCCATGAATATCGATAATTGCAGTCATTTTGAGCCCTCCAGAGTACGGCGCGCGATACGTTGTCGCGGCGGGTTGAAATAGCCCGCGACGGAAAAATGCGCAAGCGCGTCTTAGGCAGCCTTGGCGGAGGAGCCCGGCCTAAAGGTCAAAGACCATGATGGGAAGCCGGGCCCCCGATGCCTCGGAAAGCTTGGTCCCAATTTGCCGCGCCCCTTGGGCCGCATAAAAACCGGCGGCGTTGGGATCGCTGTCCAGCATCATCGACGTGCACCCGGCATCCCGAGCCGCCGCCAAGGCGTGGCGCAACAGGATCGTCCCGACCCCTTGGCGGAGAAAATCCGGTTCGATGAAGAGAAGGTCGAGCTTGGCCTCGGGGGGCGTGGCGGCCACAAGGTAGAACCCCATGGCACGCCCCTTTGCATCCTCCATGATTTCACATCGGCACCCAGCCATCCGCTCGGGCGTCACCGTCAAAGGTCCGGCGACCGCCGCCATATAAGCGGCATCGTGGCCCCAACTGGCCTTGGAACGGAGGGTCAAATCGGTCAGGAGAGTGGCGTCGTCAGACGTCGCAGAACGGAGGGTTCCGGCAGGCCGCGTCATCGATATTAGACGCGAACCGGGGCCGCCTTGGCGATACGATCAAATTCAAGTAAATTATCAATTATACCAGACAATTCATTGAATTTAATCATATTAGGTCCATCACTCGGCGCGTTATCCGGGTCCTCGTGGGTTTCCATGAACACCCCTGCCACACCGACGGCGACGGCGGCCCGCGCCAACACCGGGGCGAACTCCCGCTGGCCGCCGGAGGTATCGCCCTGCCCGCCCGGCTGCTGCACCGAATGGGTGGCATCGAAGATCACCGGACAGCCGGTCTTGGCCAAGATCGGCAGCGAGCGCATATCCGAAACCAAGGTGTTGTAGCCGAAGCTCGCGCCGCGTTCGCATACCATCGTGTTCTTGTTGCCGGTGCTTTCGATCTTCTTCACCACATTTGCCATGTCCCAGGGCGCCAGGAACTGCCCCTTCTTCACGTTGATGGCCTTGCCGGTTTCGCCCGCCGCGACCAGCAGATCGGTTTGGCGGCACAGGAAGGCGGGAATCTGGAGCACGTCGACCGCTTGGGCCGCCTTGGCACATTGCTCGGGCAAATGCACGTCGGTGAGCACCGGCAGGCCCGTGGTTTCACGGATTTCGGCGAAGATCGGCAGCGCGTCGTCGAGGCCGATGCCGCGTACGCTGTTGACGCTGGTACGGTTGGCTTTGTCGAAGGACGTCTTGTAGATCATGCCGATGCCCAACTTCTTCGCCAGTTCCGCCAATTTTCCGGACATATCGAGGGCATGGTCACGGCTTTCCAGCGCACACGGCCCCGCGATGATGGTCAGCGGCAAATCGTTGCCGACCGTGACCGATCCGATGGAAATGTGGCGGGGTGCCGTCATCACACGAGCCGCGACTGTTCGACGGCGGCACGGATGAAGTCGGTGAACAGAGGATGCGGTTCGAACGGCCGCGATTTGAGTTCCGGATGGAACTGTACGCCGATGAACCACGGGTGTTCGGGAATCTCGACGATCTCGGGGAGCACGCCGTCGGGCGATTTGCCGGAAAACACCATGCCGACCCGGGCCAGATCCGATTCGTACGCCATGTTTACTTCGTAGCGGTGGCGATGGCGCTCGGAGATTTCCCGCTCCCCATAAATCTGACCCACACGGCTGTTGTCACCGAGAACACAAGGATAAGCGCCGAGACGCATGGTTCCGCCCTTGTCGCTTTCCTCGTTGCGGACCTGTTTGACGCCGCCCTGCTCCCATTCGGTCATCAAGCCGACCACGGCGTTTTCGCACGGACCGAATTCTGTCGAGCCGGCACCCTGAATACCGGCCAGATTGCGGGCGACTTCGAGGACCGCCATCTGCATCCCAAAGCAAATGCCGAAATACGGCACGCCGCGTTCGCGGGCAAAGCGCGCCGCCTGGATCTTGCCCTCGGCGCCGCGCTCGCCGAAACCGCCAGGCACCAGAATGGCATGGACGTCTTCGAGATGCTGGACGGTACCGCCGTTTTCGAAGGTTTCCGATTCGAGCCACTTGAGTTTGACCCGCACATTATTGGCGATGCCGCCATGCGCGAGCGCCTCGGACAGCGATTTATAGGCATCCTGCAGGCCGGTGTATTTGCCAACGATAGCCACGGCCACCTCGCCTTCCGGCTCGACCGCCCGCTGGACGATGTTCTGCCACGGCGCGAGGTTGGGCTCGGGCGCGCTGTCGAGGCCAAAATGGCGGCATACCTCACGATCCAACCCCTGCTCGTGATAGCTCAACGGCACCTGATAGATGCTTCTGACATCGAGGGCCGGCACCACGGCTTCTTCGTGCACGTTACAGAACAGGGCAATCTTGCGGCGTTCCGACTCGGGGATGGGTTGCTCGGCCCGGCACAAAAGTAAGTTTGCCTGGATACCGACGTTCTGAAGTTCACGCACGCTGTGCTGGGTCGGCTTGGTCTTCAATTCCCCGGCCGCCGCGATATAAGGCACCAGGGTGACATGAACAAACATCGTCCGTTCGCGGCCAAGCTCGTTTCCCAATTGTCGGATGGCCTCGAGAAACGGCAGGCTTTCGATATCGCCCACCGTGCCGCCGATCTCGCACAACACGAAATCCTCGCCGTCGAGATCGCTGGTCACGAATTCCTTGATGGCATCGGTGACGTGGGGGATCACCTGGATGGTCGCGCCCAAATAACCGCCGCGGCGTTCGCGGGCGATGACGTTGGAATAGATCCGTCCGGTGGTGACATTGTCGCTTTGGCGGGCATTGACGCCCGTGAAGCGTTCGTAGTGGCCGAGGTCGAGGTCCGTCTCCGCGCCATCGTCGGTGACAAAAACCTCGCCATGTTGATAGGGGCTCATGGTTCCCGGATCGACGTTCAAATAAGGATCCAGTTTGCGCAACCGAACCTTAAACCCGCGCGCTTGAAGAAGTGCGCCGAGGGACGCCGATGCCAGCCCTTTTCCGAGGGAAGAAACCACGCCGCCGGTGATGAAGATAAACCGCGTCATGGACCCCGACACTACAACAACATCTTGTGCTTAGGAAGAGGAGAGACGCTCGAAATACCGTCCCAATCGATTTTTTCTGTGGATGAAAATACGCAGCGGTGTCCGCTGCACATGCGCCTACTGACCTGGCGCGGGCGGCTGACCGGGCGCCGGGGGCGCCGGCATTTGCTGCTCGACCGGCGCGGTGCGGTCGAGAATCGAACCGGTACGATCGGCGGACGATCCGCTCGCCAACAGCGCGAGACCGAGACTGGTCACCATGAACAACCCCGCGACGATCGCAGTGGCACGCGTCAACAGATTAGCCGTCGAGCGGCCCGTCATAAAACCACCCATGCCGCCACCGGACGACGACCCGCCGATGCCGAGGCCGCCGCCTTCGCTTTGCTGAATCAGAACGAGGCCGATCAGCGCGAGGGCCAGCAACAGATGAATGACGATGATGACAGCAGTCATAAATTCCTCTCGTGCGCCGGGCGTCTATTCCCCACCCCGGCGGCGGCTTTTTAGTCCTTTAGGGCGGTTTTGGCCAGCCTCCATTTAGCCCGCGTGGCAACGAGCGCTAGCCGCAGCTTTCGGCAATCCCCCAGAAATCGGCCACCTTGAGGCTCGCCCCGCCGACCAAGGCGCCGTCGATATCAGGTAGCGACAGGAGCGAGGCCGCGTTATCGGGCTTTACCGAGCCGCCATAAAGCACCCGGATTTGCTCCGCAGCACCAGTCAGGCCGTGAAGATCGGCGCGGATGGCCGCATGAACCTCTTGCGCATCGTCCGGCGTCGGGGTCCGGCCCGTGCCTATGGCCCAAACAGGCTCATACGCGACAACGATTTTGTCACCGGCGCCATCGGGCAGAGAGCCCTTCAGCTGGCTGCCGACCACCTCAAGCGCCCGGCCCGCATCCCGTTCGGCCTCCGTCTCGCCGACGCAGATCACCGGGGTCAACCCGGCGGCCAACGCCGCCTCCGCCTTCGATCGGACGACGGCATCGGTCTCACCATGATCCGCACGGCGCTCCGAATGGCCAACGATCACGAATTGACAGCCGACGTCGGCCAGCATCTTGGCGCTGATGTCCCCGGTGTGCGCACCGTGCTCCTTGGCATGGCAATCCTGGCCGCCCAAGGAGATCCCCGAGCCGGAGAGCGCCTCGGCGACTTTCAGCAACAGCGTTGCGGGCGGGCACACGAGCATATCGAAAGCAGGCGCGGAATGGGCGCGCATCTTATCGGCGAGCCCGCTCGCCAACGCGACACCGTCGGCGACGGAGCCATTCATTTTCCAGTTCCCCGCGATTAGCGGGCGGCGTGTATCGGTCATATCGGGATTTTTTACGTATCGGGTTTGAAAAGTGCGAATTTCAGAATCGTGATGTCGAATTCGGAGCTATGTAGCATAGGGTTCCGGTATGTGCATCAGAAACCGGCGCCAAAGTGGCGGAAGTCGGCGGGAAACGGAAATTTCATGAGAGATTTGCATGTTGCCCGCCCTAGGCCACGCTTCTATGATGCCGCGCCCTGGCCGCCGGCATCGTTTTCAGCCGGCATTTAAAGGACTTGGCCAGATTGACACCGGGAATACAGGTAACGACCGATGCTTGGAAATTTACGCGAAAAGATCATCTCTTGGGGCGCCAAAATCCTATTCGCAATCTTGATCCTGAGCTTCGGTGTCTGGGGGATCGGCGATTACATCACGCCCGGCAACATCCAACAGCAGCCGGTTGCCGAAGTCGGTGACATTGAAATCCTGCCCTTCGAGTTGGACCGCGAAATAAGTCAGTACGAACAATCCCTGCGCCTCAGCGGCGCCACCCCAGAAATGATTCAGTCCCTCAAGGGGCGTATCGTCCAAGAAGCGCTGCGCAACATCGTTTATCGCGACCTGATCCGGCTTAGCGCCAATGACATGGGGCTGATCGTCACCGACGAACTCGTGAGCGCCGTCATCCGAGCGGATAAACAATTCCAGGATCAATCCGGTAATTTCAACCGCGCCGCCTACGAGCAATTCCTCCGGCAAACGGGATTGAGCGAAGGCGCCTTCATCGCCCAGCTGCGCGCGCAGATCCTGGAGCAACAGTTCCTCAGCGGTATCCGTAGCACCAATGCCGTTCCCGATGCCCTTGTCGACCCGATCTATCGCTACCGGAACGAACGCCGGATCGCGGACGTGATCCGCGTCGACCACAAAATCTTCACCGATATCGGAACCCCGAGCGAAGAAGAACTCACCGCCTTCCACAAAGACAACGAGATCAGCTTCACCGCCCCGGAATATCGAACCGTGACGGTCGTCCAATTGCGGGCGGAGGATGTCGTCGACGAGATCGATATTCCCGAACAACGGCTTCAGGACGAGTATCAGGCCCGGATCGCGCAATATAGGCACCCCGAGACCCGTAAGCTTTTGCAAATCCTGGTGTCGGACGAAGAGACGGCCAAGCTGGCGCACGTCAAGATTGCTGCCGGCGAGGATTTCATCAGCGTCGCGAAGGACGCTGCCGGGCTCGATGAAACGACCGTCGATCTCGGCACCGTCACCAGGGCGCAAGTTCCCCTGCCCGCGCTTGCCGATGCCGCCTTCAGTCTCGGCGAAGGCGCCGTGAGTGATCCTATTCAGACCGATCTCGGCTGGCATATCGTCAAGGTCGAGACCATTACGCCGGCCAAAGAAGACAGTTTCGACTCGGTTCGCGCCGACCTGCGGCGCCAGTTGGCGGAAGAGCAAGCCGTCGACGTTCTGTTCGATCTTTCCAATCGGCTCGAAGACGCATTGGGCGGTGGCGCGACCCTCGAAGAGGCAGCGGCGCAGCTCAATTTGAAGGTCATGAAGATCGACAGCCTGAATTCCTTCGGACTCGATCGCGATAACAAGCCCGTCGAAGGTCTCGACAAGCAGAACGTTATCGTGCGCACGGCCTTCGACACGCCGGAAGGCGATGAAAGCGCGCTAACCGATATCGGCAATGCGGGCTACATGGTCCTGCGGGTCGATAAGATCACGCCGCCAGCCCTGCGCCCTCTCGCAGAGGTACGCGATCAAGCCATAGCCGGTTGGGAACGGCAACGACGCATGGACTTGGCCGACCAGAAGGCGGCCGAGTTGATGGAAAAGCTCAAGGGCGGCTCGTCGATGGCCGACGTCGCCTCCTCGGTGAACGCCGAGGTCGTGAAAACGCAGCCTTTCCTGCGCAGCGGCCAGGGCCTCGGCGAAAAGCTGAGCCAGGATTTGCCGACCATCCTGATCGCCGATCTGTTTGGGCTCAAGCGCGGCGAGGCGGCTTGGGCAGCCGGACGCAACGCACATTATATGGCGCGGCTGGAAGACATCGTTGATGCGCAACCGAGCAGTGGCGCGGAGCAGAAGAAAGCGCTCAGCACACAGATCGCCAACGCGATGGATCAGGACCTCCGCGAACAACTGACGCAAGCGCTCCAGGACAAATACGGCGTCACCGTCAATCAGAACAACATCAGCGAACTGTTCTAGAACCATGCAGGTGGAACCGGCCTTTACCGCCTTCGCCAAAGATTTCGAAGGTGGCCAGCCACAGGTGGTGTGGACCAAGCTGATCGCCGATCTGGAAACACCGGTTTCGGCCATGATCAAGCTGGCCAAAGGCCTGCCCAACAGCTTCTTGCTGGAATCGGTGGAAGGCGGCTCCATTCGCGGCCGCTATTCCTTTGTCGGTATCCGGCCCGATCTGATCTGGCGCTGTTACGGCAACAGGGCGGAAATCAACCGCAACGCCCTCAAAGATGCGAAGTCCTTTGACCCCTGCCCGATTTCCAAGGAGCAGGGAACGCTCGCCTCTTTCCGCGCTTTGTTGGCCGAATGCCGCATCGACATGCCGGAGGGCGTGCCGCCCATGGCCGCCGGCCTATTCGGCTATCTCGGCTATGACGCGGTGCGGCTCGCCGAAGACATCCCCGATACCAATCCCACCGTCATCGACGTTCCCGACGGCCAGTTTCTGCGCCCGACCGTGATCGCCATCTTCGACACGGTCGAGGATACGGTCACCGTCGTTACCCCGGTATGGCCAGCGAGTGGCGGGACGGCGGATGATGCATACAAAGCCGCCAAGGAACGGCTGCAGGTCGTACTCGATGATTTCGCGGCAACGTTGCCGCGCCAGGATGTGGACGGCGACGACGCCCCGCAATTGGGTGAACCGCAATCCAACATGGAGCCTGCAGAGTTTCACGCCATCGTCGAGAAGGCGAAGGAATACATCTATGCCGGCGACATCTTCCAAGTGGTGCTGTCGCAACGTTTCTCTTTGCCCTTCGAGTTGCCGCCGCTAGCATTGTACCGTGCGTTGCGGCGGATCAATCCGTCGCCCTTTCTGTTCTTCCTCGATTTCGGCGATTTTTCCATTGTTGGATCGAGCCCGGAATTGCTCGTCCGTGTGCGGGAAGGTCAGGTCACCATCCGCCCCATCGCCGGCACCCGTCCGCGCGGCAAGAATGCCGCCGAGGACAAGGCGCTGGCCGAAGACTTGCTTTCCGATCCGAAGGAATTGGCCGAGCATCTAATGCTGCTCGATCTCGGCCGCAACGACGTTGGCCGGGTCGCCAAAACGGGCACCGTGACGGTGACCGACCAAATGATCATCGAACACTATTCCCACGTCATGCACATCGTTTCCAACGTCGAAGGCGAACTGGATCCGAAATACGACGCCGTCGATGCGTTGCTGTCCGGCTTCCCGGCGGGCACCGTTTCGGGCGCCCCGAAAATCCGGGCCATGGAAATCATCGACGAGCTGGAAAGTACGCGGCGCGGTATCTATGCCGGTTGCATCGGCTATTTCGGTGCCGACGGCGATATGGATACCTGTATCGCCTTGCGAACGGCGGTGCTTCAGGACAAGACCCTTTATGTCCAGGCAGGCGGCGGCATCGTCGCCGATTCGAACCCCGAGTCCGAATACCAGGAATGCCGCAACAAGGCCCGCGCCCTGGTGCGCGCCGCAGAGGAAGCCGTGCGTTTTGCCGGCGGCACCACCGCCAACCGGGAGTTTTAGTAATCGATTTGCGCCTGCGCGATGACCACGGATGAACGGGTCATAACGAAAAGCTAACCAAATCTTGCTAATCTTTTGAATTCCAGCCGCTTGGGATTCGCTTCAATGTCTGCCACGACTCGCCGTCTATGCAGCACTCTCGTATTTGCCACGCTCACGCTTGCGGGGTGCCAGTCCTCCAATCTACAGCCGGCACCGCAGGCCCATCCCCTCATTCCCGTCGAGCGGTCGCCGCTCTCCTTCGTTCACCCGGACGGCGTTCCCCTTAAGGCACGTTTCCGGCGACCGGGTACCCCGGGCGACAGATTGCAGACCATCACGGGATTTTGGCGGCCATCCGCGCCTGCGAGCTATCCGGTCATCCAAATGACGTTACAGTCCGCCGCGCCCGGCAAGTACTTCACCGATGGCTCCGGAAATGTCGTCGACAGCTATCTCGCGAAAGTGCGTTTCGGGGATCTTGGCAAAGCGGTTCCCGGCGAAAAGAGCACCCACCAAAACGCGTTCGGTCCGGTCAACGTGCAGCGGTTCAAGCTAAAGGACGTCAACTGCTTCGCTTTCGCGCAGATCTGGACGACGACCGTCTCACGCCAGCCCAATGATCGCCTGTTGGGCTACTATTGCCATGGAACGGGCCTGCCGCCCGCAGACGGATTCATCGATAAAATCGTCCAATCGATTGGCGTTGCCGGGCTCGTACGGTCCTAGGCGAACCCTTCCCCGCGCATACGTTTCCTGCGTTTTTACGCCGCCCGCGAATCACGAGATATTCTCCCATGACACCCGTGTCACGGGCGGGTAAAGTTGCACCCGATACCGGCAGCAAAAATCGATAATCGCCGGAGCGATAGGGAGCGCGACGTGTGGGAATTTGGGTGGTTCGACGGGCCGGAACGCTGGTCCGCAGTTTCAAACTGCTCTTTCCCCGACCCGGACAAATTGAGAGAACGCGACAAATGATACGAACCCCGTTGGCGGCGACGGGTATCGCCGTCTTCTTGTCTGCATGCCAGAGTACCTCTTCGCAGGACACCGCTGTTCGGGTATTCAACCAACTTGCCTTTCTTGGAACACCGGGCGGGCATCCCGTGTCAACGTGGGTCATGCTGGAATCTGATTACGAAAACCACAAAATTTACCGATGGGAAAAACAAATCTATGCCTATGTCGGTGACGCCAACGGCGACCACCAAGTCGCAACGGCACGGCGTATCCTCAAAGAGGTCGGATCAATCGCCGGCCGGGAGATCACCTTTGCCGGTGCCAATCTCGCCAATTTCAAATACACCTTCGTCGACACCGCGAACCTCATTATCAATGGCTCCGAATTTTCCGCTTGCGCAGCACATGTAGAGCGAAATGAAACCGACGGAATAAAGTCGGTCGAGATCAGTGTTGCCATGCGATCGGAAATTCCGTTGGAGAAATGCCTGTACCACGAAACGCTGCACGGCTTCGGACTTGCCCACACAAGTCTCGTGCCATCCATTCTGAACTACGCGTCGCGTACCGAAACGCTCACCTACTGGGATACGCTGATCCTAAAAACGATGTATGGAAGCGACATCCGAACCGGCATGAACCGCGCGCAATCGTTACCAAAAATCAGAAGAACGATTCTCGCTAACAGGGGATAGACTTATGGACTTTCAATCGGCAAGCGCATCTGTTGGAAATCCGTTTAGGCATGCCTTACCTAAATGGCTTCCTCAGCTGACGATCGCGGTGATCTCGATAATTTCGTTGGCGGCCTGCCAATCGACCGCCAATCAACCGCACCAGACCACAATCGCGGCCGACGAGTCCCCTATTCTATTTGCCCACCCGGATGGGCTGCCGATGCGGGCACAGTTCCAACGAAGGATCGCGGCGGACTATACGGTGCAAACCGTCAACGGATTTTGGCGCCCGATAGGTGAATCAAAATATCCGATTATCCGCATTACTTTTCATTCGCTCGAACCCGGATATTTTTTTACGAAATTTTCAAGCGACGTCGTGGAGGAGTTCGTCTCGAAACTTGAGTTCGGCACGCTCGGAAAGGCGATTCCAGGTGAAATAAGCAGAATTCGAAACGTCTTCGGCCTTGCCAATATTCAGCAGTTTAAACTTCCCAACCTTGAATGCTTCGCGTTCGAGCAGATTTGGGGCGGGACAGACTCGATATCGGCGCAAGGAACTGAACGTCTGATCGGATTTTACTGTCATGATCCATACAGGCCCTTGTCCGACGACTATATAACGCAGGTCGTTCGATCCATCGGCGTCAAAGGACACCGGATACCCGAACATGTTGCAAAGGCGAGTCAAAGCCAAACCCGGGACGATACGCTTTCAGCGGCGCTGACGCTGGTGTGGACCGGACATTACGACAATGCCAAAGGGCGACTTTTGGCCTCGAACCCCGAGGGGAAAAACGGCCGAATGGCCGTCACATTGCCGGGAAAATCAGGTTCGTGCAGCGGATCTTGGGAAGTAGAAACCGGCGGCTATGAAAAATCAGAGGCGCCAAAAGGAACGTGGAAGATACTGTGCACGAATGGGCTGCAAGCCTCAGGGACATTTGAAAGCCCGCGCCGGGGCTACGGCGCAGGTACCGGAAACGATACTGACGGCGCCGCGGTATCTTTCACATTCGAACCATCGGGCCGAGAAAAGTAGAGGCCCCCTACCTCGACTCCCCGGCTTTGCGGGCGGATAGCTCGAGGTTTTGTTCTTCGAGAACGACGGCACTGATCGGCACGAGCGCAAAGCCCTTTTCCGCCGCGGTCGGCAGCCAAGCCGATAACACCTCGATGGTCGCGTCGCGGGGATGGCCGATGCCCACGGCATGTCCGCGTTTGCGCGCAATCTCTTCAAGCTGGCGGAGCTGATCCGTTACCGCCTCCGCTGTCGCTTTGTGATCCAGAAAAACGTTCCGCTCGGCGACAGGGACACCGATACTACGGGCCATGGCACCGGCCACGGTCTCGCGGTTGGTGCGTGAATCGACGAACAACAGGCCCCGGCGCTGCAGCTCCTGCATGACGATCCGCATGCCTCCGGCATCCGTCGTGAACTTGCTGCCCATATGGTTGTTGATTCCCACATAGCCGCTGAACCGGCCCAGAGCCCACGACAGATTCTCGAGCATGACCGCCTCGGAATCGCCGACACGCAGCACGTGGGGACCGGGATCGAGCGCCGCGTTTTCCGGCTCCATGGAAACATGCAGCATGATCTCGTGGCCGTTCTCGCGTGCCAGGGATACCTGATCCCGAAGCCGGCTTGCGTAAGGCAGGAAGGAAATCGTCATCGGCCCCGGCAGATTGATGATCTGCAACGTGCGATCTTTATCGAGGCCGGCATCGTCGATGACGATTGCGATCAAGGGACGATCGCCCGTATCCGGAACGGCCACCGCGTTCCGCCGCCAAGGCAGGTTTTCTTCGCCCGCCACATCCATATCCGTCGAAGGCGCCTCGACATCATTCATATGTTCGGGCATTTGTCTGGGCGGATGTTCCGGTTCGTAAACGGGTTCGTGGGGTATCTCTTCATAAGGATGGCTGACACCTTCCCCTTCCAGAAGAATCACCGGGCGTAACTTCGGCAGCCGCAAGGGAGATATGGGATCGCCGGCAGTTACAAACGGGCTGGGCGGTTCCGCCAGCGAAACCATGGGGGACGCCGTGGCGGGCGCCTGAAGTTCCGCGGTGACCGGTTTGGGTTTGGGAATGAATTGGGCCGCCGTCCACACGGAGCCATAGCCGATGCCGGCCGCCATTCCCCCGGCTGCGATATAGAGGAGCATCGGGAATACCCGGCTCGGACGTTTCTTTTTCAATGAAGCCATCTGGTCATTCTATATGAGATTAGGTTGACCAAATGAGAACCTGTTGAGCGTGAACGCGTATGAACTCCCGGATTTCCGGGATTTTTCGGCCGCAAAAGGATTTACCAAACGCACCTTAGCGGCGGGTTTCGGCGGCAAGATCCTCAAGAATCGGGCAATCCGGCCGGTTGTCGCCATGACACCGCCGGGACAGGTCCATCAGGGTCTTCCGGATCGATTGAAGCTCATCGATCCGTTGCCCGATCTCGTCGATATGCCGCTGGGTCAGCGCCTTGACCTGGGCGCTCGACCGGTCGCGGTCGCGCCAAAGATCCAGGAGGCTGGCAACATCACGGATGGGGAATCCAAGACTTCGGGCCCGATGAACGAATTTGAGCGTTTCGATATCGGCTTCGTCATAATCACGATAGCCGCTCGGCGTCCGGTTCGGCTCGGCCACGAGGCCGATGCTTTCATAATACCGGATGGTCTTCGCGGGAACGCCGGATTGGCTGGCCGCTTTTCCGATGTTCATACGCCTTCCTCCGATTTCTGTCGCCTACAGCTTCACGGTCCGCAGGCGTAGCGCATTGCCGATGACGGACACGGAACTGAGGCTCATGGCGACGCTCGCGAAAATGGGGCTCAGCAGCAATCCGAAGACCGGGAACAGAATACCCGCCGCCACCGGCACGCCCACCGTATTATAGGCGAAAGCAAAAAACAGATTCTGGCGAATGTTGCGCATCGCCGCTTCCGAGAGTTTGCGCGCCCGCACCAGCCCTTGAAGATCGCCCTTCACCAACGTAATCCCGGCACTTTCCATGGCGACATCGGCACCCGTGCCCATGGCTATTCCGACATCGGCTTCGGCCAAGGCCGGCGCGTCGTTGACGCCGTCGCCCGCCATGGCCACCTTCCGTCCCGCCGCGCGCAGTTCCCGGACGATATCGCCCTTGCCCGCGGGAAGAACGCCCGCCTCCACCCGGTCGATGCCAAGTTGAGCGGCAGCAGCAGCCGCCGTTTGCGGCGCGTCGCCGGTCAGCATCACGATCTCGAGCCCCATGTCGCGCAGCGCGGCCAACGCGGCGGGTGTCGTCTCCTTGATCGGGTCGGCGATGCCGATGACCCCGGCGAGCCGGTCGCCATGGGCGGCAAATATCACCGTTTCACCGTTCTTGCGGTGCTTCTCGGCGGGCTCCTTCAACGGGTCGATATCGACGCCAATCTCCGCCATCAGTGCCTGGTTGCCGAGCGCGACGTTCCGCCCTTCCACCGCCCCGATAACGCCGAGGCCGGTCCGCGATTCAAAGCCGCTGACCGGTGCGGGCTGGACATTCCGCTCCTTCGCCGCCGAAAGTATGGCAGCCGCGATGGGATGTTCGCTGCCGGTTTCGAGCCCGGCGGCCACGGCCATCAAAGCACTCTCGCCGCTGCTTTCTGCGGGGACGATAGCGACGACTCGGGGCTTGCCTTCGGTGAGCGTGCCGGTCTTGTCGACGACCAGAGTGTCCACCTTTTCCAACGTTTCGAGGGATTGCGCGTCGCGGATCAAGACCCCGGCGAGGGCCCCCCGTCCCGTCGCCACCATGATCGAGATCGGCGTCGCCAATCCGAGCGCGCAAGGACAGGCGATGATTAACACCGCAACCGCGTTGACCAACGCAAATGCGAAACGCGGCTGCGGGCCGAAGACCGCCCAAATAACGAAGGTCACGACGGCAACCGCGACCACGGTGGGTACGAAATAGGAGGCGACGACATCGGCGAGGCGCTGGATGGGGGCGCGGCTGCGCTGCGCTTCAGCAACCATAGCGACGATCCGCGCCAGCATGGTTTCGCTGCCGACCTTGTCGGCACGCATCACGAACCCGCCTGCGCCGTTGATGGTACCACCGGTCACGGGATCGCCTTCGCCCTTAGCGACAGGCGCGGCCTCGCCGGTGATCATGGCTTCGTCCACGTGGCTCGCCCCTTCGATCACGGTCCCGTCGACGGGCACGGCTTCACCCGGACGCACTCGTAACCGATCGCCCTCCTGCACGTCATCCAGGGCAACGTCCTCTTCACCATGATCGCTAAGACGTCGGGCGGTCTTGGGCGACAGATCGAGGAGCGCGCGGATGGCGCTGCCGGTCCGGTGGCGGGCGCGCAGCTCCAGCACCTGCCCCAAGAGGACGAGTACCGTGATTACTGCGGCGGCTTCGAAATAGACGGGCACCGTGCCGGTGTCGGTCCGGAATGCTTCCGGGAAAGCGCCGGGCGCAAAAATAGCAGCCAAGCTATAGACGTAAGCGACGCCGACGCCGAGACCGATCAACGTGAACATGTTGAGGTTTCTGGAGCGGAGCGAGGACCAGAACCGTTCGAACAACGGACGACCCGCCCAAAACACGACGGGTGTAGACAGCAAAAACTGTATCCAGCCCGACAGCCAATCGGAGACGTAGTGATGAACCGGATTGCCAGGGATGAGGTGGCTCATGGCGAGAAACAACACCGGCACCGCAGAAATGCCACCGAACCAGAAGCGTCGCGTCATATCCTTTAGTTCGGGATCGTTCTCGGCGCCGAAAGCAGCCGTCGGATCCTCGGGCTCCAACGCCATGCCGCAAATGGGGCACGTGCCCGGTCCGAGCTGGCGCACCTCCGGGTCCATGGGGCAGGTGAAAACGACGTTCTCGAGACCTTCGGCGGGTAGTTCTTCCGGCTGAGAATTGAGGTATTTCTCCGGGTCGGCGGCGAACTTCGTACGGCAACCATTGCAGCAAAAATAATAGGTCGTGCCCGCGTGCTCATGGGAGGGCGCCGTCGCCGGATCGGCCTTCATGCCGCATACTGGATCCGTTTCGGTCTTCGCGCTGTCGTCGACGGTTTTGTCCATGGGTCCTGGTTCCAAACCTTACAGTATGATAGAAGGTTTTTGTAAGCGTTCCAGGGGCTGGAAGGTCAAGAACGCGTGAGACTTCCGCGCCTTCCGGAGCGCCAACGTTCTTGACGCCCAGGGGCGCGCCTTGCATTGTGGCGGGCGCACGACACCAGGACCGGAAAACGGCCAGTCACCACATTAAGAAAATGATATAACGTGTTGAAATGATACTGGTTATCGACAACTACGATAGCTTCACCTACAACCTCACCCACTACCTTGGCGAGTTGGGCGCGGATGTGGTCGTGAAACGAAACGATGCCCTCTCGGCGACCGAGGCCCTCGCTCTCCGTCCCGACGGAATCCTCATTTCGCCGGGCCCCTGCGATCCGGATAAGGCCGGTATTTGCCTCGATCTGATTACGATGGCGGCCGGCAAGATGCCGATCTTCGGCGTATGCCTCGGCCATCAGGCCATCGCCCAAGCTTTTGGCGGACGCGTCGTCCGCGCTCCTGTTCCCATGCATGGCAAACTGAGCGCCATCCATCATGACGGCAAAGGTATCTTCCAGGGGCTGCCCAATCCCTTCGACGCGACGCGTTATCATTCTCTGATGGTCGCGCGGAATCCGTGGCCCAATGCCTTGGAGGTCACCGCCGAGACCGAAGACGGCATCATTATGGGAATCGCGCACAAGACCCTGCCCATCACCGGGGTCCAGTTTCATCCCGAGAGCATCGCCTCTCAGCACGGCCATGACCTGTTGGGCAATTTCCTCAAGATGGTCGACAAGGAACGGGTGCCGGCATGAGCGATACGACGCAGGACCTGAAAGGCTTTATCGCCCAAGTGGCGACGGGCACGGCGCTGGACGAACAAGCCGCCGAGCAGGCCTTCAACATCATCATGTCGGGCAATGCGACGCCGGCGCAGATCGGCGGTCTCCTAATGGCACTGCGGGTTCGCGGCGAAACCGTCCCCGAGATCACCGGTGCCGCCCGAGCCATGCGCGCCAAATGCCTGTACGTCAAAGCGCCCGCCGATGCCATCGATGTGGTCGGTACCGGCGGTGACGCCACCGGCACCTTCAACATCTCCACCGGCGCGGCCATTGTCGTCGCGGCCTGTGGCGTACCAGTTGCCAAGCACGGTAATCGTGCCTTGTCGTCCAAGTCCGGCGCGGCGGATACGCTGAGCGCCCTCGGCATCAATACGGACGCGGATTTCGCGCTGATCGAGCAATCGATCCGGGAAGCCGGGATCGGGTTCCTGATGGCGCCGCGCCATCACAGCGCCATGCGCCATGTCGCGGGCCCGCGTGTCGAGCTGGCGACCCGGACGATCTTCAATCTGCTTGGCCCGATCTGTAACCCCGCGGGTGTGAAGCGTCAGGTGACCGGCGTGTTCTCCCGCGAATGGGTCGAACCCATCGCCGAAACCCTCGGCAATCTCGGCAGCGAGCGCGCCTGGGTCATGCATGGTGCCGACGGCACCGACGAGTTGACCACCACCGGCGTTTCCTATGTCGCCGAATTGAAGGACGGTAAGGTCACCTCGTTCGAAGTCACGCCAAGTGATGCGGGATTACCGACCGCCAAGCCCGAAGACCTCAAGGGCGGCGATGCGGAAACCAACGCCAAGGCGGTTCTCGAGATGCTTTCGGGTGACAAAAGCGCCTACCGCGATGTCGTCCTCTACAATGCGGCCGCTGCTCTGGTGGTCGCCGACAAAGCCAGCGATCTCAAGGCCGGTGTAGCGCTCGCCGCCGACGCCGTCGACAGCGGTAAGGCGAAAGCCGCCCTCGATAAGATGGTCGAGATCACCAACAGCGGTACCGACGAGGACGAAAGCGAATAAAGGATGAGCGACGTTCTGCAACGCATCTGCGCCGACAAGCGCCATCATATCGAGGCCTCCAAAGACCGGGTGCCGCAGGCGGAGATTGAGCGTCGCGCTGCCGATGCGTCGCCGCCGCGCGGGTTCGCCGCGCGCCTCAAAAGCGTGACCGACTCCGGTCACTACGGGCTCATCACCGAGATCAAAAAAGCCTCACCCTCAAAGGGATTGATCCGTGACGATTTCGACCCACCCGTGCTCGCCAAGGCCTATGCGCGCGGCGGAGCAAGCTGCCTGTCCGTGCTGACCGACACCCCCTACTTCCAAGGCAAGGACGAGGACTTGATCGCGGCCCGCGCCGCCGTCGATCTTCCGGCGCTGCGCAAGGATTTCATGCTCGATCCCTACCAAATTATCGAGGCACGTGCGATCGGTGCTGACTGCATCCTGATCATCATGGCCGCCTTGGAAGATGCCGATACACGCGGCCTCTCCTCCCTTGCCCACGAATTGGGGATGGATGTGCTCGTCGAGGTGCATGACGAAGCGGAAATGGATCGGGCGCTTTCCCTCGGTCCGGCGCTGCTCGGGATCAACAACCGCAACCTGAAAACCCTTGAGGTGGATTTGCGCACCACCGAGAAGCTGGCGGCGCAAGCCTTGAAGGCACGTGGCGAAGAAGCGCTTCTGGTCAGCGAAAGCGGTCTCTATAGCCATGACGATCTCGGACGCATGTCGGCGGCGGGCTGCAAGTGCTTCCTTGTCGGCGAATCCCTTATGCGGCAAAGTGACGTCGAAGCGGCGACCCGGACCTTGCTCGGCGAGACGGGCGTAGCCAAACGGGTCAACGCCTAGAAAGCGGGAACAGCGTGACGAAGCTCACCCACATCGATGACGAAGGCAACGCCGTCATGGTGGACGTCTCCGGCAAGGACGTCACCGAACGCGTGGCAACCGCGCGGGGTTCCGTCTACATGCAACCGGAAACCCTCTCGTTGATCACGTCTCACGGTGTCAAAAAAGGCGACGTGCTGGGTGTTGCCCAGCTCGCCGGCATCATGGGCGCCAAGAAGACCCCCGATCTCATCCCCCTATGCCATCCACTGTCGCTGTCATCGGTCGACGTGACATTGAGCTGCGATCCCGACCGCAATGCCGTAAATATCGAGGCGACCTGCAAGCTTGCCGGGCGTACCGGCGTGGAAATGGAGGCGCTGACCGCCGTTTCCGTTGCCGCCCTCACCGTCTACGACATGTGCAAGGCCGCCGACAAAGGGATGTGCATCGCCGATATTCGCCTCGTCTATAAATCCGGCGGCAAATCCGGCACTTATCGCGCAGAGGACAGCGACTGAAAATGATGATTTCCGTTGCCGAAGCGCTGGCGAAGGTTCTGGCGGGCGTCAAACCGCTGAACGCGGAGCGGATCAGCATCACCGAGGCGTTCGGCCGGGTCCTTGCGGAAGACGTCCCATCGCGTATCACCCAACCCTTCGCCGATGTCTCTGCGATGGACGGCTATGCCGTGCGATCCGACGACGTCCAAACCATTCCGGCGGCCGTAACCCAGATCGGTGAATCGGCAGCCGGAAGCGGATTTGCCGGTTCCATCGGGCCGGGAGAAGCCGTGCGTATATTCACCGGCGCCCCCGTTCCCGAGGGCGCCGATGCCATCGTCATTCAGGAAGATACGGAAGCAGACGGCAATCGGATCACCGTAACCGAAGCACCGGTCAAGGGCCGCTACATCCGGCCCGCCGGCCTCGACTTCCGCGAAGGCGATGCGCTGCTCACCAAGGGACGCCGGCTGACCACCCGCGATGTGGGCCTGGCCGCTGCCATGAATGTGCCGTGGGTATCGGTCATCCGCCAACCGCAGATCGCGTTGCTGTCCACCGGCGATGAATTGGTCCTGCCCGGTGAACCCCTGGGCCCCGATCAAATCATCAGTTCCAACAGCGTTGGCCTGTCCGCCTTCATCAGGGCAATCGGCGGCACACCCATCAATCTCGGTATTGCCCGCGACGATCCCGCTTCGCTGCGCGCCATGCTTGAAGGCGTCCGCGGCGCCGACATGCTGGTCACCATCGGCGGCGCGTCGGTGGGCGATTACGATCTGGTGAAAAGCGTGCTCGGCAAGGAAGGGCTCGACATCACCTTCTCCCAAGTCGCCATGCGCCCCGGCAAACCTCTGATCTTCGGGACCATCCATGATCGCCCCATGCTCGGCCTGCCTGGCAATCCGGTATCCGCCTTCGTTTGCTCCACATTGTATCTGCGGCCCATGGTCGACGTGATGCTCGGCGCCGAAACGCCGGAGACCGCCGGCGCGGTGACAGAGACGGCATTGCTCGGCAAGGATTTAACCGAGAACGACCGGCGTCAGGATTACCTGCGCGCGACATTGTCGCGGAATGCGGATGGGGATTTCGTCGCGACGCCGTTCGATAAGCAGGATTCCTCTATGCTCGCGGTCTTTGCCAAAGCAGATTGCCTTGTCGTCCGTCCACCCCACGCGCCACCGGTCGAAGCTGGCGCCCGTGTCCCGATCATTCGGTTGGATCCGCGGGTTTAAGCGCGAATTCCCGAAAATCGCGCATTCGTCGCCGTACTCGCGGAAATCTGGGCCGTTTCGCCGATTTTCCCTCTTGACCCCAAATGAGAACTAAACTAGAACACTTGCGTTGTTTTTGTTTTGTTCCATATCTTGTGTATCGCGGTTGATTTGACCGCAATCCGTCGAGTGAGACCTAAATCGGGTGACGAAGGGGGCCGTCCATGCTGACCAAAAAACAATATGAGTTGTTGTCTTTTATCGATCAGCGTTTGCGTGACTCGGGCGTGCCGCCATCCTTTGACGAGATGAAAGATGCACTGAACCTCAAGTCCAAATCCGGGATCCACCGTCTCATCACCGGCCTCGAAGAGCGCGGCTTCATCCGGCGCCTTCCTCACCGCGCCCGCGCGCTCGAGATCCTCAAGATGCCCGAAAATCACCGAGGCAGCGGTGGAGATCGCAAGAAATTCACCCCCAATGTTATCGACGGCGGTTTCAAAGGCGCCCTTGCCAAGGCAGGGACATCTGGACCCGACGCCACGTCCCTTCCCCTCCTCGGCCGGATTGCCGCCGGCACGCCCATCGAAGCGTTGCGTGACCCGAGCCGGAATATCGACGTGCCGCCGATCATGGTCGGCAAAGGCGAGCACTACGCCCTGGAAATCGACGGCGATTCCATGATCGATGCCGGCATTCACGACGGCGACACGGTGATCATCGAACGCTGCAATTCGGCCGACAACGGCACCATCGTCGTGGCCTTGGTGGATGGCAACGAGGTGACCCTTAAAAGGCTGCGTAAGAAGGGCAATACCATTGCTCTCGAGCCCGCCAATAAAACCTATGAGACACGGATTTTCGGCCCCGACCGGGTCGAGGTTCAGGGTAAGCTCGTCGGTCTCTTGCGCACCTATTGATGCACCCTGTTATTGAGGTGCGATGACCCAGGGGCGCCGTCCGCGCTCACCATTGACGCTTTTTATTCGCACATCTGTCTTGGTTACCCAAACGGCATGCGCGCCATTGCGCCATAGATCAAACCGGTCGATGACCATATGCGCCGATGGGCAACGACGGTCCGAGACGGGAACGGACGCGATAATCACCTTTACCCGCCGGCAATCCTCCAGAAGCGCCAAGGGGTCGCTCACCAACGCAATCTGCGCTTGTTCCTTGCGGTAAATACATCCGACGCCGTCACAGGACAGTTTGCCGTCATCACTGTACCCGGTGCGGGGCCAGGTACGTCGCTCCTCGACCGACAACCCGGCACGCTGCAACCAGTTTTCTCCGGCAAACCTCGCCCGGCGGCGTGTCGACAGGGCATACCCTCCATCGGCGGTCCGAACCGCAAATAGGCCGCCGTCACCGCTGACGATGATGTCGGGACCGGAAGAATGCACCATAAAGAACAGAACGCCCGCAGTAACGACGGGTAGTCCTAGCCATCTAAGGCGCTGACGCCACAGAGCGAGCCACAGACCGCCCAGCACCATCGCGCCAACTCCCGCGAACGGTACAGCAGGAATACCGACGGAAGACCCTTGCCAACCGGAAACGGTATCCGCGGCGCTGACAACGAGGGAAACGCCCTGCCCCATCAGGTCGAGCAGCGGCCCGTCGAAGCCGAAAGGCATTACGACGAAAGCCAACACGGCAACGGGCATGATCCAAAACGCGGTCAGCGGGACGGCAATCATGTTGGCGGCCAATCCGAACAGCGCCACGCGATTGAAGTGATAGATTACGAACGGCGCCGTTGCAGCGCTCGCAACGAGCGTGGTGACGACGACGCTGGCGAAGTAGATCACAGGGCGCCGCCACCATGTTGCGGCGTCAGACAGTAGCCGTGTTCTCGCTGTCCAAACCTCGTAGACCGCGATCAGCGCGACGACCGCAGCAAAGGACATCTGAAAACTTGCGCCAAGCAAGCTTTCAGGCCGAAGGGCGAGGATGATCAGTGCGGCCCACGCCACCATCCGCATCGAAATCCCCTGCCGGTCGATGACCACCGCCAAAAGGACCAACGCGATCATCAGAAAAGCGCGCTGTGTCGGCACTGTCGCCCCGGCGATAACGGCATAGCCGAATGCCGCCGCCACGGCGACGACCGCGGCCCATTTCTTTATGGGATATGCGAGGGCAAACGCCGGGATCAGGCTCAAGGCTGCGCGTAAGCTCAAAAACACGAAACCGGCAACCAAACCGATGTGCAGCCCGGAGATGGCCAGCAAATGGGCAAGCCCGGCTTGGCGAAACGCCTCCAAAACCGGTTCTGGAATCTGTGTGCGCATGCCCGTCAGGAGCGCCGCGGCAACCGCACCGGCGCCGCCGCCAATCCTCTGTCGGATACGATCCGACAGCAGCAAACGGAGCCGTTCTATCCGTGCGCCGAGAGTGAGCTGTGCGCCCCCGGACGCAACAAGTTCGGCGGCGCCGAATGAAAACCCGACGCCGCCAATTCCCTGGAAATAGAATTGGCGCTGTAGGTCGAACCCGCCCGGGAAAACGGGCGGTGGTGGCGGGGACAGTGCCGCCCGCAACCGCACCCAGTTCCCCGGTACCAGCGGCGGCTGGTGACCGCGAAGCCGAACCCGTACCGTCGGCGGCACGCGATCGGGCCGCAACGATCCAATGGTCAGGCGGTCCAAGGTCAATCGAGCGCCATCGGGAAAAGGCTCTACCCGAACAATGCGGCCACTTACCGACAAGGGCCCGGTTTCACGCTCAATAACCGGGTGGTCGCTCGTATATGTCCGCAGTTGCGCCGCCGAGAACCCCGCCGCGGCGATTGCCACTCCCAATGAAATCAGCAACAGCACGGCAAGCGAGCGCGATAGCCACGCCGAAGCAACCGACACCACCAATACGGCCATCCCGACCCAAACGGCCGGCTCCACAGTCAAACTAAAATAGACGGAGATGCCCGCCCCCAAGAAAACCGGCGTCCAAAGAATCCACCGGTCGCGTTCAGCCGACATCGGCTGCACGATCCATGTCGAGTAACGGGTTATGCCCCTGAAGAAGTTCATCCGCCCCGCCTAAACGCCATTATCTGTGCGAGGATGACAGAACCAGCTTTACCCTGTAAACTGCCGCCTCATTCATGATTAACCCCTTAAATTCAATGACTTACGTCGGATTCGTATGATCGTAACCCGGTTCGCCCCCTCACCTACCGGTTTTTTGCACATTGGCGGCGCTAGAACCGCCCTGTTCAATTGGCTGTTCGCCAAACATCATGGCGGTGAATTTCGGCTACGCATTGAAGATACGGACCGCAAAAGATCCACCCAAGAAGCTGTCGATGCCATCTTTGCCGGCATGAAGTGGCTTGGCCTCAACTGGGATGGCGACGCGGTTTCTCAATTCGAACGCCGCGACCGCCACGCCGAGGCCGCGCGGCAACTGTTGGATGCCGGATTAGCATACCACTGCTACTGCACGCCCGAAGAGTTGACGGAAATGCGCGAGAAGGCCCGCGCCGAAGGCAGCGCCCGGCTGTACGACGGCCGTTGGCGGGACCGTGATCCAGCAGACGCCCCTGCCGGCATTGCCCCCGTTATCCGCCTTAAGGCGCCGCTGACCGGTGAAACCGTCATCGATGACAAAATTCAGGGTGAGGTCAAAGTCAGTAACGAACAGCTCGACGATATGATCCTGTTGCGCGCCGACGGCACACCAACGTACATGCTGGCCGTGGTGGTCGACGATCATGACATGGAGATCACGCATGTTGTCCGGGGCGACGATCACCTGACCAACACCTTTCGCCAGGCTCAACTCTACCAAGCGCTTGGTTGGGACCTCCCGGTGTTCGGCCATATGCCATTACTGCACGGCAGCGACGGCGCCAAACTGTCGAAGCGCCATGGCGCGCTCGGGGTTGAAGCGTACCGGGATATGGGCATCCTTCCCGAGGCGATGAACAACTACCTCCTGCGGCTCGGCTGGAGCCACGGCGACGACGAAATCATCAGCCGCGACCAAGCCATCGAATGGTTCGACCTGGACGGTGTCGGTAAGTCGGCGGCGCGCTTTGACATGGCCAAACTGGAAAGTCTCAACGCGCACTACATTCGTCACGCAGACAACTCGCACCTCGTCTCTCTCGTGCTCCCGGATTTGAAAAACGCACTCGACGGTTCGCTTTCCGACGATACCGAAACACGCCTTCTTCGCGGTATGCCCGGATTAAAAGATCGCGCGAAGACTATCCTCGAACTCGTCGAAAATGCTAAAATATATGCCTATGCACGCCCCATTCCGATCAACGACAAAGCGGCGAAAATTCTTGACGGAGAGGGGCGCCGCATGATCGAACATACCCGCCCACGCCTGGGTGACGTTACCCCGTGGACGCAGCAAGAGATCGAGCAGATGGTGCGTGTTGTCGCGGAAGAACTGGGCGCCAAGCTGGGCAACATCGCGCAGCCCCTCCGGGCCGCGCTGACCGGATCAAATGTATCGCCCGGAATCTTCGAGGTTATGGAAGTTCTGGGTCGTGACGAAACCCTGGGCCGACTTGAGGATGCCCTATCTGGGGATGTGTGATTTAACATGCGTTAACGGATTTTTCGCACGACGTTATTGTGAAATCCGGTGCCGATAACGATATAGACTGGGGATTCAGGTAGATGAACGATCGCAGCAAAAAAACCAATCAGACGGTAACCCTGACCGACAATGCGTCGGGCAAGACGTACGATTTTCCGGTGATGTCCGGAAGTGTGGGGCCGGACGTGATCGACATCCGAACGCTTTATGCGGATACCGGATACTTCACCTACGACCCCGGTTTCACGTCCACGGCCAGTTGCGAATCCACCATTACCTACATCGACGGTGACGAGGGCATCCTGCTCTATCGCGGCTATGCCATCGAAGATCTTGCCATGCATTCAGACTATATGGATGTGTGCTATCTGCTGTTGTTCGGCGAACTGCCGAACAAAGAACAGAAAGCCAAGTTCGAGCATGACGTCACCTACCACACCATGCTCCATGAGCAGGTCAACCAATTCTATCGCGGTTTCCGCCGTGACTCGCACCCCATGGCCGTCATGTGCGGCGTTGTCGGAGCGCTGTCTGCCTTCTATCACGACAGTCTCGACATCAACGATCCATGGCATCGGACGGTCGCATCCTACCGGATGATCGCCAAGATCCCGACAATTGCGGCGCAGGCTTACAAATATGCCCTGGGACAGCCGTTCATCTATCCGCGCAACGAACTCGGTTACTCCGAGAATTTCCTCCATATGCTGTTCGCGACACCCGCCGAGGAATACAAGATCAGCCCGACGCTCGCCAAGGCGATGGACCGTATCCTGATCCTCCATGCCGATCACGAGCAGAATGCGTCGACATCGACCGTCCGACTGTCCGGCTCGAGCGGCGCCAACCCGTTCGCTTGTATCGCGGCAGGTATCGCATCTCTTTGGGGTCCCGCCCATGGCGGCGCCAATGAGGCCGTGCTCAACATGCTCGATCAAATCGGCGACAAGAAAAACATCCCCGAGTTCGTCAAAAAGGCTAAGGACAAGGACGATCCGTTCCGCCTCATGGGTTTTGGACACCGGGTCTATAAGAATTTCGACCCGCGCGCCCGGGTAATGCAGCAAACCTGCCACGAGGTCCTCGACGAACTCGGCATGACGGACGACCCGCTCCTCGAGCTGGCAATGGAGCTTGAGAAAATCGCGCTCGAAGACGAGTACTTCGTCGAGCGTAAGCTGTATCCAAATGTCGACTTCTATTCGGGCATCATTTTCAAGGCGATGGGTATTCCGACCAGCATGTTCACCGTGCTGTTCGCCGTTGCCCGGACCGTCGGCTGGATCGCCCAGTGGAATGAAATGGTCGAGGATCCGAGCCAAAAGATCGGCCGTCCCCGCCAGCTGTTCACGGGCGCGACCCGGCGCGACTACGTCGCCCTCGGCAAACGCAAGTAATCTGACGGGCCGGCCCAGCTCGTTGTTTTAGGATGCCGGTACTTTTTTGGTGCCGGCATTCATCATTTCCAGCACCACTTTGGCCGCCGCCTTTCCTGGATGTCCACCTGGCGGGACGAGCTGATCGATTGCCGATTTCTCTCCAACCGCTTGACGCAAACGCGATATCGGGTCGTCGAGCAGTTCTTGGGCCGCCGCCGACAACGCTTCCGCCGTGCAGTCCTCAAACAGAAACTCTGGGATCACTTCTTCATCGTTCAGCAAATTGATCAGGTTGGCAAACCGCACCCGGACCAATCGACGCGCGAGGAATGCCGTGATTGGGCTCATCCGATAGGCCGTGACGAAGGGTATCCCCGCCATGGCTAGTTCCAGGGCAACCGTCCCGGATGCGGCGACGGCTATGTTGGCCGCGGCAAAACAGTCGGCCTTCTGGCCGGCGTCCGCGATGACGATAGTGCGCACCGGCCAATTTTCGGTATCGGCGCGAACCGCCGTTTCAACCGTTTCCACGGTCGGTATCACCGCGAGTGTATCAGAATTGCGTCGTGCGAGCCGGGCCGCCGTCTCCCGAAAGACCGGAAGCAGCCGCGACACTTCGCTATGACGGCTGCCGGGCAGGAAACAGATGACGTGTTGATTTGCACCAATACCGTGACGAGACCGAAAGGCTTCGCCGTCCCCGGCGTTTAAGCCGCTTTCGACAATCGGATGCCCGACAAACGTACATGGCAACCCGACCGCTTCGAAGAACGGCGGTTCGAATGGAAACAACGCCATGACATGGTCGACGTACGCGGCCATCTTGGCAGCGCGTCCCGGCTTCCATGCCCAGACGGTTGGCGCCACATAATGGACGACGGGAATACCGCTTCCTTTCAACCGTTTCGCCAAGCGCAGGGTAAAACCCGGCGAGTCGATGGTCACCAGAACAGCCGGATTGCGGCGCCGAATATCCGCTTCGGTTTCCTTTAGACGCCGGCGTAGCAGTGACAGCCGCGGCAACACCTCAGCGATGCCCATGACGGATAAATCGGATATGGGAAATAGGCTATCCAACCCTTGGCCGATCATCCCGGCCCCGCCAATTCCGGCAAACTCAAGATCAGAAGAGGCAGGATTAGCGGTCAATGCAGTCATCAGCCGTGCACCCAAGGCATCCCCCGACGGCTCACCGGCAACGAGATAAACAAGCTTCTTCCTTGCTTGCCTATCCGCCTGTTCGTTTGCCATCCCTTATCCCGGCCTTTTGGCTAAATCGATACCGACAACGAAGAGCCCGGATCGGTCGGCGAGCTCGACGACACGGTCGCGCTCGACAATCAACGCATTGCCGGCCTCCACCGCAATGCCCGACAACCCGCATGCCGCGGCCGCTTCGACGGTCTCCGGGCCGATGGTCGGCAGATCGACACGGCGATCCTGTCCCGGCTTCTTGATCTTGACCAAGACGCCACCGGCGCCGTCTCGATGCAGATCCCGGCACCGGCGGATCAATCCGTCCGTTCCTTCGGCTGCCTCTACCCCAAGCACGCCTCCTTCCTGGACGATAACGGCCTGCCCAACATCGAGAGAGCCCAAAGCCTCCGCCACGACCGAGCCACGCCAAATATCGGACCAGGCCCGGTCATCCGGCTGCCGGGCACCAATCTTTCCATCCGGTGCCCGGAGATCACCGATCAAATCATCCACACCAACCACACTGAATCCTTCCTTTTCGAAGGTATCCGCAACCGCGCTTAGCAAGCCATCGTCCCCAAAGGCACGCACGCCGATTTTCATCAGCAGTTTCGCAGCCACCTTGTCGGGCTTCAATTCCGACAAGGACGGCCGCCGCACGGATCCGACCAGTACGACGTCTTTGACGGCTTCAGTTTGGAGGAGAGAAAGAATACGGCCCGCTGCACCGAGACGCACTTGCGCGTGGGGAACCGACGCGAACGCTTCAGGCAATGCATGCCCCTCAAGCGCGATAACGAAGACGTCCCGTCCCGTCTGCCGGCACACATCGACGAGTTGACCGGGCAGCGCGCCGCCACCGGCGACGATGCCGAGTTTAGGCCCGGATTTAGGCGGCATCCTCTAATTGCGGCTGACAGATTGCCCGCGACGAATTGGCCCCCATAAAGCCGACGATCTCCATAACCGGCTCAACGTGACGGAACAACTCCGCCACATCAGCAAGGCGTTCAGCCTGCGTCCCTTCTTGGGCAAAAATAAGGCGATAGGCGCGCCGCAGATCGTGGATCTCGTCACGGGAGAAACTACGCCGTTTAAGTCCCACCAAATTCAGGCCCGACAGATGCGCCCGATTGCCAACCACGGAGCCATAGGGAATGACGTCGTTCTCGACACCCGACATGCCGCCCACCATCGCGTGCCGCCCAATGCGAACAAATTGATGAACCGCCGACAGGCCGCCGATGATCGCCCAATCTCCAATCTCCACATGACCGCCAAGCGTCGCATTGTTGACCAGGATGACGTTGTCGCCAATCTGGCAATCATGGGCGACGTGAGAACTCATCATAAATAGGCAGCTACTGCCGATTCTCGTGAGCATGCCGCCGCCCTCGGTTCCGGGATTCATGGTCACATGCTCGCGGATAACGTTATTTTCCCCGATCTCGAGGCGTGACTCCTCCCCATGGAATTTGAGGTCCTGGGGCTGATGCCCGATGGAGGCAAATGGGAAGACCTTGGTTCCCTTGCCGATCGATGTGATGCCCGCCACGACGACATGCGACACCAAAGTAACGTTATCGGCGAGCGTCACGTTGGGTCCAACGCAGCAATAAGGGCCGATAACCACGTCGTTGCCGATTTCGGCCCCCGGCTCCACGATTGCGGTAGGATGAATTTGCGACATTTAGTTGTCCATGATCATGGCTGTATATGTTGCTTCGGAAGTCACGGTTCCATTGACTTTCGCTTCGCCTTTGAACTTCCACACCGGACCGCGATGCTGCACGACCTCGACATGGACGTGAACTTGATCTCCCGGTACGACGGGCTTGCGGAATCGCGCGGAATCGATGGACATGAAATAAACAAGCTTGCCCGCGATATCGTCGCCGACGGTACGAACGACCAGAACCGCCGCCGTTTGCGCCATCGATTCAATCATCAACACGCCGGGCATAATGGCACGCTCCGGGAAATGCCCTTGGAACTGCGGCTCATTGATGGAAACATTCTTGACGCCAACGGCGCTGACGCCCGGAACGATATCCTCGACGCGATCAATCATAAGGAACGGATAGCGGTGCGGAATCATCCGCACGATATCCTGTATTTCCAAGCTTTCTACGGTCACATTCGGTGTTTCCGAATCCATGTCCTATTCTTCCCCGCTTCCCCTCGCCAATTTGTTAAGTCGAGCCCGAATTTTCCAGTGCTCTCGTGCATCTATCGCCGGCATCCCCGCGACCGTCGCGCCAGCCGGAATATTGCGGGTCACTCCGGATTGGGCCGCAATCCGCGCGCCGCTGCCGATCTCCAAATGCCCGCTGATACCGGCTTGGCCGCCAACCATAACAAAATCGCCGATTTTTGTTGATCCGGAAATACCGACCTGGGCGACAATCAGGCAGTTCTCGCCGATCCGGACGTTATGTCCGATCTGAACGAGATTATCAATCTTGGTCCCCTGCCCGATAACGGTATCCGGCCCAGCCCCCCGATCAATGGTCGAGTTGGCGCCAATCTCGACATTGTCGCCGATCAACACACGCCCTAGCTGCGGCACCTTTTCGTGTCCGTCCGCCCCCGGCGCAAAGCCGAAACCGTCCTGGCCGATACGCACACCGGAATGAACAATGACCCCATTTCCGAGTAAACAGTAGGTCAAGGTCACCGACGGCGCAATTTGGCAGTTGGCCCCGACAACCACGCCGGAACCGATGACCGAATTTGCACCGATCACAGTCCCCGAACCGATCTCGGCACCCGGCCCAATCACCGCACCCGGCCCGATGGTTGCCGTCGGGTCGATTTTGGCACTACCGGTCGACGCTTCCTCCCCAAGAGAAGAGAACGGCTCGAGAGCGCCAGGATAAAACGCTTGGGCGATTTTTGCGTAGGCGCGATATGGATCGTTTGTCACGAGAAGAGCCATATGCGGCGAGGCCCTTGGAACGAGATCCTCTTGCAGCAGGACAGCCCCGGCCCCGCTCTGTTCGAACTCGCCCACATAACGTCTGTTGTCGATGAAGCTTACATGTGTATCGTTTGCCTCCGAGAGGGGTGCAACATCCACATACGTTTTTCCCGAACCACCCGCGCCCTCAGGTTTGGCTCCGGCAATTTTCGCCAATTGATCGAGACTGAATGGTCCGGCAACTTTGAAAAACCGGGGGTCGGCCATATTATTTTGAACCAGCCGGCGGCGCGTCAGATAGTTTGTGGGCCGGCGTGCTTTTGTCCATCAGAACAATAATCTTCGGTGTTATATCCAGCACGCGCTCGAAGAAAACGACCTCACGGCTTCGGAAAACCATCATAAAATCGTTCTCACGAGCGAACTTAACAACCGCCTCGAGAAGGACCTTCTCAAACACCTTGCTGGCTTCTGTCCGCATCGCATTGATTTGGTTCTGCCTTTCTTGCACGACACGCTGGTCGTTGACGCTTTTCTGGCGCAACTCCTCTTGCTGCTTGCGGAATGCTTCCGGTGCCAGCAATACGCGCTGACGCTCGAGTTCTTCCGCGGCTTTACGAAGCCCATCTTCCAGCGATTTGACTTCCTCGCTAAATTTTACCCGCTTGTCACGGATTTGCCGCTCCATGTCCTGGGCGACCTTGGCATTCCTCTGGACGACCCCGATATCGAGAATCCCGACACGTCCCTCACGTGCCGGCGGCTCCTTGTCTTGAGCCCGTACCGGCAAGGCCGAAAAGGCGATACACACCGCAATGATCGGGATGATGAACCAATAGAACCGATTTAACATTGGGAAACCTCTGCCGATTAGAAGCGGGTACCGAAATTCACCCGGATCAACTCATCTTTATCCAGGCTTTCCTTTAGAACCGGGACACCAAAATCAACGGCGATCGGCCCGAAGGGCGACGCCCATCCAAGTCCCGCACCAACCGAGGCACGGACACTCCCCGTATCAAACACATTCGCGTTCGACGGGTTTACGCCACCTACACTACCAAAATCCGAAAAAACGCGCCCTTTAATATTAAACTCGTTAGGCAACCCGAGCGGCATGGTTAACTCAACCGTGCCGTTATAAATCCACTCGCCACCAAGGGAATCATCCGTCACCCGGTCCCTTGGACCGGCGCCGGCCGTCTCAAAGCCGCGGAGCGATTGTCCGCCAAGGAAGTACCGGTCGACGATCTCGACATCCTCGCCCAGGCCAACGATATATCCCGCACGGCCACTCACGGAGAGCGTCCAATCGTCGGCAACCGGAAAATAGATCCCGCTTTGAGCCGTGTTGCGGAGATAAAATACCGTACCGCCAAAACCGGCAAGATCCGTCGTTAGCCTTCCGAAATATCCATCCGAAGGGGCAAACCGGCTATTGCGGCGATCGTATAAAACCGCGTGCGACACTCCCGATACGTACCGGGTCCCCTCCTGCCGCTTAATCAACGATGAGGCCGTGCTCGAAACATTTTCAATAACAGAACGATCGAATTGGTAGCGCCAATCTTGTCGCAGCTCCTCCGTTATTTCATACCCCGCGCGCACTCCAAAACCCGTAGATTTTGAATCAAAGGAACTCGTGTCCTGACGATCGGACGTTCTGTGGAAAACATCGAAGCCGGCACGGATTTCACGGTCGAGGAAATAGGGCTCGGTGATGGAAAGGTCAATTTCGCTCCGTTCCGCTGCAATTGAGAGCGATAAGCCTAGTTCCTTGCCCCGGCCAAGTAGGTTCCTCTCCCGAACCGATAGGTCGGCAAGAGGCCCGGCATCCGTCGAATAACCAACACCGACACTGAAAGATCCCGTTGATTGTTCCTCGACTTCGACGTTAATGATGGCTTTGTCGTTGCTGCTTCCCGGAATTCGCTCGACGTCGACCTTGGCGAAATATCCGAGGTTCTGGATTCGCTGCCTAGACCGGCGCAGTTTCGCGGAATTGAACGCATCGCCCTCGACAAGCCGGAACTCCCGCCGGATAACCTTGTCGACGGTGCGCACGTTCCCTGAAATATTGATGCGCTCGACAAAGACCCGTGGGCCTTCGTTAACCTGGAAATCGAGATTGATAACCCGAGTATCTCTGTTGCGATCCACACGCGGCCGCACTTCGACAAAGGCGAACCCCAACTCGCCAACCTCATCGGTGATATTCTCGACGGCCTTTTCAACAAGATCACTGTCGTACCAGTCGCCTTTTTCGAATTCCAAAAGATTCTGGAGGGTCTCCGTTTCCAGCCCTTTGAGGCTCGACGCGATGTTGATATCGCCAAACTTGTAGCGGGAGCCCTCTTCCACAGTAAAGGTGATATAAAATGCGTTTCTTTCTGGCGTCAGCTCCGCCACCGCGGACCGAACCCGAAAATCCGCATATCCTTCAGACAAATAGAAACGGCGCAGCAATTCGCGGTCAAACGTCAACCGATCGGGATCATACGTATCGTCGCTCGAGAAAAAGCGGTACCAGGCTGTCTCTTTCGTGCGGACAACTTCCTTGAGATCGGAATCATCCATCACCCGATTGCCGACGAAGCGGATATTCTCGACCCGTGTCAGCGGACCTTCATCGATCTCGAACACCAGATCGACGCGGTTCTGATCAAGCCGAATGACTTTTGGATCGACTGTGGCCGCAAACCGCCCGTTGACACGATAAATGTCCAAAATCCGCTTTACGTCCGACTGAACTTTTGTACGCGTAAAAACGACACGGGGACGGAGCTGTATCTCCGTTTCCAGGCTTTCGTCCTTAACCCGCTGGTTGCCTTCAAACGCGATCCGATTAATGACTGGATTTTCGACCAACCGGACGATCAGCGCATCTCCTTGGCGCCGGATAGTGACATCGGCGAACAGCCCGGTCGCAAACAGATTTTTGAGAGATTGGTCGACGCGCCGGGGATCATAGAGATCTCCCTCTTGCACCAGCAGATACGAGCGCACCGTCCCCGGTTCGATCCGTTGAGTGCCCTCGATAACGATTTGACGGATGAGCGGTGCCGGCTGCTGCCCCATTGCCGGCCCGGAGGCCGGAACGGAAATAAACAGGATCAGAAGCGAGGCCGCTATGGCACGAAGAAATGACAACGATAGCCCCCGGTTCCGAACCGCCGTCTCTTACGTAAACAGGCCGGTAATAAACTCAAAAAACTTCAAATGAACAAGGTCATTCCAAGTCACGAACAGGAACAAGGCGACCACCAGAGCCAACCCGATCCTAAAACCATATTCCTGCGCTCGAGCGCCAAGCGGCCGACCGCGCGCCGCCTCGACAGCATAAAATGCCAAATGTCCACCATCGAGCATCGGAATGGGAAACAAGTTGATCAGCCCCAGATTGACTGAGAGAACAGCCATGAAGGTCAGCAGGTTATCCAAGCCTGTTTGGGCCACCTGCCCGGAAATCTGCGCGATCCGGAGCGGTCCACCAAGTTCATCGGCGGCTTGCCGCCCACTAATCACGTCCCACACATACTCCAGGATCTTGTAGGTCAGAACGAACGTGCGTTCGATACCGAACCAAACGCTTTGGATGGGGTTTTGCCGCTCGAATTTGATCCCGCCAACGCCGACGCCCAATTGGCCGACCGTCTGTTCTTCGCCGCCTTCACCGGTTTCCGTTTTGGCCGCCGGAGTAACGGTAATCGCGACCGTCTGCCCGTCTCTTAAAACGGTCATCTCCATTTGCTTGCCGGGATTGGCCCGAACAATCCGGTGAAGATCGGAAAACAGATATATATTCTCGCCATCGATTCGGATGACCTGATCCCCAACCTCGAAGCCGGATTCGGCCGCCGCACTTCCGGGGAAAACACTTCCGATTACGGCCGGCGGTTCCTCCTCGAGGGGCTGCGGCACGCCGATGGTCGCGAACAGGATGGCAAAGACGATCATCGCGAAAAGGTAGTTTGCGGCCGGGCCGGCGAACACAATCGCCGCTCGCTGCCGAAGCGATTTATGGTGAAAGGAGACCGCCCTTTCCGCCGGCGTCATGTCACGCTCGACATTCTCATCTTCGAGAACGGTTTCGCTCTCGCCGAACATCTTGACGTAACCACCGAGGGGCACCGCGCTGATTTTCCACCGGGTCCCATGGGAATCGGTCCAACCGGTCAATTCCGGGCCAAACCCAATGGAAAACACTTCAACACGCACCCCGTTTCGGCGCGCCACCCAATAGTGTCCAAGTTCATGTACGAAAACGAGAATCGTCAGAACGACGAGAAAGGGAATAACCGTTTCCCAAAGAAAACTCATACTTTCCATAAGGTCCTACTGGCCGGTTGTTTCCTGCATTCCTATTGTTTTTTCGCCATCCGGGCCGCCAGATCACGCGCTACGACGCGTGTCTCGGCATCAATACGCAATACGTCTTCAATCGTCGACGGACTATTATGTGAGATCGAATTCAACATCTCCGCCACGATTGCCGAGATATCCAAAAATCCAATAGAGTTATCCAGGAAATATTCGACCGCCACTTCATTTGCCGCGTTTAATATTGTAGGCGCAGCGCCGCCCGACATCAAGGCATCCCGTGCCAGTTTCAGGGCAGGAAACCTTTTAAAATCAGGTGCTTCGAAACTCAGCGTGCCGATCTCCTCCAGCTTTAGCCGGGGCGTCGGCGTCTCCATTCTCGACGGCCAAGCCAAGGCATAAGCGATCGGCGTCCGCATGTCAGGCGCCCCCAATTGAGCAAGCACCGATCCATCCACATAGGCAACCATCGAATGGATTACCGACTGAGGATGAACAAGCACCTCGATCTGCGGCTCTTCGACCGGAAACAAATAGAATGCCTCGATCAATTCCAGGCCTTTATTCATCATCGTCGCCGAATCGACGGATATTTTGGCGCCCATACTCCAATTCGGGTGGGCAACCGCCTGTGCCGGGGTCACTGAGGCCATTTCCTCCCGGGTAAGTTCGCGGAACGGCCCGCCGGACGCGGTAAGAATGATCTTCTCCACGCGGTCCGGCTCGTCGAAATCAAATACCTGAAAGATCGCATTGTGCTCTGAATCGACGGGCAACAGCGTCGCATTGTTCGCCGCGACCTGCTTAAGTAGCAAATCGCCCGCACAAACCAGGCACTCCTTGTTTGCCAACGCAACGGTCGCGCCGCGTTGGGCCGCCGCCATGGTCGGTGCCAGACCGGCCCCGCCGACGATTCCCGCCATAACCCAGTCCGCCGGGCGGCGCGCCGCGTCCACCAAGGCACCCTCTCCTGCCGCGACCTCTACCCCGGTCCCAGAGAGGAGCGCTTTCAGTTCGGCATACCCATCCTCGCAGGCAATCACGGCAATCTGTGGACGGAATTTTTTTGCCTGCTCCGCGAGCAGCTGAACATTGCGATTTCCGGTAATCGCCTCCACCCGGTAGCGATCGAGATCGCGCGCGATCAAGTCCAGCGTGTTGCAGCCGACGGACCCCGTCGATCCCAAAATGGTTACGCTCCGAACGTCGGAGGTAGGATCGGCTTTCAACTGCTGGGCCGTTCTCATATCCATCTCCTCATCCCCGCTGTCCGACAGCAACAAAGATGGCAAAAACGGGCGCCGCAATCAGCAAACCATCGACCCGATCCAAAACACCTCCATGACCCGGTATTAAGTTGCCGGAGTCCTTGACGTCGAAATGCCTTTTTACCTTAGATTCCAAGAGATCGCCAACTTGCGCGAAAATACCGACGACCACAGCGGTGGCCGTCAGAACGCCGATGGGGACATCCCCTTCTATCCAAGCGATGAACGCTCCGAACAGCGCCGCGCACGACAAGCCGCCGATCAGACCGGCCCAGGTCTTGTTGGGGCTGATCGACGGTGCGAGCCGAGGCCCTCCGATCGTTCTCCCGGCCGCATAAGCCCCTACGTCGGTTGCCCAAACGACGACCATCAGCCAAACCACGAGAAACAGTCCGACATCCGCTTCGTGCCGAAGCCAGATCAGCGCGATACAGGGAAGCGCCAAATAAACGGCCCCAAGAGCGGCCCACCCGGACTTGCGGAAGCCCATCAGGCCGCCGATCAGCAATATCAGGCCACCAACGACCGCGACAACGACAAGCGCCCAAACCAGCTCATCCAACCCAGCCAAAAGAACCGCGGTAAGGGTAGCCGCACTAACCGCAAAACCGGGAAGGCTCTCATAGGAGTATCCGGTAAGGATCGCCCATTCCCAGGTCATCGCAAAAGCAAATAGGGCAACCATCAATTCGAAATAGGGGGTACCGCCCCAGATCAAAAGGACAGCAAGAGCCGCGAGAAAGGCACCGGATAGGATCCGTAACCCTACACTATCGGGGGCCCCTTTAGACTCCTGTTGCGCCATACCGTCGCTCGCGGCGGTTAAACTCATCGACCGCAGCAAGGAAATCTTCTTCCGAGAAATCCGGCCAATACTGATCGACGAAGACGAACTCCGAGTAAGCAAGCTGCCAGAGCAAAAAATTGCTGATGCGTTGCTCGCCGCTCGTTCGGATCAGAAGATCCGGATCCGGAATATCGGCCGTCTCGAGACGGGCCGAGACGACCGCTTCGTCAACATCTTCGGGTCTCAGTTTCCCGGCTGCCACTTCTTCCGCAATGTGCCGAGCCGCGTTGGTGATCTCTGCCCGTCCGCCATAACTCAGAGCCAGGATAAGATCGAGCCTTTGATTACCTGCCGTTTGACGCTCGCAGTTTTCGATCAGATCGACGATATCCGGACTCAAATGCGTGCGGTCGCCGATGACCCGAAGGCGGACGCCGTTCGCGGCCAACTCGGCAATCTCACTACGCAAATAGCGGCGCAGCAAACCCATAAGATCCCCGACTTCGTCGGCCGGGCGCTTCCAATTTTCAGAGGAAAAACTGTAGAGCGTCAAATACCTGACACCGATCTTGCCCGCGCATCGAATGACGCGGCGCACCGCCTCGGCACCGCTGCGATGCCCTGCCACACGCGGCAATCCTCGCGCTTTGGCCCACCGCCCATTGCCATCCATGATGATGGCGACATGGACCGGGGGAATAAGCGTTGTTTGAGCGTGATTAGGAGCAACCTTCATCGCAGTTAAACCTGCATGATCTCCTGTTCTTTTTTGCTTAACGCCTCATCCATTTTACCGATGTAGGCATCCGTCAGGCCCTGGATTTCCTTACCGTAGTCCCGGTGCTCGTCTTCGGAAATCGCCCCGTCCTTCTCCAGTTTCTTAAGTTCATCCATCGCGTGACGGCGGACATTTCGCACCGCAACCCGCGCCTCTTCGGTATATTTTGAGGCGATCTTGGCCAACTCGCCGCGCCGTTCTTCGGTAAGCGGCGGAATCGGAATCCGGATGATTTGACCGTCTTTCGCGGGGTTCAGCCCGAGGCTGGAATCGCGAATGGCTTTTTCGACGGCACCAACCAGCCCCTTATCCCAGACCTGCACCGTAAGCATCTGGGGCTCTGGGACCGCGACGGTACCGACCTGATTTAGGGGCATTTGGCTGCCGTAGGCTTCGACCGTGATGGGATCAAGGAGGCTTGCCGACGCGCGTCCCGTCCGCAATCCGCCGAATTCCTTGTGCAACACCTGAACAGCGCCATCCATTCGACGCTCAGAGTCGCTTTTGATCGTCTTGAAATCCGTATCTGCCACAGCTCAATCCCCCTCGCGAATTATCGTCGATTTACCGCGCCCGAGTATGACGTCCGCAAACGCACCCGGCGCATGGATATCAAATACAAGAACCGGAATCTTGTTCTCGCGCGCTAGAGAAATCGCCGAAGCATCCATGACTTTCAGGTCACGGGTCAAGACGTCACGATAGGTCAATTCCTCCAGCCGTTCCGCATTTTTGTCCTTCTTTGGATCCGCCGAATAGACGCCGTCAACCTGCGTTCCCTTGAACAGGGCATCGCAATTCATCTCGGCGGCCCTGAGAGCGGCAGCCGTATCGGTCGTGAAAAATGGGTTTCCGGTGCCGGCGGCGAATATAACAACCCTTCCCTTCTCCATATGACGGATCGCTCGGCGCCGGATATAGGGTTCGCAAACGGTCGACATCGGAATGGCGGAAAGAACCCGTGTCTGAACCCCGACCTTCTCCAAGACCGATTGGACCGCGAGAGCATTGATAACCGTTGCCAACATGCCCATGTGGTCGGCGCTGGTTCGATCGAGGCCGGCGCCCACGCCTGAAAGACCGCGGAAAATATTGCCGCCGCCGATGACCAGGCAAACTTCGACCCCCATATCGCAGACGGTTTGAACTTCTTGAGCAATCCGGTCCATCGCTTGGGGCTCGAGGCCAAACCCCTGATCCCCCATCAACCCTTCTCCCGAGAGCTTCAAGAGGACGCGGCGATAGAGAGGTTGGTCAGGCATGTTTCTCGTCTCGATCAGGAAAGTCGGAATGATATCGAACGGTCGCCGGGAACTCAGCCGAAAACGCCTTCCAAATCCTGAAAGGCTGGAATTTCACCGGTCGCCCAGACGGAGCCGATCATACAACCAATCGGCTCCCCCGGGACCCTAAATATCGCGTTTTCTCGGGATTCCGAAGAAATTCCCTCGATAAATCCCCAAGCCTTTTGCCGATATGGCCCTTTGGGGCAAAACGGCCGGCTTAGGCACCTGCCGTCGCGGCGACTTCCGCCGCAAAATCTTCCTGCTTCTTCTCGAGGCCTTCGCCAAGCGCGAATCGCAGGAAGCCCGTCACCTTGACCGGCGCCCCGATATCCTTCGCGGCGGCCTCGACGGCTTTCGCAACGGTCGAGTCGGGATCGATCACGAAGGCCTGCTCCATAAGGCAGACTTCCTCAAAATACTTACGCATGCGGCCGTCGACCATCTTTTGGACGATCTCCTCGGGCTTGCCGGAAGCACGCGCCTGTTCAGCCAAGACGTCGCGTTCACGATCCAAGGCAGATTGGTCGACGTCGTCGCGCGTCAGCGCCTGCGGGTCGGCCGCGGCGACATGCATCGCCAACTGCTTACCGAATTCAGCGAGCTTGTCCGCGTCTCCCTCGGAATCCAACGCCACGAGAACCCCGATCTTGCCGATCCCCGATGCCTGGGCGTTGTGCATGTAGCTGACGACGGCCCCATTGGTCACCGACAGGGCATCCACACGACGCAGGTTCATATTCTCGCCAATGGTCGCGATCAACGCGGTCAACTTATCACTGACGCTGCCGTCGCCGCCGGGATATGCCGCCGCGGAGAGCTTCTCCAGCGTGTCGGCCCCTTCGAGCGCCAAATCGGCAACCGACTGGACGAAATCCTGAAAGCTGTCATTGCGGGCCACGAAGTCCGTTTCCGCGTTGACCTCGACGACCGCGCCCCGCGTTCCGCCGGTAGCCACGCCGACCAAACCTTCGGCTGCGATGCGGCCCGCTTTTTTGGCAGCTGCAGACAGGCCTTGCTTCCGCAGCCAATCAACGGCCGCCTCCAGGTCGCCGTCATTTTCGTTCAGCGCCTTTTTGCAATCCATCATGCCGACGCCGGTTTTCTCACGCAGTTCCTTAACCAAGGACGCGGTTATCTCCGCCATGTCTTCATCCTCACTTCGAATATATTCTTCTATTCGATTGATATAATTTCATTTTCACCGACAGCGTCAGCTGGCCGCAGGCTGTTCCTTGGCCG
Source organism: uncultured Rhodospirillales bacterium (assembly GCA_913055735.1). Taxonomy (GTDB): domain Bacteria; phylum Pseudomonadota; class Alphaproteobacteria; order Rhodospirillales; family UBA2165; genus CAJXKD01. Next base: position 796,896 of record CAJXKD010000002.1, read on the forward strand.
CTTCTGCCTCCGCTGCGGGTTCGGCCTCAGCCGTCGAAGCCGCGGCTTCTTCCGCCTTCTCCTCCGAAGGCAATTCTTCAGCGGGCGCTTCCTCGGCTTCCCCGACATCGCCGCCGCTGGCGGCGATTTCCTGCTGAATGCCGGAAAGCACCGCGCCGGAAATCATGTCGCAATAGAGATTAATGGCGCGGATCGAATCGTCATTACCGGGGATCGGATAATCGATGCCCTCGGGGCTTGAATTACTGTCGATGACGCCGACGACCGGGATGCCGAGCTTGTTGGCTTCGGCAACGGCGATGGATTCCTTATTAGTGTCGATAATAAACACGACGTCCGGCAGTCCGCCCATGTCCTTGATACCACCCAGCGCGCGCTCCAGCTTATCGCGCTCGCGGGTCAGACGCAGCAGCTCCTTCTTGGTGAAGCCAAGGTTTTCCTGCGCCAGCTGTTCCTCGAGGAACTTCAAACGGCGAATGGAATTGGAAATGGTCTTCCAGTTGGTCATCATGCCGCCGAGCCAACGGTGGTTGACATAGTACTGACCACATTTCTTGGCCGCTTCAGCAATCGGCGAGCTCGCCTGCCGCTTGGTCCCGACCCACAAAACCCGGCCACCGCCGGCAACGATTTCACCCACGGCCTGCATCGCGCGATACATCATAGGCACGGTCTGTTGCAGATCGATGATGTGGATACCCTGGCGCACCCCAAAGAGGTACGGTTCCATTCTCGGGTTCCAGCGGCGTGTGACGTGTCCGAAGTGAACGCCCGCTTCCAGGAGCTGGCGCATGGTAAAGGTTGGCAATGCCATTGTGTTCGTTCCTTTTCCGGTTGATCCTCCGCGGACGTTATCCCGGACATCCGGGACACCGGAGCGATACGCGGCGAATTTGCGCCGGTCCCGCAGGCCCGCGTGTGGAGTTGGGCGGGTTTTAGGGTGATTCCCCTCCTATTGCAAGGCTTTTAACCGCGAAATCAGGCCCCATGGGGCCCGCGCTAGGCGTGGCTTTCGAAGGTCCGGCCCTTGATGGTCCTGGTCAGCCACAGCCAAGCCAAGGCACAGAGCCCGCCGCAGACGATGACCGTGAGGCTGAACCCGGCCCAGGAGGCCGCCACCCCTTGCAAGAGAGCGCCCAAAGCCGGAATCGCCCGGAAGGTAATACCAAGGAGGCTCATCACCCGGGCGCGCATGTCGCTTTGGACGAGATGCTGGACCAGGGTCTGGCTGCAAATGGACACGGTGTTGGAGCCGAACCCGACCAGAACCGAGAGAACGAGGGCCACCCAGAAATCGCGGGTCAGACCAAAGGCAAAAAGGGCCGCGGCGCCAAGAAGCAGGGTGGCCCAAAAGACCCGGGTCAGCCCCTCTATTTTTCCCCTGATGGCAATCCATATGGCCGAAATCATCGCGCCGACCCCGAAGGCGGATACCAGCGCGGCCAATCCGTCTTTATCCAAGCTGAAGACGACATCGGCCGCCCCCGGCAGCAATTCGGGCAGCGGGCGCAACAGAATGGACATGATCGCCGTGAACAGGATGATTGCCTTGATTTCGAAATGCCCGGCAGCGTATTGAAGCCCGTCGACAAAATCGCCCATCAGCCCGCGGGACGACGGATTGGGCATTTCCGGCTCGATGGTCCGCGCCATCATCAGCATCAGGGTAAAGAAGAAAAAGCCCACGGCGACCAGGGCAAATACAAGCTCCGTTCCGCCAAACAGGATCACCGATCCCGCCACTGCCGGGCCAATGAAGCGGCCCGTTTGCACGGTACCGGACTGCAACGCGACGGCGGGCGGCAGATCTTCCTTGGGGACCAATTTCGCGACCAGGGCCAAATGGGAGGGATTGGCGAACCCGCCCACAGCCCCCTGCACCACGGCAACCACGAGCACGACTTCCAGTGTCGCCCAGCCGGCATAGGTAATCGCTGCGAAAATCGCGACAATCACCCCCCAGAGAAACTGAACGAGACGCCCGATCTTGAGAGCGCCTTTCTGGTCGACAATGGTCCCGGCAATGGGGCCGATCAAAACCATCGGCACCATTTCGGCAAAGGCGACGATCCCCAACCACGTAAACGACTCGGTCAGCTCCCAAACGAGAATGCCGAGCGCTAGCCGGTAGGCCCAAAAACCAATAGTCATCACCGACATGCCGATCCAGTAACGCCGGTAATTGACGTTGGAAAGCGCCCGGCCGACACTGCCGAAACGAGGTTTCGAAGCCATCAAAGTGTCGCCAACAGGCTGCCAAGGGGGAATGAAGGGACAAATGCCCCGGGAAAATCAGTCACAATCACATACTTCAACAAATCGACGGCCTTTTCCAATTTTCCGGACCCGTTGCGGGTCCGTCATGGGAAACGGCCTAGAATTCGCGGGCGTCGACGATTCCGGGGATCGCCCGCACGGCCTGCGCGAGTGCCGGCGACACCTTATAGCTCTGCGGCAGCTTGATCTCGGCCTCGCGATCCTGATCCACACGCGTAATCAGGATAACGTCCCCCCGCCCCTTACCCTCGCGATCGAGAACGTCCCGCAGGCTGGCCAGGGGTTTGCTATCGTCAACGTAGATTTTCAAGCCGGCACTCGTCCCGGCGGCAACTTGATCAAGCGGCTCGATGCCATGCGCCGTCAAACGCACCGTTTCGGATTCATACTGCGGTGCCGCTTTGACCAGCACGATGGTTCCGGGCTCCAACAAATCGCGGCTTTGGGAAAGCTGCTCGGCAAACACCGTCACCTCATAGGTCGCCGACTTGTCGGTAAGCTGAACGAAGGCGTAACGGGACCCGCGCTGGGAGGTACGCTCCCGCTTCGCCACGACCACCCCGGCGAGTTTCGCCATCCCTTGGGGGCGCTCCCCGATCAACTCCAGATAGCTTTTGACCCGCAACCGTTCGAGCGCCTTCTCATAAGCGTCCAGCGGATGAGCGGAAATATAGAGGCCGACCGCATTGACCTCCTCCTTGAGGCGCTCGAGCTCCGGCCAGTCGGAGACGTCCGGCAGATTGATCGGCGCCGCCGGGACGTCCGCTTCACCAAACAGGCCTATCTGATTGCTGTCGCGCGCACTCGCCGCCGCCCCCGCGTGACGCACAAGCGCCTCGGCCGCCTCGAACAGCTGGCGGCGGTTCGGCGTCAGGCAATCGAACGCGCCGGCGCGGATCAGGTTCTCCAACTGCCGCTTGTTGACATGACGGCTGTCGAGCCGCGCGGCAAAATCCTGAACCGATTTGAACGCGCCGTTTTCGGCGCGTTCGTGTACCAACCCTTCCATCGCCGCCATGCCGACATTCTTGATCGCCGCCAGGGCATAGCGGATGGCCCCCTCGTCACCCTCATATTCCACCGCGAATGTCGGCAAAGAGGTGTTGACGTCGGGGGGCAATATCTCGATCTCCAAGCGATCAAGCTCGCCCTTGAAGGTATTGAGCTTGTCGGTGTTCTGGATATCGAGGGTCATGGATGCGGCCAGGAACTCGACAGGATAGTTCGCCTTAAGATAGGCAGTTTGATAGGCGACCAGCGCATAGGCCGCAGCGTGCGATTTGTTGAAGCCGTAGCCGGCGAATTTTGCCACCTGCTCGAAGATGTCGGACGCCTTTTTCTCGGGCACGCCCCGCGCCGACGCGCCTTCGACGAAGGTCTTCTGCTGGGCATCCATTTCCGCCTTGATCTTCTTGCCCATGGCGCGGCGCAAGAGATCGGCGCCACCGAGCGTATAGCCGGCAAGCTCCTGGGCGATCTGCATCACCTGTTCCTGGTAGATCATGATGCCGTAGGTTTCGGTCAGGATCGGTTCCAGGCTCGGATAGAGATAATCGGGCTCCTCGTCGCCGTGCTTGCGGCGGACATAGCTCGGGATGTTGTCCATGGGACCGGGCCGGTAGAGGGCCACGATAGCGATGATGTCCTCGAAACTGTCTGGCTTCATGTTGCGCAGGATGTCGCGCATACCCGAACTTTCCAGCTGGAACACCCCGGTGGTATCCCCCCTCCCCAGCATGTCGAAGGTCTTGCGATCATCGAGAGGCAGATGGTCGATGGGCACGTCGATATCGCGCTCGGCAAGCAACTTCTTGGCCGTATCGAGAACAGTGAGGGTCTTGAGGCCGAGGAAGTCGAACTTCACCAATCCCGCCGATTCCACGTACTTCATGGAGAACTGGGTGACCGGCATATCGGAACGCGGGTCGCGATAGAGCGGGACCAGTTCAACCAACGGCCGGTCGCCGATTACCACGCCGGCGGCGTGGGTCGAAGCGTGGCGGTAAAGCCCTTCGAGCTTCTTGGCAATCTCCACCAGCCTTGCGACGGTCTCGTCCTCGCGGATGGCCTGTTGCAATTGCGGCTCGCCGTCGATCGCTTGCTGCAGGGTGACGGGGTTGGCCGGATTGTTGGGCACCATCTTGCAGATACGGTCGACCTGCGGATACGGCATCTGCAGCACCCGGCCGACGTCACGCAATGCCGCACGCGGCTGCAAGGTTCCGAAGGTGATGATCTGCGCCACCCGGTCACGGCCGTATTTCTCCTGCACGTACTGGATCACCTCGTCGCGGCGATCCTGGCAGAAGTCGATATCGAAGTCGGGCATGGACACGCGCTCGGGGTTCAGGAACCGCTCGAACAGCAACCCGAATTGCAACGGGTCGAGATCGGTAATGGTCAGCGCCCAGGCGACCACCGACCCGGCGCCAGAGCCACGCCCCGGCCCTACCGGAATATCATGTGCCTTGGCCCATTGGATGAAGTCGGCAACGATCAGGAAGTAGCCCGCGAACCCCATCTCGTTGATGACGCCGATCTCATATTCGAGCCGCTCCCAATAGGGTTTCGCGTCGGCCCCGTCGCGGTCGAGCCCCTTGTCGTCGAGGCGTTGGCCGAGGCCTTCTTCGGCTTGCGCGGCCAGCACGTCACCGTCCGAACGGCCATCTCCCGACTGCGGCGCCGCCGGCAACAGGGGCTGGCGGAACTCGGTCATAAACGCGCAACGCCGGGCGATCACGACCGTATTGTCGATGGCTTCGGGCAAGTCGGCGAACAAAGCCCGCATCTCTTGCGGCGATTTGAAGCGGTGATCGCGCGTCAGGCGCCGCCGGCTGCTTTGGCCCACATAAGCCCCGTCGGCGATGCAAATCAGCGCGTCGTGCGCTTCATACATATCCTCGGTCAGGAAGAAACATTCGTTGGTCGCCACCAGCGGCACGTCATACCGATAGGCAAGATCGAGCAGATCGCCCTCGATTCGCGCTTCCTCATCGAGCCCGTGACGTTGCAACTCCACATACAAACGGCCGTCGAATACCTTGGCGAGATGCTCCAGCATCGCTTCCGCAGCTTCGTACTGCCCTTCGGCGAGCAACCGCCCGACACCGCCGGCCGGTCCGCCGGTCAAGGCGATCAGGCCTTCGTTCGCCTCGTCGAACGCCGACAGGGGAACGCACGGCATGGAGGCCGCATCGCTTTCCAAATGCGCGGCACTGACCAGTTCCAGCAGGTTGCGATAGCCGGTTTCGTTCTGAACGAGAAGAACCAGTTGATCGGGCGTGTGGTTACCGTTGCCGTTGCGATGCGCGCCGGCGCCGGTCTGGGTTGTTTCGTCAACATCACGTTTAACGGCCAGCTGGCAGCCGATAATGGGCTGCACCCCTTTTGCTGTGCAGGCCTTGGAGAACTCCATGGCACCGAACAAATTGACCGTATCGGTCATGGCCACGGCCGGCATGGCCATATCGGCACACGTATCGGCCAAGGGGCCGATCTTAATGGCGCCTTCTAACAGCGAGTAGGCGGTGTGGACCCGAAGGTGGACGAAATCAGCGTGCGGCATGAGGAAGAGGATTCCATAGGCCGCCCCACATGTCACCCATATATGGATGACATTTCAACTTTATCCACAAGATGCTGCAGATTTGTGGATAGCTTGCCCGTCTAATATCCGAGAGCCTTGCTTGCCAGCTTCGCGCCATCGACAAGGGACTGCAACTTCGCCCAAGCGATCTGGGGATGGCTACGCCCGCCGAATCCGCAATCCGTGCTGGCGATAACGTTCTCCTTTCCGACCCGCTCTGCATAGCGCTGGATTCGCTGCGATACCAACTCGGGATGTTCGACAATATCGGTTGCATGCGAGACAACGCCGGGAATCAGGATCTTGCCATCCGGCAGTTTCACATCATCCCACACGACGTATTCATGTTCGTGGCGGGCATTGGCACCTTCGATGAGATATGCCTGCGCCTTCACTGCCAGCATAATATCGACCATTTCCTTCAGTTCGATGTCGAAGGCGTGCGGCCCGTGCCAACTGCCCCAGCACAGATGATAGCGGATCTGGTCCTCTGGGATGTTCTGGGTCGCGTGGTTTAAAGCCTCGATTCGCGCCATGCTGCGCTTGCGGAAGGCATCGAGCCCCATCTGAATGCCGATCCGGTCCCAAAGCGCCGGCAACCACGCATCGTCTATCTGCACCAGCAAGCCGGAGTCCGCGATCGCCTCGAACTCCACCTTCAATGCGTCGGCAATGGCATAGAGGTATTTCTTCTCGTCCTTGTAATATTCGTCGGACCGGTACACCTCGAGGCTCGCGGGCGCGGTGGTGGTCAGGAACGCGTCGGCGGGATCGCTGACCTCTTCCTTCATCAAAGCGATCTCGCGCTTCAATTCATCGCCGCCCGTATAGGTGACCGGCCCCGTGCACACCCACTTGGGGCGCTTCTGGCTCATCTGATTGCCCGGCGTATAGAACAGGATGTTCCGTTCCGTCGCATAGTCATAGAAATCGGAAAAGGTTTCCCGGTCCTTGCCCTGTTGGATCAGAGGCTTGTCGTCTGCACCGGCGCGCGGCTCGTAACCGCCGAAACGGTGATCCATGAAGGCCAGCCAATCGCCGCCTTTGGTGTATTCGCCTTCGTTGACGATATCGATGCCGATGTCCTTCTGTTTCTGAACGATCTCTCCAACGGCATCGCGCAGCTGCTGATCATAATTGGCCGCGGAAGGATCCAGGTGATCGAACTCGGGCAAACTGCCAACATGGGTGGTCAGGATTTTATCGGTGCTGCGTTTCATGACGTGATCTCCCCTTTCTTCGTTGGGGAAACACTATCCCGTCGCGTCCGGCAGTCCAGACAATTTCTAATGGAAGCGTGGGACGGCCACCTTGTTTCAAAATGGGCCTTATCCCGTGACGAGATGCCCGTCTTGGAGCCGGAGGATACGGTCCATGCGCGCAGCAAGCGCCGGATTGTGGGTGGCGATCAAGGCGGCGAGCCCGTGTGTGCGCACCAAATCGAGGAGCAGCGAAAACACCTCGTCCGCTGTTCCCGGGTCGAGATTGCCGGTCGGCTCGTCGGCCAGCAAAAGCTTAGGGTTATTGGCCAATCCTCGGGCAATGGCGACTCGCTGCTGTTCGCCGCCCGACAGGCGCGCCGGCCGATGGTCCGCCCGTTCCGTCAATCCCATGGCGGCGAGCAGCGCATCGGCCCGCCTACCCGCGTCGGCCTTGCTCGTACCCGCGATCATCTGCGGCACGACGATGTTCTCGCGGGCGGAGAACTCCGCCAGGAGATGATGATATTGATAGACGAAACCCAATTTCTCCCGCCGCAGACGGGTACGCGCATCGTCATCGAGGTCGCGGGTCGCGACGCCGTCGATGAGCACCTCGCCGGCCTCAGGTTTTTCCAAGGTGCCGGCGATCTGCAGCAGGGTGGACTTGCCGGCGCCGGACGGCCCGACCAGCGCCACGATTTCCCCCGCCGTAATTTGCAAATCGGCACCCCGCAAAACCTCCAACGCCGCCGTCCCCTGGCGGAAGGTCTGGCGGATGCCGCGAAGTTCGAGCGCCGGCTCACTCATAACGAAGCGCTTCCACGGGATCGAGGCGCGCCGCGCGCCAGGACGGATAGAGGGTCGCCAATAGGGACAGGCCGATACCCATGAGCACCACCAACACGACCTCTTGCGGATCGACGACGGCAGGCAGCTGTGACAGGAAATAAATCTCTGCGGAAAACAATTCCGTTCCCGTCAGGCCTTGAAGGACCTGACGGATGGCTTCGATGTTCTTGGCAAAAGCGAGCCCCAGTACGAACCCGGCAAACGTGCCGATCACGCCGACGCTCGCACCCGACAGGAAAAAGATTCGCATGACCATGCCGCGGGTCGCGCCCATGGTGCGCAGGATGGCGATGTCGCGCCCCTTGTCCTTCACCAGCATGATCAGCCCGGAAATGATGTTGAACGCCGCGACGACGATGATCAGCGTCAGGATCAGGAACATAACGTTGCGCTCGACCTGAATGGCATTGAAGAAGCTCGAGTTGGTGCGCTGCCAATCGATGACCCGGCTATCGGGTCCAAGCTCGGCGCTCACTTTCACGGCTTCCTGCCGCGCGTCGTCGGGCCTGTCGATGACGACATCAAGATAGCTCACCGCCTCCGGCATCTTGAAATACAGTTGCGCTGCTTCCAGGGGCATGAACACGAAACTGGAATCGTATTCGTGCATACCGACGTCGAAGATCGCGACGATCCTGTAAGACTTCATGCGCGGTACGGTCCCCAGCACCGTGGTTTGGCCTTGCGGCGAAATAAGCGTTACCTTGTGGCCGACGCCAACACCGAAATTGCGCGCGAAGCGGTATCCGACGGCGATAGTGTCGGTACCGGCGAATTGTTCCAGCGATCCGTTGAGGATATTCGATGAAATAATGCCGCGGTTCTTGAGGTCCTGCTGACGGATACCGCGTACGAGAGCGCCCGCCGCGCGTTCGTTGGCAGTGACCATTACCTGTCCTTCGATCATGGGCACGACATCGAGCACACCCGCTACTCCGGCGACCTTCCGCGCGCGCGCATCGTAATCCGTCATGTCATGGGTTTGAGCAGCGTACACGTTGAGATGGCCGTTGACGCCGAGGATGCGGGTCAATAGTTCGGCGCGAAAACCGTTCATCACCGACATGACGATAATCAGCGTCGCCACGCCCAACGCGATACCCAACAGAGAAAACCAGGCGATGACCGAGATGAAGCCTTCTTGTCGCCGTGCGCGTAGATAGCGCATCGCCACCATGCGTTCGAAGGCTGAAAACATACGGTCTCCTCAGTAAGCGCGCGCGATGAAAATTTCCTCCACCGCGGGCTCGCCGGTAAAAATACATTTGCCGAATGCCGTCGGTTGATCCAGCGGCACGTTGCGGATCGTCAGCTTAAGCGGTGCGAGCATCGCCTCTACTTCTTCCAGCTTCTTGCCGGTGGGCTTGCACCACGCCACCCGCGCCCAGCCGAGATCGGACGCACCGGAAGTGCTGACACCTTCCTCATCCTCGCTGTCGGCCTCGCCGAAATAGCCGCTGAGCGCCGCCATACTGTCAATGCCGATCTTGATGCGGCTTTGCAGGCGCGTCTTGGCCTCGTCGTATAGATTTTTCTGAATCTCCTCGAGCAGCGATGCGGCCAGCCCAACGAAGTCGGCATGGTTTACCGCTGTCGATTTGATCTTTTCCCCTTCATACAAGACGTCACGGCGCAGATAGCTCACCTGGCCGTTCTCGATTTCGCGGGGGCCGATTTCCAACAGGATCGGGGCGCCCCGGCGCACCCAATCCCAACGCTTGTTACTAGCGCCACGGTCCTTGCTATCCACGTTGACGCGAAGCCGGGCACCGAGTGCTGACTGCACGACCAATTCCGACCGCAGCTGACGGCAATAGTCGAGTACTTTGGCATCTCCCTCCTCGCCACGGAGGCGCGGCAGGATGACGATCTGGTGCGGCGCTAGAGCCGGCGGCACCCGCAGCCCGTCATCATCGCCATGGGTCATGATCAACCCGCCGATCAAGCGCGTCGACACACCCCAACTCGTCGTATGGGCATATTTCTCGGTGCCGTCGGCGGCCTGATATTTGATGTCCTGAGCCTGGGCGAAGTGGGTGCCGAGATAGTGCGAGGTGCCGGCTTGCAATGCCTTGCCGTCCTGCATCATTGCCTCAATGGAATATGTATTGTCGGCCCCCGGGAAACGCTCGTTCTCGGTCTTCTCACCCGCGATCACCGGCATGGCCATGACCGTTTCGGCGAACTCGCGGTAAACCTCGAGCATCCGCATCGTTTCCTCGATCGCATCCTCACGGTCGATATGGGCCGTGTGCCCCTCCTGCCAGAGAAATTCTGCCGTGCGCAGGAACAGACGCGTGCGCATTTCCCAGCGCACAACGTTCGCCCATTGGTTCACCAGAACGGGCAGATCGCGATAGGAACTGATCCAATTGCGGAACGAGTCGGCGATGATCGTCTCGGACGTGGGCCGAACGATCAGCGGCTCGGTCAACTTGGCATCGGGATCGGGCACCAACTCGCCATCGATGGCCTTCAGCCGATGATGGGTGACCACCGCCATTTCCTTGGCGAAGCCTTCGACATGCTCGGCTTCCTTGGCGATGAAGTCCAAGGGGATGAACAGCGGGAAATAGCAATTCTCGTGACCGGTTTCCTTGAACCGCTGGTCAAGCTGCTGCTGGATCAACTCCCAAATGCCATACCCCCAAGGCTTGATAACCATGCAGCCGCGGACGGCGGAGGTTTCGGCCATGTCGGAGCGGCGCACCACCTCCTGGTACCATTCGGCGAAATTTTGGGATCTGGAGGTCTCGAGGGCACGTCGCATGGTCTATCCGTTTATCATAAAAACCGGGGTCCCGGTTTGGGGCGCGACTGTAGGAAATGGCCGACGCCTTGTCCATGCGTTGCGTGGCGTTGATTGACCAAATATTTGAAGAGAATCAGTGGCTTTTAGCGCCCTGAGAGGATTTTCTGGCATTGCTCGGTCAACAGCCGCCGCTCGGCGCTGCCGAGCTCCTCACCGTTAAAGGTCAGCTTGCGGCTCAAAAGATTGTATTCGATTCGGCCAAGGATGGCGTTGCCGCCAACGGCCGACCTCTTTTGCGCCGTGTCGATGGCATCCACGGTTGCCGCATTGGCGGAAAGCGAGGCATTCGCCGCGTCGGCCGCCGTTGAGGCATCGGTGGACGCCGTGTTTCCGGCATTGAGAAGTGCCACCTTGGCGGCATCGTTGCCCGCCGCCGAGATCGCCGCGCTTGCCGTGATCGCGGCGGCATCGGCGGCCTGTTCTGCAAAGCCCGCTTTTTCCCGCGCCGTCCCCGCGCTGACGGCGCTATCGGCCGCGGTCCGCGCCGTTTCCGCCAAGGCACCGAGCGTCGCCGCATCGGATTGCGCCGTGCTCAATGTCGCCGTTGCCGATTCGACATTGGCCTTTGCAATTCCATAGGCCTGCAATAAGGCTGCGTCGCCCCGGTTCGTGTCCCATGCGTCCTTGGCCGTAGCGAGGGCGGTGTCCGCAGCCGCTTTGTCGATGGCGGCCGTATCGGCAATGGTCTGTGCGGCACTGGCCGCGGCTTCCGCCGAGACTGCCGCCGTCTCAGCCGCCGTAGCCGCGGCGGTTGCCTTATCGGCGGAAAGCGCCGCCGCGGTTTCCGCATCCGCCTGATCCTCGGCGTTGGCGAGGTATTTGCTCATGTCCAGCTGGAGATCGAAGGAGATCACATCGGGAATCTTGATCCTGTTGCCGCCGTCGAGATCGGCGGGCGCCACGGACCGCCCCCTTACATCCCTGCCCGGCTTGAACTCCACGTCCTCCCGCGCTTGATGGCGTACGAGACGTTGGCAGTCCTGCTTGGTGATTTGGATGGTGATAGGCGCGGCTTCCTGTTGTCCCAATCCGGTGGACGGGATCAGCACCATGCCGAGGCTCACGATCAGCGGGAAAGCAGCAGATTTTACCATCCAAAAAGGATACCCGATTCGACTTAAGATATGGTTGTTCAATTACCCTGCAGACCCATCTCTACTCCGGGGCCAACATATTGATTTTATTATGAATCAACGAACGCTGTTCAGAACGGCGGCAAGCTTTGAAGCGCATCGTGAACGGTGAAAGCCTGGGCTTCGGCTGTCCGCTCGGCAACCAGCTCGTGAATATGCGGTTGGACGGCAGATGCCTGGGACAACAGCAACCGCCACCGTCCGTCAAACGGATAGTCCTTCAATTTGATCGGAGGATCGCCTTTGGCGTAACGGTTGACGCAAGCGAAGACACCGCCCTCCCGAACAACACGCTGCACCTGCTCCAGATAGAAGGCAATGGCCGCCGGGGTCATCTCCATCATCGAACGTACATTGATGGCCAGATCCACTGACCCCTCGGCGAATTCGGTCATCAGCCAACCGGGCAGCATCGCGAAGTCGGCCTGATCGAGGGCGGCAATACCTTCTTCCATCCAAAGCGTCATATCGACGATCCGTGCCTCGGGGAAACGGGATCGCAAATAGTAGTGCTGGACCGCCGTCACCTCGGGAAGGTCGAACAGAAGACAGAGGGCATCGGGATAAGCATCCTTGAGCTTCGCGGCCAGCCCGCCGAAGCCTCCCCCGATCTCGGCTATCAACGGACGTTGCCCGAGGGCCGCCCGTGTCGTGCGCAAGATTTGCCAGAAGTAGTAGATCAGGGAAAGGTCGTGCGCATTGATCGCCACATCGGGCTGCACCTCCCGGCCAGGCACGGTCAAATCGAAGCGGGCGCAGGCGGGATCTCCGGCAAGCGGCGCTAAATGATCGACGACGAAACCAGCGCCGCATATCTGAACCACGGATCCGAGCACACGTCGGATCGTTTCGATCTGCCGCGCATCGGTTAGGACCGCGGGCAGCAAATCACGATAATCATGCGCATGACGCAGGCGGTAGGGTGTGCCCTCCTCGTCCGGCCCTTTGTTCCCACTTTCGACAAATGCGGCGAAGTCGTCATTCAGCCCGTGACTGAGTGCGTTGCGCAGCAGCTTCGGCCACGCCTCGTCCGCATCGAAGGCACGAACATAATCCTCGGGGAAAACGTCCCAATGACTGCTTTTGTGTTCCGGCGGCGTATGCGCGCAGGCGAGTTGGTAATTGTCGCGAAGACGTCGAAGCAGATCGGAACTATCCGGCATGCTGCTCCTTTCCTGTTACGGTCGCCGCTCTAGGAACCGCCCCGAAAATCGCGGAACGAGACGAGATCGTAGATATCGATCAAATAGATGATGAACCAAACCACCGCGGCCAGTATCGAATTCAATACGATCTTCTTGAGCAAGTGAGGGCGGTCCGGCGCGCCGGGGTCATGCCCCTTCTCCGCCGATTCCTCATGACGCCGGACGCCAATGGGCAGGATCATGAAAAAGGTCAGCCACCAGATCACCAAATAGACCGCAATCCCCGTTATCCAACCCATCGTTTCCTCCTATACCCGAACCACATGCACCGTGATAACCGGCCGCTTGCCATGCGTGGAGCGAAAATACCGCCGGATCGCCAAGCGTGCCGTTTCGTGTACCACGCGGTCGTCAATCGCATCACGGTCATCGAGGTCGGCAACGGCCTCGCGGACATCGGCAATAACCTCCGCGCTCGCGTACTCCACTTCGTCTTCGTCCAGAAGGCCGTGGGTGGTCAACTGTGGTTCGGCGACCAACTCGCCCTCCTCATCGATCACCAGCGTCAATGCAACGTCGCCATTGTACATCACCCGAAACCGGTCGCGGATGACATCGCTGTCCATGGGCAGGATGCGCGCGCCATCGAGGATCAGACGGCCGACCGGCGCTTCGTCGATAATCGCCGCATTGCCCGGCGCCAGCCGGACAACGGAGCCGTTCTCAACCAACACCGCCTCCGGCACCTGGCAGGCGCGCGCGAGTTCCGCATGGTGGATGAGATGACGTTGTTCGCCGTGCACCGGAATGGCGATCTGAGGGCGCAAATGCTGATACATGCGCACGAGTTCCTCACGCGCCGGGTGGCCGGAGACGTGAACGAAATGATCCATTTCTGTAATCACACGCACGCCCTTACGCACCAACTGATTCTGCAGCCGCCCGATGGCCAATTCGTTGCCGGGGATAATGCGCGACGAAAAAATAACGGCATCACCCTCCCCCAATTCCACGTGCCGATGGTTACCGCTGGCGATGCGGCTGAGAGCGGCACGCGGCTCCCCCTGGCTGCCGGTGCACACATACAACACCTGATCCTTGGGAATATCGACGGCGTCCTCCGCTTCGAGGAACGGTGGCAGATCGGCTAGATATCCAGTCGCCCGGGCAGCGGCATTGATGCGCCACAGAGACCGGCCGACCAACGAAATGGCACGGCCATTGGCCGCCGCCGCCTGAAAGATGGTTTGCAGCCGTGCCACATTGGACGCAAATCCGGTGACGGCAACCGCTCCGCGGCATTCGCTGATGACCTCGGTCAGGCTATCCAGAAGTGCGGCCTCCGATTTCGACGAACCTTCGACAAATACATTGGTGGAATCGCCGATAGCCGCCAACACGCCTTCATCGCCGATAGCCTTGAGCGCGGCTTCGTCGGCGGTCGGTCCGATCACCGGATCGGGATCGAATTTCCAATCCCCGGTGTGGAGCACATTGCCCAAGGGTGTACGCAACACGACGGCGTTGGGCTCCGGCATGGAATGGGTCAACGTGATCAGCTCGAGCCTAAACGGCCCCACCTCGAACTTGCCCGATAGCGACACCTCGATCAGTTCGACGTCGTCACCCGGCGCGTCCTGTTCCAACTTGCGGCGCAGCAATTCGGCGGTAAACGGCGTCGCGTAGACGGGGCATTTTAGCCGCGACCACAAATAAGGAACGGCGCCCAAATGATCCTCATGCCCGTGGGTAAGTACGATCCCGGCGAGACGGTCGCGGCGCTGTTCGATAAATTCCGGATCGGGCAAGATAATGTCGATGCCGGGCGTGGAGTCATCGCCGAACGTCACCCCCATATCGACAATCAGCCAATCCTCGTCCCCCTCCGGTCCCAAGCCGTAGAGGTTGAGGTTCATACCGATTTCCTCGGCACCCCCGAGGGGCACGAACACAAGGTGCGGAGAAGGACCAGCCAACGTCTTAATGCGCCTGAGGAGCGGTTTGGGCGGTTTGGGCCGACGGGTGGTTGCGCCGGTGAATGGCCAGTAGCCCTTTGAGGGTTAGATCATCATCACACAAATCAATGGCGTCTGTCGCCTTGTTGAAAAGTGCGGCAAGGCCGCCGGTGGCAATCACCTTCATCGGCTTGCCGAATTCCTTACTGATCCGCGTCACCATGCCTTCGATCATGCTGACGTGGCCCCAGAAAATCCCGGACTGCATCGCCGTCACGGTCGTGGTACCGATCACCTGCGGCGGTTTCTTGATGGCCACCCGCGGCAACTGCGCGGCCCCCATGTGCAAGGCTTCCAGCGACAAGTTGATGCCGGGATAAATCACGCCGCCGCGGTAATTCCCCTCTTCGTCGACCACGTCGAAGGTGGTGGCGGTTCCGAAATCCAGGATCAGAAGTGGTCCCTCGAATTCATCGGCGGCGGCAACGGCATTACATAACCGGTCGGCCCCCGCCTCTTCGGGACGGTCGATGGCAATCTTGATCCCGAGATCCAGATCGCCGCCAACCACCAGAGCCTTACAGTCGAAATATTTGATGCAGAGGGTCTGCAAGTGAATGAGATTGTCGGGGACGACGGTGGCGATAATGGCCGCATCAATATTGGTGCGGTCGATTCCATCGCGATCCATCAACCGTTCGAGCCAAACACCGAATTCATCGGCGGTTCGGCTGGAGTTCGTCGCAGCCCGCCATTCGCCGAGCATTTCGCCGGAATCGCCGAACACCGCGAACACGATGTTGGAGTTCCCTGAATCAATCGCCAAGAGCATCCGTTTTTATCCTGCCGCCCCTTCGGTCACATTTGAGGCGGGAAAAAAGACATCACCGGCGGTAAAGCTACGCGGCACCCCGTCCACGTCAAGGATCAAGGCGCCATCAGGGGCTAGATCGACGAAATTCCCGGGAATATCGCCATAGGAACTCCGTACCGTCAGCCGGTCCCCGGGCCGGTGGGCCCGTTCTAGCCAAGCGGTACGGACAGCGCCGAACCCCTGCTCCCGCTCCACGGACAGCCAGCGGTCCAACTCTCCGATATAGGTTTCCAGCAACCGGCCGACATCCGGCGCCTCACCGTACGATCCCAGCGATGTTGCCGGAAAGGCTGTCTCTTCGGGGTGGTGGGCGGCGTTAATCCCGCAACCGATGACGATGGCCGACAGCCCCGTGTCGGGCACCGCCTCCAACAGGATACCGGAAATCTTCCGGCCTTCGAGGAGGACATCGTTGGGCCATTTACAGAACAGTGAGGATCCGGGGAGAAAACGCGTCACGGTATCGGCAACCGCCAAGGCGACGGCGAACCCGAGCCGCGCGGCAAGACCGATCTCCTCCACCTCCAAAATGAGAGAGCAATAGAGATTGCCGGGTTGGGATACCCACGGGCGCCCCTGGCGCCCCTTTCCCCCCGATTGCGCCTTTGCCCAAACGACCGTACCCGACGGCGCACCGGCGATCGCCAAACGCTTGGCCTCTTCGTTGGTGCTGTCGATCTCGTCGTAGGCGGCGAGACGGTAGGTGGGCGGAAGTTGTTGTGCCGCTGTCATCCCGGCATGAGAGCGGCCGTCGCCAAACTCGCGCCGCTGAGGATGGGAAGCGGATAGACGATGAACAGCAGCACAACCGCGCCGGTGACGATCAAGACCGCCTTCATCTCCCGGCTGATGGGCTTGTCGAAGGCCTCTTCGGGATCGTCGAAATACATCACCTTGACGATCCGGATGTAATAGAACGCGGCAACGACGCTCGACAGCACGCCGATGATGGCGAGCGCGAACAACTCCGCCTCGACGGCCGCCAGGAAGATATACAGCTTGCCGAAGAAACCGGCCAACGGCGGAATACCCGCCATGGAGAACATGAAGGCGGCCAGCACGAAGGCCATCGCCGGATTGGTTTTCGACAGCCCCGCCAAGTCATCGATGCCCTCGACCATGCGGTTGTTGCGCCGCATCAACAGAATACAGGCAAAGGTGCCGATGTTCATGAACATGTAGATCGCAAGATAAACAAGCAGCCCTTGCAGGCCGTCGGACCGCGTGACGGCATCATCGGCAGCGCCGGCCACCGCAAGGCCGATCAGGGCATAGCCCATATGGCCAATGGAACTATAGGCCATCAGGCGCTTGATGTTCTTCTGATTGATGGCAGCAAAGGCGCCCAAGATCATCGACGCGATCGAGACGAAGATGATCACCTGGCTCCATTCCGCGCCGAGATCGCCGAACGCCCCGACCATGGTTCGGGTCATGAGCGCCAAGGCCGCGATTTTCGGCGCGACGGCGAAGAAGGCCGTGACCGGGGTCGGCGCGCCTTCGTAGACGTCCGGTGTCCACATATGGAAAGGCACCGCCGAAACCTTGAACGCAAAACCTGCGAGGATGAAGACCAGACCGACGATCACGCCCACCGGCGCGTCGCCGCCAATGAACAGGCCCGCGAGCTTGTCGAAGCCGGTCGTGCCGGAAAAACCGTAAACCAGAGAAATGCCATAGAGCAGCAGCCCCGAGGACAAGGCGCCGAGAACGAAATATTTAAGCCCCGCTTCCGCCGACCGCGTGCTTTCCCGTTGGAACGACGCGATGACGTAGAGCGACAGGCTTTGCAGTTCGAGCCCCAGATAGAGGGCGATCATGTCGTTGGCCGAGACCATCATCATCATGCCGAGCGCTGCAAGCACCATGAGCACCGGGAACTCGAAGCGGAAGATGCCGTTCTGTTCCAGATACTCACGCGACATGATCACGGCGACCGCCGTTGCGATTAGGATCAGCGCCTTGACGAAAACGGCGAACGTATCGGTGATGAAGGCGCCGCCAAACGTCGTTGCCGTACCGTCTGTTACGAGCCCGACGATAGCGATGGTGACGACCAGGACACCGGCGCTGGTATAGGACACATTGCGGCTGGCCGTTTGCGGATTGAGGAACACCCCAGCCATCAGCAATGCCATCGCGGCAACGGCGAGGAATATCTCAGGCAACGCGGGGATCAAATTGGGCATGAGATGCGCTCCCTACTTCGCTGCCAGGCTGAGATGCTGAGCCGCGGCAACGGCCGTTTCATATCGTTCGATCACGTTTTCCACCGACACATGCATGGCATCCAGAAACGGCACCGGATAGACGCCCATGAAAATGGTAAGCAGGATCAGCGGCGCGAAGACGGCGATCTCGCGCGGGCTGAGATCCATCATATTTTTGAGATCGTCCTTTGTGAGCTTGCCGAAGATCACCCGGCGGTAGAGATACAGCATATAAGCAGCACCGAGGATCACGCCGGTCGTCGCGAACGCCGCAACCCAGCTATTGGCCTTGAAGGCGCCAACCAGGATCAGAAACTCGCCGACGAACCCGCTGGTGCCGGGCAACCCGACGGACGCCAGCATGAACACCATGAACACGAGCGCGTAGGCGGGCATACGGTTCACCAGACCGCCATAGACCGCAATCTCGCGAGAATGGCGCCGGTCATAAACGACGCCGACCACGAGGAACAGGGCCGCCGATACCACGCCGTGGCTGAGCATCTGAATGACCGCCCCTTCGACGCCCTGGGTCGTCGCCGTAAAGGTGCCGAGGGTGACATAGCCCATATGCGCAACCGACGAGTAGGCGATGAGCTTCTTCATGTCCTCCTGAGCGAGCGCCACCAGAGAGGTGTAGATAATGGCGATCACGCTGAGGCCGTAAATCAGCGGCGTGAAGTCGGCCGACGCCAACGGGAACATGGGCAGCGAGAACCGCAGAAAGCCGTATCCGCCGAACTTCAGCAGGACACCCGCCAGGATAACCGAGCCTGCCGTCGGCGCCTCGACGTGTGCATCCGGTAGCCAAGTATGCACCGGCCACATGGGCACTTTGACCGCGAAGGACGCAAAGAACGCCAGCCATAGCCACGTCTGCATCGACGCGGGGAAGTCGTAGTTGAGCAAAGTGACGATGTCGGATGTGCCGGATTCGAAAATCATCGTCAGCATGGCGAGCAGCATCAGCACGGAGCCGGCCAACGTATAAAGGAAGAACTTGAACGCCGCGTAGTTCCGCCGCGGGCCACCCCATACGCCGATGATGACGAACATGGGGATCAAGACGCCTTCGAAGAAGACATAGAACAGGATCAGGTCGAGCGCCGAGAACATGCCGACCATCAGCGTTTCCATGACCAGGAATGCGATCATGTACTCCTTGACCCGGCTTTGAACCGATTCCCAACTCGCGCCGACGCAAAGTACGGTCAGCAACGTCGACAGAATGATGAAAAACAGTGAAATCCCGTCGATGCCCATGTGATAAGCGATGCCGAGTGCCGGCACCCAGACGAGTTTCTCCTCGAACTGGAAACCCGTCGCCAGAGGATCGAAATTCGCCCACAGACCAAGCGATACGACGAACGTGATCAGCGACGTCCACAGAGCGACACCGCGCGCATTGCGCGCCACCACATCGGGCTCACCCCGGATCAACAGGATGAAGACGACGCCGACAAGCGGCGCAAACGTAATGACGGAAAGCCAGGGAAATCCGCTCATCGCCTCAGCCTCCCGTCACCAGGAACCAGGTCACCAGAATGGCGACGCCGAGAAGCATGGCGAATGCGTAGTGATAGAGAAATCCGCTTTGTAGCGCGGCCGCCCGGCGCGCGAGGTTGCGCGTCGCCGCCGCGATGCCATCCGGACCGACGCCGTCGATCACTTGCCCGTCGCCGCCTTTCCACAAACCGTGGCCCAACCTGAACGCCGGTTTGACGAACAGAAAGTCGTACAGCTCGTCGAAGTACCATTTGTTGAGCAGGAAGCGGTGCACGCCCTTGAAGGTGGACGCGATGGCCGCCGGTATCCCGGGCGCGAACATATAGAACACATAGGCCATAGCGATGCCGGCCAGGCCAACCACCAACGGCAGATATTTGACCCACAGCGGCACATGGTGCGCGTTTTCGAGGGCGTCGTGACCTTCGAGAACGAAAATGGCGTTGCCCCAGAAATCGACGGTGCCTGCACCGACAAACCAGTTATAGAGACCGAGGCCGGCGAAGATCGCGCCGACCGACAGCACCATCAGCGGCAGCAGCATCACCTTCGGCGATTCATGCACATGCGCCATGGTCACCTCGTCCGCCCGCGGTTTGCCATGGAACGTCATTATCAACAGGCGCCAAGAGTAGAACGCCGTCAGGAAAGCCGCGGCGATCCCCAGCCAGAATGCATACTGGCCGACGGCGGAATGCGCCCCCCAGGCCGCTTCAAGCACGATGTCCTTGGAGAAGAAGCCGGCAAACGGCCACACCCCGGCGAGCGCCAGGCTGCCGATCCACATCATGACATAGGTCACGGGGATCAGCTTGTAGAGCCCGCCCATCTTGCGCATGTCCTGTTCATCCGACATGGCGTGAATGACCGAGCCCGCACCGAGGAATAGCAACGCCTTAAAGAAAGCGTGGGTCACAAGATGGAAGATACCTGCGGAATAAGCAGAAACGCCCAGAGCGAAGAACATGTAACCGAGCTGACTGCAGGTCGAATAGGCAATCACCCGCTTGATGTCGTTTTGAACGCAGCCGATGGTCGCCGCGAATATGGCCGTCGACGCGCCGACAATGGTCACCACGGTCAAGGCGACATCCGAGTGCTCGAACAAGGGCGACAGACGCGCCACCATGAACACACCCGCCGTCACCATCGTCGCTGCGTGGATCAGGGCAGACACCGGGGTCGGGCCCTCCATGGCGTCGGGGAGCCAGGTGTGCAAGCCGAGCTGCGCGGACTTACCCATAGCGCCGACGAACAAGAGCAGGCAGATCACCGTCAGGGCGTGGAACTCGCCCGAGAACACGTTGATGGTCTGATCGGCTTGGGCTTCGGCGAGACCGAAAATGACGTCGAAATTGATGGTGTCGAACATCAGGAAGGTCGCGAAGATGCCGAGCGCGAAACCGAAATCACCCACCCGGTTGACGACGAAGGCCTTGATTGCCGCGGCACAGGCTGACGGACGTTCGAACCAGAAGCCGATCAGCAGATAGGACATCAGGCCGACGCCTTCCCAGCCGAAGAACATCTGCACCAGATTGTTCGAGGTGACCAGCATCAGCATGAAAAAGGTGAACAGGCTGAGATAGCTCTGGAAACGCGGGATCGAATGATCGTGCGACATGTAGCCGACGGAGTAGATGTGGATCATGGACGACACCACGGTCACCATCAGCACCATCACGAGGCTCAGCGTGTCGGCCCGCAGCTCCCACGAAAGCTCCATCGAGCCGGAGTCGATCCAGGTGAAAATCTCGAGAGCGCCCGTCTCACCGCCCAGAACCACCGAGATGAAGGTCACCAATGCCGCCACCGCCGCGAGCAACATGCCGCCGCAAGTGATCAGCTGCGCCGCGCGGTCCAGCTTGTGCTTCCGCTCCTTCTCCCCGCCGTCGGGAATGAAGCTCAGAGAACCGGCAATCAGGCCGCCGAGAAGAGGGAGAAATACCGCCGCAAGATACATGGCGGATCAGCCTTTCATCATCCGGATGTCTTCCACCTCGATACTGCCGCGGTTGCGGAAATAGACGACGAGGATGGCAAGACCGATCGCGGCTTCTGCCGCCGCGACCGTAAGCACGAACAATGCGAACACCTGCCCAACCAGATCGCCGAGATGGGAGGAGAACGCCACAAGGTTGATGTTGACGGCCAACAGGATCAGTTCGATCGACATCAAAATGATGATGACGTTCTTCCGATTCAGGAAGATGCCGAAAACACCGAGAGTGAGAAGAATGGCCGCAAGGGTCAGATAATGTGAGAGACCGATTTCTAGCATCAGATGCCGCCTCCCGTCGGAACCTTGCGAACTTCAATGGTATCGGACGGCCGGCGCGCCACCTGCTCGCCGATGCGCTGCTTGCGCACGCCGGGCCGCGACCGGTGGGTCAAGACGATTGCGCCGATCATCGCAACCAGCAGAACCATGCCCGCCGCCTGGAAGAAATAAATGTAGTCGGTGTAGATCAACCGTCCCAAAGCCTCGGTGTTGGTGACATCGGAAGGAATGGGCGCGGATGACAGGTCCGCCACCTCCGGCGCGATCGCCCAACTGCCGAAGATGATGCCGAGTTCGATCAGCAGCACCAAGCCGACCATGGCGCCCAAGGGCAAATATTGCTGAAAGCCTTCACGCAATGCCGCGAAATTGATGTCGAGCATCATGACGACAAACAGAAACAGCACCGCGACGGCGCCGACATAAACGACGACCAGAATCATCGCCAGGAACTCGGCGCCCAGCAAGACGAACAATCCGGCCGAATTGAAAAAGGCGAGGATCAGGAACAACACCGAATGAACCGGGTTACGGGCTGAGATGACCATCAGCGCCGACGCCACGATGACGATGGAGAATAAGTAGAAAGCGAGGGATTGTATGATCACGGCTGTGTTCTACCTGTATCCGGCTTACCTATAGGGCGCGTCGGCTTCGAGCCGCGCCGCGAGTTCGATTTCCCAGCGGTCACCGTTCGCGAGGAGTTTCTCCTTGTCGTACAGCAACTCTTCGCGGGTTTCGGTGGCGAATTCGAAATTCGGCCCTTCGACGATGGCGTCCACGGGGCACGCCTCCTCGCACAGACCACAATAAATGCATTTCACCATGTCGATGTCATAGCGGGTGGTGCGGCGGCTGCCGTCATCGCGCGGCTCGGCCTCGATGGTGATCGCCTGCGCCGGGCAAATAGCCTCACACAGCTTGCACGCGATGCAGCGCTCCTCGCCGTTGGGATAGCGGCGTAGCGCATGTTCGCCCCGGAAGCGCGGGCTCAACGGGCCCTTTTCATAGGGATAATTGAGGGTCACTTTCTGCTTGAAGATATAGCTGAAAGTCAGCGCGAGGCCGGAAATCAGCTCCGTCAGGAAGATGGAACGCGCGGTACGGTCGATGAAACTCATTGTCGCTCCTCCCTTCCCTATCTCACCATTGCCTGAATATCGAACGCCATGACCACGCCCGCCACGACGATCACCGCCGCCAAGGAAATAGGCAGGAACACTTTCCAGCCCAGGCGCATCAACTGATCATAGCGGTACCGCGGAAGCGTCGCGCGCACCCACAGGAAAATGAACAGGCAGAACGCGATCTTGGCCGCAAACCAAATTGGCCCCGGGATCCAGGTAAACGGCACCATGTCGAACGGCGGCAGCCATCCTCCCAGAAACAGGATCGACGTCATCGCCGCCATCAGGATCATGTTCATATATTCGCCGAGGAAGAACAGGGCGAAGGTCATGGACGAATATTCGACGTTGTAGCCCGACACCAACTCCGCTTCCGCTTCCGGAAGGTCGAAGGGATGGCGGTTGGTTTCCGCCAGCGTCGACACGAAAAAGATCACCGCCATGGGCAGCAATGGAATGACGAACCAAACGGTCTTCTGGGCGTTGACGATGTCCGACAGGTTCAACGAACCGACGACCAGCAACACGGTGATAATCACGAAGCCCATAGAAACTTCATAAGACACCATCTGCGCCGCCGAGCGCAGGCCGCCGAGAAATGCGTATTTGGAGTTGCTCGCCCACCCCGCCATCAGGATGCCGTAGACGCCAAGCGACGAGACGGCAAACAGATACAGAATGCCGACATTGATATCGGAGATTACCAGCCCGTCGCCGACCGGGATCACCGCCCAAGCGATCAACGCCAGGGCAAAGGTCAGCATCGGCGCGATGACGAACACGCCCCGGTTGGCGCCGGTGGGAATGATGGTTTCCTTGAAAAACAGCTTCACGCCATCGGCCAGCGGCTGCAGCAACCCATACGGTCCGACGACGTTGGGGCCACGCCGCAGTTGGATGGCCGCGATCACCTTGCGCTCGACATAGGTGAGATAGGCCATCGCGATCATCAACGGCACGACAATCGCCAGGATCTGGAGAACGATCCAGATCGTCGGCCATGCATATCCGGACCAAAACTCAGCCATCGGTACCCGTCTGCTCCAAAACTTCGCCGCGCGCCACCGCCGTGCATTCGGCCATGGTTTTGGAGGCGCGGCTGATGGGATCGGTCATATAGAAATTGTCGATGGGCGATTTGAAGGGCGCCGGATCGGCCGCCCCGTCGGCACCGAAGTCGCCCCAAGGTTCAGCAATCACCGAATCGATATGTGCAAAAACCGGATGGGCCTCGGCCAGCTTGGACCGCACCTGCGCCAGCGTGTCGAACGGCAAAACCTTGTTCAGCACCGCCGACAAAGCCCGCAGGATCGCCCAATCTTCCTTTGCCTCGCCAGGCGGGAAAACCGCCAGCGCCCCATGTTGAGCACGCCCTTCCGTGTTGACGTAGGTGGCGCTCTTCTCGGTATAAGCCGCACCCGGGAAAATGGCGTCTGCCACATGCGCACCGGCATCGCCGTGGTGGCCCTGATAAACGACGAAAGCCTTGTCGAGTTTCGACGTATCGATCTCGTCGGCGCCAAGCAGATAGACCACCTCGATGTCGCCGCTGTCGGCGCCCGAAAGAATGCCCGCCGTGTCTCGTCCGCCTTCGCCCGGCAGGAAACCAAGATCCAACCCGCCGACCCGCGAGGCCGCCGTGTGCAGCACATTGAAACCGTTCCAGTCGCCGTCAATCATGCCGAAGGTTTCGGCCGCCTTGCGTGCCAACCCCAAGACCGCCGCGCCGTCGTTCCGGGTTAGCGCCCCCATTCCCACGATCAGCATCGGCCGCTCGGCCTTCTTGAGCACCTCGGCGAACGGGTCCTCTCCCGAAATGAGCCGGGACAGGCTATCGGGGCCGGCGCCGAGATGGGCCGCCGGATAGGTCAGGTCGACATTCTCGCCGATCACCGCTGCCTTGAATCCACCCATGAGATAGCGCTTGCGTATACGGGCGTTGAGCACCGGCGCTTCGAGGCGCGGGTTGGCGCCGACGATCAAAAGCGCATCTGCGTCATCGATCCCGGCAATCGAGGTATTGAACAGATAGCCGGACCGCGCGCCTCCACCGATCTTGGCGCCGTCCTGGCGGCAATCGAGATTGGGCACACCCAACGACGCCATCAGATCGCGGAGCGCCAGCATGGATTCGCAATCGGCCATATCCCCGGCGATAGCGGCGATCTTCTTGCTGTCCGTTTTGGAAAGTTTCGCGCCGACCGCGGCAAGGGCTTCATTCCATTCGACGGGTTGGAGCTTCCCATTCTTGCGCAGATAAGGCTTATCGAGCCGCTGGCGCTTGAGGCCGTCGCAGGCGAAGCGCGACTTGTCGGAAATCCATTCCTCGTTCACGTCATCGTTGTTGCGCGGCAGGACACGCATGACTTCGGGCCCACGTGCATCGACGCGAATGTTCGCGCCGACCGCGTCGAGAACGTCGACGGATTCGGTTTTCTTAAGCTCCCATGATCGCGCGGTGAAGGCATAAGGCTTAGAAGTGAGCGCGCCGACCGGACACAGATCGATCATGTTGCCCGACAGTTCGGACGTCAGCGCTTTTTCAACGTAAGTTCCGACTTCCATATGTTCACCGCGGCCGGTTGCCCCCATCTCCGGCACGCCGGCGATTTCGGTGGCAAAGCGGATGCAGCGCGTGCAATGGATGCAACGCGTCATGATGGTCTTGATCAACGGACCGAGGTTCTTGTCCTCGACGGCACGCTTATTCTCAAGGAAACGCGACCGGTCGGTGCCATAGCCCATGGCCTGATCCTGCAAATCGCATTCGCCGCCCTGATCGCAAATGGGGCAATCGAGCGGATGGTTGATGAGCAGAAACTCCATCACGCCGCGGCGCGCTTTTTTGACCATCTCCGAATCGGTCTTAATGGTCATGCCGTCAGAGACCGGGAGCGCGCAAGACGCCGCCGGCTTGGGGGGGCCGGGCGCGACCTCGACCAAGCACATACGGCAGTTGCCCGCCACGGACAGGCGCTCGTGGTAGCAGAAGCGCGGAATTTCCTTGCCGGCGAGCTCGCATGCCTGAAGCACGGTCAACCCGGCTTCGACCTCGATTTCCTCGCCATCAATTGTCAGTTTCGGCATGTCTGCTTCCTACGCCGCGCGGGCGCCCCCGCCCGACTTACGTTTAATGCGATCCTCTATCTCGCCCCGGAAGTGGCGGATCAATCCCTGAATAGGCCAGGCCGCCGCATCCCCAAGCGCGCAGATGGTGTGGCCTTCGACCTGCCGTGTTACCTGCTCGAGAATATCGATTTCCTCGACCGTCGCGTCGCCAGTGACCATCCGTGACATCACGCGTGACATCCAACCAGTACCCTCGCGGCATGGCGTGCATTGGCCGCAACTTTCATGTTTGTAAAAAGCCGACAGGCGCGCAATGGCCGCAACGATGTCCGTGGACTTGTCCATCACCATGACCGCGGCGGTTCCCAAGCCCGACCGCACCTCGCGCAGGCTGTCAAAATCCATCAGCACCGTGTCGCAGATGGATTTGGGCAAGACAGGCACCGAAGCGCCGCCCGGAATGATGGCCAACAGATTATCCCAGCCGCCGCGTACGCCGCCTGCGTGCTTTTCGATGAGCGTCTTGAGCGGAATGCTCATTTCCTCCTCGACCGTGCAAGGATGCTCGACGTGACCGGAAATATTGAAAAGTTTGGTGCCCGTGTTGTTGGGCTTGCCGAGATTGGCGAACCATTCGGCGCCGCGGCGCAGGATTGTCGGTGCCACCGCAATGGATTCGACGTTGTTGACCGTGGTCGGGCAACCATAAAGACCCGCATTGGCAGGGAACGGCGGCTTGAGGCGCGGTTGCCCTTTCTTGCCTTCCAGACTTTCGATAAGCGCCGTTTCTTCGCCACAGATATAGGCGCCCATACCCCGATGAACATAAACGTCCATCGTCCAGCCGGAACTGCAGGCATCGACGCCGAGCAGCTTCGCTTCATAGGCCTCGTCGATGGCGCGTTGCAGCGCTTCGGTCTCACGGTAAAACTCGCCGCGCACATATATATAGGCGGCATGCGCCCCCATGGCGAAGCCGGCAATCAGACAGCCTTCGACCAGCTTATGCGGATCGTGCCGCATGATTTCCCGGTCCTTGCAGGTGCCCGGCTCGCCCTCATCCGCGTTGACCACCAGATAGTGTGGCCGCCCATCGGATTCCTTGGGCATGAAAGACCATTTGAGACCGGTCCCAAAGCCTGCGCCGCCGCGGCCGCGCAGGCCCGAATTCTTCATCTCTTCGATGATCCAATCCCGGCCCTTGGCAATAAGATCGCGGGTACCGTCCCAGTCACCACGCGAACGGGCGCCCGCGAGGCCCGGATCGTGGAAGCCGTAGATGTTGGTAAAAATGCGGTCCTGATCCTGCAACATCACTCGCCTCCCGTCCCGCTGTCGGCGGGCCGCAAGCTGGCCAAGCTGGTTAGGCCGCCGATGGGTTCACAGCTCCGGCGCCCGATCTGCGATCCGGTGCGCGGGCTTTCACCCAACTTCAACTCGGTCAGAAGGGATTCGGCACTGGTCGAATCCAGATCCTCATAATAGTCGTCGTTAATCTGCATCATCGGCGCATTCACACAGGCGCCCAGGCATTCCACCTCGGTCAGCGTGAACATGCCGTCCTCGGTCGTTTCGCCCAAACCGATGCCGAGAACCCGCTTGCAGGACTTCACGATGTCATCCGATCCACGCAGCCAACACGGCAGATTGGTGCAAACCTGCACGTGGTTTTTGCCGACCGGTTTCAGATTGTACATCGTGTAGAAGGTCGCCACCTCATATACCCGAATCGGCGGCATGCCGAGCATGTCGGCGACATAATCCATGGCGACACGTGGCAGCCAACCGTCATTCTGACGCTGAGCCAAATCGAGCAGCGGCATGACGGCGCTCGCCTGACGGCCATTGGGATACTTGGCGATAAACTTCTCCGCCAGCGCCATGTACTCCGGCGTAAAGGCGAAGCTGTCTGGTTGTGGTACGTCCTTCGGTGCCCCGCTCATCGGTCGATCTCTCCGAACACAATGTCGAGGGAGCCGATATTGGCGACGACGTCCGCCAACATGTGTCCCTTACTCATGAAATCCAAGGCTTGCAGATGGGCGAACCCGGGCGCCCTGATCTTGCACCGGTAGGGCCGGTTGGTGCCATCGGCGACAAGATAAACCGCGAACTCGCCCTTGGGCGCTTCGACCGCGGCATAGGTTTCTCCGGCGGGAACGTGGTAGCCCTCGGTATAAAGCTTGAAATGATGGATCAATGCTTCCATCGACCGCTTCATCTCCTCGCGCGGCGGCGGCGCGAACTTGGTATTGGTCACCTTGACCGGCCCGGCCGGCATTTGATCCAAACATTGTTTGATGATCTTCAGCGACTCCCGCATTTCGTACATACGAATGAGGTAGCGGTCATAGCAATCGCCGGCCTTGCCGATGGGAATGTCGAAATCCATCCGGTCATAGACGTCATACGGCTGCGCCTTACGCAGATCCCAGGCGACACCCGATGCCCGGAGATTGGGGCCGGTGAAGCCCCAGTCATACGCCTCTTCCACCGACACCACGCCGATATCGACGGTGCGTTGCTTGAAGATGCGGTTCTCGGTCAGCAAAGATTCGAGATCGTCGATCATCGCGGGGAAAGCGTCCGCCCAGGCGGCAATATCTTCGGCCAAGCCGGCGGGCATATCGGCACCGACGCCGCCCGGCCGGAAATAGGCCATGTGCAGCCGCGCGCCGCTGACCCGTTCGCAATACTCCATCAGTTTTTCGCGTTCCTCGAACAGCCACAACATGGGCGTCATGGCCCCGACGTCCATGGCGAACGCCGTGATATTGAGGATGTGATTGAGAATGCGCCCGATCTCGGCGTAGAGCACCCGGATGTACTGACCGCGGAGCGGCACTTCCATGCCGGTCAGGTTCTCGACGGCCAACGCGAAAGCGTGTTCCTGGTTCTGCGGCGCGACGTAATCGAGCCGGTCAAAATACGGAACGGCCTGCAAATAGCTTTTGTACTCGATGAGCTTCTCGGTGCCTCGGTGCAGCAACCCGATATGGGGATCCGCTCGATCGATCACCTCACCGTCCATTTCCAACACCAAGCGCAACACGCCGTGCGCGGCAGGGTGCTGAGGGCCGAAGTTCATGGTGAAGTTTTTAATCTGGGTATCGCTCATGGGGCTCAACCCTCTTTCTCGGCAGCTTCGCCGTCTTCGTCGGCGCTCGCTTTCTCATCGCCCGGCAGGGTCGGGATCATGCCTTCCCACGGGCTGAGGAAATCGAAATTGCGGAATTCCTGGGTCAACTTGACCGGCTCGTAGACAACCCGTTTCTGTTCGTCGTCGTAACGCACTTCGACATAACCGGTGAGCGGGAAGTCTTTACGCAACGGATGGCCCTCGAACCCATAGTCGGTGAGGATACGGCGCAAATCGGGATGATCGGAGAAGAATATGCCGTAAAGGTCCCAGGTTTCCCGCTCCCACCAGCCGGCGGCGCTGAACACCTCCGTCACGGAGGGGACCGGCGTCACTTCGTCGGTCAGGACCTTGACGCGAACGCGAACGTTCTGGGTCAGGCTGAGAAGATGATAGACGACATCGAACCGCAACTCGCGTTCGGGATAATCGACACCGCACACGTCCAGCAGCTGCTTGAACTGACAATTAACGTCGTCGCGCAGGAAGGTAAGCACCTTGACGATGGCGTCTCGGTCGACGGTCAACGTCAATTCGCCAAGACGGACCTCGGTTTCCTTCACGGTGTCGCCTAGGGCGCCCGCAATATATTCGCCGATATCCGCGATCGGTTGCGCGTCAGCCATCATTCGGCCTTTATGTTCCCTCGTCGCTATGGTCCGGTCAGCGCATCAGCGTGCCGGTGCGGCGTATCTTTTTCTGCAATTGGAGAATCCCGTAAACCAGGGCCTCCGCGGTTGGTGGGCACCCTGGCACATAGATATCGACAGGGACGACCCGATCGCATCCACGTACCACGGAATAGGAGTAATGATAGTAGCCGCCGCCATTGGCGCACGACCCCATGGAGATGACATAGCGCGGTTCCGCCATCTGGTCGTAGACCTTGCGAAACGCCGGCGCCATTTTGTTGGTCAATGTTCCGGCAACGATGATGACATCCGATTGCCGCGGGCTCGGCCGCGGGACGACACCGAAGCGATCGAGATCATACCGGCTGACGTAGGCGTGCATCATCTCGACGGCACAGCAGGCGAGGCCGAACGTCATCGGCCAAAGCGACCCTGTACGCGCCCAGTTCACCAATTTGTCGAGATTGGCAACGACAAAACCTTTGTCTACCAGCGTGTCGGTCACGTTCTTGAGGACGGCATCCTGCGCCGCGCCGGGCGCCAAAGGCATATCGGGACGGGTTTCTACTCCCATTCCAGGGCTCCCTTCCTCCATTCATAGACAAAACCGATGGTCAAAATGCCGAGGAAGATGACCATCGACCAGAATCCGAAACCGCCAATGTCACCGAGCGACACCGCCCAGGGAAACAAGAACGCAACTTCGAGATCGAAAATAATAAAGAGAATGGCGACAAGATAGAACCGCACATCGAACTTGGTGCGCGCATCTTCGAACGCTTCGAACCCGCACTCATAGGCGGACAGCTTTTCCACATCCGGCTTCTGGGGTGCAATGATGAGAGAGGCGGCGACGATAACGACGGCAAGACCGACGGCAATTCCAAGAAAGATGAGGATGGGAAGGTACTCGATGAGCATGTCGTTCATGCGGCGTCCTTCTGCGTATATCCCCTGCCGACAACTGGGTTTGACGATTTTTCGACCGGCTTGCGCGGCCGTTTGAAACGTTGCTTTGTCGCCTGTCGGTGGCGGGAGTGACGGGACTCGAACCCGCGGCCTCCGGCGTGACAGGCCGGCGCTCTAACCAACTGAGCTACACCCCCGAGATAGGCTCACCCGCGAGCGCCTTGGTAATCCACGGCCTGTATCGTGTCAAGCGATCTTACCTCTACAAACCCCAGGAATACCGCCATTTTGAGACCGATGGGATCTTGATTGAAAAGATTTGTTCAAAGAGCGCCATAATCAAGCTCATGGGACCAATAATATCACCGTGTCGGCGAACGAAGGACGTGTGGTTATCACGTTTCAGCGAGGCACAAGCGCCCTCCCCTCGCGTTTCGTCAGGTTCCGGGCACAAGCGGGCCCCGAATCGACTTCGAAGCAAATAATCAAGATGCGCTAATGGAGAAATGGTGGGCGGTGACGGGCTCGAACCGCCGACATCCACGGTGTAAACGTGGCGCTCTCCCAACTGAGCTAACCGCCCTTCCGGCATCTAGTTAATTCACCCAGGCCTGAATCTCAATCCATTCGTTCTTTCTGGCCATCGGTCTCGCGGGCACTTGTTCTCATGGCCTTGTTCTCGGGGCCTGATTCTCTTGGCCTTGTTCTCGGGGCCTGATTCTCTTGGCCTGAAAAACAAATGCCGGCTGCGTCTCCGCAACCGGCATTTGATCTATTCATCGCCAAGTATGGGGCGGTCTAGTTGACCGCTTGCTTGAGACCCTTACCAGCTTTGAACTTTGGCTGCTTCGAAGCAGGAATCTGAATCGTTTCACCGGTACGCGGATTACGGCCAGTCGTTGCTTTACGGTTGGCCACCGAGAAAGTACCAAATCCTACAACGCGCACTTCTTGCCCACGTTGTAGGGCAGTTGTAATTGAGTCGAATACTCCGTCGACGGCTTTGGTCGCGTCCGCCTTGGATAAACCCGTCTGCTGCGCAACCGCCGAAACGAGATCGTTCTTGTTCACGTTGAGGGCCCCCTTTACTGACTGAAGACAACGGAAGAGATAGGTGGAACTGAATGCCGCCCTATCGAAAAAGGCGAACGAAGTTTAGATCGTGATTTTCTTTGACGTCAATTGGCGTCCACCTTTTATCCCCAAGAAATTTCGCGGCTTTCCAAGGGTTGGCGCGGGGCGAAAACAAAACACGCCGCGTGCATTAGACTTTTCTGCACGCGGCGCGCTTATGTTTTTTCAAACGAACGCCGAAATTTTCGTTCTATATCAGTGTTTTACAAGGCCGCCACGATCGTCGTCATCGTCCGTCTTTTGTGCGGGAACCGCCTCGGCTTCCGCCTCTTCATCCCAATCGATGGGCACCAGCGGTGAAACCAAAGCTGCTTGTAAAACTTCGTCGACAGTCGAAACCGGAATGATTTTCAGCGACTTTTTGACATTTTCGGGAATCTCGGCGAGATCTTTCTCGTTGTCCTTCGGCACCAAAACGGTTTTGATTCCGCCGCGCAGCGCCGCGAGAAGCTTCTCTTTGAGACCACCAATCGGCAGCACGCGACCGCGCAAAGTGATCTCGCCGGTCATCGCGACATCCTTCCTGACGGGGATTCCCGTCAACACCGATACGATAGACGTGACCATCGCAACACCGGCCGACGGACCATCCTTCGGCGTTGCGCCTTCGGGCACGTGCACGTGGATATCTTTCCTGTCGAACAAGGGTGGCTTCACGCCGAACACCGTCGCCCGCGAATGGACATACGACCGCGCGGCCTGAATCGATTCCTGCATCACGTCGCCGAGCTTACCGGTAATGGTCATCTTGCCCTTACCCGGCAGCATCACGGCTTCGATGGTCAGGATCTCGCCGCCAACTTCGGTCCAGGCAAGTCCCGCCACGACACCGACGATGTCCTCGGCCTCGATCTCGCCGAAACGATATTTACGGACACCCGCGAACTTCTCCAGGTTGCGGCCGGTCACCTTGACCGACTCCACCTTGTTCATCAGGATTTCCTTGGTCGCCTTCCGCGTCAGGTTGGCAATCTCGCGTTCCAGATTACGGACACCGGCTTCGCGGGTGTAATACCGGATGAGATCGCGCAACGCACCGTCGGAAATCGACCACTCGTGCTTCTTGAGACCATGCGCCTCGACTTGCCGATCGATTAGATGCCGGCGTGCAATCTCAATCTTTTCGTCTTCGGTATACCCGGCGATGCGAATGATCTCCATCCGGTCCAGCAACGGCTGCGGGATACGCAACGAGTTGGCCGTGGTGATGAACATGACATCCGACAGATCGTAATCGACCTCGAGGTAATGATCCTGGAAGGTATCGTTCTGTTCCGGGTCGAGCACTTCGAGAAGCGCCGACGCCGGATCGCCTCGCCAATCGGCCCCCATCTTGTCGATTTCGTCCAACAGGAACAGCGGGTTCGAGTACTTGGCCTTCTTCATGCCCTGGATCACCTTGCCGGGCATGGACCCGATATAGGTGCGCCGGTGGCCGCGGACTTCCGCTTCGTCGCGCACGCCGCCGAGCGACATCCGCACGAAGCTGCGGCCTGTCGCCTTGGCGATGGATTTGCCTAGTGACGTCTTACCGACACCGGGAGGTCCGACGAGGCACAAGATCGGCCCCTTCATCTTCTTGGTCCGCTGTTGGACCGCGAGATATTCGAGGATCCGTTCCTTGACCTTTTCAAGACCGTAGTGATCGGCCTCGAGCACCTTCTGGGCGGCCTTGATATCCTTCTTGACGCGCGAACGCTTCTTCCACGGAATACTCAACATCCAGTCGAGGTAGTTGCGGACCACGGTGGCTTCCGCCGACATGGGACTCATGGACCGAAGCTTCTTGAGCTCGGCCATGGCCTTTTCGTGGGCTTCCTTGGTCAGCTTGGTATTGTTGATGCGTTCCTCGAGTTCGGCCGATTCGTCTTTGCCTTCCTCGGTCTCGCCGAGCTCCTTCTGGATCGCCTTCAGCTGCTCGTTCAAATAATACTCGCGTTGGGTCTTCTCCATCTGCCGCTTGACGCGCGAGCGGATCTTTTTCTCGACCTGCAGGACGCCGATCTCCCCTTCCATGAAGGAGATGACCCGCTCCATCCGCTGCGACACGGATTCGGTCTCCAGCAGTTCCTGCTTCTCGGAAATCTTCAACGCCAGATGTGACGCCACCGTATCGGCAAGCTTGCCGAAATCCTCGATCTGATTGACCGAGACCAGCGCCTCCGGCGGGATTTTCTTGTTGAGCTTGATGTACTGCTCGAATTGGGAAACGACCGAGCGCGACAAAGCCTCGAGTTCCTTTTCGTCCCCCTCGTCCTCGGGAATGATCTCGGCCTCGGCTTCGAAGAAATCCTTGTTCTCTGTGTAACGGACAATACGCGCCCGCTGGCCGCCCTCGACCAACACCTTCACAGTGCCGTCGGGCAGTTTGAGAAGCTGCAATACCGTGGAAATCGTCCCGACTGTATAGATATCATCCGCCGCAGGATCGTCATCCGACGCGTTCTTCTGCGCCATCAGCAAGATCTGCTTATCGTCCTTCATGACGTCTTCGAGGGCGCGCACGGATTTCTCGCGGCCGACGAAAAGCGGCACGATCATGTGCGGGAACACTACGATGTCTCGCAAAGGAAGGACGGGGAACACAGAACCCGGGGATAATTCCACTGTCGTTTTCTCCATTTTACGGACCAGACGGCGGTCCTTTTTGTCGGTTCAACGCTGGATTGTTTGGCTCTGTATTAGTTGTCAGATTTTACCGCCCAATCAAGCGCCGCCCCATCATGCGCTGTTGTCCAGGTCATCGCGCCGATCCGCGTAGATATACAGCGGCCGCGCCGATTCCTGGGCGACTTCTTTGTTGATCACGACTTCTTCAACACCATCGAGGCCGGGAAGCTCGAACATGGTTTCTAGAAGGATATCTTCCATGATCGACCGCAGTCCACGGGCGCCCGTTTTCCGCTCCACTGCCTTGCCGGCAATGCTCTCCAATGCGCTGTCGGAGAAGGTCAACCGAACGTCCTCCATTTCGAACAGACGCTGATACTGTTTCACCAGCGCATTCTTGGGCTCGACAAGAATTTTGATCAGAGCGTCGCTGTCCAAATCTTCCAAGGTGGCGAGCACCGGCAACCGGCCAACGAACTCGGGGATCAGCCCGAACTTAAGCAGGTCTTCCGGCTCAACGTCCCGCAAGATTTGACCAGTCGGACGTTCATCGGGGCCGCGCACGTCGGCACCGAAGCCAATGGACGACCCCTTGCCGCGCGAGGAAATAATTTTCTGAAGACCCGCAAAAGCACCGCCGCAGATGAAAAGAATGTTGGTCGTATCGACCTGCAGGAACTCCTGCTGCGGGTGCTTACGCCCGCCTTGCGGCGGCACACTGGCAACCGTGCCTTCCATGATTTTCAGCAAAGCCTGCTGCACGCCCTCACCCGATACGTCGCGGGTAATGGACGGATTGTCGGACTTGCGCGAAATCTTGTCCACCTCGTCGATATAGACGATGCCGCGCTGGGCACGCTCGACATTGTAGTCGGCCGCCTGCAGCAGCTTGAGGATGATGTTCTCGACGTCCTCACCGACATAACCGGCTTCGGTCAGCGTCGTCGCATCGGCCATGGTGAACGGCACGTCCAGAATACGTGCGAGCGTTTGGGCAAGCAGCGTCTTACCGCAACCCGTCGGACCGATCAGCAAGATGTTCGACTTGGCAAGCTCGACGTCGTTGTTCTTCGAACTATGGCTCAGCCGCTTGTAGTGATTATGAACTGCAACAGAGAGCACCCGCTTGGCATGCATCTGCCCAATCACATAGTCATCGAGGACTTGGCAGATTTCACGCGGCGTGGGAACGCCATCGCCGGATTTGACGATGTGCGTCTTGTGCTCTTCGCGGATGATGTCCATGCACAGTTCGACGCATTCATCGCAAATGAATACCGTCGGGCCGGCAATAAGCTTGCGGACCTCGTGCTGGCTCTTCCCGCAGAAGGAGCAGTAAAGGGTGTTTTTTGAATCGCTGCCGGCGGACTTACTCATAGACCTTCCGTTGTTATGGCCGTGCGGCTTCCTATCAATATGTTAGTCGCACGTTTCGTTCTTAGACAATCACAAAAAGGGCCACGTTTCTCGCCGCGTGCACCTAGTCCTCTTTCTTCCCCGCGTCCTTGCCGCCCTTACCGCCGGAACCGGCCTCTTTTTCTCCCGAGTCGGGCCGGCTGGCCACAACCTCGTCAATAAGCCCGAAATCCTTGGCTTCTTCAGGCGTCATATAGCGGTCGCGCTCCATGGCCTGCTCGATTGTCTCGAGATTCTGGCTCGTGTGCTTTACATAGATATTGTTTAGCCGAGCCCTCAACGCAAGTATCTCGCGGGCCTGAATCTCGATGTCCGTGGCCTGGCCCTGGGCCCCGCCGGAGGGCTGGTGGACCATGATTCGGGCGTTGGGGAGGGCGAATCGTTTACCTTCCACCCCGGCCGTCAGGAGCAGCGACCCCATGGAAGCCGCTTGGCCGATACAAACGGTTGAGACGTCCGGCCGGATGTACTGCATTGTGTCATAAATGGCCAAGCCCGAGGTCACGATGCCACCCGGCGAGTTAATGTAGAAGGCGATATCCTTTTTCGGGTTCTCCGCCTCGAGGAACAGAAGCTGAGCACAAATCAGGCTCGACACCCCGTCGTCGATGCCGCCGGTGACAAAAATAATCCGCTCTTTCAGCAGGCGCGAATAGATATCGTAGGCGCGCTCCCCGCGGTTGGTCGTTTCGACCACCATGGGGACGAGCATATTATTGTAGACGTCTATGGGATCAGGCATATCGATCTGCTTTTCCAGGGTTTTGAACCAAAACTATATATAGTCGTCTATCCTGCCTACGCGAGGGACGCGTTTCCGGTCAAGCGCCCTTTTTCTTAGCCTTGTCGCCGTCACTCTTTTTTGAAGTCTTAGCACCGGATGCCTTACCAGAAGACTTACCGCCCTTTGCTTTCTTGGCGGGGGCCTTTTCGTCTTCGGGCGACTTCATCAATTCGTCGAGAGAGACTTCCCGGTCAGAGACATCCGCCATTTCGAGGATGAAATCGACGACCTTCTCTTCGAGGATCGGTGACTGCAGGTGCTGCACCGCTTCAGGGTTGTTCTTATAGAACTCCAGCACTTCCTTTTCCTGGCCCTGATACTTTTGGGCTTCGGCAACAAGCGCCCGGTTCAACTCGTCAGACGTCACTTCGATCTTGTTGATTCGTCCGATCTCAGCAAGCAACAGACCAAGACGCACGCGACGTGACGCGATCTCCCGGTACTGTTCCTTGAGCTCGTCGTCGGACTTGCCCTTGTCATCCTCGTCGATCTGATCCGGATGATGTTCGCGCTGATGCTCGAACTGATTCCAGATGGCTTCGAACTCGCGCTCGACCATTTCTTCGGGAAGCTCGAAGGAATGCTCCTTGTCCAAAATGTCGAGGAGATCGCGCTTCAACCGCATGCGGCTGACATTCGCGTATTCCTGTTCCTGCTGTTCGCGGGCCCGCTTGCGCAGATCATCGAGGTTCTCCGCCCCGACTTTCTTGGCTAGATCGTCGTTGATTTCCGACGGCACCGTCTCACGCAATTCCTTCACGTCGACCGAAAACACGGCATCCTTGCCGGCAAGCGTTTCCGTGTACTCGTCGGGAAACGTCACTTTGACATCGATATGATCGCCAACTGACGCCCCGACGACTTGGTCCTCAAAACCGGGAATAAACGTGCCGGACCCCAGCTCCAAGCCGTATCCTTCGGCCTTGCCGCCGGCGAATTCTTCACCGTCGACGGTGCCGACGAAATCGATCACCACGATGTCGCCGTTCTTGCTCTTACGCTTTTCCTCGACCGCCTTCGAATCCTTGAACTGCTCCGCGATGCGAGTCAGCATTTCGTCGACCTGCTTCTCGTCGGCAGGCGCCTTGAGGCGCTCCAGTTTGATCTTGGTGAGATCGGCCAGTTCGATTTCCGGGAACCGCTCGAACGCAACCGTATATTCCAGGTCGCTGCCGTCCTCGAACTCGCCCAACTCGATCTTCGGCTGGGTGGCGGGACGCAGGCCACGTTCGGTCATGGCTGCTTCGGTCGTCTCGTTGACCGTGCGCTCAATAACCTCGCCGAGCACCGCTTTGCCGTAGGTCTTACGCAACAGTTTGACCGGCACCTTGCCGGGGCGGAAACCGGGCAGGCGCGCCGATTGCGCAATCTCCGACAACCGATCGGTTATCTTGGTTTCAATGTCCGCGGCGGGTACCACGATTTTGAATTCTTTCTTGAGCCCGTCGCTACTGGTTTCCATCACTTCCATGGGAATGTCCGTTCAATATCGTCTGTCATACGTTCGTTCAATTGCCGGCCTTCGTCCGGTGCCCGCCGTGTCAGGCGGTTCCGGTCAACGCCCGGCGGCGATCCTCCCCCGAGAGGGCAAAGTCCGATGGTGCGGCTGGAGGGACTCGAACCCCCAAGGCCAAGGCCACCGGTACCTAAAACCGGCGCGTCTACCAATTCCGCCACAGCCGCAGCCCGGCAGGCGCCGGCTGCCAGCCCAGAGCTGGTTTCCAGGCCGCCGGAAGCGCGCAACTCTATAGGAACCTTTCCGCCTGTCAATCGGCAGAAATCCAAATATTTCCGAAGGGCTCCCCCCTAGGAAAGTCCCGAGGCCGGGGGGTGCAGAATGAGGACGTTCAGGTCTTCAGATGGTTGCGGGTGGCGCTGGAGGCCTTGATTTCTCCCCGTCCCAGATAGGCCTCGTGGTTGTCCTCGATCTCGTCGAGCTCGTAGAGGTAGTTGATCATGATTCCGGCCGACTGGGCGAGACCATTGCGGGAAGTATCGGCCAGCCAGTTCAACCGGCCCATGCTGGCGCCATTGGACAGATGGAAATGGGCGACCGGGTCCATGGCCGTGCCCTCGGGCCGCCGCGCATGCATCAAATAGTGCGCGCAGTAGCGCAATAGGGTCGCCTTCATGGCTTCTGACAGGTCTTTCTGGCGGTGCCATTTGGGCTTGTCGAGGGCCGCCTTGAGCGGATTTTGGTCTTTCTCGACCTCGCCCTCAACCTTACCAAGGGCCTCCGTCAATTCTTCCGCCTCTTCGTCGGTCAGCAGCAACGGCTCACCGTCCTCAAGGGCCGTTTCAAGCCATTTCACAAAGCCGGGGATCGGCGACAAGGTCACGAACGCCTTTATATTCTTAAGTTCGCGCGAGAGGCTGTTGACCACCCGCTTGATCAGGAAGTCACCGAAATTGATGCCGCGCAGCCCGACCTGGGCATTCGAAATGGAATAGAAGACGGCCGTATCCGCGGCCTCGGGATCCGCCTTGGCCCCATCCTCATCGAGCAAGGCCTGAATATTGTCGGACATGCCTTTGACCAACGCCACCCAAACGAAGATCAGGGGCTCTTCGGGCATGCTGGGATGAAAGAACGCGTAGCAGCGCCGATCGGGCGCCAGCCGGTGCTTGAGATCTTCCCACCCCTGGATGCGATGAACGGCTTCATACGCTGCCAGCTTTTCCAGCAGCGCGGCGGGAGCCTGCCAGGTGATCTGACGCAATTCGAGAAAACCGATGTCGAACCACGCCGCCATCAATCCCTTCAGATCCTGTTCCAAATCCTTGAGGGCGCCTTCCAAAGGTTTGATTGCCAGCAGCTCCGCCCGCATATCAACCAAAAACTTAACACCCTCTGGCAACCCATTGAATTGAGTAAGCAATCTGACGCGAGGCGCGACCAGAGCGGCGCGCAGATCCTGCTCGGCGCGGCGGCGCAATGTATCCGCCGTCACATTCTGAACCCGTTCCGCCGCGTCCTTGACCAAGTCATGGTCCACGTCGAATTCTTCCGCCAAAACGGTGAGGAAACGCTTCCGTCCCGCTTCATTGAGCGCCAGATAAGCATGTCCGAGCGCCGCGGCCCGGCCCCGCGCGGATACTTCACCGCCGACCCCTTCCAGGCAGGCAACCATCTGCTCGATCAGCCGCGCGCGATCTTCGTCATTGAGTTCGGGACTCAAATTCGCGGAGGAAAAGTCACCCTGCCCCCGCGCGATCTTATCCCAGGCGCCACGCAGATTGCGAAGTGCACGGTCGAGAAAGCCTGTTTTGCGCTGTTCGTTCATGAATTCTGTTTTAGCACTCGTGTGTTAAGCTTCTGCGGCGCGGAATACGAATATCAGCTCTGCATTTAATGTGGTTGCCAGGAATCGTCGGTCAAGCCGGACAGCACGGCGGGCACCGATTCCGCCAGGTCTTCCGCGATTAATCCGGGGCCGAATCGGGACGCCGCTTCACCGTGAAGCCACGTCGCGGCGGCAGCGGCATCGAACGGCGGCATGCCCTGAGCCAGCAACCCGACGATAAATCCGGCCAAGACGTCTCCCGATCCGGCTGTCGCCAGATATGGCGGCGCGTTGTCATTTATAATGGCGCGGCCGTCCGGCGCGGCAATCACCGTATCGGCCCCCTTCAACAGAACCACGGCGCCGCTGCGCGCCGCCGCTTCCCGAACCCGGGTCAGTTTATCTCCTTCTCCACGGAAAAGACGCGTAAACTCCCCTTCGTGCGGAGTGAGTACCGCCAAGCCGTCATGGCCCTTAGTCCAGCCGAAAAGGTCCTCGGGCGCGTCCTCGAACACCGTCAACGCATCGGCATCCAACACCACCGACAAATGGGAGCGTAATGCCGCAATCGCGCGGGCGCGCGTCTCATTGGTTACTCCGTTCCCCGGTCCCACGAGAACTGCATTCCGGCGTTTTTCGGTCAGAAGCTGCGCGAAGGCCGGCGCGGTGTCCGCGGCGAAGATCAACTGTCCGGGATCGCCCGCCAGGTAATGTGGCACCGCTTCGCGCGGCGTCACGATCGAAACCATACCTGCCCCGACACGCCGTGCGCCCCGCGCCGCCAGGCGCGCCGCGCCCGTCATCTGCACGCCACCAGCAATCGCCGCATGGCCCCGCCGGTACTTATGATCACTAAAACGGGAGACGGGAAACGTCGCGCGCCAGAGAGCGGGATCGTTGGCGAAAGTTGTCGGTTTGATTTCGTCCAACACGGAGACGGGTGTCCCGATATCGGCAACGCTGACCGCCCCGCACAGGTCTCGGCCCGGCAACAAAAGGTGTCCCGGCTTGCGCCGGAAGAAGGTGACGGCCGCTGCCGCCTTCGGTGCACCACCGCGCACCTCGCCCGTATTGCCGTCGACACCGCTTGGGACATCGACCGCCAAACAATCGAGCCCCTTTTCGTTGATCGCGGTCACCAAACTGAGGGCGAGCCCATCCAAGGGACGCGTCAACCCGGCGCCGAACAGCGCATCGACGACAATGGCGTCATCGGCCAATAAATCCGTCGACGGTGTCAGAACCTCACCCATCCACCGTGCCGCATTAGTCGCCGCATCTCCTTTTAGCGCCGCTCGGTCGCCGAGCGACACGAGGGTCACCGGCCACCCGGCCTCCTGAAGATTGCGTGCGGCGACAAAACCATCGCCGCCATTGTTGCCGGGACCGCAAAGAACCACGACCGGACGCCGCCGCCATCGCCGCCGCACCTCGGCGGCGACCGCCCTACCCGCCGCTTCCATGAGGTCGAGGCCGGGCACGCCTGCGTCGATGGCCAATGCATCGGCGCGTCCCATTTCTGCGACACTCAGAAGGGCAAATTCATCCACATTTGTCGTCATGGGTGCATCATACTCAGCGAACGGGCTGGCCGGAAAGCCGTGCGAACTCTATAAGATGCGCACGCAAAGACCAGTTAAAAAGCCGTGCCGAATGACACGGCAAAATGAAAGAGCCAAGAAGAGAGTACCAGTTTGCACGTTTTGGTCATGGGAGCCGGCGTGGTGGGCGTCACCACCGCCTACTATCTGCTGAAGGACGGTCATCAGGTGACGGTGATCGACCGCCAGCCGGATGCCGGTCTGGAAACCAGCTTCGCCAACGGCGGCCAGATATCGGTCAGCCATACGGAGTCGTGGGCAAGTCCCGAGGCGCCGTGGCTGATGCTGAAATGGATCGGCCGCGACGATGCACCGCTCTTGCTGCGGTTACGGTTCGACCCGCAGCTGATGGCCTGGGGCCTCAAGTTCCTTGCCAATTGCACCCACGACCGCGCCGTCATCAATCTGAAAAAGAATCTCCGGTTGGCGCTGTTGAGCCGCCGATTGCTGGGCGAACTCCGCGAAGACACGGGTATCGTTTACGACCACCTGACCCGCGGCATCCTGCAGATCTATCGCGATGAAGATGCCTATCAAATTGCCTTGCGCAACGCCGCCGTATTGCACGAACTCGGCAGCCATAATCATGAACTCACCGCGCAACAATGCCTCGATCTCGAACCAGCGCTGGAAGCGCGCCGGGACCGCTTGGTCGGCGGCATCCACACCCCTGACGATGAAAGCGGTGATGCCCGCGCCTTCACCCAAAACCTTGCCAGAATATGCGAGAACATGGGCGGCAACTTCATCTACGACACATCGATCGACGGCCTATCGGTTGAAGCCGGCGCGGTTACCGGCGTTGCGACCAGCCGTGGCGAGATGAAAGCCAACGCGTATGTGCTATCGCTTGCAAGCTATGGCCCGGCGCTCGTACGCCGTATCGGCATCAAATTGCCCATCTATCCCACCAAGGGCTATTCGGTCACGGTTCCCACCAACGGCCACAACGGCGCCCCTACGGTCAGCATCACCGACGAGCACAACAAGATCGTCTACAGCCGTTTGGGCGATCGCCTGCGGGTGGCGGGAACGGCGGAGTTCGCGGGATACGACACGCACCTCAATGAAAAACGCGCGCGCTCTATCCTCGGCCATGCCCGGGCGCAATTTCCGGGCGCGGGGAATTTCGACCAGGCGGAATTCTGGACAGGCCTCCGTCCGATGACGCCCGACGGCGTACCGCTGATGGGTGCGACGCGCCTTTCAAATCTCTATTTGAATACCGGCCACGGGACGTTGGGCTGGACCCATGCGTGCGGCTCGGGCCGCACAGTGGCCGATCTGATCGGCGGCCGAAACCCGGAGGTCGACGCCGCGGACTACGCGCTCACACGTTTTTAGTATCGGCGTTTTTTAGTAGTCGTCGAAATCGGCGGGCGGACCGCCTCCCCAAACGACCAAGGCCTTGCGCACACCGGAAAGGACCGGGGTCACCCGGTGCATGAAAATGGCCGGAAACGCGAGCAATGTTCCTTTCTGGCGCATCTGCTTGGAGACTTCCGGTCCGAAGGCGTGGCTTGCGGGCGCAAAGTCGTCTTCAGGGAGGCCCTTGGTTTCATCCTGGATAACCTCAAAATCGCCGCCCTGATATTCGTGGTCGGAAGACAACTGTATGCTGATGGAGATCTTGCGCGTCAGTTCCGTCTGCGCCTGGTGCTTTCGCACCGAATAAGGCGCGTTGTCCCGGTGCCAGCCGAAGAACTGGTGAGGACCATAGACCGTATATTGCGGCGGCTCCAAGGCGTTGATCTCGAAGTTCCAGTTCTTGGCGTTGAGTTGCTGAACGATGCTCCATGCTTCGTCATAGAGCCATTGGTGCTGCGGTTCGTGCATGAAACGGGCGATGTGCGTATCGCGTTTTCGCGACTGATCTTCCCGTCCGCCGGTGGGGCTGACCACCTTGGCCTTTTCCAGAACGAGCTTATCGCCCTCGCGCACGATCTTGTCACACAAGGGTGCGGGCACGGCGCCCGGAAAGATGAGCATATGACGGGGAGCGCTGACTGAGGCCTCCAAGGTCCACCTTCCTTTGTTCTGCGGTTTAGGTTGCCGTTCTTCTTTTAGTTTCATCCGACAACACGACAATGTCTAGCACGCCCTTGCCGGAATTCCTTGACCAATATCATGTGACCGGCGCCATGCGATATGCCTCCCCGGCATCCCTCTCCACATTCGATCCGATCTTGATCCCAGCTTGACGCGCCCCATGTTCCGTATTAGAACAAAATAGGAACATTTAAGATATTTCTTTTTAAACTCAGGGCTTATTATTGTCATGTCGAGAGCCTCCGTCGCTCCTTTTCCCACCACCGCAAACGTGCTCGATGACTTGCGTGCCCGTATCCGTACCCTCGAAAGTGGACAGGAAAACAGCTTGGCCGCGAACGACAGCCGGGTGCACGCCGTTTCTCTCGGCGCATCCGAATTGGATAATGCCCTGCCGTGGCATGGGTTCCCCACGCATGGTCTACACGAGATTTCCGGCGACACCGCCGCTACCGGCTTTGTTTTGAGTTTGCTGGCGCGCCTCAGCCACGCCGCGGCCGGCGCGCCGGTCCTGTGGTGCCAGTCGGGACGCGATCTTTATCCGCCTGGGTTGAACGCCTTCGGGATCGATCCCAACCGGCTGATCCTGGCGCATGGCCGCACCGACACCGACATCCTGTGGGCTCTGGAAGAAGGCGTACGGTCCATGGCACTCGCCGCCGTTGTCGGTCGTCTCGTCAAAGTGGCGCCCATCGCCGCGCGGCGGTTGCAACTCGCTGCGGAAGAAAGCGGCGTGCCGTGCCTGATACTGCGCCCAAAGGAAGCACACGCGCCGGCAGGCACCGTCCTCACCCGCTGGCGGGTCACCAGCGTGCCCGCCGCCAAGGAAAAGGAAGCTGAAACGCCATGGAAAGCGCACTGGCAGGTGGAGTTGCAGCGCTGCCGCCTATCCTCCCAGTTGGCGGCAACAGCAAACGCAACAAGCATCGACTCGCGCAGTTGGAAAGTGACCAGGAATATGGACTCCAACAATGAAACGGGTGATCTCACTGTGGTTGCCGGTCTTCGCGACCGACCGGCTGAGCCGCCTGCTGGCCAGGACATCGCCGGCTAGACAGCAAAACAACGCCGCCGTCCCGTTGGTGACCGTTACCTCGGTGCAGGGCGGCTTGCGGATCGCCGCGGCC
The DNA here is from genome assembly GCA_913055735.1 of uncultured Rhodospirillales bacterium. Classification (GTDB taxonomy): domain Bacteria; phylum Pseudomonadota; class Alphaproteobacteria; order Rhodospirillales; family UBA2165; genus CAJXKD01. The sequence continues at coordinate 841,607 of CAJXKD010000002.1, forward strand.
AATCCGGCGGCACAAAACGCGGGCGTGTTCCCGGGCCAGCCTCTGGCCGATGCGCGCGCGCTCTATCCGGCCCTCGACGTCCATCCATCGACGCCCGGAGAGGACCTCAAGGCGCTCGATGCCCTCGCCGAAGCCTGCACCCGCTTTACGCCCTGGACCGCCGTCGATTCCATTTGGGGTGGTGGGCAATCGGGCATGGGCGGCGGCCAATCCGGCGGATTGTGGCTCGACGTTACCGGCTGCGCCCATCTGTTCGGTGGTGAGCAGGCGCTCCTCGACCGTCTTGTCAGCTGGCTCAAGGATCACGGCTATGAGGCCCGCGCCGGGCTCGCCGACACGCCGGGCGCCGCCTGGGCGCTCGCCCGTTTCGCCACCCGCGCAGGAACCCCAACCGCCAGCATCCCGGCGGGCACGGCGCACGACCGCCTCTCCGCTCTGCCCGTTGCCGGGTTGCGCCTCGACAGTGCCACCGTCGAGAAGCTCGACCGGCTGGGCCTGCGCACCATCGGCGATCTGATCTCCCTGCCGCGCGGGCCCCTCGCCCGCCGCTGCGGCGCCAATGTGCTCAAGCGTCTCGATCAAGCCCTGGGCCGTCAGCGCGAGCCCGTCTCGCCGCGCCGCCCACCGCCGCCCCATCATGCGCGGCTGATGTTCGCCGAGCCCGTCGGCCGCACCGAGGATATCGCCGCCGGCCTGGATCGTTTGCTGGATCAGCTTTGCGCCGGGTTGGAAGCGGCCAATCAAGGCGTCCGGCAATTGGAGCTGACCCTGTTCCGCGTCGACAACAGCGTCGAACGCGCGCGCATCGGCACCAGCCGTCCGGTGCGCGACCCCGCACACCTTGCCTATCTGTTCCGCGACAAGATCGCCGAGCTGGACCCCGGTTTCGGCATCGAGGTGATGATGCTCGCCGCGCGGCGCGTCGATCCGCTCACTGCCTCCCAGATGACCGCTTGGCAGGCGGGGCTCGACCGGCAGAGCCAAAGCGGAGATGCCGCCTCCACAGCGCGGCTGATCGATAAACTGTCGGGCCGCTTGGGCGCGCGCAACGTCACCCGGCCGGAACCCGTTTCCAGCCACATCCCTGAACGCGCGAGCCGAGCCCGGCCTGCCCTCGGCGAAGCAAAAGAAAATGCCTCGAACTGTGATTGGAGCCCGCCGCCGCGCCGCCCGGCCCGGCCCGTGCAGCTTCTGCCCCAGCCGGCACCCATCGAAGTGATGGCGCCGGTGCCCGACGGGCCGCCGGTCATGTTCCGCTGGCGTCGACGCCAGCATCACATCGCCCGCGCCGAAGGGCCGGAACGCATCGCCCCCGAATGGTGGCATGGCACGCGCGGGCCTAAGCCCCAAAACGTTCCAAGAGTTCGCGACTATTACCGGCTCGAAGACAACGACGGCCAGCGCTATTGGGTGTTCCGCGACGGGCTCTACCGGCCCGACCGGCCGCCGGTTTGGTACCTGCACGGCTTTTTTGCGTGAGGCCGCATGATGACAGCACCCCCTTCCGCTTATGCCGAGCTCCAGGTCACCAGTAATTATTCGTTTTTGCGCGGCGCGTCACATCCCGAAGAGCTGGCTCTACAAGCCGCCGCCCTCGGACACACGGCCATCGCCATCACCGACCGCAACACACTGGCCGGCGTGGTACGCGCGCACGTCGCCGCCAAGGACGCCGGCATCCGTTTGATCGTCGGCACGCGCCTCGATCTGCAGGACGCACCGAGCCTGCTGATCTTCCCGACCGACCGTGCCGCCTATGGACGCCTCGCACAACTGCTGACCCTCGGCAAACGGCGCACGGAAAAAGGCGACTGCCAGCTGTTCCTCGACGATGTGTTGGAAGGCGAGATCTTCGCCGGCGGCGCGGGACAGATCGCCGTCGCGCTTCCCCCCGAGAGCCTCGATGCGGGTTTCGACGCCCACCTCCTAAAACTCAAAAAATACTTTAAGGAAAGTATATATCTATCTGTAAATTATTTATATTTTGGATACGATTTCCGGCGTCTTTATGCCCTTTCCAAACGCGCCGAGCGGGCCGGCATCCCTCTCGTCGCGACCAACGACGTGCACTATCACGTCCCCGCCCGGCGCCCTCTGCAGGACGTGCTCACCTGCATCCGCGAACACTGCACCATTCACGACGCAGGCACCCGGCTGCTCGCCAATGCCGAACGTCATCTGAAGGCACCGGAGGAGATGACGCGCCTGTTCGCCGACTACCCCGACGCCGTTGCCAACACCATTCGCATCGCCGAGGCGTGCCGTTTCAGTCTCGACGAACTGGCCTACGAGTATCCCGTCGATCCGGTGCCCGATGGGCGCACACCGCAGGAGGAATTGGAACACCTCACCCGCCTCGGCATCCGCGAACGCTATCCGCGCGGTGTGCCCGACAAGGTGCAGAAACAGGTCGATCATGAGTTGGAGCTGATCGGGGAGTTGAACTACGCCCCCTACTTCCTCACCGTGCACGACATCGTCCGCTTCGCCCGCGAGCGCGGCATCCTCTGCCAGGGACGTGGTTCGGCGGCCAATTCGGCGGTTTGCTTCTGCCTCGGCATTACCGCCGTCGATCCCAGCCGCATCGATTTGCTGTTCGAGCGCTTCGTGTCCGCCGAACGCAACGAACCGCCCGACATCGACGTGGATTTCGAGCACGAGCGCCGCGAAGAGGTCATTCAATATATCTATGAGAAATACGGCCGCGACCGGGCGGGCCTCACCGCCACCGTCATCACCTATCGCGCCAAAAGCGCTGTGCGCGAGGTCGGCAAAGCCATGGGCCTGTCCGAAGACGCGACCAACGCACTGTCCGGCACCGCCTGGGGCTCGCACAGCTCGGAGGCCCCCGATGAGGACCGGGTGCGCGAGGCGGGCCTCGATCCCGCCGATCCAACCCTGCAGATGGTCATCGACCTCGCCGGGCAGATCCAAGGGTTTCCGCGCCATCTGAGCCAGCACACGGGCGGTTTCGTCATCACCAAGGGGCCGTTGGATACGGTGGTGCCCATCGAGAATGCGGCCATGGAGGACCGCACCGTCATCGAATGGGACAAGGACGATCTCGACGCCCTCGGCATGCTCAAGATCGACGTGCTGGCGCTCGGCATGCTGAGCTGCATCCGCAAGGCGTTCGATTTGATTGAGCGCCATCACGGCCGCAGCCTGACGCTGGCCACCATCCCGCCCGAGGACCCGCTGGTCTACGACATGCTGTGCGAAGGCGATTCCATCGGCGTCTTCCAGGTGGAAAGCCGCGCCCAGATGGCCATGCTGCCGCGCCTCAAGCCGCGCATCTTCTACGATCTGGTGATCGAGGTGGCGATCGTGCGCCCCGGCCCCATCCAGGGCGACATGGTCCATCCCTATTTGCGCCGCCGCAACGGCGAGGAAGAGGTGTCCTATCCTTCCAAGGAACTGGAGGAGGTGCTCGGCAAGACCATGGGCGTGCCCCTGTTCCAGGAACAGGCGATGAAGATCGCCATCGTCGGTGCCGGTTTCACCCCCGACGAATCCGACGGGCTGCGCCGCGCCATGGCCACCTTCCGCCGCTCGGGCACCATCCCGCTGTTCCGCGACAAGTTCATCGACGGTATGGTGGCGCGCGGCTACGAGCCCGACTTCGCCGAGCGCTGCTTCCGCCAAATCGAGGGTTTCGCCGATTACGGCTTCCCCGAATCCCATTCGGCGAGTTTCTCGTTGCTGGTCTATGTCTCGGCCTGGATCAAATGCCATTACCCGGCGGCCTTCGCGGCGGCACTTTTGAACAGCCAACCCATGGGCTTCTATGCCCCCGCTCAGATCGTTCGCGATGCGCGCGAACACGGCGTCGAGGTCCTCGCCCCCGACGTCAACGACAGCGACTGGGATTGCACGTTGGAACCCGCGGCCAATTCATCTCTTAGGCCGCCGCCGGCACTCACCAAGGGCAACAGCGAGTGGCGGGATCCCCGCGACACGGCGACGGCGCTGCGCCTCGGCTTCCGGCTCATCAAGGGCTTCCGCGAGGACGCCGCCGACGCGCTCGTGGACAAACGCGGCAACGGCTATCCGCTGGTCGCCGACATCCGCGCCCGGGCGGGGCTCGATGCCCGCGCCCTCGAACGGCTGGCCCGCGCCGATGCCTTCCAGTCCATGGGGCTCGACCGGCGCCAGGCCCTGTGGGGGGTGAGCGGCCTCGTCGACGAGAAGCCCCTGCCCCTGTTCGCCGCCATCGAGGAATCCGAGCTGCAGCCGGAACCGGACGTGGTCTTGCCGCCCTTGAGCCTCGGCGAGAACGTCGCCGACGATTACCGCGCCATGAAACTGTCGCTCAAGGCGCATCCCATGAGTTTTTTGCGCAAAAACTTTTCCGACAACGGCTACATCACCTGCGCCCAATTGTTGGATCATCCCGCCGATACCTGGATAAAACTGGCGGGCGTGGTGCTCATCCGCCAGCGGCCGGGCAGCGCCAAGGGCGTCATTTTCATCACCATCGAGGACGAAACTGGTACCGCCAACCTCATCGTCTGGCGCCACAAGATGCAGCGCTACCGCAAGACGGTGATGGGATCGTGCTTGTTGGGTGTCGAGGGCAAGCTGCAGCGCGAAGGCAGCGTCATCCACGTGGTCAGCGACAAGCTCTACGACTTCTCCTACCGGCTGGGGGAACTGATCACCCCCGCATCACCAGAAGAAAGCTCCCACGCTCCCAATGGCCGCGGCGAATTCCGCGCCAAACCGCCCTTCACCGAGCCCCGCGCCATCCTCGGCAAGACCCCGCGCACCGTCCTGCCCGGCTCCCGGGATTTCAAATAACGGTTGAATTTGCGACAGTAATACAATGACAAAGCTCGTGACCCTTGCCACCTTCTATGACGTTAGCGAAGCGCACGTCGTGCGCGGTCTGTTGGAACAGAACGGTATCCCTGCCTTTCTGCCCGACCAGCACTTCCTCGCCGCCGGCTGGCACTTCCTGTTTCCGGCACGGGGCATGCGGCTGTCGGTCTTCGACAGCGACCTCGAAGCCGCCCGTGCTCTGATCGCAGAGAAGGATGAAAACCTCATGTCGGGCGGCGTCGATACCTGCCCCGAATGCGGGTCCGGCAATGTTTTCCGGGGCGCGTCGGGCATCGCCGCCACCATCGGCGTGTTCCTCGGCATGTTCGTCGCCGCCAGCACTGCTATCCCGCTGATCCTCAGCACCCGTGGGCGGCTGTGCCGCGCCTGTGGCCATAAATGGACGGTCGATCCCACGTAATTCCGATGGACACCCCCGCCCCCGTGGCCTAGTGCTTAGTTGAACAACAAAAGCTAGGTCCCGCGCTTGTCCGATACCGACGGTTTCGACACCCCCGATTATTCAAACCATCCGATCCTGAAACGCCCCGGGTTCGCCGCCTTCCGGCACCGCGACTACCGGCTTTATTTCATCTCGCGCGCAACGGCGGTTTTTGCCGTCGATCTGACGAGCGCGACGCTGTTCTTCCAGCTATGGCGGATTACCGGCAATCCCCTCGTCTATTCGGCGGGTGGTCTGCTCATGTTTATCCCGATGCTGGCGCTTTTTCCGATTTGCGGCCTAGCCGCCGACAAATTCCCCCGCACCCGCATCATGTTCGGATGTGCAAATTTGCAACTCATTTGCCTGGCGGGATTGATCTATCTGACCAACATCAACGCGGCCTTCCCATGGTTCATTCCGATAATTCTCGGATTGGCGGTCGCGCGCGCTTTCCAAATGCCGGCCCAACAGGCCATCGTGCCCGTGCTCGTACCGGCCAAACACCTCGCCAATGCCATCGCCTGGCAATCGACAGGATTTCAGACCGCGCGGGTCATTGGCTGGGGAACCTCGGGATTCCTAATGGCGGCCGGGGAAGCCCTTGGGATGTTCGAACAAATCGCCTACATGACCGCGTTCGGCATCCTCGTCGTCACCGCTATCGTGACGTATCTGATCAAAGCCAAGGCGCAGATCATCAGCAAGGATCCGTTTAACTTTACCACCGTTTCGGCTGGTATCCGGTTCTCGTTTACTAGGCCGGTTATCCTTGGCTCCATCGGACTCGATCTCTTCTCCGTTTTACTCGGCAGCGCCAAGGCCTTGATGCCAATTTTCGTTACCGACGTGCTGTTTATCGAAAAGATATATTACGGATTCCTGCAAGGCTCATTAGTCACCGGCTCACTCCTATGTATGCTCGCGCTTACCCAATCGCCCATCCGGCGATTGGCGGGCAAAAAACTCTTTGCGGCAGTTGTTATCTTCGGTCTCGGAACGATCATATTCGGGCTATCGACAAATTTTTGGATTTCGATGGCTGCACTATTCCTGGTGGGTGCGGGAGACTCGGTGTCAATCTTTGTCCGCAACAGCATCCTCCAACCGATTACGCCGGACGATATGCGAGGCCGGGTGAATGCCGTCAATTCGCTGTTTATCAACGCCTCCAATGAGATGGGTGACGCCGAATCCGGTGCCGTCGCCTATCTGTTTGGACCGGTAGGGGCTGTGGTCATCGGCGGTGTCGGCACGATCGTCGTCGCGCTGTCCTTCGTCAAAATCTTCCCGCAGCTGTGGAACGTCGACAGCCTTGATCCCGACGACCTTGTCGCCAAATACAGAGACGTCTCCCCCAAGCCATCAGCAGCCCAAACCTGACGGGAGCGCGCCGATGCCAAACGACCCGAAAATCGACGATCATGGCGGCGGTTATATCGGCCGTATCCGCAAACATGTCGGACGGCAGCTCCTGCATGTGCCGGGCGCTGTCATGGTGATCGAAAACGAAGACGGCGCGCTGCTTCTTCAGAAACGTTCGGACTTCGGCCTCTGGGGATTTCCCGGCGGTGGGCCGGAAGACGGCGAAGATGCCGCGCAGCAGGCCATCCGCGAAACCCGGGAAGAAACCGGCCTGATCGCCCGCGACCCCAAGGCGTTCGGCTTCGCATCCAATCCCGACTATCAGGAATTCCGCTACCCCAATGGCGATCACTGCCATTACCACGACATCCTGATGTATACGACCGCGTACGAAGGCGAATTGACCCTCAACGAGGAGAGCCTGGAGTTGCGATGGTTCCAGCCGGACGACGTCCCCGAGATGACAATCCCGGCGCGGAAGATGCTCGACGCATATTTGCGGTTCAAGGAAACGGGCGAGTTCCAGCTCATCTGAGCGCTTTTAAACGAGGCTGGTATCGATCTTGATTTCCGAATGCAGGGTGCGATGCACGGGGCACTTATCGGCTATCCGCCTCGGTAAAGATTTCAATGTCATGACCCACACCGCGCAACGCGTATTTGCCGAGTGACCTCCAGTCGCCAGAGAGATGGGCGACGACGTTTTCGGAGACGATGAATGGTACGCCGAGCGTTTTGGTCTGGTTTTCAATGCGAGCGGCCTCGTTCGCTGCCGCACCGACAACGGTAAATTCGATCCGGCCTTCCGTGCCGATATTGCCGTACATCACGTCGCCGAGATGCAGGCCGATTCCAAACCCGAGCGGCGATTTGCCACCCTTTTCCCGATCCCGGTTGAGGACTTCCATGCGTTCGACCGCGTCGTGTGCCGCCTCGACGGCGCGCCGGCAGGCCTCGTCGATGGAGAAGCCGTCGTCGGACACCGGAAAAATGGCCAGAACCGCGTCACCGATGAAGCGCAACACCTCGCCGCCGTGATCGAGAACCGCACCGCCCATGGCTTCGAAATAACCGTTCAACAATTCGAGAAATTCCCAACGTGACATGGAATCGGCAAGCGGTGTCGAGTTGCGCAGATCGCAAAACCAGACGACAGCGTGAATTTCCTGACCATCGCCGCGCTTGATCTGACCGTGTAGAACTTTCTCCCCGGAGCGCGCGCCGAGATAGGCATCCAGAAGATTCCGCGCCGTGCGGCGGTGCGCGAAAATCTCGGCGATGCGGGCCAACGGAGGCCGCACCTTGTGCAGCTCCTCGATTTCCACGTCGGTAAATCCGCCTTCTTGATCGGTCGACCAGCTTACCGCGTGAACCTCGCCGTTGGTGAAGTCGAGGGGCATGGCGATGTAGTCGGTAACACCCTGATCACGCAGTTCATCGAGAATCAGGAAATCGTCTGGACACTCCGGATCACACAATCTGCGGCGTATCTCGACCCCATCCTTAAATACCCGGATCAGGGGATTGTGCTGAAACTCATCCGTATCGATCACACCATAAGGCGCTTCGGCGACAGTGACTTCCTCGGCGCCGCGCCGCCAGAAGAACCCTCGCCCCATGATATTCGGATGGAGGGTGGTTACGAAAACCGCGCCACGGCAAATCGGCAGGTGGCCGTCAACCAACAGCGTGCAGAGTTTGAACAGAACATCCTGTGGCAGTGGCGCGCCCTTTGCGCCATTGACCAGCCACTCGACCGCCGGTCCAGCGTCGGCACTCTTGTCCCTGATCGACCGCGTGTTCATGATCGCCTTATTCTTCATCAATGGTGCCGCGTCACAAAGTCGCAATACCGTGAACGGCGAATCTTCGGTAGGTTGAGAGCTGCAGTCCATAGAAGCCAAAGGCACGTTCCATGACCGACGACGATGTTGAAATCATCGGGAAAACCACCGGCTATGACGGCTATTGCCGGGTCGACATCTACAAGCTGCGGCACCGCGTCTTCGACCAGGGATGGAGCGACGTCATGTCGCGCGAGGTCGTGGAGCGGGGTCATGCCGTCGGCGTCCTGCCCTATGATCCTGTGCGCGACGAACTGGTGCTGATCGAGCAGTTCCGGATCGGCGCCTATGCCGCCCACGACTACCCGACTTGGCAGATCGAATGCGTCGCCGGCATGATCGAACATGGCCAAACGCCGGAGGAGGTCGCCCGCCGCGAGATCGTCGAGGAAGCAGGCGTCCCGGCCCTGGATATCGTGCCCATGATCCGCTATCTGAGCAGCCCCGGCGCCATCTCCGAATCCCTGGAACTCTTCGCCGCCCGGGTCGATGCCAACGGCGTCGGCGGCATCCATGGTCTCGCCCATGAGCATGAATTCATGCGCGTCTTCACCCTGCGCCCGGAAGACGCGTTCGCGCAATTGGAACGGGGCGAGATCACCAACGGCATGACCGTCATCGCGCTGCAATGGCTGCAATTGCACCTGGACAAGCTACGGGCGGATTGGACCGCCCAATCGACGGACTAGACGCCAAGTTGATGAGCGGCCGTGCTTGATCGCCCTTGTCGGCGCGGCTAGTCTGCCGAAAATGCGTAAAACCCAATAATCTGCAGAAAACACTAGCAAACGAGTGATGGCTATGGACGTCCGCGACGGCTTTCTTGAAACAATCGGCAACACGCCCCTGATTAAGCTCCGCGAAGTATCGGAAGCAACGGGCTGCGATATTTACGGCAAAGCCGAGTTTCTCAATCCTGGCGGATCGGTGAAGGACCGCGCCGCGCTCTACATCGTCCGTGACGCGGAAAAAAAAGGCCTGCTCAAGCCGGGCGGCATCATCGTCGAAGGGACGGCGGGCAATACGGGCATCGGTCTCGCCCTGGTCGGCGATGCCAGCAACTACCGCACCATCATTGTCATCCCCGAAACCCAAACCCAGGAAAAGAAGGATATGCTGCGGCTCGCGGGCGCTGATCTGCGCGAAGTGCCGGCCGTGCCCTATTCCGACCCCGGCAACTACGTTCATGTATCTGAGCGCATCGCCAAGGAAATGGCGGACAAGCATCCGCATGGCGCCATCTGGGCCAACCAGTTCGACAACACCGCCAACCGGGATGCGCACGTTTACGGCACCGGGCCCGAAATCTGGGACCAGTTGGACGGCAAGGTCGACGGTTTCACCTGCTCGGTGGGCACGGGTGGCACCTTGGCCGGCGTCGCCATCGCGCTCAAGGAACGCAATAAGGACGTGCGCATTATGCTGTCCGATCCCATGGGGTCCGCGCTCTATGAGTATTACGAGCACGGAAAATTGAAGTCCGAGGGCTCTTCCATCACCGAAGGCATCGGCCAGGGCCGAATCACCGCCAACCTGGAAGGCGCGCCCATCGACGGTGCCTATCAGATTCCCGACGAAGAAGCGCTGCCTTACCTGTTCGACCTGTTGAAGTACGAGGGGCTGTGCATGGGCACGTCCACCGGCATCAACGTCGCCGGCGCAGTGCGTCTCGCCAAGGAACTGGGCCCCGGCCATTCGATCGTCACAGTCCTATGCGATTACGGCACCCGCTATCAAAGCAAACTGTTCAACGTCGAGTTTCTTAAATCCAAGGGCCTGCCCTATCCGGACTGGCTCTGATCTAACCAGACCGGGAGGCACCTCCATGACCTATGCGAACCCCGATGCGTTGGTTTCGACGGATTGGCTGGCGGACCATTTGTCCGATCCAGGCGTCGCCGTTGTCGACGCAAGCTGGCACCTGCCGACGGTCGGCCGCGACGGCCGCGCCGAATACGCCGAGAAGCACATTCCGGGCGCCGTCTATTTCGATATCGATGAAATCAAGGACGCCGACAATCCGCTTCCCCACATGGTGCCGAGCGCCGAGGTTTTCGCCCAGCACATCTCCAAACTTGGAATCCGCAACGACCAAAAAATCGTCTGCTATGACTGCAACGGCGGCCCCGGCGCCTCCATGCGCGCCTGGTGGATGTTCCGCCTGTTCGGTCACAACAATGCCGCCGTGCTCAACGGCGGCTCGAAGAAATGGGAGGCCGAGGGCAAACCCATGGAGGGTGGCATTCCGACGCCCGCCGCAACCGATTTCAAAGCAACTTTCCGGCCCGGGTATCTGCGCACGCTCGATCAAGTCCGCAACAATTTGACGTCCCATAGTGAGATCGTCATCGATGCGCGCTCGGCCGGGCGCTTCGACGGAACCGATCCCGAATTTCGTCCCGGCATCCGTTCGGGACATATTCCGGGCAGCGTCAGCTTCCCCTTCCACCAACTCCTCAACGCCGACGACAACAATACGATGAAATCGGCCGACGAGCTCGCCGCCGCCTTCGCGGCAGCCGGCATTGACGGCAACAAGCCCGTCATCTCCAGTTGCGGATCGGGCGTCAGCGCGGCCGTGGCCTTCCTGGCGCTGCACCTCATCGGTAACGACAAGGCCGCGATCTATGACGGCTCGTGGACCGAATGGGGCGGTCACCCCGATACCCCTGTCGACTCTTAAGCGGACCTCGGGCCGAATGAAGACACACAAACACAAACACCGTCGCGCCGACACACGTATCATCCATACGGGCAGCCATCCGGAAATTTTTCAGGGCGCGATGAACCCGCCCGTTTATCACGCGTCGACGGTGCTGTTTCCCTCGGTCGCCGAGATGGAAGCCGCCGTCAAACGCCGTTACGACGACACGGTCTATTACGGCCTCCACGGCACGCCGACGTCCTTTGCCTTCGAAGAAGCCGTTGCCGATCTGGAAGGCGGGCATCGCAGCGTGTCGCTGTGTTCCGGCCTCGCCGCCATCACGGCCGCCTTGTTCGCGTTGCTGGAACAGGGCGATCATCTCTTGATGGTCGACACTGCCTATGGCCCGACCCGGTCTTTGTGTAACAACCTTCTCAAGAAATGCGGCATCGAGACCACCTATTACGACCCGATGATCGGTGCCGGCATTGCCGAGTTGATCCAGCCCAATACTAAGGTGGTGTTCACGGAATCGCCCGGCTCCCTCACCTTCGAGGTGCAGGACATCCCCGCCATCGCCAAAGCCGCGCATGCGGGAGGCGCCAAGGTGCTCCTGGACAACACCTGGTCGGCCGGGCATTTCTTCAAGCCGTTCGAACATGGCGTCGACGTATCGATCCAGGCAGCGACAAAATACATCGCCGGCCATGCCGATGTAATGATCGGCACCATCACCTCGACAGAAGAATTGGCGACGCGGATGAAGCAGACCTCCGTGAACATGGGATACTGCGCCGCGCCTGACGATTGCTATCTATCTTTACGCGGCATGCGCACCCTGTCGGTGCGGATGGATCGGCATCAGGAGAACGCCCTTGCCCTCGCCCGTTGGTTCAAGGCACGGCCGGAGGTCGCGGCGGTTCTGCATCCCGCCTTCGACGATTGTCCCGGTCATGAAATTTGGAAGCGCGATTTCACCGGCGCGTCCGGCCTGTTCGGCGTCATCTTGAAACCGACGTCCAGGGACCGCGTTACCGCGATGCTGGACAATATGCGCTATTTCGGATTGGGATTCAGCTGGGGCGGTTTCGAAAGCCTAATGATCCTCGACGATCCCGGCCACATCCGAACGGCGACGCGATGGCCGCACGACGGACCGTGTCTGCGCGTGCACGCGGGTCAAGAAGACGTCACCGACCTTATTGACGATCTCGATGTCGGGTTCGCCCGCCTGAACAGCGGAGCCTGAATATGGCCGATAAGAAACCCAAGATCGACACCACACTTATCCACGCGGGCAGCCATCCCGAGGATAATTTCGGCATCATCAACCCGCCGGTCTATCACGCCTCCACGGTCGCCCATCCGTCCGTCGCCGCCATGCGCGAGAAACGTAAGAACCCGAACGACAATTTCGTCTATGGGCGGCGCGGCACACCCACCGCTTTCGCCTTCGAAGAAGCGGTTGCGCAATTGGAGGGCGGCGACCGGACTATTGCCGTTGGCTCCGGCCTTGCGTCCATTTGCGGTGCCATGCTTGCTTTCGTCGGTGCCGGCGATCATGCGCTGGTCACCGACAACGCCTACGCGCCCACCCGCAACCTCGCCAATAAGTTCATGTCGCGTTACGGCGTCGAGATCACCTATTACGATCCGATGATCGGTGGCGGCATCGCCGATCTCATGCGGCCCAACACCAAGGTGGTCTATACCGAGGCGCCCGGCTCGCATAGCTTCGAGGTACAGGATATCCCCGCCATCGCCGAGGCCGCCCACGCGGCCGGCGCCAAGGTGGTGATGGATAACACCTGGAGCGGCGGGTATCACTTCAAGCCGTTCGAGCACGGCGTCGACGTCTCCGTCCACGCCGCGACCAAGTACCTTGTCGGCCATTCCGATGCCATGCTCGGCGCCATCACCATGAAGAAGGAGAACTTCGAACCGGTGATCAATTGTGTGCATGTGCTTGGCTATAACGCCGCACCGGACGACGCCTATCTGGGCCTTCGCGGCATCCGGACATTGAGCGCGCGCATGGCGAGACACCAAGCCAACGGTCTTAAACTCGCGGAGTGGTTCGCGGGCCAACCGGAAGTCCACAAGGTGCTGCACCCGGCCCTCCCCTCCTGCCCCGGTCACGAGATTTGGAAGCGGGATTTCACCGGGTCGTCGGGCTTGTTCAGCGTCGTCTTCAACGATTACCCGCAAGAAAACCTTGAGGCGATGATCGATGGGCTCGAACTGTTCGCGCTCGGCGGCAGTTGGGGCGGCTTCGAAAGTCTTGTGCTGCCCTCCAACCTCGAAGGCAATCGCACCGCCACCAAATGGGAAACGCCCGGCCCCTGCGTCCGGTTCCATGCCGGTCTCGAGGATGCCGACGATCTGATCGAGGATTTGGCCGCCGGTTTAAAGCGGCTTAGCGGGCGCTCCTGAACACGGGGACACCGGCGCCGACGATAAAGAGGCACAGTGCCACCACGATTATCGACGGCCCGGCTGGCGTATCGGCCAAAACCGACATCCCCAACCCGCCACAGACCGCGAGCCAACCGGCAACGACTGCCGCCACCGCCATCTGTTCCGGCGTGCGGCAAAACGCGCGTACGGCTGCCGCGGGAATGATCAGCAAAGCGGCCACCAGCAAAATACCGACCACCTTCATTGCCGTCGCTACGACCAGCGCGATGCACACAACAAAAACGATATTCACGCGATCGACGGGCACCCCTTCGGCACGCGCGAGGTCTTCATGCACGGTCGCCGACAGCAAGGGTCGCCAGATCAGGAAGATCGCTACCAAAATCACCGCCCCGCCTGCGTAGATCCAGGTGAGGTCGGTTAGGGTGACCGCCAGAATATCGCCGAAGAGATAGCCGAGAAGGTCGAACCTGACTTTCTCCAGAAACGACATGGCAACCAGACCGAGCGCAAGCGTTCCGTGAGAAAGAATGCCGAGAATGGTATCGCTGGCGAGGCCGCTGCGCCTGCGGACACCGATCAGCATCAGTGCCGTCGCGATACAGACACCGACCACGCCGACGGTCAGATTGACCTCGAACGCCAATCCCAAGGCGACACCCAACAAGGCGGCATGCGCCAATGTGTCGCCAAAAAATGCCATGCGCCGCCAGACCACGAAGGCGCCCAAGGGACCTGTCAGCGCGGCCACACCGAGGCCGGCCAGCAACGCTCGGACCAGAAAATCATCCATGAGCCGCGTCCTCGTGGTCGTGTTCATGTTCATCGATGACGTGGCCATCGACCGCATGTTCATGATCGTGGTGATGGTGGTAGAGGGCGAAACGTTCGGCAACGCCCCTGCCGAACAATTCGACGTATTTCGGATCTCTACTGACGACGTCAGGCGTTCCGGCGCAGCACAGATGCGTGTTGATACAGACGACCTTGTCAGTTTCCGCCATTACCAGATGCAGGTCGTGCGACACCATCAGCACGCCGCACCCGCGGGTGTCGCGGATATGCGAGATCAATTTGTAGAGTTCCGCCTGCCCCGTCACGTCCACCGCCTGCACCGGCTCGTCGAGAACCAGTAGATCGGGATCGCGGAGAAGTGCGCGCGCCAACAATGCCCGCTGCCATTCGCCGCCCGAAATATCGTGGATGCTGGAATCGATTATATGGCGAATACCTGTTTCTTCGAGAACCTCCGCCCGATGTCCGCGCTCGAATTTCCCGGCGAGCCCAAGAAACCGCCGCACCGTCATGGGCAGGTTGCGGTCGACGGCCAATCGTTGCGGCATATAGCCGATGGTCGTGGCAGGGCGCCGGTACACGGTTCCGCTGGTTGGCGTGGTTAAGCCGAGCAGCGCCCGAAGCAGGGTTGTCTTGCCCGACCCATTGGGGCCGATGACAGTCACCACTTCCCGGTCTGAAATGGAAATGTCGATGCCCGTCACCAGAACCTTGGTACCGGCGCGGACTTCGATCCCCCGGCCGTCGATGATGACCGACGGCGATGAAGGTGAATTCTTCATGGGAACTCTACGCCGCCTTGCACTGAGGACAAAGACCGACCGCTTCTACGGTTCGTCCCTGCACCGTGAAGCCGACCTTCGACGCCGACCGGTCGATCGCTTGGTCGATTTCCGTATCCTCGACCTCCAACGCGTCACCACAGTCGCTACAGATGAGAAAGATGCCAAGATGAGGGTGTTCCGGATCGTTGCAGCCGACATAGGCGTTTAGGCTTTGAATACGGTGGACGAGCCCCTGCTCGGTCAGAAAATCGAGGGCACGGTAAACGGTCGGCGGCGCAGCCCCGCTCCGTTCGTTGCGCAAGACATCGAGGAGCGTATAGGCCCCGACCGGCCGATGACTGCCCCACACAAGCTCCAACACGCGGCGGCGTAGATCGGTCAGGCGTACGCCGCGTTCTTCGCACACCCGGTCAGCCTTTCCCATCGCCGCCCTGACACAGCTATCGTGATCGTGGCGCGGATTCCATTCCGGCCGGCGATCTCTTGGTTGGCTACTCTGGCGTCCAGGCATGTTTCTTCCCTTGGTAGCGATATATATATGTATTGCCTACCTAAAGGTTATATTATAACATAATCAAAATCTAGTTATAATATAACAAAATGGAGGAACGGCATGCGTTCTCATATCTCAAAATCCCTGGCGTGTCTCGCTTTTGCTGGGTTGCTGGCAACCTTACCGTCGGCCCCCACCGCCGCCGCGCCAAAGGTCGTTACCTCCATTGTCCCCATTCATTCCCTTGCCGCAGGTGTGATGCAGGGCGTTGCCGAACCCACCCTCATGATCAAGGGGGGCGCCTCACCGCATACCTATACCCTGCGCCCCTCCGGCGCTCGTGCCTTGCAACAGGCCGACGCGATATTTTGGGTCGGCGACGATTTGGAAAGCTTCCTCCAGAAGCCGCTCGCGGCGCTGGGCGGACGCGCCCGGATCGTGAAGTTCAGCGAGCTCGCGGACCTTCCGCTTCTCGACACGCGCGAAGGCGGCGCCTGGGAAGAGCACGAAGACCATGACGACGATCATGCCGATGCGCACAAAGACGACGACCATGACGACGATCACGCCGATGCGCACAAAGACGACGACCATGACGACGATCATGCCGATGCGCACAAAGACGACGACCATGACGACGATCATGCCGATGCGCACAAAGACGAGGATCAGCATGAGGAAGAGCATGATCACGCGCATGGCGAAAAGGATCTGCACCTGTGGCTCGATCCGGCAAATGCCCGCATCATGGTCGCGGCCATCGTCGAAACGCTCGGGGCCATCGATCCGGCGAACGCCGCGGTCTATGAGAAAAATGGCAATGCAGTAAATGGCCGGCTGAACCAGCTCATCCGCGATATCGAGAAAACCGTCGCGCCGGTCAAGGGCCAGCCCTATCTCGTGTTCCACGATGCCTATCATTATTTCGAACGGCGCTTCGGCACCAATGCCGTCGGGTCGCTCACGGTGTCTCCCGACCGCTCGCCGGGTGCCAAGCGCCTCGCCGAACTGCGTGAGAAGATCGAACACGAGGGCGCGGTGTGCGTCTTCGCCGAGCCGCAGTTCGAACCGGCTGTCGTCAAAACCTTAATTCGCGGCACATCCGCCCGCGCCGGAACCCTCGATCCCGTCGGCGCCGATCTCACGCCCGGACCCGATGCCTATTTCGATCTTATGGAAAATCTCGCCAAATCCTTGGCCGACTGCCTCCTCCCGTCCTCCTAGGACAGGCATTCACGCCTAGGTATCGTGCATTTCGCACGATTTCGGCCTATGATCCGTTCAGGCTCCGCAGCGTCTGACGAGTCATAGGCCGGAAACTTTTTAGAATTATGCTTCCCAGCATGAGGCATTTATCTGCAATCGTAGCTTTCACCGTATCGGTGTTTGTCCTGAGCCCTGCCGCGCAGCCGCATCCGCATATGTGGATCGATGTCGGCGGTACTTTTCTTTTCGATGGCCGCGTTCTTACCGGCGTGCGTTTCCAATGGAAGATGGATGAATTTTTTAGCGCCGGCGTCATTCAAACCTTCGATATCGACAAAAGCGGCACCTTCGATGCCGATGAACAAGCCAAGGTTCGGGCACAGGCTTTTGAAGGCGTAAAGGAATCGAACTATTTCACCGACTTGTTGATCGATAACGAAAAGATGAAGATCGAACGGACGACGGATTTCGCCGCCGACATTGTTAAGGGGCAAGTCATCTATCATTTTACGGTTCCGCTCGACGAACCCGTTGATCCGGCGAAAACACCTGTCGCTTTCAGCGTCTACGACATAACTTTTTACGTCGACGTTTCGCTGATCAAAGTCGATCCGATTCGCTTCCAGGGCCTGACCAATGGCTCCTGTCATTTTTTCATCGACGAGGATCGTCAGAACCCCATCTTGTACGGCGTTGTTTTTCCCGACCGCGTGGACCTGTTGTGCGGTGAATAAGCCGAAAGACCTTATCTGTCTCGTTGCCGTCGCAATACTCCTGGTGCTCGCGGCACCTACCGGTGCGAAGGCGCAAAACCCCTTCGCCGCCCCCGCTGCGCCGACCGAAAGCGAGCAAACTGCACCGAGGCCCACAGTGACCGAACCCGGCATCTTCGGACAATTGTTCCGGAAGATGGTCAGTATGCAGCGTACGATGGTGCGTGACATCGCCCGCTATATGAATGCGATCAAGGATGGTGCGACACCGGCTGCCATCTGGACGGGACTTGCCTTAGCCTTCCTTTACGGCGCAGTTCATGCGGTTGGCCCGGGGCACGGGAAAATGGTCGTCGCGTCCTATTTTGTCGGCAGGGAGGCGCGCATCGGACGTGGCCTGCTCATGGGTGCCCAGATTGCCGTAACCCACGTCGTGTCCGCAGTCGTTTTCGTCAGCTTGGTCGATTTAAGCTTTCGGCAGTTCCTGGGAGGTTCTCCTGCCGAATCGACAGCCATCCGTCTCGCAAGCTACGGGCTGATCATCGCGATCGGCCTTTACATGCTGTACCGCGCTGTTTGGAATGCGCGTACCGGCAGCTTCGACTGCGGCCATGACCACGGCCACGGCGAAAAGCATTCTCATGGCGATTCCCATGGCGGCCGCCAGCAAGGCGTGCTTGCCGTCGTCGCCGGGCTCGTACCTTGCACCGGAGCGATCCTTGTTATGTTGTTCGCACTGGCCAACGATATTCTGGGCTTCGGTATCCTGCTCGTCGTCGCCATAAGCGCCGGCATGGCGCTAACGATGTCTACCATAGGCGCGTTGGCCGTCGTATTTCGCCGGATCGTCGTGAATGTGGCGTCGGGCGACACCTCAACGCGTCAATTTGTCATTGGGTCCATCCTTGAACACCTCGGCGCGCTCCTAATTCTGGCAGTCGGCGTCAGTTTTTTTGCCGCGACACTAAGCCTCTAAGAGAGGACACTTTTCAAAACCCAGCATATTCGTTATGCATGATTGTATATAACGCTATCGCATGGGAACGGACAGGTGGGCTTTCACCGACGCATAACCGCCATTTTTACCGGCGTGCTTCTCGCGGCCGGTCTGTCGATTTCCGTGCCGCAATCTGCCGAATGCGCCGACCCCCTTATTTTCGCGGCGGCCAGCATGACGCTTCCCGTTTCGAAGATCGCTGAAGCCTATGAGGCGGAGACCGGCAAACACATCCGCACCTCTTTCGCCGCCAGTTCGACCCTCGCCCAACAGATCATCCGCGGCACGCCTGCCGACATCTATATTTCGGCAAACCCGAAATGGATGGACACTCTCGCCGAGCGCAAAATGATAGACGCCAAAAGTCGCCGCGTGCTCGCCGGCAACCGGTTGGTCGTCGCCGTGCCGGTACAAGCTCGGTCCCCCGAGATCAAAACGGCAGATGGGCTGCTACTGCTGATCGGAGACAACCGGCTGGCCATTGCCGATCCGGACCACGTGCCTGCCGGGCTTTACGCCAAGGCAGCCCTAAAATCCGCCGGCATTTGGGAACGGATACAACATCGGCTCGCCCCGACAGCGAATGTCCGATCGGCGCTGGCGCTGATAGAACGGGCCGAAGTTCCCGCCGGAATCATCTATCGGACCGATGCGCTCGACAGTCGCAAGGTGCGAATCGCCTATACGTTTCCCGCTTCATCCCACCCGCCAATCCTCTATCCGGCCGCCATTGTCGCAGACCGCGAAACGCCGGAGGTGCGGGCCGTGTTCGCGTTCCTGCTGTCCCGCTACGCAAAAGGGGTTTTAACAGAACACGGTTTTCTGGTGGACTAGGGCCATGTTCGACATCTCGCCCCTCGAAGTCGAGGCTCTATTGCTGAGTCTCAAGGTTGCCTTTTGGGCAGTCGTCGTGTCCCTGCCCTTCGGCATCGGTAGCGCGTGGCTGCTCGCCCGCTGCCGGTTTTGGGGTCAGGGGCTGTTCAACGGCTTGGTTCACTTGCCCTTGGTAGTGCCACCGGTCGTCGTCGGCTATCTATTGCTCGTATTGCTGGGCCGCAACGGGCCGCTCGGCGCGTTGCTATATGATCTGTTCGGCATCACGGTAATTTTCACCTGGAAAGGAGCCGCCGTCGCATCAGCCGTGATGGCCTTCCCGCTCATGGTCAGGTCGATCCGCCTGTCGATGGAATCCGTCGACCAGGGACTGGAAGCCGCCGCGCGCACCCTGGGCGCCGGCCGCATCCGAACGTTCATCACCATCACGCTCCCCCTCACCGCGCCCGGGATATTCACAGGCATCGTCCTTGCTTTCGCACGCAGCCTCGGCGAGTTCGGCGCAACCATCACCTTTGTTTCCAATATCCCCGGTGAAACACGCACCCTGCCTCTCGCCCTATATACCGCTGTTCAAGTTCCCGGCGGCGAGGACGCCGCAGTCAGACTCGTGATCATTTCCGTCGTGCTGGCGTTCGCCGCATTGCTGGCATCGGAATATTTCGTGCGCCGGGTGCGGCGGCGGCCGGAGGCGCTATAACCATGTTGGAAGTCAACGTCCAATATCGCGCAGGCGCCTTCACCATGGACGCGGAATTCACCGCCGAAACGGGCACGGTTACCTCGCTGTTCGGGCGGTCCGGCGCGGGCAAGACGACATTGGTAAATATGATCGCGGGCCTCATGCGGCCGGAAACCGGCTTTATCCGGCTCGAAAATGACGTGCTGTTCGATTCCGAACAACGCATCAACGTCGCACCCGAGGCGCGCCACATCGGGTACGTCTTTCAGGATGGGCGGTTGTTCCCTCACATGACGGTGCGCAGCAACCTGATGTATGGCGTCCGCGGCGATGGCGGCCTCGACCTCGACCAAGTGACCAGATTGCTCGACCTCAAACCCTTGCTCGGCCGCAAACCGGCGACGCTTTCCGGCGGCGAACGCCAGCGCGTCGCCATCGGGCGCGCATTGTTGAGCAGCCCGCGCATGCTGTTGATGGACGAGCCCCTGGCCAATATCGATATCCAACGCCGCACCGAAATTCTGCCGTTCATCGAACGGCTGCGTGAGGAAACGGGTCTCACCATCATCTATGTGAGCCACGAGATCGAGGAGGTCATTCGCCTCGCCGATACATTGGTGCTGTTGTCCGACGGCCGGGTGGCCGCGACCGGTGGTGTCGAGGAACTGATGAGCCGGATCGATCTGAAACCTTTGACGGGCCGCTATGAGTCTGGCGCCGTTTTATCGACCGTCTTCGGCTACTTCGACGACCAGTTCGGCCTCGGCCATCTCAGTTTTCCGGGCGGCACTCTTCGGGTGCCGGGCGTCAATGTGCCGCCGGGTACCCAGCTGCGCGCCCATATCCGGGCCCGCGACGTGTCCCTCGCCCTCACCCAGCCGGCCGAGGTCAGTATCCTCAACGTGTTTGAAGGCACGGTCGCGGAGATCGGTGACGAAAACGGCCCGCAATTGGATGTTCGTCTTGATATCGGTGCGCCACTGATTGCGCGGGTGACGCGCAAATCGGTTCACGACCTCAAGCTTTCCCCCGGCAAAAAAGTGTACGCCCTCGTCAAAGCCGTCGCCATCGACCGTCGCAGCCTCGGCGGCCAGGGGCGTGAAAAAGGGCGCGAGCAGGCCGGGACGGCGCAATGACCGACGCACGCACCGAATTCAACATCAGTGTGCGCCAATCTGTCCGGAATACGGTCCGCGAAACCACAAGCCCCCTTGAAGCGGTATCACGCACCGTCGACATAGCCGAATGGCTCCTCGATGAATTGAGCAAGCACGACATCCAAGGGTTGGACCGCATTGCCTGCCGTGCCGGTTGCGCCTGGTGCTGCTATCAACAGGTCGGCATTACCGCCGCCCAAGCCCTGCACATCGCTCAAGCCCTCCGCTCCGGTGACGCCGACGTAACGCTGGATGAAACTCTCGCCCGCATCGCCGCCCTCGACGATCGGATTCGTGGCCTATCCGCCCGGGACCGGCTCAAGACCGGCCTTCCGTGCGCGTTCCTGAAAAACGACCGCTGCATGATCTATGCGGTGCGCCCGTTCGCCTGCCGCGGCGCCAATTCGGTGGATGCCGAGTTCTGCCGTCGCACCGTTGAAGATACCGATCCCGTCGAGGCGGAATGGCAACGAACCGGTGGACAGGAGTGGATTCACGCGGCACCCTTCGAGGCCATGCAGGCGGTTCAGGAAGGACTGCGCGACGGACTGACCGATGCCGGTTTGCCCGACGAGCGTCTGGAGTTGACCGCGGCGGTGCGGATCGCCCTCGAAACACCGGACGCGGAGCAACGCTGGCGGGACGGCGAGGATATTTTCGCCCCGGCGCGTCTGCCATAAACGGTTCCGTTCAAGGGACCAAGAATCATAAGGGAGGACTCCAAGTGAAGGCCGTCGTTCTCGAAGCCCAGGACGCCTTGACCGTTAAAGATGTGCCCGATGCCACCGCCGCCAAAGGCAAGGCGTTGATCCGGGTGAGCGGTACGGGCATTTGCGCCACCGACGTCAAGATTCTGACGGGCGGCATTCCTGTTACCTATCCTCTCATTATGGGCCACGAGATTGTCGGAGAACTTATCGACGGCGGTGGGAAAAACGGTGCCAAACCCGGCGACCCGGTACTCGTCGACCCCGTGCTGACGTGCGGCAAGTGCTATTACTGCCAACATGGGCAAGCCAACCTATGTCCCGTGGGAGGGTTGATCGGCCGCGATCAGGACGGCGGCTTCGCTGAATATGTTTCCGTGCCGTCGAGCAACGTCTACCCGCTCCCCGACAGTATCGATTTGACCGCCGCGCCGATGATCCAGGTGCTGACCACCTGCCATCACGCCCATGAGCGCGCCGCCATACAGCCCGGAGAGGCCGCGGTGATCACCGGGCTTGGCGTGACGGGACAGATGAACATTCAACTCGCCAAAGCGGCGGGGGCTAGCCCGGTCATCGGCATTTCGCGTACCGCCAGCAAGCGGGATCTCGCCCTCGAACTCGGGGCGGACATCGTCGCCAGTCACGGCGAGGAAGCGTTGAAGGTGACCCGCGAGGCGACCGATGGCCGTGGCGCCGATGTCATTATCGAATCCGTCGGTGCGTTGGCCGTGCTCGGCGAGACCATGGACCTGGCCCGCATCGGCGGGCGCATCGTTCCCTTCGGCATCTATACGGGGACGCAAGCCGAGATGCCGTTCTATCAGTTTTATTTCAAGGAACTTTCCATCCTGAACGCCCGCGCCGCCTTCGCCCGCGATTTTCCAGCGAGCATCGATCTGGTGGCGTCGGGTAAAGTACGACTGGAACCGCTGCTGAGCCACGCGCTGCCTATTGAGCGCGCCGACGAAGCCATTCACATGCTGATGGAACCCGGCAGCGACCGGATGAAGGTTGTTCTGACGTACTGAGTTTACGACCGTTCGCGCGTCTTGAGGAACTGCAGATCCGGCCAGTCCTCGGTCATACGGTTCAGTTCCCAGGCGTTACGCGCCAGGAAAACCGGCGCGCCGTCACGATCCTCGGCAAGGCTTGCGCGGTGACGTTCGGAGAATTGTTTCAGTTTGGTGGCATCGTCGCTTACCACCCAGCGCGCGGTTTCAAAGGGCGCGGCATCGAAGCTCGCCGCCACCTTGTATTCGGCCGAGATACGCGACTGCAGGACATCGAGCTGCAACTGACCGACAACACCGACAATCCATTGCGCCCCGAGCATGGGCCGGAAAACCTGCGTCACCCCCTCCTCCGCCAGGTCCTCGAGGGCCCGGCGCAGCTGTTTCGCCCGCATGGGATCGTCGAGCCGCACACGGCGGAGAATTTCCGGCGCGAAATTGGGAATGCCGGTGAAACGGATGTTCTCGCCTTCGGTTAATGTGTCGCCGACGCGGAGCGTCCCGTGGTTGGGGATACCGATAATATCACCGGGCAAGGCTTCCTCCGCCAACTCGCGTTCCTGGGCGAAGAAGAAGATCGGATTGTGAACGGCGATGGATTTGCCGGTCCGCACCTGAAACAGCTTCATGCCCCGCTTGAAGGTTCCCGACGAAACCCTGAAAAAGGCCACGCGGTCGCGGTGGTTCGGGTCCATATTGGCCTGCACCTTGAAAACGAAGCCGGTAACTTTGTTCTCATCGGGTTCGACCGTGCGCGGCTCACCCGGTTGCGGGCGCGGCGACGGCGCGATTTCGGCCAACGTCTGCAACACCTCACCGACAGAGAAGTCCCGCAGGGCGCTGCCGAAAATGACCGGCGTCAGGTGACCACCACGATAGGACTCCAAATCAAACTCGGGATATGCCGACAGGGCAAGCTCCGCACTTTCCCGGAATGCCGCCAGAACGTTGTCCGCCACCCGCTCGTCGAGCTGGGGATCATCGAGGCCGCTGCATTGGACGGTTTGCCGATACGCACCGCCCGGTTTGTCCGGTGCCAAAAAGCGATGGGTATGCAAATTGAAACAGCCGTTGAACTCACCGCCCATGCCGATGGGCCAAACGAAGGGACACACATCGAGCGCCAGCGCGCTTTCGATTTCGTCCAGCAGTTCAAAAGGGTCGCGGCCCTCGCGGTCGACCTTGTTGACGAAGGTAATGATCGGGATGTCACGGAGGCGGCAAACCTCGAACAGCTTTAGGGTTTGCGCTTCGATACCCTTCGCCGCGTCGATCACCATGATCGCCGCATCGACAGCCGTCAGAGTACGGTAGGTATCCTCGCTGAAGTCTTCGTGGCCCGGGGTGTCGAGCAGATTGAAGGTGATACCGTCATGGTCGAAGGTCATCACCGAGCTCGAGATCGAGATGCCCCGGTCGCGTTCGATCTCCATCCAGTCCGATTGGGTTCGCCGGCGGTCACCCCGCGCCTTCACCTGACCGGCCAAATGGATCGCCTCTCCGAACAGCAACAGCTTTTCGGTAAGGGTCGTCTTACCCGCGTCCGGGTGAGAGATGATGGCGAATGTCCGCCGCGGCGCGGTGCCCGAGGAGGAAGACGTCCCAGCCGGCACCGCTGTTTGTACTGTGTTCAAGGAGATCTCTTGTTTTTCGCTAGATTTTCTCTGCTCAGCCGAGGACGCCCCGGCCAATAGGGCATCATATAGGCGGTCGGCGCCTTTCAGGCAAACAGGCCGTTCCGAGCCTCCCCTCGCTTGTACATATCTCTCGGAAAACCCACATTCTTGGTAGAATCGGAAATTCCGTAAAGGGACATTGGGGGCCTCTGCCACTGTCGTTATCCGCCGGCACAAGGGGACCAATGAAACGATCCACCGTATACCTTGGGACCGTAGCCCTCAGCTTCGCGGCCATTGTGCCAATTCCGGCCCAGCCCCAACAACCCGTGGACTTGGAAACCATCGTCGCCCGATGCGTATCTTGTCACGGCCAAGGCGGCGTCTCGACCGATCCCGACATCCCCAATCTTGCCGGCCAGCACACCGAGTATCTGGTCAAGCAATTGCATGCCTTCCAGTACGGTGGCCGCCGCCTCCTACAGGATCGGCATAGCGACGACCTGGCCCCCGTCAACCGGCGCAGCAACCCACACATGAGCAGCCAATCGTTCGGTCTCGATGATGATCAGATCAACACGGTAGCCGCTTACTTCTCCAGCCAGCCGTGCCAGTCCGGACACCCTGAAAATGCGCCGGTCTCAATCTCGAAAATCGAACGTTGTGCAGTTTGTCATGGGGCAACCGGCATCAGTCATCTGCAGGATGTCCCCAAACTAGCGGGGCAGAAAAAGAACTATATGGTCGAGCAGTTGACCGTGCTCCGCGATCATGCACGCGCCTATAACATTGTCGGCCATTCGACATTACGATCGAGCTCGATCATGGAGACGCAAGCGTTCACGCTGACCAACGGCGAAATCGACAATCTGGCGTCCTACTTCGCAGCCCAATCCTGCAGCGACCCGATACGGCGGTAAAAGATTTACCGGCTGATCCCCGCCATCTTTTCAAGGACAGCGCAAACCGAAGCCGTATCGCTGCTTTCCAGGCCCTGCGCCAACGCCTGCTTGTAGAGATCGATGGTGGCGTCGAACAGCGGTGTTGGACACTCCTGTTGCCGAATGAAATCGCCGATCACCCGCATGTCCTTATCCTGGATGGTCATGGTGGCCGAGACCTTCGACGTATAGTCGTTGGCAACCATCATCGGGCCGCGCAGTTCCAATACGCGTGAATTGCCCGCGCCGTCGGTAACCACGTCATAGATCATCTGCGGATCGAGCCCGGATTTCATCCCCAACACCATGGCTTCCGCCGCCGAGACATTGTGAATGGCCACCAATAGATTCGCGATATATTTCATCTTAGAGCCGTTACCGAACGGCCCGACATAATGCACGGTCCGGGAAAAGTCGGCCAATACCACCCGCGCCTTTTCGAATGCATCCGCGTCGCCGCTGCCGAGCACGGCGAGATCCTTTGCGGCTGCCTGGGCGCCGGTGCCGCTGACCGGGCAATCGAGCAAAGTAATCCCATTCTTCGCCAACGCATCGTGTGCCGCGATCTTGTCGTCGAGCGCCAAGGTGCAGGTGTCGATAACGACCAACCCGTCGCTTCCGCTCGACGCCAATTCATCCATCACCGCGTGGAACGCTTTGGCGGACGGCAACGACGTGACAACGATGGGGGCCACCTTCGCGACATCGATGGACGATGTGGCAGGCTGCATCCCCTCCCCCTGAAGCGCGGCGACCTTGTCCGCGTCGACATCGAACCCGACGACGCTACGGCCCGCCTTCAGCATGTTCTGCACATAGGCCGATCCCATGATTCCCAAACCGACCACGCCCACTGCATCGCCCATTTTCATTTGCCTCCCATCTTTGGCCGTGACTGGCCGATGAACCCCTGATTTGCGGCGGAATTCTGATGTTTCCGCCCCCTTAAGACAAGGATGCTTTAACTCTCCGCCCGATTGTCGTTGAATGGGACCAATTCAAAAAAACCAAATGGGAAGTTTCCAAGGAGACGCCGTCATGGACGACACGCCGAACACAAACAACCGAAACGTCGAAACCGGCACCTTGCCGGTTCTGGACGTCGGCCCCTTTCTAGCCGGCGAAGACGGCGCGCTCGAAACATTGGCAGGTGAGATCCGCGATGCCTGTGAAAACATCGGTTTTTTCTTTATCCGCAATCATGGCGTTACCGACGACCTGATCGAACGCATCTTCGCCGAGACAAAGCGGTTTCACGATCAACCCATGGAAAAGAAGCTTGAATTGGCCATCGATCAGAACCAGCGCGGCTATATCCAGCCCGGCGCGACCCTGGTCAAACATTCGACGTACAACAAGAACACCAAGTTCGACAGCAACGAAACCATGGTGTTCGCCACCGAATACGCCGACGACGATCCGCACTGCCAAGCCAGCAAACGGTTCTATGGTTCCAACCAATGGCCCGCCGACTTGCCGGGCTTCCGCGAAACGGTGAACGAATACATGGGCACCATGACCGCGCTCGGCAAAAGCCTACTGCCCGCCTGGGCAGCGGCGCTCGAATTGCCGCGTGATTTCTTCGCGCCCTATTTCGACAACAACTACACTTATTTCCGGATGGCGCATTACCCGCCGGTGCCGCAATTGGATGAGAACGAGTTCGGCCTCGGCCCGCATGCCGACACGGGCTTCATGACATTATTGCCGCAAGCGGACGTTGATGGTTTGGAAGTGCTACGCACCGACGGCACCTGGTTCCGCCCGCCGCGCATGGATGACGCCATCCTGGTCAATACAGGCCAGTTCCTCGAACGGTGGAGCAACGAGCGTTTCCGCGCGACGCCGCACCGGGTTATCCCGCCCAAGGACCGGCACCGCTATTCGGTAGCGATCTTCATCAACAATGCGTTCGAGCCGGTGTGCGACTGTCTGCCGACCTGCACCGATGCCGGCAACCCACCCAAATACCCCACGCAGTCTTATTGGGAATTCTACAATTGGTATATGACCAACACCTATCCCCACTTCGCGGAGTTCCACGAAGACGAGGCGGTATAAACGCGATTATGTTCCTTCGGCTTCGATAGTCTGCCGCCGCCGCATGAGCGCGGGCACCACGAACACCAAAATGCCGAGCGCGACGATCGATGCAACCGCGACCGAATTCGTCAGCCCGATGATGTCGCCGAACCAGCCGATAACGAAGGCGCCAAGCGCCGGGCCGCCCATATTGATGGCAATGTTGATGGCAATCACCCGGCCCCGCATTTCCGATGCGGTAAATGTCTGTACCAAACTGTAGGCGGACACCTGCGCGGCGAGCAGCGCCCCGGCGGTAACTGCGAGCACCGGCAGCGCGAACGTAAAGACCGATACTTGCGTGAAGCCGATCAAAGACAGGCCCGTAAGCACGGCGGAGGCCGCGAGGATGATCACCAATCCCTGGCTTTTACCCCGGATCAACAACCATAACGAAATCGCCAGGGCCCCGAAGCCGGAGGCAGAATTGAGCATGCCGAGGCCCACCTCGCCGCGATTAAATACGTCATCGGCAAATCCGGGCAGCAAATCGATATAAGGCCGCAGGAAGAAGCCCGGCGTGATGGTCGCTATCAGGAGATAGCGAAGGACCTTCTCGTTCCACACATAGCCGAATCCCGCGCGCATGTCGGACACCAGACTTGCTGCGCCACCCTCACGCGGCACCGGCTTTTCAAGCCGGATCAGGAACAACATGAAGAACATCCATAAGGTCGTCCCGGCGTAGACGAGGATCGACGCGCCGGGGTTGAAGGTGGAAATCAGAAAGGCCGCGAGCGCAGGGCCCAGGAACGCGCCCAACTGAAAGGTCGTCGAATTAAAGGCGACGGCGGCGGCAATATTCGCTTTGCCCACCAGAATGGGAATCAAAGCCTGCCGCGCCGGGAACTCGAGCCCGAACAGCAATCCCTGGATGATGGTCAATGCCAGCAGAAGATGCAGAGTGATCTCACCGGTCAAAGCCAGTACCGCGATGATCGAAAGAATCACCGCGCCGCACATCCCTGCCGTCATGGCGGTGCGGCGATGGCCGTAGCGGTCAGCAACCGCACCGGCCAGGGGCGCGACGACCATGATGGGGACCATGGCGGCCAAGGTCATGATCCCCACCCACTTGTTGGAACCGGTCAGCTGCCAAGTAAGCCAGCCGACGGCCACGCGATTGCCCCACCAGCCATGGACATGGAGGAAATGGCCAAGCGCATAGAGCCGGTAGTCCCGGGAGGATAAAGCTCGGCCGATTCCGCCGAAACGCTCGGCGCGCTGAGGCGCCGGGGAATTGACGCCATCGGCCAAGGGGTTACACGCCGTACAGGAAGCCGGAGGCCTTGAGGAACAGCGTGCGGTTGACACCGTCGGAATGCAAGAAGGCGGCCGCGTCGCGCACCAGCTTTTCGATCCCCGCTTCCTTCATGTAGCCGTGGCCGCCATGGATCTCGAGCGTCTTGGTGACGATCTTCCACGCCGCCTGCGACGCCATCACCTTGGGCAGCACGCCCAGCGACTTGTCCCAGCCGTGTTCCTGATGATCAGCGAGCCACGCCGCACGGTGCAGATAGGACCGCGACACGTCGCATAGCATGTGCATTTCGGCGAGATCGGCGGCGATACCGTCATGCTCGATGAGCACCTTGCCGCCCTGCACCCGGGTACGCGCCCACTCGAGCGCGCGCTCATAGGCGGCGACACCGACGCCGAGTACACTCGCCGCCGCATAGGCATTCGACTGCGGGAAGAACTCGGCCAACACCTCGAAGCCCTTGCCCACCTCGCCGACGAGGTTTTCCTCGGGTACGAAACAGTCCTGGAAAATCAGTTCGGCGTTGTTCGCCAACCGCTCCCCCATCTTGTCGTGCACCCGGCCGATGGAGAAACCGTCCATGCCGCGTTCGATGATGAAGCAGGTCGAACCCTCATGCAGCGGCACGCCCTTTTCCGTCTGCACGAACAGCAGATAGGTGCCCGACACATTGCCGTTGGAAATGAAGTGCTTCATGCCATTGATCACCCAGCCGCCGTCGACCTTCTCCGCGAAGGTGGTGAAGGAAGATTTAGCGCGGTGCGGCACGAAATAGTTCGATGCGTTCTCCGGTTCGGTAATGCCGATGGCCATGAGATGGCGCGGATCGTCGCGGAACCGGGTGAGATATTTTTCACGCTGCGCCGGCGAAGTCGCCTTCTGGAAAATCTGCACCAGCTTCAGCGTCTGGGCCATGACCACGGAAATGCCGAGATCGCCCTTGCCCAATTCCTCGATAACCATGGCTGTGGTCAGCGAGTCGACTCCCAGTCCGCCATATTCCTC
Source organism: uncultured Rhodospirillales bacterium (assembly GCA_913055735.1). Lineage (GTDB taxonomy): Bacteria > Pseudomonadota > Alphaproteobacteria > Rhodospirillales > UBA2165 > CAJXKD01. The sequence continues at coordinate 871,428 of CAJXKD010000002.1, forward strand.
GGCAAGGGTCAGGGTGCGAAGCCCCACCTCGTCCGACTTTTCGATAATCTCCCAGGAGAAGCCGTCCTCCGGCTTGTCGGCCGCGTCGAGCTCCGCGGCACGGGGGCGAACCTCTTCGTCGACGAACCGTTTGACGGTTTCGAGAATGGCCCGCTGGTCTTCGGTCTGGATAAAAATCTCTTCCATGGTTTCTTATTGCCTCCCTTAGCAACGCTTAAAATCAACGCTTGGTCTTTTCGTTCGGCATAGTTTTATATAAGACTCCGAACGGTGCCCAACCTACCGGTCGATTTCGGTAAAATCGAGCACCATTGTGGGGAAAACCCCACCAGAATCGAATGATTTGAACTACACGACTTGAGACATATCAAGGCGGACCGTGCCGAGCGATGCCAATGTGTCCGCCAGATGGTCTGACCATCGGACAACGACATAGCGGAGGATCCCACTCATGTTCTTCAAGCTTTCTGACATGCTGAATTTCGCCATCGGCGCCAATGACGGCACGGCTGGCCGGCTCGAGGATATCTATTTCGACGATGTCCTATGGAACGTCCGCCACTTTGCCGTGGCCGACGCCGGCGGCATCGGAACACAGGAAGCCTCCCTCGAACCCAAGGACGTCACCGGCATCGATTTCGACAGCCGTACCCTGACGACCGGCTGGTCAAAACAGGAAGTCGCCGAAGGCCCGGATATTTCCGCCGATCTGCCGGTTTCCAAGCAATCGGGCGGCCAGGGCGACCCGCACCTGCGCAGCGTGAAGGAAATCCTCGGCTATGCCGTCATGTCAACGGATGGCGAAGCGGGCAAGGTCATCGGCCTGGTGAGCAGCGACGATGACTGGAAAGTTCATTTCGTTGCCGTCGATACGGGCGAGTGGAACAACAATCGTACCGTGCTGGTCGCGCCGGGCCTCATCAAGCCCGTCGATTTCGACAAGCAGGAAGTCCACCTGGAACTCGATCACGCGCGCCTCAAGGCGAGCCCTGACTACGATGCCTCCGCCCCCATCCTGAAGGACGAGGACGTGAAGCTCGCCGGACAAGAGCACGTTTAAGGCGCACGCCCGAGGTCTGCGCCAAGGTCCGTTTCTGGGGTCATATATCTGACTTGGCACCGTCTTTTTATCTGACTAATGTCAGATAATGGATGCAGAGCAGGTACGTCTGGTACGCAAATTCAACCGCACGATGACTCATCGTCTGGGCGCGCTTAACGACAGCTTTTTGAATCGCGGTCGGCCCCTCGGTGAGGCGCGGCTTCTCTACGAAATCGGCGCGCCTGGCGCCGACCTGCGGGAATTGCGCAGCCGCCTCGAACTCGATTCCGGCTATGTCAGTCGCCTCGTGCGCTCGCTAGAACGCCAGGGTCTGGTGACGGCACGGCCTGGAAAAAACGATGCCCGCGTACGCAGGCTGACCCTGACCCGGGCCGGCATGCAGGAGCTTCGCCAGCTTGTCCGTCTATCCGAGGAATTCGCGGAATCAATCCTCACGGCACTCACGCCGGCTCAACAAAACCATCTCGTCAATTGCATGATCGAGGTGGAACGCCTGATGAGCGCCTCTGCCATCCAGATCACCTTCGAACCCCCGGATACGGAAGATGCCCGCTGGTGTTTCGAAAACTATTTCCGCGACCTCGGCGACCGATTCGGTGTCGGCTTCGACACTGACCAAACCATTTCAGCGATGTCCGAGCTGCTGACGCCGCCGAACGGCACATTTGCAATGGCCCGGCTGGACGGTAGGCCGGTCGGATGCGGCGCTCTCAGCATCAAAGAGAGCCGCATTGGCGAGATCAAACGCATGTGGGTCGCACCCGAAGTACGCGGCCTCGGTGTCGGCAAACGCATCCTAACGATGCTGGAAGAATTCGGGAGGGATTTCAGCTTGACCGTCTTGCGGATCGAGGCCAATCGGATTCTCGGCGAAGCACAATCCCTCTATCGCAGCAGCGGCTATACTGAAACCGAGCCCTTCAACCCGCGCCCCTTCGTTCATCACTGGTTTGAGAAGAAACTGAAGTAACGCGGGCCGGCTCAATTCCCGGCGTGACAAGCGGCGGGCGTTAATCCCGCTGAAGAACCGCCGCGGAACGGCGCAGAAACGCGATAAAGATCAACGCCGTCGCGAACATGATCAGGCTGTAGGTCGCCGCCGGAATGACAGCGAGCCCGCCGCCGAACAACAATGTCGCGACGGCGATGGCGAGTGTGCCGTTTTGCAGGCCGCATTCGATGGAAATGGCGATCCGTTGTGGCATCCCCGATGCGAAGATCCGCGCGACAACATAGGCCAGCACCATCATCACCACATTGAGGACCAGGGTAATCAGTCCCGCCTGGGCGAAATAATCGACGATATTAGCGCGCTCCTGGAAGATCGCCCCGGCCAAGACCAACACGAAAAGTGCCGTGGAGATCTTGTTCGCCCACGGTTCGAACCGGACGGCGAACCCCTCGGCGAACCGGCGCACCAAAAGCCCGAGCAGCACCGGAACGGTGACAATGACGAAAACGCTGATCGCCGTCCCGGCAACCGAGACGTCGCCCGCGTCGCCACCGATCAACCGGCCGTAGGAAAACACCACGACGAGGGGGATGGTGATCACGCTCAGCAGGCTGACGATGGCGGTCAACGAGATCGACAAGGCGACGTCGCCCCGCGCGAACGCGGTGAGGATGTTGGAGGTCACGCCCCCCGGCGCCGCCGCGATGATCATCACGCCGAGGGCCAGTTCCGGCGGCAGCGTCCACACGCTGACCAGCAGGAAGGCAACCACCGGCAGCAGCACGATCTGCGAGATAAGGCCGACAATGAAGTCGCGGGGCCGTGTCGCGACGCGCGCGAAATCGGCAAAAGTGAGCCCCAGCCCCAGCGCGAACATGATGAACGCCAGCGCGACCGGCAACACGACGTCGGTAACAATCCCCATGGTGGTCCCCCCGTTCAGTCCCGTGGTTTATAATTAAACAGCCACAGCTTAAGATGATTCTCCGCCGCGAAGATAGGCTAGATCGGCCATGGAAGCATCCCCGCTTCATATTAAAGTGGAAGCACCGGATAGCGCCGACACGCGTTGGTGCTTTGACGGATATTTCCACGACCTTGCCGCGCGGTTCGACGCCGGGTTCGATCCCGCCAAAAGCATCTCCGCGACGCCAGAGGAACTCACGCCGCCCAATGGCGCCGTCGTCATCGCCCGCCGCGATGGCCGCGCGGTGGGCTGCGGCGCCCTTAAGGCGACGGGAAACGGCATCGGCGAGATCAAACGCATGTGGGTTGCCGAAGAAGCGCGCGGGCACGGGGTCGGCAAAAGAATCCTGGCCAAACTAGAAGAGCTTGCCCCGGAATTCCGCATCTCGGTCTTACGGTTGGAAACCAACCATACGCTTGTCGAGGCGCAGTCCATGTACCGCAAGGCAGGCTACCGCGAGGTCGCGCCCTTCAACGACGAACCTTACGCCCATCATTGGTTCGAAAAGGCCCTGACATAAGGCCGGACAAGACCAAATCCCGGCGTGACAAGCGGCGGGCGGTCCCACAGACTCCCTCGCATGACAACAAAGCCGAATAAAACACCCGTCCGCCGCGTCGCCATGCCCGAACGGCGCATTCCCGTCGCCGCCGAGGCCGACGTGGTGGTGGTCGGCGCGGGGCCGGGTGGCTTCGCCGCGGCGCTGCAGGCGGCGCGCATGGATTGTTCGGTGGTCCTGATCGAGAAATACGACATGCCGGGCGGCGTGCACACCTCGGGTCTGCAAGGCTCGGCCGGCCCCGGCGTCGGCGGCATCCATACCGAACTGATGCAACGCTTCGCCGACGCGGGCTATATCTACACCTTCTCGGAGAAAACCCATCCGGGCTGGGCAGGCAATCCCCTTTCCCACTACGAACGCCTGATGAAACCAGGTACCGAGTTCACCCGCCAAAGCTTCAACCCCGACGGCGCGGGCTCCTTGATGGCGCGCATGCTCGACGAGGCGGGCGTGACATGCTTCTACGGCGCGTCGTTCCTCGACGCCATCGTCAAGACCGCACCGAAGAATCAAACGGGCAATCAGGGGCGCATCGACGCGGTGATCATCGAAACCGCATCGGGCAAGCAAGCCGTCAAAGGCAAGGTGTTCGTCGACGGCACCGGCACGGCGGAGTTGGTGGCGCGGTCGGGGGCGCCGTTCGTGCGCGGCGGCGGCGGTCAGCCTACGGGCGCGAAATGGGACGGTGTGAACCGGCCCATCCCCGGCGGGCTGTTGTGGATCATGGACGGCATCGATTTCCAGCGCCTGCGCAAACACCAACAAGATGCCAAGGATCCGGTGCTCGCCAAGGTGATCGCCGAGGCGACGGCCGCCAAGGACATCCCGCCCGGCCTCTACCGCCCGCGCATGGCGGGCGAGAACGTCTATGGCGGCCTTTATATCGGCCACCCGACCATCGACATGAGCCCCATGCTGCGCGACGGCACCTACATCCTGTGGCAGAACGTGCCCTATGAATGGGCGCTGCACATGGACGACAGCGCCGAGGACGCCTCGAAGGCGAAGCGCGAACTGCGCGGTTTCATCGACGCGGAAGCAGGATTCTTACGCAAATACGTGCCGGGCTTCGAAAACGCCACCATCCAGCATGTCGGGCGCTATCTCGGTATCCGCGACGGCCGCCATCCCGTCGGCGAGTACGTCTTCTCCCTGAAGGATGCGCAGAAGCAGACCCACTTCGCCGACGCGGTGACGCAGCCGATGACCAAGACTTTCTTCTGGGATGGTTACGCCAAGCACACCTTCGAGGTGCCGTATCGCAGCTTCCTGCCCAAGAAGATCGACAATCTGCTGCTCACCGGCGCGTCCATGTCATTCACCTACGAGGTGATCTTCATGGTGATGCGCAATTTCCCCTGGTGCACCCAGACCGGCGAGATCGCCGGCACCGCCGCCGCCCGCGCGGTCAAACAGGGCATCCCGCCGAAACGGCTGGAGTGGACGCAGCCGTATTTTTGATCTTTGGTTTCAGTTGTTCGATCCTAACTTCAATCGAAACGCTTTGTGACGGTTCTGGTTAGCCGTATTCTAACCACAGACACTATCGCAACTGTGTTTCCGACAACGGATATATTCTCAAAAAGAGAAAGAAGGACGGGACATATGCTTCTACTTATGAAATCAATTGGGGCTGGATGGCCCCAGTATCGATTTTGGAAACAATGAACCGAAAATGACCCCGAGATAAGCCGAGAAAACGGTATCTACTAAACCGGTGTACATCTTGATATTTTCAATTTCTATAGCGGCAGTCGAAAACACGTACACCGGAATAAAAATAAGAAGCGCACAAAAAGAAAGAACAACAACGAACTGGATTAGAAATGGAAGTTTCGATAAACTGACACCTTCCTCTTCAGAGCGTATTTGTGGGTTATTTGCTACATATTTAATAAACAGAGAAACATATATTGCTGATAGCGGAGATACTGATAAAATGCCCTGAATTATTTCAGCATGATCTAAGTATGACTTGATTAAACCATAAAATAGAAAGATAAAAATTACACCGAAGTGAGAAAATAAAACGGTGGTTCCAAAAATATATCTAGTTGCACGGACCGGCACTCCTGGCACGATATATTATCTCCAACTTCTTTCCTGTGTGTCCCGATACTTCTCAATTATATCCAACAACCTATCCTGGAATCTTTGTAAGAGTGTATCTTTTGAAACTGGAATGTATTTAGTGTTTGCACCGTTTGGATTGAGAACCTGAGTAAAACTTAATTTGTTCATCATTGGCTCTTGAAGATATATGTAGTGGTTTGCCTCAAGCCGATGGCTGTAAAAAAAAAGAAGAACGAATACGTGTCGTTCAAAACCAGTTTCGACTGATTTAGATAATACTTTAGCCCTTCCAGCCACAGTAATAGAATATTGGATGAACTTATCATCCTCCGTGTCTTGAACAAACAACATTTCATATTTGTTCTCGTCAAAATACTTTCCGTCTATACATGCGTTTTCACGGCCAAATATTTCAAATGCATATAAATTACAGAGACTGTGATGCTGTGCGTTCATCAAATCACGCATTCTTTTTTCTTGGTATTCAACAACGGTGGCAGATTGACTGGGGTCATTTGCGAATATCAAGAATGCAGCTAGGAATATTCCCATCAACGTTCGATTTCGCTGAATTCTTGAAAACAACTGAGCGCGGGGAGATCTTTTGAGAATGATCATCACATTCGACAACGGCTATCTCATCGGCATCAAACTCGCCGACAAGGTTCAATTCTGCTAATTCTCTAACGAAAGGCTCTAGTTTTGGGGTGGCTTTATAATCTCCTTGGGAGACGGGGCGAGACCGCCACCTCCGCCGCCACTGCCACTGCCACTACCCCCGCCGCCGCCGCCGCTTGGTCTTTCGATCGGGCCAGTTGTGCGTTGGGCTAAACGAATATTCGCGCTTTCGCGTTTATGCTCCACATCGAATTCGACGAGCGGCACGACTTCAGGCGAGGCGTTTAATTTCTTCGCTTGGGCAACGCTAGATTGATGAACAAACGCTAACCCAACCATCGCTGAAAATAGTATCCCAGCTTTGAATGACGAGCGCATCTAAACCCTCCTTAATTCAACGCGTCACTTACAAAAACTCTTCATCAGAGCGAAGATTCTAATGGTTGAATTTCTTTTTATTTTAAACCTAATAAGATTAGCGTTTGGTTCTTTGGAACTGCAACAGAAAAATTGTTGTCTCGATGTAGCGCACGCGATTTGTCCTCGATTTCTACAAACTTTTGCGGCAAAAAATATTTAATTGGCAAGACAGCCGGCACCACCACCGCCCGGGCGGTCAAGCAGGACATCCCCGCGAAACGGCTGGAGTGGACGCAGCCGTATTTTTGAGTGCCAAAACCCCCGTCGCCCTCTTTAATAAGACAACACAAAAATACAGGGGGACGTCATGCGGCACAGGACCGTTGGGCTTTGGGAATACAAACGCGGGCAGGCGACCGAGGGCTTCACCCTCCTCTCCCCGCTTGGCACCAAGGAAACCTACCTGATCGGTATGGAGGGCGAGGTGCTGCACTGTTGGCACCACCCGCTGATCCCCGGCAACTACGCCTATCTGTTGGAAACCGGCAATCTGCTGTGGGCGGGCGAGACGCCGGACGGCCCCAACCCCGCCGGCGGCAAAGGCGGCCTGCTGCGCGAGTATGATTGGGACGGCACTGTCGTCTGGGAATACGCCGACGACCGCCAGCATCACGACTTCCGCCGCCTTGCCAACGGCAACACGGTCTATATCGGCTGGGAGCCCATGCCCGAGGACGCAGCGCGCCGGGTGGTCGGCGCCGAGCCGGGCAGCGAGGATACGGACGGCACCATCTGGGGCGACTTCCTGCACGAGGTCACACCCGGCGGCGAGGTCGTCTGGGATTGGCACACCCATTCGGGCATGGAGATCGAGAAATTCCCGCTTAACCCTTTGAGCACGAGGAAAGAGTTTTTGCATGCCAACACGGTGGTCGAGCTTGCCGACGGCAATTTCCTGATCAGTTTCCGCAAGAACAGCACCATCGCCATCGTCGACAAGGCGTCCGGCCAGCTTTCCTGGCACCGCCACGACGAGATGTGGGGTCAGCAGCACGACTGCCATGTGCTCGATAACGGCAACATCCTGTTGTTCGCCAACGGCATCCATGTGCCGAAGGGATTGTTCTCTTCCCGTGTCGTCGAGTTCGATCCCGAGACTGGCGACGAGGTGTGGAGCTATCAGGGATCGCCGCCCTACACCTTTTTCAGCCCCAACATCAGCGGCGCGCAACGGCTGTGGACCGGCAACACCTTGATCTGCGAAGGGCTGAGCGGACGCATTTTCGAGGTGACGCCCGACGGCGAGATCGTCTGGGAATTCATCTCGCCCTGGTTCGGCGAGGGCTTGGGCGGCCGGACGAATGCCGTGTTCCGGGCCTACCGCTACGCACCGGACTCGCCGCAGATCCGCGGACGGTTGGGCGCGCCGCACGGGCAATAAATCGCGGCAGGTGCCATCCGTCTCTGAAATTGATTTCAAATCACTCTTGATCTAGTCTCATAAAACGGACCACGCGTTCCGCAATAAGATCGATCCGGATCGGTTTCACAGGGGGACAATCATGAGCAGCCACGCGGCGGACTCCGCCAATCGCACGCTTGCCGAGGAAGAAGAATTCCGGCGCCGGCTCGTCGACAAAGCGGATTCCATCCTACCCGTGTTGCGCGCCAACGCGCGCGATGCCGACGCCAACAACCGCCTGCCCGACGCCAGCCTCGCCGCCATGGACAGCATCGACCTGTTCGCGTTGCGCGCGCCGCGCCGCTTCGGCGGACTGGAAGCGGACTTGCGTACCTATGTGGACGTGGTGGCCGAGATCGGCCGCGGCTGCAGCTCCGCTGCCTGGATCACCTTCATCTCCACCGCCACGGCGTGGATCGCGTCGCTGTTTCCCGACGACGCACAGCGGGACATCTTCGATGGCCATCCCGGTACCCGCTTCATCGGCCTGTTGGAGCCCAGCGCCACGACCAAGCCGGCCGACGGCGGCTATCGTGTCACCGGCAAATGGTACTACGCGTCCAATTGCCTGCATGCCGATTGGGGCCTGTTTTCGGTGCCTCTCATGGACGACCAAGGCGAGGTCACGGCGCCCGGTGTCGTCCTGATCCCGGCCAAGGACCTGCCGGTGGAAACCACTTGGTTCGTCGCCGGCATGCGCGGCACCGGTTCCAACGCGGTGAGCGTCGACGACGTTTTCGTGCCGTCGCACCGCGTCCTCGAATTGCCGCGCCTGTTGCAAAACGACGTGCCGCGCGAACGGAAGGACGAGGTTGTCTACCGCGAGGATTTCCTCCTCACCGCCATCCTCATGGTAGTGCCACCCATGCTCGGCATGGCCCGCGCCGCCCTCGATCATACGGTAGCCGCCGTGTGCAAGGGCAAGAAGATCAACTACACTTTCTATGACGCGTCGCGCGACGCGCCCTCGGTCCAGCTTGCCCTCGCCGACGCCGCGACCGAGATCGATACCGCGCACGTGCTGGTCCGCCATTGGGCCGACGAGATTTGCGCCGCCGCCCGCGAGAACCGCGCCATCGATCCCGCGACCCGCGCCCGGGCGCGCAGCGAGTTCGGCTTCGCCATCCGCCTGTGTCAGCAGGCCATGCAGCGGTTGCTGGATGTCACCGGCGCCGGGGCCTTTGCCGATTCCAACCCGATCCAGCGCCTCTGGCGCGATTTCGAGACGGCGAGCCGCCACGGCCTCGTCAGTCCCGACATGGCGCGCGAAATGTACGGCCGCTCGCTGGTCGGCAACGAGGAAACCATCACGCCGCTCGTCTAACGCGCCCTCCTCTTTCTAAATCGGGTTCCTAGATCCGCTCACAAATGCGTTTGAGGAAATCCAGGAAGGCGCGCGTCTTGTTGGAGAGCAACCGCCGGCTGGGATAGACGGCGTTGAGAACCGACGCCGACAGTTCGATCTGAATGTGCGGGCACACCTCGCGCAATTCGCCCTTCGCCAAGGCGTCCTTGCAATATTGTTCGGGCAGGAACGACACGCCCAAGCCGTTGGCGACGGCCTCGCGCACGACGATGGGATCGTTGGCTTTGATCACGTTCTTGCCGAGGCCCATCTGCTTCTTGCGGCCGCCTTCGCGGATCGGCAGCTTGGCGTGGGCGTAGCGCTTCTCGCAGATCTTGACCGACGATAAGAGTTCTTCGGCGGACACGTCGAGATCGTGTGCCTCGGCATAGGCCGCACTCGCCACCCACAAGAGACTGCCCTTGTAGAGGGGCGTGACGATGAGATCGGAATCGCTCAGCTCGCCGACGACGACGGCCAGGTCCAACCGGTCGCGGATCACATCCACCGCGTGGCTGGTGATGACGAGGTCGAGATCGATCTGCGGATAGTCCTCGTGGAACTCATTCAAATGATGCGCGACGATCTCGCGCCCGAAGGCCATGGGCATGGCGACAACTAAACGTCCGCTCGGCGTCGCGGTCAGACCCGACATGGTCGTCTCGGCCTCTTCCACCTGATCCATGATCGACCGGCAATGGCCGTAGAACACTTCGCCGTCGCCGGTCAGGCCGACGTTGCGGGTGTTGCGGTCGAGCAGCCGCACGCCCAGCGCCGTTTCCAAACGGGACAGCGCCTTGCTCACCGTCGATTTCGGCATGTGCAGGACATCCGCCGCCGCGGTGATGCCGTTCTGCTCCACCACCGCCACGAATACCGGCACGTCATCCATTTGCCACTTCTGCATGGGCCCGCCATTGTTCATTTATAGAAACAATCTGTTCGTATATGATATATTGTTTTCCATCAGAGACCTCAATATCCTCTCGCGAAATCACCACAGAACTCACGCAAACGGGAGATTTCGGCCATGGCCAATATCGTCGGCGGCATCGGGGCATCGCATTCCCCCACCATCAGCTTCGCCAAGGACACCCACAAGGAGAACGATCCGGGCTGGGCCCCCATCTTCGCAGGCTTCGCCGAGATCAAGAAATGGGTGGAAGCCAAAAAGGTCGACGTGCTGTTCCTGATCTATAACGATCACGTCACCTCGTTCTTCTTCGATCACTATTCCGCCTTCGCCATGGGCGTCGACGACATGTACGTCTCGGCCGACGAAGGCGGCGGGCCGCGCCCGACGGCACCCGTGAAGGGCCACGCGGCTTTGTCGCGGCATATCGCCAACGCCCTGGTCGCCGATGAGTTCGACATGTCCTTCTTCCAGAAGAAGCCCGTCGATCACGGCTTCCTTTCTCCGATCTCCATGCTGTCCGACGACAATGCGGGCTGGAAAGGCTCGGTCGTGCCCCTGCAGGTCGGCGTGCTGCAACTCCCCATCCCCAACGCGCGGCGCTGCTACAAGCTGGGCAAGAGCCTGCGCAAGGCCATCCAAAGCTTCCCCGACGACAATCTGAACGTCGCCATCGCCGCCACCGGCGGCCTGTCGCACCAGGTGCACGGCGAACGCTGCGGCTTCCTCAACGAGGACTGGGACAACGAGTTCCTCGAGTTGCTGGAGAAGGACCCGGACAAGCTCGTCAACATGCGCCTCGCCGAATACGCCGAGAAAGGCGGCATGGAAGGCGCCGAGGTCATCATGTGGCTGATCATGCGCGGCGCGCTGTCCGACGAGGTGCGCAAGGTGCATTCGCAAACCTACGCGCCGTCCATGACCAACATCGCGACGCTGATCTTCGAGGATCTCGGCGATCCGCCGTCACAGAAGGAGATCGACGATTACCGCGCCCATATCGGCTATGAACTGGCCGGCGCGGAGAAGCTCGAGGGCACTCATCCCTTCACGCTCGAAACCAGCCTCCGCGCCTATCGCGTCAACGACTTCCTGCACCGTTTGGTCATCCCCGAACACCGGGAACGGTTCGTCAACGACCCCGAAGCGTTGTTCGACGAATTCGGTCTGAGCGAACAGGAAAAGGACCTGATCCGCGAGAAGAAATGGATCGAGATGATCCATTACGGCGTCAGCTTCTTCCTGCTCGAAAAAATGGGCGCCGTCACCGGCGTGTCGAACCCGAGCATCTATGCCGCCATGCGCGGCCAGTCGCTCGAGGAGTTCCAGAAATCCCGCAACGTGCCCATCCAATACACGGTGGCCGGCGGCGACAACGCCAAGCGCTTCGATACCTAGATCTTACTGCTCCTCCTAACCAAAAAACCGCCTTGCGGGATCCCGGCAAGGCGGTTTTTCTGGCAAATGGCGCGCCCGGCAGGACTCGAACCTGCAACCCCCGGCTTAGAAGGCCGGTGCTCTATCCAGTTGAGCTACGGGCGCCCTAGAAATCGATCCGATCGATTTCCGCAATATACCAAAAATGTGACGATTATTATTCGATGCGGTCGTGGCGGAAATTGTCGGCGTAGCTTTTCGGCCTCACCCGTCTGAGGTGGGGTTCCTCGATGGCGACGTCGAAGCCGTGCTTCTCGGCATAGGCCACCGCCTCTTCCCTCGTGTCGAAATTGAGCCGCAATTGCGTGCGGGTATCGCCGGAACCGATCCAGCCCATCAGGGGATCGGCGCGCTTGGCTTCGCTGGGCTCGAACTCCACCCGCCAGCGGCGCGTGTTGGCGCGGCCCGATTGCATGGCGGTCTTGGCGGGTTGAAAGATACGGACCTTGGGTCGGATCACCGAAAGCTCTCCTTACGCGGCGGATGACACATATATAGTGATGCGCCGCATTATGCCCAAGCGGCCCGAAATCGCCATAAAATTTATAAGAGAAATTAGCCGGGAAATTTGAAGTGTCTTAAGGCCGGGGATAAAGCGGGGCCTCCGTTCTCTCCCCGGCCTCAAGAGCAGCTCGTTTGCGGAAGCTTATGCTTCTCTAGGTATCACTCCCCAGTGAACCTGGGCAAACCGGACGCCGGCGGATTACTTGCCGGCCTCCTTAAAACGCATGGCGAAGAGCTTCGAACCACACGGAAACGGCAGAAACGTCGAACAGCAGCACGGCCAGCGCCATCAGGCTGCCGGCGAGCGCGATCGCGCGCGTGACATAGGAAAACGCCGTGGAGGACACCCGACGGGCCCAGCGGGACCGGCGGGCGCGTGCGTCGGCCCTGGCCCGAACCTTGCGCCGCGCGGTCACATCGTCGGCGTGCTGGCGCTCATCGTCGCTCGGGATGTAGAGCACGAGGCGGCCCGGCACATGCTGATGGGCAAAGGAATCGGTGTCGGTTGACGGCCCGTAGGAATCGAACGCGGGCCCGGCGAAGGCGGTCATTCTTTCCCCCTATGAAACTCGGGAAGGGATCTGTGAAAGTGGTGTTTTTGGCGTGTGTTATTGACTGTAACTGTATGTATCAAAGGTTAACGACGCGTTAACGGGTGTTTAACCGCAGACTTCCGCCAAAAAACGAGGTGCGCCGCGCGGCATGGCGGGACAGGTGGCGCCGTTTGTTAACAAAAATATTAATAGGTGAAAGGCCCGGAAAATTGGCCGGAAAGTTGACGAGAAAATATGGTCGGGGAGACTGGATTCGAACCAGCGACCCTCTGCTCCCAAAGCAGATGCGCTACCAGGCTGCGCTACTCCCCGACACGGCCCCCGACACACGGCATGGGACGGGCGATAGATAGGCCCCTATGGCTTCACAGTCAATCTAGGGGGCAATCTAGGGGGCCAATCTAAGGGGTTTCCGCTTGCGGCTGCAGCGCGGGCTGGCGCCGGAAGCGCACGCCGTGCCAAACGAGATAGGCGAGCGCGAGCGCCGTTACCGGCCAATGGACGACTGGATCGACATAGAGCATGCCGACCGGCAGCGCGAGACGCACGACGATTTCCCACACCGGCAGGCGGCGGCAATCGAAGGCGATCACCGCGCTCGACACCAGATAGATGATGACCAAAAGCCGCGCGAGGATGGACAGGAATGCCGTCAACTCGAAGTCGGCACCGCCCTCCGGCACCAGCAACAGCACCGGATAATAGGCAAAGATGAACGGGACCATGAATTTCACCAGGCCGATTCGCATGGCGTAGACCGCCGTCGTCAACGGCGGCGCGCCGGAAATGGAGGCCGCGGCATAGGCCGCCACCGCCACCGGCGGCGTGATGGACGACGCGACGCCGTAGTAGAAGACGAACAGATGCGCGGTTAGCATGGCGAGGCCGAGGGACTGCATCGACGGCCCGAGGATCAGTACGATGGTCAAATAGGCGGGCAAGGTCGGCATGCCCATGCTGAGCATTAAGGCGGCCAGCGCCGCGATGATCAGGGTGATGAACAGCTGCGTGCCCGTCGCCTGCCCCACCACTTGCGCAAAATCATTGGGCAGGCCGGTGGCGCCCAGGACCGCGACGATGATGCCGACGACGCCGATGGCCATGAGTAGCGAGGCATGCGTTTCAGCGCCTCGCGCCAACGCCATAATGATACGGAACGGATTGGCGCGGATTTCCGGGTTGAGGAAGCTGAGCACGATCACCGTGTACATGGCGAGCATGCCGGCGCCGGCCGGCGAGAAGCCCTTGAGCAGAGAGACCACGACCACCGCCACCGGCACGATGATCATGATCATGTTGATGTAATCCTGCCGATCGACGGCGAGTTCATCATCGTCCACCTCGGGGGCGGCCTCGACGCCGAGGCGCCGCGCTTCGAAGATCACCGAGGCGATGAGGCTCGAGTAGTACGCCAGCGCCGGGATCAGGGCGGCGACGATGATGGTGAGATAGGAAATGCCGGTGAAGTCTGCCATCACCAGCGCCGCGGCGCCCATGATCGGCGGCATGATCTGCCCGGCGGACGAGGCCGTCGCCTCGACGCCGCCCGCGAAGGCGGGGCTGAACCCGCGCCGCTTGATCATCGGAATGGTGATGACGCCGGTGGCGACGACGTTGGTCACCGCGCCGCCCGACATGGTGCCGAACAGGGCCGACGCGACGATGGCGGCGTGGGCCGGACCGCCCCGGAAGCGGCGGGTCAGGTGGAAGGCGATCTTGATCAGCGAGCGGCCGCCGCCGGTCTGTTCCAGCATGGTGCCCAACAGCACGAAGGGAAACACGGTGAAAATCAGGATACCCATGATGGTGCCGAGCACGCCGTCGTTGAGGTTGAACCACAGGTCCTCGGAGGTTTCGAGGAACACGATGGGCGCGGTCTCGAAAATCCACGGCCAATATTCGCCGGTGAACAAATAGACCAATGCGACGATGCCGCAGATTGCGAGCGGCGCGCCCCATGCCTTCCAGCAGATGACGATGAAACAGAAGCAGCCAATCAAAGCCGTGACCGGATGGATCAGGGTAAAGTCGAACAGCCCCGATTCGATCTCGGATACGTCGACGTAATAGCGCCAGAACGTCCAGAAGGCCGCCGCGATCAAAGCCGCATCGATGGCAAACCCAAGCCAAGCCAGGGCCGGACGATGCTCTCGGAACCACAGGGTGAAGCCCTTGGTCGCGAGGACGATGAAGATCGAACAGGCGAGAAACAGCGGCCGGATAATCTCGCTGGGATACGGCCCCACCGTGGGAATGAACCATACCCTCGGGGCGGAATTGGTGATGCCCATGCCCGCCATGAAAAGCGCGACGATGAAAACGACTGCGCCGATGACGCGCACCAAAGTGCCACCCTGGCCGCCAACTTGACCTTCAACTGTCATCCGAAATGTCCGTTCACGAGGATGCCCACCCACGACCGGCCGCTCCCCTTGGGCAGCGGCCGGATCTGGTTACGCGGTCAATTACATTGCGGGCGGCAGCAGGCTGTCCGGAACCGCGATGCCCTTTTCCTTGTAGTACCGGATCGCGCCGGGATGCATCGGCGCGTTGATACCGACGAAGGGATCGTCTAGGGAAATCGGGCGCAGGATCACGGACGTCTCGTGAACTTCCTTGATGTTGTCCCAGAACGACTTGGTCATCTTGTAAACGAACTCGTCATCCATGCTGGCGTTCACCGCGAAGTGGAACGTGCTGCCGCCGGCCTGAATGTCGATGTCGTTGTTGACCTGACCGGAATAGGTCCCGGCGGGAATGACGGCGGACTTGGTGCCCGGCCGTTTCTCCCACTTCTTGAAGGCCTCGGAGTTGACCGCGTCACCCGCATCGAGCAAACGGAACTTCTTCGATAGGCCGAGCTGCTCGATCATCGCCGCGCCGGGGTTCACCGGACGCACGAACAGATCGAGCTTACCGTCCATCATCGCCTGTAGGCCGGAGCCCCAATTCAAGCGGACGGCGGTGTAATCGACATTCGGCTTATAGCCGGTCAGGGCTTCGATCATGGATTCGACCGAAACAGCGGCGGCGCCGGACGGCGGACCGGTGAAGACGCGTTTGCCCTTGATGTCCTGCCACGTCTTGATGGTATCGATCTCGTAGGTGACGGGATGGAACGTCACCGCGATGAACCCAAAAAGCGAGCGGACGTTCTTGGAGGCCTTGATGGCTTCCTCATGCAGGCTCTTCTTGTACATGGCCGAGCCGGTGTTGAGGAAATGGTTCACCGCCGTGGGGATCGCCATCAGGTCGATCTGGCCGCGGCCCAGCTTGAGGGCCGATTTGGTCAGCGTCTGGCTGTCGTTGATCTGAATATCGATCCCAAGCTCGCGTTTATAGATTTTGGACATCACGGTGGTCAGCGCGTGGCCGGTGGACCCGGGATTGCCGGATTCAGATTTAAGGATTTTGGATTGGGCGAGGGCATCCTGACCGCCGAAGGCCAATCCCCCTGCCAAGGCCGCAACCGCGGCGGTTCGCAAAAGTGTGCGCATGTTCTGTCTCTCCCTTTACGGCGGGCCCGCCCGCCTGAAACCTCAGTAATGCTTTGTTCGGCGCCCTAGGGAACCGGCCTTTATTAGTGATCTATATTATACGGCGCCGTTATCGGCCTGCTTCCCTATTCCCCTCAATCATAGGGGGCATGGCATTGCCCTGGAATTGCATATTCGTTATGCTTCCATCTGGATTTGTTATGTCACTTGACCCGCGCCATCTCAGCCAACTGGCAACCATCGTCAGCCTGGGCTCCTTCACCGAAGCCGCCGACCAACTCGGACTGGCGCAATCGGCGCTGAGCCGCAACATGAAAACCCTCGAGGAACAGGTCGGCGCGCCGGTCCTTGTCCGTGGGCGCCGCGGCGCGGTCGCCACCGATCTCGGCAACACCCTCGCCCAATACGGCGACATCATCGGCAAGGCACAAGGCCAGGCGGTTTCCGCGACACGCTCGATCACCTCGATCAAGGCGAACTACCTGCGGATCGCGTCGACGCGGCTGATCGCGGAGAATTTCCTGGTCGGTCCCCTCGCCGCCTTCACCGAAGCCCGTCCCGACATTACTAGCCAGCTTCAGATCGGTCTTATCGACGAGCTTTCCGAGATGGTTGCGCTCGGCAAAACCGATCTCGCCATCGGCAACTTCGCCGCCCTGCACAATGTCGGCGGTCTGCATGTCGAGCCGCTGTTCGGCGATATGATGACCGTGATCGCCCGGCCGGGTCATCCCTTAGTCGGCGCCGACGGCACACCGGCGAAAATACTTGCCGATGCCCGCTGGGTGGTCCCATGGCCCGGTGCGCGGTTCCGTTGGGAAATCGACATCGCCATCCGCAATTTGGGCATCAACCTGATGGACGTGGCGTTTGAATCCGTCTCTGTCGCGGCGATGCTTGCCGTTGTCCAGCGGACCGACTTCGTCACCATGTTGCCATGGTTCGGCATTGCCCCGCTTCTGAAGAACCGAGAATTCGTAGAACTTTTTCCGCCTCAGTCGGACCAAAGCCGCTCCATCGGCATCCTGACCCAGGAAGTGAAACGCCATTCGCCGGTGCTCAACGGCTTCATTCAATTGCTACGGGAGGCAGCCCGCGACGTGGCGGACCAAGAAGTGGACAGTAGAGCGGAGCGGCAGATTTCCGCCGCTTAGTCGGGTCTTGTCGCCGCCCTGAGCCGGGAGTACCCTCCTCCGTCAAACGGGGGAACTAAGAAACACGGGAGACGCGTCATGCATCTGGATGTGTCGCAATTGGGACGAACCTTTTTCGCGGAAGTCGACAACGTCGATATCCGTCAACCGCTGGGCGACGCGGTAATCCGCGAGATCGAAGAAGCGATCGCCGAACATGCGGTGCTGCTGTTCCGCGCACCGGGCATCACCGACGAAGAACAGATCGCCTTCTCCGAACGCTTCGGCGGGTTGGAAGCGGGCGCGCTGCGCATCGGCCGCGCCTGGAAGAACATCGATCCGCGCGTCGCCGATCTCACCAATGTCGGACCCGACGGCGAGATCATGGCCGAAAACGAAGAACGGCTGCAGTTCCAGCGCGGCAATCAGCTGTGGCATACGGATAGTTCCTTCAAGGAAGTGCCGGCGCGGTACTCCATCCTCAGCGCGCGCACCGTTCCCGACGAAGGCGGCGAAACCGAATGGGCGGATTTACGCGCCGCCTGGGACGCACTCCCTCAAGCCAAGAAAGACGAATTCGACGGCTTGATCGCCGAACACAGCCTGCTTTTTTCCCGCGCATTGTATGGGTTCACGGACTTCAACGAGGAAGAACGCGCCCAGTGGCCAACCGTGCAACAGGCGTTGGTGCGCACCCATCCCTTGAGCGGCCGCAAGTGCCTCTATATCGGATCGCACGCCGGCAAGATCGTC
Organism: uncultured Rhodospirillales bacterium; assembly: GCA_913055735.1. GTDB lineage: Bacteria > Pseudomonadota > Alphaproteobacteria > Rhodospirillales > UBA2165 > CAJXKD01. Next base: position 889,621 of record CAJXKD010000002.1, read on the forward strand.
GGTTGGGAGGAGGATAAAGGCCGCACCTTGTTAAGCGACCTGCTGACGTTCGCCACCCGGCCGGAATTTACCTATACGCACAGCTGGACTGTCGGCGACGTGGTGATGTGGGACAACCGCTGCACCTTGCATCGCGGCCATCCCTGGCCCGACCGCAACAAGGTGCGCGTCATGCGCCGGACCACGGTGGGCGGCAGCGGACCAACGGTCGTCAACGGCCATCCCGTCGACGAACGCGTCGCCGCCTAATCACTTGATCTAGTTCAGCCCGATCATCACCGACTTCAGTTCGGTGTAGTGATTGAGGGCTTCCTCGCCGAGATCCTTGCCGATGCCCGACTGCTTGGTGCCGCCGAGCGGCATGGCTGGGTGCGGGAACGGTTCCGAGTTCACGAACACCGAGCCCGCCCGGATGCGCGGGATGATCTGGTGGATCTTCTGGATGTCGGTACCCCAGACATATGACGCGAGGCCATAGATAGAATCGTTGGCGAGTGCCGCGCCGTGCTCCAAATCGTCAAAAGGGATGGCGGTGATGACGGGGCCGAAGATCTCTTCCTGCACGACCTTCGACTCCTGCGAGGGATTGGCGAAAATCGTCGGCTCGACGTAGTAGCCCGGCCCTTCGATAGCGTGGCCGCCGGTGACCGCTTGCGCGCCCTGCTCCAGTCCCGCCTTGATATAGCCCATCACCTTCTCGCGGTGCTGCGCCGAGACCAGCGGCCCGATCTGGCTTTCCGGATGGAGACCCGGCCCCATCTTGAGAGACCGTGCTTGCTTGGAGAGCATCTCGACCGCCTGCTCGTAGATGCCGCGCTGAACGTAAAGGCGCGAACCGGCAACGCACACCTGTCCGGTATTACCGAAAATGCCGCGCGCGATGGCGGGCACCGCCTTTTTCAGATTGGCATCGTCGAGCACCAGCACCGGCGACTTACCGCCCAGTTCGAGGGTGACGTTCTTCATGGTGTCGGTGGCGAGCTTATTGATCGCCTTGCCCGTCGCCACGGACCCGGTGAAGGAAATCTTGTCGACCAGCGGATGCGCGACGAGCGCGGTGCCCGCATCGGCACCGAAGCCGGTGACGATGTTCAACACCCCTGGCGGGATGCCCGCCTCGATGGCCAGTTCGCCCAACCTCAACGCGCCGAGCGGCGTCACTTCCGACGGCTTCAACACGATGGTACAGCCGGTGGCGAGCGCAGGCGCGATCTTCCACATGGCGATCATCAACGGCACGTTCCACGGCACGATCGCGCCGACAACGCCCACCGGCTCGCGCCGGGTGTAGGAGAAGTACCGCTTTTCGGGCAACGCCTCGCCGATATCCAACGTCTGGCCGTGGATCTTGGTCGGCCAGCCCGCCATGTAGCGCAGGGTCGCGAGCACGTTGCCCACTTCGCCGAACTGCCCGATCAGGCTCGGCATGCCGACATCGAGGGCTTCCATCTGGCCCAGTTCCTCGGCATGCGCTTCGATCACGTCGGCGAAACGATGCATCAAGCGTTCACGGTCACTGGGCTGCATATCGCGCCACGCCGGATCGTTCAGCGCCGCATGTGCCGCTTTCACCGCACGATCGATATCGTCGGCATTGCCGCGCGGCACCTTGGTAAGAACCTGGCCGCTCGACGGATCGATCACCTCGAAGGTTTCGCTGCTGGCGCTCCGCACCCATTCACCGCCGATGAGCAACCGGTGCTCGCGCTCCAAGAAGCCCCGCGCTCCGGGGACCAGCCGCGAAAGATCGTTGGCCATGACGTTCATGTTCGTCTCCTCGCCCGAATGCGGGCCGCCTTAAAGCTTGTCGTAGTTCATGTTGATGAACCGCCACGGGCTGCGTTCCGTGTTGCGGTCCACGATCACTTCGATCAGCGCGGGCGCGTTCTCCCGCTCCGCGTTCTCGAGCGCCTTCTGCAATGCGGGTTTTAATTCACCCGGGCTCGATACCTGATAGCCGTCGACGCCGCAGGACTCGGCGAGCTTGACGAAATCCGGATTGATGAAATCGGTAGCGATGGTGCGGCCTTTGTAGAACTTGCGCAAATCGCGGCGCACGTTGCCGAAGGTCGAGTTGTTGAACAGGACAGTCACCAGGCCAATGCCGTATTGCGCCGCCGTCACCAACTCCTGGACGCCGAACATGAAACCGCCATCGCCAGTGATCGACACCACCGGCTTGTCGGGCACGGCAGCCTTGACGCCGAGCGCCGTCGGAAAGCCGAAGCCGAGCGTTCCTTGGAAGCCGCACGATACATAGGTGCGCGGCTCGTAAACCGGATAGGCGTAATAGGAGGTGAACCCGGTCTGGCACAATTCCTCGACGAGGAACCCGTCGCGCGGCAGCGCGTCGCGGATTACCTCGAGATAGGCGACGTGCGGCTGCACGAACTGCTGCTGCTCCCGTGCCCAGGCTTTAGATTTGGCAATACGCTCAACGGCACCGGTGGGCGGTGTTCGTTTGCCCTTCACCGCCGCCAACAGCGCCTTCGACCCGTCGGCGGAATCAGCAACGATCCCCGCATGCGGCACCAGGCGTTTCATCTCTTCCGGGTCGATATCGATGCGGATCAGATGCGGCGGCGCCAACGGTTCCGATTGCACCGAGAACGGATGGGTCGCCCAGCGCATATAGGGCATTTCGACGCGTGAACCGATCCCGATCAGAACGTCGCAATCGCGCCACAAATCGTGCGCCGCGAGCGACGAAACGCCCAGTTCGTGATCCTCGCCGACGACACCGCGCCCGCCACGGAACGCAGTCACCGGCGCCTTGAGTTCCTCGGCCAGCGCGCGGACTTCTTCATGGGCATGCTGCGCACCCGTGCCGACGAAGATCATCGGCCGCTCGGCGGTGCGGATCAACTCGGCGGCGGCGGCAATCTCCTTCGCGTCAACCACCGGGTTGGGATCGCGCTCGGCACTTTCTATGAGCCCCACCATTTCCTGACGGGCGAGATCGTCCCAGCACATTTCGACCGATACCGGCCCCGGTCGCCCGGACGTCGCGACACGAATGGCTTCGTTGATGATCTCCGGCGCGTCAGACGAGTTTTCAATGCGCACCGCCCATTTGATGAAGGTTTGCAAGGTGGCCAACTGATCGGGGATTTCATGCAAATGACCGCGCCGCTTGCCCATGGCATCGCGCGGGATCTGGCCGGTAATGCACAGCACCGGTTGATTGGCACCCCACGCCGTACACAACGCGGCCGCCGTGTTGAGCACACCCGGCCCCGGTACCACCGAATAGACACCCAGCTTTCCCGTCGCCTTGGCGTAGCCGAACGCCATGTAGGCGGCGGCCTGTTCGTGACGGGTGCCGATGGTATGGATGTCGTTCTTGGCCCGGTCGAGCGCGTCGAACAGAGGATAGGTCTGCGCGCCGGGAATGCCGAACACGGTATCGACGCCATTGTTGACCAACGATTGGACAATGGCCTCGCCACCGCTCATCAGCCGGGTTTCAATGTTCTTTTTCAGCACCAGTGCGCTATCCCTGAAAACACGTTAACTCTCGGGGCCAGTTAAACCGCGCCCCGCCCCACCGTGCAACCAACATTTCCTAGAGCGGTGCGTTTGCGCCGCCAGTCAGCCAACCGCCGCCTACTGCCAGGTGGCAAAGGCCATGGCGTTGCCGGTTCCCGCTTCCGACCGGTAGCACGGCACGTAATCCAGCAGGTTCATCTCCAGGCTGGTTTCCGAAAGGATACCGCAGACCGTAATCCAATTCTTGGTCTCCGACGTGCCGGAGCGGAACATGTAGTTCGGCTCGTTGATCAGGGTCTCCACGTCACGCTCCCGCATGGCTTTGAGCATGCGCTCATCGAAATCCTCATCAATGACGAAATGACTGACCCCGCCCGAGGCGCAAACCGCGACCCGCTTGTTCTCGCCCCATGAGCGGATCGCCCGGCCGATGGACTGACCGAACTCGTAACAGCGTTTGGGTGTCGGCTGATTGGGCGGAAAGAACGTGTTCAACAGAACCGGCACCAGCGGCACCGGCTTGTCGCGCAAAATACGCCGGTAGATAAAGCCCACCGCATGGCCCACACCTATGGGGCCGTTGCCCTTCGACGGCTGCGCCGCCGAGCTGGTGACATCGAATTCATCCTGAATTGCTTGGTGAATGATGTGGGAGGCCAGGCTCGTCGGCACCGGATAATGGTGATCCTCCGGCGGATGGTTCGCCTTCATGCTGATGGCGAGGCCGGGCTGCATCTTGCTCGCCTTCTCTTCGTCATAGGCCGTGTTGATCACTTCGTCGCCGTGGAAAACCGTGAAGGACGGCTGAACGTCGGATTGAAACCATTCATGCTGATCGTCGCCGACGACCACCAGAATATCGGGGTTCACCTCGGCGAACTTCTCGGCCAGCGCATCCATATGTTTCTGATTGCGCGCGTGACGACCCTCGCGGATGTCGAGTTTGATCTGGTCGTCGAGCTTTTCGTCTTTCCGCAGGTCGCGCAACTCCGGCCAGGTATAGGTGCCCTCACGGTACGGATGTGCCGGATTTTCCTTGTCGGCCTGGGCCCTGAGGTCCCACTTCTCCGGCGGCGTGGACAGCAGTGGTCCATGGGACGAGCCAAATCCATAAACGATCTCAGCCATTTTTGTTTCTCCTGATGTCGTCGCCCAAACTGATCATGGGGCTCAACAGCAGCAATGCCGCTGCTCTCTCTCCCGTTTATTATTCATACGGATGGCATCCAAATGCGCATGCATCAGATCGCGCGCGCCGGCGCCATCACGCTCACATATGAGTTTGAACAAGTCGCGATGCACGCGAAGAATGATCTGCGCCCGGTCCGAAGACACAATCCGTCCGCCCTTCGGCCAAACGACATGCCGCATGGCGATCAGTTGAGCCACAAGCGCGCGGTTATGGGAAGCCTCCGCAATGGTCATATGAAACTGCATCCCTAACCGCGAAAACTCGGACGGATCGTCTATCGCCCTCTCCGCGCCTTCCAAAAGAGAGGACATCGCGGCAAGGTCTTCGTCGGTGGCATTGTGCGCCGCAAGCTCCGCCGCCATGCCTTCGATGGCCCACTGCGCATCGAGAATCTCCAATTCTGACACGCCCGCGAGATTGAACTGAATGGCCAGTGCTTCTGCGAATTTGTCGGGATTTCCTTCGGCAATACGCGCCCCACCACCGGCGCCGACGCGGATGTCGACGATGCCCATCGCCTCCAAGGTCCGAAGCGCGTCACGTGCCGTATTGCGGCTGACGCCGTACTCGGCGGCAAGGTCCTTTTCCGATCCGAGAAAGTCGCCGGACGTCAATTTACCGTCAAACAAGGCGTCACGAACCCGCGACACGATGGTGTCGGCAAACGTCGCCGGGCCGATGAAGTCCCGCTGCTGTCCCACGCTTTTGGCGGGTTTGAGGATGGGATGAGCGGCCATGAATGCGCTTGTTCCTTAAAAAACCTATCGATAGGATATTTAGCGAAAAGAGTGTCCCTGCACCCATATCCTGTCAAGCAAGCTGTTAGGCAAGCTCTTGGGCAGGCTGTGCGCTGGCCATCGGTCAGCGGGCAGGATACGCTAATCACCACAGAATCCAAGGCGGCGGGACGTCCCCACCATTGCCGCCCTCAAGGGAGCGATAGATGAATAAGCCCAAGGCCGAAACCCGGTTGAATGCCGATACTTTCCTCAGCGGTTTGACCGAGCGCGGCATCAAGTATGTCTTTGCCAATGCCGGAACCGACTTTGCGCCGGTGATCGAGTCGCTGGTGATCGCCAATGAATCCGGCCGCGAAGTACCTGAATTCTTAACAGTGCCTCACGAAAACGTCGCCGTCTCCATGGCTCACGGCTATTACCGGCGCGGCGGCGAGATGGCCGCCGTGATGGTGCACGTCAATGTCGGTACCGCCAATGCCATTTGCGGCGTACAGAACGCCGCGCGCGACAATGTTCCCATTCTGCTTGCCGCCGGACGCACGCCCTATACCGAAGAAGGTCACCACGGATCGCGCCTCGGCAACATTCACTGGGGACAGGAATGCTTCGACCAGGGCGGACTGCTCCGGGAGTTCGTCAAATGGGATTACGAACTGCGCGCCGGACAACCGGCGGGCACGCTCGTCGGGCGGGCACTCGACATCGCCATGACCGAACCGCGCGGCCCGGTCTATCTCAATTTACCGCGCGAGGTTCTCGGCGATCCCGCGAAATCCCACAACCCGCCGCACCGCGATCGCGATCTCGGCGTTGAACCGCAGGTCGCCTCGAGCGACGCCATCGACCGCGCCGCGGACATGCTGATCAACGCCGACAATCCGTTGATCCTTACGACGGCAGCGGGCCGCGATCCGGCGGCCGTACCGTTGCTTGCCGAACTCGCCGACACCTACGCCATTCCCGTCGCACAGCCGTTCGCGCGCGATATGAACATGGCCTCCGATCACCCCATGAACATGGGCACCATGGCCGGTGAACTCATCGAGGAAGCGGACGTCATCCTAACCATCGATTGTGAAGTGCCGTGGCAGCCAAGCCGTATCAAACCGTCACCGTCGGCGAAGCTGATCCATATGGCGCCCGATCCGCTGTTCTCACGCTATCCATTCCGCGGCTTCGAAACCGATATCGCCCTCGCGGGGAACACCGCACCGTCGTTGGCGCTATTGCTCGTCGCCATGAGCGGTAAGACCAAGGGTAAGAAGCAGAAGATCGACAAACGCCGCAAGGCGGTGCAATCGGTTCGCGCTGAACGGGATGCGAAACGCAAGAAACTGCTCGAACAGAACAAAGCCTCGATGCCGATCCACGGCGCGTGGCTCGCGACCTGCATCAACCAGGTCAAAAGTGCCGATACGATGATCGTCAACGAACTGGGCGTTCCATTCGACTTCATCGAAATGACGGAGCCCCGGACTTATATGGCCGCCAGCGCGGCGGGCGGTCTCGGCGTCGGCCTCGGCGCGGCGCTCGGCGGCAAGCTCGCTAAGCGTGACAGCAACGTGATCGCGGTGGTCGGCGACGGCTCCTATATGTTCGGCTGTCCGACCCCGGCGCACTATGTCGCCACCGCGGAAAAACTGCCGACGCTTACCATTGTCGCCAACAACCATCGTTGGAATGCGGTCCATGCGTCGACGCTCGCCATGTACCCGGACGGACGCACCTCGAAGAGCAACGCGGTGCCGCTCGTCTCGCTCGACCCCTCGCCGGCCTTCGAAACCACCATTCAGGCGTGCGGCGGTTACGGCGAGAAGGTCGAGGACCCGGCGGAGCTGCCCAAGGCGCTCGAACGGGCGATGGACAAGGTCGAGCAAGGCGTTCCGGCATTGCTCAATGTGTTGACCTCCGCCGTTCCGGGATCGCGCTAACACCCGGTCGTAACACCAAAGAAGAAAATGCCGCCCCGCAGCAAGGCGGGGCGCACCCACGGGAAGCTAGGGGGAACCGCCATGAATGGCGCCGAAGTCATTACGGAAATTCTCAAACGGGAGGGAACCGGCTTTCTCTCCTGCTATCCGCGCAACGCGCTGATCGAACCCTGCGCGGCCGCGGGTATCCGCCCGATCCTGTGCCGTCAGGAGCGGGTCGGTGTCGGCATGGCCGACGGCTACAGCCGCACCACCGGCGGTAAATCCATTGGCGTATTCGCCTCGCAGGCGGGTCCCGGGATTGAAAACGCCTTCGCGGGTGTTGCCCAAGCTTTCTCCGAGAACGTTCCGTTGCTGGTGATCCCCGGCGGTGTGCCGTTGCATCGGCTATCGACACGCCCTGTCTTCGACGCCGTCGAGAACTTCCGCCACGTGACCAAATGGGCGGCACGTATTCACGATGCCAAGGACATTCCGGCAACCCTGCGCCGCGCCTTTCATCTGATGCGCACGGGCAAGTCGGGACCGGTGCTTCTGGAAGTTCCACAGGATGTTTTCCAGCAGGAGTTCCAAGGCGAACTCGATTACACGCCGCCGCCCGGCGTGCGTTCCGCGCCGGATCCGTCCGATGTCGATGCCGCGGCCGAAATCCTCGTGGCCGCCAAGAACCCGGTCGTCTTCGCCGGCGCCGGCATTATCTGGGGCAACGCGACAAACGAACTCGTCGCGCTCGCCGAATTGCTGGACATGCCGGTGCTGACCACCAACCCCGGTAAAAGCGGCTTCCCGGAGAACCACCCGCTGTCGCTCGGCGCGTCGGCGACCTCGGCGCCGCAACCCGTGTGGGAGTATCTGCGTGCTGCCGACGTCGTTTTCGCCGCAGGTTCGAGCCTCACCGTCTCGCCGTTCAATCCCAACGTTCCCGCCGGCAAAACCGTCGTGCAGATGACCAATCATCACGACGATCTGTACAAGGAATACGACATCACGCAGGCGGTACTGGGGGATGCGAAACTGAGCCTGGCCGAATTGTTCGAAGCCGTGAACAGCCGCCTGGGCGGCAAGGCACGCGAACCGAAACGCGCGCAAGAGGTGAAAGCGGCAAAGGCCGCGTGGCTCGCCGAATGGGACAAGTTCCTGTCGTCGGGCGAAATGCCGCTCAACCCCTACCGCGTCGCCAACGAGTTGATGAACCTGGTTGATCGCGACAACACCATCGTCACCCACGATTCCGGCAGCCCGCGCGAACAAGTGCTGCCGTTCTGGGAAACCACCAAACCGCGGACCTATATGGGGTGGGGCAAATCCACCCAACTCGGGCACGGGTTGGGGCTCAACATCGGTGCCAAGATCGCCGCGCCGGATAAACTTTGCATCAACTTCATGGGTGATTCCGCCATCGGCATGGTCGGAATGGACATCGAAACCGCCGCGCGCAACGGCATCGCCAGCATGACCGTCGTGTTCAACAACGGCATGATGGCCGCCGAACGCAGCCAGTTGATCATTTCCGAAGAGAAGTACAACACGCTTGCTGTCGGCGGCAATTACTGCGAAGTGGCGAAGGCGCTCGGTGCGCACGGGTTCCGCGCCAGTAAGCCCGAAGAAATCGTGCCGACCTTCAAAGAGGCCATCGCCGCCACCGAAGCAGGTGAAACCGTACTGGTCGAGTTCCTCACAAAGGAGAACCAAGACTTCTCGCGCTATTGATCTGTCGGCAAATCGTGGAAGCGCACATGTAGGGAGACGAACGGGTGTTGTCCTCCAGGAAATTCTGGAACCTTGCTGCCATCGGCGGCGTCATCGCCGCCGTTATCCTCGCCAGCATGGTGATGTTCAGCCGTCCGGTGCCGCCACCGCCTTTGCCCGCTGTTGTCGATGCGGCCCAGGCGGCCGCCCGCAAAGACCTTCCCCTCCCCAAGCTTCAACGCTACGTAGCGCGCGACGGCGCGCACTTGGCCTACCGCAGCTATCCACAGGGAAGGACCGAAAGACCGGAAGCGGCCGTCATCCTTGTCAGCGGTTCGGGCGGCAGCAGCGTCGCCATGAATACGCTCGGGTATGCATTGGCCCGGGCCGGCCTTCCGGCCTTTGCCGTCGACACGCGCGGTCAAGGACAATCCGTTGGAAGATCCGGCACGCGTGGCGACATCGATTACATCGGGCAGCTGGAAGACGATCTCGAAGACTTCGTCAACGTGGTCCGCACCGATCATCCCAGCACGCCGCTGGTTCTGCTCGGTCATTCGTCCGGCGGCGGCTTCGCATTGCGCGTTGCGGGCGGACACGCTGGAATGCTGTTCAGCCGGTTCGTTCTCCTGGCACCTTATCTCGGCCCCGCTGCACCGACGACCCGCCCGAACAGCGGCGGATGGGCGCATGCCGCGGTGCCGCGGATTATTGCGCTGACGGTTCTCGACGGCGTCGGAATCGACGCCTTCAATCATCTGCCGGTGATCGCTTTCGCATTGCCGCCCCAAAAAGCAGGCGAGAATACCGACGACGGGCTCACCCGCATGTGGAGCTACGCGATGATGCGCAACTTCGGACCGAGCGACGACATCATCGGTGATGCGAAGAAAAGCCGCGGCCCCATTACGCTGCTGGCGGGCTCGAACGACGAGGTGATGATTGCCGATAGGTACGCGGAGTATTTCAGCGCCGTGAAGGACAAGGTCAAGTTAAGCCTTCTTCCAGGCGTGACACACATTTCGATTCTCAACGACCCCGCCGCCGTTGTCGGCGTTGTCGGCGCGGTGAAGGGCAATTAATCGGGGAAGAGTTCCAATGATCAAGGCGATGCGCATTCACGAAAACGGGGGCCCTGAGGTCCTCAAATGGGAGGAGATCGAATTGCCGCCGCCGGGCGACGGTGAAGCGCGCATCCGCCACACCGCCATTGCACTCAATTTCTCCGACGTCAACGTGCGCCGCGGCGGTTTCTACATCGCCAACCCGCTTCAGTTCCCGGTGATCCTCGGCAACGAGGCCGCGGGCGTGGTGGAAAGCGTCGGTCCCGGTGTTACCGAGGTGAAGCCGGGCGACCGGGTCGCCTATGTGGGGGTCAACGCGCCCTTCTATGAAAAGACCGGATCATATGCGGAACAGCGCAACGTGCCCGCATCCTGCCTGATCAAGCTGCCCGACGGCGTTTCCGAACGCCAAGCAGCGGCCCTGATGCTCAAAGGTTTGACCGCCTCATTGGTCATCAACCGCAACTTCAAACCGACACCCGGCGACACGATTTTGATCCATGCGGCAACAAGCGGCGTCGGCACCATCCTCAGCCAATGGTCGAAGCATTTGGGCGCGACGGTGATCGGCACGGTCGGCTCGCAAGAAAAAGCGGAGATTGCCAAGGCGAACGGCTGCGATCACACGATCCTCTATCGCGAAACCGATTTCGTTCCGGAGGTGAAAAAGATCGTCCCCGAAGGGGTCTCCGCGGTGTTCGACGGCGTCGGCAAGGATACCTTCATCCCCTCCTTCGATTGCACGCGGCCTTTCGGCTGGCTGGTCAATTACGGAAATGCATCCGGTCACGTACCGCCGGTGGATATCCTGCTGCTCGCCAAAAAGGGCTCGCTGATCATCACCCGTCCCGCCTACAGCACCCATGTAGCGGTGCCGGCGGAACGCGACGCCGCCTGCGCCGAACTCTTCGATCTGGTGAAACAGGGTGTGCTCAAGGTGGAAAGCGGCACGACCTATGCCCTGAAGGATGCCGAACAGGCCCACCGCGATCTCGAGGCGCGCAAGACGGTGGGCTCGGTGGTGATGATCCCGTAAGCTTAGCTCGCGACCAAGATCGAGACGCTGATTGCCACCAACATCCAAAGAATTATCAGCCGGAAGACCTTACCGGGCAGCACGTTGAACATCCGCGCGCCCAGCCACACGCCGCCGCCAAAGGGCACCACCAAACCCGCGATACGCAGAAGCGAGTGCGCGCTCATTTCACCTGCGGTGATGATGGACAGGAATACCGCGATACCCATGATTCCCATGATGATGACGATGTTGGCGCGCAACACGCGCGCATCTTCCCGCGCCGACATGAGATAGAGCACGATGGGCGGTCCGCCGACCCCGGCGACCCCATTGATCATGGCGCCGAGCCCCCCCGCCATGATGCTGGGGATAGGACCCCTCGGCCCCGTATAGTTCCAACCGCGCAGCGTGATCAGGGTGACGACCAGCACCGCGGCGGCGATGATCTTCTTGACGATTTCCGGATCCAGCGAGACCAGAAAATAGGTGCCGATGGGCGTGAATACCAAGGCTGCGAAAGTCATCGGCCCGACCTCGCGCCACACGACGAGCGGGATGGCGGGCCGCACGATCTGCACCAGCCCGGCAAACCCGAGGCCGACGGTTACGGCGATGGCTTCCACCGGCCCCCAGAACAGGCTCAAAAGCGGCGCCATGACCAATCCGTTGCCGAACCCCGTGTAGCCGCGGACGAAGCCACCGGTGAAGGTGATCAAAACAACAAGCAGATTCTCAACGGTCAACAAGCCGAGAAGCGTATCAGTCAATCGAAAATGCCTCGGATCAGGGTGGCGCGCATCATAGACCCCTGCCGCCCCTATTCAACGGAAAGCACACCGAATTACTGGACAGAACTCAAATGAGGGTCGCCAAACCGGAGGACGGCAGCTAAACAGATGACAGACAAGAAACACTTTCCAGGGAGAGATTTATCGTGGCGGACAGCATTCTTCAGAGCCGGGACGGTGACGTCGTCACCATCACCCTCAACGTACCCGACAACAGCAACCGGATGACGGACGAGATGGCGGTCGATCTGACCAACCGGATCAACACCGCCGGCAAAGACGCCAAGCTGATCGTCTTCCGCGCCGCTGGTAAGGATTTCTGCACGGGCCGCGCAACCATGGGCCAAAAGCCGTCAGGGCCGCCCAAAGAAGCCTATGACATGCGCGACATCTTCGACACGGTGTTCAACCTGTATGCCGCCTTTCGCGATTCGCCTGCGCCCGTCCTCGGCGTCGTGCAAGGTCCCGCTTATGGATTGGGCATCGCGCTTACCGGCCTCTGTGATATCACCGTCGCCAGTGACACCGCCACCTTTCAGGTCCCCGAGATGCAGCACAACATCATGCCGACCATGGTCATGTCGGCGCTGATCGACCGCATCTCGCGCAAAGCGCTGATGTACCTCACCTACTCCACCGATATCATCGATGCGCAAACCGCCTTGGCTTTCGGCCTCGCCGACAAAGTGGTCCCGGCAGCTGACCTCGATAGTGCAGTCGAGGAAATGGTTAAACAGATCGCGTCCGAACCGATGGTCGCGGTGCGCGGCACCAAGGAATTCGTCGCCAATGCCCACGGCCGCGACATGGCCAATGCCGTTGCCTATGCGCGCAGCATCCATGCCATGGTCAACGCGTCCTCGAAAATCCGGGAGTAAGGCCCCGGCGGCCCGCCGGAGGGGAAAAGCATGGCGTGGAAAGATTTGGTCGATCTCGCGCTGCCGACCCTCGGCGGGAAACAGATCTGGGCCGACGAGTTGATCGCCGGCGGCTGGCGATTGCAACGAAACGTCCTCACCGACCGCTACCGCCTCCTCGACCCAAACGATAAACGGCGGAGCGCGGGCGACGCCCAAACTTGCCGCGCGCTTCTCGAGATGGAACGCCGTGCCGGCAATGTGCCGACAACGGGCACGCGCATCCTTCTGCTTGTCCACGGGTTGGGGCGCTCCACCGGCACCTTCAACAAACTCAAAAAGGCACTGGTCGCGGACGGCCGGGAAGCCTACGCCATCAGCTATCCGAGCACATTGCGCACAGTCTCCGATCACGCCAGGCAGTTGGAAACCATTCTCGGCTGTTTCGACGGCGTGGAGCATGTTTCCTTCGTGACCCACAGCATGGGCGGATTGGTGGTCCGCGAGCTCCTTGCCAGACAGGGAAGTTGGCGCGACCGGATCGACGTTGAGCGGGTTGTGATGATCGCGCCGCCCAACCGGGGCTCTGCGATTGCCCGGCTGCTGTCGGAAAAAGTTCTGAAAACGGTGACCGAGGCACTCGACGTCGATGACGGCAGGCTGTTTCCGTCGATCAACAATCTGACGCCGGAACACGCCGCTACCATCCCCCAGATGAAGGCCGAATTCGGCATCATCGCGGGGGTGCTCGGCAACGGCGTCGGCTACAATCCGCTGTTGGACGGCGACAATGACGGCATTGTAACTGTGGAGGAAACCAAACTGGAGGGATACGCCGACTTCGTCACGGTGCGATCTTCTCATACGCCGATTTCGAGCAATGCCGAAACCATCCGCCAGGTACTGTTCTTTTTGAAAACCGGGCACTTCAATCACACCCGCAATAACACCTAATCCCGCGTGACAAGCGGGGTTACACACGTAGGATCGGCCAACGCACATACGAAAGGTTAGAGGCAAAAGGGATTAGAGAATGACCGATTCCATGCGCACCGTAAGCGCCGGATTACTGAAATATTTGCGGCGCGTATCGCTGCGCGAACCCGATGTGGTGCGCAAGCTGCGCGATGCAACCGATGCGCTGCCGGAAGCCGGTTGGGCCAGCACACCCGAACAATGCCAGTTCCTCGCGTTGCTTATTGAAATGATCGATGCGCGCCGAGTACTCGAAGTCGGCACCTTTACCGGATATGGCACCCTATGGATGGGACTTTCCCTGCCCGACGACGGCGAGATCGTCACCTGCGACATGGTCGATGACTACGTCAATATCGGCCGTCCCTTTTGGAACGAAGCCGGTGTCGCGAACAAGATCGAGGTGCGGCTCGCTCCGGCGGAAGAAAGCCTCCAAGACCTCATCGATGAAGGTAAAACCGGCACCTTCGATTTCGCCTTCATCGACGCCAACAAAAAAGGTTATCCCACCTACTACGAGCTCGTTTTGGACCTCGTACGTCCGGGCGGCGTGATCGCCTTCGACAACATGTTCTGGGGCGGCGCCGTCTTGAATGATAGCGATACCAGCAAAGCGACCCGCGCGCTTCGCGGTCTCGCCGAGAAACTTCACAGTGACGAACGCGTTTCCATTAGCATGCTGCCCGTCAATGACGGATTGAGCATTGCTGTCAAAAGACGCTAGTCAGCGTTTCCAAATATGGGATGCAGCACCTGGTCGCCCGGCTTGATGCCCAGCTTGTCCGCGGTGCCGCCATTGACCTCCAATACGGCACGGACGCGGCCGCGTGACGGGATAATGCTGGTGGATCGCGGCACGGCCCGTTCCGCGATGTTAACCACCCGCCCGTCGGAGTCGATAAACAGCATGTCCAGGGGAATGAAGGTGTTTTGCATCCACATGGAAACCCGCCGCGACCGCTGGTAGTCGAACAGCATACCGGCGTCGTGCGCAAGCTCTTGCCGATACATGAGCCCGCGTGACTGCTGCACGGATGTTTCCGCCAATTCGATATTGAAATCGAAGCGGCCACGCTCCGTGACGATGGTGAGTTTGGATTTGCGGAAGCCCGGGTCCTGCTGAGCCCGCGCCGCTTGTTGCCACAAAGGCGCGAAAACCGGCGCCGCGAGCACCCCGGCGATCATTGCGGCAACTGCCCGCCGCGTCAGCAACATCGATCGTCTCCCGATACCGGCAAGTTCATCCTTTTATGAGAAATTCAAACCGAACAGGTCAATAGCATTGCCGCGCCCGATCTTTTGACGAACCTCGTCGGAAAGCTCGGTTTTATCGAACCAATCCGCCGCGTCCACCATATCCTCGAACGGATAGTCGACGGAAAACAAAATATGATCGACACCCATTTCCTCCAGCGCCAAATGAAACGTCGTGTCGTGGAAATTGCCGCTGGTCGTGAAATAGAAATTTTCCTTGAGATACGCGCTCATCGGCTTCTTCGCGGGATACCCCAACGGAAGCTTCTTGAGGCGATGATCGATCCGCCACATGTTGTAGGGGATGTGTTCACCCAAATGGCCGACGATGATTTTCAGCTTGGGAAATTCATCGAACAATCCGGACCCGACCAAACGAAGCGCATGTATCGATGTTTCGACGGCGAACCCCCAAGCAGCGCTGACCAGCCACGGATGATTTTCATAATGCTGACGCCGTTCCGGAACCGCCGTGCGCGGATGTAAGTAGAACGGTACATTCAGTTCCTGGACCTTCGCCCAGAACGGACGATATTCGGGCAGGTCGAAAAAAATCGCCGAATCCGAAATGTCTCGTTGGGTAAAGCCGTTGACCAGCGCGCCGTGGAATCCAAGCTCGGTGACGCACCGCTCCAACTCCACCGCGGCTGCCCCCGCATCCTGCATCGGCAGCGCGGCGAATGCGCCGAAACGCCCGGGGCGCTTGGCGCACGCCTCCGCCAGCGCATCATTGGCGATACGCGCCAATTCAATCGCTTCTTTCGTGTCCAAGACGGCCTGAACGGCGGGCGCATTGAGCGAGAGAATGGAATATTCAATGCCGTATTTGTCCATGTCCGTGAGCCGCAGATCGTGGATATCGATCAAACGGCGGCTGATGTCCGACCATCCCGTCGCCGTCCCCACCAGCTTTTCCGAGCCCCCTAATGTCCCTTCAATGGCGAAATGCTCTTCGAGCGCAATTTTGCCCTGCATCCTTAGGTCTCCTTAGTCCTAGTATTTTTGTGTGTTTGTTGCGCCACATAATGTGTTGCGAACCCAGGTCTGTCACTGCATAGTTTTGCCGGTCACTGGGGGGAGCCGAATCCCCGGCTGAGAGGTCCCGATGCGCGGGACGACCCCAGAACCTGATCCGGTTAACACCGGCGGAGGGACGAGTTGACCTGTGACTGACACGACATCCAGCCCCCATACTGTCTCGCGTTTGACCGTGCGCGTTCGTGGCGCCCGTTTGGCGTTCGGCGGACGCACGCTGTTCGACGGCCTCGACTTCGATGTCGCCGGCGGACAGTGGACCTGCGTGTTGGGCCCGAGCGGTGTCGGCAAAACCAGCCTTTTACGCCTGATCGCCGGGCTCACCTCGCCAAAGACCGGAAGTGAAACCGAGGGCACGGTCAGCACCGACGACGGCAATCCGGTTTTTCACCGGGTCGCCTACATGGCGCAACAGGATTTGCTGGCGCCATGGCTGAGTACCCTCGACAACGTGCTTCTCGGCAGCCGCCTGCGCGGCGAGCCCCCTGATCGCGACCGGGCGCATGCCTTGTTGGAAAAAGTCGGGCTCGGGGCAAATATGTCCGATCTGCCCGCTGCGCTGTCAGGCGGTATGCGCCAACGGGCGGCACTCGCACGCACCCTTATGGAAGACCGGCCCATCGTCTTGATGGACGAACCCTTCTCCGCCCTCGACGCTATTACCCGCGTGCGCCTCCAAGACCTTGCCGCGGAAAACCTGAGCGGCAAAACAGTGCTGCTGGTCACACACGATCCACTGGAAGCCCTCCGGCTCGGCCATAGAATATATGTGCTCGCCGCCCGCCCCGCGACATTCGACCGGGTGATCGAACCTACCGGCGCCCCGCCGCGCAATCTTCACGATAGCACCGTTCTCGGAGAGCAAGGCGACCTACTCGATCAACTGGCCCGGGCCGACACCGAAGGTCTCGTCTCATGAGGCTGCTTCGTCCTTTGGTTATTTTCATTGGCCTAATCGCCGCATGGCAGATCGCCGTGATGCTGATCGGCGTTCCGCCCTTCATTTTGCCGTCCCCCGCCGACGTTGCCGGTGCTCTGATCAAGCGGCAGGAAGTCCTTCTCGGGCACGCTGGCGTGACGTTGCTCGAGATTGTCCTTGGCCTAGCCCTGGGAGTCCTATTCGGCGCGTTTGGCGCACTGGTCATGAGTTATTTCGCGCCCGCGCGGCGCTGGCTGTTGCCGGTACTGGTGATCAGTCAGGCAATACCCGTTTTCGCTCTCGCGCCCGTTTTGGTGTTATGGCTCGGCTTCGGCATGGCCTCGAAGGTCGCCATGGCCACACTCATCATCTTTTTTCCCGTCACCGCCGCGCTGTTCGATGGGCTGCGGCGGACCGATCCCGGTTTGCTCGATCTCGCGCGCACCATGAATGCGAGCCGCGGCGCCATCCTTCGCCATATTCGTATCCCGGCCGCCCTTCCCGCATTCGCGTCGGGCGTGCGCGTCGCAACCGCTGTCGCTCCCATCGGTGCCATTGTCGGCGAATGGGTCGGATCATCCAGCGGCCTCGGTTTTCTGATGCTGCATGCCAATGCCCGCATGCAGATCGATACCATGTTCGCCGCGCTGTTTCTTCTCGCCATCATGGCCGTGGCGCTTTATTTCGCGGTCGATGCCGCGCTTTCCCGGCTGCTCACTTGGCAGCCCGATACCCAACCCAGTGAGGACTAAGGAGACCCGTTCCCATGGCATCAACATCCAACAACAAAATCGCGTTCGTTCTGGGAGGCCTCTTGATGGCGGCGATCGCCGTCGCCGCGCGGCCTGCCGGTGCGGCAGACAAACTGACCGTCATGCTCGACTGGTTCGTTAATCCTGATCACGCGCCGCTCATCGTTGCCCAGGAAAAAGGTTTCTTCGAGGATCGGGGCCTGGATGTCGAATTGGTCGCGCCCGCCGACGCCAGCGCGCCGCCCAAATTGGTTGCTGCCGGAAAAGCCGATCTCGCCGTCTCCTATCAACCGCAACTCCATGTGCAAGTAGGCGAAGGCTTGCCGCTGATCCGTATCGCCACCTTGGTGGGCACCCCGCTGAACTCGTTGGTCGTCCTGCGCGATGGCCCGGTCAGATCCATCGCCGACTTGAAAGGCCGCAAGGTCGGGTTCTCCGTCGGCGGGTTCGAGGACGCCGTGCTCGGCGCCATGCTCGCCAAGCACGGCCTCGGCCTCAAGGATGTCGAGCTGATCAACGTCAATTTCTCGTTGTCTCCCTCGATTATCGCGGGCCAGGTGGACGCCGTCATCGGCGCCTTCCGGAATTTCGAACTCAATCAGATGGATATCGTCGGCAAGCCGGGCCGCGCCTTCTATCCCGAAGAGGAAGGCGTGCCGCTCTATGACGAATTGATCGTCGTCGCCAACAAAGCTAATGCCAACCGGCCGGCCCACCGCAAGTTCGTCGATGCCATCGAAGCCGGCGTACAATTTCTCGTGAACCACCCGGACGAAAGCTGGCAGCTGTTCATCGCCGCCAACAAGGAATTGGACGATGAACTCAACCGCCGCGCCTGGCGCGACACATTGCCCCGTTTCGCCTTGCGCCCTGCGGCTTTCGATGCCGGTCGCTACGCACGTTTCGCAGTATTTCTTAAAGAGCACGGCCTGATCGAGACCGTTCAACCGGTGGAAAATTACGCCATCGAACTGCGCTGACCTCTTGGGCCGGATTTTGCTCTATTTGAGACCGGTTTGCGTTGTCATGCCGCCGGAAAGCCGCTAATTATTTGGCGCTTTTCGGCGGTGGCCCACTGGGCGGCCGTCCCAATAATTAGGTAACGAGCCGATCCAGGGGGCTCTATTGGTTCGATCGCTCTTGTTGGCGCTGGTGTTATTCGGTTTGTGGCTGCTGTTGTCCGGCCACTACACGCCGCTCATCATCGGTTTTGGCATCCTTTCCAGCTTGCTGGTCGCTTTCATCTGTCACCGGATGGATGTGGCGGACCACGAGGGATTTCCCATTCATCTGAGTTCCAGAGCCCTGACCTATTGGCCGTGGCTCGCCTGGGAAATCGTGAAAGCCAACATCGATGTGACCCGCATCATCCTGTCGCCCAAGCTGCCTATCAGCCCTACTCTATTCCAAGTTCCGAGCACTCAAGAAACGGAACTGGGCCACGTCGTCTACGCCAATTCCATCACCTTGACCCCTGGCACGGTGACCGTCGACATCGTCGATGGCATGCTCGAGGTGCATGCCCTGACCCGCGGGGCCGCCGACGAATTGGAGAACGGACGCATGGATCGCAAGGCAACGGCCATGGAAGGGCTTGGCGGTGCGTCAAAAGCCGGAGGCACAGCCTGATGTTTGTCGCGGCGACTCTCGCTCTCCTCGTGACCATGGCCATGGCGTTGACCCGGGCGTTCCTGGGCCCCACGGTTTATGACCGGATCGTCGCGGTGAACATGTTCGGCACCAAGGCGCTTCTGCTGATCGCGGTTCTCGGATTCCTTACCGAACGCCCGGAATTTTTGGACATTGCCCTGGTCTACGCGCTGATCAACTTTGTCGGCGTCATCGCGATCATGAAGTTCTTCCGCTACAGCCATCTCGGCATGCCGCATGCCAAAGACGATTTGGGGGACCTGTAATGGCCGCCGATATCGTCAGCTGGATCTTCATCCTTCTCGGCTGCTTCTTCCTGGTCGTCGGCGGCATCGGCGTGCTGCGCCTGCCCGATGTTTACACGCGCATGCACGCGGCGGGCATCACCGACACCATGGCCACCGGTCTACTGGTCGTTGGCATGGCGTTCCAGGCGGGCTTCACGCTGGTCACGGTGAAACTCCTGCTGATCGTGCTGTTCACCTTTTTCGCCAGCCCCACCGCGTCACATGCGCTTGCGCAGGCGGCGCTGAGCGCGGGCATCAAGCCTCAGCTGGCAGATGACCGCCGGCCAGGCGCCAAAGGCGGCGCGCCGTCCGAAGGAGAAGACCGATAGATCTTTTTATCGACATTTTCCTGCTACTGCTCATGGCGGCGACGGCCATTGCCATCGTCCGCAGCCGCAAACTGTTCGCGGCGGTCATGCTGAGCGGTATTTTCAGCCTTATCGCAGCGGTGTTTTACGTGCATCTGACGGCCGTTGATGTCGCTTTCACCGAAGCGGCGGTGGGCGCCGGTATCTCGACCCTACTGTTTTTGGCGACACTCGCCCTCACCCACACCTCGACCGAGGAGCCGCACAAGCCCGTGCGTCCGCTTCCTCTTTTGATCGTCGTCGTCACTGGCGCCGTACTCATATACGGAACGCTCGACATGCCGGCCTATGGCGACCCGGAAGCGCCGCCGAATACACATGTCATCCCGCGTTATATCAATGAGTCGGGCACCGAAGTCGGTGTGCCCAACATCGTCACCTCGGTGCTGGCAAGCTACCGGGGTTACGACACGCTCGGCGAAACGGTGGTGATCTTCACCGCCGGCATCGGTGTTCTGGTGCTGCTCGGCCGGGGACGGCGGCGCTGGCGCCCCGGTCTCAAATCGAAAAATGAAGACGACGAACCTGGGCGGGGGGCCGAGGCATGAACCGCCATTCCATCCTCCGCGTCGTGGCGAAGTTCATGATCCCCTACATCATGCTGTTCGCCCTCTATGTTCAATTTCACGGTGACTTTGGTCCCGGCGGTGGCTTCCAAGCCGGCGTGATTTTTGCCGTCGGTTTTATCCTGTATGCCCTAATTTTCGGAATCGAGAACGGCCGCAAGGTCTTGCCCGCCGGTGTCAATCGCATCCTGCTGGCGGGAGGCGTCCTGCTCTACGCTGGCGTCGGCGTCGCGGGCCTCCTGCTGGAGGGGAATTATCTCGACTATTTTGTCCTCGCACACGATCCGGTGCATGGCCAACACTTGGGAATCCTCCTGGTTGAACTCGGCGTCGGTATCACCGTTGCCTCGACCATGATCGCGCTGTTCTACGTGTTCTCCGGACAGGATGTGCGGCGATGAACGTGCTCGGCCTGTTCAACTATTGGATCGTGGTTATCCTCATGATGGCCGGCTTCTACGTGGTCATTGCCCAGGAGAACATGATCAAAAAGCTGGTCGGGTTGAACGTGTTCCAAGTTGCGGTATTCGTTTTCTACATCTCCATGAGCAAGATCGACGGCGCGACCGCGCCGATCCTGGGTGACGAATTCGAGGTCTATGCTAATCCCCTCCCCCACGTGTTGATCCTCACCGCCATCGTCGTCGGCGTCGCGACGACCGCCCTCGGCCTCGCGCTCATTGTGCGTATCCGCGACGCCTACGACACCGTCGAGGACGACGAAATCCAGCGCATCGAGGAGACCGAGGCGTGATCTCAGCCCACCTTCCGATCCTACAGGTGGTGGTGCCGTTGATCGCCGCCCCGCTCGGCTTGTTGTTCCGGCGCACCCCTAATCTGGCGTGGCTGCTGACCCTGGTAATCAGCTGGTTGACGCTCGCCATATCGGTGGCTTTGCTGGCGCAAGTTCTGACCGGCGGACCAATTTCCTATGAGCTCGGCAGTTGGGCGCCGCCATGGGGCATCGAATACCGGATCGATATTCTGTCGGCCTTTGTGCTGCTGATCGTGTCCGGTGTCGGCGCGCTGGTTATCCTCTATGCACGCCAAAGCGTCGAAGCGGAAATACCCGGCGACCGCATTTATCTGTTCTACACCATGTATCTGCTGGCGCTCGCCGGTCTGTTGGGGATCGTAACCACCGGCGACGCCTTCAATCTGTTCGTTTTCCTCGAAATTTCGTCGCTGTCGTCCTACGTACTAATCGCGCTCGGCGCCGAGCGGCGCGCGCTCACCGCCGCCTTCCGGTATCTCGTCCTCGGCACCATCGGCGCGACCTTCTACGTCATCGGCGTCGGCCTGATGTATCAGATGACCGGCACCCTCAACATCGCCGATCTCGCCGCACGTTTGCCCGATGTCGTGCAAACCCGGACCATGCTCGTCGCCATCGGCTTCCTCACCGTCGGCATCGGCCTCAAGCTCGGCCTGTTCCCGGTGCATGTGTGGCTTCCCAACGCTTACACCTACGCGCCGTCGGTGGTTACGGCTTTCCTCGCCGCGACGGCGACCAAGGTCGCGGTCTACGTGCTGCTGCGCATGTACTACACGGTGTTCCAAGGACACCTTTTTGCGCCGCTGCCCGTCGACGAAATCCTGTTCGTGCTCGGCATCCTGGCGATGCTCGCCATGTCGGCGGTGGCCATTTTCCAGACCAACGCCAAGCGCCTGCTCGCCTATTCGAGTGTCGCGCAGATCGGCTACATGATCCTCGGCATCAGTCTGGTGACCGTGACTGGCCTCACCGCCGGCGTCCTGCATCTGTTCAATCACGCACTCATGAAAGCGGCGCTGTTCCTCGCCCTCGGCTGCGTGTTTTTGCGCATCCGCTCGGCCAAGGTCGATGACATGGCGGGCCTCGGCAAAGCCATGCCTTGGACCATGGCGGCCTTCGTGCTCGGTGGGTTCAGCCTCATCGGCGTGCCGCTCACCGTCGGTTTCATCAGCAAGTGGTATCTGATCCTCGCCGCGTTGGAAAAAGATTGGTGGTGGCTTGCCGCCATTATCCTGATCAGTTCGCTGCTCGCCGTGATCTATATCTGGCGCGTGGTCGAGGTGGCTTATTTCCGTGCCCGGCCGGCCGAGGCGCCACCGGTCACCGAGGCGCCCTTGTTCATGCTGGTGCCCATGTGGGCGCTGGTCCTCGCCAACATCTATTTCGGTATCGATACCGATCTGACCGTCGGCACCGCCGCGCGCGCCGCGCAGTTTCTGATGGGAGTGGGAAGTTGAGCGCCGATACCGCCATCCTCGCCGCCCTCGCCACGCCCTTGATCGGCGGGCTGTTGATTTTGCTGACGGGATCGATCCCCAATCTGCGCGAAGCCGTGACCCTGGTGACGGCGGCGGTGCTGTTCCTCATTGTCGCCTCCATCACGCCAACGGTTTTGGCGGGCGACCGGCCGGAAGTTACGTTACTGCAGATGCTGCCGGGCCTCGACATCACCTTCCGCGTCGAACCGCTCGGCATGTTGTTCGGGCTCATCGCCTCCGGCCTATGGATCATCAATTCGATCTATTCCATCGGCTATATGCGCGGCAACGACGAAGGCCATCAGACGCGCTTCTATTTCTTCTTCGCCGTTGCCCTGTCGAGCGCCGTCGGCGTCGCCTTCTCCGGTAACATGCTGACGCTGTTCGTCTGCTACGAGGTCCTGACCCTCAGCACCTATCCGCTGGTCACCCATCACGGCGACGCCAACTCGCTGCGCTCGGGCCGCATCTATATGGGCATCCTGCTCGGCACCTCCATCGGCCTGCTGCTGTTCGGTATGGTGTGGACCTGGCATGTCGCCGGCACCCTCAACTTCACCCAGGGCGGCATTTTGGAGGGCAAGGCCGACGAAACCATCACCGTCGCGCTGCTGTTCCTCTATATGTTCGGTATCGGCAAGGCGGCGCTCATGCCCATCCACCGCTGGCTGCCCGCCGCCATGGTCGCGCCGACCCCGGTGAGCGCCCTGTTGCATGCCGTCGCCGTGGTCAAGGCGGGCGCCTTCACCGTGGTGAAGGTCATCGTCTATATCTTCGGGGTTGATTTCCTGGCCGACACCGGCGCCACGGAATGGCTGATGATCGTCGCCGCCGCGACACTGCTGATAGCCTCCGTCGTCGCCATGCGCAAGGACAACCTCAAGGCGCGGCTCGCCTATTCGACCATCAGCCAACTGTCCTACATCGTACTCGGCGCGGCGCTGGTCACGGGCACCGCCATCATCGGCGCCGGGATGCATCTCGCCATGCACGCCATGGGCAAGATCACCCTGTTCTTCTGCGCCGGCGCCATCTACACCGCTGCGCATAAGACCGAGATCAGCCAACTCAACGGCATCGGCCGCACCATGCCCATCACCATGGGCGCCTTCGCCATCGCGTCCCTCAGCATCATCGGCATCCCGCCGTTGGGCGGCTCCTGGAGCAAGTTCCAATTGATGCTCGGCGCCGCCGAGGGCGATCACCTCGTCTATGTGTTTGTTTACGCAGCATCATCGCTGTTGAGCGCCGCCTATCTGGTGCCCATCATCGCGCGCGCCTTCCTGCTGCCGCCCGAGGCGAAGTCGGCCGGCGCCGCCGCGGCCCACGAAGGCGGCATCCAGGAAGCGCCGCTGCCCTGCCTGATCGCCTTGTGCACCACGGCGGTCGGCGCCATCGCCCTTTTCTTCTACGCCGACGCCATCGCGGCGTTGCTTGCCCCCATCACCGGCCCCATAACCGGTTAGATCGAGACGGGAGCCCGACATGGAACAACCTGGCCAAGAAGAGTTCTTCCGCCATCCCGACCGCCGCGCGGAAGGCGAGAAGACCAATTGGATCGACCGCCGCCGCAACGTGCACAAGATCTTCTGGGTGCTGGTGGTCGTGTGTGCCGCGCTGATGGCGTCCGATCTGCTGCTGCACAAACATTCCAAGTTCGGCTTCGAACATTGGTTCGGCTTTTTCGGCTTCTACGGTTTCTGCTTGTCGTTCCTGCTGGTGATCACATCGAAGCAACTGCGCAAGATCCTGATGCGCGGCGAGGATTACTATGATCGCTAGCATCCCGCCCGGACTGATCATGATCCTCGGCGCCGTTTTGGTGCCGTTCCTGCCCGCGCGCGTGCGCGGCGCCTACATGCTCGCGCTCCCCATCCTCGGGCTGTGGCAGTTGCTGATGCTCGACATGGGCTCGTTCGGGCAGATGACGCTGTTCGGCTACGAGCTGATGCATGTGCGCGTCGATAAGCTCAGCTTCATTTTCGGCGTCATCTTCTATATCGCCGCCATCGTCGGGGTGATCTATGCGCTCCACACCAACGACAAGATGGAGCAGACCTCGGCCACCGCCTATATGGGCGCGGCCATCGGCGCCGCTTTCGCCGGCGACCTCATCACCCTGTTCATCTATTGGGAACTGACGGCCATCACCTCGGTGTTCGTCGTCTGGGCGGGGCGCACGCAACACGCCTATAGGGCGGGCTTCCGCTATCTGATCGTTCAGGTGACGTCGGGCGTGCTGCTGCTCGCGGGCGCGGTCATGCACGCCCAGGAAACGGGCTCGTTCGCCTTCGATTTCATCGGCATCGACAGTACGGGCGGCTGGCTGATCCTTGCCGCCTTCGGCATCAAGTGCGCCTTCCCGCTGCTGCACAACTGGCTGCAAGATGCCTATCCGGAATCGAGCCCCACCGGCACCGTGTTCCTGTCGGCCTTCACCACCAAGCTCGCCGTCTATGCCCTGGCGCGCGGTTATCCCGGCACGGAAATGCTGATCTGGATCGGCATCACCATGACCGCCTTCCCCATCTTCTACGCGGTGATCGAGAATGATCTGCGCCGGGTGCTCGCCTACAGCCTCAACAACCAGTTGGGCTTCATGGTGGCGGGCGTCGGCATCGGCACCGAACTGGCGATCAACGGCGCGGCCAGCCACGCCTTCGCGCACATCCTCTATAAGGCGCTGTTGTTCATGTCCATGGGCGCGGTGCTGCACCGAACGGGCACCGCCAAGGGCTCCGAACTCGGCGGGCTTTATCGAACCATGCCGTGGACGGCGGGTTTCTGTATCGTCGGCTCGGCCTCCATTTCTGCTTTTCCGCTGTTCTCCGGTTTCGTCACCAAGACCATGATCCTGACCGCGGCGGCATCCGAAGGCTACCTGATCCCCTATCTTGTGCTGCTGTTCGCGTCGGCGGGCGTGTTCCACCATTCGGGCATCAAGATCCCCTTCTTCGCCTTCTTCGCTCATGATTCCGGCATGCGGCCCAAGGAAGCACCGGCCAACATGCTCGTCGCCATGTTCCTGACGGCGGCGCTGTGCATCGGCATCGGCGTTTATCCCGATCCGCTCTATGCGATCCTGCCCTATGAGGTGACCTACATCCCCTACACCACCGAGCATGTGATCAGCGATCTGCAATTGCTGATGTTCTCGGCGCTCGCCTTCGCCGTGCTGCAACGCACCGGGCTGTATCCGCCGGAACTGCGCTCGACGGTGCTGGATTTCGATTGGAGCTACCGCCGCCTCGCCCCCGCCGTCGTCGGCTGGGCCTTCAAGGATGGCGGGCAGATTTGGGCGGCCTTGATCGGCGGGTTGCAGCGGATATTGCGCGGCATCATCCAGGCGGTGTTCCACCTGCACGGCCCCGACGGCGTCATGGCCCGCACGCAAGAGATCGGCCGCTCCGCCCTGGTCATCACCGTGTTGCTGGTGATCTTCCTCGTCGCGTTTTATGTTTAGGTTGGCTTTGGCAAGGCTTCTTCTGGTGTTGGTCCAGTAGCGCCTCTAGTCACCAAACCAATCGATGACCTGTTCTAGGCGCTCCCTGTCAACTTGGGAAAATTCGGGATGATCGATAAGACGAGCAAAAGCCTCGCGTGCTTCAAAGTCTAAATTGGTAAATAGCAAACTATCGCTTAGTTCCAGCAATTCTTCGGCCGACAAATCTTCGGTACGAAGAAGGCGCATCAAGATGTCCCAAGCGTCGTGTACGTGACCACGCTGATACAATATTTCAGCGGCCCGCATAAGAAGCATCGGGTCATCGGAAACCGGATCGATGACGTTGTTAATAAGCTTGCTTACCTCTGATTTTCTACCAAACTCAGCCACCTCGTCACATGCCTCGAGCCGTTCCCATTGATCAACATCGCTGCTCTCAATAAACGACACCAATGTATCGATAGCCTGCTCACCTCGATCAAGGTTGAATAGCGCCTGCGCGGCACCGTTCCAGCCGATCAGATGTTCTACAGCTCTGTCTTTGACTTGCTCGAATACCCCTACTCCCAGCTCACGCAGGTGATGCCTGCCCAGCGTTCCCGCTATTTCGAATTTAATATCGGGGGTCAGCGCCTTTTCGTCTGCCAACGCCAGCAAGGCGTTTCTACCTTCATCTGTCGCTCGCAAATCTAAAAGCGCAGAGGCGACAGAAATACGATCATGCGCAGAAATTTCATCTTCGAGGAAGCGCAACAACCTGCTTCGCGCCAACGAACGACAGCCCAACTTAGCAATTTTTTGCGCAGCCCAAATTCGGTAATACGTTGGCATGGTTGAGGTGAGGCTAAAATCAAGAAGCCATTCGATTCCCTGCGCCAAATTTTCCTTGTTCAATTTGGCGTAAGCCTCGATTGCGTCAATGAAGAAGAAAAAAGAATGATCCTCGTCAGTTAACTCGCTACGCACCTCTTTGATAAAATTTACAAGAAACTCTTCACCGGCATGCGCCCCCTCCGCGATCCCTATCTCGCGCGCCCGTTTACTGGCGAATTCACTGTTTTGAGTTTCACTCCGATCTATGTCGACCCCCATCTGCAAGATTAAATCAGCTGGGTCAGAGATATTTTGACCGGTGAATTTTAGCCCAATATGCGCTGCCAAATCTCGCTTGAGTGAGTAAGGGACAAATTCACTTTTTATCAATAGCCTTACTACAGCCTCATTTGGCTTCCTCTCATTAGCAGACGCCCAGTCATTGGACAGCTTGGATTCCTCAGATCCAAAATTTGCGGCTAAAATTCTTACGCGGAGTGGCTGAGCATCATCCGCAGCGAATGAAAAAAGTTGGTCAACAAACTGTGTCTCCTCTACCCCAAGTTCGATCAGTTGGCCAATCGCCGTACATTTGCATTCAGTCGAACTACTTGGATTTAATAACAACTGCCAAGCCACTTCCTCCGCCTCTTCCTCGTATGCACGGATGCGAAGATAATTAACCGTCTCGATATGAATTTCCCAAGGCAGACTTTCGTTTTTCCCAATGCACTCTAGGTATTCCAACTCAACTGGCCAATCCATAAACTCTCCGATTGCATCAGCAAGGTGAAAACCCGAACGCAACTCTTGAATGTTGATTGGCATCATTCCTAGCAAATACGACTCGATCTCCTCACATACTGACTCACACAGTGGTATATGAATGAGATCAATTGCTACCGCCTTTGTCGCAACTGTAGCGGATTCAGATCTAAGCAGTTTAGTCGCGATGCTTTGAATTTCTCGATCATACTTAGTGTGCAGGAATGAATCTGCACCTCGTAGCCACCAATCGGGTGCCTCCGCAAGCAATCGCTGCAAAGTACCAAACGCTGCATCCAGTTCACCATTCTCAGACAGCCAACGTGTGACGCTAACCAATAACTCTGGTTTGGCTCCGTTATCTGTGGACATATTGAGAATTACATCCTTTAGCGTTCCGGTATCACTCCAAACTTCCGGTAAGTCGCCTGAATCAAAATGAGGTAAAATTTCTGCCGCTAATAGATCGGAGTAGTCGCGCAGCCTAGCGGCACCTTCGTATCCAAGTTCTTCTAGCGCCGCTATCCGATCACCGACGTCAGACAAAGGTGAGGATGCAATTGACTCCAGAATTGATTGCTCTAGAACCGGATTCGAAATTTGAAGCACTTTAGCTGCAGCGAGCCGGTCTTCTGTAGAATGGAAGGAATTGGTAGCAACAGAGTTGAGCATTTCCTCGGCATTCTTGTCGCCACGGTCGGCTAGTTTTCGCAGTACGAGCCAGCGCGTAGCGAAAACGCCTTCCAGAGATACGAGCTCCTGAAGCACCTCAGCCACAAAGGTTGTCTCCCCAAGTTCTTCAGCGAGAGCCAGAAATGCGCTTAGATTTTCACCCGCACGCCAAGCTTCCCTACCCGGTTTTGACGCTTCTTCTATAACGGCTTCGCGATTTTCGAAGATGAGGTTCCGCGCTTTATCCTTAAAACCGGTAGCCAGGAGCCTCCGGGCGATCCTCAATTTGTCGTAAAGGCTTGCTTCCGGACGTTCGAGGAAATCAACCAAATACTGAGAAACGTTCTCGCCGTTTTCTGCGAGGCAATCGAGCGCGCCAATAAGAGACCATAGGTAAAAGTCGTCTGCTTCCTCAGCTTCTTTCAGCAGAAGCTCGTGGATTAGGTCTACTTTAGCACCGCCGAGCCGAACCAAAATTGCGGCCGCTTCCAGTCTATCTGGATAGTATCCCTTCTGGTATTCCACTAAGGAGCGTAGTCCGAACACAGCCTCCTTTCGATATCCAAGGTGGTATAAGTGCTCAAGAGCCTTCAAATGGCTGAGGTCCAACTCACCGCGACTTCTCGAAATTTCTCTGAGTTCTCTAAGTGCTATTTCATGTTTTCGAGCCATCAATCCAATCAAGTCGACTGGATCATCTTTCGCCAAGCCACCACCACCGTCCTCCAGAACCTTAACGTATTTCCTGACAACACGCTCAACGATCTCGTTATTGACCGTTTCCACGCCTGCGATTATGCGCGATGCGGCAGCGAATCCTTCGTCGCCAAACTCGAACGCCCGTTCAAGTAGCTTGGTAATTGTCTTGCCAGAAACCGCCCACAACTCACCGACAAACTCCAAGGTCAGCCAACTAACTTTCCCAGGATCGAATTGTGACAAGAAAAACGATGTCTGTGGTTCTTCAGTTTTGGCAATCAAGCGGGCTGCAAAAAAATCGCCAAAACTTTGATGAATGAAGGCCCACGATGATCCCGATTGAACGAGCAAACCCGTCGATGCAGCAACAGAGTTAGCAACAAGATTTTGCTCAACCGCAAATAGGCTTCTGTCATACCAGCCCTCACGTTTACCAAACTCAACCAGCTCTGCTTCGGAAAGGCGATGCCCTTCGGAAGAAGCCACCTGGGCAAACAGGCTCCAAAGGTCTACCTCGCCCGTCACTTTTGTAGAGAACGATCGTTTGGAGGCGATTCTTTCACGGACGAATTCGTTGAATAGACCGCTTAGGCTTTCTGGAACTCGCCCCTCATCCTTAAAAATTATAGCGGTCAACGTTAAAAAGAGCGGGACTTCGAAGAAACTTCGGTTCGACATTCCTTCCGTTTCGGTCAAGAACCTTCTGGCCTCAGAGGCGTTACCAATTATCTTTTGGGCCAATTCGCGCCGTGCCTCTGGGGCAAGGGATTGAACAGCCACACATTCGAATTCACTCCAAACTGGTTCTCTCTTGGCCCCAATAGGCCGTGTTGACGCGATCAGACGATAGCCTGGGTTGATCCAAAGGCGGTTTAGTGACCGAATAATTTCGTTGCGTCGATCTGCGGGAAATATTTCGTCAATCCCATCGACAACAACTAGCCATGCGCTTGGGGAATCTGGCGCTCTTACATCGAAAAATCTTTCCGGAATTCGAAAATCTAGATGATCCGCGAGTTGGCTGTTCGCACATTCGAATAACTTCCCCTCTAACGCCCCAGTCGCTTTCGCAAACTCAGCTGCAGGAATGTACGCCGGCAGAGGAGAGCTACTGAAAATCTTCGGGTCTGCCTCCTCTAGCAGTTTCGTGACCCGGTCCAGCACCAATTTTCTTAGGTTTGTTGACTTGCCCATGCCAGCACCACCAAGAACCAATAGATTCTTTTGTTCTGCGGCACTGATGGCTTCTTCAAGCGAATTGTAGATTCTGAGCCGGGGCGGCGCGGTTCGAGTTGGTCTTTCGAGCGATTTAGACTCTGTAACTTGCTGAGAAACATGAACCAGCTCAATATCATGCGCCGGAATATATTCCCCTAGGTTTGGTAGCTGCGAGCACCACGAACTCAGCGCAAGCAAGTAATCACGGCGATAGACTAAACATTCTAGTTCGCTGCGTGCCTCGTTGTCGCTTCCAAGGATTTGCTCAATATAGTCACGAGTTATCCTTTCTTTCTCTGCCAACGTAGACGCGTCTTTAAGACGAACAGCTAAATCGTCCTCCAATCCTGAGCGGCGAATTGCCGATACAATCGCATCAAGTGTCGCCCCAGCAAATCCGACCAATTTCCTCCCGGCTTTTTTTGTGCTGTACTCGATGAGTTGCTGGCGGGCGCTTTCTTCAAAGGAACCAAGCAATTCGGATACATGGCCCGACCAATCGGGAGCAATTTGGCTCAATTCTCTCAAAAGAGACTGAAAATCCATTTCTCAATCAGTTGAGTTGCCGCCACTTCAGTCAGTGGTTGTGGAATTTTAGGCAAATGCCACTGAGTCACAATACCAGACTGCAATCGGCACATTGCTCAAAACAGCTTGGCCGGCGAATGGTAAAAGTTGAAACAAAGAGCGGCTCTAACTCATTGAATTAGATTCGTTTCTTCTGATAGAGGGGCAGGAATCAAATCTGCGATTCTAGGCTGTCCGTCTAACGGCACCTATTTCGGCGGGCTGACCTTGCGCGGGCGCCAGGCCTGCACGGCGACGGGCGCGCCGTGTTGCGGCGAGTGCAGGATGCGCGGCTTGACGATCTTTTCCACCGGCGGCGACTCATGCGCCTTGCGGAACGACAGGTGCATGGCCTTGAGCGGGATTTCGGTGCGCAGCGCGTAATCGAAGGACGCCTGATAGGCCGGGTTCTTGCGCACCAGCCGGGTGAGATGCTCCTGCGAATGATGGCCGAAGCGGTTCCAGATGCTTTCCAATAGTTCTTCGACCTCTTCTGGGAGGAACAGATCGGCCTCGAAGTTGGGCCGCCCCTGGCTCCAGGCGCGGTAGACGGACGGCTCGATGGGCCCGACCTCCTCGGCGACGAAGACGGCGGGCGCGAGCTTGTGGCCGTCATGGGCGACGGCGTAATAGGCCTGCGCCAGGAACAGCAGGAACTGCAGCTTCAACGGCGCTAGATATTCGTTGTCGTTGAGCGCCCGGTCGGTGAACCAGAAGGCGACGTCAAACACCGTCTCCACCGCGGCGGGCTGAACGTGGTTGGGAATCCGGGGCTTTTGAGGTCGGGAGCTGGGCATGGCCTTCCTGGAATGTTCTGAACGCATTTAACCCCAAGCTCCCTTAAAATTCCGTTCAGCCCCGAACAGCCGCCTCACGATTAAGTGGCCGCCCTGCGGCCAGGGATGGGCCGCACCCCCCGGAAATCCGGCGAAATCGTTTGCTCCGCCGGGGACGTTTTGTAAATATACGCGCCAATCGAAACACACCTTGCCCCCGCAATCGGAGGGACAAGGAGCAAGCACCGGAAGGACACGAGGGGCGGATGTCTTCATACAGCATTAAAATGACCGTGAACGGGAAGGAAGTGTCTGGGGAGGTCGAAGGCCGGACGCTTTTGGTACAGTTTCTGCGGGACCATTTGGGCCTGACGGGGACGCATGTTGGCTGCGACACGACCCAGTGCGGGGCGTGCACGGTGCATGTGAACGGCCGGGCGATGAAGTCGTGCACGCTCTTGGCGGCCCATGCCGACGGCGCGGACGTGACGACCATCGAGGGTCTGGCGGATGGGGATAATTTGCACCCCATGCAGGAAGCCTTCCGCGAGCATCACGCGCTGCAATGCGGCTTCTGCACGCCGGGGATGGTGATGAGCGCCATCGGCCTGGTGAAGGACAATCCGAAGATGAGCGAGAAGGACGTGCGCCACGGTCTCGAAGGCAACATCTGCCGCTGCACGGGCTACCACAACATCGTGGAAGCCATTCTCGACGCGCAGACGAAGATGGGGGCTTAATCCATGTACGATTTCACTTATCAGCGGGCCAGTTCCCTCGACGACGCCAAGTCCAAGTTCTCGGGCGCCGACGATGCGCGTTACATGGCGGGCGGCATGACCCTCTTGCCGGTGCTCAAGCAGCGCCTCGATCAGCCTTCCGATCTGGTCGATCTCGGCTTCCTGGATGACCTCAAGGGGATCAGTGAGGACGGCGGCAACCTCGTCATCAAGGCGATGACCGTGCATCACGCGGTCAACACCTCCGACCTCGTAAAGTCCAAGATCCCTGCTTTGGCCCATCTGGCCGGCACCATCGGCGATCCCATGGTGCGCAACCGGGGCACCATCGGCGGTTCCTTGGCCAACAACGACCCGGCGGCGAGCTATCCCTCCGCGGTTCTGGCCCTCAATGCCACCATCCACACCGATGGCCGCACCATTGCGGCGGATGATTTCTTCACCGGTATGTTCGACACGGCCCTCAACGAAGGCGAGCTGATCACCCAAGTCTCCTTCCCCATCCCCGAGAAGGCGGGCTATTGCCACTTCCCCAACCCGGCGTCGCGTTATCCCATCGTCGGTGTGTTCGTGGCCAAGACCGCGGACGGGCCCCGGGTGGCCGTCACCGGCGCGGGTGCCTGCGTCTTCCAGGTGCCCGAGATGGAGAGCGCCCTGGCGTCGAACTGGTCCCCTGATGCGGTGGCGAACGTCAAATGTTCCGCCGACGGGCTCAACGAGGACATCCACGCCAGTCCCGAATACCGCGCCCATCTCATCACCGTCATGGCCAAACGCGCCATCGAAGCGGCGGGCTAACGCGCTACAAATACTGGCGGTATCCGCTTCAGCGGCCTAGATTAAAGGTCGGGCACCCAATCGGTGCGCGCCGGTCCCAACATGCCCGGCGCAGGAAACATGTGGCGTGAGGGGCGAATGGGCGAAATCGACGAAGTTCTGGAACAAGCGACGGACTGGTTGTCCTCCGGCAAGAAGGTCGCGCTGGCGACCGTGATCGGTACGTGGGGCTCGTCGCCCCGTCCCGTCGGCAGCCAGCTCGCCGTAGATGAGAGCGGCGCCTTTGTCGGCTCGGTCTCGGGCGGCTGCATCGAAGGCGCCGTGGTCGGCGAAGCGTTGCAGACCATCGGCGACGGCAAGCCGCGCACCCTCGATTTCGGCGTGTCCGACGAACAGGCGTGGGAAGTCGGCCTCGCCTGCGGCGGCAATATCAAGGTCTATGTCGAGAAAGAACCGGACAAGGCGCCGCTCGACCGTATGCTCGGCGCGCGGCCCGTCGCCACCGTGACCGACCTCGCCACCGGCCAGCGGTCTTTCGTTACTCTCGATAATGTCGACGGCGATCTCGACCTCGATGACGAGACCGTGGCCCTCGCCCGTCAGGCCATGCGCGACGATGTCAGTAAGGTATTCGACGTCGGCGGCAAATCCTTGTTCGTCCGCGTCTTCAATGCACCGTTGCGCATGTTCTGCATCGGTGCGGTACACATCTCCCAGTTCCTGGTGCCCATGGCGGCCCTCGCCGGGTTCGACGTGACCGTGGTCGATCCCCGCGAATCCTTCGCCACCTCGGACCGCTTCCCCGGCACGGCGCTGTCGACCGAATGGCCGGACGACGCCCTCGACGAGTTGAAACCCGATATGCGGACCGCCGTCGTCGCCCTGACCCACGATCCCAAGCTCGACGATCCCGCCCTCGACCGGGCGCTCAAATCCGATGCCTTCTATATCGGTGCGCTGGGCTCCAAGCGGACGGCGGCAAAACGGGCCGAACGCCTGGAAGACGCAGGCTTCACCGCCGCCGATATCGACCGCATCCACGGGCCCATCGGCTTGCGCATCGGCGCGACCTCGCCCGCCGAGATCGCGGTGTCCATCCTGTCGGAAATCGTCGCCGTCAAACACGGCAAGACGGAGCTTTAATGAAGTTCGGCCGCATTCCGCTCGACGACGCCGAGGGCGCGCTGCTCGCCCATGCGACGCATGTCGCGGGCCGGCGGCTCAAGAAAGGCCATCTACTCACCGCCGAAAACATCGAAGACCTGCGCGAGGCGGGCTACGACGACATCATCGCCGCCAAACTGGACGCCGACGACGTGCCCGAGGACGAGGCGGCATCCATCGTCGCACAGGCGATCGCGGGCGATCATCTGGAAGTCGGCAAATCCTTCACCGGCCGTTGCAACCTGATCGCCAAGGAACACGGCGTCATCGCCATCGACCGCGAGCGGCTCGATCAACTCAATCTGGTGGACGAAGCGGTCACCGTCGCGACCGTGGCGCCCTACGACATCGTCTCGCCCGGCCAGTTGGTGGCGACGATCAAGATCATTCCCTTTTCCGTTTCGCGGCCGTTGCTGGACACGGCCGTCGCGGTCGGCGCCTCCGGCGGGCCGTTCATCAACGTCGCGCCCTTTACCGCGAAGAAAGTCGCGCTGATCCAAACCCGCCTGCCGGGCATGAAAGA
Source organism: uncultured Rhodospirillales bacterium (assembly GCA_913055735.1). Classification (GTDB taxonomy): domain Bacteria; phylum Pseudomonadota; class Alphaproteobacteria; order Rhodospirillales; family UBA2165; genus CAJXKD01. Next base: position 924,607 of record CAJXKD010000002.1, read on the forward strand.
GAGCATTCTCGACAAGACAACCGACGTCACCGCGCAGCGGTTGGAATCCCTCGGCAGCACGATCAGTCTCGAGGACCGGTGCGATCACAACCGAAATGACGTAGTCAGAAGTTTGAAAAAAGCGCAACAGGCCGGCTGCGATCTGTTTCTCATCTTCGGCGCCTCGGCGACCGTCGACCGGGAAGACGTAGTGCCCGGCGGCGTTGTCGAAGCGGGCGGCGAGGTCGAGCATTTCGGCATGCCCGTCGATCCCGGCAACCTGTTGTTCATCGGCAATTTGGACGGCGTCCCCGTTATCGGCATGCCCGGTTGCGCCCGCTCGCCCAAGATCAACGGATTCGATTGGGTTCTGTGGCGCGTGCTGGCCGACGTGGCGGTGAGCGGCGAGGACATCATGAGAATGGGCGCCGGCGGCTTGCTGAAGGAAATCGCCGAACGCGGTCAGCGCCGCGAGGAAACGAAAAGTTCCGGCGGTGCAGCGGGTAAGGCGAGCGCGCCCAATATCGGTGTCGTCGTCCTCGCCGCCGGCGCGTCGCGCCGCATGGGCGCGCAGAATAAACTTCTTGCCGACGTGAATGGCAAACCCATGGTCGCGAATGTGGTCGACACGGTTATGAGCGCCGTGAAAGGCCCAACCATTGTCGTAACGGGACACGAACCCGAGAAAGTCGAAAAAGCGCTCGCGGCCCATGACGTGACCTTCGTTCACAACCCGGACTACGCCATGGGTTTGAGTACGTCGTTGCGTACCGGCATTCGTGCCCTGCCCGATGATGTGGATGCGGTGCTCGTCTGTTTGGGCGACATGCCGCTGGTGACCGCGGATCACATCGCGCGTTTGATCCAGGCTTTCGATCCGGTCGAAGGCCGGTCCATTTGCTTGCCGGTCCATGGCCGCAAACGCGGCAACCCCGTTCTGTGGGCGAAGAAATTCCTTCCCGAAATGGCGCGGGTCACCGGCGACGTCGGCGCGCGCCAGTTATTGGAAGAGCATAGCGACGAGATTTGCGAAGTGGAGATCGCGGACGACGGCGTGCTGTTCGACGTCGACACGCCAGAACGCCTCGCCCATCTTGCGGAGCGGGCCAATTCAGCGGCGTAAACTTTGAGAATTTCTTTTAGAAGTTAGGACCTCAAACTGAGGGTCCGGCCACGGCGCGGCGTCTCGTTTTCAAGAGTATCCGAAGAACTCGCATAGGTACCGATCCCGGCCGAAACGACACCGGCAGCCGCGCGCTTCGCGGGTGTGCCACCGGTTTCCGGCGCCGCAAAGGCGTCGGCGAATCCTTTGCTCGTCTCGAGCAGCAGTCCGGAGATCAAGCGGCGGGATCGTTGACGGCGCGCATCACCGCCGCCGATACCGTCGTCGCCGGCCTCGAATTTCTCGTAGTGTAGCGTATCGTTGTCGCGCGTCAGGGCCGCTGATGGATCCACCGCCTCCAAGGGCGTGGAATTCGCCGATGCCACGTTACTGCCCGAGGTTTGATATCGCCCCGGACTGACCGGTGGCACCGAACTGGCCCCAACTCTGTTGGGTACCGATGCCATTCGGCTGACTTCCCGTTCTGTTAACTTTTATATTCTTCTATTCTAATTTAAATAGCAAAAATGTCTAGTCCGAGCGCGCCGCCCTCCTCCGCGCCTGTTAACTAATTCATTGAAATACATACAAATTCAGCGGATTCCCGAGGAGAATCCGCTGAACCATAACGCGTTAACCATTTGCCGCAGCCGGGTGCTTAGGACGCCCCGCCGCCCAGCTGCCAGGGGCCGGCCTCATACCGGCAGGCCCGGCCCTGCCCGTTGCCGATCCCTTCCGGCGCCGCGAACGTCGCTTCGTAATCCCGGCACACCCGGCCATCGCGCGCGTAATAGTAACTGCGCACCGGTCTCACGGTGCCGACCACGCCCGTCTGCGGATTGTGCCAGTTCATAATCTGGCCGTCCGGCGCGGTGTCCAATGCCTGGCGTGTCGAGCTTTCGAACGCCTGCATATCCGACGCATCCATATACTGACCGAAGCCGTAACCGACACCGGCACCAACGGCGGCACCGGTGAGGGCGAACAAGGTCGACGCGGTTCCGCCGCCGAACTGGCTGCCGATCATCGCGCCGGCAACGGCGCCGACGCCCGTACCTGCAATCTCACTTGGGGTCATCGCGATCGTTCCCGTCTGGCAGGCGGAAAGCGAAATCGCCGACGCGAGAAGAATGGCTTTCTTCATATCCGTTCTCTCCCACAATGGCCACTCACCCGCGGGCGCTCCCAACGACCATGGGAACAATCACCGAGGGTCAATGGTTAACGGTTTATTACCAATATGGGGAGTGCTGTGCCGGATTGAAGACCCGGAGCAAATAATTGTTTTCGTTAATAAATTAACGTTTCTGGCAACGAAAATGGGCGCGGGCAGGAGCCATGAGCGGGCACTCTAGATAGTCATGACGCTCGAATACCGCCCGCTTGCCAAAGCGGCCACACTCGTCGGCCGCCATCTTCAGGAGCGCCTGCGGTGTCGTCGAGCGCCGATTGTAACAAATCTCAACCGAAGTCCGGTCCGTGGGTTCCTTCGCGAAGTCTACGTGGTCACGGTTGAACTCATTGGCGTCATAGATAAACGGCTCCTGCGCGCAGGCCGCGACCAAAAAAACCAACAAGACAGAGAAAGATGTTCGAATGCGACTCATCCCGACTCTATAGCGCCGGTCCCGTTTTCATACAATGGCGGCGTTTCCGTTACTTCTCTTCATCCAGTGACGCCGCCAAGGACAACAGCGCGGCATTTCCGCCAGCCGCCGCCGTATTGACCGATACCGTCCGCTCGACCGCAAACCGATCAAGGTAATGGGGGCCGCCCGCCTTGGGCCCTGTGCCCGACAACCCCTCGCCACCAAACGGCTGCACGCCGACAACCGCCCCGATCATGTTACGGTTCACGTAGATATTTCCGACTTCGAGCCGAGATACGAGGTCATTGACGGTCGTTTCGACCCGGCTGTGAATCCCGAGGGTCAAGCCATACCCCGCGTCATTGATTGCCTCGACCACCTCGTCGATTTCCGCCGTCCGATAGCGGATCACATGCAGCACGGGCCCGAAAACTTCCTCTTCCAGCCTCGAAAGACGATCAATCGCGTAAATTCGTGGTGCGAAGAAGCATCCATCCGAGGTTGAGGTCGGTAATTCGGCCTCGAACAACAATTCAGCTTCCTTATTCATGCGGGAGGCATGCGCCCCGAGCTTCTTAAGCGCCTCGTCATCGATCACCGGCCCGACATCGGTCTCGAGCCGTCCCGGATCGCCGATCACGAGTTCGGCAGCCTTTCCAACCAGCATCTTGATCAATCCGTCGGCGATATCGTCCTGAACGAACAGGACCCGAAGCGCGGAACAACGCTGTCCAGCGCTCCGGAAAGCCGAGAGGACGGCATCATCGACGACTTGCTCCGGCAACGCCGTCGAATCGACGATCATGGCGTTCATGCCGCCGGTTTCGGCGATCAACGGCACAATCGCGCCAGTCCGAGCCGCAAGCCCCCGGTTAATGGCTTGGCCCGTCTCAACCGATCCAGTGAAAGCAATCCCACCGATCCGGGCGTCGGCAACCAGCTTTGCGCCGATCCGCGCTCCCTCACCGGGCAATAGATTTAAAACCTCCCCGGGCACGCCAGCTTCGTGCAGACATCGGACCGCCAGCGTGGCAATCAGGGGTGTTTGCTCCGCCGGCTTGGCAATAACGGCGTTTCCGGCCGCCAAAGCGGCCGTCACCTGACCGGTGAAGATCGCCAAAGGAAAGTTCCAGGGGCTGATGCAGGCGAACACACCGCGTCCCCGCATATACAAGCGGTTCTCTTCACCGGTCGGTCCCGGCAATACCGTTGGATCGGCGAACCGGGACCGCGCCAAATAGGCGTAGTACCGGCAGAAATCAGCCGCTTCCCGGACCTCCGCGACCGCATCCACCAATGTTTTGCCCGCTTCGCGGATACAAAGTGCGTAAAACGCTTCGCGGCGGGCTTCGATCAAGTCAGCGGCTGCCTCCAAAATCGCCGCGCGATCGTGCGGTGACAATTGCTCCCAATTGCCAGAAGCGTGAAAGGCCTGGGAAACCGCCGTTTCGATGTCACTGTCACTGGCATCACGGACCTGGCCGACAATTTTGCGGCGATTTGCAGGCTCCGCCACATCGCGTGCTTGCGATCCGCGGCCCTCATTGCCACCGATGATAGGCGCAGCGGACCAAGTTTCCGTATTGCGCAAATTCTCGGACAGGCGACGCAATGTCTGCCGATCGGACAAGTCGACGCCTTCCGAGTTGTGCCATGCGTCATACAGGTTCTCAGGAAGGGCAATCGCTGGGCTGCGCACTTGGGACTTGCCGCGCAGGACATCGGCGGGATCCGCGATGATGTCCTCTATAGGCGCCTGATCGTCGGCTAAACGGTTCACAAATGAGCTATTCGCACCGTTTTCGAGCAATCTGCGTACCAAATAGGCCAATAAATCCACATGTCCGCCCACAGGGGCGTAGATTCGGCATCCGAATTGCCCATTTTCGTCCACAAGCTGGTTATAAAGCGGCCCTCCCATGCCATGGAGACGTTGAAACTCGTAACTCGCCGCGCCAATCCCCGCCGACCGAACCATTTCGGAAATCGCCACAACGGTATGGGCATTATGCGTGGCGAACATGGGGTAGAACGCCTCGGGATCCGCAATCAAACGCCTCGCCGCGGCTAGATAGGAGACATCCGTCGCCTCTTTGCGGGTGAAAACGGGAAAGTCGGAGAAGCCCCCCTCCTGCGTCCGCTTGATCTCCGTATCCCAATAAGCTCCCTTGACCAGGCGGACCATAAATCGCCGCTTTTGATGGCGTGACAAATCCGCCAACCACTCAATTACCGGCAACGCTCTCTTCTGATAAGCCTGAACGGCTAAGCCGATCCCGGGCCAGTTTTCGAGTTCCCGGGCGCCGCCAACCGCCTCAATGATATCGAGGGACAACTCCAGCCGATCGGCCTCCTCGGCATCAACCGTTAGGCCAATACCGGCTTTTTCCGCCGCTGCGCAAAGAGCTGTCAGCTTCGGGACCAAGTCCGGCAAGACCTGTGCCTGGTGCGCCTCCTCGTAGCGGGGATGGAGGGCAGACAACTTGACTGAAACGCCGGGCGCCGAACGAATATCCGGCCAATTTCCTGAATTGCCGATGGCGGCGATGGCGGCGCCGTAATTCGCGAAGTATCGATCCGCATCCGTTCGCGTCCGCGCGCCTTCGCCCAGCATATCGAAAGAAAACCGGTAGGCCGCGAAATCCTTCCCGGACGACCGCTTGAGGGCCTCTTCAATGGTTTCGCCCATTACGAATTGGCGGCCGATGATGTGCATTGCGTGCCGCAAAGCCTGCCGGATAACCGGTTCGCCGCTTTTTGCGACCAATTGCGCCAGCAACCCCACCGGCTCGCCGTCTTCCTGCTCGATTTGGGGCGCAACGATCCGGCCGGTGAGTAAAAGGGCCCAGGTGGAGGCATTTACGAAGAGGGAATCCGACTGCCCCAGATGCCGCTGCCAATCGGCGCCGCCGATCTTGTCCCGAATCAGCTTATCCGCGGTATCCGCGTCCGGCACCCGCAGCAACGATTCGGCCAGACACATGAGGGTTATCCCCTCTTCGGTCGACAAATCGTACTCATGAAGGAAAATATCGAGCCCCCCGGCCGTTTGCCGGTTTTCCCGAATGGTTTCGACCAGTTTCCGCGCCCCCGCCGCGATCCGGGTGCGTATTTCCGGCTCGACCGCGGCCTCGGCTATGAGACGGCGAACGACCTGCTCTTCGTCCTCCCGATATGCGCCTTCTATGGCGCGGCGGCGCGGCGAGGGTTCGGGTGGCGGCGTCTCGAAGATCATGGCCGTTTCTTACCGGAATCTGCGGATCAGCAATTGACCGGTCAATAGGTTAACAAATCTTCTAGCGCCTGGCATGCGGTGCACGCGTGCCAAATGACACAAAGCCGGTATACTTACGGCGATGACAACCGATGCCCAGCCCCTCCTTTTAAGCGTCCTCGATCAATCGCCGGTCCGGGCCGGCGGCAGCGCGGCCGCGTCGATACGTGAATCGGTGGCCCTGGCGGAAGCCGCCGAAGCCGCTGGATACCACCGCTATTGGTTGGCCGAACACCACGCCACGCCTGCGCTTGCCGGTCCCGCGCCCGAAATCCTGGTCGCACGCATTGCCGCCGCCACGCAGCACATGCGGATCGGCACCGGTGGCGTGATGTTGAGCCACTATAGCCCGCTCAAAGTGGCCGAGACTTTCCGCGTCCTGGAAGCTCTATATCCGGGCCGAATCGACCTCGGAATCGGCCGCGCCCCCGGCAGTGACGGGCTCACGGCAGCTGCGTTGGCCTATGGATCGGCCGTCGGAACCGAGTATTTTCCGACCCGTGTCGCCGATATGATGGCCTTTTTGTCCGATACCCCACCCGTTACCGACGCGTTTTCGCCCATCAGCGTGACTCCCAAGACCGAAACCCGGCCCGAGGTCTGGTTGCTGGGCTCCAGCGATCAAAGCGCCCTTTTGGCGGCGAAATTCGGTCTGGCCTTCTCTTTTGCCCAATTTATCACGTCCGAAGGTGGCGATGAGGTGGTTCACGCATACCGGAACTATTTTCAGCCGTCTGAGTTCTACGGTGCCCCGCGTGCCAGCCTCGGCGTGTTCGTGATCTGTGCCGAAACCGAAGAAGAGGCGATGCGGCTGGGCAAAAGCCGCGATCTCGCCATGCTTTTGCGGACCCGGGCGGGGTTCGGCCCATTCCCTTCCGTCGAAGAGGCCGAGGCCTATCCCTATACCGCGCAAGATCTGCAAATTATGGATCGGAACCGGCAGCGCTGCTTCTATGGTGACCCGGACCAATGCCGCGAAAGGTTAACGGCGCTGGCCGAAGCCTATGCGGTCGACGAGCTGGTCGTCCTGACGATCACCTACGATCCGGAGGCCCGGCGCCGCTCCTACGAGCTCCTGGCCGAAGCATTTGCGTTAAACAGTGTTTCCCGTGGGACAGAAACTAAAGTTTTAGTTTAGATTATATAAACTAAACTATTGATATTATTGTGTTAACTATTGAATAGTTAACGTGAAACGGGCAAAAAAACGGTTAACGGCCGATTGGCCGATGCCGAGAAATTTATTACCCCTTTGCCCGTTTTCGGATGTAGACTCGGCGCTTGGCATTTGGTCGCAAATGAGAGCGAACCGGACGCCGGCAGCGCGCATCGGAAATGGTTAATTCGTTAACGTAGGGGATGTGCATCATGCGATATGCAATACCGGGATTTCGGGCCGAGGATCGGGGAGCCGTTCCGACGCTCATCGAAATGACCGCCAAGCGCTGGAAGGCGTGGGTGGTCATTTCCTACGTCTTGGGATGGTCAGGCCTGGGCCTTGTCGGCTGGCAGATTTGGGGTGGCGTCTATCGCCCCCTGATCGATGGACAGATGTTTACCTATACCGGGGTGGACGCCTTTGTCGGGCCCGCCGGGATCGCCGGGTTCGCCCTTTTTGCCATTGCGTTGGGCATTTCCATTTATGCCCGTTTTATGGCCTGGTGGCACCACGGATGAGCCGGGGGCGCACCGCCCTTCTCCATGTCGCGGTAGCGGCGGTTACCGCTCTTGGATTAACTAATTTTGAGTTAAACATCGCCCACCCGGCAATGGCGGCCGAGGCTGTCGACCTGGAGTTGGTTATCGCCACCGACGTTTCCCGCTCCATCGACGTTTCGGAGGCCCGCCTCCAACGGGAGGGGGTTGCGGCGGCACTTCGCACGCCCGCCGTCATCGACGCCATCCGCGGCGGATACCATAAGAAGATCGCGGTCGCCTATATCGATTATTCCAATGCCTCGGAAACCTTCATTGTTGTCGATTGGCGGATCATCGATAGCCAGCAGAGCGCCGAGGCCTTCGCCGAGATCCTCACCGAAGCGGATCTGAATTTTGGTCGCCGCACCTCGATCAGCGAAGGCATTGAGTTCGCGGCACGGATGATCGAGGAAAATGCCTATGAGGGGTTGCGGCGGGTCATTGATGTTTCCGGGGATGGCCCCAACAATCACGGTCGCCTGGTCGCCGAGGTTCGCAACGAGACCATAGCCAAGCGAATCACCATCAACGGCCTGCCGATTGTCGACCGCGGGGTCGGCTTTGCTAGTCAATTCGCCCTGGACGACCTCGACAAATATTACCGGGGCTGCGTTATCGGTGGCCCGAACGCCTTTATGGTTGTCGCACGGGATTTCCCGGACTTCGCCCGGGCTATCCGGCGAAAATTGATTTTCGAACTCGCCGGGATTTCACCTCGACAGGCGCCCGATGCTGCCACTGCCTTGCTCCATAAAGTAGCGGACACTCCTAACCCGACGGGATACGTTTATGAGCGTGGTTGCGATATCGGCGAGCGCATCTGGCAACAACGCTGGGGCGGAGGTTACTCCCCCGATATAAACCGATAACAATGACCCAAGACGAAGCACAAACAATCGCCCTGTGGGCCACCAGCTACCTCTTGGAGGACGACCGGGCCCGCGACGGGTTTCTGGCCTTAACCGGCGTAACGCCGGACGAGCTTAAGGAAAATCTCGCCGACCCCGGGTTCCTGGCGGGCATCCTCGATCATGTTCTCGGCAACGAACCCATGCTGCTTGCGTTCTGCGGGCAACGTGACCTATCCCCGGACCGGCCGGCCAAGGCCAGGCAGGTATTGTCACCTGATGAGTATTGGGGAGAGTAGCGTTTCTTAGGTGAGGTGTGCGTTCGACTCTGGGTTCTGAGCCGGTTTCGGCGGCGGAACCATGCCGGCGTTTGCCTTCTCGCGCACCAAATAAGCTTCAATAAGATTGCTCATCAGGCGGTCGACCTGGCCGCTATAGGCGTTAAGCCCCTGGATCTTGCGCACGACTTCGGAAAAATCGATGCCACGACGGTAAACGGCACGAATGATGTCGAGGCCCAACTCCCGCATTTTCCGATGCGGAATCTCAATGGCGACGAATGCCGGCAAATAAGCCAACTTCTGCCCCGGCCCATAATACCAGCGGCCGAAGCGGCAGTTTTCCGGATCGTGTTCGATCTCTTGCTCGAATGCCGACGGGTCCCGGTCGTCGGCAGGACTGCCGTATTGGCACATGACCGTGCTGACAATCGACTTGCGATAGGTGGAAAGCGAAGACTGCAAGTTGAATAGAGTGCTAATCTGGGTGCCCGGCAGCAGGTCTGCATTATGCGCAAAATCGATGAAATCGGTGAGTGGCAAAGGCCGGCTGATGTAATAGCCCTGGGCCTCCGTGCACCCCAGCATCTGTAGGGTCAGATAGTCGCCCCGCGATTCCACGCCCTCGGCCACCGTATCGATGTTCAAGTCGTGCGACAGATGCACGATCCCTTTGACAATACGGTAATTCTTCAAACTGCCGGCCATACGAGAAATCAGGCCCATGTCGAGCTTAACGTAGGAGAATGGGAACTTACTCAAGACGTCGATGGACGAATAACCGGTACCGAAATCATCCATCAGCAACTTGATGCCGTAGTCCAAGAGCCGTTTGATGGACTGCCGGATCCGGGTGTCGTCGTTGAGCACAATCGATTCGGTGATTTCGACCTGAAAATCGCGGCCATCCATATCGTTGTCGCAGCACAATTGGTAAAGCAACTCGCCGGTATCCGACACCATCAAGTCATCGGACGACATATTGATGGAAACCGGGATATCGATGCCGACGGATTTCAACGCTTTTGCATCTTCAACCGCGGTCGGAACCATGCCGCTAAACAATTCGGGTCCGATGCCTTCCTGTTGGGCAACGGGAATGAATTCTGCCGGCGGAATGATGCGGTCATCGTGACGCCAACGCATCAACGCTTCCGCACCGACCAATTGGCCGGTTTCGAAGTTCGTCTTTGGCTGATAGCAGTAAAAGAACTCGCCGTTGCGAAGCCCGCTGCGAATATCCTCAGCCGTCAATTTTGGTGACCTAATTTGGTCCATGTGCACTATCCAGTTTAGGTCTGCCAGATTCCAAGAGTTCCCGAACCACTTTGATCAGCTCACTTGGCAGAAACGGTTTCTTCAGAACCCGATCGGCGCCAAGCTCTCCCGCCACTTTCAGACTGTCATTGCTGCCGTTGTTAGTGGCCTTACGCGACATGCTCGGCCCGCCGGAAATCGCAATGACACAAAGCTCCGGCCATCGCTGCCGGATGTCGACAATTGTTTCGAAGCCCTCTTTCTCCGGCATAAAAATGTCCGTCACAACGATATCTACCGGGTATTTCTCGAGCAGACGAAGGCCATAGTTGCCGTGCGGCGCCTCCAACGTGTTGAAGTCCTCAAGCTGCAACGCTGCGGACAATGCCTCCCGGATGTCCTCATCGTCATCGATGATCAGTACCGTTGTCATTGGTTCGTGTCCTGTATCCGTCATGCCGCATCAAGAGCCTGATACACGGCATGAGCGAGGTTGCTGCTCGAACAGGGCTTGCGCAAAAAGCGTTTTACGCCGTGCTCGCGCGCAATCTGCCGGTCGATATCCATGCTGAAACCGCTGGTTATAATAATTGGCAACTCCGGCCGAATTGCGTGAAATTCCTTGGCCAACTCCATTCCCGTCCATCCCGGCATGGTCTGATCCGTAATGACCAGATCCCAAGACCTGGGCTCCGAGCGAAACGTATCGAGCGCGGACTCGGCATCGGAAACACCGGTACAGAGATATCCAATATTCGATAACTGCGTGCACATGATTTCGACCAGGTCCTGCTCGTCATCGATACACAAAATGCGTTCTTGATGGCCGGTCGGAACATCCTCGTCAGACTCTTCACTATTGGCCGCGGTGCCTACGGTGTCGGCAAGAGGCAGAAACACCTCGTAACGCGTTCCCCGGCGCGGCCCACTTTCGATACGCAGCGCACCATTGTGTTCAAGGATCGTATCCCGCGCCGCGATCATCCTGAGGCCGCCCTCCTCGCCAGTGTGATCTTCTGGGATGTCCTCCCAATCCATTTCGGCGCCCGCGGGGGCGAATTGCATCGCGGACGCATGTCGTCCGGTATCCTTGATCCACATCTTCGCGTAGTCGCCTGGCTGGATCATGCCGTGCCAACTAAGATAGCCGCCCGCGCCATTACTCTCGGGGCCGCCGTTGATGGAAAGCTTCTTCAACATTGCTTCCGTGACCTTCACTTGGCCGAGGCCAATGGTGATCCGTCCTTTCTCCGGCTCGATCATCTGCACCGAATTGACGCAGATATTGACCAGCACCTGTTGCACCAAGCTGACCGGCATCGAGACTGTCACCGGCTTGCGCGCGATGGACCGGCCAACTTCTATCGTCGCCGGCACCATGGCGCGGATAATCTTCATCGTGTCCTCGATCACGGCGTTTAAGCGCACTTGGTCATCGCTCGAGCCGAAATCCGTGTTGTAGAGAACGATCTGGTTGATCAAGTCCTTGGCCCGGGCAGAGGATTTCAACACCCGTTCCATGTTCTCAGTGTTCTGTCCGGCTGTTTCCGCCTCGCGGATGGCCAGTTCCGAAAACCCCATGATGCCGCCGAGAATATTGTTAAAGTCGTGCACGATGCGCGATGCCAACGCCCCTAGAGCCTCCGTCTTCTGCGCCCGCTTGAAGAGATTCTTGAGCCATTTGTTTTCGTTCTCGACGGCTTTGCGCCCTGTGATATCGATAATTGCACCGAGAAATCCGACAACATCCCCGGCATCGTTGCGTTCGGCGACTGCCTCGCTCTGAACCCAGACCGTCGATCCATCGATCCGCTGGCACTTGTATTCGGCGGAAAACGGAATTCCCGAGAGAACCGCCTTACGCCACTGTTCCTCGACCCTGCGACGATCATCCGTTTCGATGACGTCGATCCACCCCTGTGGTACCGCCTTCTCCGCAGACAACCCAGTGACTTCCGACCAGCGCCTATTTACATAGGCGTAGAGCCCGTCCGCGTCGCAGACGAACACGCCGACAGGCAGGCGATCTGCCAGGGCAGTTTCGGATTGACTGAACAATTCATCCTCTTTCCGGGGTGACCATCGTCAGCACCCCCCAATGAACGATGTTGTTCGGTATCTGTCAGGATCGGATTTAGGCGGCCGGATGCAGCGGGGATCCGGTGCCGGCGCTCCCCGACACGTCGTCCAGCAGTTCGATGGTGCCGGAGATCAAATCGTTAATGAACTCCATGCGCTCTTCCATCGCCATTTCCGGAAACGGAACCTTTCCGGCATTACTGACCGGCGACGATAACTCGCGGATGCTTTCCAGCGCGTGCAGGCAATAAACCCACTTCTCCTTGGTATTCATTTTCTTTTGCTCCTCTTTGACCCTCCAAAATGGTTAACGCTGGTTTTGGGCGTTAATCATTTTGCCTGGATACTTCAGTAAAGCCTCCGGCCTCACTAAGCAGATAACGGCGCATCCTCGCGATTTGGCCGTTAACGAGCAAGAAACCATGGGTAATGAAATGTATCCGCCTGTAAGACCGGACAGGCGTTAGAGAAAATCCCAGGAGAATGGAAAAAGTTGTTACTTTATAGGAGGTTATTCAAGCGTCCGCGCAGCGCCCGACATCGATCGTGTTACGAATTTCGGCGGCGAGATCACGGCGCGAATAGGGCTTCGCCAACACCTTAAATCCATGCACTTCGGCACTGTTGGCAGACTCCCGGTATCCGGATGCGAGGAGAACCGGCAGCCCGGGGTAGGTCGTCTTGACGATCTCGGCGAGCTGCTCGCCATCGACGCCGCCCGGCATGACGATATCGCTGAAAACAAGCGTCGGTTTGAGCCCGTCATTGAGGATATCGACCGCATGGCGGCCCGTTTCGGCCTGCACCACGCGATAGCCGAGATCGCCGAGAATTTCGGCGGCAATACGCCGAACCTCCTCGTCGTCCTCTACCACCAGAACCGTTTCATCGGATTTGGCGCGCTGAATCTCCGCGCCGGAGCGCTTTTGCCGGGAAACTTGCTCCGAGGCCGGTAGGAAGAGTGCAACCGAGGTTCCCCGCTGCGGCGACGTGTCGAGGGTGATCTCGCCCCCCGACTGACGGACAAAACCATAAACCATGCTCAACCCGAGGCCGCTGCCCGCCCCTTTGGGCTTGGTCGTAAAAAACGGATCGAATGCCCGGTCGGCGACTTCACGCGACATCCCGCAGCCGGAATCGGCGACGGAAACCACAACGAAGCCGTTCTCCGGCGGTTCCCGGTCCAAAATGGCAGGCCAATTTTCGGCCCGGCCGCGGTTAACGGAAACATTGATTTCTCCACCGTCGGGCATCGAATCCCGGGCGTTGAGCAGCAGGTTCATAAGCGCCGCCTCGAATTGCGTGGGATCCGCCGAAATCGAGGGCGCGCCGCCATCATTCTTGACGGCGATATCGATATTGCTGCCAAGGGAATCGCCAACACGGGCAACGACGCCGGCAATGGCCTGGGTCGCATCGACATTCTCCGCCCGGAACGGCCGGCGTCCGGCAAACGTCAACAAGCGTTGCGTCAGATCCGCGCCGCGCGCAGTAGCCCGCAGGGCCGAACCGACCCAATCAACCACCCGATCATCCGTCGCCGCAAATTCTTCGATAAGCTCGAGGTTTCCCTGGATGATCGTCATCAAATTGTTGAGATCGTGCGCGATACCGCCGGTCAACTGACCGATGGAGTGCATCTTCTCCGCGTGGCGATGCTGCAATTCGCGCTCGCGTATCGTTGTGACGTCGTGAAGCACCCACAGCCAGTCGCCGTTGCTGAGATCACAGCGGATACACTGGAACCAGCGGCCGTCCCGGTGACGAATTTCCAAGGACCGGGCGTCGGTCAGCTCCGCCAGTTCCTCCGCGCTCAACGACTCGATGGCGACCGTGTTTTCCCACTCGAAATCGCCATTGACGAGCGTATCCCGCACGAGATCCCCGAAGGCCGTGCCGGGCCTAACCGAACAATTGGACTGGAAAAATAAATCGCGAAACGCCGCGTTGGCCCCAATGATGGCGCCATCGGTTCCGAACCGCGCGGCCGCCGCCTGAATGGTTTCGACCATATCGGCAGCTTCGATTTCCGTCCCCAATAAGGCGTTATTGATTTCCGTCACTCCACGTCTCTGGTCTTAGAGTGCGAGGCCGTCATGGCCCTGGTTTGGAGTGCGTACGGATTGTTTTTCTGGGTGGATTGCTCGGAATAAGTCTGCAATCGCCCTTCGTCTCGTCACCCCGGCTGAATAGCGGCACCTTATTACAATCCATAGTAGGGGACTGACCGAAGCCGCGAAAGACCCATTACCTGATCTTTGACGCGAGTCTAATCCGTTTCGGAAATCAGCAACAGAACCGCTGCGTGTCATTTTGTAACAAGCTGTTACAAATCGTTTCAGAAACTTGTGAATTTATAAATAAAATAAAAATAGTTTTTTGATGTCCTCTCATACGAGCGGTTGGTACGTCATAGTCTAGCGCCATGGAATTACTGATCGAACTCAAGACTACAGCGTCGCATACAAATAAACTCATTTGTATGAAGACCGCAAAATATGGGGGATTTCTGCACCTTTTGGCTCAAATCAGGAGGGCCTGAACAGCGTGTCAAAAATTCTCATCGTCGACGACGAAGAGGAAATTTGTAAGTTCCTCAGAGACTACCTCGTTAACCACGGTTACGAGGTCTATACCGCGAATCACGGGGACGGAATGCGTTCCGTCATGGAGAAACATCCCGTCGACCTGGTCATCCTCGACTTGATGATGCCGGGCGAAGACGGTTTGACCCTCACCCGATACCTACGCGACACGTCGGAAGTCGCTATCATCATTCTGACCGGCAAGGACGAAGATGTTGACCGAATCGTCGGGCTGGAAATGGGCGCCGATGATTACATCAACAAACCCTTCAATGCCCGGGAGCTCCTCGCGCGGGTCAAAACGGTCTTGCGCCGGACCGCGGGTGGCGATGCACCCGCACCCCACGCCAACGGCAACCAGATATCTCTCACCCAATTTGCCGGTTGGCGTTTCGACAAGATTTCGCGCAAGTTGACTGACCCCGAGGGCGAGGAAGTTCCGTTGACGACAATGGAATTCAACTTGCTGAGCACCTTCACCGACAATCCCAACGAAGTGCTCGATCGGGATCAACTTTTGGAAAAGCTCCAGAACCGGAGTTGGGAGCCGTATGACCGTAGCATCGACGTTCTCGTCGGCCGTCTGCGCAGCAAAATCGAACGCGATCCCAAAAAACCGCAGTTAATCAAAACGGTTCGTGGCGCCGGTTATGTATTGGCGACGACGGTACAGCACGTACAGCCGGAAACGACGTAAAGCGCGTTTTCGCTACGCGTCGAGCCAAAGTTGTTCCGCTTTTGCCGACAACCATCCACGTAAATCCGCCGGCGCATCGGCCTCCGGCAGGACACCCACCGCGATCGGCATCAACGGCCGGTCGTGATGGAGTCGCAAAACCCGCCGTGGCACCTTAATGCCATAAGATGGGGAAACCCATCCGTCCTCGACGGTCGCCGACCACTCCCCTTCTCCATCTACGAGAAACAAAAACGCCTGACCGTTTGCCGTAAGCCGCCACCGGCCCACGCCATCCTCGACAACCGACACGCCGGGAGCGAAGTGATAAGCGACATCGACCCAGTGATCGCTGCTGCCCTCGAACCGGTCGAGCACCACGAGCGCGTGATGTTTCTTGTCGAGAAAGAAGCCACGGCTGACGGTCACGGGGGATACCAGACGCTGATAACCGGTGTGGGCTGCGATCAACTCTTCGCCGCCGGATCCCCTGCGCCATCGGCGGATGACGGCCCGGGTATCGTCGGCAAGCATGAAGGGTTCCCCGGCCGGAATTCGGTTCTGCTCCTCCCCGTCTACCATGGGCGTATTGTGCGCCGCAGTCGCGCGGAACCGGTCCCGCTCCGCAAGATCGGCGGTATAAACGAAACTGCCGCTGTCGGTAATCAGCGATACCCCGGCGAGAACGGCCTCAAACGACAGACAATCGTTGTGGCCATGAACGCCACGCCCGGCAAACCCAACACCGCCCGCATCGACGAACACATGATCCTCCCCAGCCGCCAGCACATAGACACCGGCTTCGGAAAAGGCCGCACTTTCGCGCCCGGCATCGTCTTCGTTGGCGGCCGCCTCCGCCGCCTCGATCCCCAGCGCCCATACGATTTCGGCCAACGCCTCGCGCGTGGGGCGACGTCCGGCGGGCTTGGTGCCGCAAACGGTTGCCAGTAATGCCGGTAAATAACTGTGATCTGAAATTGGCTGCCCGCCGAACGGCAAGACACGGCTGTCATCACCGTCCCCCCATAGCGGGGCTCGCCCATCGGGTCTCGTATAAGCGGTGGTAAAGCCCGCCATTTTGGCGAGACGCGCCAAGACATTGCCCGGGGCCTCGAGCCCCATGACCTGACGATAGCGGACCGCCCACATGAAGAGCTCAGCCACGAGCCGGTGGTATCCCACCGACAGTTCGAAACAAACGCCGTCGCCATGCACCTGACGCGGCAATTCACGGCGCAAAACTTCCCAGCCCCTTTTTGCCCAACGCTGCGCCGGACCGGATCCGAAAAACAATCCGCCGAAGACGAGCGCCGACGCGTCGGCCGTGAGATGGTTGCCGTTGACGCCGAAGTCCTCGAGATGGCGGTGAATGAAATGGAGATGGCCATAGAGACATCTGAGAAAACGCAATCTGAATTCGGGATCGGCCCACGGTGCAGAGTTCTTGAACACATGGAAGAACCAAGCCCAGGTAAAGACGCGCATCGCCGGTTCCATCGTCGTCGCCCAGTTGGGGCCTTGGCCGTAGGCATTACCGTCGATCCACTCTTCGAGAATGTCGCGAACGAATGCGGCATGCGCGGGATCGCCGTCGAGCAGGTAGGACTGCCCGACCGGCACGAGCCACTGCAGACGCGACACTTCCCACGGCATTTTGATGTCGGACGGTTGAGCGTGATCCAAAACGTCGATATCGCGGAAGAAATTCGCCGGCCACTCGATCCCGCTTTTGACGTCGCGGTGCCAACGCACCGGCTTATCAAGCGGCACCAAACCGGATCCCAGCACCGAAACCATGCGTCTTTTGGCAAGATCGGCCGCCGCCAGAACGCGGGCACGTTCGCCAGGCAGAAGGGCGTCGAGCCGGTCGGGATCGATGCCGCCGAATACAACCGGGAATGGCCTTGCCGCCAATTCGCCCCAAAGATCGTCGATATCAATGGCATCGAAACGGCCGGCGAAACCTTCGGCATTCTGTCCTGCCGTCGGATCCCCCAGGACGCGCACGCTTTGCGCCTTGATCTCGAACCACAAGCGGTGCGCCAACTCCCCCGGCGACCGCCGCAGTCCGCGACGCAATCTCTCTCCCCACACTCCACTCATGCGCTTACAATAGGCGATCGGTTGATGATCTCCAGAGCGAGTTTTTATGACGGCCCTGTCTTCAGTTTTGCCCAAGCTTTTGAGCCGTTTCTTCAAACGCACCGCGTACGCCAAAATCCGAATTCCTCGCCCGGCGGCACCATGCTGACCCGTGCGATTCCCTCGAGCGGTGAGGAAATCGGTGTCATCGGGCTTGGCACATACCGGGCCTTTGACGCCCAGCTAACGGCCGACAAGAAACGCGATCTCACTGATGTTCTAACCCTGTTTTTTGACGCCGGCGGCAGTGTGATCGATTCGTCGCCCATGTATGGGCGCGCCGAAGACACGGTGGGTCAATTACTGTCGGAGATGAAGGCACACGACCAGGCGTGGCTCGCCACCAAAGTATGGACGCGGGGACGGGACAAAGGCGTACGCGAAATGGACCGCTCACTGGACAAGCTCGCCGCACCGCATATTGCCTTGATGCAGGTACACAATCTGGTGGATTGCGACACCCATCTCGACACGTTGCGGAACTGGAAGGCCGAAGGCCGCATCCGCTATATCGGAATCACCCACTACACATCGTCGGCGCTGGACGAGTTGTCGGCTTATTTGAAACGCGGCGGGATCGATTTCGTCCAATTCCCCTATTCCATCGAGGACCGGGTGGCCGAGGATTGGTTCCTGCCGCTGTGCGCGGATTTGGGCGTCGCGACGCTGATCAACCGGCCGCTCGAGCAAGGCGGGTTTGCACGCCTGTTCCGCACGCCCGTTCCCGGCTGGGCCGCCGACATCGGATGCACGACATGGCCGCAGTTGCTCCTCAAATATCTGCTCGCCGATCCAGCGGTAACCTGCTTGATCCCCGCGACTAGTAATCCCGATCACATGCGCGACAACCTTCGGGCAGGGGTCGGAGACCTTCCCGACGCCACATTGCGACGGCGTCTCCGCAACGAAATCGGATAAGCGGATAAATACCTGCCGAAGCACGAATTCCGCACCGCAAAACAAAAACTCTGAATCTCAATGCCGGAGTACCCCAGAAATCTGGGAAAAATTGAACTATCAACTCTTCCCTGGAATTTTCACGATAAGAGGCAATATTTTCAGTAGCGGTGTTTCGCGGAATTCACCGCCTCCTTCAGATTAGGGGGAATACACGTGGCCGACGGTAGAAAACAGCTACCGGAACGTCGCAAGGAGGACCGGCGAAGCGGCAAAGACCGCCGCAAACAAGATCGGCAAGACGGTCCGGAGCAGCGAAGCGGAAACGACAGACGAAAGGGTGACGACCGGCGCCGGTGGTGCGTGGTCTGCGGGTTGCCCTATAGCGGCGCGACCGACGGACGAAATTGTCAGTGCAGGTTGAACGCTTTCCGCAAACCGGGCGGCGTCTGAACGAGCTTCCTGTCAAATCCTGTGTTACTATCCCGTCATGAGCACATCGAAGCGGGACCCTCTCCGTTCGTCGGAAGGCGCCGACAAGGCGCATACCGATTTTTACGACACCATGAGCTACGGCGACTATCTCGCCCTCGATCAATTGCTCTCCTCTCAAAAACCGCTCAGCGACCACCACGACGAAATGCTCTTCGTGGTGATGCATCAAACGGCGGAGTTGTGGATGAAACTGATCATTCACGAGATCCGTGCCGCCATGGATCGGCTCCGTCACGACGATCTGCAGCCCGTCTTCAAGATGCTGGCACGTGTCTCGCGTATTCAAGCGCAACTCATCCAGCAATGGGATGTCTTGTCGACGCTCACACCGGCCGAGTATCTCGGCTTCCGCGACGAGCTTGGCCATGCCTCCGGTTTTCAATCCCACCAATACCGGATGATCGAGTTTCTACTCGGCAATAAGAACGCGCAAATGGTGGAGCCCCATCGCCACCAACCGGAAACGGCGAAACAGTTGGAAGACGCGCTGAACGAGCCGTCTTTATACGACGAAGCCATTCGGCTACTGGCACGCCGGGGGCATTCCGTTGACGAGACCTGTCTTTCCCGCGATTGGAAGGCGCCCTACACGCCCAACGACAGTGTCCGTGATGCCTGGCTAAGTATTTACCGTGCGCCCGAAACCCATTGGGAAGAATATGAGCTTGCCGAGAAACTGGTCGACCTCGAAGACTGGTTCCAACAGTGGCGGTTCCGTCACCTCAAGACCGTGGAGCGCATCATCGGTTTCAAGACCGGCACCGGCGGCACCGCAGGCGTCAGTTACCTCCGTCACGCCATCGATTTCTATTTCTTCCCGGAGCTTTGGCAGGTCCGGACGATTCTTTGAGCCCAGGCGGCCTAGGTAACGGTGGCCTTGGTCCGATAGGCGGGATCGTCCCAGGCGCCGCTTTCCATCACGTCACGGAGTACATCAACCGCGCCCCACAAATCGGTATAGCAGAGATACAACGGTGCAAAGCCGAACCGGAGAATATCCGGCGCCCGGAAATCGCCGATGACACCGCGGGCGATCAGCGCCTGCATAATGGCGTAGCCCTCGGGATGACGGAAACAAATCTGGCTCCCCCGATGCTCGGGGACTTCCGGCGAGGCAAGCGCAAAGCCATGCTCGCCGCAGCGCTCCTCGACCAACGCGACGAACAGCTCCCCCATGTGCATCGACTTGCGCCGGATCAACGCGGGATCCGCTTTGAGCGCCAGATCGACGCCGCATTCCAACGCCGCCAACGCAAGAATGGACGGCGTCCCGCAGAGAGCCTGGGCGATCCCGTCGGCAGGCCGGTAATCGGGATCGAAGGCAAAGGGCGCCGCATGCCCCATCCAACCGGACAGAGGCTGTTCGAACGCCGCGAGGTGTTTGTCGGCGACGAACAGATAAGCCGGCGCCCCGGGGCCGCCGTTGAGGTACTTGTATCCGCAGCCAACAGCGAGATCAGCCCCGCAGTCATTGAGATCGACCGGCACGGCACCCGCGCTGTGCGACAGGTCCCACAACATCAACGCGCCTTCGGCCTGCACCTGTGCCGTCATGTCGGCCATGTCGTGCATGGCGCCGGTGCGATAATCGACATGGGTGAGCGACACGACAGCCGTGTCCACGTCCAACGCATCGAGAATTTTGTCGCGGGCCACCATGCGCAATTCGACATCCCCGCCGAGATGGCGCGCCAGACCCTGGGCAATATAGAGATCCGTGGGAAAGTTCGTCTCTTCGGTCACGATCACCCGCCGGTCCGGACGCAGCCTTAGCGCCGCCGCCAACAGCTTAAATAGATTGATCGATGTCGAATCGGCGGCGATCACCTCGTGCGGCGCTGCGCCGATCAAACCGGCAATCTTGGCGCCGATGCGTTGCGGCATATCGATCCAGCCGTGTTTGTTCCACGAGGTGATGAGGTCCGCGCCCCACTCCGTCTCGACAACGTCTTGGAGTCGCGTTTGCGCCGCCTTGGGCAGCGGGCCCAGGGAATTGCCATCGAGATAAATAACGTTTTCAGGGAGCTGAAACGCATCTCTGAACACGCGCAAGGGATCGGCAGCATCCCGCCGGTCTAAATCAGCGCGTGTGAATTGCGCCGTCACTGCGGCAGCCGCGCGATCCACTCGGCAACGGCGCGGCCGAGTTCATGAGGCGCGTCCTCTTGGATGTAATGCTTACCGTCGAGGGTGATTTCGTCCTGGTTCGGCCAGGTGCGGCAGAATTCCCGATTGCGCCCCAGCAACGCGTGACCGCTGGTGGTGTTAATAAACAGCTTGGGGATATCCGTACTCGACGCCAACCAATCGGCATAGGCCTGCACGGTTTCATGATTGTCCGCCGGGTCGCCGTCGAACGGGATTTCCCGCGGCCATTGTACGGTCGGCAACCGCTCTTCCAGATTCTCGTACGGCGCCCGATACACCGCCATCTCCGCCTCCGACAATCCGCGCTTCACGCCGTTGGGCAGAACCTTCTCGACGAATACATTCGCCTCCAAGGCGCTCTGCAACCCTTCGGGCGTACGGAACCCCTGGAACGTTTTGCGGTAATCTTCGGGCAGGTCGATCCATTTGCGCGGTTGTACCATCGCTTCCATATAGCAGATACCGCGCACCCGGTCGCGGTGCCGATTGGCCCAATCGAAACACAGGGCGGCTCCCCAATCCTGGACGACGAAAATGATCTCACCCTCCGGCACGACCGCATCGAACCAAGCGCCGAGATATTTCGCATGATCGGGATAGCGGTAGCCGCACCCTGGCACCTTGCCCGATTGGCCCATGCCGATAAGGTCCGGCGCCAAACAACGGCCCAACCCTTCCAAATGGGGGATCACGTTCCGCCAGATATAGGACGACGTCGGATTGCCATGCACCAGCACGATGGGCGTACCGGTCCCCGCTTCGATATAGGCCATCTCGGAATCGAGCACCGGAACACGGCGGTAGTCATACGGATTGTCGGTGGAAATCGCTGCGTCATTCATTCGTCGTCTCCCAGGTTCCGGTACCAATCCGCCAGCGCCGCGCCAATCTCGTGCGGGCTGTCCTCGTGAACGTAATGCAGCCCGTTCACCGTCACTTCGTGCTGATTGGGAAAGGTGCGCACATTGTCGAGAATTGCCGCCTTGAGAACCGTTTCCGGCGTGCAGTGGATGAATAGTTTGGGGAGAGGCGAGGCCTTCATCCAGGCATTGTTCGCCTCGATAATCTCGAGCACGTCGGCCGGTTCCCCTTCCACCGGAATTTCGCGCGGCCAGGTGAGCGTCGGGCGCCGATCCTCGCCGGGATTGCGGTAGGGCCGCCGGTATTCGTCCCAAACCTCGTCTGGGATATCGCGGATGACCATGGCCGGCAGGATCTTCTCGACGAAATAGTTTTCCTCCAGCACCAATTTCTCGCCCTCCTCCGAGCGGAACCGGCGCATCAAGTCGGCCACCTGAGGCGGCCAATAGTCCCAGCCGAAATTGCCCATGACGCCTTGGGTATAGGCGATGGCCTTGACGCGGTCCGTGTTGCGGCGCGCCCAGGTCAGGCCCAGTTGCGCGCCCCAATCGTGCAACATCAAGGTCACCCGGTCGCCGAGATCGAGTTGATCCAGCAATCCGTCGATATAGCTTTGATGCTCGGCAAGCCGGTACGACCCCGGCCCGGAGTTGGGCAGCTTCGCCGAATCCCCCTGGCCGATATTGTCGATGGCAATACATCGCGCGGCATCCGCCACATGGGGAATGACGTTCCGCCACATATAGCTCGACGTGATGTTGCCGTGAAAAAACACGATGGGATCGGCGTTTGCGCCGGAAGCCGGGCCCGTGTCGACATAGGCCATGCGAAGCCCGTTGACCTCGGCATAGGACTTATCATACGGCATGTGAGATGCGATATCGGTCATGAACTCCTCCCCGCCGGTAGCGTACCGCTGCACTGCGGACTGTCCACCGCAATCCAACACACCAACCCGAGCGTAACCCACGGAAACCAAAGGCTCTCGAACCGTCCATGACCGACCCACAGTCCAGCGCCATACCGCCGAATGCCGCCGCCCTCAACCGGCGCGTCTGGCGTCTTGCGGGTCCGATCATTCTGGCGAACCTTTCCGTGCCGCTGTTGGGCGCTGTGGACACGGCCGTCATGGGTCACTTGCCCGATCCTATGTTTCTCGGCGCCGTCGCCGTCGGCGGCACCATCATTCATTTTATTTTCTGGGGGCTCGGCTTTTTGCGCATGGGAACCGCCGGACTGACCGCGCAAGCCTATGGTGCGACGGACGGGGCGGAAATGCGCGCCGTTCTGGCCCGCGCCGGCGGATTGGGACTGGCGCTCGGCATCGCGCTTTGGCTGGTGCAATGGCCCGCCTTGCAGATCGGGCTCTATCTGTTCGAGGCCAGTGCCGATGTCGAAGCCCTGGCCGGCACCTATTTCCTGGTGCGTATCTGGAGCGCGCCGGCCGTCCTCATCAACTATGCCATCGTCGGCTGGTTCGTCGGTGTTCAGAACACGCGCGCGGTTCTTTTGCTGCAGGTCGTCATGAACGGCCTCAACATTGCCCTCGACCTGCTGTTCGTCATCGGTTTCGGCTGGGACGTCGCGGGGGTCGCCGCGGCGACGGTGCTCGCCGAAGTCGCGGCACTCGGCCTCGGCGCCGTATTGGTTCGCCGCGAATTGAAACGCATGAGCGGCAGGTGGGCCGACATCGATTTTTGGGACCGGGATAAAATCAAACGTCTGATCGCCATCAACCGCGATATTTTTATCCGCACCTTCTGTTTGATGTTCGCCTTCGCGTTCTTTACCGCCCGGGCGGCGAAGTTGGGCGACGACACCCTGGCGGCCAACGCCGTGCTGATCCAATTCCAGCATTTCTTGTCCTTCGGGCTCGACGGCTTTGCCCACGCCGCCGAGGCGCTCGTCGGCGGCGCCTTGGGCGCCCGCGATCAACGGACACTTCGCCTCGCCGTCAAGATTTGCGGCGCCTGGGCCGCCCTCATCGCTACCTTCTACACGGTCGTCTATGCCGCCGCCGGGCCGCTGATCATCGACCTCCTGACTAATATCGACAACGTGCGGGAACTCGCCCGGGAGTACCGCTGGTGGCTGGTGATCTCCCCTGTGATCTCGGTCTGGTCCTTTACCCTCGACGGCATCTTCATCGGCGCGACCCGGACCGGCGCCATGCGAAACGGCATGGTGATTTCCCTGGCCGCCTTCCTGGTCGCGGCCGTCACGCTACAGCCTCTGTGGGGCAACCACGGCTTATGGCTGTCGTTGATGATTTTCATGGTGGCCCGGGCCCTGACCCTCGGCGCCGCCTACCCCAAGATCGAGAAAGCGGCGGTCGGCTGACCGGCCCCACAAAAAGCCCAAAACCGCCCGAAAATGGCCGAAATTGGGCCGTTTCCTCAACTTTTCATAAAGGTCTTACAGTTAATGTCCGTTCACCTTCAGTGACGTCGTAATCCGGCCACGCCGACCCATTTGGTGGGGGGTTGGGGAAGACCGGCGTTAATCGAACTTCGACTGAAATATTAAAAATTTTAAATAAGATAACGGCGGACAAGGATTTTTCGATGAACTCGCAAACGCTTCTCCCAGCGGCCGTTGCTGCTACCTTGCTGGCAAGCGCAGGCGCCGCGGCGCTCGCCCTATTTCTGGATGTGGGTGGCATGCCGACGGGGACCGGCCCCCGGATGGCCGACCAGACGGAAAAAAATACGAACCTTGCGCTGGCCTGCGCCGGGGCCCCCGAGCTGCCGAGCGGCAAGGAAGAACTGACGACCTTCGACGTCCGTACCGCCATCGAGCAACATCTGGCACGTGCGGGGATCGAAGGCGCCAGCATCGAACTGACGGTGACGGACGACCACACCTATCATGTTCATATCGCCGACGCCGGGCAGGCGCCGGTCGAAATGGAAGTGGATCCCGCCTCCGCCCGGGTTGTCGCCATCAGCGGGTTCGAAGATCCGACCGGCGGTTTTGCTACGGCCTCCGGCGACGACGCGTCACCGCCCGATCAGGAAAACGACTACCGGCAACAACTGCGCCGCCACATGCTCGGTGACGGGAGCGGTTGGGCGAACTGGGTCGGCATGTTCGACAAACAACCGGACTGTGGCGGCGATTACAGCGCCGGCGGCCCGAACATCCCCGCCGTCCAGTCAGGCGTCAAATAATCCCGCAGATAACGAAAAAGCGCTCCCGGTTCCCCGCGGAGCGCTTTTCGGTTGTTCGTGGGGGCCCTAGGCAGGCATGGCTAGGTCCTCGGGCAACGGCTTACCGGTCAGAAATTCCGCCCGTTCGATATTGATCGAAACCGCAAATCCCTTCTTCTCCGGGTCGTTGTCCCGTTCCGGCTGCACCATCTTGTTCCAGACCGCTTCGTAGACATCGCCGTCCTTATGGACCGTTGCGGTTCCGTAGAAACGAGCGATGCCTCCGGCCGGCAGCATGCCGTTGCCGCCTCTCGCACCAAAGGCCCGGTTGCGGTAATAGACCGCGAGTTTAGTCCCTTCGGTGACGCCCTCGGCGGTCGTTCCACCGCCGCGCAACCAGAAACCCATGGTTTCATCGTCGAGTACCACCACGCTGCCGCGCGGGCTGATCTGCGGATAACCATCCGCCTGAATGCTCCCCACAAGGCACACGTTATCGGGAAAGGCCGTGTTGATATGCTCGTGAAGAACGCGTGGAACTATTGCCATAAGGCACTCCCTGTATTTTGCTTCATGGTTGAATAGGCATTGAATAGCCCGGCAGATTACGGAAACACCGCGACGCCGACAAGCCACTCGCGCACACGTGACAACCTACGCCGAGAGGTATAGTACGGTAGGCAACAATTCGCCGGGAACCATGGGTTCACCAACAGGGACGACGGAACGCGCACGATGATCTACGAAATGAGAACCTACACCACGCCACCGAACCAGGCCGGGAAGTTCCTGGAAATCTATGGCGATGCCTATGAAACCTACCGGAAGAAATTTTCCGAAATGGCGGGGTGCTGGTATACGGAAATCGGGCCGCTCAATCAGGTCATCACCATCTGGCCTTACAAAAATCTCGCCGAACGGGACAAAATCAGGGCCGCCGCCAGCAAAGAAGAAGGCTGGCCGCCGCACCTTGGCCAACTGACCACTGGTGGAACGGTGGAGGTCTTTGCCCCCTTTTCTTTTTCACCCCTGCTCGAGCCCGGCAACCACGGCCCGATCTATGAGATGCGGAGCTATCAAGTCGTGCCCGGCACCTACGACGATCTCATCGCCGGTTGGGAAAAGGGATTACCGGAACGAACAAGCCGTTCGCCGATCAGCGTCCTGATGCTCAGCGATCTCGGCGTCTCACACAAGCTGGTGCACATCTGGCCCTATCAGACCTTCGATCAGCGTGCCGAAGTTCGTGGCAATGCGGTCGCCGACAAAATCTGGCCACCGAGTATCATCCACGTGCCGAAGCAGCCGACCCTGACGACCCAGGAAAATCTCATTATGCTGCCGGCGAAATTTTCGCCGATGCAATAGGCGGGGTTCTCGCCGAGCTACGCTTCGAAGCTGGCCAAAATACCCAGCACCTCATCGATATCGCCGGGCGTATGATCGGCGGAAATCTGGAAACGGATTTCCTCGTCGCCCTTTGGCACGACGGGATAGTTCAACCCCGTCGCCAACACGCCACCAGCCCGAAGGTGCGCGATGAGTGCCGCCGTTTTAGCCGTATCGCGCACCATCAATGGCACGACGGGATGTTCGCCTGGGATGGTCTCGAAGCCGAGGTCCGCGAGCCCCTTTTCGAACCGCCGGGTCATCGCCCGCAAATGGTCGAGAAGTTTCTGACCGGACGGGCTATCGACAATATCGATCGCCGTTTTCGCCGCCGCCGCTTCGGCCGGCGTAATGGGATTGGAGTAGACATAAAACGGTGACGTTTCGCGCAGATAGTCGATGAACGGGCGCGCGCCGACGACATAACCGCCGTTGACGCCGAAGGCCTTCCCCAACGTGGCGACCAGCAAATCGACACCCGTTGCCTTCACATATTCCTCCGTTCCGCGTCCCGTTTCACCAAAAGCGCCGACGCCATGCGAGTCATCGACAATGACGATGACATTCTCGGGAAATGCAGAGTCATGCTTCTCGGCAATAGCGCAAATCTGATCCAACGGCGCATGATCGCCGCGCATGCTGAAAATCCCGTCCGTCACGATGATCGCGCGCACGCAGTCGCCCGCCGCCTCCGCAAGTTGCCGGTCCAGCTCGGCCATATCCAAATGCCGGTAAATGCGCTTCTGTTTGGGCTGGGCCAGACGGGTGGCATTGATAATGCAGTTGTGATTGAGTTCGTCGCTGATCACCACCGTCTGATCGGTCACCAGCGGCGGCAATACCCCCATGACGGTGGCATACGCCGACGAGTAAATCATTGCGGCATCGCGCTGGTGAAACGCCGCCAAGCGGGCTTCCAGCTCCTTGTGCGGCGACCAGGTTCCACTGATAAACCGCACCGCGCCCGGCCCGGTCCCATAGCGTTTCACCGCACGGTCCTCGGCTTCGCGGACGCGGCGGTCGAGGGCCAACCCCAGATATCCGTTGGAATTCATGCGGATGTAAGGACGATTGGGATCATCCAACAGGACGTAGCGCGGCCCCCACGTAAATGACGGCTCGATCACACGGTCGATGACCGTTTCGCGCCCTTTTCGGGTCCCCTGTTCATCGAGTTCCCGCAAACGGCCGGCAAGAATGGATTCGAGACGTTGATGCGGCACGATATGTCCTCCCCAATTTAATTCGAGCCCATTGATGGGTCCGTTTCTTGGACCTTTCGTCTGTCCAATCCCGTTGGAAAATCTATCGGGCGGACTTCACCTTTGCCCCGACATGCTCGAGCATATCCTTGGTCATCATGGCCAGATCGTAAGTCGGGGTCCAGCCCCACTCGGCGCGCGCGGCACTGTCATCCATGAAGCGCGGCCAACTGTCGGCGATGGCTTGACGCATCGGATCGACGTCATACTCGATGACGAATTCCGGAATGTGCTTTCGGATCTCGTCCGCAATTTCCGTCGGCGTGAAATTCATCGCCGTCACGTTGAAGGCGTTGCGGTGCTTGAACTTGCTCGCGTCCGCTTCCATCAACTTGATCATCGCCCCGATGGCATCCGGCAGATACATCATGTCGAGGCGCGTATCTTCCGACAGGAAGCAGGTGTAATGGCGATAGCGGACGGCCTGATAGAATATCTCCACCGCGTAATCGGTGGTGCCCCCGCCCGGCGGCGCCGTATAGGAAATCAAACCGGGCAAGCGAAGGCCGCGCGTATCGAGGCCGAAACGGGTCGCATAATAGTCGCACAGCAGTTCGCCCGAAACCTTGGTCACCCCGTAAATCGTTGTCGGGCGTTGGATGGTGTCCTGCGGCGTGCCGTCACGCGGCGTGGTCGGTCCGAACGCACCGATGGAACTTGGGAAGAACACCGAACAATTGTGCAGACGCGCAAGCTCGAGAACGTTGTAGAGGCCGCCCATATTGACCTCCCACGCCAACTGCGGCTTGTCTTCGGCGACAGCCGACAGAAGCGCTGCCATATGGTAGATCCGGCTGATCTTGTGACGTCGGAAGACATCTTGAAGCTGGTTGGGCTGAGTGACGTCGATCCACTCGAACGGCGCCTCTATCTCGCCGGTAGGCATACGGAAATCCGCCGCGATAACCTGATCCGCGCCGTACTTGTCCCTCAGTGCCGGAACCAGTTCGGACCCGATCTGCCCCAGCGCGCCGGTAACGAGGATACGGCTCACGCGGATTCTCCCCTTTTGGTGTACGGCCCTTGACTATCTTATCGTCATCTTAGCGGCCGCGGGCGGCGGAACCAATCCGATGGCATCGAGTGCGATGAAGCCACCAAACAGGATCAATATCAGCATTATCGCCAACAACATATACCGATGAACATTCGCTTCCAGATTACTTTTGACCGCACGCACATCGCGGAAGAACGAAGACATACTCTTCGTCACACCGGCAATCTTCTTGCCTTCGGTGGCCTGCCAGAACTGGTAGATCACGATGATCAGGATGGCGCCCGTCGCCACCAGAATGACTCCGATCTTGAGCAATGCGACGAAACCGGCTGCCGAGGAAACGAACTTCACAAGCCCGATCATCACCAAATACAAAAGTAGGGCCGACCCGACCGTTCGCCACTGCAACTGCTTGGCGAACAGGATCGACCGGACGGAATCGTCATAGATCCGCAGCATTTCACCGTGGGTCATTTCATCCAGGCTGGATGGGCTGTTTTCCGGCCCGCTGTCGGCTTCAGTATCTGCCATAAGGCCCTCCTTCTAGCGCCTATTAAAAGGATGGGCAGTCGGCTAAGCGGTTACAAGAGCGCGAAAAATTGGGCTTTCCCTAGGCTTTGGAGGGTCTGGCGGTTGTCTTTCCATATTTATACAACCCCGCCTCGTTAACCTTTGGCAAAATTGTTAAGACCAGCTGCACGCAATTTACTTAAAAATCCTGTAATTCACTGCCTTGACCCGCCCTCCCGCTTATTCAAAAATGCGCATGCGTCGCAGAAATACGGCAACCCCATGGGAGCGCACCGGGTGGCTACCACGCCTTCAATCTCGTGTTTTACGTGCCAAGCTCGTGAGCGAACCGAGTGGTGCGTACTCTCGGACCGTGAGCTCAAGCTCATTGATGACCACCGCGTCACGCGCGATCTATTTCCCGGAGAATTGGTCTATAGCGAAGGTGATGAATGCCGCGGTGTCTATTGCATCGAGAGCGGCCTCGTCGGTATCAGAAAATACGATGCCGACGGCCATTCCATCCTGCTACATCTCGCGGAGCCCGGCGAAACCTTGGGTTACCGCTGCCTGCTGACCGGCCATGAATTCCTATCAAGTGCCGAAACCTTGGAACCGACACGCGTCTGTTACATCGATGCGCCGACGGTGCGCACGCTGCTCGAACACAATCCGGCGCTCGGCCTTCGCTTCCTGCAACGCGCGTCGAATGAATTGGAAGAAGCCGAAGAGAAAATTTTCCAAAACGTCACCCTTTCGGTACGTGCCCGCTTTGCACACCTACTGATGGTACTCATCGATCGATCCGGGACGGAGCGGAGCGCCTCCCCCATCGAGGTCAAGATGCCAATCTCGCGCACCGATATGGCGTCCATGATCGGAACAACGCCGGAATCCATCTCGCGCACAATCCGCAAGATGGAAGATGAAGGCATCGTGGAATTCTTCGGCGCCAATGGCCGTATGCTAAAGGTCCCGGACATCACCGTTCTCGCCGACGAGTTCGAACCGCGCGACTTCATGTAGCCGGCGCTGCACGGCATCGGGCCGCGCCTCAGGACTATCCGAAAGGAATTTAACGAACGACGAGCGAGGGCGGGCGCCCTTTGGTTTCGCTCTTATTCTTACGGCTACGGGTCAGTTCGCGAACGGCAGGATCGAACTTGCGCCAGCGTTCCTGCTCAGCAAAGGCCTGCTTGTACGCGGCAGCCTTGGTTTCATGGATGCCGACAATCTGTTCGGCGACCCCTGTATCGATAACGGCCCAATTTTTTTGCTTACTTTGGTATCGAACGGAGAAACGCATCCCGGGCCCTCTTCTCTTGATAACGAAGCCAGCATGTCAGCCGTTGCTTTAAATTTGGTGAATATATGGCTCGATCCGGCCACATTGTGCGTGCAAACTCGGCCCCACGGCGGCATGAATGAGGACCAACAGGGCAAAGGGCTTGCAGGATGAGCGAACAAACTATCGCCGCGATGCGGACAACCAGCGAAATCGTCAAACTGGCGCGGCAGCGCCTGGACCAGAATGCCTGGGACTATCTGACCGGCGGGGCCGAAACCGAGACCACGCTTCTTCGTAACCGTCAGGCCCTGGACGAGATTGCCTTCCGCCCGCGGGTTCTCAACAATGTTTCGGATATTGATTTGAGCCGCGAATTTCTCGGCATGAAGATGCGGCTACCAGTTTTCCTGGCGCCCATCGGCGGCCTCCAGCAAATTTGCCCCAATGGTGGCGGGCTTCCCGCTCTCAAGGCCGCGGAGGACTTCGGTATTCTGTCGATCCTCAGTTCGGTTACCGAACCCGGTATGGATGTCGCAAAGGCCGAGGTGAAATCGCCCCTTGGCTATCAGCTTTATGTCCATGGCGACGACGCCTGGGTTTTCGACATCCTAGATCAGGTTCAAGCACTCGGTTTCGTTGCATTCTGTCTCACCGTCGATACCGCGATCTACAGCCGGCGGGAACGTGATCTGATAAAGGGGCATACGCCGCGCGGCCGCCAGCGAGCCGGCCTCGACCGTGATTACCAGGCCAAGCTCGATTGGGATCAAATCGACCGTATTCGCGACAAATGCAAAGTAGCCTTGGTGGCCAAGGGAATCGCGACGGCGGAGGACGCCCGCCTCGCCGTCGAGCATGGAATCGATATTGTCTATATCTCCAACCACGGCGGGCGCCAGTTGGATCACGGGCGCGGGGCCATCGCGGTGCTCCCCGAAGTTGTCGAGGCTGTCGACGGAAAGGCCAAGGTGGTGGTCGACGGCGGCTTCGTGCGCGGCACCGATATCATCAAGGCAATCGCATTGGGCGCCGATGCGGTCGGAATCGGTAAGCTCTATGGCTGGGGTTTGGCGGCCGGCGGGCAAGAAGGCGTTGCCCGTGTCCTCGACATCCTCGAAGAGGAAATGCAGGTGTCCATGGGGCTCTTGGGCGCGAATGCCCTCGACAAACTAACGCCGGCACACCTTTATCGCGACGCGCGCCCGGTGCGCGCTCCGTCGGTGACGAGCGGCTTCCCGCACATCAAGTTCCCCGACTTCGACTATTAACGTAAGTACCTAGGATGGGGATGTGGTAGCAGCCGCGCGCTGTTTGCGGCTGGCGACGAGTTCCCACGTGATCAGCAGCAGGCCCGCCACAAAGCCGGCGATATCCGTAATCAAGGCACCCTCGAAGGCCGAGGCCGGCATGAGCAACCCTAAACCGGCGGCCCCAAATAGCAGACGATGCACGGGGCTCAGAGAGCGCAGGAAATACCCGATCACGGCGATGGAAACCAACCACACGCCCCCTGCGGCGGAGATCGCCGCTAGAATAATCGCCGACCATTCGCCCTGCATGAGCAAGGTGGGCGACATCACAAACAAAAATGGCACGACATAGGCGAACCAGCCGAACCGCATGGCCATGAAGCCCGTCTTCATGGCATCAGCCCCGGTCAGAGTCGCCGCGGCGAAGGCGGCAATGGCCACCGGCGGTGTGATCATCGACATCATTCCGAAATAGAGAATGAACAGGTGCGCGGCGATCCTGTCGATGCCGACATCGATCATCGGCGGCACGACCAAGGTCACCAGCAGCAAATAGACCGCGACCGTGGGCATGCCCATGCCGAGCACGATGCAGATTCCCGCCGATACCAAAAGCAAGGTGAAGATATTCGAACTGCCCATTTCGACGAGCACCAGGGACAGGCCGAAACCGATCCCGGTAATGTCGAGCACCCCAATGATTACCCCGGCCGCCGCCGCAATCATCACGATATCGAGCACCGCCGTGCCGGTATCGCGTACCGCCGCCAAAACATCCATGAGTGAAAGACGCTTGCCTTTGTAGCCGATAAGCATGCCCGTCGCGATAATCACCAATGACGCGATTAAGGCCGAGGCCTCGGGCGAGAAATTCCAACCGAACAAGGCAACGATCAGGACCACGAACGGCAGCGGGAAGTACCACCCGTCTTTGAGGATGGGCATAAGAGCGGGAATGTCTTCCTTGTTCATCGGCTTGATGTTGGTGCGCCCCGCCTCGAGATCGGCGAGGATGAACAAAGCGACGTAGTAAAGAACCGCCGGGATAAGGGCCGCGACGACGACGTCCGTATAGGGAATTTCCAGGAATTCGGCCATCAGGAAGGCGGCGGCCCCCATGATCGGTGGCATCAACTGCCCACCGGTTGAGGCCACCGCTTCGATGGCGCCGGCCTGCACCGCGCGATACCCACCGCGTTGCATCAACGGTATGGTGATCACGCCGGTGGTCACCACGTTGGAAACGACGCTGCCGGAAATGGAGCCAAAGAAACCCGACGCGGTCACGGCAATCTTGGCCTGACCGCCGCGGTAACGGCCGACCAGCACCATCGAGGCTTCGGTAAAAAAGGACGAACCGCCCGACTTGGCCAGAATCTGGCCGAAAAACACATACGCGATGACAATGGTCGAAACGACCCGCATCGGTGTGCCGAGGATACCCGAGGGATCCCACGACAAATAATAAAACAGATTTTGCCAATCGATCTGACGGCCCGCGAGGGTGCCCGGAATGAAATGGCCGAGCAACCCGAGCAAGATGAAACACGTAACGAGCACCGTCAGGACCAAGCCGACCGTGCGGCGGAGACCTTCCACCACCAGCACCATCATGATGGTACCGGCGATCAAACCGTCGACCGGGCTCGCGGCAACCAGTTGCGCAAGCTCCGGGTAGTTCACGGTGATATAGGCCGCCGATGCAAACCCGGCGACCGCAAAGGCAACGTCGTACCAAGGTGGAAACTTGGTCGTGCGGTTGCCGTCGATCCCGATCAGCGCATACACAAGCGGCAAAGCGATGGCCAGAATGCCGCTCAACGCCTGTTCGGTATAAAGCTGGAGGCCGACCTCGCGCGTGAGATCAGCCGCCCAAGCGAGCGCAACCAACGTCAGAAGAATGGCGAGAGCTGACGCTAGTCCGCTCATCTGCCCTTCTTCCGACGATGCTTTCGTTTTTGTTGGTTCGTTAGACAAGTGCTCTTAGCGCCTTAGGATTTGGGCGGCCACATGCCCTTTTCCTTGTAGAACTTGATGGCGCCGGGGTGATACTCAAGCCCCTTGAAGTTGATGGCCATGTTCTCCGGCTTGAAAAGCCGCATGGCCGGAACCGCTTTAGACAGGTCGGCAGTGTTGTCATGCAGCGCCTTGACCACCTTGTAGACCGTGTCCTCGGACACATCCGCGCCGGCGGCCAGCGTGTGATAGTAGGCCATCACGTGCATGTCCTTATCCACACCGATGTTGGCCTTGGAGGGCGATACGGGGAAGCCGAATGCCGGCGGCACGGCCGCGCGGGCCGCGGCAAGTGGGCCGGGTTCGATGCTGAACGGCAGAACCCGCAGACCGCCGACCTTGGCGGCTGTTTCGCGGACCTTACCGGCACCGAAAACGAACAGGAAGGCATCGGTCTTGCCAGCGGCAAAATCGTCGGCGCCCTTGACCACGTTCGGCGCGGGAACCTGCGTCACGTCTTTCGCGTAATCCAGACCGGCATTCGCCAAGTTCCCTTCCATTAGCGGCTGAATAATGCGCTGGCTGGCCCAACCGCCAGGAACACGTTTGCCCTTCAAATCGCCCATGGTTTTGATATCCGAATCGGCGCGGACATAGATGCCGTTGCGGAACGGAATGGTCGTCGACACGACGCGGATATTGGGATGCTTCTTGTCGTAAATGCCGGTGCCGGAAACCGCGTAATAGGCTTCCAACTCGTTCACCAGACAGAATTCCAACTGACCGGCGTCCATGGCCGGCACATAGACGCTCGAACCGCCGAACGGCTGCGACCGCATCTGCAAATCGGTCTTCTGGGACACCACTTTGGACAGTGCCTGCCCCATCTGGTTGGTGAAACCGCCCTTCGTGGTTCCGATACCAACGGTCTGCGCCATCGCGGCGCTCGACATCAGCATGACACCTGCCGATACGGCGAGAATTCGATTGAGCTTCATATTTTGTCTCCCTCCGCCGTCCCTGTGACGGCGTTTTCTGGGTTGATCAAATTCCGGCGGAACGGCGCTTAAGGGCGAATGCCCACACCGTTTGCCGGGGCGACAAGATAACGTCGGAACCTTATAAAGGCCAGCCATCTAGGCTTACGGATTTCCCCAGTCTTTCCTAGCTTCTAGAGGTAACGGCACGTGCCTGCCGGGCAAAAAGGAACTCCCGGCCCACAAGAACGATGCCAAGGATAAGGCCCGCGATATCGGTGACATGCGCGCCGTCGAAGGCAGACGCGGGAACCAACAAACCAAGTCCGGCGAGCGCGAACAGAAGCCGGAACAGCACATTTAGCGGCCGCGAGAAATACCCGATGATGGCGACGGAGACGAGCCAAACGCCGACGGCTGCCGTAATTGCCGCCAAAACAATCGCAGCGGGCGCTCCCTGCATGATCAATTCCGGACTGAATACGAACAGGAATGGAATCAAATACGCGAGCCAACCGAATTTCATGGCAGCCAACCCGGTCTTCATCGCATCGGCGCCGGACAGGCTTGCCGCGGCAAAGGCGGCAATGGCCACCGGCGGCGTGATCATCGACATCATGCCGAAATAGAGGATGAAGAGATGCGCCGCCATGGGCAGAATGCCGACCTCGACGAGCGACGAGGCCACCAGCGTCGACAACAGGATGTAAACGCCCGCCGTCGGCATTCCCATGCCCAGAATGATACAGACCACCGCCGAGACGAGGAGCAGCAACAGCATATTGCCGCCGCCGAGACTGATCAGCATTTGCGTAAGCGCATAGGCCAAACCGGTAATACCCAGCGCGCCGATGACGACGCCCGCGGCCGCACCGATCATGATGATATCGAGCACGGCGATACCCGTATCGCGGACCGCCGCATAGACCTCCATCGGTTTCAGGCGTTTGCCCTTGTAACCGAAGATCGCAGAACAGATGACGATAACCACGGCGGACAAAAGCGCCGCTTTTTCCGGCGACATGTTGAGCCAGAACAGGGCGTAGATCAGCGCGACGAACGGCAGCGAGAAAAACCAGCCTTCCCTTAGCACCTTGATCGGACGGGGAATTTGCGCACGGTCGACCGCCTTGATGCCGCTTTTGGCGGCTTCGAGATCCGCCAGGATGAACAGGGCCACGTAATAGAGAATGGCCGGGATCAGCGCCGCAAGAACCACTTCCTTGTATTCGACTTCGAGGAACTCGGCCATGAGGAAGGCGGCCGCCCCCATGATCGGTGGCATCAGCTGCCCGCCCGTCGACGCCACGGCCTCGATGGCGCCGGCCTTGTGGACGTCGTAGCCGGCGTTGCGCATCAGCGGAATGGTGATAACCCCCGTCGTCGCCACGTTGGAAACCGCACTGCCGGAAATGGATCCGAACATGCCCGACGCGGTGACCGCGATCTTGGCCTGACCGCCGCGGAAACGGCCGACAAGGATCATAGACAATTCGGTGAAAAATTCGGATCCGCCTGAAACGAGCAGAATGTGCCCGAAGAGAACGAAGGAGACCACGACGGTCGACACGATCTCCATGGGCAGACCGAGCATCGCCGTCGGATCCCACGCAAACGTATAGAACAGGATCGCCGGCGGAATGTAGCGGGCTTGCAAATCACCGGGTATCAAATGGCCGACCAGCCCGAGCAGAGCAAAGAAGACCACGACGCCGGTAAAAACATGGCCGACCGTACGGCGTGTTCCCTCCACCACGACGAGCAGGATGATCGTTCCGACGATCAGCCCGTCCGCGGGCGTCTCCATAACCATTTCGGCAAGCACCGGATAGCGAGCCGCCATATAGACGGACGCTCCGAAACCGAGCACACCGGCAAGGATGTCATACCACGGCGGAACACCGCCGCGCCGGCCGGAAACACGATAAACGAGGAACACGAGGGGGA
Source organism: uncultured Rhodospirillales bacterium (assembly GCA_913055735.1). Taxonomy (GTDB): domain Bacteria; phylum Pseudomonadota; class Alphaproteobacteria; order Rhodospirillales; family UBA2165; genus CAJXKD01. Next base: position 961,240 of record CAJXKD010000002.1, read on the forward strand.
TCGACACGGCCAGCATGCCGATCAGAAATTGCTGCGTATAGAGGACGAGCCCGAAGACACGGAAGAGGTCCGTCGACCAGGCAATCGCCCCCACCATCAGCACGACGGCGAGGGTGGCAATAAGGCCACCCAACGCCGCCGGAACTGACTTTTCTTGTTTTTCTAATTCGGTATCGGACAATCAAAGACGCCTTATTTCGGCGGCCACTGGCCGATTTCCTTGTAATACTTGATGGCACCGGCGTGGTAGCTCACGCCTTCAAAATTCTTCGCCATGCTGTCCGGCGAGAACAGGCGCAGTGCGGGAAATGCCGACGCCAGCCCCTTCGGGTTGTCGTGCATCGCCTTGACCAGCTTATAGACGACATCCTCGGAAACCTTCGAGTTGGTCAGCACGAGATAGTCGTAAGCCATCACCGCCGTGGGCTCGAAAACACCCAGGTTCGCCGGAGAAGGATTGTTGTTGTAGACATATGCCGGCGGCACGTGCTTGCGCATACGGGCAACGGCTTCGGGCGAGGTATCGATCCCGACCACCTGAACGCCACCGACCTTGGCATCCGTTTCCTTCACCTTGCCGGAACCGAACGCAAAGAAGAAGACGTCGGTCTTGCCAGCGGCAAAATCGTCAGCGCTTTGCACGACGTTCGCGACAGGAACCTGAACGACGTCGTCATAGGTCAGCCCGGCATTTGCCAACACACCGTTCATCAGAACGCCGATGATCTTCTGGCTGGTCCAGCCCGACGGCACGCGCTTGCCTCTAAGATCGGCGCCCGTTTTGATGCCCGAGCCTTTTTTGGCATAAACGGCGGAGCGGAACGGGGTCAAAACCGTTGCAATTTGCAGATCGGGCTGTTTGCGGCCCTTGTAAATGCCGGTGCCGGTCGCCGCGTAATAGGTTTCGAGCTGGTTGGCGAGGCCGAATTGCATGATCCCGGCGCTAACCTGCGGCACGTAAACGCTCGACCCACCGAAAGTCTGGGTCCGCATTTTCACGTCGGTATTTTCGGAAACGACTTTCGCGATCGCTGCACCGGCCTGAGACGTAAAGCCGGCCTTGGAAGCGGCAATACCGACCGTTTGCGCCATCGCGGTACCCGATAGCATTATCAAGCCCGCAGATACGGCTAGAATACGATTGAACTTCATGTGCATCTCCCTCACGCCGCCGCTGGGACGGCGTCCCTTGGGTTAGTTAATGTCTTCGACAATCAGGCGTTAGTTAACGTCTTCGACAGTGATAAGGAACGTGGCCCACGGCCAACGCCCCTCCTCTTCTTCGGTGGCCATACGATTTTCAGCCGCCGGAGAAAATACGAGCCATAAGGGCCCCCGCTGTCCGATCCCAAGATAGCGGCCATTTTCCCTAAAGGCCACCAGCCAGTCCCGTCCATCCAACTCTTCGGTCCCGATTTCGACCCCGAAGCCATCCAGCGCGACCGCGGTAATACCCCGCGTTTTCGCACCGACCACGTCGAGCAACGCGTCCAACTTCACGCCTTCAAGCTCCCGGCGCGTCGGATCGCCCGGCATCCGGATCACCATCTTGGTCGTTCCGATGGCTTCAAGCATGCCGTAATCGAACGCCGCGGCGCGGGTGAATTCCTTTTCGTGGTACTTGAAGAACAAATCCAGTTTGGCGTCGTAGGCCGGACGGTTGGTCTCCGAAATGTCGCCGGTGATCGTCACGACGACGGGCCCGGACGGACGCGCCAAGCCCTCAGCATTGGCCGAAAATGCGGTCAGCAACAGAACGGTTGCCGCAAAAACCGCACAGGCCGATCTCCGGCCACTTCCTATACACGCTAACACTCTCATCTCCCTGGCAAAGAAAGAAGCGTAGTTGATTGAAATATAACGAAATAAATGGAGATAAACGGTCGATTGCATTGGTTTATTATTAGCGGACACTAACATAGGACTACGCCTTTCGCCATGGCGATGTTTGGAGCTGAAGCCTTTGTTTTCAGCCATTTGACCAAGATCAATGCAATTCTTAACGGGCCGCTCTATGTGTTGAAACTCCAGGTAGACGTGAAGGTACGGAGGAAAGACCGATGGATGCCAAAACTATGCCCCCACAAGAAGAGCCTTTGCAGGATATTGCTCATCTCGGCCATGTCGAGTTGATGACCCCCAAACCAAATGAAAGTCTGTGGTATTTCCGCGACCTCCTTGGCATGGAGGTCGTCCACCAGGAAGGTCAGTCAGCGTACCTGCGCGGCTACGGCGATTACGCCGCATGGACACTCAAGCTGACCGAAGGCAAGCTGCCCGGTGTCGGCCATATCTCCTTCCGCACCGTCAGTCCGCAGGCGCTCGAGCGCCGCGCCGCCGCCATCGAGGAATCGGGCCTCGGCATCGGCTGGGCCAATGGCGATTACGGTCACGGCCGCTGCTACCGCTTCCGCGATCCAGACGGCCACTACATGGAAATCTACTACGAGGAAGAAAAATACGTCGCGCCGCCGGAGCTGCACTCCACCCTGATGAACCAGCCGATGAAATTCACCGGGCGCGGGGCTTGCGTGCGACAAACGGACCATCTCGCCGTGTGCTGCAAGGACGTCGATGCCAACCGTAAGTTCGTCGAGCAGACGCTGGGCCTCAAGCTCCGCGAGCAAGTGATGTTCGAAAACGGCAAGACCGAGATCGGCTCGTGGATGAGTTCGACGACCAAACACCATGAACTGGCCTACGTGCTCGATATCAAAGGCCTGCATGGACGCCTCCACCACTTCTCCCTGTGGGTGGACGACAAGTCCGACGTTTTGCGGACCGCCGACATCTTCGCCGAGAACGGGATCGAGATCGAAGCGGGTCCGTCCAAGCACAACAACTCGCAGGCGTTCTACCTCTATTCTTTCGAGCCGGGCGGCAACCGGATTGAAGTCTATACTTCTGGCTTCTTCGTCTATGCGCCGGACTTTGAACCGGTGGTTTGGGACGAGGACACTCGGGGAACGGGCGTATATTGGGGCGCGGCCCTGCCGGAAAGCTTCCTCAATTATGCGACCCCCAATATAGAGAAGGAGTCCGAATTCGACCTCGAACACCTCCCGGTGTTCTCGCCCCATTAGTGGGGACTAGCTTGGGGCTGTTGGGAGACAGGACTACCTGGAGCGCGACCGGCCGATTGGCATAGGCGGCCCAAGCGCAACGGAAACGGCGCGGAGCACTTCCGCGCCGTTTCTCTTTTCAGAACGGCCGTCTAAAGAAATATGTTGATGGCGTAGAAGATCGCGGCCGCGAGCAGCGCAGACGCCGGTACCGTAATCACCCAAGCCGCAGCAATCGTCGCCATGTGCCGGCGGCGGACCAGTTTCCGCTTGCGTGCCTTCGCCCAGCGGCGGAACTCCGCTTCTTCCAGCTCCTTCGCCGAGGCCGGAACCGGCGGCGCGGAAACGCCGATATGCGCGCCGCGGTTGGAAATGAACTCACGCAAGAACCCAACGCCGAACACAGCCCCGACGGCAATGTGCGTCGAACTCACCGGCAAGCCCAGTGTCGAGGCGATGATTACGGTGATCGCTGCCGATAGAGCGACACAGAAAGCGCGTACCCGGTCGAGCTTGGTAATCTTTTCACCAACGATCTCGATGATCTTGGGACCGAACAGCAGAAGCCCGACGGAAATCCCAACGGCGCCGATGGCCAGCACCCAGAACGGCAAGGTCACCTTCCCCGCGACTTGGCCTTCAGTCACCGCACTGACGATGGCGGCCAAGGGCCCGACCGCATTGGCCACGTCGTTGGACCCATGAGCGAAGGACAGCAAGGCCGCCGCGCAGATCAGCGGGATGGTGAACAGGCTGCCGACCGACTTCCGCCGGTTTTCCAAATGAGCCGATGCCTTCACCACTGCCGCCTTGACGACAGCGAAAGAAATCACAAATGCGGCCGCGCCGATGGCGGTGATCATCCAGAGATCCGGCTTCCAGATCCGCTTGAAGCCTTTCATCATCAAATAGACCGAGAACGCAGTTGCCATGATCGCCACGACCACCGGCACCCAGCGCCGGGCCGCACCGAGCTTATCCTCACGATAAAGGACGAAGAATTTGATGAAGGCGAGAAATGCGGCGGCAATCACCCCGCCCAGCACCGGCGAAATCACCCAGCTGGCGGCAATTTGCGCCATCACGACCCAGTCCACGGTGGCGAAACCAGCCGCCGCGATCCCCGCGCCCATCACGCCACCAACGATCGAGTGCGTGGTCGATACCGGCGCGCCCAGTACCGTCGCCAGGTTGACCCATACCGCCGCCGACAACAGCGCCGCCATCATCGCCCAGACGAAAACCGTCTGATCCGCGAAAGAGGATGGGCTGATAATGCCTTTGGAGATGGTCGATACTACCTCACCGCCCGCAATCAACGCACCCGCTGCCTCGAAAATGGCGGCAATCGCCAGCGCCCCGATCATAGTTAGCGCCTTGGACCCCACCGCCGGGCCGACGTTGTTGGCAACATCGTTGGCACCGATGTTCATCGCCATGTAACCGCCGACAATGGCGGCGATGATCAGAATGGATTGGCCGCTGGCGCTCCCGGTCTGGAAAAAGGTGAACAACCAGACGCCCAACAGGAATAGAAGACCGAACCCTAGATTGAGGTTCCGCTGGCTGATCTTCGCCGTCGCCTTCTCGAGTTGGACGATGCGCTTGAGATCTTTGTCAACGGTGGTCTTCTTCGGATTGGAAACCGGAGTGTCGGGCATGATCGGCTGCGAAGATTGTTGGTCGCGCCAAAAATGACGCCGGGACAAAGGGTGCCCCTGTCGCTTAGCGGGTTCCGGCATGGGGGGTCAATTGAATTGTGACATTTTTATTTCATTTTTATGACAATCCCTGTCTGGAACCGCTTGACGCCGTGACTGCCGCGCACAATCCTGCGCGCCGCATGATCAATTTCGGAAACATCCAGCAAGCCGGTGTGCTGCCCTATGAAATCCGCAAGGGGAAGCTGCGGGTGCTGCTCATTACCTCGACCGGCACCCGGCGCTGGATTATTCCCAAAGGCTACGTGGAACCCAAGCTGACGGCGCGTGAATCCGCCGAATTCGAGGCCTATGAGGAAGCGGGCGTATCCGGCCGCCTCGCCGCCACCAGCATCGGCGCCTACACCTATGTGAAGCGGGACGAAAAAGGCGGCGGTCGTTTCCGGGTGAAAGTCTACCCCATGGAAGTCACCCGGATTCTCGACGACTACCCCGAGGCCGCACAGCGCAAACGCAAATGGATGAAAGTCGACGACGCCATTAAGGCCGTCGAAGAACCGGGCCTAAAAACGATTTTGCGGACCTTCGCCCGGCGCCACGCGGCAAAAACCGGCGCGGAAAAGAAATAAGAAAAAGCGCTGAGGCTCTCTACTTGAACAAGTCCTGCCAAGGCTGCCAGGCGGCGATCAAGTCGGCAGCGACCTGATAACCGGCGCCGGACGGGTGCAGACCGTCGCGCTCATGCAGCGACGCCATGTAGACGTCGCTTTCGAGCAGCGGCGTCAGCAAGTCCATATAAGGAATATCCAACTCCAGCGCGACCTTGGCATAGCTGGCATTGAGTTCCTTCAGCCGGTCATTCGCATGCCACAACACAACACCTGGACGCGGCCGCATGGGCATCATGTCCTCGGCCACCGGGGTCGGCCCCACCCACACGGTCGGCTTCCACGCCTTCATGTTGGTGGCGGCGGCGGTAACGTTGGCGATGGTTTGTTCGAGGGGAATACGAATGCCCTCGCCTTCGATCTCGGCGCAGTCGTTGAGCCCGAAGGAAATGACCAGTGCGCCGTCCATATCGTCGGCGATACGGATACGGCATTCCCGCTCCCAACGGTCGGCGATCTGATCGGTAGTTTCGCCGCCGATACCCAGATTGAAGAAGCTGGTCGGCGTGCCCAGCGCCGGCGGCATCATGGTCAACCGGCCCGCCCAGCCCCGACGTTCCTCGTCGCCAACGCCTTCAACGTTGCTCGCGCCCATGAAGCAAAGCCGTTTTAAAGCCATGTCGATCCCTCCCGTTTGCGGTGCGGCCCCTACCTAGCTGATCGCATCCTGCGATGCCAGCCGCTTTCCCGGCATTTGACCGGTTATTGAGAGAATGTCCGAAACCCTGTACTGAAGTCCGTAAGAGGACGGTAAGTACGTCCCAATTTTGGACAGGGAACGGATGACACATTCTGGCCACGGGATCGGGCAGCCGGTACGGCGCCGCGAGGACCGGCGTTTCGTCACCGGCGCAGGGACATTCGCCGCCGACGTCACATTGCCGCAGCAAGCGTACGCCCACCTCCTGCTGTCGCCCCATGCCCACGCCGCCATCGCCGCGATCGACACAAGCGCCGCCGAGGCCGCCCCGGGCGTACTGGCCGTTTTGACCGGCGAAGATATCAAGCGCGACGAACTCGGCGGCATTCCCTGCACGCAACTTGCGGGCACCGGCGGCGCCGTGAAGGCAGCCGATATCCGCCAACCCTTGTTGGCCGTCGATCGGGTTCGTCATGTGGGCGACCGGGTGGCGCTGGTCGTCGCCGAAACGCTGGATCAAGCCAAGGATGCGGCGGCCTTGATCGAGGTGAGTTACGATCCATTGCCGGCTGTCACCGACGTCGATGCCGCGACAATGCCCAGCGCGCCGCAACTCTGGGACAATGTAGACAACAACATCGCATTCCAAGGCGCGTTCGGCGATGCTGCCGCGGTCGATGCCGCCTTCAAGTCGGCGCACCGGATCACCAAGCTGGACACGCACAATACCCGCGTTTCGGCCCTGCCGCTGGAGCCGCGCGCCGCTCTCGCCGAGGTACGCAACGGCCGCGCCACACTTTACAGCTGCGGCCAGAAGCCGCACACGGTGCGGCAAGTCCTCGCCAATTTCGTTTTCCATGAACCGGAGGCCGATTTCCACGTCGTCTGCCCCGATGTCGGCGGTGGCTTCGGCCTGAAAGGCACCGTTTATCCGGAAGACGGATTGGTAGTCTGGGCGGCACGCCGGGTGGGCCGCCCGGTGAAATGGGTGGAAGACCGCAGCGAAGCCCTGCTCACCGACATCCAGGCGCGCGACCAGCACACCGCCGGCGAACTGGCCCTCGATGCCGACGGCCGCATTCTGGCGCTGCGCGCAATGACGGCGACCAACCTCGGCGCTTATATGTCCATCTCGGCGCTGGTCTCCACGTTGCGCGGGCTGTTCAACCTGTCGAACGTCTACGCCATTCCGGCCATTCACGTCTCGGCCAAAGCGGTGTTCACCAACACCACGACCACCGGCCCCTATCGCGGCGCCGGTGTGCCCGAAACCGTCTATCTTATGGAACGGTTGATGGATCAGGCCGCGCGCGAAACCAGCCTCGATCCCGGCGAGATACGGCGGCGCAACCTGATTTCCTCGTCCGCCCTGCCCTACGCCACCGCGCTGCAATATACATATGACAGCGGCGATTTCTCTCGCGTACTCGAGAGAGCACGAGATGCTGCCGACATGAACGGATTTGCCGCCCGCCGCGCCGAAAGCGAGGCACGCGGCAAGTTGCGCGGCATTGGCATCGGAAGCTACATCATCGCCATCACCGCGCACAGCGAACGCATGGATATCCGTGTCGACGCACGCGGCAATGCCACCGTGCTTGCCGGAACGTTCTCCTACGGCCAGGGACACGAAACCGTTTACGCGCAGATGGTCAGCGACTGGCTCGGCCTCCCCTTGGACAGCATCCGCTTTGCCCAGGGCGATACGGACCGGGTACCGTTCGGGCGCGGCTCCTACGGATCGCGCAGCATGAGCATGGGCGGTGGCGCCCTCAGGCTTGCCGCAGACGAGGTGATCGACAAAGGCAAACGCATCGCGGCGCACATGATGGAAGCGTCGGTGCAGGACATTGCGTTCGAGGACGGCACGTTTTCCGTCACCGGCACCGACCGGTCGCGCAGCTTCGCCGAGGTCGCCGCCACGTCCTTTGCGCCGCTGGGTCTCCCGCCGAGCAGTGCCATCGGTCTCGACGGCACCGGTTATTTCGACGGGCCGTTCAATTTTCCCAATGGCTGCCATATCTGCGAGATTGAAATCGATCCGGACACCGGGAAACTTGATATTCTCCGCTACCTATCGGTCGACGATGTTGGGCGGGTGATCAATCCCCTCCTCACCCAAGGGCAGATCCGCGGCGGAATTGCCCAAGGGCTTGGACAGGCTTTTATGGAAAAGATCAGCATCGATCCCGCGACGGGCCAGAACCTGAGCGGCTCGCTGCTCGACTACGCGGTGCCACGCGCCACCGATCTTCCGGTTTTCTCGGGCGAGCTGATCGAAATTCCGACCGCCACCAACCCCATTGGCGTCAAAGGCGCCGGCGAAAACGGCATCATCCCGTCGACCCCGGCGCTGATCAACGCGGTCCTTGATGCGCTGGCGCCGCTCGGCGTCACCGAGTTCGAGCTTCCCGCGACACCGGAGCGGGTGTGGCGGGCAATTCGAAACGCCCGTCAAAGTTCGTAGGGAAAGGTTTCCAGCCCAGCAAGCGATTTCCCGGCCGGGCGCGACCGCACCTCGTCGGTATTGGGATCGAACACGAAACGCGCCGCGGGGCGGTCTTTCACGCGGCATTGCCATGCCGCCACCTGCGGCACCGTCGCCGGATCGACCAAGGCCGGGCGGATTTCCCCGATCCGATGGACGATGGTGATCATGGAAATGTCGGCGAGGGAAAAATCATCGCCCGCCAGCCACGGCGTTTCCGCGAGTTGGGCTTCCGCCTTGGCGATTCCCCAGGCGAACATCTCTTCGCGTTCGGCCAATTCTTTTTCGGAGAAACCGCCTTCGACCGTGTGACGCCAGCGCGCGCGCCGGTCAGGTACCGGGATAGCCGCCACCAATTTTTCCTTATCCGCGTCCGTTAGATCGTCCACCTTGCTTTGCAGCACGGCGGCATAGGTCATGTCCTGGACCGCGAGATGCAACATGTCGGCCGTCCAGGTCCATTGCCGCATGTTCCAGCGCGCCGCAGGGTCGGCGGGCCTGAGCGGCGGATCGGGAAACACGTCGTCAAGATATTCGTTGATGGTCAGCGCGTTATAGATCGCCTGTCCGTCATGGACCAAGGTCGGCACCACGCCGTTGGGATTGAGCTTCAGGTAGTCGGGGTGGAGATTTTCATACCGCCACAGTTCGATGTAGCGACTCTCGTAGGCAAGCCCCTTCTCACGCAGCGCCAAGCGCACCTGTTTGGAACAGGTGGAGAGGCCGGAGTGGTAGAGAACGAGACTCATTACACACTCCGGGCTCGTACCATTCCCATGTCCCTATGCCGCGCCTTTCTGCTCGGCTGGGGCATACTTGCCTGACAATTGCGGTGCCAGTGGCGGATCGAAGCCCATCTCGGCACGCTCCAACCGGGTTTCGGTCGCCCAGCGCCGCTTAAGCTCGTCACGCACGTCGATCTTGAGCCGCCCGAGTCCCTCGACCTCCAGTTCCACCACGTCACCGTCCTGGAAGGCGCCGAGGCCGCGATGGTTGGTGCCGGTGGCGACGATGTCGCCCGGTTCCAGCGTATGGATCGAACTCACCCATTCGATGCAACGCGGGATTTTGTGGGCCATGTCGTCGGTGTTGAAGTTCTGTTTCAACACGCCGTTGACCCACAGTTGCACATGCAGTTTCTGCGGATCGTCGATCTCGTCGGCGGTAACGATGTACGGGCCCATAGGTGCGAACGTGTCGCGCGACTTCATCTGGAAGAAGGTATTCCCCGCCGGCGGTAGGCCGCGCGCCGAGCCGTCGATGAAGTTCACATAGCCGAAGATGTACTCCATCGCGTCCTCGGCCTTCACGTTGGTGGCGCGCTTGCCGATCACCAGGCCGAGTTCCGCCTCGCCCTCGAACACAGTCGCCGGCACGTCCGGCAGCTCCATCGTATCACCCGGGCCGATGACCCCGCTCGGCGACTTGTGAAACCCGTTGATGGGCGCCGGTTCGTCGCGGGTGCCGTCCTCCATATAGTTGACCGCCATGCAGTCGATGTTGACCGGCCGCGGCAGCGGCGGACGGACGCGCACACTCGAGACCGGCACACCGGCTCCGCTGGCCGCCGCCTCTTCGAGCTTCGCCCGGTAATCGTCGAAGCGCTCGATCAGCCCGCTGATCAGGTCATGCGGCCCCGTATGCGGGATGTCCTGCACCACCGCGGATACGTCGACCACTTCGCTGTCATCGCGGAGCACGCCCAATTTGAAATCGTCGAAATACAGTATTTTCATCGCTTGTCTCCCTGCACCCATCCCACTCCGAGAGTGGGACACGCTTGCTTTTGGGGAATGATGACCCCGCCAATAGGTCCCTGCAAGCCGCAACCGCTTGGCTGTCCGAAACCGGTGGCTACAATGACGGCAACAGAGAGATTCAAATTCGGGAAAGACAATGACCAAGAAACTGATCAAGGGCGGCTGGGTGGTCTCCATGGACCCCCAAATCGGAATTCTCGACCGGGGCGACGTGCTCATCGACGGCGACAAGATCGCCAAGGTTGCCGCGTCAATCGATGGGCTCGGCGACGAGCCGGGTGTGGAAATTATCGACGCCTCCAACATGATCGTCATGCCGGGGCTGGTGAACGCGCATCTGCACACTTGGCAGACCGGCATTCGCGGGATCGCCGGCAATTGGACCATGGGCGAATACCTGCGCGGCATGCATGCCAATCTGGCCACCGCTTTCACACCGCGCGATATCTATCTCGGCAATCTCGCCGGCGCGTTGCATCAGATCAACGGCGGCGTCACCACGGTTTTCGACTGGTGTCATAACAACCCGACCCCCGATCACACGGACAGCGCCATCGAGGGTTTGAAAGAATCCGGTATGCGCGCCGTGTTCGGTCACGGCTCACCCAAACCCGACCCCAAGGAAGGCCAGAAACATTTCAGCGAGGTGCCCCACCCCGCCAGCGAGATCGATCGGCTGCGCAACGGGACGTTTGCCGACGACGGCGCCCTGGTGACCCTGGCCATGAGCATCCTCGGCCCGCACTATTCCATCTGGGAGGTCACCGAAGAGGACTTACGGCTCGCCCGCAACCAGGACTTAGTGGCTAGTATGCATATGAGTGGCGGCTTTCACCGGCTGGTGCCGGACGGAATCTACCGCATGCACGACGAAGGATTACTGGGCCCGAAGATCAACGTGGTGCACGGCAACGATTTGTCGGACGAGGAGTTACAGATCCTGGTCGACGCCGGTGTGAAGATGACTGTCACGCCCGAGGTGGAAATCCAGATGGGCTTCGGCGATCCGATCACCGGGCGCGTGATGGCGCTGGGCGGGCGGCCGTCCATAGGTGTCGACGTGGAATCGAACATCAGCGGCGATATGTTCACCGTGTTGCGTATGGCGCTGCAGATCCAGCGCATGATCGACAACCGCCCCTTCGCCGACGCTCACAAACCCATAGAGACTCTGTCCGTCTCGCCGCTGCAGGCATTGGAATGGGCGACCGTCAACGGCGCCGAGATGATGGGCCTCGAGGACCGCATCGGCTCACTCACGCCGGGCAAGCAGGCCGACGTGACGCTGATCCGTGCCGATGATTTCAACATTCATCCGGTCAACGATCCGGTCAATGCCATCGTGTTCTACGCCACGGCGTCGAACGTCGATACGGTACTTGTCGCCGGCGAGGCGAAAAAGCGTAACGGTCAGTTGATATATCCGGATGCGGACAAAGTGATGGAAGACCTCGCCGCTTCCGGTCACCGCATCCTGTCGAACGCGGGAACACCGGCAGCCGCGTAGTAACGCCACCTAAATTTTTGGAAGGGAATCATCAAATGACGAAAAGTGTTTCGCGACTGATGTTCGCGGTAATGACGTTTGCATTCGTTGCCTTCAACACCGCGCCCACCTCCGCCGCCGACGATCTCACCGAAATGGCGGGTAAGGTGCTGAACGGCTACATTCAGGCAACCCTTGATGGGCCGGACACGCTGGCGCCGTGGCTGGCGCCCGAGTTCCAGATCATGCGCTCCAACGGCGCCGGCTACGACCGGACCGGCTACCTCACGCGCAGCGTCGGCACCATCAAGGCGGCTCCCGATTTTTCCCATGAGGAAATCGTCGCGACGCGCAGCGGCGACATATTGGTGACGCGCTACATGCTGAAGATCAACGAAGTGATAGAGGGAAAGCCGATTGCCAAACGCGCGCCGCGGCTGACCGTCTTCCGCCTGATCGGCGGAGCCTGGAAGGTGGTCGCGCACTCGAACTTCGGCGCCGGACATTAGCGGCGCCTTTTTTTGGTCACACCAACATCGAGCCGCCATCGACCTGCAGCACCACGCCTGTCGTGAACTTATTGCCCATCAGCATGACGATGGCCTCGCCGACGTCTTCCGGCTGGCCGAAGCGGCGCGCGGGCAAGGTGGCTTCGACATGCGCGCGATGCGCCTTGCGCCGTTCGTCGTCGAACTGATCCCAGAGCGGTGTGTCGATGGGTCCGGGCGACACGGCATTCACCCGTGTTGGTGCGAAATCCAGCGCAAGGCCGCGCATCAACCCCTCCACCGCCGCGTTGGTGGCACATAACATAGATGCGGACGGTGCCGCCTTCTGGCCGAGGCTACCGGTGACGAAGGTGAGCGAGCCGCCTTCCCTGATCTTGGCGGCGCGCGCTACGCGGAAATAGGCCCAGAACTTGGCGTCCATGGCGGTAAGCGCCGTCTGCATATCGAGGTCCTGGATCAAGCCGCGCCCGCCCTTGCCGACCGTCAGCACCACGTGATCCCAGGTACCGCTGTCCGCGAAGAACTTTTCCACCGCCACGTCGTCGGTGGCGTCCAGCACCGCTTGCTCGACCCCGCCGCCGATTTGCTTGGCTGCCTCGGCCAAGCGTTCCGCCGAGCGCCCCACGATGGTCACATGTGCGCCTGCATCTTTCGCCACCTTGGCCGTGCCCAATCCGATGCCCGACGAACCGCCGACCACCAGCACCCGGTCTCCGTTGAAGGATGTCATTCCCGCCTCCCCCTGTTGCTTGTTTAATTTTGCTTTGGAGAAGTATCACAGGCGGCGAGGCCCGGCGCAAACGCGCGATGGGGAGCCGGTTAGCCCGTGAGCCAGTCCTCACATTCGCGGCGCAGGTCCGCTTCTTCCCGGCTGTAGACCACGGGCACCGGCAACACCTCGTAGCCAGCGCGGCAGAGGAAGTAACTAAGGAAGCGGACCTCCGGCTGGAACGCCGACAAATCCAGATCCTCGACAAGGCCCGACGGCGCCCGTGCCGGACAAACCGGGTCCATTCTATCTTTCTCGTAGACGCTGGTCCGCCGGAAGAAGCGCCAGGAATCGTCCCGCCGTTCAAACAGATCGAAAAAACGGAACAGGGATTCGAAATCGAACTCGTAGCCGTCGACGATCGCGCGGATATAGAGGGTGCTGTGGCAGCGGCTGAATGCCCGGTTTCCGTTGATATCGATGATCGGCCCGCCGATCTGATGTTTCATATGCGATCCGGGCGGCCGGTTCGCCGCCATCTCCTTCGACCGGTCGACAAACTCCGCCGCCGTCGCCGACAACCACGAAACGTTCATGGTCGCGTCGTCGTGGTAGCATGCCGCCAATGCTTCCCAATCGTCGGCATCGCGCGCGTATCCCCAGCGCATGAGCACATCGGTGATTTCATGCGCGTCGAGCATGGTTTGGGCGCGGTCTCGGCTCACGCTTCTCCCCTTCAGACGGGTTCCGGCGAAACCGTCTAGATGATGATGGTATTGGGTTCGAGATCGAGCAGAACCCGGCCATACAATTCCGCACTCGCCTCAAACAGAAGCAGACCGTGCATGTTGACCGCATGCATATCGCGCGAGATCTGCTGCATGGCACTGCGCAGCGACAGGCCGGAGCCGCCGCTGGCAATATACAGCTTGTCCGCGCCCTCGAGGATCAACTTGACCCCGTGCGAGCAATCCATCCGCATCCGGCCGCGCATGGTCATGGACATGGGCTCGCCGAGCCGCGAGAGCTGGTCGATATCGTCGGCCGCCCGATAGAGCAACAGCGTACCGGCATCGATATTAGACGCGCCCGTCGCATAAGTGATGTGCGTCGACGACCACTCCGTTTGCACATGCTCGGTATAGGCGACTGACTTCCCTTGGATGGAGGTTTTGAATTCCTTCACCGCCGCGCGCCCGAGGCCGATCGACGAGCCGCATAGCGCGAGCGCCAACACCGGCACCGCTTCGCCGTAATGGACCGCGCCCATGCCGCCTTCCTTCATGCCGGGCGTATCGCGGTTGATGAGCCCCATCAAAGACAGGTAGCGATGCGCGGGGATTTGCTGATCCTTCACCACCAGCGAACAACTGCCCGTCCCCTGCAATCCTGCGACGTACCAATCGTCCTTGATCTCTACGTCCCGAGTGGGCACGAGCAAATCGGCGAGGTCGAGGAATTCTCCCTTCTCGTCGAAGACCTCGGCGCCGAGCAGCAGCCATTCGGAAAGCTGCGAGCCCGATCCGAACGGCCAGAAGCCGTTGAGCACATAGGTGCCATCCGCTTGCCGGACCGCCTTGCCGCGCGGACCGATCACCGCCGCGACCATCGTATCCGGATTTTGGCCGTAGACGTCGTCCTGCGCCTGGTGCGGGAAATGCGCCATGATCCAGCTGTGCGCATGCGCCACGCCGAGAACCCAAGCGGTTGCCGGACATCCCTCAGCGATTGCCGACACGACATCGAGATGCGCGCGCATGGAAAGCTCGTGTCCGCCGCTGCGCTTGGACTGAATGACCCGGAGCAGCCCCGCATCACGGAGCAGCTCGAGGTTCTTATCGGGCACCCGGCGCAATTCTTCCGTTTCCCGCCGTGTTTCCTTGAACGTTTCGGCAAGTCCCCGCGCCCGATCCGCAAGTTCCACCGCCGTCGTATCCATTTCCATGAGCATGTTCACTTTTGCCTCCCGCCTGCCTAATCGGCCTTAACCCGCATTGTCGAGTTCGTAGTTGTAGATGAAGTCCTCGAACAGGTCGGGGCCCCACATGTAGATCGAATCCTCATCGGGATAGTCGCCGCCATCCCACTCCTGGGTCGCTCCGACATAATCGATATCGGCCGAATACTCGCTGTAACTGCCCCACGGATCGCGGCAGTAATAGAAATAATTGGAGCCGAGCACGTGACGGCCGAGACCCCAGCCGCGTGTGTACCCTTTGCCGGCCATCTGCATCCAGCCGCGCCCGACCTCGTCCACCGAGCTGACATCCCAAGCGCAATGATGGAAACCAGGGCCTTCGGAGAGCGCGAATGCGACCAAATGATGGTCGCTGCCGTGCGCGCCATGCATGAAGGCAATACCGTCACCCGAGCGGTCCGACAAACGGAGCCCCAGGACGCCGCTGTAGAAGTCGATGGCCTTCTGAACGTTCGAGGTAAATTTCAGAACGTGAGACAGCCGCCGTGGCCGCACCACCTCGGCTTGCGAGCGGCCGAGGACGCCCCGCACACCGGCCGGCGAGGAGATCGCCTCGAACGACGATTTCTCATCCGGCATGGATTTCTCCCGGACGCAGATTTCGGTGGGCGTGCCGTCATGATCGAGGAACCAGATGCCGTTAGACTCGGCGCCCGGCAACGGATCGACGAAGGTGACCTTCTTGGCTTCGAGATGTTTGCGGAACGGCTCGAGATCATCCTCATATACGCCGAACGATAAGTGGCTAAGGCGCTTGTGCTTGCCTTCGGTGAGGACCCCGTAGCGGTGCGGATTGCCGTGGGCATAAAGGCCCAGCGCATTGCCCTCCTCGCGCACATCCAACCCAAAGGAATCATAGAACTGCCGCGCTTCCTCGAGATCGGGAACGGTGAGATTGAACGTGTTGAGCGAATGGATCGCCAACGCGCCCGGGCGGCGGGCCGAATGGCCGGATTGTGCGTCGGTGGTCATATGCTCCTCCCTAAACTTTTTTATATCGTCCGAAATTGGACCCCCTAGGCGGCGGCTTTGGCAACCTTTGCCTCGTGCCGGATGGGATTGCTGAGGACGCCGATGCGGTCGATCTCGACCTCGCAAACGTCGCCGTCTTTCATGTAGACGGGCGGCGTGCGCGCGAAACCGACACCGGATGGCGTGCCCGCGACAATAATGTCGCCCGGAACGAGCGCCATCGCCTCGCTGATCACCGACACCAGATCGGCAACCGAGAACACCATGTCATCGATCACGGCGCTTTGCATCACCTCGCCGTTGAGCCGGGTTTCCAGCTTCAACCCGAGGCACCCGCGCGGCAATTCGTCGGCGGTCACGAAAGCGGGGCCGAAGGCGCCGGTATCGTCGAAATTCTTGCCGACGGTCCATTGGGTCGATTTCAGTTGGTAATCGCGGATGGACGCGTCGTTGAAGATCGAATAGCCGGCAACATGATCGAGCGCCTGCTCCACCGGGATATCCTTGCCGCCTTCGCCGATGATGGCGACCAATTCACCTTCGTAATCGAGCTTGTCGGACCGTTGGGGCAGAACGATGGGCGCGCCATGACCGATCAGGCTCGAATTGAACCGGGCGAACAGGGCCGGATACTCGGGCACGACGTTGCCGCCTTCGCTGGCATGATCGACGAAATTCAGGCCGACGCAGATCACCTTGCCGGAATTGGCGATGGGGGGAAGGAAGGAAACGGTCTCGAGGTTGATGGGATCGCCGCCTGCCAGCACGTCGCCCGCTTTCTGCAGCGCATCGCCGCCGGCCTGCAAAAGCTGCATCAGATCGCCGGGGAATTTGGGATCGTCATTCGTTAAACCGCGAAATTCGCCACCAGTTTCAACGGCCAAGCCAGCCTTCCCGCCGCGTTCAAAGGCTACAAATCGCATTCTTTCCGTCCCTTTCGTGTGTTCGTTATGTCCGCAACTTTGCGCCTCTTGCCCGGGAGCGTCAATAAAAAATATATTTTTTTGAGGATCGCCCGCCGGCCAAAAGTGCCAAATTTAGCTATTCTTATATCAAATTCCCGCCAAGGCACTGGAATCGCATGCTAAAATAATATATTATTTGAACTTCGTCGGGGGATGCCTTCCCTCCCGACCGCCGGAGAACGCAATGGCCGATCGGAAATCAGGGACCAGCGCGACGCAGAACGTGTACGAACAGCTTCGTGCCGACGTTCTGTCTTCGCGGCTCGCGCCGGGTCAGCGGCTCAAGATCGCCGCGCTCAGTGCAGAGCACGACGTCAGCCCCGGCGCGGTGCGCGAAGCCCTGTCCCGCCTCACCTCGGAAGGGTTGGTGATCGCCGAACCGCAACGCGGGTTCCGCGTCGCGCCGATTTCGGCCTTCGAACTCAAGGACCTTACGACCGTCCGCGTCGAGATCGAGTCGCTGTGCCTGCGCCGATCCATCGAGCATGGCGATGCCGACTGGGAAGCGCGCTTGAAAGAGGTGTTCCGCCGCCTCTCCGAGACCCCCGAGCGCGTGCCCGAGGATTCACCCCTGCTCGATCCCAAATGGGCCAAGCTCCACCACGAATATCACGAGACCCTGGTCAGCGCTTGCGACAGCCCATGGCTGTTGCGCCTCCGGGAAATGCTCTATGCGCAGAGCGAACGCTATCGCCGATTGTCGTGGCGGCTCTCCGATTTCAATCGGGACCTCAACAGCGAGCACCGTCAAATCCTGGACGCCGCCCTGTCGCGCAACGCCGAACTGGCGGTATCATTGCTCAGTTCGCATCTGTTGGTGACGACGCAAATCCTGCTCGACAACAAGGTGGTCGACTCCGAACCGGAAAACCTCGCCGCCGCCGAATAACGGCCGTCCGCTAGGGCACCCCGTCGATCTTGACGAGGGTGATGTCCGCCGCCTTTTTGCGCATCTCGATCAACGGCGCGTACTCGTCTGAATAATACCAATTGTCGAGCGCTTCCATGCTCGGGAACTCGAACAGCAGCACCCGTTGGCCGCTCCAACTCCCTTCGAGCCCCGTCGGATCGGGCTGATTGCCGACCTGCTTACCGCCGTGCTCGGCAATCACCGGCCCGGCAAGCTCGACATATTCCCGGTACAAATCCATGTCCCGGATATCGATGATATTGGCCATCACATAGGCTGACATTGGTCTCGCCTCTCCCTGTTGTGCGTTTCGTCTTGGTTCTGGAAATTATTCCAGGCCGCAGACGGACGCGCAAACCCGAATGGGTGCCGCAACAAAGACAGAATGTCAGGAGAGGAAAATGGCGTCCCCAACGGGATTCGAACCCGTGTCGCCACCTTGAAAGGGTGGTGTCCTAGGCCTCTAGACGATGGGGACCGCAGAGGGCCCCCGGTCTATCCGCCCCGGCAGCCAAAATCAAGTGTCTTCGCGCCCTTCGGCGGCGAAATCGGCGTTTTTCTGAAGGGCTAAGAGGCGGGCGCGACGTCGTCGATCAGCAACTGGACCAAGACTGAGCCGCGCCAGCGGTTGGGCCGGAGGCGCCCCGCCACATGCACCGGCAGGCCGCCGTGGTTCAGGAGCCGCTGCCCCGCCGGGGTATCGGCGCTCCGGAAGGAAATACCGGAGAGCCGCCCGCTCGCCCCCTCCCCCGTGAGAATACAGCGCACATGGTCCTTGCCGACGACGTCGGCCTTGGCGACACGCACGCCGGTCAGCGCGAAGCGCGGCTCTGCGTTGCCGCTGCCGAAGGGGGCTAGGCGCTCTATATGCTGGGCCAGTTCCAGGGACGCGGCAGGCAGGCTGAGATTGCCGTCGATATAGAGCTTGGGCGCGTGGTCGAGTTCGGCGGCCAACCGGGCCAGCCGGTCGGAAAGGAATTCCCTGAGCGCGCCGATCTTACCGGGCTCGACCGTGAAGCCCGCCGCCATGGCGTGACCGCCGCCGTTGACCAGCAGGCCTTGTTGCCGCGCCGCGATGATGGCCGCGCCGAGATCGAGCCCGGATACCGAGCGTCCCGAACCGACACCCTTGTCCTCGCTCAGGCTGACCACGCAGGCGGGACAGCCATAACGTTCCACCAGCCGCGAGGCGACGATGCCGATGACGCCCGGGTGCCAGCCGCTGTTGGCCACCAACACGGCGCCGCCATCCGGTTCCTGGTCAGCCTGTTCCATCGCTTCTTCGAGAACGGCTTCCTCGACGGCGCGGCGTTGCTGGTTGAAATCGTCGAGCTGCTTGGCCAGGTCGCGCGCTTCCATTTCGTCGTCGGTAGAGAGAATGCGCGCGCCCAGATTCGACTCCCCCAGCCGGCCGCCCGCATTGATGCGCGGCCCGAGCACGAACCCGAGGTGATAGGCGCCCGGCGTCTCGTCCATGCCGGCGACATCGGCGAGCGCCGAGAGGCCGGGATTGCCGCGCCGGGTCATCACCTTGAGCCCCTGCACCACCAGGGCCCGATTGACGCCGGTGAGCGGCACCACGTCGGCGACCGTGCCCAACGCCACGAGATCGAGCCATTGGCGCAGATCCGGTTCGGGGCGGGACGCGAAATGTCCGGCGGCGCGCAGCGCCCGGTTGACGGCCACCGCCAGCAGGAACGACACGCCAACGGCGGCCAACTGGCCGTGCGGGTTGTCCTCGTCCATACGGTTGGGGTTGATGACGGCGTAGGCCGCCGGCAGCTTTGCTTCCGCCACGTGATGGTCGGCGACGATGACATCGAGTCCTGCGTCCGCCGCCGTCTGCAGCGCATCGTAGGCGGTGGTACCGCAATCGACGGTGACCACCACTGCCGCGCCATTGTCCTTCAGTTGCAGCATGGCCGGGGCGTTGGGCCCATAGCCTTCCTTCAGCCGGTCGGGGATGTAGACATCGATCTCCGCCCCGGTGGCACGGAAATAGCGCCGCAGCAATGCCGAGGACGTCGCGCCATCGACGTCGTAGTCGCCGAACACGGCAATGCGTTCACCCGCCATGACGGCCTTAGCCAACCGGTCGGCGGCCTTGTCCATGTCCTTGAAGGTCGAGGGATCGGGCAGCAGGCTCGCGAGCTTGGGCTCGAGATAGATCTCCGCTTCGTCGAAACCGACGCCGCGCGCTGCCAACAGACGTCCGACGATTTCGGGAACGCCGAGGCGTTGCGCCAATGCGAGACCGATGCGGGCATCGCCCGACCGATCAACCCACCGTTTGCCCGAGAAGGAGCGCTCGACGCCGAGAAGAAGCCGGTCTGCCGCCGCGCCGTCCACGGCTACCGGTCGGCGGGCTCGAAGCCCGTCTTGCGCTCGAAGTTATGGACCGCCTCGATGTGGCGGACCGTGCCCGACTTGGAGCGCATGACCAAACTGTGGGTCATGGCGCCGTGCCGGAAGCGGCGCACGCCGCGCAGCATGGTGCCGTTGGTCACGCCGGTGGCGGCAAACATCACCTCGCCGCCCGCCAACTCCATAAGATTGTACTTGCGATCGAAATCCTCGATGCCCCACTTAATGCCGCGCTGACGTTCGTCCTCGTTGCGGAACACCAGCCGCCCCTGCATCTGACCGCCGATACAGCGCAACGCGGCCGCCGCGAGCACGCCTTCCGGGGCGCCGCCGACACCCATATAGATGTCGACACCGGTATCGGCTTGCGCCGTCGCGATCACGCCGGAGACGTCGCCGTCCCCGATCAGGGAAATACGCGCGCCCGCTTCGCGGGTCTTGGCGATGATTTCTTCGTGGCGCGGCCGGTCGAGAATGCAGGCGACGATATCGCTCACGTCAACGCCTTTGGCCTTGGCCAGTTCCTTGAGGTTCTTGCCCGTGTCTTCGTCGAGATCCACCACGTCTTTCGGCAGGCCACCGCCGATGGCGATCTTTTGCATGTAGGTATCGGGGGCGTTGAGGAAGCCGCCTTCCTCGGCCATGGCGATGACCGCCAAGGCGTTGGGGCCGCCCTTCGCGGTGATGGTGGTGCCTTCGAGCGGGTCGAGGGCGATGTCGATCTTAGGCCCCTCGCCGCTGCCGACCTCTTCGCCGATATACAGCATGGGGGCTTCGTCGCGTTCGCCTTCGCCGATGCGGACCGTTCCCTCGATGCTGAGACTGTTGAGCGCGTTACGCATGGCATCGACGGCGGCTTGGTCGGCGGCTTTTTCATCCCCCCGCCCCATCAAGCGCGACGCGGCCAGTGCCGCGGCTTCGGTCACGCGGACCGCCTCCAAAGCTAGGTTGCGATCCATTTTGGCGTCGGTCATACGGTGTCCCCTCCCGTGAAGGCCCGGCACCTGCCACGGTACCCGGCGTAACGATTTTAAACAGCGATGGGCGGCTGTGTGCCGCCATAATTTTTCTGGCTCAGAACGTTTCTATTCTAATCATTCGCGGCGGTTCGGCCACTGCTTCGAGCGCTTCGATCTCGTTGAGCGTACGGATCATGTCCTCTTCCAACGTCTCGTGCGTCGTCAGGACGACATTGACCGGTTCACCCGGCGCACGGCCCCGCTGCAGAATCGCTTCCATCGACACGCGATGGTCGCGCAAAATCGCCGCAATGTCCGCAAACACGCCGGGATTGTCGAGAACCTTCAAGCGTACGTAATAACAGCCAAAATGGCGGCCCATGGGCGCCGTTTCGGCAGCCGTCAGCGTGCCGACCGGGACCGCGAAAGTCGGCAAGACGATTCCGCGCAAAATATCGACAATGTCGGCAACCACGGCCGAGGCCGTCGGCCCCTCGCCCGCGCCGCGTCCCTCGTACACCGTCGTGTCGACATAGTCGCCATCGGCAACGACGGCGTTAAAAACACCCTCGACATGCGCAATCGGCGAATCGTTGGGCACCATGCAGGGATGCACCCGCTGTTCGATGCCGTGATCGGTCATCCCCGCGATGCCCAGCAACTTAATGCGGTATCCCAACTCGTCGGCATACTGGATGTCGAGGGGCGAGACATGGCGGATGCCTTCGACATGCACCGAGGAGAAGTCCACCTCCGTGCCGAACGCGAGGCTGGTTAGGATCGACAATTTGTGCGCGGCATCGACACCGTCGATGTCGAACGCGGGATCGGCTTCGGCATAGCCGAGCTTCTGCGCGTCGGCGAGCACGTCCTCGAACTCGCGGCCCGTCTCGCGCATGGTCGTCAGGATGTAATTGCAGGTGCCATTGAGGATACCGTACACGCGGCTCAACCGGTTCGCCGCCAACCCTTCGCGCATCGCCTTGACGATGGGGATACCGCCCGCCACCGCTGCCTCATAGGCAAGCGCCACGCCGGCTTTCTCCGCACGCTTGGCGAGCGCCGTTCCGTGATGCGCGAGCAGCGCCTTGTTGGCCGTCACCACATGCTTGCCGCCGTCGATGGCCGCTTCGACGACATCCTTGGCAATTCCGTCGGAACCGCCGATCAGTTCGACCACCACATGGGCATCCGTCTCGCGCGCCATTTGGACCGCGTCGTCGAACCAGGCGTAGCCGTCGAGAGGCACGCCCCGGTCGCGGTTACGGTCGCGCGCCGACACACCCACCACTTCAACGTCGCGTCCAGCGCGCTGGGCAAGGAGCGCCCGTTGGCCGGCCAGTATTTTCAGGACACCCGCGCCGACCGTGCCGAGGCCAGCGACGGCAATTTTAAGGGGATCGCTCAAGAGACGGCTGCCTGGTGACGCTCCGTTTCCTCCAGCGCCTTTCCATAGGAACCGAGAAACGCTTTGACGTTGCGTGCCGCTTGGCGGATACGCTGTTTATTTTCGACGAGTGAAATACGCACGTGTCCGTCGCCGTGTTCCCCGAATGCGATGCCCGGCGACACGGCCACCTTGGCTTCGCGCAGCAACAGCTTGGAGAACTCGACCGAGCCGAGATGCTTTAGCTCCGGCGGCAACGGCGCCCACGCGAACATGGTCGCGGGCGGGCTCGGAATTTGCCAGCCGGCCCCGTTCATGCTTTCGATCAGCACGTCGCGGCGCGACTGATAGAGCGCCCGCACCTCATCGACGCAGTCCTGCGGCCCGTTCAGCGCGGCGGCGGCGGCCACCTGCACCGGCGTAAAGGCGCCATAATCGAGATACGATTTGATGCGCGCCAACGCGGCAATGAGATGCTTGTTGCCGGTGGCGAAGCCGATCCGCCAGCCTGGCATGGAATAGGTTTTGCTCATGGACGTGAATTCGACGGCCACGTCCCGCGCGCCCGGTACCTGCAGGATGGACGGCGGCGGCGTTGCGTTGTCGAAATACAATTCCGCATAGGCGAGATCTGACAGAATATAAATCTCGTGGAAACGGCAGAAATCGACGATCTGCTCATAGAAGCCGATATCCGTCACCGCCGCGGTGGGATTGTTGGGGTAGTTGAGCACCACCGCCGTCGGTTTGGGCACGGAATGGATCACCGCCCGTTCGAGCGCTTCGAAATAGTTCGCATCGGGCTCCACCGGCACGTTGCGCACGGACGCGCCGGCAATGATGAAACCGAATTGATGGATCGGGTAGCTCGGATTGGGCACCAGGATCACGTCACCGGGGCTGGTGATCGCGGCCGCCAGATTGGCCAGCCCTTCCTTCGAGCCGAGCGTCGCGATGGTTTCCGTATCGGGATCGATCTCGACGCCGAAGCGGCGGCCGTAATAGGCGGCAATCGCCTTGCGCAAACCGGGAATGCCGCGCGACGCGGAATACCGGTGCGTCCGCGGATCTTTCACCGTTTCCACCAGCTTATCGACGATATGCTGAGGCGTTGCCGAATCCGGGTTGCCCATGCCGAAATCGATGATGTCCTCGCCGGCAGCTCGGGCGCGGGCCTTCATCGCGTTCACTTCATTGAACACATAAGGCGGAAGCCGCTTAATCCTGTGGAATTCCTTTTCCATCACCCGGTGCCGCGAAAACTCGCGTCTCTTCTATAGTTTAAACAGATTAAATAGCCGACGACGCCCAGCCGTGCCAGACGCCATCCGCAAAGTTCAGCCGGTTTACAGCGTGGGAGGTCAGAAATCGATAAAAATTTCGGCCCGGCGGTTCCCGGCCTCTCCCGTCGGCATGAATTCCTCATAAACCGGTTCGGAATCGGAGGCGGCGCCGACGAACAAACTATCGGGCGGAGAGCCCAATTTCATCAGTTCCCGGGCAACGGCATCGGCCCGCGCCACCGAAATCTGGAAATTGACCATCTTATGCTGAACCACGTCCATATTGCGGGTCCGGCTGCTGGCATGACCAACAACCCGAATAGTCCCGCCGGTCTGCCGCTGCTGGTTCACGACCTGGCGCAGAATACGGCGATCGTCGGCATCCAAGTTGGCCGAACCGTTGTCGAACAGGATGGTCGCCACTTGGTAGGTGCCACGGACGCCGGTGGGGTCGAATTCGGCAAGGGAGCGCGGCGCACCGGCCGGCGAAGCACGCAAGGCGCGGCGAGAGCGGGCGGGCGATGCCGCCGTTTCCATCGGCCGGGTGCCCGAACTGGACACCACGACGGTCCCGATTTCATCCTCGACCGATTGGAAGCTCGGAGATGCAAACCGCGGCGGCGGCGGCGCGTTGGACAGATCGACAATGGGCTCACGCGGCACGGCAGCAACTTGGGGCATCGTCGGTGCTGCAGTCGGCGCCCTCGCCATTGATGGCTCCTGGGGTGCGGGCATCATCGGACGGGGCGCCGGCGGGGTTGGCGCTTGCATGGCTTCCGGGCTTGTACCGGACATCACCGGTGGAATTGGTTGGGCCGGCGGCGCGGGTGCCAATTCAGCCTGGCGTGTTGCACCTTCGGGCTGCAACGGGTTTACCACCTCTCCATCACGCCGGGCGATGCTGTCGGAATACTGGCGGGCGTTTTCCCGATCGGCAACGAGGCCACGGGCAATCCGTTCACGTTCGATCCGCGAGGGCACGTCGGGCCGCTGCGGCACGGAGGAAACTTCGGGGATCGGCTCATCGCTGCCTGGCGGCGGTGTGTTCCGCTCCCCGGCCAGGCGGTTTTCGGCTTGCTGATCGCCGGCGCCGTTGGCCTGTTCCTCATCGTCTCCGGTAATAAGGTCGCGCGCGCCCTTGTACCACTCGACGGGATTAACGGCGTCGGGGACGGATGAACAGCCGGCCAACAGCGCAATCATGCCAATGGCCGCCAACTTGGAAGGCGTAATTGTCATCGGGAGGCCCAATCCTTTGTCGGATTTGCGGGATGAATCGGAATTGAAGTGAGTCTTATCTGCCATCTGCCCTCGGAATCCCCTATCGCTTATCCCGCCCTCATGGGAGCTATCGGCATCAGATTAGTGGAAGTGCCGGCAATAAATGGTTAACAGGTTGCGTGTTTCAGAAGCCATCCGCCATATTTGCGGCAGTATCCCCATCAAATATATACCAAATATATAGAGGATGGTGGCTTCGAAAGGAAGCAGTGCGGCATCGTTTCCGTCGACTGCTTGCATCCGTTCGGCAAACCGGTGCCGCCTTGTCCCCCAATCAACCCTCGAGATTTCGGCGATGCGTTATGCCAAGTTGCCGGTAATGCTCGACTTGCGCGGGCCAGGTGGCGACCTCCTCGGGCCTCAAATCGCGCATTTTCTTCGCCGGGTTACCCGCCCACAATTCGCCTTTCTTGACCCGTTTTCCGGGCGCGACCAGCGCCCCGGCGGCAACCATTGCCCCTGATTCGACGACGGCGCCATCCAAGACGGTGGCGTGC
The DNA here is from genome assembly GCA_913055735.1 of uncultured Rhodospirillales bacterium. Classification (GTDB taxonomy): domain Bacteria; phylum Pseudomonadota; class Alphaproteobacteria; order Rhodospirillales; family UBA2165; genus CAJXKD01. Next base: position 986,819 of record CAJXKD010000002.1, read on the forward strand.
ATGCCGACGAAACAGTTGTCTTCCAAGGTACAGGCGTGGATCAGAGCCATATGGCCGATGACGATATTGGCGCCGATATAGGTGTCGAACGCATTCTTGGTGATGTGGACGACGCTGCCGTCCTGGAGGTTCGTATTCTCGCCCACATAGATCGAGCCGTCATCGCCCCGCAAGACACAGCCGTACCAGATATTCGCCCCAGAGGCGATTTTGGTATTTCCGATCACGGTCGCGTTCGGCGCGATAAAGGCATCTTCGGCGATTTCGGGGTGAGTTCCCTCATAGGGTACGATTAGTCCGCTCATGGCTCTTCCTTATTGGATTTCCTTGGCTTGCCGCCGGTTCTTCAGAACCTAGCCCATGAAAAGGTTAACGCCAAGCACCCCCGACAAGGGCCGCCAAGATTGACATTATGGCCCAATTCCCGTACTTCCGCGCCAACGCGCGATGCGGTCGCGCCTTATGAAATCGATCTGGAAGCCTAATACATGAGTTTTGCCGACCTCGGCTTAAGCGAGGAGGTTCTTCGGGCGGTTACCGATGCAGGCTATTCGGACCCGACGCCGATCCAGGAAAAAGCCATACCTTATGTTCTGATGGGCCGGGATATCCTCGGCTGTGCTCAGACGGGTACCGGCAAGACCGCCTCCTTTACCCTTCCCATGATCGATATCCTTGCGGCAGGACGGGCACGCACGCGCATGCCGCGTACGTTGATCCTGGAACCGACCCGCGAGCTCGCCGCTCAGGTCGCCACCAATTTCGATATCTACGGAAAATATAACAAGCTCACCAAAGCGCTGATCATCGGCGGCGTGTCGATGGAGGAGCAGACCCGCCTGATCGATCGGGGCGTCGACGTATTGATCGCGACACCTGGGCGGTTGATCGATCTGTTCGAGCGCGGCGGGCTATTGTTGAGCGACGTCAAGGTCCTGGTGATCGACGAAGCCGACCGTATGCTCGACATGGGCTTCGTGCCCGATGTCGAAAAAATCGTCTCACTGTTGCCCAAGATACGCCAAACGCTGTTCTTCTCGGCAACCATGCCACCCGAAATCAAACGGTTGGCCGACAAATTCCTGATGAACCCGAAGGAGATCAGTGTCTCGCCACCCTCGACACCTGGCGAAAACATCAAGCAGCGCTTGGTCGAGATCAAACCGGCGGGCGGACGGCGCGGCGACGGCGTTCAAAAGGCCAAACGCGATGCATTGCGCGCGCTGCTGGCGTCCGAAAACGTCGGCAACGCTTTGATCTTTTGTAACCGCAAACGTGACGTCGACATTCTTCACCGCTCATTGACCAAGCATGGCTTCAACGCGGCAGCGCTTCACGGCGACATGGCGCAATCGACGCGCACCGAGACCCTGACAAAGTTCAAGGCCGGCGAGATCGCGTTAATGGTGTGCAGTGACGTCGCGGCGCGCGGCATCGACATCAGCGACCTCAGCCACGTGTTCAATTTCGACGTCCCTACCCATGCCGAAGATTACGTCCACCGCATCGGCCGGACGGGCCGTGCCGGCCGGCAGGGCAGCGCCTTCACACTGATCACGGCCGAAGACGGAAAGTTCATCGACGGCATCGAGCGGCTGATTGGCCATAAGATCGAACGGATAAAAGCCGCCGGCACCACCCAAGCCGAGGAAAAGCCTGAACGGCCCGAACGGTCAAAGGCGCCGAAAGAAGCGAAATCGGAAGACAAGAAGCCCCGGGAACGTAAAGAGAGACGGAAAGACCGGCGGGACCGGGACAAACCCGACGAACCCGTGGTCGGCATGGGCGATCACGTACCCGCCTTTTTACTCCGGCAGCCAAGGTAAAACGCGGCCCCACGCACCGCGTATGGCGCTTTGACAATTGCGGCTGTTTGGCGACAAACTACGGCGACCAGTTGTCTGGGCGACAAGAAACAACACGCGGGGAATACCGACAGATGCAAACAATCTTCATACAGGTCAAATGCGAACTGGGTGAAGCCTACAACGTAGCCGACCAAGCCGTCGAAACGGTCGAACAAGTGTCGGAAGTTCACTCCACGTCAGGCGAATACGATCTGTTGATCAAATGCTATCTCGACGACGAAACCGATATCGGGCACTTCGTCACAGAGAAGATTCAGCGTCTCCCCGGCGTCAAAGACACGTTTACCATCATCACGTTTAAAGCGTTCGCTTAGGGCCTGTCCTATTTCGCGGCCTATTCCGCGGCCTATTCCGCGGCGGGACGCACACCGCCGCCGGCGCGATCCGTATTGCCGATGAACTTCATCGGTTCGACGCGCGGCGACCAATCCGGCATCACCAGCCACAACCGCAACAAATGACGCCGCAACGCCGGATCGGTGTGATCGCGGTAGTCGGTGCGCGCGTGATAAAGCCGCCGGTTGTTGAGGAACTGGATGTCGCCCGGCCGGAAATGCATATCGAGATAAATTTCGGGCCTGCGGGTGACGTCGGCGAGATAGTTCAGTGCTTCCCACTGCGCGTCCGTCGTGTGATACCCCTCTTTCTCCGCCGACCGGACGGCGACCGGCAGCAGAAATGTCTCCACCCCATCCGCCCCTTCGGCAAAGACCGGAATGGACGCCGGTTGTTCATGCCCCTTGTGGGTTTGCCGGCTGTTGAAAACAGGCTGATACAGTATATCCAACAGGTCCGGACGTTCTTCGGCAATGACGTTATGCACAGCCATGGCGCTGGCGATGCGACTCGCGCCTCCCTCCACCGCCGCACGCAAACACAGCAGGCCGACCACGTCGATGGGATCCATGTGAAACTCCAACGCGCCGCCGACGGTATAATATCTGCCGTCCCCATCGCCGCCCCGGTCGAAGACATGCCCGAGCCGGTCGCCGTCGGCGCTTTGCGACACACCGATCCCCAGGTGCGCACCGATTCCCCAGAAAATGACGCCGAGTTCGTCATCCGAGTAATCCTCGACCGGCAGGCCCCGCACCATGACAAACCCGCGCCCGACCCGCAGTTCATCGCGGACCGCCGCAAAACTTTTCTCGAGTGTGGGCAGATTGAAATCGGCGAGTGTCACGTCATCAAGCGTGAGGCCCCGCGCGCGGACGTCTTCCGCCGCCCGCTCCAGTTCCGCGCGTTCGTCGGCGCTCAGCCGGAGAATCCAATCATCGCGCCGCTGCTGATCGGCACCAAACCAGACATGCGGCCCAGCCACCAAGTCATGTGCCGTCATGAATATGTTCTCCCAAAACCATCGCGTTTTCCTGATCTTATTCGACCGCCAAGCACGAACCAAGGCAACCGTAATAAGTGTCCGCGAATGGGGGCTGTACAGGGACAAGCGGTTCGGCCCATAGTCCTCAACGTAACATTATATTCATTCCCGACGGGCCATGAAGGACCGTGACGAGCACGCAGGAGGGAAACGGGCAGCCAATGACCGCGGCGGTTTTTTTTGAAGGTCTCCCAATTCAGGAGGACCGCCCCCTCGGCATCAATGTCGCAACGGCCGAGTTTCATCGTGCCTTCGCCCGATATGCCCGACAGAGCGATCTTCCCGCGATCTGCGACGGCACATCTCATTTCAGCAAGTACCGGGAATTGGTTTCGGCCGCCAGCGCCGATCCCAGCCGCTGCGTTCAGGTCAACCGGTTGGACGGCGATGCGTTGGCCAAAGTGGGAACCGCCGTGCGCTATGATCCGGCCATAACGGAGCAACTCTGGCTGCGCCGCGCCCAGGGACAAACGCGCTACAGTATCGTCGGCTTCACCCACGCCAGTTCGACCGCCGCCGTCATGGATGCACTCGGCAGCTATGCAATCGCACCGGCGCAATCCTGGGACGCCTTGATCTGTGCCTCCAACGCCATCAAATCGGCCGTACAGACACTATTGGACGGCTGGTGCGACTATCTTTCGGCACTGACCGGCGGATCGGCGTCGTGCCCGATGCAGTTCCCGGTTATCCCCTTGGGCGTCGACGCCGAGAGGTTCTCTTCGGCCGTGCGGCCCGAGGAACGTCAGCGCCAACGGAATGCCCTCGGTCTCGATCACGATGCCATCGCCGTTCTCTACTCTGGACGCCTCAACCATATCGCCAAGGCAAATCCCTTGCCATTGTTTCTCGCCGCAGAAGAAGCCGCGCAAGCAATCAGTGTCCCGCTGCATGTTATCTTTCACGGTTATTTCCCCGACGACGCCATCGAACCCGCCTTCAAGGAAGCGGCTGCAAAACTGTGCAAGGTGGCGCGTGTTTCGTTCATCGCCCATGACGACCGCAATTTCCCCGACGGCGTCTGGGCCGCAGCCGATATTTTCTGTTCCCCCGTCGACAACATCCAGGAGAGCTTCGGCCTGACACCGGTCGAGGCCATGGCCGCCGGCCTTCCGGTGATCGTCAGCGACTGGGACGGATATCGGGACACGGTGCGCGACGGCGTGGACGGATTTGCCGTCTCGACGATTCTTCCCGCCGCCGGGACGGGGACGGACATTGCCTTCGCTTATTTCGACAATCCCGGCATGTACGGCGATTTCCTGAGCGCCACCTCTCAATCGACGGCGATCGATACCCATGCGCTCGCGGTTGCGCTGCGCCGGCTTGCCGAGCATCCCGAGCTACGCGAAAAGATGGGTGCGGCCGGCCAGGCCCGCGTCGCGGCGACGTTCGACTGGCGGCACGTTATTGCCGCTTATGACGATCTGTGGCACGAGTTGGCCGATCGCCGCGCGTCGGGAACCGAGCGCGTGCCGATGGCAGATGGAGGAGACTTCCATCCCCTGCGCCCCGACCCGTTCCGCATGTTCGCCGATTTCGCAACGGCGTCGTTCGAGGACGGCGGCGCGGTGGAACTCGCCGCGACGGAATGGGCCGATACGATCAAACGGATGGGACTGAAAATCGGCACCGTCCACGCAGGTGCCCTCATCGACCTGGAGGACCTGCCGCTGGTGTTCGCGCACCTGGAGGCGTCCCCGGGGATGACCCTGGCCGAGCTGTGCGGGCGGCTGGATGCGTTTGACGGTGCCCGGCTGCGCCGCACGATCGCCTGGTTGGTGAAACTCGGGATCTGCCGCTACCGGGCGCCGAACGCGTAGCCGGGCCTAGAGATAGAATTCTTTCAGGGGCGGGAAACCGTTGAAGCCGACGGACGAATAGGTCGTCGTATAGGCACCGGTATTGAGAATGTCGACCTGATCGCCGACCTTTAAACTCAACGGCAAGCGGTATCCGGATTTCTCATAAAGAATATCGGCGCCGTCACAGGTCGGTCCGGCGACGGCGACCGGTCCCGTCTCATCGCCATCCCGCAGCGTACGGATCGGGTATTTGATGGCCTCGTCCATGGTTTCGGCCAGGCCGCCGAACTTGCCGACATCCAAATAGACCCAGCGCACGTCATCGCCGTAATCCTTGCTGGAGATCAGCACCACCTCGGTCCGCAACAGACCGGCCGTGGCAGTCAGGTAGCGGCCCGGTTCGATCATCACCGTGGGAATGCGGTTTCCGAAGGAACGAACCAGCCCGTCCATGATGGTATCGGCCACCTCCTGGATATCCGGCACGTCATCGCGATAGCGAATGGGAAAACCGCCTCCCAGGTCGATCATGCCCAGTTCGATACCGGCCGCCCCAAGGGTGGTGAAAATCATCGCGGCATCGCCGATGGCGGCCTGCCATTGCAGCGGATCGGTTTGCTGGGAGCCGACATGGAACGACAGGCCATAAGGCACCAAACCTTTATCGCGAGCTTCGATCATCAGATCGGCCGCCATACGGGCGGAACAGCCAAACTTGCGCGACAACGGCCACTGGGCGCCGCCGTTCTCCACCAGGATGCGGCAAAACACTTTCGCCCCCGGCGCGGCAACGGCGAGCTTCTCCAACTCGGTAGCGCTGTCGAAGGCAAACAAACGGACGCCCTGGGCAAAGGCGGTGGCGATATCGTCCTGCTTCTTGACGGTATTGCCGAAGGCGATTCGCTCCGGATCGACGCCCGACGCCAAGCACCGGTCGACCTCGGAAATACTCGCAACGTCGAAATTGGAGCCCAGGCCGGCCAGCCGGTCGAGCACCTGCGATGCCGGATTGGCTTTCACCGCGTAATAGATTTCGGCACGCGGCAGCGCATTCTTGAGGGCGTGGTAGTTGTCCTCGACCACGTCCAAATCGACGACCAGACACGGGGTCTGGGGTCGGTGCTCCGCGAGAAATTTTTCGATATGAGGCGTCATACGAGCGGCCCTTCCAAGTGCGCCACCAAGGGTGCGCGGTTATACGGCATTCTCGGAGGAATAAAAGAGAAAAATGCCCCCACAAAAAACCCGACTATTTCGGTCGGTTATACTGGATTTCCCAGTGATAACGGCCTAAATTGGCACCACACTGACGCCCCGCAAGGGCCGCGAAATAATATCGTTAAACCGCAGAAAAGTGCCGAAAAAGGACGTCCTAATGTTTATTCAGACCGAAGCCCTCCCCGATCCCAACCGGCTGAAATTCATCCCGGGTGAAGAGGTGCTACCGTCCGGAACCGCCGAATTCCCCGACGAGGAGTCGGCGGAACGCTCTCCCCTCGCCGCCCGCCTATTCGGCGTCGACGGCGTGACGGGCGTGACCCTAGCCACCGATCATTTGGTGGTCGCCAAGGAAGGGGGCGAAGATTGGATGGTCCTCAAACCCATGCTGCTGGGCGCGATCATGGATCACTTCATGTCGGGCGCGCCGGCGGTGCATGGCCTTACCCCCAGTGCCGCGCCTGTCGCGGATAATTCGGACGGCGATCCGGTGGTCGCGGAGATCAAAGACCTCATCGAGACGCGTATCCGGCCGGCCGCGCAACAGCATGGCGGCGACGTCCATTTCCGCGCGTTCAAGGACGGCGACGTGCTGTGCGAGTTCGAAGGCAGCGCCTTTTCGCTCATCGGCGGTATGACCAACGTGTTGCGTCACTACGTGCCGGAAGTGGTGGCGGTGAAGGACTACCGTGACGCGCTGCCCAAACCGGGTCTCGAAACGCCGACGGCGGAAGCCATTCAGAAGCTGCTCGACGAACGCATCAACCCGGCCGTCGCCGGACATGGCGGCTACATCTCGCTGATCGACGTGCAGGACGACCGCGCCTACATCCGTCTCGAGGGCGGCTGCCAGGGCTGCGGCATGGCCGACGTGACGTTGAAACAAGGCGTCGAGGTGGAAATCAAATCGGCGGTACCGGAGATCTCGCAGGTGCTCGACGTCACCGATCACGCCGAAGGCACGAACCCCTACTACCGGCCCGCTTAATTACATTTTCGCCTTTTCGGCGCGGCCCGTATTGACGATGTGCCACATCATCTGGGCGGCGACACTGCGCCACGGGCGATAGACCTCCCCCGCATCCCACAACTGTTTGCGGTTGGGCCGTTCGGGCAGGTTCTTGAGCTGCTGATAGCCCATCATGATGCCGAGATCGTCGGCGGGCCACAAATCGGGACGGCGCAGCGCGAACATCAAATAGATTTCCGCCGTCCAGCGCCCGACGCCCTTAAGGGTGACGAGTTTCTCGATGGCGGCTTCGTCCTCCATGCGCGCAACGCCGCGCAAGGAAACATGCCCGTCAACGATGGCTTCGGCGATGGCGCGGCCATAATTGCCCTTCTGTCGGCTGAGGCCGATGGTGCGGTGATCGTCGTCGCTGAGCGACAGGAACACTTCCGGCGTCATGGGATCGGCAAAGGAATTAAGGCGCCCCTGGATGGCGCGCGCCGATGCGGTCGAGACTTGCTGCGCGACAATGATCTTGAGCAGCGAATCATATCCGGGCGGGCGCGAGCGCGGCTTCGGCACGCCGTAGACCTCGACGGCACGGGCGAAATCGGGATCGAGAGCGGACAACGCGGCGATCCCCTCCGCCATGCCGGATTTGGTTATTTTAAGGACCATGCCGCACACGTTAGTATGTCGTAACACCAGACGAAAGGGAGAACACCGTGATCGTCGAACAGATCTGGACTGATAACAAATTCCGAAACTTCAATTACCTCATCGTGTGCCCGGAAACCGGCCAGGCGATGGCGGTCGACCCCCTCGAGCACGAGCAATGCCTGCGCGTCGCCAAGGAAAACGGGTGGGAGATCACCGAGATTCTCAACACCCACCATCACCATGACCATATCGGCGGCAATGCGCCCCTGGTCGAGGCGACCGGCGCCCGCATCCTCGCCCACGCCATGGCGCGTGACGAGATCCCCGACATGGATGTCGGCCTGTCGGCGGGCGACGTGATCACCATCGGCAAGACCGTGGAGATGGAAGTGCTCGATACGCCCGGCCATACCATGAGCCACGTCTGCCTGTTCGCGCGCACCGACCATCCGGCGCTGATCTGCGGCGACACCTTGTTCAATGCCGGTGCCGGCCATTGCAAGGGCGGCGGCCAACCGGAACCGCTCTACCAAACCTTCGCGACGCAACTTTCCAAGCTGCCCGACAATACCCGCATTTTCCCGGGTCACGACTACATCGAGAACAACCTCAACTTCACCCTCGACCGCGAGCCCGATAACGAACGTGCGGCCAAGCTCAAGGAAGAAGTGGCGGGCCAGGACACCAACGAGGCCTTCGTCACGACGCTGGGTTTGGAGAAAGAGGTGAACACGTTCTTCCGGCTGCACAACCCGACGGTGATCGCGCGCCTCAAGGAAGCGTTCCCCGATCTGCCCGACGAACCGGACGAAAAGACGGTGTTCCTCAAACTGCGCGAACTGCGCAACGACTGGTAAGGCGGGAAATTATTCTGCCGGTTGAGCGGCGGCGCGGGCCCCAGCGCGTTTGTACACCCGTGCCGCCCACCCCGCCGCCACGGCGAAGCCCAGCGTCACCAGCATCAGGATGGCGGAGGCGAGGAAAATCCCTGCGGGTACGTCGTGATCCATGATGGTGCCGTTGAGTACCGGACCGATGAAGCCGCCGACACTGAACCCCGTCGAGACGAACCCGAACGCCTTGCCCGTGGCGCCCGCGGGCGCGATGGACGAAACCATCAGATCGCGCGACGGCATCACCGCGCCAATCATGAAGCCTGCAAAGGTCAGCCCCGCGACCACCCCGCCGAACGGCAGCAACGACGCGGCGATGGCGATCAGCGCCGCCGCAGACAACCCATAACCGATGGCGGCGAGCACGTCGAAGCGCTTGAGCCAGGTAGTGACCATGCCGCCCGCGAACACGCCGATGGTGATGCCCCACAGATAAGTGGCGATGGCCTGGTTGGCGGCCACCACGTCGATCTCGAACATCTGGATCAGCGCCGTGATGCCGAAGGTCTGAATGCCGTTGCCGGACAAAGCGGTGGCCACATAGAAACCGAACATCAGCAGGATCGGCGTCGAGAACACAAAGGAGGCCGCACCCGGTTTCTTGGCGTCCGCCTTCTCGGCTTTTGCCGCCGCGAGCGCGGGCGTTTCCACACCCTTTAGCAACTTGGCGAACACGATCAGCAACACAGCGCCGGCCAATCCGGCGAGGCCCAAAATATGGATAATACCGCGCCAGTCGAAATGCGGCGCCAGGAACGCGACCACCGTCGGCGTTGCGGCGAAGCCGAGGAAACCGCCGGTGGTGTGGATGGCGTAAGCCTTGCCGCGCCAGCCTGGCCGCACCCGGTCGGTGAGGATGGAATAGTCGGAGGGATGGAACTGGCTGTCGGCGAGCCCGGCGACGGCGGCGAGCACCACCAGCACCAGCACGGACTCCGCGAAGCCCATGAGGAACACCGACGCCGACACGATGGCGAGGCCGCCGATGAGAAACGGCCGCGCGCCGATCTTGTCCATATAGACGCCCGCCGGATACTGCCCCGCCGCCGACATGCCGGCATAGGCGGTCATGATCAGGCCGAACAGGACGAAGGCGCTTTCGGCGCCGAGATCGGCGCGGATCAAGGGCAGCAGCGACGGCACGGTGAGGACGAAGAAATGGCTGAAGAAATGCGCCATGGTCACGAGACCGATGACGGTGAGTTCCTTCGACGTGCTGGAGGTTTCTGCGGCTACTGGGCTGGTCGGTCCGGGCATACGGACGGAATCCTTTTTCATTTCTTCTTATATGGGGCCTCTGCCCACTCTTCGATCCCTATGCCTCCAGGCCCGGTTTGGCAAGCACTTCACAATACCAGCGAGACAACCACCAGGACGAAACTAGCTTGGTGGAACAATCTGGTTATCAGGTAGATTAATCTGTTCGATTGTCTCGTTTCCGAATTTGTTGCGAATTCTGCCCAGGAACTCAGGTTCGACTGCGCGGATAAAACTTAAGTAGCCGACGAGATACTTTATTTCCTCTGGAGTGGCATTCCCGGTTCGAAATCGATGTATCAATCCACGAACATAACGTTTCTGCCCTCTTCCAATGGATATGCCACCTTCGTTTGTTAAAACCAGGCCTGTCACTCTCATTCGCTTTTTTTTCGAAGAGTGGTGTGTTTTTTGATCGTTGATTTGAAGGTGCGGGTAGTCGAGATTCTCGGCTACATGTCGAACATGGTTAATCAGGCCACCAAGTTGATCAGGTAGATTCGACGAAAAAGTCAGATCATCTGCATATCGAGAGTATCGAATTCCGAGTTGATTACATCGTTCGTGAATCAGCGTGTCAAAGACATACATTATCGTATTGGACACAACCGGTGAACTTGGCGCTCCGATTACCAATGATCCACGCTTGCATACTGCAGCGCATACAAAGGGAATTTCGTCAGCACTAAGGAGATCCGGAAGAAGGTGTAAATTATTGTTCAGAAGGCTTCTGATATCTGCTGCCGTGATTGACCTAAAGAATTCGGTAAAATCCATCTTTAATAGAAAACGCTGCCCCTGGTGAACACGAGCATTGTGATAGATATTGATGTTACTTCTGTAGGCAAACGCTGCTTCGTGAACGGGAAGCCTTCCGAAAATTTCTCTGGCCATCCATCTTTGGACTACTTTCAGTCGTCTCGACGGGTGTTCAATTTGGCGAACCCCACCATCCCTTTTTTCTATCGGATAAGATTTATAACGATGATTGGCTGCAAGTACGGTCGCAGCTACAAAACCTTGGCTGAGGCCCAAATCCGCAGAAATTTTCTCAATAATCATGCGTTTTGTGCCCTCAACTCTAACAGATGTGACGCATCTCTCTGATAGACGCTTAAAATTTTGGCCTTAATTTCGTCAGTTGAGATTCCCTCTATCTCGGCCAATGTAAAGTCGCTCACATTCGCGAAGAAAAGAGGCTCGTCCTCGCCTCTAGTTATATATTTCGCTGAGGCCAATACAGATACAATATAACGCACTTCGCTATAATTTGATTTTCCAAAAATATTCTTGAACAGAATAGAAAGCTCAACCGGGTGAAGAATGGGAAAAACTGAAAATAAATGAATTGCGATATAAAATTTCTGCTTTAACCCAGCATTCTCAATTTCGTCTCCTTCTATTCGATAGCTCTTTTTGTGTCCCGCACTTCCAAGTACACCCTTTATTGGCTCAAAATCTGGTTCATTGCCGTCACAAACAACATATACGGTCTGACCAAATTGAGATTTTTGGTTGATTTTGTGTATTGGACCAAGATTTAGAAATGAAGGATCTGCCTGATGACCAATTTGATTTGCAACTAATGTTTTCGCGGAAAGATCATCAAACGCGGAAAAATATCCTACTTCCGCAAACGAGCCTGCGCTTTCAGGAAAAATGAGAACAAAATCAGCGACATCGCAGATAAATCTCTCAAGATCAGAGATATTGATGAAATTGTGATCGCCGTCGGCACGAATATCCGAAAATGAACTTTCGGCTAAAAATATTTTGTAATCCGGCAAGTTTTCAGCCGAGTACTGAAGAAACGCACTTCGGTGGTTTTTCTCGTTCGTGGGTCCTCCGCAAACAAACAGTAGTTTGTGATCTCTGCGTATAAGTAATCTGCCAGAACGAAAAATTTGGGCCACTTCCTGCACAAGTGCTTGCCCTTGAGGCAATTGGAGAAAGTGGCCCACTTCAAGAACCCCTTACCTAACGCGAGGCGATATCTAAAGTCGCCTTGCAGAACTGCGAGGCGACTTTAGATATCGCCCGCAGCATGACGTTCAATTCCAAACGGCTTGGCTATAGCACCAAGCGCAAGACACTCAACAACCGTGAGGTGTCCAACTAAGAGGCAGGCTACAACGGTTACCTACTCAAAGGAAGCTGTCAAGACGGCGACCAAAACTTTAGCGAACACGAGATTTCATTAAACCGCGCATAGATTGGGTGCGTTCTTTAGCTTTCGATACCTCTGCCTTCGGGCCAGATTTGGCATCCCACTTGCTCACAGGGTAAAAATACCACCTATGAAAATAAATAGGCCCCCGATGATAAACAGGCCGAGCGACGTCCACATTAACGATACGCTGAAAAAACAAATCCTCGGTTCTTTTAGGTTGAATCCGAATATTTTCCCGGCGGGAGGGCTATACCCGTGGCTTTCATACTCAAGAGAACATAAACGCCGGAACCGATTGTGAATGACTGCACAAACCAGCCCAAGCTGAAATGCCAAAAGCGCCCACAAAATCGACCAAGAAAGTGGGGCAAACTCCGATTTGCCGATAACGGTGGGCAAAAGAGCGAGAAGGGCAACAGCGCCACCGCCGTTCAAAAGCACCAATCCTTTGACAACATCGCTGTCAATTTGTGCGCGTATTTCCAATCCTTTTGTCATTGAGCAAATCCTCCATCCGGAAATTGAAGCTACAAGGCGCCCAATAGCAGAAAAGGACTAGCCCAGACGGGCTTGATCCCTGTTAAAGCTTTTATTCTAAGGTTTGGATAGTTTAAGTCAGTACGCGGGATGAGCGCAAAGGCACGAGATAATGCCGCCGATTAAACAAAAAATGCACCTAATCTTCGTCGGTGCTATTGCGATCTGGTTGGGCGTAACATCGATCCAAACCGCAGTGGCAGACGAGACGTTGAGCCGCGACGCGCTGACGGCGCTGTTCGCCAACAAAAGCATCGTTTATCCGTATAAAGAGTCAGACGAAAACGCCGTCGTCTTCATGGACCGGTTCGGCGGCACGGAGACCTACGTGCCGTGCGAGTTTTCCCACGGCACATGGTGGGTGAGCGAGGATGCGCGCCTGTGCTGGCAGGACAGCCAAGAAAACAATATGGGCGATCCGGCGCCGCAGTGTTTCACGCCGCAGATGTCGGGAAGCGACATCGAACTCACCGATGCAAGCGGCGCGCTCGCCGTTGCCGGCAAGCTCATCGAAGGCAGCCGCATTCCCACCGGCTGACTGATCGAGTATCCCGATCCCGGCGCGTGACGCCGGGCTAGATCAACGCAAGAAGAAAACACACCAGCGCCGCTGCTGACGCCGCCGTGCGCACGTGGTTCCAGGCGGTCCAGCGGCGCAGATAGTCGGCCCACAATTCCTCGCCGGCGGCAGTGCCCACCTCGCTCGCCGCAAGGGCGTTGTTCATCGGTACATTGAAGATCACGGTTACCAGGAATCCCCCGACGATATAGAGGGTGCTACCCGCGAGCAGCCAGCCGCTGCCGGGCGCGCCCCAGGCGAACAAGCAATACACCGCGAGAACGGCACAGGCCGCGAGCGCGCCGAAAAAGATCACGAAGAAAAGAGGGTTCAGGATGGTGACGTTCATTGCCTTCATGGCAGTCATTCCCTCAGCCCGAGACAAACCACCGAGCGCCTGCATCACGCAACGGGAAAAGGCATAGAAAATTCCTGCCATTAACCCCGCGCCGAGGGCGGCAAGAACGATCACGATGGGAAGCCATTGTCCGCTCATGTGGCTATTTAATCCCAATCACCACAGACGGGCAAAGGCCTCTTGGAAGGCAAAATGTCGCGGAGATCACCCCCACAACTCGTCGCTGGCGATCTTGGCGCCTTCGGAGAGGGATTCCAGCTTGGCCCACATGATAGCGGGGTCGACGCGCTGGATGCCTTCCACCTGGGCAAAGCCGCAATCGGTGCCGGCAATGACGTTCTCACGCCCCACCAACTTGGCAAAGCGAACGATGCGGTCGGCCACCAGGCGCGGGTGCTCGACAGTGATGGTGTGGTGCGTCACCACGCCGGGGATGAGGATCTTGCCCTCGGGTAGGCGGCCGTTTTCCCAAATGCGCCATTCGTGTTCGTGGCGGACGTTGGCGGATTCGATGGAATAGGCCCCGGCGCGCACCTCGAGGACAAAATCGATGATCTCTTCGAGCGGTGCATCCGAGGTATGGGGCACGTGCCAGCTGCCGAAACAGACGTGATAGCGCACCCGGTCCTCGGGGATGCCGTCGAGGGCATGGTTGAGCGCCTCGATGCGCAGGCCCGCCCATTCCTTGTAGCGTTCCGGGCTTTGGCGCACGAGGTGGTCGTACATATTGGCAAGCACCGCGTCGTCCACCTGCACCAGGAAGCCCGCTTCGTGGATGATGCGGTATTCGTTCCGGAGCGCGTCGGCGATGGCATAGATGTAATCGTGCTCGTTCTTGTAATACTCGTCGAGCCCGTCATAGGCGGTGCTGGCGGGCGCAACGGCGGTGATAAATGCCTCTTCCACGTTCACGCCGTCGAGGGCGGCACGCAGATTGGCGGCATCACGTTTCAGGCTGCCATCATCCTGATAGGCGATCGGGCCGATGCAGGCCTCGGTCGGACGCTCCAGGGCGTTGGGCATTTCCCGGGCGATGTGATCGTGGAACCGTTCGATCTCGTTCCCGAGCCAAACGACGGGACGCTTCTGATCGGGGCGCAGTTCGAAGCCGGTCATGCGTTCGAGAACGTAGGCTGCCCAACTCGATTTCCCCCATTCGCCGTCATTGACGATGTCGATGCCGGCATCGGCCTGCATGGCGACAACCTCCTTCACGCTTTCGCTCAGGAGCGCTTCATAGGTCTGCTTATCGGCCGGGCTGCCGTCGCGCGCTTTCTTCGACGTATCCAGCAAAGCCTTCGGGCGGATCAGGCTGCCGACATGGGTGGTGAGGATTCGATTTTCGCTGCGTTTCATGGGCCGTCCCTGCTTTTTATATGGCTTGAATTACGCATAGAGTTGCAGGCGCGGCGCGCCGTGGCAAGACACTGATGGCGGGCCAAGTGATGGGCCACTTGATTGGTCAAGTGGTAGGCCGGGCGCTAGGCGCGTGGGACGCCACCCTCCCCGGGCGTCATGCGCGGGCTTGACCCGCGCATCCACCTTGGAAACGGCAGAGACCGCAAAGATGGATTACCGGGTCAAGCCCGGTAATGACGATGGGAACAGTGGGAAAATACGCTCAAAGCAGCTTGCGAAAGATTGGGGAATTTGTCCGGCAACCCACCTGACGATTCCCCTGGCTATCGCCGATTATCGATTGCGGTTAGATTGATCGGAGTGTCGTGCCGAAAGTGGGAGCCACATGCTCACTTATCTCACGCTGATCCTGTGCTGCCAATTGATCGGCGAGTTCTTCGTCACCTGGAGCGGCCTGCCCGTGCCCGGCCCGGTGTGCGGCATGGTGCTTTTGTTTGTGGGATTGTTGATCAAGGGCGGCATCCCCGACGATCTTTCCATGGTCGCCGATACGTTGTTGCGTCATTTGTCGTTGCTGTTCGTGCCGGCGGGTGTCGGCGTGCTGTTGCATGTGGGCCTGCTGGAAGAAGACTGGCTGCCCGTGTCGGCCGCGTTAATCGTCAGCACGCTCCTGACCATCGCCGTCACCGCCTTCGTCATGGCCTGGTTGAGCAGAAACACCACGCCGCAAGAGAAACAGGGCTGATGCCATGACCGAGGTGCGCGACATCTGGGTCTATTTGAGCGCCAGCCCGCTGCTACATCTGACGCTCACCTTGCTCGCCTATCAGGCCGGCAATGTTCTGTATAAGAAGGCCAACCTCAACCCGTTGCTCAACCCGGTCCTCATCGCCATCGTCGTGCTGGTGATTGCGCTTTACTCAACGGACACAAGTTACGAGACCTATTTCGAAGGCGCCCAGTTCGTGCACTTCCTGCTCGGTCCGGCGACGGTGGCGCTGGCCATTCCGCTCTACCGCCAGTTCCATTATCTGCGCCGCTCCGCCGCCGCCATCCTCATCGCCATCGCCACCGGATCGCTGACCGCCGCGTTGTCGGCCTTGGCCATTGGCGCTTTGTTGGGCGGCTCGGACGCAACCCTCATCGCATTGGCGACCAAGTCCGTTACCACGCCCGTCGCCATGGGCATTGCCGAACAGTTGGGCGGCCTGCCGTCGCTGACGGCGGTGATGGTCATCCTCACCGGCATCCTCGGCGCGATGCTCGGCCCCCTGCTCCTCAATCTGTTGCGCATCAAAAACTGGGCGGCGCGCGGCTTGGCCATGGGCACGGCCAGCCACGGTATCGGCACCGCGCGCGCCTTGCAGGTCAACGAAACGGCGGGCGCTTTTTCCGGATTGGCGATGGGGTTGAACGCGCTGGCAACGGCAATCCTGATGCCGATCCTGTGGCGGCTGTTGTTTTAAACTTGGTGTTCTAGATTTTCGCAATCGCGTTCTTGAAGAAGTCTTCGAGCGCACGCACCGGTTTGAGATCATCGAATAGCACGTCGCGACGTTCGACGATGCGGCGTTCGAGATCGTTGCGGCGGTCGGTATCGGTCGCGAGCGCAACCGCGATCTCCGCGCACTGTTCCGGCGTTTCGCCGATCGCGTCCTCGATCTCCATCATCCGGTATTGGCCCAAGGTCACGCGCCCGCGCATGAATTCACCCGCATGCGTGACCAGCGCCTTGCCCATCATGAAGGTTTCGTAGGACGTGTTGCCGCCCGAGAAATGCGGCGCATCGAGCACCACATCCACTGCCCCCAGCAGCGACAGAAAATCCTCCGGTGCGACGCGCGGCAGGACGGTCACCCGCTCCGCCACATCGGGAATCGTCTCGCGCATCCGCGTCCGCACAAGTTCCGTCCAGTGCGGCACGGCGGCATCCAACAATAGAAACTCGGCCTTGGGGTCGTTGCGCAAGATGCCCGCGGCCATCACGTCGAGATCGGGATGATATTTGATGGTGGTCTGCGCACAGAGATAGAGGTTCTTGTCGGTGGGCAAGCCGAGATCGTCACGCGAGCATGGATCGGCCGGCACGTCGGGGCGCGGGTAGCACGTCGGCAGGCTCGGCAGCAGATGCAGCTGTTCGCTGTAGTGCATTTGCGTATCGCCGTCCTCGATCAATTCGCTTGAGAGAAAGTAGTCGACGTTGGGAATGCCGGTGGTGTCGGGATGCCCCCAGGTCACGCATTGCACGGGGGCGAGCCGGGCGAAGGCAAGAAAATAGGTGCGGATGTCCATGCCGAGATCGCCGTAGAACAAAACGTCCTGTTCGGCATCCAAAATGGCTTGGCGCGCCTCGGGGAATCCATCGGGAAAAATAATCACTTTGTCGGCGGCGGCGTTGATGGCCTGCGCTACCGGATCGTTCGGCGCATGCGCATCTTGGGGAAAGGTGAACACGGTGACCTCGAACACGTCGCGATCGAATTGTTCGACAAAACCGCGCATGAGGCGGCCGACCGAATGGCGGCGGAAATAAGCCGACACCAGCCCGAGCTTGATCTTACCGTTTGGGGCGCGGGGATTTTCGCAATGGGGGGCGACCGTCGCCAAGTCCGGGCACGCCTTGAGATGCAGGGCCGCCACCTTTTCCTGCAATGTTTTGTCGTTGAGGGCATGATAGGCAAGAAAGAACGTCGTGGTCGAGGTTTCGAGCGCCGGGTCCTCGACCTTGAGCGGGCGGTCCATCAACTCATCGATCCGCGCCTCGAAATCCGCGCGGGTTTGGCAGATGTCATCCCAAGACCGCGTCACCACCGGCAGCGACAAGGCGCGTTTGATGGCGAGGCCGTCATGGGGATCACGCGCAAGCGCCGCACCGTATGCCGCGAGCGCCTCCTCCACCTCCCCCATCCGGCGGTAGGTATTGCCGAGATGGACATAGGCGCGCGCCGCCCCCAAATCGTCCCGGCTCGTCTCGGCGGCGCGTTTAAAGGTCTCGACCGCTTCATCATGACGACCGGTATCGGCAAGTATGTTGCCGAGATTGAGCATGGCATCGACCCGGTTCGGATCGGCGTCCAATGTGCGAATATAGGTAAGGATGGCCGCTTCGTCGTGGCCCAACTGCCGGTAAAGCTTGGCGAGATTGTAGAGGGGATCCGCGGACGCCGGATCGATTTCGATGGCCGCTTCGTAATGCTTCTGCGCGAGATCGAACCGGTTCAGGTTCTGATACATCACGCCGAGATTGTTGTGATAATCGGCGCGCCGTCCGTTGATCTCGACGGCCCGGCAAATCATATCGACGGCGTTTTCCGTTTGGCCGCTTTGGCCCAACAACACGCCAAGCATATGCAGCGCGTCGGCGTGACGTGGATCGGCGCGCAGGATTTGCTCGTAGAGATCGCGCGCCGCGTCCAGGCGGCCCGCCGTGTGATGTTTTTGGGCGTCGTTGTAGAGATCGGCGGCGGTGCTCGGCACGTTTACCCCGTAACCCGTGGGTGCCGGCGGTCCCGCAATCTAGAACCCTTGGCTAGATGAGGCCCGCCAGCGGCGATGACGGATCAGCATACATCTTTTTCGGCATCCGTCCGGCAAGATACGCCAAGCGCCCGGCCTCGATACCGAGCTTCATGGCGCGGGCCATCTTGACCGGATCGTGAGCTTCGGCAATTGCGGTATTCATCAACACACCGTCGCAGCCAAGCTCCATCGCTACCGCGGCATCCGACGCAGTGCCGACCCCGGCATCGACCAAAATCGGGACATTGGCCTGCTCGATAATGATGCGCAGGCCGACTGGATTCTGGACACCGAGGCCGGAGCCGATAGGCGCGGCAAGCGGCATGACCGCTGCGCAGCCGAGTTCCTCGAGCCGCTTGGCCATCACAGGATCGTCGCTGCAATAGACCATGACCTTGAAATCTTCCTTGATTAGCATCTCTGCGGCCTTGAGGGTTTCGGTCATGTGCGGATAGAGCGTAACGTGATCCCACAGCACCTCGAGCTTGACCAAATCCCAACCACCCGCTTCGCGCGCCAGACGCAAGGTGCGCACCGCCTCCTCGGCGGTATGGCAACCGGCCGTGTTCGGCAGGTAGGTGTATTTCTTGGGATCGACGTAATCGACCAGCATCGGCTGATTGGGATCGGTGATATTGACCCGGCGGACCGCCACGGTGACGATCTCCGCCCCCGAAGCTTCGATGGCCTCCGCCGTTTCCTCGAAATCCTTGTATTTGCCAGTACCGACGAGCAGCCGCGATTTGTAGGTGCGCCCGGCAATCTCGAAAGTATCGTCAGCTGGGGGCGTGACACCCTCCGGCGCGCCACCGCCGATGAAATGGACGATCTCGAACTTGTCGCCGTCGCTCACGGAGATGTTGTCGTATTGCGACCTAGGGACGATCTCGAGATTACGCTCGACCGCCACTTTGCGCGCGTCCAGCCCGAGTTCTGCGATCAAGCCCTGAACGGTCAGAGGCGCCGCGACTTGGCGTGCCTCGCCGTTGATGGTCACATTCATGAATAATCTCGCCGTTTGTATGTTCACGGTTCACTAATCCCTGGGATGGTATTTCGCCAAGTATGGGACGCGAATCGGCCCCTTTCAACCGCAATTCCCAGCGGGACAAGATGCGGATGGGAGACCGCTCCCACCGGCGGAAACCAGGGGTGATGGGCAGGATCGCGCCGTTTGCCCGAGAATGGTTCCGCCCCGGTTATTGCCATGGTATAAGGCCGCTCGATTTGTTTAGGCAGTCCCATGTCCAAGTCCATCCAGATCCTCAACGGCCCCAACCTCAACATGCTGGGCACACGGGAGCCGGAGATTTACGGCTCGCAGACGCTTGCCGATATCGAGGCGCTATGCCGGCAGCACGCGGCCCCGTTGGGATTGGAGATCGACTTCCGGCAAAGCAATTCGGAAGGCGAGCTGGTCGATTGGATTCAAGCGGCACATCAGCAATTCGCCGCCATCATCCTCAACGCGGGCGCGTATACCCACACATCCATCGCGATCCTCGATGCGTTGAAAGCCTGTGGCGTGCCGGTCATCGAAGTGCACCTGTCGAATATTTTTCAGCGCGAAGGGTACCGGCACCAATCGTACGTGTCCGAGGCCGCCAAGGGCGTGATCTGCGGCTTCGGCGCGCAAGGATATTTACTGGCCTTGGACGCGGCGGCAGAATTATAAGCGAACCGACTGCCCGCGCGACGGTGGCCGAATGACACCGACCGACACTCCCGATCTTCACGAATTGCGGCTGACGCCCGAGGTGCTGTTGCGCGCCTATTCCGCCGGCATCTTTCCTATGGCGGAAACGCGCGAAGACCGCACCCTGTTCTGGGTCGACCCCGAACAGCGGGGGATCCTTCCCCTCGACCGCGTCCGCGTTTCCAAACGGCTGCGGCGGACATTGCGCAAGAATGTCTTCGAGATTCGCGCCAATACCGCCTTCGACGAGGTGTTGCACGCCTGCGCCGAGAAAACCGACGATCGCCCGGAAACCTGGATCAACGACGATTTGCTGCGGCTCTATACTGAATTGCACCGTATGGGCCATGCCCATTCCATCGAGAGTTGGCTCGACGGCAAACTGGTGGGCGGCTTATACGGCGTATCGCTCAAGGGCGCCTTCTTCGGCGAGAGCATGTTTTCGCGTGTCACGGATGCGAGCAAGGTTGCGCTCGTCCATTTGGTGGCGCGACTGAAAGCCGACGGCTTCACGCTGCTGGATACGCAATTCGTGACCGATCATCTGAAGCAATTCGGCGCAATGGAGATTCCGCGTTACGCCTACCTTCAAATGCTGAACGCGGCGTTGCATGCCAAGGCGTCGTTCTATTCGGATTTCTCTTCTGGCGACGCCAACGAACTGGTCGACGGATTCTTGCAGTCGATTACCCAAACGTCATAGACCGGGTGCTCCATTGCCGACAGCGCCGGGCTCGAGGCAAACATCCATCCCCGATAGACGCTTACCGCCGGTTCATTGGGCCGCACCTCCCAAATATCGAGGAAGGCAGCACTTTCGGGCTGTTCCTCCGGCGGCCGCTTGTCGCAAACGCGGGCGATGATTTCCAACGTGCCGAAGCGCACGGTATCGCCCACCGGGGCGGTAAAGGTGGAAACCTGCGCCGTGACTTTGTCGAGGCCCTGCAACACGGCCTGGGCATACTTCTCCGCCCCCGCGGTCGCCGGGAACAGCAACACTGTCCAGACGCCGAGAGCCAACAATAAAGAACCGCGTCGGTTCATCGGAAAGGAATCCATTTCGGGACGGGCTTAAAGTCCGCTGCCACCACTCTCGCTTCCCGTTGCCAGGAAAATGATCTCGCCCACCTGATCTTCGATGGTCTTGAAATCCTGGGTATTCTGCAAACGTTGGCCATCCGCCAAATATTCCGTCGCCTTACCGGGCTTGAGACCGACATAGTTGCCGCCCAACAATCCGTCACCGGTGATCACCGCAACGGTATCTACGGGCAGCTTCACCGAGCGGTCGATATTCAGGGTGACGTCGGCAAAGAAATCCTGCGTCAAATGGCGTTCGACGACGGTGCCGACGGTAATACCGTTAACACGCACATCACTGCCGGGCTGTAACCCCGAGACCGTCGAGAATTGCGCGGTCACGCGGTAACCATCGGAGGTCTTGATCTGCGTCGTGTCATAGAAGAACCACAGAAACACGATGGCGACGATCAGCACCACACCACCCAATACGCTCTCCAGCAGATTCCTGTTCATTTGCCGTCCCGTTTCTCGGTTGCCGATTTCGCACGGTTGGCATGCCCCTGCGCGATGATCTGATCCAAAAGGTCCTGCAGCACCAGCGATCCCTGCGTAAAGCCGATCTTGTCACCCGGCTGCAGGTTCTTCTCATCACCACCTGGGGTCAGTTCAATATACTTGGATCCGAACAATCCATCGGTGAGCACCCGAGCTCCCGTATCCGTCGGCACCTTAACGTGTCCATCAAGGACCATCGCCAAATTGGCACGGTAATTATCGACGAGCGTCATCGACCGGACCTCGCCGACCTTTACGCCGCTCAAAAGTACATCATCGCCGACAGCGACACCGTCAACGCGGGAGAAGGTTCCGTAAATCGTATAACCGGCGGTGGGCTTCACGGCGGAAGGAGAAAACGACAGCGCGGCAAGACCGATCAGAACGGCCAATGTCGCTACCCCAACGACGATATTTTTTGTTTCTTCGTTCATGCGCCAGTTGATTATCTATGGGCGATCGAAGATGCGTTATTCGGGTGACCACGCCTCATAGTCACCGGTGGCCCTCTTCCGCTGACCGCCTTTGTATTCGTGCCCGGCGGGACGATACGCCTCGGGCGATCCCGTCAAGTTCGGCTGATGCTCCATCTGCCAAGCCCGCGCCTTGGCGGCCTTCTCGGTGAGGGGATCGTCGACGGTATGATGCAGCCAGGCATGCCATTCCGGCGGCACTTTCGAAGCTTCGACCTTGCCGCGATACACGACCCAGCGACGCTCGCGGCCGTTCAGCTTGCGGCCGCGCCCCCGGTAGTATCGATTACCGAACTCATCGGTGCCGACCAAATCACCATTCACCAGGGTATAGATAAAAGTGCCAAGAGACATTGTGGTTCCCGTTCGATGTGGTTCCCGTCCGAACGCCGCGGAATTCCGCCTGAATTCGTTATATCACCCGAAGGCCGACCCGGCCTAACGCCAAAAAAAGGGCCGGCGAGTGCCGCACGGGGCGAACTTCCAGGCAACATGTGACCCCACCCCACTTATGTCAATATCGGACTTTTTTACAACAATTTTAAGGCTCTCCTGCCAAAACTAGAGTGTCCGGGCCTGGAAGCCCGGCATGGAGGGCGCCATTCAGGACATACGTCACGACAAACGGCAGCCGGCAGCCGACGCGCAGATAGAAGGCAATCAATCTTCGATTCTTGCCGAATCGGAGCACTCGGCCCGGTTATGGTTCCAGCGTGCCGCAGGCCGCGAATCCACGGCGCCGGCCGAAGCGATCGACGCCTATCGCGTGGCGGTGACACTCAACCCCGCCTTTGTCGAAGCGCATCACAACCTTGCCCGCCTGCTCCGTAAAGTCGGCCGCATCGAGGAATCCGTCACGCATGCGCGGCTCGCCGTTTCGCTGGCCGAAACGCACCCGGCCATCCAACTGTCGCTTGGCCTGTCCCTCGAGAGCGCCGGCGATATGGACGGTGCCATCGGCGCCTACCGGGCGGCCATCGATGTCAAACCCAGCTACGTTCAGGCGCATGTGAATCTAGGCCGCGCTCTCGAAGCCGCGGGCCGCTCCCCCGAAGCCGCCAAGGTGCTTCGGGCGGCCGCCGAACAGTTCCCGAAATCACCCGAGATCACCCTCAATCTGGCGCAAACTTTCTTATCGCTGGGAAACAGCGAAGGTGCCGCCGACCTCGCCGACAAACTGATTGCGACGGGAGACTTCCTGCCGGCCGCATTCAACATCCGCGGCGCGGCACATATGATCGCCAAACAAACGGAAAAAGCGATCCATGCCTTCACGTCTGCCGTCAGGCTCGAAGCCGATTTCGCCGGTGCCCACGAAAATCTCGCGTTGGCGCTGTTGCAAAACCGGCAATTCGACAGAGGCTGGCAGGAATACGAGTGGCGTTGGCAAAATCCAAACAATGCCCTGACTAAGGTCGCGTTTCCATGGCCCCGCTGGGACGGCTCCCCCTTGAAGGGGCGCACGTTGCTGCTTCACGGCGAACAAGGGTTGGGCGATGTCCTCCAATTCATTCGATTCGCCGACCTCATCGACAAACAGGGCGGGGAAGTGATTCTCGCCTGTGCACCGCAATTGCAACGCCTGTTAGCCACGGCGCCGGGGGTAGACACCGTCTGCAATCTCGGCGACACGCCGTCCGGGGTCGATTACTATCTGCCCATGATGAGCCTGCCCCATATCTTGGGAGCGCCCGGCCCGGAAGCCTGGCCCAAGGCGCCCTATCTGCACGGGCCGGAGGGCAACCCCGCGCCGCGGCTGCTCGACCCGAAAGCCATCCGGGTTGGCGTGTGCTGGGCGGGCCGTCCAAAGTTCCAACATGATCCGTCACGCAACCGAAGCTTTCCGGGCAAACTGCTTGTTCAACTCCTCTCGCTCGACAATACGCAGCTGGTTGGTTTTCAACGCGGTCCCGAAAGCGCCTGCCCGGCACTTCAATCGCAGGACACGGGATATGCCGATGCCGGCGCGGCCGCCGCCGACTTCTTCGACGATGCCGCGATCTTGATGCAAATGGATCTGGTGATCACCGCAGACACGGCGCTCGCCCATTTGGCCGGCGCGCTTGCGATTCCAACCTGGCTTCTGTTGCCGTACGTCGCCGACTGGCGCTGGGAACAAGAGCGGACCGACACCCCCTGGTATCCGTCCATGCGGCTTTTCCGCCAACCCAAACCCGGTGATTGGCAAAGCGTGATCGACCAGGTCGTCAAACAATTGAGTGCAACAATCGACAAATAGTTGCGCTTTTTTTGTTTATTTTTGCACCCGGTTTAGGCGAAACGACGCTTCCCGCAGCTTCAATTTCGAGTTCCTCAACGCTCCCCAACCACTTGATTCAAAGGTAAATACTTGCCGCACGGCCGGTTGTAGTCACACCCGGCCTGACATCTTTACGTGCTTAGATATTGGCCGAGCGCTCAAGTCTAACGGACTGAATTACTTGGGTTTACTACCGCATCTTGTAATCGTTGTTTCGGAAAACCCCAATATATAGAAAATCCTTGTTGCGCCTATAACTTGGCTTCGCTAGATTTTCCCTACTGTGAGGCCATGACCTACAAGATTTTGTACTCTCCACAAGATGGCGTAGGTCGGAAATGTGACACGGCAGACCGCCCTGGGAACGGTCAAAAGCTCGCGAAGGCATTCTGCCGGTTTCACTAGGGAAATATCGGGGGATCGATGCAAGTCAAACGCCACTTCACCACTGAGGAATCCGGCCCCTACGCCGGGATTGAATTCAGGACCACGACAAGCGAAATCCGCAATCCGGACGGGTCTGTCGTCTTCCAACACGAAGGGATCGAGGTCCCCGAGAACTGGTCGCAGGTTGCGTGCGATGTCCTGGCGCAAAAGTACTTCCGCAAGGCCGGTATTCCTGCCGAGATGAAACCAGTGCGCGAGGACGACGTGCCGTCGTGGTTGTGGCGCAGCGTTCCCGATGAAAAAGCGCTCGCCGCCCTGCCCGAGGACAAGCGCTTCAGCGGCGAGCAGTCGTGCAAGCAGGTGTTCCATCGGCTTGCCGGCACTTGGACCTATTGGGGCTGGAAAGGCGGCTACTTCGACAGCGAAGCCGATGCCAAGGCCTATTACGACGAAATGTCGGCCATGCTATGCCTCCAGATGGCGGCGCCCAATTCCCCGCAATGGTTCAACACCGGCCTCCATTGGGCCTATGGCATCGATGGCCCCGGCCAGGGTCATCACTACGTCGATTACAAGACCGGTGAATTGACCGAATCCGACTCGGCCTACGCCCATCCCCAACCGCACGCGTGTTTTATCCAGAGCATCGACGATGATCTGGTCAACAATGGCGGCATCATGGACTTGTGGGTGCGCGAGGCCCGGCTGTTTAAATACGGATCCGGTACCGGCACCAATTTCTCCGCCTTACGCGGCGAGAACGAGCCTCTCTCCGGCGGCGGTAAGTCGTCCGGCGTCATGAGCTTCCTCAAGATCGGCGACCGCGCCGCCGGCGCCATTAAGTCCGGTGGCACCACCCGCCGGGCCGCCAAGATGGTGATCCTCGATATCGACCATCCGGATGTCGAAGCCTTCATCAATTGGAAGGTCAAGGAGGAGCACAAGGTCGCCTCTCTGGTCGCCGGCTCCAAGCTTCTCGAGCAGCACATGAACGAGATCATCGCGGCCTGCCATGCAGAAGACGGCGATGACCGGTTTGATCCGAAAAAGAACAAAGGCCTCAAAAAGGCCATCGCGGCCGCGCGCCGGTCGATGATCCCCGAGAATAGCATCCAGCGCGCCCTCGAGTTCGGCCAGCAAGGCTATACCGGCGTCAGCATCCCCACGTACGACACCGATTGGGATTCCGAGGCCTACCTCACGGTCTCCGGCCAAAATTCCAACAACACCATCCGTATCACCGACGATTTTCTGCGCGCCGTGCAAACCGGCGGCGACTGGGAACTGACCCGGCGCGTCGATGGCAAGGTCCATAAGCGCATGCCCGCCCAGCAATTGTGGGATCAGATCGCCGAAGCGGCCTGGGCCTGCGCCGATCCGGGGCTGCAATTCGATACCACGATCAACGAATGGCATACCTGCCCGACATCCGGCCGCATCAACGGTTCCAACCCCTGCTCCGAGTACATGTTCCTCGACAACACGGCCTGCAATCTGGCGTCGCTGAACCTGAAAGCTTTCCAACAGGCGGATGGAACTTTCGATGTCGAGGCGTTTTCCTACGCCGTAAGGCTGTGGACGATCACCCTGGAGGTCGCCGTGCTGATGGCACAGTTCCCCTCCAAGGAAATCGCCGAGCTCAGCTACCGCTACCGCACCCTCGGCCTCGGCTACGCCAACATCGGCGGCATGCTGATGTCTATGGGCATCCCCTATGACAGCGACGAAGGCCGCCGTCTGTGCGGCGCCATTACCGCACTGATGACCGGTGTCTCCTATGCTACCTCGGCGGAGATGGCCGAACTCATGGGCGCCTTCCCCGGTTACGACGAGAACCGGGACGACATGCTCCGGGTCATGCGCAACCATCGCCGTGCCGCCTTTGGCCAGAAGAGTGGCTACGAAGGCCTGTCGATCAAGCCGGTTCCCCTCGAGGAAGCAGCTGACAGCGAGGCCACCGGAATCATCGACGCGGCCCGCGAGGCCTGGGACCAGGCGGTCGAAATGGGCGAAACCCACGGGTACCGCAATGCGCAGGTTTCGGTAATCGCACCGACCGGCACCATCGGTTTGATCATGGATTGCGACACCACCGGCGTCGAACCCGACTTTGCGCTGGTGAAGTTCAAGAAGCTGGCCGGCGGCGGTTATTTCAAGATCATCAACCGCACCGTCCCGGTCGCGCTGCAGCGCCTCGGCTATTCCGAGACCCAGATCGAAGACATGATCAAATACGCGGTCGGCCACGGCACCTTGGTCGGGGCCCCCGGCATCAATCACCAAAGCCTTGCCGCCAAGGGCTTCGGCGAAGCCTCGCTGGCGACCGTCGAGAATGCCCTCGCCGATGCCTTCGACATCAAGTTCGTGTTCAACAAATGGACGCTAGGCACTGATTTTTGTACGGATGTTTTGGGCTTCAGTGAAGCGCAACTCAACGACATGTCGTTCGACATGCTCACCGCGTTGGGCTTTTCCAAGTCCGAGATCAGCGCCGCCAACACGTACGTTTGTGGCGCCATGACCTTGGAAGGCGCGCCGCACCTGAAGGATGAACACCTGCCGGTGTTCGACTGCGCCAACGCCTGTGGCCGCGACGGCAAACGTTTCCTGTCCGTCGAAAGTCACATTCGCATGTTGGCGGCCGCGCAGCCCTTTATTTCGGGCAGCATTTCCAAGACCATCAACATGCCGAATGCGGCAACCATCGAGGACTGCAAGGCGGCTTATCTGCTGTCCTGGCAACTGGGCCTCAAGGCCAACGCGCTCTATCGCGACGGCTCCAAGCTGTCGCAGCCGTTGAACGCACAACTCCTCGACGCTGATGACAAAGACAGCGCCGATCTCGCCGAGGAAATCGCCGAGAAGCCGGCGGCGGCCCGCGCCGAAATGGTGGCGGAACGCATTGTCGAGCGGTTCATCGCCGAACGCATGCGGCTCCCCGACCGGCGCAAAGGTTACACGCAGAAGGCGGCGGTGGGTGGCCACAAGGTCTATCTGCGGACCGGCGAGTACGAGGACGGCCGGGTCGGTGAGATTTTCATCGACATGCACAAGGAAGGCGCCGCTTTCCGCTCGCTGATGAACAACTTCGCCATCGCGATTTCCATCGGCCTGCAATACGGCGTGCCGCTGGAAGAATTCGTCGAGGCCTTTACCTTCACCCGCTTCGAACCGCAGGGCATGGTGGAAGGCAACGATTCCATTAAGATGGCCACCTCCATCCTCGACTACATCTTCCGTGAATTGGCCGTGTCCTATCTCGGACGCACCGATCTTGCCCACGTTCAACCCGATGACCTGACCCCCGATACGGTTGGGCGCGGTATGGGCGAAGACGGCTTCCTGAACGATGCCGGGACCATGGAAGTGGTCGAGCGGGTCGCGAGCCAAGGCTACATCCGCAGCAATCTCCGTGTCGTCAACGGAGGGCGCGGAAACGGCCATGGAAACGGCCAAGGAAACGCTCAGGAAAGCACCCAGGCGACCGTCGCCAGCCGCACGAACGGCGGTGGCAGCGCAACCGCAACGGGGGCTGGCATGGAATTGCAGCCAACGGCCGACGGCACCACCGTGAAATCGGACACGATGGTTGTCGAAGAATCGGTCATGACGGCAACGGATACGCGGATCGAGATGGTCCGCGAAGCGAAAATGAAAGGCTACGAAGGCGACGCCTGCGGCGAATGCGGCAACTTCACGCTCGTGCGGAACGGCACCTGCATGAAGTGCGTGACCTGCGGCGCGACGAGTGGTTGCTCATGATGCAGAGTTTTAAGTCTCGACTCCTCTCTGATGATCCGGGATCGCCCGGGGGAATGCGGTGGCGGCTGCCTTTTCTGCCTGCCATGCCTATCGAAGGCGACGCCGCGGCATTCCAGTCATCAGCGGGTCGGGACGAGAGTTCCTCCCTGGTGAACTTGGGGTGCGAGACGGTACGGTCCTGCCAGCCATTGCCATACCTGACGCACCCCACTTTTTTTCACCAGACCGATGGTTACGGTTCCTCCCTGGTGAACTTGGGGTGCGAGACGGTACGGTCCTGCCAAAACTGCCATACCTGACGCACCCCACTTTTTTTCTTCTATCCAAGCCAGGCTTTCCTGACAAGCGCCGCAGATTGCATCTGCGGCTTTGACGTTTTTTAAGGGCGTTTTATGATCGCGCCGTCTTCGCCATGAGGTGCGTACAGGCGCAGTATCGACAAAATTCGCGAATCAGCGGTTAACAGGGAGCAAAATTTATGGCCGGAACGATCGAAAAACGTCTTCAGGAACTGGGGATCGACCTTCCCGAGGCGGCGTCACCGGTCGCCAACTACGCACCCTGGGTGGTCACCGGCAATCAGGCGGTCATTTCCGGCCAAATCACTTTCTGGAACGGCGAATTGCAGGTTACCGGCCGGCTCGGCGATGGCGTCTCCGTCGAAGACGGCCAGAAAGCCGCGCGCGTCTGCGCCCTGAACCTGATCGCGCAACTACGCGATGCCTGCGGCGGCGATCTCGACCGGGTGGTGCAAGCGGTCAAGCTGACCGGTTACATCAATTGCACCCCGGACTTTACCGACCAGGCGGCGGTCATGAACGGTGCCTCTGATTTGATCTTCGACGTGTTCCAAGACCGCGGCAAACACGCGCGCGCCGCGGTCGGCTGCGCCGCCCTGCCCCTGGGCTCTGCCGTCGAGGTAGACGGCATTTTCGAGATCAAATAGGCGACAGAAAAAGCGGGAGGCCCTTATGGAATTCAAGCGCATCGATCACGTCGCGCTGCACGTTAAAGATCTCGCCGCGTCCAAGGCGTTCTACGAAACCCATTTCGGTTTCGAGACCTATTTCGAGCACGACGTGCCGGCGGGATTCGATATCGCCTATCTGCGGCTCGGCGATACGGTGCTCGAACTCACGGGCTTTGCCGATCCGCCCGTGAACGGCTTTCATTTCTGCCTGGAAACCGACGATTTCGATGGCGCCGTCGCCGCGCTGAAAGCTGCGGGCGTCGAAGTCGTCCAGGAACCGCACAAGACCGCCGCCCGCGCACCACGCGAGGAAACCTGGCGCCGCGTCGTCTTCCGCGGCCCCGACGGCGAACAGGTAGAGATTAGGGGGTAACGCGACGTCATTCCCCCTTGCCGCGGCCCTGCTTCCTCCCCTACTCTCGGTGTATGCCCGACGGCAACGAGAAGATCACCGTCAAGGTGGTGGCCAGCATCGGCGACGTAAGCGCCGCCGACTGGGACGCTTGCGCCGGGAGCAATAACCCCTTCGTTTCACACGCTTTCCTCAGCGCCCTCGAGCAATCGGGCTCCGTGACCGCGCGCACCGGCTGGCAGCCGCAGCATCTGGTGGCCGCCGATGAGAACGGCCGCGTCGCCGCTTGTGCGCCCATGTATCTGAAAAGCCATTCATACGGCGAATACGTGTTCGATTGGGGCTGGGCCGACGCCTATGAGCGCGCCGGCGGCAATTATTACCCCAAATTGCAATCGGCGGTGCCGTTCACGCCGGCCACCGGACCGCGGCTCCTGGTCCGGCCCGACGCGCCCGACAGTTTCCACGACGTGCTCATCGCCGCCATGGTGCAGCTCTCGCGCCAGCATCAGGTGTCTTCCCTGCATGTTACCTTCCCGACGAAGGAACAATGGGACCGGTTCGGCGATCAGGGTTTCCTCAAACGTACCGGCAAGCAGTTCCACTGGGAAAACAGGGGTTATGAAACCTTCGACGATTTCTTGGACGAGCTCGCCTCACGTAAGCGCAAGGCGATCCGAAAGGAACGCCGCGAGGTGGCCGAGCAAGGCGTGAAGCTTCGCGCTCTTACCGGCGACGAGATCACGCCCGACCATTGGGATGCGTTCTACGCCTTCTATCTCGATACCATCGACCGCAAATGGGGCCGGCCCTATCTCAACCGCGAATTCTTTGCCATTCTGGGCGAAAGCATGGCGGACCTTGCGGTGCTGATTATCGGCGAAGAAGGCAACGACCTGGTCTGCGGCGCCCTCAACCTGCGCGGCGAGGACACCCTCTATGGCCGCAACTGGGGCTGCACCAAGGATGTCAAATACCTGCATTTCGAGGCCTGCTATTACCAGGCCATCGATTTCGCCATCGCCCACGGCCTGCAATGGGTCGAAGCCGGCGCGCAAGGGCCGCACAAGATTCAACGCGGCTATCTGCCCCGCGAAATCTACAGTGCGCACTGGATCGAGGACCCCAACTTCCGCGACGCTGTCGAACGGTTCGTCGAGCACGAACGCCGCGAAGTAGATTACGAGATCGCCGGCCTCATGGAATACTCGCCCTACCGCAACGCGGACGCCGACTAATCCAACCGTCTAAATGAACGACATACCGAGGAGGCCGGTGCTGAGCCCTGGGAAGGCGATCAGGATGATCAATACCAGCAGCATGGTCACGGCAAACGGGAAGGCGCCCGAGAAAATATCGAAAAGTGAAACTGTGGGATCGTTGATCGTCGATTTGATGACGAAACACGAAATCCCCAGCGGTGGTGTCAGGAGCCCGATCTCCGCGCCCACTACGGTGACGATGCCGAACCAGACGAGATCCACGCCAAAACTGTCGAGCACCACCAGGAACAGCGGCACCACGATCAGGATGATCGATGATGTATCGAGAATGGTGCCAAGCAGAATCAACAGGATCACGTAGATAACCATCAATTGCACCAAATTGAGATCCATATCGATCAGGAATTCGCCGAACAAGGTCGGCAGACCAGCGATACCGAGCATCCGGCTGTACATGGATGCAGTGATAATCAAGAAGAGGATCGAGGCGGCGATATGGCCGGTTTCGACCAGGATTTCCCAGAAATCACGCCACGTAAGTGCCTTTTTCGCCAGCGCGATAAGAATTGCAGCGGCAGCGCCTAGAGCGCCTGCCTCCACCGGCGTTACGACACCGCCATAGATGCCGCCCAGCACGACGAAAACCAATATCAGAACCGGCGTCACCTTGCCGACGAGATCGAACCAAGTGAGGTTGGCCCAGTCTTCGGCCGCAACCTCTTTCGATTCCTGCCCCCCTACATAACGGGGCACGAGATAGGCCAGAAAGATGATCAACACGCCGTACGCGATGGCCAGCAGAATGCCGGGCACGATACCGGCGATGAACATCTGGCCGATGGATTGCTCGGTCACGATGGCATAGATGATCAGCATGTTGGACGGCGGAATGAGCATGCCGAGGACGCTCGAGCCTGCCACGACCCCGACCGAAAACCGGGTCTTAAAGCCGAAACGGCGCATTTCCGGCACGGCAACCCGCGTAAAAACCGACGCCGATGCGATCGATGACCCGGTTATCGCCGCGAACACCGCGTTCGCAGCAACGGTCGCAATGCCGAGACCGCCACGAATGCGGTAGAAGACAAAATTGGCGACCTCGTAGACGTCCTTGCCCACCCCCGCTTTGGACGTCACCAACCCCATCAATGCAAAAAGCGGAATGGTAGCGAACGTCAATTCGGAAATCGTTCTGGCTATGGATTCGGACAATAGCGCAGTCGCAATGTCCGGCTCCCCGCGGATAATCCACACGCCGACAAAGGACACCAACCCCAATGCGATCGGAATATAGAGCCCTGTATAGATCAGGACGACGATAAGGGCTACGGACGCGGCGCCAATTTCGATGGGAGTCATGAGGTAAGGTCAGTCCGTTGAAACAGGGGACGCGGTTTCGCGGCCGGTCACGTGAACGCGCCAGACGACCCTGGCGAATTGAAGCAGAGTGACCAGACAACCGAGAACAACGACCGCCCTGATTGGCCATTCGGGAAATGTGAACAGGCCTTCTTCCCCGACGAAATAGTTCCGCACCCAGGCATCGATCAAATCGGGCACGGCCCCGTAGAGGACGATGGCAAGAAAGACTATACCCAGGCCCTGAAAGAGGAGCGCCTGAAGGCGCCATACACCTGGCCAGTGCCGATGCACCAGATTATAGAAACCGTCGGAGCGGGTTAACCGCCCGCGCCGGGTCGCATCGCCCAATTGCATGAAGACGATGCCGACAATGGACATCTCGACCATCTCGGTCACGCCATGGAACGGGTGCGCGAAAAACGTCCGTCCGAAGGCGTCGGTGCAGATCATCACCATGAGAGCGAAGATCCACCCGGAACCGATAGCGTTCATCACATTGAGCACCCAGTCGAGAACTGAACCGAGTGCCCGTAGGGCGCCGCCCGAAAGCGGCGCCCCAACGGAAGTGTCAGACATTGTCTAGGTCAACCAATCAATTTCGGGAGGAATATTATTCCTTGTCCCATTGCCGGATAATCGGCTGATTGGCGGCACGCATGGTGTTCATGTAGCTCGTCAGCACCTCGGAGCCGGGAAGCCCCTTGCTGTCCAGTGACGCAGCCCAGGTCTTGGCGACATTGGGCATGGACTTGGCCCATTTCACCCGTTCCGCTTGGGAAAGTTCGGTGATCTTGCCACCGCCTTCCACGTACGCGGCGAGGCTTGCCTTGGCAACGTCGAGCGCCATCGTCGACGTATGATCGCGATAGCCGATCGCGACCTCTTGAATGGCCGCCTGCACCGACCCGGGCAGCTTCTTCCAGGTGTCGGCATTTACCGCGATGACCTTCGAGTTCGCGGTGCCGAGATCCGCCTTCAGCATGTAGGGCGCGACCTCGTACATCTTCCGTCCGACAACGGCTTCCGGCCACAGCATGATGGCATCCAACACGCCGGTCTTCAGCTTGTTGTAGTAGCTGACCAAGCTACCCGCGACGCCGGCGGCACCGAACCCTTCGAGCCAGCGCAGATTGAGGCCGGCGCTGCCGATCTTCAGGCCCCTCAAGTCTTCAAGGGAGGAAATCGGCTCCTTGGAAAAGATCTGATAGGTATCGAATACGGCGACGCTCGTGAGATAGTGCAGATTGAACTTGTCGAAGGTTCCCTTGAAGGCAGGAATTTCGTCGGCGAGGCCGTCAACGGTCTTGGAGACCAACACCGGGTCGTTTGTCACGAACGGCGTCGCATAGGCGACCATTTGCATCGGCACCTTGTCCGAATGGAAAACGGTGGTCACAACCCCGATGTCGCCGAGCCCCTTCTGCAAACCGCCCAGAACGCCGCGCGGCTTGACAATTTGGCCCCAGGCTTGGTTCCACTGGATTTTGTACTTGCCTTCGGCCGCCAAGCGCTTGTCGACCTCGGGGATGAAATAGTCGATGAACGTCTTCACCCACATGGATTTCGGCGAGTAGCCGTCCATCGCGGTGAGTTTGATGGTTTCGGCAGCTTGGGCGGGCGTTGCTACTGCGAGCCCAGCGGCAATCATCACGCCGGTCAGCGCCGTTCCCATGGAGAATTTTCGCGGATTGATGCGCATTTTAGCCTTCCTGTCCTGTTGTGAAGTGGCAAATTCTTCTTATTTTCGATGGGATAAGCCCCAGTCTTATGTATGACCTTAGGTCAGCCCTCCCATTGCTGTCAATTGGTCTCCCCGACGTTCCCAACGCTCCCTCCGGTACGTACTTGCGGCCCATCCCAGGGTTCGTGTAGTTCGAATAAGAGAAAAACGAAATATAAGCCTTAATCAGACAGGGGAACCGTCATGGTAACCGTAAAAGAAAAGATGGTCGTGACCCAGAAACTGAGCGCGACCTGTCCCACCCATGCCCGTTGCGACATTTCCGTCCGCGACGTCGAGACCGTCACCGACGAACCGCTGGATCGTGACGGCACCAACCTCGGCCTTACGCCTACCGAGACGCTTTCCGCGGCCCTGATTGGCTGCACCAACAACATCGCGACCAAGATCGCCCATAAGGCCGGTCTCGATTTCGAGGTGGAGAGTGTCGATGTGGAAGCGGACTTCGACCGGCGCGGCGTAACCTTGCAGGAAGAGCTAGATGTCCCGTTCGAGGAAATCCGGCTGTTTATCACGGTCCGGACGACCGCAAGCGACGAAGAGATTGCCAAGGTGAAGCATGACCTGCCGCGCTTTTGCGCTATTTCCAAGGTGATCCGGCACGCGGGCACGCGGATCGTCGAGAATTGGACGATCAAGCGCCCCTAAAAATTACGACCATCCCGAAAACAAAACGCCCCTGGCGGTTTTCCGTCAGGGGCGTTGTTTTGAAAGAATGCGTAGGCGCTATTCGACCAACGCTATTCGACCAACTCTATTCGACCAACTCTGGCGTCTTGCTCTTGCCCTTGGGGCCTTTCTTCGGGCCGCGCTTGGGCTTACCGCCGCCCTCGGAGCCGCCCTTGCCGGCAGGTCCCTTGGGAAGCGCGGTCTTGGGATAATCGAAGGCGATCTCGTCGTCCTCAACCGTGACCAGCACCGTGCCGCCCTTAGAGAGCTTGCCGAACAGCAACTCTTCCGCCAGCGGCTTCTTGACGTGTTCCTGGATAATCCGCGCCAGAGGACGGGCACCGAACAGCTTGTCGTAGCCCTTTCTGGCCAGCCATTCGCGCGCCGCATCGTCGAGTTCGATGGTGACGTCACGGTCGCTGAGTTGAGCTTCCAGTTCCATGATGAACTTGTCCACCACACGGCTCATGACTTCCGGCGTCAAGTTGGCGAACGGAATAACCGCATCGAGGCGATTCCGGAATTCCGGGGTGAACATCCGTTCAATCGCTTCCTGATCGTCGCCGGTCCGTTCCTCACGCTCAAAACCGAAGGCCGGCTTGGCGAGGTCGGCGGCACCGGCATTCGTCGTCATGATCAGAACGACGTTCCGGAAATCGACCTTCTTGCCGTTGTGATCGGTCAGCTTGCCGTGGTCCATAACCTGCAACAGGATGTTGAACAGATCGGGATGGGCCTTCTCGATTTCGTCGAGCAACAACACGCAATGAGGATGCTGATCGACCGCATCGGTCAGCAGACCGCCCTGATCGAAACCGACATAGCCGGGAGGCGCGCCGATCAACCGCGAAACGGTATGGCGCTCCATATATTCGGACATGTCGAAGCGGGTCAGCTCGATACCCAACGACCGCGACAACTGACGGGCGACCTCGGTCTTACCGACACCCGTCGGGCCCGAGAACAGATAGGCACCGATGGGCTTTTCCGGTTCGCGCAAGCCGGCGCGGGCCAGCTTGATGGCGCTGGCCAGTGCATCGATGGCGTTATCCTGACCGAAGACCATTGTCTTGAGGTCGCGCTCGAGATTGGCCAGCGACTTTTTGTCGTCGCGGGATACCGATTTCGGAGGAATGCGCGCGATCTTGGCGACCACGGCCTCCACATCCTTGACGCTGATTGTCTTGCGGCGCTTGCTTTCCGGCAAAAGCATCCGCGACGCGCCCACTTCGTCGAGCACGTCGATCGCCTTATCCGGCAATTTACGGTCATGAATATACCGCGCCGCCAGCTCAACCGCCTGACGGATCGCCTCGGACGTATAGCGCACCTGATGGTGCTTTTCGTAATACGGCTTGAGACCCCGCAGGATTTTCACCGCATCCTCGACCGATGGCTCGTTGACATCGATCTTCTGGAAACGCCGCACCAGGGCGCGATCCTTCTCGAAATAGCTGCGGTACTCCTTGTAGGTCGTCGACCCAATGCAGCGCAGCGATCCATTTTGCAGCGACGGCTTCAACAGGTTGGAGGCGTCCATCGACCCGCCCGACGTGGCCCCTGCTCCGATCACCGTATGAATCTCGTCGATGAACAGGATGCTGCCTTCGATCTGTTCGAGCTCCGTCAGCACCGCCTTGATGCGTTCTTCGAAATCGCCGCGATAGCGGGTTCCCGCCAGCAACGACCCCATATCGAGGGAATAGATGGTGGCGCGTTTCAAAACATCAGGCACTTCGCCGTTGTAAATCCGGCGAGCCAACCCTTCAGCGATCGCCGTCTTGCCGACACCCGGGTCGCCCACATAAAGCGGATTGTTTTTCGTGCGGCGGCACAACACCTGGATGGTCCGCTCGATTTCCGCATCACGACCGATCAACGGATCGATCTTACCGTCCGCGGCTTTCTGATTGAGATTGACGCAGTAGCTCTCAAGAGCTTCGTGGCCCTTACGCACCACTTTTTCCTCGGCAGCCTCTTCGTCGGCACCGTGTACCGCCTGCGCGCTCGAATAACCGGGCACCTTGGCGATCCCATGGGAAATATAATTGACCGCATCCAGGCGCGTCATGTCATGCAGTTGCAGAAAGTAAACCGCATGCGCCTCGCGCTCCGAGAAGATCGCTACCAGGACATTGGCGCCGGTGACTTCCTCGCGGCCGGAAGACTGAACGTGAATGGCGGCACGCTGAACCACCCGCTGAAAGCTGGCGGTCGGCTTCGGTTCGGTCAATTTGCTGGTGACGAGATCGTTGAGTTCTTCGTCGATGAACTCCGTCAAGTCCTTGCGCAATTGCTCGATTTCGACGCCGCATGCGCGAAGAACGGCTATGCTGTCCTGATCTTCAGTAAGGGCAAGAAGCAAATGCTCCAACGTCGCGTATTCGTGGTTACGCTCCGTCGCGAGTCCTAATGCCCGATGCAGACTTTGTTCCAGATTACGAGACAACATGAGCCAGTCGGCCTTTTTTGTTAGAGTTCAAGTGGGTCGTTCTATTCCTTCTCGATCGTGCACTGCAGCGGATGTTGGTGCTGTTGCGCCAGATCCATGGTTTGATTCACCTTCGTTTCAGCAACCTCGTAGGTATACACGCCGCAGATACCGACGCCCTTCTGGTGCACATGCAGCATGATGCGCGTCGCTTCTTCGTGGCTCTTGCTGAAAAACTGTTCCAATACATGGACAACGAATTCCATCGGGGTGTAGTCGTCATTCAGCATCAAGACCTTGTACATCGAGGGCTTCTTGGTCTTGGCCCTACTTTTTACGACGACACCATTTTCCAGGTCGTCGTCCCCACCCGTTCTTTTATCGTCGTTTCGTTTCATAATCCTTGTTACGTCAGCTGAAATTTCCGGCACCGAAGTTTTAGGCCATATTCCCTGGTCAATTTTCTAGACCAAAATTCGAGGCCAGGCTTTTCACGAAGTCGCTGTCCAACTAATCAAAAAGAGTACCTGTAATATCCTAAAAGGCCAACCTATCCGGCTTCAAAATCAAAACATTCTACAGTTAAATATATTGATTTTTCCCAACAGTGCAAAAGCCCAAAGGTTAACGTAATTGCCTGTAATTTCACGGCAATGGGCCGTTTTGAGCCCTACCGTAACCTGATCCGCGTGCGGTTCAGGCCATCGCTATCTACCTTAACCTCAAATAGATTTATGTGCTCTTGCGAATCATTCGTACCATATATGCTGAATTCGCTGGTCACACGGGGGGGATTTACCGGGATTCCTGTTTTGTCCCAGGAGGCTAAAAGTCCCGGAAACGTAAGGGATTTGAACCGATCGCTAGGCCACAGGAAGGCATTAAATCGGTATTTTCCGTCATGGCAGGCGGAGAGAACCCAATAGAACTGGATAGAGGACATCCGAAGCCCCACCGGCGGAGGGCCGAAAACCCCATCTTTTTCGAGTGCTGCCCGCAATAAATCCAGCTGGGAATGGCCAAAGGGGATCCGGACCACCACCGGACGCCATGGCTTGAGGAGATCGGGCCTCCGGGCCTCCAGTTCGACATGGCTCAGATCGGCCGGCAAGGAGACGCTGGATACCATGGCATAGGCATCTCCGTCCCCTTCTTGGCGAATCTCATAGGATCTGACCTGCTCTATATAGACCCCATTATAGACCAGCCTATACCAATCGGAGGCCCCGGAAGCGCAGGCTTCCCTAATATCGTCTCCGTCCAGATAACCGAACCAGGTCAATTTCCGAAGGATCGGATTGTCCGTCTCCTGGTGGTACGTACAACCCACAAGGAGCAAAAAAACCGCCGTAATTGGGGCTTTAATCGCCGCGCGGCGACCCCACATTAAGAGTTTATTGAGCGCAATCCGAGACATTGATCACCTGCTGCTTCGCCCGCCCGGCGGACCGATTTCACGCCAGCTTCCGCGGCATTCGGGCACGCTGATATAGGAACGGCGACAGCGGATAGACAACGTGATCTTAATTCCCTACCTTCAAAATCAGGTTAGCGGATAATCCGGACTGTCGCAAAAGGGGCGAATGGAGGCCAATTGATGACGCGTGGGAACCGATCCCCTCTTGGGATGATCGCCCTTTTTGTGGGCACCATGATCGTCACGCTCTCTCTGGCGTCGCCCCTTCAGGCCAAATACGCCTCCTTCATTCTGGACGCGGACACGGGCGAAGTCCATCACTCGGTCAACGCGCAAACCAGGAACTATCCCGCCTCACTCACCAAAATGATGACCCTTTATCTGCTGTTCGAAGCCTTGGATACGGGTAAGGTCAATATGAACACACGGTTTGCCGTCTCGGCGCGTGCCGCACGGCAACCTGCATCTCACCTCGGGC
This sequence comes from uncultured Rhodospirillales bacterium, assembly GCA_913055735.1. GTDB lineage: Bacteria > Pseudomonadota > Alphaproteobacteria > Rhodospirillales > UBA2165 > CAJXKD01. The sequence continues at coordinate 1,026,151 of CAJXKD010000002.1, forward strand.
TTCGGGCGGGACAATCGATTACGGTCGAGCAAGCCATTCTCGCGCTAATCGTCAAATCAGCAAACGATGTCGCCACGGTCGTCGCCGAGGCGCTGGGCGGCAGCGAACGCAAATTCGCGCTGGTGATGACCGCGACCGCCCGCAAGATCGGCATGGACCGAACGACCTTCCGCAATGCATCGGGGTTGCCGCATCGCGGACAACTGTCGACAGCCGAAGATATGGCCGCGCTCGCCCGCGCGCTCCTCAATCGCTTCCCGCACTACTATCATTACTTCAGCCGCCCGACTTTCACCTATAACGGACACACTTTCCGCACCCACAACAGGTTGTTGAAACGATATGGTGGCGTCGACGGTTTGAAGACGGGATATATCCGAGCGTCGGGCTTCAACATCGTGACATCGATCCGCCGCAACGGACAACGTCTTATCGGCGTCGTGTTCGGCGGTAAGACGGCACGCAAACGCGATTACCATATGGTGGCTCTGTTCGACAAAGTGTTCCTCGAACAGCGCCGTGCCCGCGCCGCCGCGCAGTTGGCAGCTGCGAATATCCGCCCCGGACAGAAACCGGAGGTGGTCGCGGAGACGAAACCCGCCCCCCGCCGGCAAGTACGGCAGGTAGCGTCGGCAACGCCGACGAACTCCTCGGGCTCGGTTTGGGGTATCCAGGTCGGCGCCTATTACAAGAAAGAGCCGGCTCTCGCCGCTGCCTACAAGGCCCTCAATCAGTTGGGAACTTTGGCCGACGGCGGCGAGGTGACTGTTATGCCGCTCAAAAAGTCCCGCGGACGGGTTCTCTATCGCGCCCGGATCATCGGCTTGGGACGGCGTGACGTCTATCGTGCCTGCCGGCTCCTGAAGCGCCAGAAGACCGGGTGCCTGGAATTGAGGTTGCCACCCGACGTGGAATTCGCCTCCACCGGCTCGTCTTCCTGATCGCTTCCGTCTATTTACCCAACGTTTCGACCCAACGCGCGACGCCTGTCAGATAACGGCGCCTGTGGCGTAACTGCCATTGCCGCAGATCCCAGGGTTCGTCGCTCGCCGGCAATCTGCCCGTCCCCATAAAGACCAATGCCGGCCGCTGGCGCCGATCCCGGGTCGCCACGTCCCGTATCTCGGCAGTGTAGCCATCATCTTCGAACTGGTGAATTCGGTGTGCTTCCGGCTCACGCAAGCCGGCGACGAACACCCCCTCGGCGGCTTCGCCGGGTGCCTCGATCAGAACGGGAAAAAGCCGGCCGGTCACGTATTGTGCGGTATATCCAGACAAGGTCGCCGGACGCAGGCGGGTCAGCGGCATGCGCCGCCCGGTCACCAAAGAAAGCACCAAGGGATCAGACAGCGTGCCGTAGAAAAAATAGTCGGCCATCGGTCCGCTCCGTTGAGACGGCCGCCGGACTAGGCGAATTCCGACGGCGGTGTAATGCCGCTGGCTTTCAGTTGGTCCGCGACGGCGGCTTTCAATCGGCCAAGCCCCGCTTCGTCTTCCGCCTCGCAGCGCGCGACGAGCACGGCCTGTGTGTTGGACGCCCGCAGCAGCCACCAGCCGTCCTCGGTCTCCACCCGCACGCCATCGATATCGTGAACCGTAACGCCGGTTTCCTTTTTTAGCCGGTCCCGCACCTCATCGATGATCGCGAACTTACGGTCTTCCGAACAATCGAACCGCAGTTCCGGCGTATTGACCATCTGGGGCAGCGCATCGCGGATATCGGCGAGACTCTGGCCCGCATTGGCCAATATGGACATCAGCCGGACGGCAGCAAAGATGGCATCGTCATAGCCGTAATACCCGTCGGCAAAGAAGATATGGCCACTCATCTCGCCCGCGAGCGGCGAACCGGTTTCCGCCATTTTCGTTTTGATCAGGGAATGTCCCGCTTTCCACATTAGGGGCTTGCCGCCGGCTTTGGCGATTTCATCGAATAGCACCTGGCTTGCCTTCACGTCTGCGATGATGGTCGCACCGGGATTGCGGGACAGAACGTCGCGGGCCAACAGGACCATGATCTGGTCGCCCCAGAGCACGCGTCCCTTGGAATCGATCACGCCGATACGGTCGCCGTCGCCGTCGAACGCGAGGCCGAGATCGCATTGCTCGCGGAGCACGACCGCACGCAGTTGCTCGAGATTCTTTTCCACCGTTGGATCTGGATGGTGGGCGGGAAAAGTCCCGTCGATCACCTCGTTGATCAGCACGTGGGTGTGTGGCAAGCGGCGGACGAGTTTCTGCACGATATCGCCGCTTGCCCCGTTGCCGGGATCCCAAGCCACCCGCAGCGGCAGTCCGAGGGAAAACCCCGCAAGAAGCCGGTCAACGTAAGCATCGGCGATATCCTGATCCGATACGGCCCCCTGCCCCTCGGCAAAATTGCCAGCCGCAATGCGTTTTCCAAGCGCCTGAATATCGTCGCCGTAAAACGCCTTGCCCTGAAGGACCATCTTGATGCCGTTGTATTCGGCTGGATTGTGCGACCCGGTGATCATCATACCGCCGTCCACATCCAACTTATGCGTAGCGAAATACAGCATGGGGGTCGGGCCGCGCCCGATACGGATGACATCGGCGCCGCTTTGGGTAAGTCCGTCCACCAGCGCGTCGGCCAGCTCCGGTGAACTCAAGCGCCCGTCATAGCCGACGGCGATACGCGGCGCGGTGCCCGTCTCGCCGGCCACCGTGGCAAATGCCCGGCCGACGGCACGAACGTCTTCGACATGCAACGTTTGTCCGACGACACCGCGAATGTCGTACTCGCGAAGGATCGTGGAATCCAATTGCCGGCCCTTGCTCATCTTACCCACCTACGCCCCTATGCGCCTAACTGGCTTCCCGGGACACCGGCGGACGGCCGACACTCACATAGTCGAAGCCGGCGGCCTCCATGTCGGCCGGGTCGTAGATGTTCCGATAGTCGACCATGCGCGGCGCGGCCATGAGCGACTTAACCCGTTCCAAGTCCAGCGCCCGGAACTCATTCCATTCGGTGACAATGGCCACGACATCGGCTCCGGTTACGGCGTCATAGGAGTTCTCGCACCAAATAACACCTTCCAGGAGCTTCTTCGCTTCATCCATCCCCTGCGGGTCAAACGCCCGGACCTTTGCCCCGCGATTGAACAGAGACGGAATAATTTCCAGGCTCGGCGAATCCCGCATGTCGTCGGTATTGGGCTTGAAAGTCAGCCCAAGGACGGCCACCACCTTCCCCTCCAGTCTGCCGCCGCAGATTTCCGATATCTTGCCGGACATACTTTTCTTGCGCCGATCGTTCACGTCCACGACGGTTTCGACAATGCGCATGGGGCTTTTGGCATCCTGCGCAGTGCGCACAAGCGCCAAGGTATCCTTGGGGAAACAGGAGCCGCCGTAGCCCGGCCCGGCATGGAGGAACTTGCGGCCGATGCGCCCATCGAGCCCGATCCCCCGCGCCACGTCCTGAACATTCGCGCCGAGGGTTTCACAAAGGTCCGCAATTTCGTTGATGAAGGTGATCTTGGTCGCAAGAAACGTATTGGCGGCATATTTGATCAACTCCGCCGTCCGCCGCTGCGTGAAGATGATCGGCGTTTCGATCAAATAAAGGGGACGGTAAAGAGCGCGCATGACTTCGCAGGCACGTTCCGACGACGATCCGATCACGACACGGTCCGGCCGCATGAAATCGGTAATCGCCGAACCTTCGCGCAGGAATTCGGGGTTCGAGACGACATCGAATTCGGCATCCGGCCGCACCCGGCGGACAATCTTTTCCACCTCGTCTCCGGTGCCTACCGGCACCGTCGATTTGGTGACGATGACGGTGTACCCATCCATCGCCTCCGCGATCTCTTTCGCGGCGTCGAAAACATATGTCAGGTCGGCATGGCCATCGCCCCTGCGGCTCGGCGTTCCGACGGCGATAAACACCGCATCCGCCCCGCGCACCGCGGCCAGCAGGTCAGTAGTGAATGACAAACGGCCCGCCCGTGCGTTCGATTCGACGAGGCTGTCCAACTCGGGCTCATATATAGGAATTTCGCCGGCGTTAAGCTTGGCGATTTTGTCCGCGTCCTTGTCTACGCAGACGACATCGACCCCGAATTCCGAGAAACAAGCGCCCGACACCAACCCCACATAACCGGTGCCGATCATCGCTACTCGCATATCTTATCCTTTTTTTGTTCGACTGTGCGCCTGTACACGCTCAAAGGTTTTTGAGCATATCCCGAATTTGATTCCGCATATTTTCCCGTGCGAGCGCAAACGCGACATTGGCTTCAATGAAACCGAAATGATTGCCGCAATCGAACCGGCGCCCGTCAAAGCGCATGCCGTGAAACGGGATTTTCGATATCGTCTTGGCCATGGCGTCGGTCAGCTGAATTTCGCCCCCCGCGCCTTTTTCCTGCTTGTCCAACTCCTGGAACACTTCCGGCTGCAGAATGTAGCGGCCGATAATAGACAGGGTTGAAGGCGCATCGGCGGGCTTCGGCTTTTCCACCAGGCCTTGCGCACGGGCGAGGCGGCCGTCGTCCTCAGTGACATCGAGCACACCGTACCGGTCGGTCTGATCCCGCGGCACATCTTCAACGGCCACCAAATTGCCCCCGATTTCGTTGTAGGTCTCCACCATCTGCGCGAGGCAACCTGGTTGCGCCATAATCAGGTCATCGGCGAGCAAAACCGCAAACGGCTCATCACCGACCAACCGGCGCGCACACCAGACGGCGTGACCAAGGCCCAACGGCTTCTGCTGACGGGTATAAGCGATCCGTCCCGGTTCCAAATTCATCTCGCGGACGGCGGCAAGCGCATCCGTCTTACCGCTCTCCTCCAACGATCGTTCCAATTCGGCAGAGGTGTCGAAATGGTCTTCGATGGCGGTTTTCGCCCGGCCCGTGACGAATATAATCTCTTCGATACCCGCCGCCCGCGCCTCGTCGACGGCGTATTGGATCAGCGGCCGATCGACGATGGGCAGCATTTCCTTGGGCATTGCCTTGGTCGCGGGAAGAAACCGAGTACCTTGTCCGGCAACCGGAAACACCGCCTTCTTAACTGACTTGATCATAGGACTCCATCGATGCCCAGCAGCGGGGCCTGGTGAATTTGGCTGTTTTTGCCACAGGCACCGGACTTGGGCAAGGCGGGCGGTAACCGCCCCCTCGGTGTCACACTACCGCAACATTTGAAAATCCCTATTAATCAGGCTTGTAATAACTGCCGGGAATTACGGGGATCGCCTCGGGATCAGCCTTTTCCGCGGCCGCACGTTTCTCCGACAAGCCCTTAAAATCGGCGACGGCCTGAGGCCCGGCCTGCTCAAGCCCGGCCATGAATTTCTTCCGGTCGCGGGGGCTCCAAGAGGCTCGCTCCGTATAGAACGGCACCCATTGATTCTTGATACGGTTCGTCTGGAAATCGATGGCCCCTTCGAGCGCTTCTTCGACATCGCCGAGAGCGGTCCAAGCGGCCTTATAAAATACGAACCCGCCGCGGCCGATAATCCAGGTCATGTTCGGCGCGGACCCAAAAGCCTGGTGGGCGCCACCATCCAAACCATCGAGCAGTATCTGACGACGGACACCGAACCGCTCCTTGAAGGCGCGGGCATTGGCGCGCTTGCCGTCCATCGAGGTATGGTGGCGAAAATTTTCGCCCGGATGAGCTTCCCGCGTATAGATGAATACCGAGCGCACGGCTTGGTCCGCATAACGGTCGGCGAGGTCTTCCATGGCCTCCGCCGCCATCGCGCAATAGGGTCAGGTGATCGAGCCGAACTCGATCAGCGCGATACCCTTTGTCCAAAGTTCCCTCATCTCGACGGTTTCACCGGTCTCCAAGTCTTCGAGAGGAAACGACGGTGCCCGCATAGTGGCCTTTGGCGCCACATGCGCGAATTCTTCGAACTCTTCGAGATCCACATAAAAGACGCTGTAATTATATTCCTCAGCCGTCTTCATTGTTCGCCCTCCTAACAATCTCGTTGACGCGCACCATAGCAATCGAGGCGAATCTTTCCACTTCAACTTTGCGGGAGGAAAGGCTGGACTGACCGCCGATACGGACTAACTTAGGCGCACCAGACCGACCTGAATGCGACTGGAACTAGGGGAATTGAGGTTATGTCAGAGAAACGTTTTCTTGCCCGAACCGCCCCCGGCATGCCGACCACCGACGGCGCCGGCGTCAAGCTGACCCGGATGGTCGGAACGCCGTACCTGGATATGGTCGACCCGTTTCTGATGCTCGATCGTATGGATTCCGACGACCCCGATAGTTATATCGCGGGATTTCCCAATCATCCCCATCGCGGTTTCGAAACCGTGACGCTGATCCTCGAAGGGCTGATGCGTCACAAGGATTCGGTCGGCAACGAAGGCGTTTTGGGTCCGGGCGACGTCCAATGGATGACGGCGGGACGCGGTATCATCCACTCGGAAATCCCCGAGATGGTCGAGGGCCGGCTCAAAGGCTTCCAATTGTGGGTCAATCTTCCCTCCCACCTGAAAATGACGGCGCCGACATATCAGGATATTCCCGCGCAGGAGGTACCGGTCGTCGAAGGCCCCGGCAGTAGCGTGCGAGTGATCACCGGTTCTCATGAAGGCCATGACGGCCCGGCAAAGGCGCACACGCCGATCCGTGTCCTCGATGTGCGCCTCGACGCGGGTTCGACTTGGACGACAACCCCCGCGGACGGCAACGGCCTGTTCATGTGCGTATACGAGGGCTCGATCACGGCGCTCGACAATCTTGGCCGCGAGCAGGAAATTGAAGCGCCCAAATCCGGGATATTCCACGGCGACGGACCCGTCGAAGTTACCGCAGGAGCCGACGGCGCCGAGATCCTTTATTGCGAAGGCGCGCCCATCAATGAACCCGTTGCCCGGTACGGCCCCTTCGTCATGAATACCAATCAGGAATTGGAACAAGCGGTGCGCGACTACAACGCGGGTCTTTTGGCGACCTAAATCGAGGTCAGCGATTTTCCCGCTCGTTGCGCCAGGCGATCAGGGCGTGTTGCGCATTGGGGCAGACATCCAGATATCCGGATGACCGGTCGAAAGCCTGCGGCAAACCGCCGACAGCCTTCACGGCCGCGATCTCCGTCATTAGCGCCTCGCATTCGAAGGCAATATCCTGAATGCGTTGGCCGTCCGCCGTCTTGCGCCCCCAATACCATCTATTCGCATAATCGGTCTGCCGGGCGATACGGTCCCGTAGCGCCTGTGCTTCCGGTGTGTGCTCCTTGCCCGCACTTTGCAGCGCGAGAAGTTTCCGTTGATCGGCGTCCGCCTTGGCCATCAATTCGCCGGCACGCTGATCCTGCGCCGCATGGGTACCCTCGTGAACGATGTTGCGCAGCATCAGCAAGGGCGAGGAATAGAGGACGTCCTGGCGAACGAAGAAGATCCGATGTCCCGGACGTGAAAGGCCACGGTCATAGTACGCCGCCTTGGCGTCGATCCTGCCGCCCCTCACCATATGCCGGGAGATGGGATTGTAATGAACTTCATCAATGATCCCGACATATTTCCTGAGGTCGTCCGGCAGGCCTTCCGCCATGCGAAGCGCTTGCTCCATCAGCGTGAAAAACGGCTGATTGCGGATATCTGGATAGAGAGAACCGAATACGTCGATATCGGCGATCGTTCGGTGCGCCGGATCATCCAGTTCCGATCCGGCGAGACGCGCATAAACCTGGCGTTTGGTCACCAACAGGATCCTCTGCGCCAGATAATCCAAGGTCTTATCGTTGAAGCTGCTCATGGGGAGACGCAAGATGTTCCCGTCCCTATCGCCAAGCCAGCCGGCGTGGCGGTGATAACGGTTGTCGGATGGGGCATAGAACTCGACACCATCGATCAACGACAAATAGGAGTGGGCGTCAACGGCAAGCCCCGTTGCCAGTTCCGCCGCCTGTTCAAGCCGCGCCTTTGCGTCCGTCTCGGGACCATTGGCCACCGAGCGATGAAACCAAACGTCGAACGAGATTTTTTTCGCGGGCGGAGCCTCGACCAGAAACCCTCCGTTGCACTCAATCCCGCCGGCACGCCAGCGGTCGAGGCGCGTGTCGATGATCTTATGTTCGAACGTCGGCATTTCGTGCCGATAGGTCTCGAACAATTTTTTCGCCCCAGAATCGCCGGCCCGTGACGCCAGGCCCGCCCAAAAGGCCGCTTCGGACGGCGAATAGCGGAGGCCGATCCCCTCCCCGTGCAGAATGGCGATTTGACGTTGTGCCGGTGCGAAGCCCGCGCTGGCAAGAGGTTGCCAACGGTCGCGGGCCGCCCATGGCCGGCCCTCTTTCAATTCGTCGGTCCCCGCGTCGTACCACGCAACAACATCATCCAGGGTACAGCGCCCCTCCGCGTACGCGGGCGCCGGCGCAACGGCCATCCCCACGGCAAGCCAAAGGAATGCGGCAAACCGGAGACAATGCGGCCGGGTCATGTCCGCGTTCCCAAAAGCAGGTCCTTGGCCTGGTTGATCTTGGAAGCCAAATAGGTCGACCCGCCGCGATCGGGATGCAATTTGCTCATCAAATCTCTATGGGCCTCTTTGATCTCTTCTTCGCTTGCGCCGGAAGAAAGGCCGAGAATTTCGTAGGCCTCTTCCCGGGTCATAGCCCCCGCACCATACTGTCCGGAACCGGCCCCTCCGGCGCCATCCCCCGCCCCTGGCGACGCGGCATGCTCCTGCCATTCATCGGGGTAGTAGCGTTCCAGATACGACATCAGGACCTGACTGGACTGATCATCTTCAGAACATTCCGCCAAAAGCCTTACCAGTTCGTCAAAGGACAGATCGCCCAGCTGACGACCCGAAAACTGCCCTTCCAGAACCTCCCCCTGCATCTCCCCGGACCCGAGATCGAGCTTCATACGCAGAAACCGGGTATCGACGGACGAAGATTGTCCGCCTCCAGGCCGTGGCCCGCCGGATTTCATTCGCTGCCAATTCTTGGCCGCGCGAGCGGCGCTGCGAAGGCGCAAAACCCACGGCAACAACGCGGGCAACAGGAAAAACAGGAAATGGGCCCCGCCGCGGATAACCAAAAAAACGGTCAGCGGCACGAAAATGAGCACCAAGACCCATTTGAGGACCCTGGCAACCTGTGCGGGCGGCGCATTGGCGAACCAACGCGCGGCGAGCATCCCGCCGACCAATAATGCGAAACCGGCTATTAAATATGGCATGTGAGCTTAACCGCGCTTCACCTGGTGTGCGATTTGAAGGACCGCACCGCCCCGTTGCCGGGCGAAATTCTCGAGCGCACGGCGCCCGCCCGCCGCATAAACGGCGACCGCTTCCAATAACTCACGCAAGGTCTGAGGACTGTCCGCATCGAACCGGCAATGCGCGCCGTTGGTCAAATGCGCAATTTGCTTAAACGCAAATTCGGCAACGGCGTCCCGGCCCTCCTGAAATACGAAAACGGGCACGCCGAGAATGCCCAACTCTCCGGCAACGTGGCCTAACTTGTCGACGTCCTCCTCGACACAATCCCCGACGAAGACCACGGCATTCACGCGCTTCTTCTTGGTTTCCTGAACGGCATGACGCAGCACTTTGCGAATTTGTGTTTCGCCGGCGAGGCAGAAGACACCGGACATCTGCCGCAACAACGCGTCGGAGTCCGTCATCCACTTCGTCGCCTTGAACTCGCCGAAGCCACGGTAATAGGCGAGCTGTATCTCCAGCCCGCCAAGCGCCGAGGTTTCCTGAAACATGGCCCCTTGCAGTTGGCTGGCGCGATCCCAGGTGGGTTCGCGGCTGGCCGTCGCGTCCATGGCGAATATCAGCCGGCCGCGCTCTCCTGCCGGCACGCGCATCGGCGTCGCCGCAACCTTCTTCAGAAACGCTTGAACCTCGTCACGCGAAGATTTTGTGGGTAGCTTTTCATCGCCCATGGATGAAACTTTCCTCGCTTCGCGGCCAATTGGCCATTTTTCTTTTCCCGTTCCGAGCGCGAGTTTTTGTGTTGCCGCACAAATAGGCACACCTTGATTGGGCCCGAGTCTACCTCTGCCCCTGAATCAAAACAATATCGTAGCCTTCTGACCGCGACTCAGCGGAGCTACGTTCTATTTGTGAAGCTTACCGTCCGGCCGGAACGCATGAAAGACGAAGGCGAAAGTAATATCGTGTACTTCGTCGACAAGCTTTCCCGCCACCTTCCGTTGCACGATGACGTTACCGACATCCCGGCCCTGCGAAATGTCCCGGGAGTCGAGCGCTGAGTTCTGCCCTGTTGTCCAACTCAGGATCAAATTACCGCTTTCGATCCTCTTCTTTTTGCGCAGCAAATCCAACGTCCAGGCCTCTGCGCCAACCGCAATCACGCGCGCAAGGGCAGGCACATCATTGGGCAACGGCCCACGATAGAGGAACGGCGCTTGCGAGCTGTCATACCCTACGTATGGGTTCAGCCCGCCCCGCCCGCGAGAGACGAATACCGGCTTCAGCACCTGGCCGTCCGGAAATCGTTGTTTGAACTTCCCGTAAGCTTCGAGACGCGATGGCAACATCTTCAGTTGAGTACCGGTCAACTTACCCACGATGGCCTCGCCAAGGAACTGTTGCCACCAGCTTTCCGTTGTGCGGTCGTACATGACGAGATCAGAGTTTCGCAGTTTGCCGGTTGTCCCAAACCTCAGCACCTGTCCGTCGACCCGTGCATCAAAGACGATGGCCGCATTGCAAAGCGGACAATACGTAACCGCCACCGGCACGCCGCCGACCGTATCATTGACGATCTCGTGGTTCATCAGGATGCCCAGGGGATAGGCCCGGGCGTCGCCGTTCATGGAAAAGCTAATAACGGGAACGGTATCGGCGAGACCATCCACTTTGGCAATCGGCTCGAATTCGGGATGATCGATAGAAGGAATGCCGTCCTTGGGCGGACCGCCCGAAATGATTTCATCGAAATCGACGGACGTTTTGGCGAAGTCCGTGTTGGGCCATTCGAATTTCCAGAACAGAGGATTGGCGCAAGCCGCCTTGTAGCCAAGTCCCAACAGCACGCAAATGAACAGTGCGGGTACGATTGCCTTGCGGTGTCGACTGAATTTTCGTGAAGCCACTCCCATAGCTGGAAGCTTGCATCGGTGACGATGCAAGAACAAATCACGCCCCTTCACGTGTGGGTGAAGGGGCGTGTCTTTGTTTTGGATATTCTTAGGGTCAGACTTTCAGGCGTGGGAAGACGGCCCGCGCGTTATCCTCGAACACCTGCTTCTTCTCCGCGTCGGACAGATTCGGTGTCGCGTCGATGTACCGCTTGGTGTCGTCATAGGCATGGCCCGTGGTCGGATCGTCGCCACGTACCGCCCCGACCATCTCGGAGGCGAACAGAATGTTCTTGGTCGGGATCACCTTAGTCAGACAGTCGATGCCCGCCTGATGATAGACGCACGTATCGAAGTACACGTTGTTCATAAGATGGCCGTCCAGAATCTTCTCCTGCATCTGCGCCAAGCCACGGTACCGGCCCCAGTGATAGGGCACCGCGCCGCCGCCGTGCGGAATGATGAACTTCAGTGTCGGGAAATCCTTGAACAGGTCGCCGAGGATGAGCTGCATGAACACCGTCGTGTCCGCGGCGATGTAGTGCGCACCCGTATGGTGGAAGTTGGGGTTGCAAGAACCGGACACATGGATCATCGCCGGCACGTCCAACTCCACCAGCTTCTCATAAAGCGGATACCACCAGTCTTTGTCGGTCATCGGCGGATCGGACCACATGGCGCCGGAAGCGTCAGGGTTCAGGTTGCAGCCGATGAAGCCCATCTCATTGACGCAACGCTCGAGCTCGGGAATGCAATTCTTCGGGTTCACGCCCGGATATTGGGGCAGCGCACAAACAGGAATGAAGCTGTCGGGATAAAGATCGCAGACCCGGCGGATCATATCGTTGGACAGTTGGGTCCACTCCATGGATGTTTCCGCGGTGCCGAGGTGGTGACCCATGCCGACGGCACGCGGCGAGAAAATGGTGTAATCGGTGCCACGTTCGTCCTGGAGCTTTTTCTGGTTGTTGTCGATGCCCTCGCGGATTTCATCATCGGAGATGGAAAGCTCGGCGCGGGTGGCCTTGAAGGGCCCGCTCTCGACGAGTTTGAGCTGGCGATCGCGCCAATCCTTCTGGGCTTGAGGTTCGGTGGTGAAGTGACCGTGACAATCGATAATCATAATGAAATTCCCTGTCTTAGCGTTTCTATCAGTCGCGCCCAGCGACTTCGCGTCCCTTGACGAGGCCCGGATAGGTCCGTGACACGCCGGTCATGAGGAAGCGGTATCCTTGTTCGATGAGGGCCTCCACGTTGGCGGCAGTGGCATGGGGGTGGCCGACAACGACATCATGCTCTTTGCAGACCGCGACCACTTCGGCCATCGCCTCCAGCAACGCTGGGTGATCGTATTGCCGGGGGAAACCGAGTTCCTGGCCGAGATCGCCTTCGCCGATCAGGATCGCGCCGATACCGGGAACGTTCTTCAACATGTCGGGCAGGTTCTTGATGCCCAATGTGTCTTCGATCTGCAGGATACAGAAAATTTCGCCATTGGGGTCATAGGGCCAGACGTCGGCCTTGGCGTAGTATTCCTGTTGGGTGATACCCCAATAGCGGACCGCCGCCGTCGGACCGTCGCCGCGGATACCCTGCGGCTCATGGCGCTCCTTGTCCGCAAGGCGGGGATAGCGCGCCGCGGCAACCGCGTTATAGGCCTGCTCCACGGTCGAGATATGCGGAAACACGATGCCGTAGCAACCCGCATCCAGGGCCTGCTTGGCTTGCCATTGTGCCATCTCGACGCCGTTGACCGGCACCCGGCACATGGGCGTGACCTTGGGCGCCAGGCTGCCGCCTTTGACCAGTTGACCGCGCAGCAGCATGTATTGCAGGCAATCGCGGAGATTGGCTGAGTCCCACGGGTTATGCTCCATCTCGATGACGATGCCGTCGTAATCGGACGACGCAAAGGCCATCGCGTCGGACGGGTTGGGCGGACAGAAGGAGGTGAAAGCCACCTGCCCCTTTTCCAACGCGCCGATAACACCGTTCAGTCTCGGAAGTCCGCTCAAGATCCCCTCCCTGGCGTAAGTCAATTCCGGGCCGTTATGACCCTGTCCCGTTTGTCCGCATCATCCCGGATGAGACAGGGATTCGCCAGACCTATTCACAAAAAATCGCAGGCGAATTCGGTTTTTGTCCGAATTCCCTTGACCCGACTCATGACGCCCAACTCCTACGCGAGGCCAGCCAGATACTCGTCACGGCGTTTGCGCACCCGGTCCCGAATGGCGCCGCCATAGGTTTTCATGGATGCGACGTCCTCGTCGGTAAGCTTGCCGGAAACGGCCGCCTTAAAGCTGGGCCGTTCCTTGGCCCGCGCCCACCAAGCCTGCACATGCGGGCGATCCGCGGTCCAGATGTCCAACAGATCGAGATATTCCATACGTGCGACGTAAGGCATCAGATTGATATCGGCGAGAGAATAGGTTTCGCCAAGCATCCAGGTCCGGCCATCCGATAAATCCTGCTCCATGTTCTTGAACAACTTCTCGAAGGTCGCGATCGCTTGAAAGACATAGGGTGACTCGACGCCTTCCGCATAGGTCGATTTGAACCGCGCCGTGCGCGCCGGATCACCGACGTTGCGGAACCGCGCCTGACGCTGTTCCTCGCTCATCGCTTTCATTTTTTCGCGGAACATGGCGGAGAAACTCAGTTCCCGCGTTGCCTCGAAAATGCCCTCGTCGATGGCCTTGCTCCAAAGGCGCATGCGGGCGCGCTGATGCGGCGCGTCAGGGACCAGCGATGGTTCCGGGAAAACGTCGTCGAGATACTCGCAGATCAGGGTGGATTCGATGACGATATTGCCGTCATGGTCGAGCGACGGCACCACGCCCTTCGGATTGATCTTTAGGTATTCCGGGCTGTACTGCTCGTGGGTGAACAGGTTGATGTTCTGAGTATCGTAGGGCAGTCCCTTCTCGTCGAGGGTGATCTGCACCTTCTGCGTACAGATGGAATTTCCTGCCTGATAGAGCTTGAGCATTGTCTTTCCCTGTTGGCATTCCCGTTGGCGTTCCCGTTGGCGTTCCGAGGTCTGCAAGGCATAGCGAATGCGGCCGATGAGAGCAAACAGACTGCACGACGGCATGAAAGGGATTTTCGATCCCCTCCGATACCTCTATTTTCCTCCGGCTTGAGATGAAAGGCTGGCATGACTGAGAAAATAGATTGCGCCGTCATCGGCGCGGGGGTGGTCGGCTTGGCGGTCGCCAGGGAACTGGCGCAAATGGGCCGCGAGGTCATCATCCTCGAAACCGCCGACGCCATCGGGACGGGCACGAGCTCGCGCAACAGCGAGGTGATTCATGCCGGTATCTATTACCCCCAAGGCAGCCTCAAGGCCGAGGCCTGCGTCAGCGGCAAGCACATGCTCTACCGCTATTGCGAGGCGCATGGCGTGCCGCACAAACGCTGCGGCAAATTGATCGTCGCGTCGGATGAAATCCAAATTCCGACCCTCAAGGAAATCGGCAAGAAAGCCGCTGCCAACGGCGTCGACGACATGCAGTGGCTCGATCAGGACGAAGTTCTGGCGATGGAACCAGCACTCAATGCTGTTGCGGCGCTGCTGTCGCCTTCCACCGGGATCATCGACAGCCACGCGCTAATGCTCGCCTATCAAGGCGACGCCGAGGCTGCGGGTGCCGTGATCGCCTTTATGTCGCCGGTAACCGGCGGTCAGATCACAAAAGACGAGATCGTGTTGGAAGTCGGCGGCGACGCGAACATGAGCCTCGCCTGCACCACGGTCGTCAACTGCGGCGGCCTGTTCGCGCCCGACGTGGCCGCTTCGATAAAAGGGCTGCCGGCCAAATTCGTACCCAAGGCCTATTACGCCAAAGGAAACTACTTCACCCTCGCCGGACGGGCGCCCTTCGATCACCTGATCTATCCCGTGCCCGAGGAAGCCGGTCTCGGCGTTCACCTGACCCTCGACATGGGCGGCCAGGCACGATTCGGTCCTGACGTCGAATGGATCGATAAGATCGACTATCGGGTCGACCCCCGGCGCGGTGATAAATTCTATGACGCGGTACGGCGGTATTGGCCCGACCTCAAGGACGGATCCTTGCAGCCGGGTTACTCCGGCATCCGTCCGAAGATCCAGGCGCCGGGTGAACCGGCCAAGGATTTCGTCATCAGCGGTCCCGCCGAACACGGCATTCCCGGCTTGGTCAACATGTTCGGAATCGAGTCGCCGGGCCTCACCTCGTCATTGGCATTGGCGTCAATGGTTACCCGCCAATTAACCAATTCGTGACACTCCCTCGCCATGCTTCCGGGCATGGTGTTTGCGGCTACGTTTCCGTTCCGGCGAAAGAGTATTGCACGTCTATGGGCGACAATTGCCGCTGCCATGTTGCTGGGTGCGGCGCCGATCGCGGCGGCGCAGGAACCGGGTGTGCGCGCCCAAGGCGAAGACGTTCTCCCCACGGACCCTGCGGCCGAGCGGCGCTCGGCGCAAAGGATCGACCCGCGCACCGAAATGCGCCGCCTCATCCGCGATTCGAGCCGCTATCTCCGCAGCCTCAATCCCAGTTTCATCGTCATCGTCGAAGGCGGTCTCGACCTTCTCGAAACGGAAGATCTGGTCGATCCCACGGCGATGGTGCCCGCCACCAGCTACATCCGCGCCTTGGACGGGATTCTGGTGCAGGGTATCAAGTTTCCGCTGAAACTCGTGGGCGACACGGAAGCCGCCCGAAAACGGGAAACCGAACGTATCGAACGGCTTGCTGATTTGGCACGCGCCAACGACTTGAAGGTGTTGGTCACCGATTTCGTATCGTCTGCCGAGGAAACTCGCCTTGCCGTTCAATTTAATCGGTCGAAAGGTTTCGTAACATTCGCCGCTGCGAAAAACGGCCGCTTTAGATCAGTGCCGAAATATCCTCCACGCCCGTTCGGAGAAAACCATCACAACATTACCGGCATCGGCGACGTTCAAAACTTTCTCCATATCACCGATTCCTCAGAACACGATACCCACGAAGATTTCGTCCTTCATCTAGCAGCCTCCAATTTCGACGCGGTGATCGTGGATGTGTTTCATCGCGGCAGGACGCCGTTTGCCCGCCGGCACGTCGACAGCATGAAGTATAAAAAGTTGGGAGCTCGCCGATTGGTTCTCGCATATATGGACATCGGACATGCAACAAACCATGCCTATTATTGGAAACCGGAATGGCGGGAAGGAAATCCCTATTGGATTGCAGCACCGGTAGCCGGCGAACCGCATCGCCACTTCGTTGAGTACTGGCAGCCAGGCTGGCGCAGCGTCGTGACTGGAAACACCAATTCCTACCTTTACGGGATAGCCGCGCAAGGATTTGACGGCGTCGTCATCGGCGGCGTCGACGCATACCGTTTCTTTGAAGGCACGGTCCAATAATCGGCTTATTCGAAACCGCTGAGCTTTAGGCCTTCGACGACGAACCCTTCGGCGGTCGGCCAACGGTCCTCGATCATATCCCAGGCTTCTTTTTCGTTGTGCGCGACAACATCCTGGATTTGAACATCCGCCCAGTGATCGCCGTAGACTGCATGGCTGCGATTATCCTTCACGGCGGCGCGGACTTCTCGGTTATAGACGGCGACTTCAAAGGCCTTCTTTTCCCGACTGTTGTATTGAAGCATCCCAGCAATTTCCCTGACGTGTTACCTGATAAACGGGTCCTTCGGTCAGCTTGGCGTGCACCGCCAAACCCCGCCTAAAACCCTAGGAAGGTAAGATTAAAATTGCTTGAACCCTGAGCAATATTGGGAAGATTTAAGGGAGAAATCCGGGGAGAAACAGGCTTCTCGGAGGAACGCCGAGATCGTTAAAACTTCGATTCCTCAACTGAATCGATAACGTAGCCTTGTTGGGGCGGATATTTGCGGGAAACCTGGGCCCGTGCCTCAGATTCGCTGTCGGCCACGATTTCTAAATAGTGAAGATCCGCCCATTCATCGGAGAGATTGCGGTGGCGCTCCCCCCCTTCGACGCATTCACGGACTTCCTTATTATAAATTGCCACTTCAAAATCCGGCATGCCGCCCCTCCTTAAGCACGAAATCAGGCACTTCCACTAATCTTGACCGCTGCTCCGTTTAGCAATCACCTTTTCGAGACCGGAAAGGAGGTTGCTGCCGACGTCGCCGCCGTCGCCTTTGAGGTCCTGGGCAATCACGACCTGCAGAGCGTCGACGTGCAACGCAATAACCTCTATGTCGGCAGGCTTAACATTGCCTTTAAGTTCTTCGATAAAATTGCAGAGCTGACGGCTGATGGTGGTGATCAAGTCGTATTTGAAGCTACCGCCCTGCCCTTTGATGTCATGGGTCATGCGATAGATATTGTCGAGCGTCGCAGCATCGCCGCCGTTCGATTTCAGCGCCTCGAGTTCCTTATGAAGGTTGGCCACGTCTTCGTGAACCATGTCGACGAAACTGCCGGCCATGTCCAAGATGACTTTTTCGGCACGCGCCAACGCTGCCTGATCGACAGACCCGGGCCCCCCGACCGAAACCTTGTTTCTTATATCGGTGGGTGGCCTTATGAAGACGCCATCATCACCACTCATCGGTGCCGTTCCTTTTTTCGGAACACGCTATTAATTTCGCATTCCCAAGACTCTGCCTCCGGCATGCCCTCGCATGTCTTCGGAGACATGATCATCCATTCATCAACGCTTCGACTTCTGCCTGCGACAGCTCGCCGCCTTCTCCACCTTCCGACGGTTCGGCCTCAGCGGCATCGACAACTTTCTTTTGTGCGTTTTTGCGGCGCTCGGGTCCGCGATAGTCGATCTGTTGCCGCCGCCGGTCAGGACCGAAGTAAGTCTTGGTCCGGACGAACTCACGCGGGCGTTCGATGATCGATCTAATGCGCGAATAAAGCGACTTCGCAGAAATCGGTTTCGCGAGGAACTCATGCACACCGGAATCACGCGCTTCCATCACCTTGGTCATTTCCGTGTGGCCGGTCAGCATGATGATCGGCACATACGGATTCGGGCTGTCCGAGCCGGTGCGCACCAGCTTGACGAAATCGAGCCCGTCCAAGGGCTGCATGTTCCAATCGCAGATAATGATGTCGGCGGGGAAATGCCGAAGCTCTTTGAAAGCCTCGGCGCCGTCCGCCGCCTCGTGAACGCTTTTCGATCCGAGTGCGTGCAAGATCGTCTTCACCAACGCGCGCATATGCTTGTTGTCGTCGACGATCAAGAAGTTGATACGTTCGAGGTTGTAACTTTTCTTCGGATCCGCGTCCATTTGCCTCGTACCCACTACCGAAATGGCCCAGTTTCTCCCGCCAAGGAGGGTCTGGGCGTTTCTTAAGTAATGTGGGGACGACGGCCCCGATTTAAAGCTTCACGGGGGTTTGCAACGTTTGTCGCGGAATTCTTATATCTAATTATTTACAAAATAGGAATTTAATTCCCATTCTTGTTTGGGCCGGTCAACCTACCCAAGCAATCCAAGGAACTTCCACCAAGCGTAGTTAATCGGCACGAGAACGGCAAAGCCGACCAAACTCGACAAAAGCGCAAGTTTAACGCCGTTGCCGAGGGGTACCTTACCCATCGCCATTGCCACAATTAAGGGTGATGCCTGATAGGGCAGGATGATGTTGGTGAAGCCGATGACCTGGCTCATCAATACTGTCATCACCGGCAGGCCGGTAACGTCAGCGATCTCCTGTGCCAAGGGACTTAGCACCGCGGGGATCCCCGGATTGGTCACCAAAAGACCCATGGCGCTGGATAGAATGGCCAGGGCGCCATAGTTGACGGCATCGGCCCCCTGCGCGAACGGGAGGATGGAGAACAGCCAGTTTCCCGCGACGACAGCGAGGCCGGATTCGGACAGCATTGCGCTCAGACCGAGCACCGCGCTGACATAAAATACCGAACCGTAATCGAGTTCGCGGTCGAAGGCGCGCGGGCCCACCATGCCGCTTCCGGGAATTAAGATGACCAGGGCAGCGGCCAACGCCACCCATGCCGGTGAAATGCCGTGAACGAAGTCCGTCACCCAGAAAACAAGCGCGACGATCAATACCCAGGCAAGCCATTTCTCCGGCGAAGATGGCGGCGCCTGCCCCTCGTCTGCCACGACCTCACCGGGTGGCTCACCGAACAGCCATGCGGCAATGAGCACCGTGAACACGATTTTGAGAAGGCCAAGTACCGGGAAATGAATCTGCAGGAAGCCGGCATAGGTGATTTCGATCCCGTACAGGGTTTCCGCAAGACCGGCCAAGGCCAGCCCCGGAACCAAGGCCGGCAGAATGGTGCCCGCCGAGGTGAAGGACATGAAGGCCGTCGCCAAAATCAATCCGTGGCGCCCCTTGGTACCCGGCGCATACCCCAACCGGTCTGCCAGAACCGTCACGATCGGCACCAGCAGCACCACGCGTCCCATGGTCGACGGCATCACGAAGCCGAGCGCCAGACTGACCAAGGCTAGTCCGCTCAGAACCTTCAGATACGATCCGCCCAGCCTCCCGACGAGCCCGCGCGCGATCCGCTCACCCAGCCCCGTATGGCGCACCGACGCGCCGATGACCAAGCCCCCGAACACAAGCCACAGTGCCGCGGACGCAAAGCCGGAGAACACCAGCGCCGGGGGATGGATCTGAAACAACACGGCGAACAGAAACAAGGCGACGGCAGTCAACCCGATGGGCCAAACGCCGGTCGCCCAAAAGCCGATCGCGAACACGGTCAGTGCCGCCGTGCGCATCAGCCCGCCATCGACATCCGCAAAAAACGGAACCACCGCGAGGATAATCGCGACAGCGGCGATCACGGCGGCTAGCATCTTGGCGATGCCAAACGAGGCTACTCGTCCACGAGAACTGCCCGCCACACGATCTTGCATATCAAATCAGTCCTAGGTCACGTAACTCGGCCGCCAAGTCATCCGGCAAGTCCGCCGATGAGTCTCCTCCGCGGCCAACGTCGGGCGGAGCGTCCTCCGGCCGAAGATAGCGCCACCCCTGAAAGGCTTTTTGAGGCCGGGGCTCCACAAGCACAAGATTGGGATCGAGGGCCAATGCACAACGGTCACGCCCCTCTTTGTCGGTTATCCGGTCCACGCCGAGAACGCGCTGGCGTACACGGATCAGGCTTTTGATCACCCAATAGATCGACCCGCCATCGATCAACTCCTCCGCCCGCCTGGGAACGTTGCGGGTGTAGGTCTGCAACAGATCCTCACCGGTTTGTTGGCGAAGGGACGCGATACGAGCCGCCTGAAAGCGGCGGACGTCGTCAAGGCTCTCGGCGCCGACGGCCAAGCGGAGAAGATGAACGGTCATGGAGCAGGATTTGGCGTTGTGTCGAAGAATTCAATCGGTACCGCAATCCAGGTCCCGGCGCAACGACGGGCCTCTAGTCGCCCGGATACCAATTAGGCTTGCGCTTGCCGAGAAAGGCCTGAAATCCTTCGATACCCTCCGGCGTGCCACGTCCCGCCGCGCTTTTGGCGGCAAGACGGTCGGCAAGATCATCGGCGATATCGCATTCGGATACCTCGGCGATCAGGCGCTTCGTATCGCGAACGGCGATGGGCGCGCTCAACAGCAGCGCATCGATAACGGGTTTCGCCGCATCGTCGAGCCCGCCTACGGGACAAACCTCACTCACCAACCCGATATGCTGTGCGCGATAGACGTCGAATGTCTCTGCGGTCACGGCATAACGCCGCGTATGACGCAATCCGATGGCCGTGATCAACTGCCGCAATATGGGGGCGGGCGTGATGCCGATGCGCACCTCGGTCACGGCAAAACGGGCATCCTCCGACGCGATCACCACATCACACGCGGCGGCATAGCCGACGCCCCCGCCGAAACACGCATTATGGACAAGCGCGATGGTCGGTTTCGGCATTTCGTAAAGGCCACGCATGGCTCCCGTCGACAAGTCGGCCGCCGTCTTGCGCTGTTCGGGCGTTGCCTCGGCCAATTCCTTGAACCAATTAACATCAGCGCCCGCCGAAAAATGTTTGCCGGCACCGCGCACCAGCACCACGCGCACGGCATCATCCGCCGCCAACCGGCCGACCGTCTCCGTCAACGCGGTCAACAACGCCGGGTTATAGGCGTTGAACACCTCCGGTCGATTGAGGGTGATGGTCGCGATGCCTTTGGCATCGATATCGGTGAGGACAACAGCCTCGGACATCAGGTCTCTCCCATTTTATTCGTTTGTCGTTACCAGCCGCCGCGTTCGAGCCACGCGTCGATCATTTCCAACCGGTCGTTGCCCCAAAACGGTTCGCCATCCACGAACACGAACGGCGACCCGAACGCACCTCGGTCGATCCCGGTCTGCGTTTCGTTCTTGAGCCGGTCCTTGTAAACAGGATCGTTGATGGCGGCCAGACACGCCTCATGGTCACCGCCTGCTTTTGCGGCAATGTCTGCCACCGTTTCCCGTGTTCGGATGTCGACGTTCTCGGCGAAATAGGCCGTCATTGCCGCCTTGGCGAAAATTTTCGCCAATTCCGGATCGCTGTCGTCGAGAAAGTAAAACACCCGGCCTGCAGCTTGGGTCGGGATGGGAAACGGATCGGGTAATTGGAACGGAATATTATAGAGACGGCTTACCCGGTTCAGGTCATGAAGCGAATAGGTGTTCTTGAGAGGAATTTGGACGAGCGGCTTCATCCCGCTGACGGGAAATACCGCCCCCAACAAATAAGGCCGCCACGTTACGCTCCGCCCATGTTTCGCCGCGATGTCATCGATGCGAAAACTTGCGAGATATCCGTATGGCGACGAGAAATCGAAATAGAACTCCAGCTGCTCAGCCACAATACGTCCTCCCTGATGCGCAGTTTATCAGCCCCTGTCCGGCGGCGTCACGCATCGCTTAGGCCCCAATCAGGCCACGGATCAATTCGATGATCGCCAGCAATCCGGTAAGAACGATAACGGCACGCGCGGCATACCCCCAGCCCCTCCATGCGGTATTGAAAGCGCACCGCCAAATGGAAATCGCCGCCCAAATGCCATAGGCAAGCAGGACCGCGATACCGAGCAGCGGCGGAAAGAGGCCAAAATGAATCAGGTTGATCACGATCGTCGCCAACACCCAACTGCCCACGACGCCGGCGAGCCAGTAAACCTTCCACAATGCGGCCTGGCCATGAATACAGCGCTGTATGAAGTGCGCCTTGCGTCCCGGAGGAGACCCGGACGGGGTTTCTGATGGATTCTCGGTGATCGGCATCACAGACACATACACCATCGAGCTGGCAAAAACACGCTGGCCGTAAACGCCATATTCCACCCGTGCGCCGGCCCGTTCCCCCTGAAATCCAACATTAATGCACCCATGTTATATACCCAGAAGTGGGCTCAGGAGACATGGCCAACGACATGGCTGAAGATACCGCCAAAACAACCTCCCCGACCTCGGCAGAATTGGCCGAGCGTCCGGGCTGGCTGAAAGCGCCCCTGCTGAGGGTCCTCGCGTCGCAGATCGTGGGCTCGGCTCTCGCATTTGGCGGCGCTGGCTTGCTTACCCAGATCACCGGGGTCCCCGTCCCGGTGATCATCGCCCTGCTGTTCCAGGGGATTATCGCCGGTGCCATCGGATTTTTCTTCAAGCTGCCCAACTGGTGGCTGCCGGTACAAATCGTCTTACCTCCGGCAACCGGATGGGCCCTACTGATCTCAATCCCCGGGTGGGTGTATCTCGGCCTGTTTGTGGTTTTGGTGCTGATTTACTGGAACTCCGCCACCAACCGGGTGCCCCTGTACCTGACCAACCGTCAAACGGTGGACGCAATCGCCGACTTGCTGCCGGTTAGAGAAGGCCCAAAATTCCTGGACTTGGGATGCGGTACGGGTAGCGTGCTCTTTCCGCTCGCGATTCAGCGGCCCGACGCCAAGATCGTCGGCATCGAATCCGCGCCATTGGTTTTCCTCGGCGCCTGGCTGCGTCTGCACCTCAGCGGTACGAGCAACGTGCGCGTCATCCTGGATGATTTCTGGAAACGCGATCTTGGTGCATATGATGTGGTCTACGCCTTTTTGTCACCGGTGCCGATGCCGCCGCTCTATCACAAAGCCGATCGGGAGATGAGAAAAGGCACCCTTCTTATTAGCAACAGTTTCATCGTGCCGGGCTATCCGCCCGACGAAACGATAAACGTCGATGACGGACGGAAAACGAAACTGTTTATCTGGAAGATGGGGGGGAAACCGGTGCTACAACAAAACGGCGGCGGCGAGGCCGAGGAAGGCGAGGAACCCGACAACATCGGTGACGGTGGTCAGGAAAACAGCTGACGAGACCGCCGGATCGACGTGAAACCGTTCCAGCATCACCGGAATGGCGCTGCCCGCAAGTCCCGCGATGATCAAATTGAATACCATGGCGAGGCCGATCACCACGCCGAGCCCCACATTGTCGAACCACACCCAGGCAACGAGACCGATCAAGACCGCAAACAAGATGCCGTTCGACACGCCGACGAGCACTTCCTTACCGATGACCCGGAGAGCGTTGGTGGTCGTCAATTCCTTCATGGCGATCGCGCGTACGGCAACCGTTAGCGACTGTGTGCCCGCGTTTCCCCCCATCGACGCGACAATTGGCATGAGAACGGCGAGCGCAACCATTTGCTCGATCGTGGCATCGAAAAAGCCGATCACGACCGAGGCGAGGATCGCGGTAAACAAATTGACGAGCAGCCACCAAAAACGTGTGCGGGCCGTGTAGAAAATATTGGAGAAGATGTCGTCCTCGCCGACACCACCCAACCGCAGAATATCTTCCTCGTGCTCCGCATGAATAACGTCGACCACGTCATCGACCGTGATAACGCCGACGAGACGGCCGCTGTCATCAACCACTGGCGCGGAAATCAAGTCACGCTGACGGAATAGAAAGGCGACCTCTTCCTGATCCATATCGGCCGGGATCAACTTCATTTCCTGCACCATCAAGGTATTGAGCGAAACCTGCCGTTGCGTGCGCATCACGCGGCTCAACGGGATGGCGCCGATGGGCCGATGGGCGGGATCGACCAGGAATAGATCGAAGAAATCATTGGGCAGGTTTGCCGCATCGCGCATGTAGTCGATGGCCTGCCCCACATTCCAGTGGGCCGGCACCGCGACCACCTCGCGCTGCATCAAACGGCCGGCACTGTCCTCCGGGAAAGACAAGCCTTCCTCGATGAGCGTCCGGTCCATCTCCGGCAGCGCTTCGAGAACTTCCTTTTGGTCTTCTTCGTCGAGTTGGTCGATGACGAGAACCGCGTCATCGGATTCCATCCCCGCGACGACGCGGGCGACCTGGTCCGTCCCCAACTGCTCGACAACCCCTTCGAGCACGCTTTCGCTCAGCTCGGCCATGACATTGGGATCGAAACGATCGGAGAGAATGTCGATCAGAGTATCGCGCTTGTCCCCGGGCAGCCGTTCGATAAGGTCGGCCGCATCGGCATGGTGCAAGACATCGACGTAGTCGAGAACATCGCCCCGGCGGCCTTCATCCAGGGCATCTTCAATGGCCTGAACGGTCGCGTCGGAGAGCCCGCCCTCTTCCTCCTCGGAACCGGCTTCGTTGGTGTTGGGATTGGCGGTTTCCGGGGTGATGGCCATGGGCGAAAGTCTCTAGATCAAGGTGTCGGTCTGCGCTTCGGCGACGGCAAGCGCCGTCATGTTGACGATCCCCCGCACCGTAACCGATTCCTGCAGGATGTGCGCCGGTTGGTTCATCCCCAACAGCATAGGACCGATGGCAATGCCGTCGGTCATCATACGTACCATATTGTATGCAATGTTGGCCGCGTCGAGGGACGGCATAATCAATAAATTGGCCGATCCTTTCAGCGGTGAATCGGTCACCAGCCGATTGCGGATTTCCTCGGACAAGGCGGCATCGGCATGCATTTCGCCGTCGATTTCCAAGGACGGGTCGAGTTTGCGCACGAGCTTGAGCGCTTCGCGCATCTTGCGTGCCGTCGGCCGGTGAGAACTGCCATAGTTCGAATGGGAGAGCAGCGCCGCCTTCGGAACGATCCCGAAGCGGCGGACTTCCTCGGCTGCCAACACCGTGTTGCTGGCGATCTGCTCCGCGTTCGGCCCCGGATTGACATAGGGATCGCAGAGGAAAAAGGTGCCTTTGGGCAGGATCAGCATGCTCAAGGCGGCGGCACGGGCGACGCCGGGCGCGCGGCCGATAATGTTGAACAGCGCCGGCAAATGCGTCGGGTAGCGGCCATTGGCGCCGCAAATCATGGCGTCCGCCTCCCCCCGGCGTACCATCAGCGCGGCGATGACGGTGGTGTTGGTGCGCACGATGGTGCGGGCCTCGTTGATCGACACACCACGGCGGCTCATGATCGAATGATAGAGTTCCCAATATTCGCGGTAGCGCGGATCCTGCTGCGGATCGCACAGTTCGAAATCCTTATCTATGCGCAACCGCAGGCCAAGCCGCTGAATGCGCATCTGCACCACGTCGCGGCGGCCGATGAGAATGGGAAAGACCAATTTCTCGTCCAACGCGCTCTGCACGGCACGCAGCACCCGCGTCGATTCCCCGTCGGCATAGACCACCCGTTTCGGATTGCGCCGCGCCATCTCGAACACCGGCCGCATTGTCACGCCCGAGCGGAAGACGAATTCCATCAGCTTGCGCCGATAGGCTTCGAAATCCTTGATGGGCCGCGTTGCCACCCCGGAGTCGATCGCCGCACGGGCGACAGCGGGGGCCAATTGGGCGAGCAGCCGCGGATCGAACGGCCGCGGGATCAGGTACTCCGGCCCGAAGCTTAGCTCTTGGCCGCCATAGGCCTGGGCGACAATCTCGTCGGGTTCGGCACGGGCAAGCTCGGCCAGCGCCTCGACGCAGGCGATCTTCATCGCGTCGTTGACTTCCGTCGCACCCACGTCGAGCGCGCCACGAAACAGATAGGGGAAGCCGAGCACGTTATTGACCTGATTGGGATAGTCCGTGCGGCCGGTCGCCAGCACCGCGTCGGGGCGCGCCTCCTTGGCCTCCTCCGGGCGAATCTCGGGCTCGGGATTGGCAAGCGCCAGGATCAACGGCTTGTCGGCCATCGTCTTGACCATCTCTGCGCTCAGCACCCCCGGCGCCGACAGCCCGAGGAAGACGTCGGCACCGTCGATGGCATCGGCAAGCGTGCGATCCTTGGTGTCGCGCGCATAGCGCACGTTGTAGTCGTTGATTTCCTTTTTGCGGCCCTTGTAGATCACGCCGGCGATATCGGTGACGGTAATGTGCTCCTTGGGCAGGCCCATCTTGACCAGCAGATCAAGGCAGGCGAGCGCCGCCGCGCCCGCGCCCGAGGTGACCAGCTTTACGTCCTCGAGCTTTTTGCCGACCACCTGCAACCCATTACGGATGGCGGCGGCAACGATGATCGCCGTGCCGTGCTGGTCGTCGTGCATCACCGGAATGTTCACCCGCTTCTGCAGTTCCTTTTCGACCGTAAAGCATTCCGGCGCCTTGATATCCTCGAGGTTGATGCCGCCGAAGGTCGGCTCCAATGCGGCGACGATATCGACGAGCTTATGCGGGTCGCTTTCGTTGACCTCAATATCGAAAACGTTGATGCCGGCAAATTTCTTGAACAGCCCCGCCTTGCCCTCCATCACCGGTTTCGAGGCCAGCGGCCCGATATTGCCGAGGCCAAGCACCGCCGAGCCGTTGGTGACCACCGCCACCAGATTGCCGCGCGCCGTCAGGTTGAAGGATTCCGTGGGGTCTTCATCGATGGCCCGGCAGGCCGCCGCGACGCCGGGCGTATATGCCAGCGACATGTCGTGCTGGTTGGCCAGCGGTTTGGTAACCGTAACCTCGATTTTGCCGGGTACCGGTTCGCGATGGTACTCCAGCGCTTCCTTGTCGAACTTGTCGGGCATGATTGATTGGCTCCCTCGTCTGCCCGTTATAGACCGAAACTATTACGTAGGCTTAAAAAAACCCGCCGGGACGAACCCGGCGGGCATTTATTTTGCGAAATAATTGGTGCGGTCGAGAAGACTCGAACTTCCACCCCATTGCTGGGACAGCGACCTCAACGCTGCGCGTCTACCAGTTCCGCCACGACCGCTAATTCACTGGTAAGTTAGATAGTCTAAATCTGGGTGGCGCCGGCGCCTTGAGCCGGTATGCTTACCCGAAATCTGGGGCGGAAATAGCAAATAGCCGTCCGCTAATCAAGGTGAACCGCAGACAATATGGCCACTACCCATAACTTGGCCGCAGAAACCGAGCTATTATTCCCGCCCGGGGCCGTCGAATGGCGCCGAAGTGACGCACCGGTCGCCTATCCCGAGGCCGTGGCGGAGATGGAATCCCGCGTCGAGGCCATCCTGGCCGGCGATGCGCCGGAACTGATCTGGCTGTTGGAACACCCGCCCCTCTATACCAAAGGCACCAGCGCCGATGCCGCCGAACTGCTCGATGCCCGCTTCCCCGTCTTCGAAACAGGGCGCGGCGGCCGTTTCACCTACCACGGCCCGGGGCAACGGGTCGCCTATGCCATGCTGGATCTGCGCGTACGGGGCCGCGACGTGCGGCAATACGTCCGCAACCTGGAAGCCTGGGTGATCGGCGCCCTCGCCAGGTTTGGCGTTCAAGGCGAGGCACGTCCCGACCGCATCGGCATCTGGGTGGTGGATGGCAACGGCCGCGAAGCGAAGATCGCCGCCATAGGCGTACGCATGCGGCGCTGGGTATCGTTCCACGGCATTTCCCTCAATGTGAATCCCAATCTTGAGCATTTTTCGGGCATCGTGCCCTGCGGGATCAGCGATTTCGGCGTGACCTCGCTCGCCGAGCTCGGCATCGGCGCGACCATGGCCGACGTCGACGCGGCGCTCAAAGCGTCCTTCGACGAGATATTCGGGAATTAGGCAGAAGTTAAGCGGAGTCGGCCTGGCTGAAGCCCGATTGGCTGGGCGGTTCGGCGGGTGACACCTGGATCTCGGTGACATTGGCCGCAGGCGGGCCTTCGTGGCAGACCTCGACCATCTCGGAGACCTTTTTCGCCGGCCCCGAGAATAGCGCCTCGACGGTGCCGTCGGAGCAATTGCGCACCCAGCCGTCGAGGCCCCGTTTTTCGGCCTGCTCGACAGTCCAGGCGCGATACCATACGCCCTGCACATGTCCGAAAATGCGTGCCGTTACGGCAACGGACGGCTCGATCCCGGCTTTGTTCACCTTATTCGAACTCCAGGATTACCTGATCGACCTCGACGCTGTCGCCGGCGGCACAAAGAATTTTCGCAATCTTTCCGCTCCGTTCCGCAAGCAGCTGGTTTTCCATCTTCATCGCCTCGATCACACCCAGCGGGTCTCCCGCCTCGACTTGCTGCCCCACTTCTACGCCGATCGAGACGATCAACCCGGGCATGGGGGATTTGACCTCCTTGCCCGATAGACCCAGCTCCCGTTCCGGCATGCTGGCGATCAACTCGGCCGCGCGCGGGGATACCACCTGGATATCGGCGAAAACCCCGCCCTGGGACAGGCGGTAGCCGGTGGCAACCCGGTCCACCTGAATGCAGACCCCCTCGCCATCGACCGTACCCTTGAAGAGATAGGAGGTGGGCGACCAATTTGAAACCACCTGCCGGTTCCGGCCGTCGACGGATATTTCGACGGTTCCATTGGTCTCGCCCAGACTGAGGCGATGGGGCTGGCCGTTAACGATCGCCACCCAATCCTTGGCCAGGGTCACGCCCGTACGCGGCACCGGCTGGCCGTCCATGGTCCAGGCGGCGATTTCCGTATTGCGCTTCTGCAGGCGCCAATGGATGGCGCCGGCGACGGCGGCGAAAGTGGAAGAGACCGCTTCGGTCCCCTGGGTCGGATCGAACCGGGCGCCGAAGTACTTGGCGATGAAATCGGTCGTCAGATTGCCAGCGCGGAACTCGGGATGCGCGATGATCGCCGCGACGAAGCCGAGATTGTTCCCGACACCCCGCACATAAAATTCGTCAAGGGCGCTCTGCATCTGCTGTACCGCCTGATCACGCGTATCACCGACGGCAATCAGTTTGGCGATCATCGGATCATAGTGGCGGGTGATGTGATCGCCCTCGTTGGCACCGCTGTCGATGCGGATGGTCTTGGAGGTGCCGAACGCACCAGTGACCGGCTCGCGGTAGCGCGCCAGCCGACCGATGGAGGGCAAAAAACCGCGCGTTGGGTCCTCGGCATAGAGACGCGCTTCCATGGCCCAGCCATTGAGGGTCACGTCTTCCTGGCGGATGGAGAGTTTCTCGCCCGCCGCGATGCGGATCATCTGCTCCACCAGATCGAGGCCCGTCACCTCCTCGGTCACCGGATGCTCCACCTGAAGGCGGGTATTCATTTCGAGGAAATAGAAATTACGGTCGGCATCGACGATAAACTCGACGGTGCCCGCCGAGACGTAGTTCGCCGCCTTGGCGAGGGCGACGGCGGCCTCGCCCATGCGGCGGCGCGTCTCCACGTCGAGGAAGGGGCTCGGCGCTTCCTCGATGACTTTCTGGTGGCGGCGTTGAATAGAGCATTCGCGCTCGCCCAGATAAATGACGTTGCCGTGGCTGTCGGCCAACACCTGAATCTCGATATGACGCGGGGCGACAATCAGCTTTTCGATAAACACGCGGCCGTCACCGAAACTCGCCTGCGCCTCCGACATGCAGGCACGTAGGCTTTCTTGCAGTTCGTCGGCGCCAGTGACCGCGCGCATGCCTTTGCCGCCGCCGCCGGCGGATGCCTTGAGCATGACCGGATAGCCGATTTCATCGGCGATCCGGGCCGCTTCATCGGGCTGCGACACGGGATCGGCGGACCCAGGCACCGTCGGCACGCCGGCTTGTTGGGCCAGACGCTTGGAGGTGATCTTGTCACCGAGCGTCCGAATGGCTTCCGGCGGCGGGCCGATAAACGTGACCCCTTCATCCGCCAGCCGTTCGGCGAAGCTGGCGTTCTCCGATAGGAAGCCATAACCGGGATGAACGGCTTGGGCGCCCATCTCCTCGATGGCCAACATGATGGCGTCAACGTTGAGATAGCTCTGCAGCGCGGGCGGCGGGCCGATGAGCATGGCATCGGATGCCATATCGACATGGAGAGCGTCCCGGTCGGCTTCGGAATAGACCGCAATGGTCTTGATTCCCATGCTACGAGCGGTACGGATGATGCGACAGGCGATTTCGCCGCGGTTCGCGATCAAGATGGAGTCGAACATAAAAGCCCTGCGGCTGAGCTAGAAAAGGATGGTATCAATCCTGGAACCAAATCTTGCAATACGTAATTGCCAGAAAATTGCGATGGATTGTAGGCCCATTGTTAATTACCTGAAAAATATAAACTATTTTTCGCAACTTGTCTCAAAATCGGCAACCACGATGCAGTCGGCCAACGAAACAAGTTGCACGTGCAATTGCCTGCATTTGTCCGCTGCAAAGATTCGATGGGTTTTGAAAATGACCGGGCTAGAACTGATCGGATTGGGGCGCCCAACGGTCTCTTAGAAGCTGCTCGCCGACATCGCAGCCGGTGCCGAATTCAACCGGCGCAACATCGGAGGGCGACAACGAATTTTTTTTGCGCGCCAACCAAGAGGGTGGCGTCAACGCCGCAATTTCGAAAATGAGCTTGCGCTGGATCGCGCGCGCGAAATCGTTGAAACTCTCCGCCACCACCATGAAGGCACCGACACCGCCGATGACGCAATTTTCGAAATATTTATCGAGGTTGGGAATCTGCCGGGTGCCGAACGGTTGCGGCCGGTCGTTCACGATGGGCAGACCGTTGATGACGATGCCGGTCTTGATGGCCGCATCGCGCGCGATCGTGACTGGAATGCCGCGATTGTTGGGCCCATCCCCCGAAATATCGATGACCCGCCGGGTCCCCTGGTAGGCGTTCTGCGTAAATAACGGCACGGAATACTGGATGATGCTGCTTATCGATGTCCATGGGCCGCTGCTGATCGGCGCGTCGGCGAGCCTCGTGGCAACGGAATGCGCCGTTTCCTTATTGTGGATGACCGTCCAATCGACAATGGTCGCTTGATAGCCCTGTCCCGCCCATTCGATGTAGGTGACCGCGATCTTGCCGAGAACGCCCTTCTCCACCGCTTCAATGAGCTCTCCGGATTTCAGCGCCTGAACATAACCGTCCCGTTGCAGCGCCGCTTCCTGCTCATCGACGCTGCCCGATACGTCAACCGCCAGCACAAGCTCAAGGTCGACCGGCACCTCTTCCGCCACCACGGGTTGTGGCACCAGGGTGAAAGCCGACACTACGAGCAGCGCGGTCGTCAGTGTTTGGATGGTCGGAATGCGAAGGCACATGCAGAGAAACGGATCCCCTTACTGCGACTTTGCTTAGATTAGACCGTTAACCTCCACCTTCGGCAACAACGGACATCCACAACCACGGTTATGTGATCGACCACCTTGCCCGCTATTTTATGCCAATGTCGATATTGGGGATCGCCGTTTCTTCGCGGCCATTGCTGATCTCTCCCGCACGGCGTTGCCGATAGAGGCTACGCATGGTGCCGTAGAAATCCACGGATTGTTCGCGAAGACGATCGAGATCTTCAACGACATTGGCATAATCGGTGACACCGCGCACGCCCATCAACACATAGGAAATCGTGTCCTGATCCGTGTTCTCCAGGTACAGACTGACCGGATCGAAATAACCGTCGACGAAAAGTTTGCCGACAGCGTCGCGGGGATTTGAGGGCCCGAAGATCGGCAGAACCAAATAGAACCCCTCACCCACGCCCCAAACGGCCAATGTCTGACCGAAATCTTCGCTGTGCTTCTCGAGCCCAACTTTCTCAGCGACGTCGAACAGACCCGCGACGCCAACCGTCGTATTGACGACAAGCCGGCCGGTGGCTTTGAGGCCGCGTTTCACTTCGCCCTGTAACAGGTCATTGACGATAACCACCGGCAATTTGAGGTTGGACAGGAAATTGCGGACGCTGCCGCGTACCGGCTCCGGCGTGACCGCGTTGTAGCCGCGCGCCACCGGACCCAACAGATATTTGTAGAAGAGTTCGTTGAAACCGAAGAAGAAACGGTTGACCGGTTCGATGGGATCGTTCGCTTCCGCCTCGATGGCCGGCGGAACATACCCATCGTCTTCCGGCAATTCGGCAAGGAGCCCCGGTGCCGAGGGGGCAGGCGAGACCGGCGCCGATTGAGCATGCGGCACAGTGAACGGGTGCGGCTCGTTCAAAAAACGCGACATGTCGTAAATCGTCGACGCGCGCGCAAACGCGGATCCGGGAAGGCAGAGAATCGCCAGCAAAAGAACCCCGGCCGAAATACGGCTGATCCCGTTCGACCTGACGTCCCGTTTCACCGTTCGTCCGACCCGTTCCATTTTTCGCCGTCAAATCAACAAATTACGCCAAGAACCATACCTGAATTGGTAACCTGTACAAGGGACGGTTACCCCGCCGGGGCTGCCCGGATTCCAACACACCTTCATGTTAGGTCTGGTCTGATGCGAAATTCCGTTTGATTATGGGCCTCTCCG
Source organism: uncultured Rhodospirillales bacterium (assembly GCA_913055735.1). Taxonomy (GTDB): domain Bacteria; phylum Pseudomonadota; class Alphaproteobacteria; order Rhodospirillales; family UBA2165; genus CAJXKD01. Next base: position 1,058,762 of record CAJXKD010000002.1, read on the forward strand.
ACACAGGCCTTATAAAAAACGGAAAGACCTAAAATGACGGAAACCATCAGGAAGCTTCTCGACAATGGCGCGGCAGAAGATATTGCGCTGGGAGCACCGGGGCGAATCGGCCTTACCTATGGCGCGCTAAAGGAACATGTTGAAACGACCGTTGCAGCACTCAACGCCCGCGGCATCGGCCGCGGCGACCGTGTCGCGATCGTGCTGCCCAACGGTCCCGAAATGGCCAGCGCCTTCCTCGCCGTCGGCGCCGGCGCCACCACCGCGCCGCTCAATCCCGCCTATCGCGAAGAAGAATTCGATTTCTACCTTTCCGATCTCAACGCGAAAGCGCTGATGGTTGAACGAGGCAGCGACAGCCCGGCACTTGCCGCCGCCAAGAAACGCAATATCCCGGTCATCGAAATTTCCTGGACGGACGATAAGCCCGCCGGATGGTTTCAACTGGAGGGAACCAATGGAGCGGGAGCGGCAACCTATGCGGAGCCCGACGACACGGCGTTGATCCTGCATACGTCGGGGACCACGTCACGGCCCAAGATCGTGCCCCTAAGTCAATGTAATGTCTGCGCATCTGCCTCTAACATTATGAATTCTTTGAATTTAATACCGCAAGACCGGTGCCTCAACATCATGCCCCTGTTCCATATTCACGGGCTTATCGCGGCGACGCTGTCGTCCATCGGCGCGGGCGCATCCATCTTCTGCTGCCCGGGCTTCAACGCGCTCAGCTTTTTCTCCTGGATGACCGAGGGCGAGCCGACATGGTACACCGCCGTCCCCACCATGCATCAGGCGATCCTCACCCGCGCCGCGCGCAACAAGGACGTGATCGAGGCGGTGAAGCTCCGGCTTATCCGGTCGTCTTCGTCGTCTCTCCCGCCGCAGGTGATGCACGAGTTGGAAGAGGCGTTCGGCTGCCCGGTGATCGAGGCATACGGGATGACCGAAGCCGCCCATCAAATGGCGAGCAATCCGCTGCCGGAGCTTCCGCGCAAAGCGGGCTCCGTCGGTTTGCCCGCCGGTCCGGAAGTCGAGATCATGAGCGAAGACGGGCGCATTCTGTCACGCGGCGATGTCGGCGAGATCGTCATCCGCGGCGCCAACGTGTTTTCCGGATACGAAAACAACCCCAGCGCCAATGCCGACGCCTTCACCGACGGCTGGTTCCGCACCGGCGATCAGGGCGTAAAGGACATCGACGGCTATATTTCCATCACCGGCCGGCTCAAGGAAATCATCAACCGCGGCGGCGAGAAAATCTCTCCCCGCGAAGTGGATGAAACCCTGATGAACCATCCCGCCGTTCAGCAGGTGGTCACCTTTGCCATGCCCCACGACAAGCTCGGCGAAGACGTGGCGGCAGCCGTCGTCCTGCGCGACGGCATGGACGCGGACGAAAAAGAAATCCGCGAATTCGCGAGCAAGCACCTAGCCGACTTCAAGGTGCCGCGCAAAGTTTTGTTCCTCGAGGAGATCCCCAAGGGGGCGACCGGTAAGCTGCAACGCATCGGCCTCGCTGAAAAGTTGGGACTGGGTTGAGGAAGGCGGCGACAGGAACCATGCGAAAACCATGACTGAGAAAATTTGTATTTACGGCGCGGGCTCCATCGGCGGATTGCTGGGAGCGGGTCTTGCCGCGGCGGGCAGCGACGTGACCCTCATCGCGCGGGGGCCGCACCTGGAGGCCATGCAGAAAAACGGCCTGACCCTGGAGAAGGACGGCGATCGCACCACCGTCCACCCCAATGCCGTCGAAAATCCCGCCGACGCCGGGCCGCAGGACTACGTCATCATCACGCTCAAGGCCCACTCCGTACCCGGCATTGTGGATGCCATGCAGCCCCTTCTGGGCCCGGACACCACCGTGGTGTGGGGCGTGAATGGCATTCCCTGGTGGTACTTCTACGATCTCGACGGCCCCTACCGCGATCACCGGCTGGAAACCCTTGATCCAGGCAACAAACAATGGGACGGCATCGGGCCGGAACGCATCCTTCACACCATCGTCTATCCGGCCGCCGAAGTGATCGAACCCGGCGTCGTACGTCATATCGAAGGCGACCGCTTCAATCTCGGCGAACCAAGCGGTGAGAAGACGGAGCGCGCCCAGCGCCTTGCGTCCATATTGATGAAGGCCGGTTTCAGGGCCCCGATCCGCCCGCGTATCCGCGACGAGATCTGGGTCAAGCTGTGGGGCAATGTCAGCTTCAATCCCATCAGTGCGCTGACCGGCGCGACGCTGGAGGGGATGTGCAATGATCCCGACGTCCGCCCCGTCATCCGCACCATGATGGTCGAAGCGCAACAGGTAGCGGAAGCGCTCGGCGTCAAATTCGCCATCGACGTCGACAAGCGCATCGACGGCGGCGCCGCCGTCGGGGCGCATAAAACCTCCATGCTGCAGGACTTGGAGCGCGGCCGCCCCATGGAGATCGATGCCATCGTCGGTGCCGTCGCCGAAATGGGCCATTTGACAGAAATTCCAACGCCGACGGTCGATGCGGTCCTGGCGCTGGTCAAGCTGCGCGCCCGGCTCGCCGGCTGCTACGGCGGCTAAGGCCAGGTAAAATGGCCCTCCTCCCCCTCAAGGACGATAACCCGCTCACATCGATCCATTTCCAATATGTAACGGTGGCGATCATCGTCGCCTGTACCGGTGTGTTCTTGTGGGAGGTGTCGCTCGGCGCAGACCGTGATCTCGCCATTATCGGCTTCGGTCACATTCCGTCCGTGCTGTGGGGATTTCGCGAACTGCCGCCGGAGCTTGAACAGGTACCTGCGCTATTCACGCTGGTAACCAGCATGTTCCTGCATGGCGGCTGGATGCACCTGATCTTCAATATGCTGTTCCTGTGGGTATTCGGCGACAACATCGAAGATTCCATGGGGCATGGCCGCTATCTGCTGTTCTATCTGATCTGCGGCGTGATCGGCACCCTCGCTCATTCCCTTGCCGCCCCCAGTTCGACCGCGCCCCTAGTCGGTGCAAGCGGCGCCATTTCCGGTGTCCTCGGCGCCTACCTAGTGCTGCACCCCAAGGCGCGGCTGCTGGTCCTGTTCATGAACATCATTCCCATGCGCCTCCCGGCTATTTTGGTGCTGGGGGTGTGGATCGGCACCCAATTCATTAGCTTTTCGCAGGTCGGCATTGCAGGTGAGCAAGGCGGTGTCGCGTGGCTTGCCCATATCGGCGGCTTCGTCGCCGGCATGATCCTGGTGATTCCGTTCCGCCGCAAGACGATCCCATTGTTCGACGGCATGGGCCCCTTTGCCAAGCCGCATCATGTCACCGCCGTCGACCACGAAGAGCACCGGCACCGGCGCTCCGTCTTCCCCAACACCTACCTGCCGGAACAGGAACGGCCGACGCGCGGCCGCTCGATCTTCCCGGACAGCGACCGGCAATGATTATGGGCTATTTGAAACGGTCGAGAACGCGGCCGAAACGCCAGCCGTAGAAATTAATCTCACTGTAAAGACCGGCGGCACGCAGCGGTTCGGCATTCCAGATGGCTTCCGCCGCCGCCAGATCGGGCACGTCGAGGATCATCAACGTCCCCACGGCCGCTTCGCCCTGATCGAGCAACCACCCGCTGGTGATGATATTGGCGGCGCAATTGCGCAGGAACGCTTCGCGTCCAAGGCCCATGCCCTCCGGCACCGCCGTAACGTCCGGCGCCAGCATGGCTTCGATCATGAACTGAACATTGCCCTCGGCGCGCGGGCAATCCCGCCAGCTATTGGCGGTATCGGGGAGCCATTCATGGATGGTATAGCCATTCTGTACGCCGCCCGTGATGTAGGGCTCGTCGGCAACATGCTGCTCGGCGGCGGCCAGGTTGTCGAACTCGATCATCCGGTGGCTGCCCAGTTCGGTCTTCAGGTCCTGCGTCAGGAAGGGGCCGGCAAACAGGGTCTGCGCATCGAACCCCCTAAGGTAGTCGAGATGCGCTTCGCGATGGATATCGCGCAACGGACCTGAATCAGGCACGTCGAAAATCTTGATTGCAAACAACATCGGCCGCTGTCCCCCGCCCAATGGGATAACTATCCGGCATCATTTAATTTTCGTCAAATTTAGCCGGAGATGGGACGCGTGAGCCTTGCCCTGTGGGACGCGGCTAGTATCATCCGTGCGGCGGGCCGCAGGGGCCGAAAAGGAGCCAGGAAGGAGAACGACATGGGAGTATTCGGCATCGGCCAACCGGTGACGCGCTACGAAGATCCGCGCCTTTTAAGGGGTCGCGGGCGTTACCTCGACGACATCAATTTGCCGAATCAAGCCTATGGCTACGTCCTCCACTCCCCCTACGCCCATGCCAAAATCACCGCCATCGACACCTCGGCCGCCAAAGCGGCGCCGGGCGTGCTTGCCGTCTTCACCGGCGAAGATCACAAGGCTGCCGGCTTCGGAACCCATGTGATTCGCATCCCGCATGAGCGCAAGGATGGCGGCAAGATGTTTACGCCAAACCAGATGGAACTGACCCACGACCGGGTCCGCTATGTCGGCGACTATGTGGCGTTCGTCGTCGCCGAAACGCCGGCCCAGGCGCGCGATGCCGCCGAGATGATCGATGTGAGCTTCGACTCGCTACCGGTGATCATCGATACGGCCAAGGCGCTCGACACGGACGCGCCGGTGATTTGGGACCACATGCCCGACAACGAAGTGTTTTGCCATACCGCCGGCGACAAGGACGCGGTCGATGCCGCCTTTGCCAAGGCCGATCATGTGGTGAAACAGCGCATCGTCATCAACCGCATCACCGCCAACTCCATGGAGCCCCGCGCCTGCATCGGCCATTACGACGCGGCGCGCGATCACTACACGCTCTATGCCGGCACCCAGGGCGTGCACGGCGTGCGCCGTCCTCTCGCCAACGATCTTCTGAAAGTGCCGGAGGAAAAGGTCCGCGTGATCACCAACGACGTCGGCGGCGGCTTCGGCATGAAGGGCGGCTGCTATCCGGAATATCTGCTGGCGCTGTGGGCGTCGCGGGAAATCGGCCGGCCGGTCAAATGGGTCGCCGACCGCTCCGAAGGTCTGCAATCTGATAATCAGGCGCGCGACAATGTCACCGACGCCGAATTGGCCCTCGACAAGGACGGGAAGTTCCTCGCGGTGCGCGCACGGACCATCGCCAGCATTGGCGCCTATTACCATTCCGACCGGACGGCGCTGCCCGTCTTCTCCCATGTCGGTGTTCTGGCCGGGACCTATCGGACGTCTGCCATCCATGTCGAGGTTCAGGCAGTATTGACCAATACGGCGCCGACCGCCCCGTATCGCGGCGCCGGGCGTCCCGAAGCGGCGCTGGTGATCGAGCGGCTTGTCGATATCGCCGCCGATGAGCTAGGCATCGATCCCGCCGAGCTGCGCCGCCGCAACACCATCACCAAGGACGAGATGCCTTTCAAAACGGGGCTGATCTACACTTATGACAGCGGCGATTTCCGCGGCAATCTGGAGATGGCGCTAGAGAAAGCCGACTACGCCGGCTACGCCAAGCGCAAGGACGAAAGCGCGGCACGCGGCAAATGGCGGGGCATCGGGGTTTCCAACACGGTGGAATTGGCGCGCGGCCAGCCCTTCGAGGAATCCAAGCTGGAATTCGATGAGAACGGCACCCTGACCATCTACATGGGGACCCAGGACAATGGCCAAGCGCATGAGACCATGTACCGTCAGATGGTCAACGAGAAGCTGGGCCTCGAGCCGGATGACGTGATCCTGGCCGACGGCGATTCCGACAAACTGCCACGTGGCGGCGGCACTTTTGGGTCCCGCTCCACCTTCATGGGCGGCACGGTGCTTTACCGGGCGTCCGACGATATCGTCGAGAAGGCCCGCAAGATCGCGGGACACCTGTTGGAAGCCGCCGAAGCGGATATCGATTTCGCCGACGGCACCTTCACCATCGCCGGGACCGACCGCTCCATCCACCTCAAGGACGTGGCGCGCGCGGCCTTCGATCCCTCCAAGCTGCCCGAAGGCGCGGAGCCGGGCCTTACCGGCACCGGCACCCTCGACGATGCGCAACCGACTTTTCCCAACGGCTGTCACGTCGTCGAGGTGGAAGTCGATCCCGACACGGGCAAGGTGGAGATCGTGAAATACACCGTCGTCGACGATGTCGGGGTGGTGATCAATCCCCTCACCCTCAAAGGCCAGATCCATGGCGGCATCGTGCAGGGCGCAGGCCAGGCGCTGATGGAAGACATGTACTACGACCCCGAATCGGGGCAGCTCATGACCGGATCGTTCCAGGACTACGCCATGCCGCGCGCCGACGACATGGTCAGCTTCTCTGTCACGCCCAACGTCGTGCCGACACCGACCAACCCGCTCGGCGCCAAGGGCGCCGGCGAAGCGGGTACGGTCGGCGGCCTGCCGGGTACCATGAACGCCATCGTCGATGCGCTGTCGCATTTGGGCATCAAGCACATCGACACACCCGCCACGCCGCAAAAGCTGTGGCGGATCATTCAGGATGCGAAAAAGGCAGATTAGGCTTGCACATGGATGCCCCGCATAAAGCCGGGCATGACGGTGTGAATTAAGGTTTCTCCCATGCGTCATACCCCGGCTTGACCGGGGTATCCATCTTTACACTGTCTGCCGTTTTTAGATGGATGCGCGGGTCACGCCCGCGCATGACGAACTTGCTGGGGCTTAAGCAGCGGCCTGTTTCTTCTTGCGCTGCTCTTCCTCGAACTTGCGGAGATAGTCGAGGCGCAGCTGTACGCTCGGGCCAATCCACATGTCGTTGTTGGCATGATCGTCGTAGCCGTTGCCGGTGTTGGGATGGACCAGCATGCTCAGTCCTTTGCGGTTGAGCGCCAGCCACGGCACGATCTCGGGGAACAGCTTGGCCTCGAAGGCGATCTGGAAATGGGACTGGGGATGCGGCCCTTGCGGTGCCTTGTCCCGCCAACGACCCAGTTCGGCCTGGGGCCAGCGTTTGGCCACCTCGCGGCGCAGATGGCCGGCCCACTGCTTGGAGCCGCCGTCATAATATATGTGGACGTGATAGCCCTTGATCAGGTCGCTGGGCCGGAATTCCATGGTTTTTCCCCAAAATCTGACGGTTCTGCCCTACTAAGATAGGTCACCGGCCAGCAGACCGCAAACACCCCCGAACACCGCCAATTCCGGCCTAAAGCGGGATATTGCCGTGCTTTTTCCAGGGAAGCTCCTGCTTCTTTCCGCGCAGCATACGCAGCGACTTGCAGATCCGCGCCCGCGTGTTGTTGGGCATGATCACATCGTCGATATAGCCGCGCGCGCCGACCCGGAAGGGGTTGGCGAACTGGGCCTGGTATTCCTGCTCACGCGCCGCGATCTTTTCCTCGTCGCCGATATCCTCGCGGAAAATGATTTCGACCGCGCCCTTGGAGCCCATCACCGCGATCTCGGCGCTGGGCCAGGCGAAGTTGACGTCGCCGCGCAGGTGCTTCGAGCCCATGACGATGTAGGCGCCACCGTAGGCCTTTCGGGTGATCAGCGTGATCTTGGGTACCGTCGCCTCGGCAAAAGCATAAAGCAGTTTGGCGCCGTGACGGATCAGCCCGCCATATTCCTGCGTCGTGCCGGGCAGAAAGCCGGGCACGTCGACCAGCAAGATGATGGGAATGTTGAAGCAATCGCAGAAACGAATGAACCGCGCCGCCTTCACCGATGCGTCGATATCGAGGCAGCCGGCCAGCACCATCGGCTGATTGGCGACGATGCCGACGGTCGAGCCCTCCATGCGGCCGAAGCCGATCATGATGTTCTTGGCGTAATCGGGTTGGAGCTCGAAAAAATCTTCTTCGTCGACCAGCTTCTCGATCAGCTCGCGCACATCATAGGGCGTGTTGGGATTGTCCGGGATCAGCGTATCGAGGGACGGCTCGCGGCGCTCCGCGCTATCCTCGGTCGGCCGCGTCGGCGGCCGTTCACGGTTGCTGCCGGGCAGGAAGTCGATGAAGCGGCGCAACTGCTGCAACGCCTCGACGTCCGTATCGAAGGCGAGATCAGCCACACCGGATTTGGTGGAATGGGTGGTCGCGCCACCAAGCTGCTCCTGGGTCACTTCCTCGTGGGTCACCGTCTTCACCACTTCGGGGCCGGTCACGAACATATAGGACGTGTTCTTGACCATGAAGGTGAAGTCGGTCGTCGCGGGCGAATAAACCGCGCCGCCCGCGCACGGCCCCATGACCATGGAGATTTGCGGCACCACGCCGGAGGCCATGACGTTGCGCTGGAAGATTTCCGCATAACCGGCAAGCGACGACACACCTTCCTGAATGCGGGCGCCGCCGGAATCGTTGAGGCCGATAACCGGCGCGCCGACTTTCATCGCCTGATCCATGATTTTGCAGATCTTTTCCGAATGGGTTTCGGACACGGATCCGCCGAACACGGTAAAGTCCTGGCTGAAAACGAATACGAGGCGGCCGTTGACGGTGCCATACCCCGTCACCACGCCATCGCCCGGGACGGTTTTGGCGTCCATACCGAAATCGGTAGACCGATGCTCGACGAACATGTCCCACTCTTCGAAAGAGTCCGGATCGAGAAGCAGATCAATCCGTTCCCGCGCCGTCAACTTGCCGCGCGAATGTTGGGCGTCGACCCGCTTCTTGCCGCCGCCCGCGCGCGCCTTTGCGCGCTGTTCCTCCAACTGCCGAATAATTTCGTACATCGACCCTTCAAATCCCCTTTAGGATTCGTCCAAGAATTCGCTTCGTCACCGGAATATACCGGGGCGCCAACATAGCCCGGTCGCGCAACGCCGTCACGCCCGAGAGCCGCCCAAAAGAGCCAAAAAGCGCGCCGCCGCCTCAATATCGGCCCGTATCCGGCGATGCCGGGCAAGCGCCTCGGCATCCTGCCCCCAAAGCTCCATCTGGAATTCCTCATCCAACAAGGCGAGATCGCCCGCTTCCTCGGCGGTGATTCGCCCGGCCTCGAGCGCCACGCCGATGACCACCGAACCCGCCGCCGCCGTTGCCGACGAAACGGCCACCAACTGGAAGTGATCGTACCCCTCGACGACGGCGCTGAGCGCGCGGATGGCGGCGTCGGGCTGGTTCACGGGGATTACGCCCGTCGTGACAGTAAGGGGCGCGTCCAATATCGTCGCCGCCCAATCGACAAGAGGCTGCCAGCGGTCGGTCTGCCGCTGCACCAATTCCGGCGGCTCCTCCGCGCGGTAACACAGAAGGTCGGTGCCGGCGAAAGCGCGCATGACCTCATGCATCTCTTCCCGTTTGGCCTCGACCCGATCGATAGCCGTGGCGGTCAGGCGGGTGAGCGGCATGGTTTCGACATCGAGGGTTTCGTCCTGGTCGGCCCATTCCTCGGCAATGGCCCGGGCAAGCTCTTCGCTGCCGACGGCCATGGATTTCCCGGCCGGTGTCCGGATGGGCCGGTCATCGAGAAGGATGACGAAACCACCCTCTTCCTCGCCCGCACGCGCGTCGCGATAGAACTTCTTTGCGCCCTGCCAGGTGCTCATCGGCCGTCTCCGATAAGCCGGTCGACGGCAGCGGGAATCTCATTGAAGCTCTCGACGATCATCTTGGCACCGGCGTCCTTGAGGAGCGCGGTGTCGTGGTAGCCCCAGGCGACACCCAACGCCGGGACACCCGCATTGGCCGCCATTTCCATGTCGAATGTCGTATCTCCGATCATCACCGTCCGCTCGGGGTCCGTCCCCGCTTCCTGCATCGCCTGGATCAGCATACCGGGATCGGGTTTTCCCGGTGCCGTGTCAGGCGTCTGAATGGTGACGAAAAAACGCTCCAGCGTATGACGCGACAATGTGTCGGCAACGCCGCGCCGGGACTTTCCCGTCGCCATGCCGATGAGCCATCCCGCCCGATCTAACGCGTGGATCGCCTCCGCCGCGCCGGGATAGAGCCCTTCGTCCCACAAGCCTTGGCGGCGGTGCTCGGTGGCGAACTTGCGGTAGGATTCCGTCAGCTCCACATGCACGGTGTCGGGCTCGTCCGGCAGCAAATAGGCAATGGCCTGCGTTAGATGCAGGCCGACCACCCGGGCGACGGCGGCCCGATCGGGCCGCGCCAGCCCTTTGTCCTCGAACGCCTGCGTCATCACCGCGACGATGGATGCGTGTGAATCGACAACCGTGCCGTCGCAATCGAAGACGGCGAGACGCAAGGACCGGTCACTCATGAGCGAAAGGTTTCTCCATAATCTATTGGGGCGCCACCGAGATATAGCCCTCCGAGGATATAGTCCAGAAAGGGTTCCATGCCACTTCCCAGGCATGACCATCGGGGTCGGTGAAATAGCCGGAATAGCCGCCCCATTCCCGCTCGACGGGCGATTTAAGTATTTTCGCGCCGCTCTTTTGCGCCAGGTCCATCACCGCATCGACCTCGTCCTTTGCGGCAACATTGTGCGCCAAAGCAATGCCGTGGGCGGACGGGTCCATCTTGCTTCCCAATTCCTCTTCGAATGCGGATTGCAGGTAGAGACCGAACACCATCCCGTTCATCTGGAAGAAGGTGACCTCGTCGGTCCGCATGGCCGGTTCCCACCCCAAACCGTCGCAGTAGAAACGGCAGGCGCGGTCCATATCCGCCACCGCCAACGTGACAAGTGAGAGTGTCTGTTTCATCGCATTTTCCTCTCCGCGGTCATTGCGCCAAAGCGGCATCGAACTCCTCGAAAGGCTCGGGGTCTCCGTGCGGATCGAAGCCCAGGAACTTCCAGGTTTTCACCATGTGCGGGGGGAGCGACGCGGAAATCTCGAAGGTTCCGCCCGCCGGATGCGGCAACCGGATGGCCCGGGCATGGAGATGCAATTGCGGATCGATCCCCTTGGTATCCGGAAAGGCCTCGCTGCCGCCGTATTTTCCGTCGCCCATGATGGGGGTGCCGATGGCAGCACAATGAACGCGCAGTTGATGGGTGCGCCCGGTGATCGGCTCCATGGATAGCCACGCGGCTTTTTGAGCCGCCACGTCGATAGTGCGGAAATGGGTCACGGCCGGCTTACCGCCCTCGCCGCCAACCACTTTTTCGCCACCCGCGCCGTCCATCTTGGCAAGGGGCAGATTGATCGTGCCCTCGTGCGGGCGCGGGACACCCATGACGGCCGCCCAATAGATCTTGCGGGTTTCCTTCGTGCGGAACGCCGCAGTCAGCTGCGCCGCCGCCTTTGCGGTGCGCGCAATCACCATGACGCCGGAGGTGTCCTTATCGAGGCGGTGGACCAGACGCGGGCGCTCCTTCGCATCGAACCGGAGCGCATCGAGCATGGCGTCGATATGAACGCGCACCTTCGATCCGCCCTGGACCGCCATGCCGGCCGGCTTGTTGAGGATGATGATGTGCTTGTCGCGGTGAATGACCGCAGCGCGCAATTCTTTTACGGCCTTCTCATCAAGCGGCGGCTTCTGTTTGGGTTTGGCTTTCGAGACCGCTCCCGTATCCGGCAACGGCGGCACGCGAACGGTCTGGCCCGCCTCCAGGCGCTGATTGCCCTTCACGCGGCCGCCGTCGACGCGCACCTGACCGGTCCGCAAAAGCTTTTCGAGCCGCCCGTGAGTCAGACCCGGAAAATGACGCTTGAACCAGCGGTCCAGCCGCAGACCGGCGTCATCCTCGGCAACGGTGAGGTTCTGAACGCCGCTCACGTATACAGCACCCGGAAGACGTAGAGGCCGAACACGAAGGCAGCAATCGACAGGATCACCGACAGGGCGACATAGCTTCCCGCTTCGAGCACCTCCCCGCGTTGGAAAAGGGAGACGGCATCGAGGGAAAATGTCGAAAAGGTGGTGAACGCGCCCAGAATGCCGACCGCCATGAATGCCCGCATCTCCTGGCTCGGTGACCATGCGAGCGCCATCACCTCAGTCAGCACACCGAGAATGAAACACCCGGCAATGTTGACCACGAGCGTCCCGAACGGGAACCCGTGGCCCAACAATCTGCCTACCGCGACCATGGAAAGATACCGGGCCGACGCCCCCACCGCGCCGCCCATGGCGACCGCAATCAGCATTTTCATTCGTTTTCTCCTGCTTTCGCGTCCCGGAGTTTCTTCCAATAGTCGAGACGCTTGGCAATTTCGCGCTCGAACCCCCGATCAGCCGGCGTGTAGAACCGCTGACGGTCCATTTCGTCGGGGAAATAATTCTGGCCGGAAAATCCGTCCTCGGTCTTGTGGTCGTAGACGTAGCCATCGCCATAACCCAAGTCACGCATCAGCCGCGTCGGCGCGTTGAGGATATGCTTGGGCGGCATAAGGGAGCCGAATTCCTTGGCTGCGCGTCCGGCAGCGCCCATAGCCTTATAGGTGGCGTTGGATTTGGGCGCGGTCGCCAGATAGATCACCGCCTGCGCGATACACAGCTCGCCTTCGGGTGAGCCGAGCCGTTCATAGGCTTCCCAGGCGGAGATGGTTTGCGGCAGCGCGTTGGGATCGGCAAGGCCGATATCTTCGGAGGCAAAACGCACCAGACGCCGGGCGATATAATGCGGGTCCTCGCCCCCCGCGAGCATACGTGCAAACCAATAAAGCGCCGCGTCCGTGTCCGAGCCGCGCAACGATTTATGCAGGGCACTGATGAGATTGTAATGGCCCTCCTGCGACTTGTCGTAAAGGGGCATGCGCTTGCCGACCACTTCCGCCAACGCCTGCGGATCGAGGGGGGTATCCTGGGGCTCGAGAAACAGCTCTTCGGCCATATTCAGCAGGTAGCGTCCGTCACCGTCTGCCATCGCCCTGAGCGCCGCGCGCGCATCGGCATCGAGGGGAAGCTTACGGTCCTCTAGGGCTTCGGCCCGCGTCAGGATTTCCTCGAGCGCCTCGTCGCTGAGCCGGTTGAGCACCATCACCTGACACCGGGACAAAAGCGCGCCATTCAGTTCGAACGACGGGTTCTCGGTGGTCGCACCGACCAAGATCACCGTACCGTCCTCGACGTAAGGCAGGAAACTATCTTGCTGGGCGCGGTTAAAGCGATGAATCTCGTCGACGAACAACAAGGTCCCTTGCCCCGCCGCACGCCGGTCCTTCGCCTTCTCGAAAACCTTGCGCAGATCCGCCACCCCGGAAAACACCGCCGACAGGGGCTCGAACACCAGATCGGTTTCGTCGGCAAGCAGCCTGGCGATGGTCGTCTTGCCCGTGCCCGGCGGCCCCCAGAAAACGATGGACGCCAGCCGGCCCGCCGCGACCATCCGGCCCAACGGCGCCTCGGGCGCCAGGATATGATCCTGGCCGACCACCTCGTCGAGGCTCTTGGGGCGCAGCCGGTCCGCCAACGGGTGAGGCGCTTGGGCTTCGAAAAGCGTACTCACCGGTTGATCACCATCGACAACCGCCGGCCACCGCGCTCAATGGCCAGCCGCCATTTGTCCGCTTCCTTCAACAGGACCTTCTTAAGCTCGCGAACGTTGGTAATGGCGGCGCCGTTGATCTCGCGGACGATGTCGCCGGGACGCAAGCCGATCCGCCGGGCGGCGCTGCCGCGCCGGATTTCGAGGACGATCACGCCACTCATCATGGTGCTGAGACCGAGCTCGTCCGCCAGGGCCGGTGAGAGATTGGCAACCGTCGCGCCTTGTAGCGGGTGAATCCCGGCAAGCTCGGAGGTGTCGCGGCGCGGCTTTTCGGGCGGGCGTTCGATCAACATCGACAAGGTCTGCTCCTTGCCCTCGCGCCAAACGACCAGATCGATCCGCTTGCCAACCGGCCGCGTCGCGATCCGGAAACGCAACGCTTCGGGATCGTCGACGTTGTGCCCATCGATGCTCAAGATGACATCGCCGACCTTTAATCCCGCCTGCTCTGCCGGCCCCTTGGGATAAAGCCCGTTGATCAGAACGCCGGCAGGACGTTGAAGCCCCAGCGAACCGGCGATATCCGAGGTAACCGCCTGCCCCTCCGCACCGATCCAGGGACGCACCACGCGCCCCCCTTCGGTAATACCGCTGAGAACGGCGCGCACCATATTCGAAGGAATCGCAAAACCGATGCCGACGGAGGCGCCAGTTTTCGAATAGATGGCCGAGTTGATCCCTACCAGCCGGCCGTCCATGGTCACCAGGGCGCCGCCCGAATTACCGGGATTAATGGCGGCATCGGTTTGGATGAAGAAGTTAAGATCGTTGATCCCCACCTGGGTTCGGGCGAGCGCCGACACGATCCCGGACGTGACCGTCTGACCGACCCCGAAGGGATTACCGATCGCGAGAACCAGATCCCCCACTTCCAGGTCGTCGGAGTCGCGAAACTCAAGATGGGGGAACGTAGCGCCACCCTCGATTTGCAGGACGGCGAGATCGGTTCGCTGGTCCGCGCCGACGATACGCGCATCGAACTCGCGCCGGTCGGCCAAGATGACGGTGATTTCATCGGCGCCTTCGATGACGTGATAGTTTGTCACCACCACGCCGGACGACGCCACGATGACGCCCGAGCCGAGAGAGTTCTGGCGGCGCTGCTGGGTCGGCCCGTTAAAGGTGTCGCCAAAGAACCGCCGGAAAAACGGATCGTCGAACAGGGGTGAGACGCGCCGCGTCGTCACGGTCTTGGTGGTAAAAATATTGACCACCGCCGGCGCCACCCGTTTGACCAGCGGCGCATAGGAAAGCTGAATTTCCTGGCGGCTTTGCGGAACCTGCCGCTGCGCGTGGACAGCGCCCGGCAGTGCCGCTGCCATCAAGACGGCGACAGCCACAAATGTGCCAAATCTGAGCATCTTCTCGCGGCGTTTCATGGTTCTCTCAATTTAGCACGCCAAACACAAAGGGGCAGCCCACCGGCTGCCCCCGAAACTTGTCCACGCTTAGCTTGGCCTTACGCCGGAACGGCTTCCTGTTCCTCGGCTTCCAGCTTCGCTTCGTGACGGGCCAAATCCTCGGCCCCCTTGGCGTCGGGGTCGCGGTCAACCAATTCGATCACCGCCATCGGCGCGGCATCGCCATAGCGGTAACCGGCCTTCAGCACCCGCGTGTAGCCGCCCTGGCGGTCCTTGTAGCGCTCGGCAAGATCGTCGAACAGCTTGGACACCACTTCGGCGTCGCGCAGAAAGGAATGCGCCTGGCGCCGCGCATGCAGATCGCCCCGTTTGCCGAGCGTGATCATCTTTTCGACGATCGGGCGAATTTCCTTCGCCTTGGGCACGGTCGTATTGATCTGTTCATGACGCAGCAATGAGGCCGCCATGTTGGAAAACATCGCCTTGCGGTGAGACGACGTGCGGTTCAGTTTCCTGCCGCTGACACGATGACGCATGGTTCCGTTTCCTCGCGTTCGGGTTTGTTGCTCTTACCGCCAATCCCCTCGGAGCGCCTTAGAAAGGCTCCTCGAGACGTTTGGCGAGTTCCTCGATATTCTCCGGCGGCCAGTTCGGGATCTCCATCCCGAGATGCAATCCCATCTGGGCCAGAACTTCCTTGATCTCGTTGAGCGACTTACGGCCGAAGTTCGGCGTCCGAAGCATTTCCGCTTCGCTCTTCAAGACCAGATCACCGATATAAATGATGTTGTCGTTCTTGAGGCAGTTAGCCGACCGTACCGACAACTCCAACTCGTCCACTTTACGCAGCAAGTTCTTGTTGAACGGCAGTTCGTCCTTGGCCTCTTCCGGCAACGCCATCGTCGGCTCTTCGAAATTGATGAACAGCTGCAACTGGTCCTGCAGGATCCGCGCGGCCAGGGCGACCGCATCCTCCGGCATGACCGTGCCATTGGTGGTCACGTCGAGGGACAGCTTGTCATAGTCCGTTACCTGACCGACGCGCGAGTTTTCTACCTTGTACGCCACTTTGCGCACCGGCGAGAAAACGGCATCGATGGGAATCAGGCCGATGGGGCTTTCCTCAGGCTTATTGGCGCCCGCGGGCACGTAGCCCTTGCCCGTCTCGACGGTCATTTCCATCTCGAGGGTCGCGCCGTCATCGAGGGTGCAGATCACCAGATCGGGGTCCATGATCTCGATGTCGTGGCCGGTTTCGATCATGCCGGCGGTGATTTCACCGGGGCCGGTCGCCGACAGGGTAATCCGCTTGGAGCCTTCGGAGTGCATCCGCAAGCCCATGGATTTGATGTTCAGCACGATGTCGGTAACGTCCTCATGCACGCCCGGAATGGACGAGAACTCATGCAGCACGCCGTCGATCTGGATGGCGGTCACGGCAGACCCCTGCAGTGACGACAACAGAACCCGCCGCAGGGCATTGCCCAGCGTCAGACCGAAGCCCCGCTCCAGGGGTTCAGCAACAATGGTTGCATGGCGCGCTGGAACGCTGCCCGGCACCACCTCAAGCTTGTTCGGTTTAATCAGTTCCTGCCAGTTCTTCTGAATAATCACGAGTGTGCCTCACTCTCATTTCGCAAAAAGCGAATTTCCTAAAACGAATGCCCGATGGTCCGGCCACGCTCCGGTCCACCGGGTTACATGCCGTTTGCGTTAGACCCGGCGACGCTTCCGCGGCCGGCACCCATTGTGCGGAATCGGGGTCACGTCGCGAATGGACGTTACCGTAAACCCGACCGCTTGCAGCGCGCGCAGCGCCGATTCGCGACCCGATCCCGGTCCCTTGACCTCGATTTCCAAGGTACGCATACCGTGCTCCATGGCCTTCTTGCCGGCGTCCTCGGCGGCAACCTGGGCGGCATAGGGGGTCGATTTACGCGATCCCTTGAACCCTTGGCTACCCGCCGACGACCAGGCAATCGCATTGCCTTGGGCATCGGTAATGGTAATCACCGTATTGTTGAACGACGCGTTTACGTGCGCGACGCCCGACGTGATGTTTTTTCTCTCGCGGCGCCTGGGGCGCTGCGCTGCAGCTTTTGCCATACTAGACCTATACTTCCTTGGCCGTCGCTCTCAGGGTTAAGTGACCTACTTGGTCACCTTTTTCTTGCCCGCGATGGCCTTAGCCGGCCCTTTACGGGTACGTGCATTGGTGTGGGTCCTCTGGCCGCGCACCGGCAAACCGCGCCGATGACGAAGTCCCCTATAACAACCGAGGTCCATCAACCGTTTGATGTTCATGGACGTCTCGCGGCGAAGATCGCCTTCGACCTGATAATCGCGGTCGATCGTCTCACGAATACGCGCCACTTCGTCGTCCGTCAGCTCATGGACCCGACGCTCTCCAGGCACCCCGGACGTCTCGCAAATATCCTTCGCGAGTTTCTGTCCGATCCCGAAAATATAAGTGAGCGCAATTTCAACTCGCTTTTGAGTCGGAATATTAACGCCAGCAATACGTGCCAAAGCCGGTTTCTCCTCAGCCTAAATGTCTAATTTTCTATGGTGCGACCGCGGGCGGACCCAGAGCGGCGCGATTATAGGCACAAAGTGCCTTAAGTCAACTCGCTAACCCTCTTCAATAACTGCTTTTATCCGGGCGTACACCTCATCGATGCCGCCCATCCCATCCACCGCCTTCAGGGCCTTCTTGGCCTCGTAGTAGGGCAAAATGGGGGCTGTCTGCTCCCGATAGGCCGCCAGCCGGGACCGGACCGTATCGGCATTGTCGTCTGCCCGGCGGGTAAATTCGGTCGATCCGCATTTGTCGCAGACCCCCTCCACCTTGGGCTTTTTGAAGTGGTCGTGGTACCCCATCCCGCACTTGGCGCACGAAAAACGGCCCGAGATTCGCTCGACCACCGCATCCTCGTCGACCGTAATCTGGATCACGTGATCCATTTTGAGGCCTTTTTCGTCCAGCATCCGGTCGAGGGCTTCGGCCTGAGCCGTCGTACGGGGGAAACCGTCGAGGATGATCCCGTCACCGCCCGAATTCTGGTCGATCCGGCCGGAAATCATCTTGATGATCAAGTCGTCGGGAACCAGATCGCCGCGCTCCATGATCTCCTTGGCGGTCTTGCCGAGATCCGAGCCGGATTTGACCTCCTCGCGGAGCATGTCGCCGGTCGACAACTGGACCAAATTGTAAGCGTCCTGCAGCCGCTCCGCCTGCGTCCCCTTACCGGCACCGGGCGGGCCCAATAGAATGAGATTCATCAGCGCCGCCCCCTCAACCGCGATTTCTTGATCAGCCCCTCATATTGATGGGCCAGAAGGTGCGACTGAACCTGAGCGACCGTATCCATGGTGACGGTTACCACGATCAGTAGGCTAGTCCCGCCGAAGAAGAACGGGACGGAAAAACGCGCGATCAGCAGTTCCGGCAGAATGGCGACGGCGACGAGATAAATGGAACCGACAACCGTTAGCCGCGTCAGCACATAATCCAGATAATCGGCCGTGTTCTTGCCCGGCCGGATGCCCGGTACGAAACCGCCGTATTTCTTGAGATTGTCCGCCGTTTCCTGGGGATTGAACACCACCGCCGTATAGAAAAACGCGAAGAACGCGATCAGTCCGGCATAGATCAGCAAGTAGGTCGGCTGTCCGCGACCCAGCAACGCCGTAACGGTGGTCAGCCATTCCGGACCGCCGGCCGCCGAAAACTGGGCCAAGGTGATCGGCATCAACAGGATGGAACTGGCGAAAATCAACGGAATAACACCCGAGGTGTTGAGCTTCAGGGGCAAGTGCGAGCTTTCGCCGCCGAACATCTTGTTGCCCATCTGGCGCTTCGGATATTGGATGATGATCCGCCGCTGCGCCCGCTCGACAAAGACGATGCCAGCGATCACCGCCACGGCACCGACCATCAGTGCCGCGATCAGCCAGCTGGGAAGCGATCCCGTCCGGCCCAATTCGAAGGTCGCGGCCAAAGCGCGCGGCAATTCGGCGACGATACCGGCGAAAATGATCAGCGAAATGCCGTTACCGACACCGCGCGCAGTCACCTGCTCACCCAGCCACATCAGGAAAATCGTCCCGCCGACCAGCGTGATCACCGCCGTCATGCGGAAGAACATGCCCGGATCGATCACCGCCGAAATGCCCTGCGATCCCGTCATACCCTCGAGGCCGACAGAAATGCCGTAGGCCTGCATGGCGGCAATCAGCACCGTCCCGTAGCGGGTGTATTGATTGATCTTCTTACGCCCCTGCTCGCCCTCTTTCTTGAGCTGATTGAGGGTCGGCGACACGGCGGTCATCAACTGCATGATAATCGCCGCCGAGATGTAGGGCATGATGTTGAGGGCGAAAATGGTCATCCGCCCGAGGGCCCCGCCCGCGAACATGTTGAACATGCCGAGGATACCGCCCGCCTGGCGGTTGAAGATGTCCTGCAGGATGACCGGATCGATGCCCGGCAGCGGGATATAGGTCCCGAGGCGGTAGACGATCAGCGCGCCGAGGGTAAACCATAGCCGCTTCTTCAACTCCGTCGCCTTGGAAAAGGCGCCAAAATTGAGATTAGAGGCTAATTGCTCGGCAGCTGAGGCCATTAATCCCGCCCGTTATTAATCGTTATCGCCGGCCGTCTCGGCGGCGGCCTCTTTGGCCTTCTTACCGCGGATTCGCTTCGGCTTCGGGGCAACGTCCGGCAAGATCACCGAACCGCCCGCCTTCTCGACCGCCGCGACGGCGCCCTTGGACGCACCGGCAACCTCGATGGTAACCTTAGCGGAAATCTCGCCTTTGCCCAGCAACCGCACGCCATCGTGAAGAGAGCCGACCAACCCAGCGGACTTCAGCGCCTCGCCATTGATCGTGCCCTTGGCATCCAGCTTCTTCTCGTCGATCGCCTGCTGCAACCGTCCCACATTGACCTCGGCGAAGGTCTTGCCGAACGGGTTCTTGAAGCCGCGCTTCGGGGTGCGGCGATAGAGCGGCATCTGACCGCCTTCGAAGCCCACCAACGCAACGCCGCTCCGGGATTTCTGGCCCTTAACGCCCCGCCCGCCGGTCTTGCCCTTGCCGGAACTGGTTCCGCGGCCGACCCGCGTGCGGCTCTTGCGGGCGCCTTGATTATCGCGCACTTCGTTAAGTTTCATCGGTCCTTATTCCTCACCCGCCAGAATTCTTCGCTTACTTGGCAACAATCCGGCAGCACTCAGATGTTTTCTCAGTTATCTCGTTAGGCGTTGTCGTCAATCCGGACGAGATGTTTGACCTTATCGATCATGCCCCGCACCGCCGGCGTATCTTCCAGCGTCCGAGTGCGGTTCATCTTGTTCAAACCCAGGCCCTTCAACGTTTCACGCTGATCTTTCGGCCGGCCGATCGGGCTGCCGGTCTGGGTTACGGTCACGGTTTTTTTTGTCGCGGCCACAGCTCTACTCCCTTGCGGCGCCTTCGCGGCGTCCCACGATATCGCCAACCTTCTTACCCCGCTTGGCGGCAATCGCACGCGGAGACGCGAGGTTGTCGAGCGCGGCAAGCGTCGCCTTGACCATGTTGTGCGGATTGGGGCTGCCGGTGGACTTCGCCACCACGTCCTGAACGCCGAGGGTCTCGAACACGGCACGCATGGGACCGCCGGCGATGATACCGGTGCCCGGAGGCGCGGCGCGGACAACCACCCGACCGGCACCGAAGCGGCCCGTCGCGTCATGGTGAAGCGTGCGGCCCTCGCGCAGGGGTACGCGGATCATTTTGCGCTTTGCCGACTCGGTTGCCTTGCGGATCGCCTCGGGAACTTCCCGGGCCTTGCCGGAACCATAGCCGACACGGCCGCGGCCGTCACCGACCACCACCAACGCGGCAAAACCGAATCGCCGGCCGCCCTTTACGACTTTCGCAACTCGGTTGATGGAAACCAGCTTGTCCATCAACTCCGAGTCTTCGCGTTGCCCACGGTCGGAGCGAGATCCCCGTTCGGAACTGGGTGCTTGTGCCATTCTTACTCTCCTAGAACGCCAATCCGCCTTCGCGGGCGGCGTCGGCCAGGGCTTTTACCCGGCCATGGTACAGATATCCTCCACGGTCGAAGATGACCGTCTCGACGCCTGCGGCCTTGGCGCGCTCGGCAACCAGCTTGCCGACTTCTTTCGCCGCATCGACGTTGGCGCCGCTTTTGAGCTTCGACTTGAGATCGGTTTCCAGCGTGGAGGCCGATGCAAGCGTCTTGCGCGAAATGTCGTCGATCACTTGTGCGTAGATGTGCTTCCCCGAACGGAAAACCGACAGACGCGGACGATCGTTCCGGGCACGCCGCAGTTTGGCGCGATTGCGCTGCCGCCTGCGGTTGAAAAGTTTCGATGAGGACTCCATGGCTACTTCTTCTTGCCTTCCTTACGCAGGATTTGTTCGTCCTTGTACCGAATGCCCTTGCCTTTGTACGGCTCCGGCGGACGGAACGACCGGATTTCGGCAGCGACGGCACCCACAAGGCGCTTGTCGGCGCCGCTGATGGCAATATCGGTCTGGGTTTCGCATTTAATCTCAATGCCTTCCGGGATCGGAAAGCGGACATCGTGCGAATAGCCCAGTTGCAGGACCAGGGTCTTACCCTGCACCTGCGCCCGGTAACCGACGCCAGTGATCGCCAATTCCTTGGTGAACCCTTCGGAAACGCCGTGGACGATATTGCCCGTAAGGCGCTGATAGGTTCCCCACAACTTCCGGGCCTTCAGCGAATCGTCCACCGGCTTGACCCAGATTTGATCGCCATCGATGGACGGCGTCACCTCGTCGACGAACGTCAGCGACAACTCGCCCTTTTTGCCCTTTGCCTTGAGCACCTTGCCGGCGAGTTCGACATTAACGCCGTCGGGAACGGTTACCGGCACTTGGCCTACGCGCGACATGATCTATGTCCCTCCTTGTGCCCGCTAGAATACCTGGCAGAGCACCTCGCCACCGACATTGGCGGCGCGGGCTTCGGCGTCGGACATGACGCCACGCGGGGTCGACAGGATGGAAATACCCAACCCATTGTAGAACCGCGGCAGGTCCTTGATTTTCGAATACACCCGGCGACCGGGCCGCGACACGCGGTTGATCTGCTTGATCACCGGCTCGCCATCGAAATACTTCAGTTCGATCTTAATCTCGTCGATACCTTGGCGGATGTTGTGCCGCGAATAATCGCGGATATAGCCTTCGCGCTTCAGCACGTCCAAGACGTTTTCATGCAGCCGGGATGCCGGCGCGGTGATGCTGTCCATCCGCGCGTTCTGGCCATTCCGGATACGCGTCAACAGGTCCGCAACGGGGTCGCTCATTGACATCTACAGACTTCCTCCGTTACCAGCTCGATTTGACCATGCCGGGAATCTGTCCCGACAGCGCCAAGTCCCGGAGTGCGATCCGCGACAGGCGGAACTTCCGGTAATTACTACGGGAACGGCCGCTCAATTCGCACCGCAGCCGCACGCGGACCGGGGCGGAGTTGCGCGGCAACTCGGCCAGCTTGAGCCGTGCATTGAACCGCTCCTCGGGTGACAGCGATTCATCCTTGGCAATCGCCTTGAGCGCAGACCGCTTGGCGGCATATTTCTGCGCCAACCGCATACGCTTTTTGTTTCTCTCGACGACGCTCTTCTTGGCCATCCGTTCTCTCCGTCCCTCTTAATTGGCGAAGGGCATATTGAAACCCTTGAGAAGCGCGAGCGCCTCTTCATTGGATTTCGCCGTTGTACAAATCACGATATCCATGCCCCGGATCTGATCGACCTGATCGTAGTTGATTTCCGGGAACACGATCTGTTCCTTCAAACCGAAGTTATAGTTGCCCCGGCCGTCGAACGATTTCGACGAAATGCCCCGGAAGTCGCGAATCCGCGGCATGGCGATATTGACCAGACGGTCGAGGAACTCATACATCCGTTCGCCGCGCAGGGTTACCTTGCAGCCGACCGGCATGCCTTCGCGCAACTTGAAGTTGGCGATCGACTTGCGGGCCCGGGTGACGACCGCCTTTTGTCCGGCGATCAATCCCATTTCTTCGACGGCCGAATTGACCTTCTTGGAATCGGTCGCGGCTTCGCCGACGCCCATGTTGATCACGATCTTCTCCAGCTTCGGTACCTGCATACCGTTCTTGTAACCGAACTCCTGCATCAATGCCGGACGGACCGTTTCCTCGAAATGCTGCTGTAAACGCGCCATAACGATAAACCTTGTTAATCAATCAGTTCGCCGGAACGCTTGGCGAAACGGACCTTACGGCCGTCCTCCAGCGTCCGGTAGCCGACACGGGTCGGCTGGCTGTCCTTCGGGTCCACATGCGCCAAATTGGACACGTGGATGGGCGCTTCGCGCTCCAGAATGCCACCGGCACTGGCCTGGCTCGGCGCCGTGTGACGTTTGACCATATTCACGCCCTGCACGATCGCCTTGCCGTCTGACGGCACCATGCGCAGAATCTCGCCGGTCTTGCCCTTGTCACGGCCGGAAAGGACCACGACTTTGTCGCCTTTGCGCACCTTGTAACGTACGGGCTTCTTTTTCTTCTGTTCGTTCTTCTGTCCCGGCATCACAGCACCTCCGGCGCGAGCGAAATGATCTTCATGTAGTTCTTGGCACGCAACTCGCGGGTCACCGGGCCAAAAATACGGGTCCCAATGGGCTCGTTCTGCTGATTGATCAGCACGGCGGCATTGTGATCGAAGCGGATCGCGCTGCCGTCGTTGCGGCGAATTTCCTTCGCCGTGCGCACGACCACCGCACGATACATCTCACCCTTTTTCACGCGGCCACGCGGGATGGCTTCCTTCACCGAGACGACGATCACGTCGCCAACGGAGGCGGACTTGCGCTTGGAGCCCCCGAGCACCTTGATGCATTGGACCCTGCGCGCGCCCGAATTGTCGGCGACATCCAGGTTTGTCTGCATCTGAATCATGGCGTTCTACCTTCTTGTTCTTCGGTTCCGAACCGCCCCCGATCAGGAGGCCGCCTCGCTTACCACTTCCCAACGTTTGCGCTTGGACAAGGGCTTGCACTCCTGGATGCTGACCTTGTCCCCGATCTTGTGAGCGTTGTCCTCGTCATGAGCGACATACTTCTTCGACCGGGTGATGAACTTCTTGTACAGCGGATGCATGACGCGCCGTTCAACATTGACGACGATCGTTTTATCCATCTTGTCGCTAACCACGACACCTTGCATGACACGCCTAGGCATTTCTTTGGCTCCTTAACTTTCGGCGCGGTTTTTCTGGCCGAGCACTGTTTTGATGCGCGCGATATCGCGACGCACTTCGCGCACCCGAGCCGTGTTTTCCAACTGACCGCTCGCCTGCTGGAAACGCAAGTTGAACGCTTCCTTCGACAGGTCTTCCAGCTGCTGTTTCAATTCGTCGGGCGTCTTGGCCCGAACATCCGCCGCTTTCATCGTCTTAACTTCCTCTACGCCCTGGCCACCCTAGTGGAGGCGTTGCACGAACTTGGTTTGATTGGGCAGCTTTGCCGCCGCCAACTCAAAGGCACGCCGCGCGACATCTTCGGGCACACCGTCGATTTCGAACATAACGCGGCCCGGCTTCACGCGCGCCACCCAGAACTCGGGCGAGCCTTTACCTTTACCCTGACGCACTTCGGCCGGTTTGCTCGACACCGGAACGTCCGGGAAAATACGAATCCAGACACGGCCGGCACGTTTCATCTGACGCGTGATCGTGCGGCGTGCCGCTTCGATCTGACGAGCCGTCACCCGCGCCGGGGTCACCGCCTTCAGCCCATAGGAGCCGAAATTCAACGCCGTACCGCCCTTGGCCAGGCCATGGATCCGACCCTTGTGGGCCTTGCGGAATTTGGTGCGTTTAGGTTGCAACATCTTCTTTTATCCCGTTCCTCAGCGCGCCGGTTGCTGTTCCAGCGCACGCTTGTCCACCGCCATCGGATCGTGTTCGAGAATCTCGCCCCGATAGACCCAAACCTTCACGCCACAAGCGCCATAGGTCGTCCGGGCCGTCGCCGTCCCGTAATCAACGTCGGCACGCAGCGTGTGCAGCGGCACCTGACCTTCGCGGTACCATTCCGTGCGCGCGATTTCCGCGCCGCCGAGACGGCCGCCGCAGTTGATCCGGATGCCCTCGGCACCGAGACGCATCGCCGATTGAACGGCGCGCTTCATGGCACGGCGGAAGGCGATCCGGCGCTCAAGCTGCTGCGCGATATTTTCGGCAATAAGCTTGGCGTCGATCTCGGGCTTGCGTATCTCAACAATATTGAGGTTCACGTCGGCGCCCGTCTTCTTCGACAGTTCGCGGCGCAGCACCTCGATGTCGGCGCCTTTCTTGCCGATCACCACACCCGGACGCGCCGTGTGGATGGTGATGCGGGCCTTCTTCGCCGGGCGTTCGATAACCACCTTGGACAGACCGGCCTGATGAAGCCGCTTCTGCAGCATGGTACGAAGCTCGAGGTCTTCGTGCAGCAGATCGGCGTAATCATCATCGTTGGCGAACCACCGCGAATCCCAGGTGCGGTTGATGCCAAGCCGGAAGCCGATTGGATTGACCTTCTGTCCCATATTAAGCCGTCTCCTCGCGTTCACGCACGACGATGGTCAAATTGCTGAAGGGCTTAAAAATACGCCCCATCCGACCCCGTGCCCGAGGACGCCAGCGTTTCATTACAAAATCGCGGCCCGTCGACGCTTCGGCCACATAGAGCCGGTCGACGTCGAGCTGCTGGTTGTTTTCCGCGTTGGCGATCGCCGACTGCAGAACCTTCTTCACCTCATTGGCGACGCGGCGCTTGGAGAAGGTGAGCTCGCTCAACGCCTTCTCACAGTCCTGCCCGCGAATTGCCTGGGCAACGACATTCAGCTTTTGCGGGCTGGTACGGATCAGCCGCGCGTAGGCCATCGCCTCGTTCTCCGCCACTTTGCGGGGCGCTGATTTCTTGCCCATCGCTTAGTCCCTCTTCGCCTTGCGGTCGGCCGTATGACCGAAATACTGCCGCGTCGGCGAAAACTCGCCGAACTTGTGGCCCACCATGTTCTCGGTCACCAGGACCGGAATGAACTTCTGACCGTTGTAGACGCCGAAATTCAAGCCGACGAACTGTGGCAGAATGGTAGACCGCCGCGACCAGGTCTTGATCACTTCGTTGCGGCCCGAAGCGCGCGACTTTTCTGCCTTCTTCAGCAGATACGCGTCGACGAACGGTCCCTTTGAAACTGAACGAGCCATGATCCCTCTCCTAGCGCTTCTTGCGACGCCGCATGATCAGGCGGTCCGTCTTCTTGTTCGAACGTGTGCGCTTACCCTTGGTCGGTACGCCCCAGGGCGACACCGGATGACGGCCGCCAGAGGTCCGGCCCTCACCACCACCATGGGGGTGGTCGACCGGGTTCATCGCGACACCGCGGACCGACGGGCGCTTGCCCAGCCACCGCTTACGGCCGGCCTTACCGAGCTTGATGTTGGCCTGATCCGGATTGGACACCGCGCCGATCGTCGCCATGCACTCGGCGCGAACCATGCGGATCTCGCCGGAGGTCAGGCGAAGCTGTGCGTAGCCCTGATCCTTACCGATCAACTGAACGTAGGTCCCTGCGGAGCGGGCCATCTGGCCGCCGGCGCCGACCTTCATCTCAACATTGTGGATGATGGTCCCGACGGGGATGTTCTGCATCGGCAGCGCATTGCCCGGCTTGATGTCGACGCGCTCGCCCGAAACCACCTTATCGCCGGCCTTCAACCGCTGCGGCGCCAGGATGTAGGATTTTTCGCCGTCCTCATAAGCAATCAGCGCGATGAATGCGGAACGGTTGGGATCGTACTCAAGCCGCTCGACCGTCGCCGGCACATCGAACTTCTGCCGTTTGAAGTCAACAATCCGGTAGCGGCGCTTGTGCCCGCCACCCCGACGGCGCGCCGTAACGCGGCCGTTATTGTTCCGTCCACCCTTGCTCGCCAAACCTTCGGTCAGCGACTTTTCCGGTTTTCCTTTCCACAGGTCGGAACGGTCCACTTGGACCAGCGACCGGCGGCCCGGAGATGTTGGTTTAAATGTCTTCAACGCCATCGATTAAACACCCGTCGTCACGTCAATCGAATCGCCGTCGGCGAGCGTGACGATCGCTTTTTTGACATCGGACCGCTTGCCGGGCCGGCCGCGGAACCGTTTCGTTTTGCCTTTCTGGAGGATAGTGTTGACCGCCGTTACCTTGACGTCGAACAACCCCTCCACTGCGGCCCGGATTTCCGGTTTGGTGGCCTCAACAGGCACCCGGAAACAAACTTGATTGTGCTCCGAGATCACCGTCGACTTTTCGGTGATCAGCGGCGAGCGGATAAGAGAGTACATACGCTCGCGGCTCGGATTGGCTTTGATGCCGCTGTACTTGCTCATTTCAACCGCTCCTGCAACTGGGCAACCGCGCCCTTGGTCAGCACCAGCGTGTCGCGGCGCAGAATGTCATAAACATTGGCACCGACCTGAGGCAGTACGTCGACCCCAATGATGTTGCTGGCCGCGCGGCTGAAATTCTCGTCAACCTTGTCGGCATCGATCACCAGCGCCGAGGTCCAGCCCAGAGCCTTGATCTGCTTCGCCAGATCGCCCGTCTTGGCGGCCTTCATCTTGGCGTCGTCGAGCACCACCAGCTTGCCTTCCGCCTGCTTGGCCGACAGGGCCGTCCGCAGGGCAAGCCGCCGGACTTTCTTCGGCAGGTCATAGCCATGTTCGCGCACGACCGGACCGAACGCGGTACCACCGCCCCGCATCTGCGGTGCCTTGCGATCACCCTGGCGGGCACGACCGGTTCCCTTCTGGCGGAAAGGCTTCGCGCCCGTACCGCTCACCTCGTTCCGGGTCTTGGTCTTGTGGGTTCCGGCCCGGCGTTTCGCCAGCTGCCAATTGACCGCACGCGCTAAGAGATCGGGACGGGCATCCAAACCGAACACCACGTCGTCGAGATCGATCTCGCCGACCTTCTTGTTGTCCAAACTAATGACCGGGCATTTCATCGCCGCTTAGTCCTCTTTTTCCGCCGCAGCGTCATCGGCGGGCGCGCTTTCCACGACCGCTTCTTCAGCTCCGGTTTCCTCTGCTTGTTCTTCTTGAGCCGCTTCCACACCGCCAACAACGGCACCCGGCATCGGCACGCCTTCCGGCAGCGCCTTCTTCAACGCGTCGCGCACCAGGATGTAGCTGCCCTTAGCCCCCGGCACGGCGCCTTTGATCAACACCAAACCGCGTTCAGCATCGGTGGAAACCACTTCGAGGTTCTGCTGGGTCACCTGAACGTCGCCCAACTGACCGGCCATTTTCTTGCCCTTGAACACCTTGCCGGGATCCTGGCACTGACCGGTGGAGCCAAGCGCGCGGTGGCTGATGGAAACGCCGTGTGACGCCCGAAGACCGGCAAAACCGTGCCGCTTCATGCCGCCGGCAAAACCCTTACCCTTGGTCGACCCAACCACGTCGACGAATTGACCGGCAATGAAGTGATCCGCCGTCAGCTCCGCGCCGACATTGATCATCGCGTCCTCGGTCACCCGGAACTCGGCGAGCTTCCGCTTCGGTTCCACCTTGGCCTTGGCGAAATGGCCGCGCTGCGCCTTCGTGACGTTCTTCACCTTGGCGCCGCCGACGCCGATCTGCACGGCGTTGTAGCCGTCCTTGTCCGCCGTCCGGTTGGCAACCACCTGGCAGCTGTCCACCTTCAACACGGTCACGGGGATATGGGTCCCGTCTTCGGCGAAGACGGCGCTCATACCCATTTTCTGTGCGATCAATCCGGTTCTCATAACACTTCAGCCTAGAGCTTGATCTCGACGTCAACACCGGAGGCAAGGTCGAGCTTCATCAGCGCGTCCACCGTCTCCGGGGTCGGGTCAAGAATGTCCAACACCCGCTTATGGGTGCGAATTTCGAACTGCTCCCGCGACTTCTTATCGATGTGCGGCGAGCGCAGAACGGTGTACCTCTCGATCTTGGTGGGCAGCGGAATGGGCCCGCGCACCTGAGCACCGGTCCGTTTCGCCGTATTGACGATTTCAATCGTCGATTGGTCCAGCACCCGGTGATCGAAGGCCTTAAGCCGTATCCGGATATTCTGACTGTCCACCATTTGTCTTCTTTTGCCTCAAAAAACGATCGGCGCCCACGAACGGGCGCCGATTGCTATTTCCAAATTTACTCGATGATGCTCGCGACGACGCCTGCGCCGACGGTACGGCCGCCTTCGCGGATGGCGAAACGCAGACCCTGGTC
>CAJXKD010000003.1 GCA_913055735.1 uncultured Rhodospirillales bacterium
AGGGCCATCGCTCAACGGATAAAAGGTACGCCGGGGATAACAGGCTGATGATGCCCAAGAGTCCATATCGACGGCATCGTTTGGCACCTCGATGTCGGCTCATCACATCCTGGGGCTGGAGCAGGTCCCAAGGGTTCGGCTGTTCGCCGATTAAAGTGGTACGTGAGCTGGGTTTAGAACGTCGTGAGACAGTTCGGTCCCTATCTGCCGTGGGTGTACGAGACTTGAGAGGAGCTGCCCCTAGTACGAGAGGACCGGGGTGGACGTACCTCTGGTGTACCTGTTGTCATGCCAATGGCACCGCAGGGTAGCTAAGTACGGACGGGATAACCGCTGAAAGCATCTAAGCGGGAAGCCCCCCTCGAAACCAGGTCTCGCTGAGAGCCGTGGAAGACCACCACGTTGATAGGCCAGGTGTGGAAGCGCGGTAACGTGTGAAGCTAACTGGTACTAATCGCTCGATAGGCTTGACCTCGTCATGCGTATGGACAAGCCCAAATGAACGACGCGAAAGTCTAACTAAGATTTTAGCGCGAAATGATGCCATCACTTGATGAATCAATCACTCTGCTGTCTGTTTCCCATCGTCTGTTTTGATGACTTGGTGGTAACAGCGAGGGGGACACACCCGATCCCATCCCGAACTCGGCCGTGAAGACCCTCTGCGCCGATGGTACTGCATCTTAAGGTGTGGGAGAGTAGGTCGCCGCCAGGTCTTCAAAACGGACGGTAGGAAACAAAACGACGGCAGCGATCTCAAACAAGTTGATCTAAGACGAGATCAAACGATAAGACCTATTCATGATGTTCCGAGACATACCCGGCGCGGGGCGCCGCCATCCGCTGGGCAGGCTGCGGGACCGGTGTGTTTTCCGGTTTCGTATGTAGAAAGAACAAGAACGGTTATCGCGGGGTGGAGCAGCCCGGTAGCTCGTCAGGCTCATAACCTGAAGGTCGCAGGTTCAAATCCTGCCCCCGCAACCAATTAAATTGTGCGTCCCATGCTTGCATTCTTGTGCAGGTGAAGGGGGGCATCTACCCTTTTCCCATAATCTAAATTGCTCGTTCGCCAGTCTATACGGCAGGTGGCATCAGGATGATCTCCTGGACGGGTTCTCGCCGTGCACAGCCCGCGCGCATCTGCGTCATACTCTCCTTAGGTAAAGTTTTTTCTTGCTTGTCGATTTGTCTCTTGCATGTGCGTGACTGCACGCGAGCAAAGGCTTCATACGGCTACATCATGGCAAACGCTTGTCTTTAATTTTGGCACGCAAACTGTTCCAGACTTGCCGAGTTTCCCCAACATCTTTCGACAGACGTCGAGTTAAAACAAATTTGTGATTTGAAATTCTATCGTGTTAAGGTAGTGTAAATTCCACGCTATACAACGCAGAAAAAATTGCGTTGTGTTGAATATCTACGTGACTGAGCATTTAAGTGCAGGCTGCCAGTACAGAGATGGCCAACGGATTCGCAAGTTCATATAACGGGTCACGCTGGTCTGGTGCCACAATTTCTTACGTGCTGTTTATCCAGCATAGCGTTTTTTACGCCCCCTTTTCATTTTTTCAAGTTAGGTCCGGCTTCCGTTCCTGGCGGCGGCTTGAACCGAATTGCCTTTCTTGTTTTCGGCAAGTTGTTCCTGCTGGTTGGAGGTTTCCGCGAACTCTTTTGTTCCATCAAGTTCCTCTCATATCTTTCAGCGAATATCTGGAAAGTTCGTGCCCTCGATGAAATCCGATGCTCAACATTCAGCACCATCCGGCGACGCTGATCGGCAAACAATCTGCCTCAATATGATTGTAAAAAACGAGAGTAAGGTCATCGTCCGTTGCCTTGAATCGCTCATAGACCTGATCGACTACTGGGTAATCGTTGACACGGGGTCGTCCGATGGCACGCAGGATATTATTCGAAATTTCCTGCGAGATATTCCAGGTGAGCTTATAGAACGGCCATGGGTGGATTTCGGTCACAACCGGACCGAGGCACTGGAATATGCCCGCGGCAAGGCAGACTATCTGCTGACGATAGACGCCGACGAGGTTCTTGATCGAGGACCGGATTTCCGTCTTCCCGTTTTGACCGCCGACTCCTATTTGCTGGAGTTTTCCTCCGGCGCGCTATCGTACTACAAGTGCCAGCTTGTCCGGAACACGCTCTCATGGGGCTTCAAGGGCGCACTTCACGAATTCATTTTCTGCGACGAAGCGTCGTCACAGGAAATTCTTTCGAACCTTAAGGTTATCCGATACCTCGATGGCGCGCGGTCGTCCGACCCGCAGAAATTCCAAAAAGATGCATTGGTGCTTGAGAATGCGCTTCTCGACGAGCCCCATAATGAGCGCCATGTCTTCTATCTGGCGCAAAGCTATCGCGACGGCGGTGAGATCGACCGCGCGATCGAGAATTACCGCAAGCGGCTCGGCATGGGCGGCTGGCACGAGGAATGCTGGTATTCCATGTACCAGATCGCCGTTCTCAAGCATCAACGCGGTGACCCTTGGCCGGAGGTGCAGGACGCCTACCTGCAGGCCTATCAATTCCGGCCGAATCGAACAGAGCCATTGCATAAGCTCGTCGCTCATTATTTCGCCACACGGCAGTACCATCTGGCTTACTTGTATGGACGCCAGGCGATGGCGATTCCCTATCCGGACCAGGATCTCCTTTTTGTGGAGCGCCCCGTCTACGATTATGCACTTGCCATCGATTACGCCGCGACGTGCTATTGGGTCGGGGACCATACCGGTGCCATCGGCGTTAATAACGCACTGCTGATGAATCCTGCTCTGCCGCCGCAACTTTACAGCCGGGTCCTCGAAAACCGGCGTTTCAGCCTCGACGCCAGATACACCAAAAACGATGTTCCGTCGGAGAGAAGAAACAGGATTAAGGTCTGCGTCCGTTTCTTCAATCCGGGATGCTTTCTCGATAACTGTGTCGAGAGCCTTCTGAATCAGGATTACGGGAATTTCGAGGTAGTTTTTTACGATGATGCATCCTCGGACGGATCGCATCTCAAGATTCCCACAGACGATTCGCGTTTCAATCTGATCCGCAACCAACGTCAGCGCGGCGCTCTCTGGAATGCACACCATTTTCTCACCGAACACTGCTCGCCCGACGACATCGTCGTTTTCTTGGACGGAGACGATTGGCTCGCCTGCGACCATGCATTGAGCCGGATCAATGAACTCTACGAACGCTATGGGTGCTGGGTGCTGTACGGCCAGTACCGGTTCTCCTCTACCGGGCGTTATGGCTCCAGCATGCCGTTCGCCGATCCACAGTCCTTCGCCCGCCACCGGGAGGTTTGGTATGTCGGGCATATCCGAACATTCCGCGCCGGCGTCTATCACGCAATCGCTGATTACGATCCCGTCTACGATTGCATGCGTGGCCCAGACGGCGAATGGTACCGGACGACCGAAGACCGTGCGATCATGTATCCGGTGATGGAACTTGCGGGCTTCGATCGGGTCTGTTTCAACGACGAGGTATTTTACGTCTACAACGACGAGAATCCGCTGAATGATTTCCGCTGCAATGCGGAACAGCAGGAAATCGACGCTGCGCATATCTGCGCCCGGGCGCCGTTTCCACGTATCGACCGTGACTTTTTCGGTTCCCGTTCCGAGGCGGAACCGCCTCCTCCCGAACTGGTGGAGGCCTGATCGTGGCGATAACGCCCAGTGCAACCGGAACGACAGGCCCCACGGGGCCGACCGGCGCACCGGGCCCCACGGGGGTAACCGGCCCGACCGGCACCACCGGTATGACGGGTCCGACAGGTCCAACAGGCATGACGGGTCCGACCGGCATGACCGGACCGACAGGCATGACGGGCCCCACCGGTATGACAGGTCCCACGGGTACGACGGGTCCGACCGGTATGACTGGTGCCACAGGCATGACAGGCCCCACGGGTATGACGGGTCCGACCGGCGTGACGGGACCAACCGGGTTTCCTGGCAATGTCTGGAATTATCTGATCGTTAACAGCCTGACCGGCGCCACTGGCGTGACTGGCCCGACCGGCATGACTGGCCCGACTGGCCCGACGGGTATGACCGGTCCGACGGGTATGACCGGTCCGACGGGAATGACTGGTGCTACTGGGATGACTGGCCCGACGGGTATGACCGGGGCCACCGGTATGACGGGCCCAACGGGGATAACCGGCCCAACCGGGTTGGCCGGTCCGACGGGAATGACTGGCGCAACGGGCGACACCGGTTCCACGGGTTCTACAGGAGATACAGGACCGACCGGCGCAACGGGCGATACCGGTCCTACAGGCATGACCGGGGCCACCGGTATGACGGGTCCAACAGGACTGACCGGCACAACGGGCGACACGGGACCAACAGGACCGACTGGTGCAACGGGCCCGACCGGTTCAACGGGCGACACGGGGCCAACCGGACCGACCGGCGCACCGGGTGACACAGGCTTAACGGGGCCAACGGGTCCGGCTGGAAGCGGGACTTCACTCGAGGACCTGGCGAACGATATTTCCCGCGGTCCGCTCGGCCCCACCGCGTCGCAGCAAATCATCCGGTGGCTGAGCTACTGGATCACGGGAACCCTGAATCCGACCGGTTTTCCCGGTAGTGTCGGTTCGATGCAGGGGCCGTCCGATAGAATCGGGATTATCCATTGCGTAGACAGCTCGGAGGCGATGCCGGATGCCTCCCTGGCGGTCGCAAAGGCCCAGGTCAACTTTTTCGCCGGTGTCATGGGCTCCGATCATCTGCTCGGGTTTGTCGGTTATCCGTCTACGGTCAACACGGTTTATCCGTTGAGCCCGATGACGTCGGTAAACAGGAGTGACGTAAGTGAACTGGTGGGCGGTCTCGTTCCATCGGGCCAGGCCGATCTCCAGGCGGCGTTGGACCGCGCCAATGGACTATTCAACAATTTCTCGCAGAAGAATGCGCTTGTTCTGTTGACCACGTTGGGGGCGGGCGAGACTGGCCCGCCACCCGTCGCGCCGACCGGGTGTCCACCGATCTATGCTATCGGGCTTGGGCCTTCCCCGGGTACGACAGCGCTGAATCACTTGGCGACCTCGACCGGCGGATCTAGCTACTTCGTCCCCAACGTCAACGGATTGGCCAAGGTCTACAACGACATTATTGGGGAAATGGGCGTCGCCAAGGTGTTGCAAAACTCTCATTCGTTCGTCGTCACCGACTCCGAAAACTACGACCCGGAACCGCTTTTCGTATATGGTGGGGCGACCTGGACCGACATGAGCTTTACTTATACCCAAAACTACCCTCCCGGAAAGAACGAGGTCCTGGTTTCAATCATTTATCCCAACCCGGCCTGGCCCGGTAGTCCAAATTTCATGCACACGGACCCTCTGATTTCCGGCATGGGGTATGTGATGTACGGGCTCAAAAACTCTACGATCAGTTCGATAATTATGCAGTCCGGCAGCACGCTTCCTTCCCCTCAGTTCGTGACATTTGCCGCTTTCGACCCTTCCCAACCCGCGCAACTCGTTTTGAAAGTGCCGGACACGTTGAAAACGGGAGAGCGGGTCTTCGTGCCATGCGAAGTCATAGATGAAGACGGCTCGCGTGTGGCGCAATGGGCTCTCTCGGGCGAGGTTGAGGCACCGACGATCGACCCGGAGACGGTCATCGCGCAGAACCGCGCCGCGCTCGATGCGCTCGATCTCGGCGACGACGCCGGCACCGTCGGCGACAACCGGCGCTTGCTTGCGCTCGATGCACAGCGGGGGGCCGGCGATCCCCTGATCCCGGTGCAGAGCCATCCGCTCGAGATCGCCGAAGGCGAGGGGAGAAACACGTTCAGCTTCACGCCTGAGACGCCGGGCGTCTACACGGTGACGGCCCGGGCGGCCGGGCATGCGCCGGTGGCCGGGCGCGGGTTCACCCTGACGCGCGTTGCCACCATTATGGTCGAGTAGAGGAGGAAGCGTTCAGTGTAAACGATTAACTGGAACAGCGTACGAGTACGGCAACCAATGAGCTCTTGAGGAGTTAGCCATGACACAGATTGATATCGCCATTTGCGTGGACCGTTCGGCATCGATGTCTTCACCTTATGCGGCGCCACCGATCGATGTTGCAAAAGCGGACGTGAATTTCTTCGTCGCAATTATGGCAGCGGACAACAAGGCAGGTATGACGGAATTCGCAACGAGCGCCTCGACCGGCTATGCACTGAATACCATGAGCGCTTCAAACAAGACGAACCTGATCAATGCTGTGGGGGCTCTCAACGCCGACGGCTGGTCGACCAACATTCAGGCCGGCGTCAATCAATCGAACGGTCTGCTTACCGATTCTTCCGCGTCGAACTCCATCGTTCTCCTGACCGATGGCCGGGCAAATGCGGGCACCCGTCCTCCCGTAGCACCTGCTGGAAGCGCAACGATTTATCCCATCGGGCTTGGACCCTATGTCAGTAAATCGAACCTCACGGGCCTGGCGAAGAAGACCTCGGGTACCTATTACGGCTCACCCACTACGGCGGATTTGATGAAGATATATCTCGAGATTACTGCCGCAGCCGGGGTCGGGGCGGTTCTGACGAACACCAAAGGGACGGCCGGGCCCAGTTCCGTCACCGGCACTACGGTCGTCTCGGAGGGCACGCCGTCGGTTCGAATTGGCACGTCCTGGGTGGATGTGCGGCTTACATACACGACGAGCGTCCCCCAACCGGGTGAAATCACCCTGCTGATCACTTGCCCCAATGGGACAACGCAGCCGGCCAATCCGGATAGGGTCGGCTCCGGCTATGTCGAATACCTGATCGACAATCCTACCCCAGGAACTTATACGTCATCTGTCGTGGTCGGTGCTGGACATGTAAGCAGCACTACGATCGGCGGCGTCGATCACAGCCAGCAAGCAAGCCTGACTTACACGGATCCGGGCGACGTGCGGGTAGGCGGTACCGTAACGGTACCTTGCCGGGTCCTGGATGCCGACGGCTCACCGGTGGAACGGTGGAGCCTTTCGGGACATGTCGAGTCACCACTGATCGATCCCGATACGGCGCTTGCGCAAAACCGGGCGGAGCTGGATGCGCTCGACCTTAAACCGGAGGAAGAAGACGGGGAAATCAGCGACAATCAACGGATGCTGACACTGGATCAAATACGTGGGCCGAACAACCCGGTGATCCCACGCGCCCAGCTTCCGCTGTCGATCTCACACGGCGAGGGCGAGAACCGTTTCAGCTTCACGCCGCAGACAAAGGGCACCCACATCGCGCAATTTATGGCGACGGGACACGCGCCCAAGGCCGGACGCGATTTCAGCCTCGTGCGCGTCGCGACCATAGCAGCCGACTAAAACGCGCCATGCGGGAAGGCGCTGCATGATGGGAACGCCGTCAACCGGCCCGGCCGGCACGTTCACGCAGTACAGTACGACGAAGCTGTACTGCTATCCGGACGTGACGAGCCCACAGTTGTTTTACTGGTGCACCGCGGAGACGCTGCCGTCGGAGCCGTTTTCCATCGCGCAGGCATGGGGCGGCGGCGCCTATGCGGGCTGGTTCCTGTTCGTCAGCGACCCCGCCGTCAATCTCGCCAATCCGAAAGCGGTCAGCCAGGCGATGGGGAATCTCGCCGAACCACCGGCGCAGAACAGCGGCGGGTTCCTGTGGCTGTATGTCGACGGCGGGTCCGACCTCACTCTCCCGGTCTCCGGTGACGTATTGGCGGCGGGTGCGGTGTTCGGTACCTCGTCGGGACTGCATCAGCTCGAACTGAAGAAAGGTGCACCAATAATCTTGCAGGGCGACGGAACCAGCTTCGCGATCCTGTATCCGGAAGGGCTTCCCCAGGCAGACCCGCCGGAGAAAAAAGCGGCGTTCCCCATCGTACTTGATCTGCTGGGGTTGAATGCGGGCCGGTTCTCGTTCACCGGGTTCCAGCCCTACGGCGACATTTATTATCAGTATGATTTGGTCGTCGATCCGCTGGATCCGGCCGGGAGTTCCAGCACCTTCGCGCGCTACGCGATCCAACTCGTCCCCACCGGCGAGGCGTTTCCCGCCTATGCCATTCGGCCGCTGTCGTAGGGAGGCGCGCGATGGCAGGTAACAGAGACCGGCTCCCGCAAAACCCCGACGGCCCCCTGGCCGCTCCCCAGAGTGCCGGTCCCACGCCCTTCGGGGAGCTGTGCTACGTTCTGCAGGACGAAACCGGCGAACGTTGCCAGCCGGTTGCCTTTACCGGCGAGCCGTCCGCCACCGGACCGTTCCTGTTTTCGTCTCCGCTGCGTACGATCTACAACGATCCAGTCTATCTGGAACCGCAGGGCGACGCGGGTTCCCGGAATTGTGTGCGGCCGAGCCCGACGGGTCCCATGTATTATGCCGCGCCGAGCGGGTCCTTCACCCTGGTGATATCGGGAGAGACGGCGGGGCAGGGGAAAACCCATTACTTGTTGTGCGGTCTGTCCGGTACCGAAAATATTGCGTTTCAGACCGGTGACGTGCTCACCCTTTTTCCGTCCAAGCCGGCTTACGCCGGAACGTTTCCCGTGTTCGGCCCCACCGCCACACCTCCGGCGGCGGGCGAAGATTTGCTCAGCGACCGGTACACGACATCCTGGGCCGTCGTGACCCCCGGACCGAGCAGCACGTCCGGAAAGACCACCTATTATGCGCAGCCGCAGCAGGCGCCGTTGTTCCTTCCCGGCGCAACGTCGGTGACCGGGGCGACGGGGGCGACGATCCTCGACCTGTACCCCGCACCCGCTGCCGAGTTCGGTCCCACCGCCGCGGCCGGGCCGACCGGCCTATCCTTTCCGCTGTTTCCTTATGCCGGTGTCGAGAAGGTTGGTCCGACGTCTATGACCGACGGCATCCCCGCGTTTACCGCCGAGGACATGGAGCTTTTCGAGCAGCAGGTTCTGGGACCGACACGGCGTGCCGCCATCGCCGCGGCGGGCGGGACAGGTCCTATCGGCGCCGCCGACGATGCGGGCGCGACCCTGACCACGACGCCGCAGGGTTTTCTGACTACCGTCAGCGGCCTGCAATGGCAGAAGGTCGTGCTCGCCAGCAGCAGTCCCACCGGGCCGGAAAACCCGCCACCGCTCCAGTTCACCGACCTGACCAAAGACCTTCAGAACGCGCTGCAGACCAATCAGCTTTTTCTCGTCGTGACAAAGAAGGCGCCGCTCGGGGCATTTCAGGAAATTCTTAGCATCGAGGGATGGCCGTTCATCTTCAACGTTGGATCGCCGTCGGGCACGACGGATTTCTCCAACGTTCTGGTTTTTAAGTTCCGGCCCGGTGCGCTCGTCGACCTCGTCGCCTCGCCGTCTGCCTGGACACAGGCTGAGACCTTCAACGAGACGGAAAACGTCGCCCCCGTTTCGTCCTGGTTGCAGGCTTACTTCAGCCAAGCGCTGAGTTGGGTGAACGAGTATCCCGACTTTCAGGATTTCGTCGACATCATCACCAATCCCGGTTGGACCGGTGTCCTCGCCCTCAAGACGACCATCGACCTAGACGAATTCCCGGCACAGCTCAAGGGACTGCTCGGCGGCATCGACCTCAGCGAGTTCGACGCACACCATGTCGGAATAGAGGTGAACTTCGTCGACGTGCAAGATGGCCAACTCGTCGCCCCGCAGAGTTCGCTATTCGCCCTGATCAACTATGTCAGCCCGGCTTATGCGCACGAACACAACCTGCCGACCTCGGCGGGTGCAACAGGTACGACGGGCGGCACGGATCCGACCGGGCCAACAGGCGCGACGGGGCCGGCTGCCTCCGGCCCCTACGATTTCAGTGTCGAAGTGCTGCAGGTCCTGTTCGAGAATTCGAAGATCAAGGATTTCTTCAGCCGTATAAAATTGACGGCGTCGAGTTGGTTCGACGAGCAGGCGACGGTAGAGACCGACGCGTCCGGCGCGAGCCTGCCGTCCTACGACATCGAACTCGACGGCCATTACGAGGACCATCACGGCCATCCCAGCTACACCTTCGTCACGGCCAAGGGACAGCATTATACGTTCGGACTCGACAGCGCGATCCTGAACTATCTGGAGGTCGAGAAGGCGCAGTTCGTCACCGAGCGCAGCAAGACGGCGACGGGTCCAACCGCCACGACGGACAGCATTCAGACGGCCTTCAACTTCTGGGGCTATATGAATTTCAAGCCGCTGCCGGGCTTCGACATCTTCTCGTTCGGCAGTCCCACCGGCGCGGTCCAGGACGGGCAGGGGCTCTATTTCTCGAACCTGTCCGTCGGCATGGACTTCGAAGTGATCAGCGGCACGGGTCCGACCGCGGGACCGCCCACCGTGCAGGACCGCGCTTTCACCTTCGAACCTAGCGGCATGGCGTTCGACCCGTCGCTCAGCACCTTGCGGCCCGGCAGTCTCCTGTCCGGGTTCCCGATGGCGATCCAAGGACTTATTCCCGGCGTTTCGGGGGCCAGTGGGCCGGGGCCGCAGCCGTCGGCGATGGGCTACCGCGCGATCACCTTGCCGCCCGAGGCACAGGTCGGGCCGCTCGGGAGTCAATGGTACGCGCTGCAGCTCCATCTCCAAATGGGCAGCATGGGGGCGCTGGCCGCGAAGGCCGGGTTCGTCGGCAACGTGCTCGCCGCGTGGAGCCCGTCGGCCCCGGCGCAGGCGATGCTGGGCATCAAGCTGCCCGGCGGCGACAATTCCGGCTTCTCGCTGGAAAACGTCCTCAAGCTCAAGATCGGCGACATCGCCTTTGTGCAGGAGGCGGCGCCCACGGGCCCGACCGGCGCCACCGGGGCGACGGGAGCAACGGGGCCAACGGGACCGGCCGGCGGCGGCCGCTACATGCTGCAGATGAAACATCTGGGGCTCAGCCTCGTCGGCGTCACGTTCCCGCCGCACGGCAACACGGATCTGTATTTGTTCGGCCCGACCGCGACGGCCGCGTCGCTGCACCCAAGCGATCTCGGCTGGTACGGCGCCTATGTCGGTCCCACCGCCCCCGGCGGGCCGACGGGTTGAGAGGAGAGGATGGTATGAGACCGCTTACCTATTTAGCAGTCGATCCACCGGCAACGCTTCCGCGGCAGGGGAACTCTGGCCTTCGCGTTGACCTCTTGACGATCTTGGCGCCGACCGGGGCTACGGTCGGCGGATACAAACAATACACGTTGCCCAATTACGTACAGATACTTGGTTTTCTGCAGAAGATAGTCGTCACGAACGAGGGCGGCGATAGCCCGGCCGGGAATCCAATTACGGTGGACGGTGCTAAGGATATTCTTACGGAGATGACGACCACGCAGAACAATCTGGGGCTGTCTGCGATTTACGGCGCGTTCCGCCGCAACCTGATGTCGGCGTACGGCCAGTTCTGCTCATATTGCGAACTGCCGGTCGGATCGAGCGGGCTGGCCGTCGAACACTTGCTTGCCAAATCGGTTTTTCCGGATATCGCGTGTAGTCCCGGCAACCTGCTTCTGGCTTGCCCAATGTGCAATTCTTTCAAGGGCACGGCGCCGACGCCGACCGGAGACGACGCTTATGACTGGCCCGTCGACTGGGCCAACTCCGAACCAGCGATTCCCAATCCCCCGGTAACGTGGGACCAATACGGACAGATCAAAAACGTTCTCTACAATGCCTATATGTGGCCGCTCTACCAAGCAGCCTACAAAAATTTCAATCGAGCGCTGATGTATCAGGAGGCTGCGGGCGGCGCGTTCCAGAAGGCTGCAGGTTCTTTCGATTTTGCCGGTGTATCGATTGTTTCGACGGCAGGCGGCGTAATCAAAGCGGTGCTGCCAGAGGTGGCGCCTGGCCCTGTGAGTTTTACCGTCCAGGTCTGGGTGACAAGCGGAATGGCGGATTTTATTGGCCCCGACTCGGTTCTCACAAGCGATCCCACATTTCCTGCCCCACCCGCAGGCGTAGATCCCAACAGCAAGCAAATGGTTCCAGCATACACCGATACCAACGGGCAGGGCATGCTGAACCTCAATAACGACGACGCCAGTCAATCCTATACCGACCGGCGTATGTACAACCGCACCCTGGCCTGGTTTGCCGCCCTTGGTGCCCTGGACCGCTTGAACGATGCGATGGAAATCGGCGAACCCGCCTACAATTTAGTGATGCAGGAAGTCGCAAGCAGTGCGACGACGTCCGGCTTCTTCTCGATCTGGTTCGCGGTTTTCAACGCGAATGCGCCGACTGCGCCCGGCGACTTCGGACCTGTTGCCAACCCGCCGCCCGACGACCCAGGCAACATTCCGGATGCCACCGTCGATTTTGTC
The DNA here is from genome assembly GCA_913055735.1 of uncultured Rhodospirillales bacterium. Taxonomy (GTDB): domain Bacteria; phylum Pseudomonadota; class Alphaproteobacteria; order Rhodospirillales; family UBA2165; genus CAJXKD01. The sequence goes on from CAJXKD010000003.1 coordinate 12,275, forward strand.
AACGGCACGGTCAAACACGCGTACCCGCCGCCGCCACCGCCTCCACCGGCGCCACCAGCGGGTGTTGGTTTCCCCGGCACCAACGTCATTAATACGATTCCCGCGCCACCGGCGCCGCCGGAGGAGGAATAGAGGTATGAAACGATGCAATCTTCAGACACCGCTTGCGGTGGGCCGACAGGTTGAGAGGAGGCCATTGTCATGAGGCCGATCACGAAAATAGCCCCCACGTCGGCTCAGTATCCGGGTCCTGCGAATTATGGAGTGAATCTTGGCAATCCGATTGTCACTTTTCTTATAAATTCTGGCGTCGTGCATTCGACGACACCGACTTCAATCACCTTTGCACAATACAATGCTGGTCTTGTTAAAATTCAGAACCGATTGGTAATGCGTAAGGGGAATAATCCTACTACATCTGAAGCTGGTGATCTTAAGGTTGATCTAACCACTAAAAGTGGTGGCGTTTTCGCACTCTCCTCAATTTATGGGACGGCGAGATTGCATCTGATATCCAATCTGGGCGCATTTTGCTCTTTTTGTGAAATGCCGGTTGGGGACAGTAACTTGGCAGTTGAGCACATGATTCCCAAAGATAAATTTTTGATCGAAGCCACTGACTACGACAACTTTCTGCTTTGCTGTCCGACTTGCAATTCCTGTAAGGAAGAATTTCCATGCACTGACAACTATAGCATACCTATTGGATGGGCGGACACAGCAATACCGCCATGTCCTGCCGGTACACTTCCCTTAAGTACCCGGACACTCAACAAATTTCCGAGCACCGTCGGTTCGTATCAGCAACTAACATCGGTCCTCCGTAATGCCTACATGTGGCCTATATACCCTGGTGCATACAGAAATTTTCACCACGAAATTCAGTCGAACCCTAATTCTTTACCACTAACACACACACCGGCCCAGAAGACCACTTGGTTAGCTGGTTTTGTACCGGTTACGGCGGCGCCTGATCCCGCCAATGACCGGATAACGGCCGTACAAGATGGACAGGTGACTGCAATCGTCGGCGGAGGGACAACCGCCGAGATTGTGCGTGTCAGGGTGAGTGGTGTGGGGGGAACGATAGCCGCGAATTCAGTGCCCGCACCCAATCCCGCCGCGGTAGCTGGATACCCCTCAGCCGGTGCGGCTCCAAACAGTCATGCGATGGTTGAGAAAAGAAATTCTACGACCGGGGATGGCATGCTCAATCTCAATAAGATGGACATCGATTGGAGTTTCTCTGATCGGCGGGTCGTCAACCGCACAAAGGCATGGTTCGCGGCTTTGTCCGCGTTTAACCGGCTGAACATCGCGCAGGGCGTCACCGGTGCCGCCAGTGCGGCCTACCAACTTATGTTACAGGAGGTTTGCAGTACCGCCGGAGCGATGGGTTTCTTCTCGACATGGGTCAGGGCTTTTGACGGTCAGGCGCCCGCGACGCCCGGTCCAACCGGTCCAATCCCTGGCGGGGCGCCGCCGGGTCCACCACCGCCACCCAACGTTGTCCCAAATGCTACGGTCGATTTCGTCATGCGATCCACCGGGAACGTTACTCCGGCACCCGCGGTTGTCGAATTTCCCGGCACCAATATCGCCAACACCATTCCCTGAACGCGGAGAGAGGCAATGAGACCATTGGACAAACAGATGCCACCCGTCTGGGAGGCCTATCCCGACGGACAACGCGTGCCAACCGGTGTTGCGAATAACCACTTGCTCGACGCGGTCGGGGAATATTGCTCCTACTGCGAGATGCGGCTCGGCGGCGGGGCGATCCTGCATCACAAGCTGCAGCGAGAGATGCCCGAATCCGTGCCGAAGGAGGATTGGCGGCACCTGTTGCTGATCTGCTACGACTGCCGCCGCCACATGACGGAAGACGCGCTCACGCCGGACCGGCTCGATGATTACCTCTGGCCGGACGCCCACCCGTCCTTCAGCCTGCACGCGGACAGCCCGTTCAGGTACCGCCTGAAACCGGTTCCCTATGTCATCACCGACGAGGACGGCAGCCGGGAAGAACATGACGAGGAATTCGTTTTCGTCGAGGTCAATCCGGAGGCGGGCGCGGAGCTTCGGCGCAAGGCGGCCAACACCATTGAGCTGTTCAAGCTGAACAGCCCCTATTACGACGATTCCCGCCACATCCTGGAGGTGCCGCGCAGCGATCACCTGCAGGTGCTGTGCAACCGGCTGCAACAGCGCACGCAGGCGTGGACACGGGCACAGGCGTCGGTTTCCCGGGTCCGGCAAATGCGGGAGCTTCCCGAGGTGCGGGAGAACCCGGATCTGGAGCAACTCCTTCATCAGCAGATCACTCACACCGCGCACGGTAAGGGCAACTGGTCTGTGTGGATGACTGTGTTCTGGCAGGAATTGGAGGAAAAGGATGTGCTCGAACGCATCTTCCTTGAAATGCCGGAGGACAATCCCGGCTTCCACTTTGCCGGTACGCATTTCGGCCAACTGCGCTGGGAGGCGCTATGACCGGAAACAGTTCGCTCCTACAACAGCTCTACGACGCGCTGTTCCCGTCGGGTTGGGAGCCGGCGCCGGTCACGCTGGACAGCCCGAATGTGCCGGCCGCGATTACAGGTCTGTTCAAGTCCATGCTGGGCGGCAGTGCCGACAGCTTGACCGTCGACGGTATCGCCGCGAAACCGCTTGCGCCGGGCGACAGCCTCGTGTTCTCCGGGACGACCGTGTCCCTCTTCGCCGGCAACTCGGTCAGTGTCACGGCGACCTTCACCGAAGTTACCTCGCCTACGCCCGCGCTGGTCCTTAAGCTCGTAATGAGTCCATCGGGCAGCGTCACGCTCGACGGCCTGCTCACGGCCTACGGGATCATCCCGTCGTCGCTGACCGACGGCTATACATATCCGTCCATGGCCCTGCCCGGTGTCACATTTACATTCGACTCGCAGGCCCCATCGCTTGCTGTCGTCACGGGCGGAACGGCCAATCCGCTGCTTTCCGATTTTCCGTCGATCAAAAGCATCCTTCCCGCCGACTTGACGGCCGGCATCGACATCACCGTCGATCCATCGACGGGGTTGCGCAATTTCGCCGTCGAACTCAGCGGCAACATCACGCTGGGATCGACGCACACCGTGTCGGTCGGCATACCGCTTGGGCTTTCGACCGCGTGGCAGTTGCAGGTCCGCCCTGCGAGTGGCGGCGGGACCGGGTTCGATCTTTCGAAACTCGACATCGGTCCGTTCTCGGACGCGATCGGCGACATAACGGGCCTCATGCCGTCTTCAGTGACGAAAAAGATCCAGCTGCAGTATCTCGGCATCACCTTCTTTCTGAAACCGTCGCCTTCCATCTATTCCGCATCGATCATCGTTGCGACCACCGAACCCTGGAACATCGTTACCAATGTGTTTTCGGCGACGAGTCTCGCGTTATATGTCAACGTGCAGAAGAAATTCTCGGGTTCGGGCTACGACTATCACATCAAGTTCCAGGGCCAGGCGCATATCGGCGCGCCGGGGGATCAGGGCTTCAACGTTCAAGTCAAAGCGACGCTCTCGCCCGGCGCCGATACGATTACCTTCACCGCTCGGGACATTACCGTCGAAAAGATCTGGAACACGCTGGAAACGGCTTTCGACGTCGACATAGACATGTTCCCGCCGGGCGTGTCGTCGCTCGCAACCGCGCTAGTGCTCGAATATATGCAGGTGGACATGACGGTATCCGGCGGCAGCGGCACGTTGCAGGGTACGGCTTTCACCGTGACCTATGAAGACCAGCTCAAACCGCCCTGGTTCCACAACGTTTATCTGGACAGCGGTGCTAGCGTTTCCATGGCGCTTCAGCGCAATAATACGACAAAAAAACAGGAACTCGCCCGCGCGTCGGTGGAGGGCACAATGGTGTTCGGGCCGGTCACGGTCGGCGTGGCCCTGACGCGGCCATCGGCATCCGTGGGGTGGGGACTTTCCGTCACGTCGGAAAAGGTTGTTCTGCCCTCGATTTCGGACCTCGCGTCGTTCGCCGGTGGGGGCACGCTGGAAAACCTGTTGCCCGCGGGCGTGCGCAATACGGGCAATTTCGTCATTTTCGATCTCAATATCGATGTGCATCTCGCCCGGCCGTATCTTCAGAACCTGTCTTTCACCCTGTCCTATTCCGATACCAGCCCGCCCTGGGTGCTGATCCCGCGCTATTTCTCCGTCGACGATGTCACCGTAATCGCCCATATCACCCCGCAGCCGTCGGGTACCGATGTTTTCACCGGTTATGTCAGCGGCATCGTAACCATCGCGGGCGTCGGCGTATCGTTGGCTGCGCAGAAGGATGCGGCAACCGACCCCTGGACCTTTACGGGAAAGACAATGAGCTCGATAACGGTCGAGCTTCAGGACATCGCGACGGATTTCGGCATCCCGTCTGCGCTCGTCAGCGCGCTGCCTGCCAGCCTGACCGTCGAAAGTCTCGATGTCACCGCGGTGCCGTCGACCGGCGCGTTTTCTACCGATGTCACGATCACCATGGGAACAGACTGGCCGTTCGAGAGTCTTCAGCTCAGCGACGTCAGTTTCGATATTTCCCGCACAAAGGAACATGTCGATGCGCAGATCAGTGGAAACATCGTATTGGGCTCGGGGCAGGGGGCGCCGACGCTTGACCTCACGGCCGACTACGACAGTACCGGAGGATGGACGTTCAGCGGTGGCCTGGCAGCCGCCGACAGCCTCAAGGCGAGTGATCTCTTAAGCGAGTTTTTGCCCGACCTGCCGTTTCCGGACTTGACTGTTAACCGGCTGAATTTCACCGGACAGCCGTCCACAAAGAGTTACACCTTCTCGCTCGCCTGCGACTGGAGCATCGATCTGGAGGGGTTGGACCTCGGAGATCTGGATGTGACGGCCTCGGCAAACCTCGTCTACGACGCCAAAAATAGTCCCGCGTATACCGGTAGTACGATCGAGGGAACGTTAGACTTCCACGGTCTCAGCCTGTCCGCCGGGCTGACGATCGAATCGGCGACCGGAAAAAATTATACGTTCGCCTTTCTGGGCGTGACGGGCGGCTACAGTCCCTCCGCGAACACCATCACCTTCTCGCTGGCGAACGAATCCGTCGGTGACATGGTCACGCTTCTGGTCAAAGCGGCGACCGGCCAGAACATCACCTTGCCGGAGCCATGGAGCGCGTTAAACGAGGTCGAGCTCAACGATTTCGAGCTTGTCTTCAAGGCCCCGCCGAGCGGCAATAAGACGGTGGAGCTTTCCTGCGATATCGGCCTCAACCTCGAAATTGCGAAAATCGAATCTTTCGGATTGCTCTACGACTGCACGACACGCAACGTGAAGGTTCAGATGACCGGTACGTTCCTCGGGTTGCCGATGGAGAGCAATCCGGCCTTCCAGAAATGGAACGCGAACGACCCCAGCACCGCGCCGTCGGTTCCCGGTAAGGGAAAGAATTATTTCGAGCTCAACCTGCTCGGCCTTGGCCAGCACATTGAATTGTCACCGTCGCCCGATACGATGCAGCAGGCGTTGGCAGAATTGCGGGGGCTGTTCAACGAGCCCGGCGTGCCGCAAGACCTCACCTACAGTCAGCAAGCCGGATGGCTGATCACGACACAGTTCACTGTTCTTGACATGATCGAGATCGGCATCCTGTTCGACGATCCGAACATGTACGGGTTGTTGATCACGGTCAGCAAAGGCAATTTTCAAGGACTCGAATTCGAGGTTCTCTACAAGAGGATCAACGCGAACGTCGGTGTGTTCTATGTCGAGTTCTCTCTGCCCAACTATCTTCGCCATCTGCAATTCGGCGCAGTTTCGGTCACGCTGCCGGATCTCGGCGTGTGGATCTATACCAACGGCGGCTTCAAGATCGACGTCGGGTTCCCCTACAACGATAACTTTTCCCAATCCGGCGGGGCACAGGTGTTCCCGTTCGTGGGGGCGGGCGGCTTCTATTTCGGTGTTCTCCACGGCGAGACCGATCCGCAACTCCCCACGATCACGGCCCCCCAGGGCGGAAACTTCAATCCGGTAATCGAGTTCGGTATCGGACTGCAACTCGGGCTCGGAAAGGGAATTAACAGGGGACCGGTGACCGCCGAGATCAAGATCGCGGTCGAGGGCATCCTCGAGGGCACGCTCGCTCCATATCATCCGTACAACCCGGACATCCATGATTCCGGCACAGAAAACTTCTATTATTACCTGCAGGCTCAGATCGGTATCGTCGGCGTGGTCCGCGGCGCCGTGAATCTTGCGATAATCACCGCCAGCCTGAGCCTCGTTGCCAAGGTGATCGCAACCGCGATCATTGAGGCGCACAGGGCGATAGAGTTGGGCCTCACGGCCAGCGCCACGATCGAGGTGACGGTCACGATCAATCTCTGGCTGTTTTCGATCCACATTCATCTGCACTTCGATTTCTCGGTCAGTGAGCATTTCACGCTCGGCCATAACACGCTCGGTCCGTGGGATGCCGGTTATGTCGGTGCTGCGCCGCGTTGGAGCATCACAGCGTTCCAGGCAACGCTGCCGCCGCCAGCGCCGATGAACTGGCAGGCGCCCGCGCCCGTGGTGCCGCCGCAGTCCATGGACCTCTATTTCGTTCCGAAGTTCACCGTCACGGCGGCCACGGCGTGGGAGGTACAGATGGAAGCGATGCTGCTTGTCGATGCGCCGAGCGCTAGCAACCCCACGGCGGACACGTCGTTCAATCGCCTTTCCGAAGCACTTCTTCTCTGGACCTTCAACGCCCTGATCGATCCGACGAAGCCGCTCGACGATATCCTAGATCAGGAAGTCACGTTGGACGGCATACTTGGTCTGCAGGCCTATATCGAAGCGCAGGATGACGGCGTGCCCGTGGAGACGATCACGCCCGACGATCTCGAGTTCTTCTTCAAGAACTATATGGACGTCGAAATCCATTCGGGCGCTTCGATGGTACCGCCGGCTGGCGGCACCTTTAGCGCCTTCCCGATGCTGCCATATCTCGAAATGGCGACGCCTGCAAAAACGGTCGATTTCAGCCAGCCATCCTGCGACGGAAACTACTTCCGGCAGATTCGTGCGGCGTTCGAGGGCTGGGCATGACCAGCCTCACACCTCCACCCCCGCCTCCCGGCGCAACGGGAATTACCGCCGGCGCCACTGGGCCGCTGAACGCGTTTATGCTGATCGACTACATGAACCTGATCATCAAGGAGGGCGTGAACGACGCGGTTTCGGAATTCCGTGCGACGACCGTTGTTCCCGGCACAACCGGACCGAAAAGCCTCTCGCAACTCGCCGCCGCCTATCCCCCGAATAGCCAAGCGCCGACTGGGGTTTCGCGTATCGTTCAGATTGCACAGGCGAATCAGCAGATCCCGCTCGCTACGGGAACGACGATGACGTTCTCCGACGTTTCCTTCGTTCCGTCCCCGGGGGCGACGCTGGGCGGAATTGCACAACGGTTCGACGTTGCCGCCACCGCGCTTGCCAGCGTGGAAAACAATCCTCAGCTCAGCTATCAGACGTTGCCGTCCGGCGTGACCGCGGTTCAGCTTGCGGGACCAACCGGCGAGACGGCCGTCGGCGTGACCGGCGGCGCGTCATTCCAGGATGTCGCACGGCGGTACGGCATCACAGGCCCGACGGCAATCGACTCCGCGCTGATCTGGCCCAACCTGGATGTGGTGGATCGCTTGCTAGTGCCCGGACAGCCGGTACACATCCCGACCTTCTCGCAGGCTGTGACCGGACCAGTTTCTCTGGCTTCGCTCGCAGCGTACTACAACTTGTCGCTGGATGCGGTTGCGACACAGAACGCAGATACGCCGATTTTCGGTGAAACCGCCTCGGTAGCGGTCCCCCAGGCGCAAACGATGACGGTCGGACATCTGATCAGTCGTCTGATGGCAGATGGGTTTGACCAGAAGATCGCCGGCCTGGCGGGACGTGCGCTGCTGCATGGTCTTCGCGTTCCCTATCCCGGCCAGAGGGCTGGTCCGCGGGTGGGACTGTTTGAAGTCACCGGTCAGCAAGTGGGCGTGTCCGGGTTGACGGCAGACAGCTTGGTGACGCTGGGCTACCCCGGGCCGACCGCGCCGGCGTGGCTTCATTTTGCGGCGCTGTCGCCGACCGGGGTGACAGCGCACGGAAGCAGCCTTCCCATCGGCGTTACGGGTGCGACCGGGACGACCGGCGCGACAGGTATAACCGGAACGACCGGTGCCACGGGCCCTGCGCCGCATCCACATGTCGCCTTTCCGGTCGGTGTAACCGGCATGGCCTATATCGAGCGCCTCGCCGGTGCCACGGCGTATAGTCCGACCGGCAGTTTTGTAGAGTTGCAGCCGTATCATATCTATCAGCGAAGCTTCACGTTACCGCACAGCATCACATGGAACGTGCCACAAAATCCACCCGGCCCTACCGGGATCGTTCCTGTTGGTCCGACCGGTTCGTATGGGAGCCCTGCCGCGACTGGCGATACCGGTGCGTCTCCGATGGGGACCTATTTCATTCGGGCCTTCCCCAGCAAGCTTCGGGACCTGCTTCAGACGGGGGCAACCGGTTCTAAGACGACGCCTTTCTCGGTGATTAAGCGCGATAATCCGGCACCTGGTGCGACGGCGGCGGTGGAGCAGGTCACTCCATACGCATTCACAACAATGATCCAGGTGAATGTTTCGCAGGTGCCGCAGGAGAACGGAACCAGCGAATTCGTGTACGCCCTTCAGGGAACCAGCGAGGCCGATAAATCGCTGCTTGCGACGCTTCTCGCACAACCGATGGCGCCGCAGGCCATCTTCCTACTCTATCCCGCGCGGGGCGCGCAGAAAGGCCAGAAAAACGCTCCCGTCGCGCTTAGTTCCGACCAGGAGCCAACGGCCTTCATTTTCCACACCAACCCGACGACAACCTCCGTGCCGCATGGCGGCGAGATCTGGTCTGCAAACGCGCGTTTGCTGGCCGGGGGCGTAGTCAGCAGCCAAGCCGTCAATTTCCTTCAGCAGATATGGGAGGTTGACGAGGTGAACCAGGGTGGGTTCTACCTCTACTATCGTACGGCGGAGGGGAAGGGGCTGCCATCCTACCTGTTCAGCCAGAAGCCGAACGCGACGGTGACGGTCCTCATGCCTTATGGCGTTGCGTCGGAAAACACACCCTCGGGCCTCGGATACCTGATTCCGCGTTATGTGAACAGCATCGTGCTCGACACCGCCGCGAGCGCAAAAAATCAGGGCTTGTATGTTGAGCCCGTCGGGCCCGCGTCGGGATTTGATGCGGCGCTTCAGGTCAAGACACCGACCATACATCCCGGCACGGTGGCATTTGAGATCAGCCGTCCAAACCCGAACTACGCGCCTGGTCCCACGGTGACGACAGCGCACGAACTCGATGAACTCTACAGCATCGTCGAGGCGAACATTCCGGCACAGGCGGGTTGGGCGGCTAGCCGGCCCGGTCTGCCGGTTGGTCCGCGCAATCCCAGTCCCGGCATCACCGCGGGACCCTCGCCGAGTTTTACCTATGACATCGGTTTCCCGATATCGCACCTTGCCATCGGACCGCCCGGCGTCACCGGTCCGACGGGCACCACCGGGCCGAGTGCGCTTAACAACCCGTATGCAGGTGTCGGCGAGACCCTCACCGTCCAGTTCGATCTGTTCGACATTTTTGGAAATACCCTGCGACCATCGGACGGCCCCGCTTGGCTTTCGACAACGACGCTGCCCGGCTACACCGATTATCTGGTCGGAATAGACAATTGGCCGCAGGTGGGCCGAAGCTATTCCGTCGACAGCGCGCAGAACATTCAGATCAACCTCACGTTTAATGCCAACTATTTCTATGAAATCTATGAGGCGGACAAGGGAACGCAGCCGGACTACGTCTCGGCCGTGCTTGATGCGGCGGAGACAGTGCAGCAAACGTTCGAAAAAATATACTACCAGCTCAGTCGTCCGGATGTTTCCGCGACCATCGTTACGAGCTTTGATCCGGATAGCAGTAACGATGTGACGGTGTCGCTTCGCGATTTCGTGACGGCCTGCTGGGTCAAAGTCTGCGGGATCGTCGAGACGCTCCGGAAGAAGAGAGCCCTCTCGCCTACGACCCCCGTAACGCCGCCGCCGCTGTCGGGTCCTCTGTCCGATGACAGCGGTCTCGATATTTTCCCAATGACCGTCGGTCTCCGCATCGCACGCGCGCGCAATATCGACCCAGCGTTCGCCGACGTTCCCGGCGTTCGGCAGGTCACGAGCTCCATCCCGCCAATGACACTTTCCGGGGCAACGGGCACGAACCAGCTGGGGCCCTTTGCGCAAGCGTTCGAAGAAGCGTTTCCGGTCTTCAAGGTGGCAACCGGCGAGGCGTCCTCGTCGGCAACCGCGGCAGCTCCTGCCACCGGTGCAAAAGCGATATGGCTTGTTCGGCTGGGGGCGACCGCCGCTGATGATGGCATCTACCTGAACCTCCAGGATGATCCCATTTACTATGCGCCCAGACCTGTGGCAACCAGCCTGGTGAGCCGGACGGGCATTGCGATTTATGACATTGAGAAGGGGAAAACCCTTCAGCAGATGATTGATGCCGATCCGGGGTGCACTGGCGGGTACTGTCACCTCAAAAACTTTAGCGCCGTCGATCTTGGTACGCTCGCACGGCAGTTTCTTGCGGCGATCGATCAAGCGCTTGCCCCCGAGATGGCCGCCGCCGCCGCGATCGCCTCACCAGACGATTTTGCAAGCCTCATGTCATCCAAGGAAGCACTCGCGGCGATCTTGTCCACAGCGGACAGCGGCGGTCCGGCCACGACACCCCAGGTGATGCCGGTGTTCCAGGATTCCAAGCCTCCGGCAGGCGGTACGACGGCTGCCGGATCGGCGCTCGAGAACGAACTACTGGCTGAGCTCAGCAACCTCCATAAGGTAGAGACAATTGTCCAATGTTCGGTGGAGTCCCATTGGAACAATCCGACGCAGACAGACAGCGTTGTGGAGTTTTTTGGCAAACTGTCGCCGCAGGTTCAGACGCCGAAGCCTGCGTTTGCGTTCTCCGGCTCGGCAATTCCGGTAACCCAGGGGGCGACGGCGACGCAGCTTACAGCGTTGTTTAATGTCAATCAGACGCATCTCAAATCCTCCGGACCCACCGGAACCGGGGCGCCCGATTTCGTCGAAGACGCCACCTTCCATGTCACCGCACTAGCACACAACATTGGGCCGGGTGCGGTTACCGGATACCACAATACAGACTGGCTCTCCTTCGTCGAACCCTTCGAGCTGGGTAACGGCGTCGCGCCGGCCGTGACCGCGACGCCTCCGCCGCTCGGGTTGGATATTCCGTTGCCGCTGCGTGCCTATCCGACGGCGCCGTCACTGAAGGGGCAGGCCGACGTTCCTGCGCTACTGCAATTCGGCCAAGTTCCCAGCAATGCCGAGATTTCGATCAGCGATGCCGCGACTTGGACCTATGAGTACAGCTACCAGTACATTGGCGCCTCGCAAGACACGATTTCGACCTCTCTCCAATTCAACGTGGCTGGCACGACCGGTGCCGTTGGCTCATATCTCGGCATGGGCACGGACCTTGCTGCGGACTTGCTCCAGTTCGCTGCTATATATCCCGGGCTCGCCGCAGATCTCGCGCACCTGCCGGAGTTCCTTGAGGATAACCAAGCATCGACACCGACTGCTGTCAGCGCGAAACTTGCGCTTACGTCGCTTTGTCAGATCGCGGTATACGTCGCGCAAGCCTGGAAGGGGTGGTCCGAATTCCAACTCACTTACACTTATCAGTACGAAATCGAGCAGGCGCCTACCGGCCCGACTGCCGCCCCCCTGTTGTCCGTTCAGGTCAGCAAAGTACAGGGATCTTCCGGTATCTACCCCAATGCAGAAATCCCAATGCCCGGGATAGAAATCGAGGGCTTCACCACGCATCCGACGCCGCCGATTTCTGCGACTACCGTTGGGCCCGGAGCGACGATGATGAATTACACGTTCTCCACCACCGGACCTAGCGGTCCCGTATATCTCGGCTGGGAGGATCGGGCATCGTACCCAATACGCACGGTCAGCTTCGCGGGGCTGAACGTGCTGAAACAGGAAAACGCCTGGGCCGGTGTCGGCGTTGTTCGAAACAAAGACCTAGAACGGACCGGCCCAACCGGCGGCTGGCGTCCGGTTGATCCCGCCTTCATCTATGAGACCCCGCTGATCCGGTTCGTGAACGTGCTCAACCCGTTTCTGGACCCCGCGGGAGAGATTATTCTCTCTGACGAGTTCGACCCGGTAGAGAAAACGCTCGAAGGCTACTTAACGGCGCTGTTTGCAAAATTGTTCAAAGACCTTTCGCCGTCAGCTTCGGTATTGGTTAAGCTGGCGGTGAGCTACGGCTATATGCTGTCGGAGAACGATTTGCCGGTCGAATTGCCGATGTTTCTTACCACACCGCACAATTTTCCGCAGACCGGAGACCCCGCATATATCACAGCGGTGTCCGACCGGATAACATACTGGTTCAGTGAGCGCGGCATTAAGCCGGCGAAGGTTAGCAACGGTTTCATCGCGTTCGACCTGACAATCTTTTCGACGCTGAGCGAGAGCCAGCTTCCAATGTTGCGGCTGCGGCAGCTCCTGCTGTACTGCGACAAAGTGAATTGGAGCTAAGCGGATGAAACTCAGCGTCGTTCTCTACACAGAGGGGCTTCCCTTTACCGGTAATACGCTGGCGACACAGTCGCTTGGCGGTGCCGAGACAGCGTTTATCTATGTTGCGCGCGAACTCGCGCGGATGGGGCACGACGTGGCTGTTTTCTGCCACTGCACACAGTCGGGCGCCTTCGATGGTGTCGACTACCGCGACCTCGCCGCGTTTCCAGCATGGTGTGCCGGGGACAGGTGCGATCTCTTCATCTGCTCCCGCTATTTCGAGATCTTTGGCGCGCCGATCCCGGCCACCATGAAGATTCTGTGGTGTCACGATATGTATGGGCCGGATCACTTCCAGCGGCTGGAAATGTTTTTGCCCCGCATAAACGAAGTGTATTGCCTTTCCGAATTTCACCGAAGTCATTTTATTCGGCACCTTCCGGCGTGGGAGCCGAAGATAAAGAAAGTTCACAATGGCATCGATTTTTCCCTCGTAAATGAAGTGTCGGGCGGGATCGAAGAATCTCACAAGGTTATGTATACGTCCCGCCCAGAAAGGGGGTTGCTGCGGGCCCTGGAAATTTATGAGCGACACGGCGATCCGACGCTGGAGTTTGTGGCTTGTACCTATGATTATCCGTGGAAGCAGGGGGGTATCGATGCCATTGAGCAGGCTTGTAAAGCCAGAATTGACGATCTCTGTAAGCGAGGCTTTCCCGTTGCGATGGGATCGTTTTCAAAGCGTGAGTTGTATCGCCATCTCACCGAAAGCAAGGCGGTTATTTACCCAGCCGAAGTCGCGGAGATTATGCCGATTTCCGCTTTGGAAGCATTAGCGTGTCGTACCGTTTATCTTGCACCCGACCACTCTGCCTTTCAGGAGATCGTTCCGTACGAGCGAATAGATCTCGAGAACACGGAACGATGGCTGGAACAGCTCCACAATGTCTTACATAACGACTCAATGCGGGCGGAGCTGGCCGAATATGGATGGCGGCACGTACAGTTCTACAGTTGGGCCGGCGTTGCCAAGACATTTACGAGTAGTGACGCTCTGAACGACCTTCGGATCCTGCACACGTCAAAGGTAAAACAGGCCGATCCCAAGAATTTAAACGGCGTTGGCCCGTTGATAAGCTGCGTGATGCCCACCTGGGACGGGGTCATTTTGGCCAAGGAAGCGATCCGATGCTTCATCGGGCAACGTTACTCCAACAGAGAGCTTGTGATTGTGGCAGGTGGCAGTGAACGCAGTCAACTGGCGGTCTCCTCTTATGTCTCGGGGCTAGGACGTGACGACATCAGATGCATATGTCTGCGGGGTGAGGGGGCGACGCTGGGTGACATGCGGAACATTGGTTTGGACAATGCAAGGGGGGAGGTCATTTGTCAGTGGGACGATGACGGCCTCTATCATCCGTCGCGGCTGGAAGTGCAAATCGGTGCCATGCTTGATGCTGACGCGTCTGCCTGTTTTTTGACCGATCACCTGCAGTATTTCGCGATGCAGCAGGAGCTATTTTGGATTGACCGGACCGTCGAGGGACAGAATCATGGAGAGAGCGCTCAATTCGTCCCCTCGCTGATGATCGACAAAAATGCGGGATTTCGATATGTGGAACACGGGGATGAAGAGTTTGCCACGATTGGTGACGAAAGGCGTGATTCCATCACGGAACAGCTTAAAACAGTCAATCTGTCGCAGTACGGATATGTCTATATTTGCCGTAGTCATCCGAGAAGCACGCTACCGGAAAAATATCACAGAAAGATAAATGATTATGCTGCTCCGGTAGACTACATGGCCCAGCGTTGTAGCGATCTCCTTCGGGCGCTGTCAGAATATCGACTCCCAACTCCCATATCGGTCAAAGCGCGTGACGGCAGAGAGGTGATTAACTATCGGGTTTGAGCAGCGGAGGCATCTATTTTCTGCCTCTTGTCCGATCCCTTATTTGCTTAAAGCAGACCTATGAGCTTGCCTACTCGAACGAGTCTGCAAAATCCAAATCCTGCCCCCGCAACCAATTTTAGCCCATTATCCCGTTGAGATAATGGGTTTTCGCATTTCCGGTGCCGACATTTCCGAATTTGACGCGCGTCGTCCGCAGTTTAAGGAGCGGTCGTCAGGTCTAATTTCAATTTATTGGGGAATGGTGCCGAAGAGGGACTCGACCCCTCGGCAGGGTGCCGAATCTAGCCATAGCTTGCCTTCCAGTCCCATCAAAACACTGTTTTCTAGCAGTAGGGGTAATTTCGACACGAAATTGTTCGCGCCGCTACTACCGTACGTTTGTCGGACATTTTTCATTACAATTTCGTCATAACCCGCAAAAAATGCCCTTCATGAGTTCACAGCGTCACGAATCCATGGCTAAGTTCCAAATATTCTTTCTGTGTTGGTCGGAAATATTTGGAGATATGCATGTTTCGTCGGTTCGGCACTGCGGCAGCTCTATTATTTGTTCTTACCTTTTCTTCATCGGAACTGCGCGCGCAAACGACGTCATCTGATTTGACGCAACAATTCTCGTCCCGGATCGGGGCGTTGGATGTCTTTTCGGGAGCGTCGTTGCAATCCGCAACGGAAACGACGCGCGGCGTCGATCTGACGTTCTCCGGTGGACAAACCGTTCATGCCTTTGCGCAATCCGGGAACTCGGACGCTTATAACTATGCGCTCGCTTTGTCCGACACGACGTTCAACATCACGAGTTCCACCGCCGGCGCTGACTACCTCTCCGCTTTGTCCCTGTCCCAAGCCGTTTTCATTTATGCTGAGTCCGACAATCAGATTGCGGCCGCCGATCTGCCCTCCGCGGTTACGAGCCGTCTACAGCAGGTTGCCGCCGGGGCCGGAAATACCCTCTCCCTTCGCCGGGGCGTCAACGCTTTCGTTCAAATCGATTTCGGCAACTCGGTGCCGGGCCGGTTCCTGACCCAAGAACTGGGGCTGACCAATGTCAGCGAAGCTTTCAGCGGCATCCTGCCCGATGCGATCTTTGTGAGCCACCTCACGGGTGCCTCCCAGGAGGCCGCCCTTAGCGCCGAGAATTTCGCCCTGTCTGGCTCCATCGGGAAGCTCGCCTTAAAAGATGTGCCAACCGATTTCATCAAATGGCCGGGCACCTCGTCCCTGTCCCTCGCTGCCGACGAAACTGGCCTGGCGTTGAAATCCGAGTCGAGCATCGAGATGGTCGTCGCCGGTAACACATTACAATACGACCTTACCATCGAAGGCCGGTCCGCCGCCGGCGCCATGACGGGCAAGCTCGACGGCAAGCTGGAAGGACAAACGCTGATCAGCTTCGGCGGGGTGAGTGTGTCCGGGCTGGAGGTGACGGCGGACAATACCGGCGATGGATGGGACCTGACGTTCAACGGCACGGCCGAGGTCGGCTCGAAATCCGTCGAGGCGGAAATCGAGTACACCCACGCCGGCCTTTCCGACGCGACATTTGATGTGAAGGTGTCCTCCGGATTGACGCTCGCGGATCTCCTGCCCAGCGGCGTCAATCTGCCCGGTCTCTCCTCCATAACCATCGAAAACGCCGCATTCGGCAGCGATCACATATCGGCGACGCTGGCCAGCGCGAACCACTCCTATGCCTTCGTGATGAAATCCGATGGCAACGGCGGCACCATCGCCATCATCGAAGCCGACGCCCTGAACCTCGGCGAGGCGATACCCGGCGCCGCTTCGAGTTTCCTGGCAAATCTTAGCATCGTTCAGCCGGTTCTCGTCCTGGAGACCGGAACGACGGCACGGGAGCTTTCCTTTGCCGGGCTACCTGACGATATCCGCACAGCCCTAACGCGGTTTTCGGAGAATTCCGTTCAGTTGCAACCGGGGCTGAACGTTTTTGCCACGTTCGATCCCACCCAGTCACAGGCCGCATCCGTGTTGCAGCAGGTCGGCTTGAACCGTCCGCTGCCGTTGACCGGCGCCATCGATCCGCAAATCCTCACCGATCTCGTGTCGCACGCCAAAGGCGCCGCCGCGCGTGTCAGTAATACATTGACCGCCGGAACGCTGCCGAAGATCGATCTCACGGTGCCGCTGCCGCAGTTCTCGATCCCTGGCACTCCGCAGGGCGGCGTGTTCAAGTCTCCGGAGCTCCGGATCACCCGGGGCGACGTCGAGAATTCCTCGACCGACGGCACCATCAAGGTGGCCGTCACCTCCGAGTTCGATATCACGGTGGCGGGCAGCCGTCTCGCTTTCCCGGGGGAACTCGATTTCGCGACGAGCAGCGGCAACGTGCCCGACCTTTCCTTCACCGGCAGCATGGCCAACGGCTGGTCGGCGGCATTCGGGGTTAGCTGGCTGCAGATCGACAGCCTCGATCTCGCAATTGCCTCCAAGGCGGCGGCCCAGGGAACGGGCCGCGATTTCAGCTTCGCCATGTCCGGTACTACCGATCTCGGCCAGAGCCAAGGTGTCGGTATCGACGTTGATCTGACCGTGGAGAACAATCAGGTGGCAGGTGCGGAGTTCAAAATGAGCAACGCCCTCAGTCTCAGCGATCTGCCGCCCCTCGGCCATCTACCGGCCGTCAGCAAGATCGGGCTCGCGAATCTCGACATCAAGATCGCGGGGACGGGCAACAATCGTGAGCTTGAGCTCTCGGGCGAGGTCAGCACCGCCGACATTTTCAGTTTTCAGGGGCTGACGTTCGCGGGCGGCACCTTCCGCGCCCAGGAAAGCGGCCAGGGCTGGAATTTGAGCGTCGTCGGGAACGGCGACCTGAATTCGAAGGCGGTGCAGATCGATGCCAAGATCGATACGACGTCAGGTGCCAAGGACTACGCGGCGGATATCACCGGCGATATCAAGCTGTCCGATCTTGCCGGTTCCGTTGCCAGCGCGCTCGATTCGCTCACGGTCAATGAACTGCTGATCACCGGTGATCTGCTCGATGCCAAGGTAACGGTGGGCAGCGAATCCCTGGAACTCGCCCTGTTCAAGGCAGGGGACGCCGGTAACCGGTACTTTGCCCTTACCGCGGGTGAGATTGATCTCGGCAACGCCATCCCCGGGATCGGCTCCGCGCTCAACGGCGCGCTGCTCAAGGACGGCACGCTTGTTCTCGCCCGATCGGGCACGGATCTAACCGGCGTGTCGGCGGACGACCTCCCCGAGGGGCTGGCGACCGCCGTGACCGATGTTGCCGGCGGCACGATCGACATCAAGGCGGGCGTCACCGTGCTCGCGCAGCTTGACGTCAGCGGCGCGAACAGCGCCAAACAGACGTTCGATACGTTGGCTGTTCCGGCGACGATACCCATCAAGGGAAGCATCGATCCGACAATGCTTGTGTCTGCCTTCGGCTCCGCCAGCACCCGCGCGGCGGCATCGGCCAGGGACGCGCTCGCCAACCTCGATCTCGAGGCGCCCATCGGCACATTGTCTGTTCCGGGCCTTCCTAGCGGATCAGGATTTACCGATACGGTGTTCCATATCTCCGGTTCGGCACCCGATCGCGCCTCAGGCGATGCGCCGGCGTCGGGCATCTATGTGTCGCTCGCCACGGATTTTACGTTCTCCGATGGCAGTACGACCCTGAAGGCGCCCGGCGAGTTCGATTTCTCGTCTGCGGGCGGCGCCACCGAGCTCAAATTCGCGGGTGAGATTTCCGGCGGTTGGAGCAAGCCGTTCGGCCTTTCCTGGCTGCATATCGACGAGTTGAAACTCGATGCCGACATTCAGGGCACCTCGGGCAACCGGGAAGTCACAATTGATTTTGCCGGGGTGACCGACCTCGGAAAAGCCAAAGGGCTCACGATCGCCATTGATGTGGACGCAACGTCGGCCGGCTTGAATACTGCTAACGTCGATTTCACGGGGGCGCTGACCCTTGCTGATCTGCCCGCTTTGGCATCGCTGCCGCGCGCCGACGGGTTCGAGCTCGATGGCTTCAAGGTTGCCGCCACCCGCGATGGCCAAGCGTGGGATACGAAGATTTCGTCCGCGTTCACGACGGCGAAGTTGGTGGACTTTCCTGGCTTTACGGTGAACGGCGGGACCCTCGATGCGGAAAAGGGTGCCGACGGCTGGACCATGGACGTCACCGCGAAGGCCACCTTGCATGACAAGGAGGTCGACGTCGCGGCCGCGGTGGTCAAAGACGCAGGCGACGGTAAGGCCGACTACGAGGTAACGGTTACCGACGACCTCACTATTTCCGAACTGGTCGGTGCGGGTAATTCCATTCCCGGCCTGAACGCACTCGAGATCAAGGAGGTGCGGCTTACCCGGTCCGAGGTCGAGGCCAAGATGACCTACAAAACCGACGAGGTGGATGTGTTGTTCTACCATCCCGAACCGAACAGCAAGACGTTCGTCGCGCTCACTCTGTCGGACTTCAATCTGGGCGATCATATTCCCGGCACGTCGGGCTCGGTCCTGAGCGACGTGACGTTCGGCGACCTCGCGTTGATCGTGGTGCCGGAAGGCGGCGCGGCGAATTCCGTCTCTGCGGCAAGCTTGCCGGAGATCGTGTCCTCCCAGGTGAGCGATGTGGCCGGCGCCACTGTCAGCCTCAAGCAAGGCCTCAATATGTATGGCATGTTGGAGGCCTCCAGCGGTACGCAACTCGCCGATATATTTTCCTCGTTGGGTATTAGTGACGCCGTGCCGTTGAAGGGATCTGTCGATCCGCAGATGCTCGCGAATGCCGCGACGCAAGCGGGGCAGGCCGCACAGAACGCCGCCAGCGCGGCGCAAAATTGGACAAAGACGCTGGATATTTCGGCGACGCTGCCGACGCTTGCCATTCCCGGCATCCCCGACGATCTGAGTTTCGAAACCCCCACGCTCGAGATTTCCACGACGGACGGCACCAAGGTGGCGGTCTCCACCACGTTAAGCGCGACGGTGGGAAGCTCCACCCTGTCACTGCCCGGTGAGTTCGATTTCACCAGTCACGGCACCGAAAAGGACATCGAGTTCAAGGGCGGGACATCGTCGGCCTGGGCGGCGCCCCTCGACGTCCCCTATATCCATCTCGCCAATCTCGGCGTCGATTTCACGTTGAAGTCGCGCACCGGCGGGTCTGGCACCGACCGTGAAATCGATTTTGCCCTTTCCGGCGAAACCGATCTCGGCAAGAGCAAGGGATTGCCTGTGGTCGTCGCCTTCGAGATCGAGAACAAGAAGCTCGTCGACGGAGAAATCCAAGTTGCCGCTGAGGTCGATCTTGCCGATATCCCCGTTCTCAAGGGCATTCCGCATGCCGACAAGTTCGGCATCAAAAACCTGGCGATTTCAACGGCCGGCATCGGCGCGACGGCGATTCTCGACGGCGAGGATTTGGAGACCGCGCTTGTCAACGCCAAGTCACCCAGCGGCCATGACGGCTGGACGATGATCGTCGAGCGGAACGCCGACAACCTGGGCGATCTCATCCCGTTCGACAAATCGGGAATTCTCAAGAAGATGCCGCTGACGCACGCCTTGTTCGTGTTGAGCGAGAATGGAATGAATGTAGCGTCGGGTAGCGTGCCCGAGTTCGCGCAGCCGCTTCTGCAACCCATCTTCGAGATTCACCCGCAGCAATTCTCTCTCGACAGCGGATTGATTCTCGCGGCGGTTTTCGATCCCAACGGATCGAGCGACTCGAAGAGCGCGTTCGGCAAGCTCGGACTGGGCAGTTCGACCTTCCTCATGGGCGAGCTCGGCGGCATTTTCGGCGGCACCCCACTGGTCAAGGTCGAGGCATTCCTGCCGACGTTCGGCAAACCGTCGGGTCTGCCGAAGTTCATGAGCTGGCCGGAGTCCGTTTCGCCCGCGTTCTTCGTCGAATTGACCGAGGAAGCTGCAGAGGTCGGTATCGAGGTCGATATGAACGTCAAGGCGGGCGATGACGACCTGACCCTGGCGACAAAACTGGAGATGGAAATTAACGAGGCCGATGTCACCTTCGATATCGAAGGGGAAATGGATGGCACGTGGGATAAGCCCTTCAACATCAAGGGTCTGAAACTGGCCAATGTGGCGTTGAAGGCCGGCGTGTCGCCGGACGGCTCCGTCAAGCTCGGGTTCAAGGGGACCACCGAAATGGGTTCGGACACCGTTTCCATGGCGGCCGATATCGAACCGGACCCCGAATTGCTCGGTATTCCCAAATCCATTGCGTTCCAAGGAACGATCACGTCGATGGGGCCGGTGGAAATCGTCCAACTGGTCGAGGCGATCGCTGGTGAGAAATCGAAAACCGGCGAAGGCGACATCCCGTTCTTCGAGCTTCACAACGTGACGCTGGCGTTCGCGACGCCGGGCGCGGAGGATCCCGATCTCGGGATTATCAGCGCCGGTTTCGCCGCGAAGGGCGCGCTTGCCTTCATGGACCACGATCTCGGGGATGCTCAGTTCAGCATTTCGGAGACTGCGGGCCTGGTGCTCAAGGGCGATATCGACCCCATGCATCTGGGGCCGATCCAGGTCAAGAACAACTCAATCGATGTTGCGATCTCGACCAAGTCCGAGCCCCACTTCAAGCTGCAAGGCGACGTTGCCTTCCTCGGTCTCGACGAAAAGGTCATCATCGATGTCGAGGTGCCGTCGCTGATCAAATTCGAGATGGACAGCGATTTCGGTGCGCTCGGCACGGGCAAGCTAATACTCGAGGGTGTCGGCTTCGACCTGAAAACCGGCAAGGCGAGCAATGCCGACTTCATCATCGACGGTGAGCTCGAGAATTCCGACTTCTCCGCGTGGCTCGACGGCACGGTCAAGGACCATGTCGACGCGGTTCTGGATGAGGTGAAGAAAGGACTGGAGAGCGGGCTGAAGACGCTTAAGGATGCCGAAAACAAGGTCAACGGCCTCAACAAGAAGATCGAGGATGCCCGTGCCAAGGTGCGTGCCGAGCGCAATCGCGAGCTCAATAAGCTGCATCAAGCCGAAGACAAAGTGAATAGCTTGAAAAAGAAGGCTGACGACGCGAAGAGCCACCGCAAGCACTGTCATTGGTATCAGGTCAGCTGTAAGGCCAAGTACGAAGGTGAGTATCTGGCTTTTGAAGCTTCGCGCGATGTTGCCGAAGGTGTGTTGCATGCCATTGAGAAGGCCATCGATGTCATTCCAGTGGATCTTGACCCCCGGGTCTCGGGTCTATTGCTTGAGAAGGACACGGCGCTCGCCGCACTGAAGGTTGCGGAACTTGCCGTCGAAGGGGCGGAGAAGGTCGACGAGCTTGCAGAAAAAGTCTTCAACGCGGCCGTCGACGGCATCGCCAAGACCAAGCCGCTGGTCATCAACGATCTCAGCTTCAAGGGTAGCCTCCAGGGCTCCATCAAGCATGACGAGCCATGGCTCCTGAACATGGACTACGCCGTCTTCAAGCAGCCCATCAAAGCCGACTTCGTGTTCAAGCTGAAGGACCCGGTCTATGACGCGAAAGAACTGGGCTACGTCGCGCTGCAGCTGATCCAATACATCATCAAGGACGGGATAAAAGATTTCCCGCAACCCATGGCCGACCGCTTTAACGAGGTGATCGGCAAGCTGATGCAGGACCTCTCGGACAAGAACAAGGCCGAGATGGACAAGCACCGCAAGGATTTCGAGGCGATCGCCAAGCGCCAAGAGGACTTCCAGAAGGAGCTTGACGATCAGCAAAAGATCAAGGATCAGCAGCTCGCTCAGACGTTCTCCTCGGGCCTCGATATCGAACCCGCGAGCGACGATCTGTCGAACATTTTGCTCGAAGTGGGCCATTCCGGTCAGTGTCTGACCCACAAAGGGAACAACGTGGTCATGGAGCCCTGCTCCGACAGCGACCGGAACCAGCGTTGGACGACCAAGAAACGCGACAACGGTTATGTGGAGTTCCAAAACCAGAACCGTTGCGTGAAACCGGCGACCAACAACCCGGACTTGGGCGTCCAGTTGCAGCTCGATGTCTGCGACCCCAAGAACAATGCGGAAGCCTGGAAGGTCCTGTCCCACGACAAGGACTTCTACCGCATCGGCAACCGGGACAGCCAGAAGTGCCTGCACTTCACCGATCCGTCGGCGACGCCGGGTCAAGCGAAAGGCGAATGGTGGCCCTGCCACGGCGCCGACAGTCAGGCGTTCCGCGCGCTCGGCAATACCCAGCCGAAATACTATGCGGTCAACGCGCCCCTTGCGTCAGAACATACGGCCATGTGTCTGGGCACGTTCAACATAGCGGCCGTCATGCCGTTCCCATTCTTTCCCCAAAATATGCCGCACCCGGTATTCGCGACCCAGTGTTCTATCCTCGAGCAGGCGAAGAACGTGGCTTGGTTAAAAGGGTCGTTCTTCAATTACAGCGAAGACCTGCGTGGTTATCTCAAGATCTTCGACTACCAAGGGAACTGCCTGTTCCCCGAGAGCACGAAGGCGAATGCCAACCTGGTCAGCCGGCCGTGTGACCATGCGGACGATATGTTCTGGGAAAAGATCATCATCGAGGATCAGATGCAGCTCAAGAACAAGGCCTCGGGCTTCTGCATCGACATCATTCAGAATCCCTCGAATAAGAGCCAATGGCTTGTCAAACAACTGCAGTGCAACAACTACAGCAACCAGGCCCTGAGCTTCGGCATGCCGAAGCCGCGGGCGACCTGGACGTCGGTTAGCGGCGGCAGCATCGATTCAAGCTGGCACAAGTGGCCGGGATCGGCGACGGATATTGCCGTTGGCGCGAACGGAGACACCTGGATGGTCTCTATCAGCAGGCACAATTATGCTCTGTACAAGTGGAACGGCAATGGCTGGACGAAATCGAATGCGGAAAATGCCATGGCCGTTGCCGTCGCGCCGGACGGGACGGTTTGGTACGTCGATAGAGAAAACAATATTTATACCGGAAACGGGACGACCTGGAGAAAGATCGAGCATCAAAGCGCAAGGGATATTGCGGTTGGCGGGGATGGTTCCGTCTGGTTCGTCGGCATGAATAGGGTGCTGTACCGTCTCGACAGTAATGACAAGAACCACGGCGTGAGTGGAGGGACCGTGGGGGCCATTGCCGCCGATCCTCACGGTAATATTCTCTCGACGAATACGTCGAACCAGATTTGGGCCAGGATAGGTTCCAATTGGACAAGACTGCCCGGTGCGGCGACCAATGTAAGCATCGGCGCCGACGGCTCGGCCTGGATCGTCGGAACGGACGGGCGATTTTATCGCTGGAACGGAAAAAGTTGGGACCACGTCGGAGGGGCCAATGCTGTAGCGATCGCGGTCATGCCGTCCGGCAACGTCGTCACCACGAACAAAAGCAGTCAGATCTGGGAAGGGCACTTGAAAAACAAGGCATTGGAAGAGGCAAAACCCCTTAACGTCGCCGCCAAGTCGGGCGATGCTCTGTATCTTTGCCGTGTTACCGAATCAAAAAACAACCAAACCGTATCGTGGACCGGCACGGCCAACAGCGCAGGCGTCTGTTCGTATTCCAACGGCAGTTCGCCCTCCACTGCTACGAGCTATGAAGTGCTGTCGTCGGTTGTCAAAGGGAACTGGGTGCGGTTTGGCGGGGGCAACGCCCCGTTCGACGCGGTTCACACGGCCCGCAATGGCTACGATGTGCGCTTTTCTTGCCGGGTGAAGACGGACCAGGGCGAGTTCCTCGGCTGGGCCCAGGATGGGAGCTGCAACTATGGCCTTGCCGGCAAGAGCGTTACGGCTGCCAACTTCGAATATCTGGTGAGTGAATAGGAAAACCGCCGAAGTCGCCCTCCGATCCCATCGCGGATCGGAGAGATCGGCGTATACTTGTCAGAAGTAGAGGAAGTCCAAAACCTGAAGGACCTTGTGGCGCAGGCCGTCAAGATTGTTCCATTCTTCCAGGGTTACATCGCCGGACCGGAACTCCCGGTAGAAGCGGTGGTCCTTTAAGTGATTGGCGACCGCGTCAAGATTGTGCGCCGGTGTAAAGTCCCAGTCCCCCCGCGCTTCCAGACGCTTCACGTTCTCACCGGAGTCTCCACTGTTTGCCGGTTGCGCGGGCTCGATCTTCGGCGAGCCATCGGCTTCTGTGAACTGGGCCTTGCGTGGCGTCACCAGGATAAGCACCGATTTGTTGAGATCGAGGGTCGTCTCGTTTGAAAACGCGTACTGAACGATCGGCAGGTCCTGAAGGATCGGAACGCCGGTTTTTACGATCTCCGTTTCTTTCTCGCTGAGGCCGGACATGACAAGGGTCTGGTCGAACTTCATCACGACGTTCGCGGTCACCGTTGTCTTCGACGTCTGCGAAAAATTGTTGAAGTTCGCTTCGCTGGAGGTGGTTTCGATAAAGGCCCGCGCCGCCGTGACGGTGAGTTGCACCGTTTCATCGTCAATGAATTTCGGGGTCAGTTTTAGATCTATTCCGATGGGCACGTCTTGGACACCGTCACTCGAATCGCTATCGCTGGAGGAGAGTTCTACATGCCAGACGGCGCCGGAGAAGAACTCGGATTCTTCCCCATCGATAGCGACAAGGGTCGGACGGGCGAGTACCTCGTTCACGTCGTTCGAATCCGAAAAGATATTCAGATTATAGGTGACCGTCGGGATGGACAGTGCATGAGACCGGCTGAGGGTGATGCTTTTGGCCGATCCCGTGGTCGAGGTCGGTGCGAAACTGATGATGGTGCCGGCATATTGCGCGGTTAGCCCGCTCAACAGGTTGAAACCCTTGTTGGTGATGTTGGTTTCTTCGGTGCGGATGATCGCGACGTCGGCAAGCAGCATTTTGGGTGCCGCGCCGGCACTCGACGTCGAATCCGTGGAGGTGCTGTCGCTGCCGAAACCGCTGGAGTCATCGGGTGTTATGCCCTCTGTTTCGTTTTCGCTGCCCAGAATGCTTTGTGCCAGCTGGAGTTCCTCTTCGTGCACGCGCCGCCATTCGTTGAGGCGCCGCTCGAGGCGGCTTCGCCGATAGCTGCTTCCGATATCCAGTGCGGCATAGGTGTTCATGGCGCTGTCCGCCCGGACAAAATCACCCGCGGCACCATAAACAACTACAGCATTGCGCAGCCCGGCAGGGTCTTCGGGAAAACGTGCGAGAAGCCGTTCCGTTGCAACCGTTGCCGTGCCAATGTCCTGGGTACGATAAGAAGCGGACTGCAATGCCGCGAGAACTTCCCGGTTGTCGGGCATGTAGGTGGCGGCGTAGGCGAACATGTCCTGTGCGTCGGCAAATTCTTGCTCGCGGTAGTGAATGAGGCCGCGCTGGTAGGCAGCCCAGGCGTTAGCAGGATTGAACCGTAGGGCCTGTTCATAGCCGATCTTGGCGAAGTCCAACTGGCTGGCATCGCCCTCAGCGGCCATGAGGTGATAGGTGAAGCCGTTGAAGAAATGCAGGCTGGAGTTTGTGGGATCGAATTTCAGCGCCCGGTTGAAGGATCGCGAGGCAACGTCGAGGTCGTGCTTCTCGAGGGCGCGGATGCCGTCCTCGATAAAAGCCGAATTCAACGTGTCGTCATTCTCGCCACGTACTTCGGCAAGATATTCAAGCGGCGTCGGCAGTGGTGGTTCAGAAGCCGACTGACTATTATCCGGCGTGACGCAGCCGGCCAAAACAACCAAAACCGCTCCGGCGAGCGGCGTTCTCAATCTACCCATGGATCCCCGACATCCTGTCCCGTTTAATCCGGACGTTCTATACAATCCGCCCGTGTACAGGTGGCTATTTGCCAAGCTTATGCAATATTTGCAAAATATTTCTTACGTGCGAAGAAATTAACAAAGTCTTTCAATCGTCACTAACGGCGCTTGCTGTCATTGCGATGGGACGGTCCGCAACTCCCGGCGCGTGCCGCTCGAGGTTGCATTCAAGGATGCAGGTGCCGTCCTCGGCCGTCGCGTGCCTGCCCGAGTGGAGATCGGCGATGACCTTTTCTGTTTGGGATGCGTGTGGTAGCGACGTGAAACGCTAGGATGGAGAACATTTTTTCTAACTCTGCGCGGCTGCTTTCATTTGGAGCTTGCCAGCCCGAACGAGTCTGCAAAATCCAAATCCCTCCCCCGCAACCAAATTTCTTATTATATTTGAATGAATTAGGCCCGCTTCGGCGGGCTTTTTCATGCCTGAAAAGGTGTGTTCCATTTTGTCAGTTTATTGGCCTGGTTTTATTGGCCTGGTCTGAAAGAACGGATCGAACGGTTTCAAAACCGGGACGGGCCGCAAAGTAACATCTTGGCTTTCCGCAGCAAACTCTTGGAACCAACTCAGCACCCGATCCAGCTTCTCGTAAAATGGGCTCTCCAAGGTGACAACCGCTTCTGGATCAAACGGGCCTGTTTCTGAAACAAGTGAACCTGTAAATGAATCCCAATGAATCGGAACAACCCACTTTGCCTTGGTGGCAAGCACCGTATTCTTCCAATATTCTCGGGCTTTTTCTTTACACGTAAATCCCAATGCACCCACGCCTAAGAATATGGTGTCTGTCTCGAAACGCTTTGCATCGAGCTTTCCACTTATGTCCCCTGCCGTTGGCACGATCAGAATAGAGCCCTGTCGCAATTTCAAATGAGCCGCGACACTCACCCCCAGTTTCATCTGCGTGACTCTTGCCGGGAAAGTCCAATCCGGGTCGGCCATGGCATTTTCCAAAATCTTGGAACCGAGATTATCTGAATGGGGGACCGTTACCAGCGTCACTAAAATTGGATGATAATCATCAAATGTGAATTGCTTCGATTCTTCATCCAAAGGCTCATAGCTAATTTGCCCGCAACTGTCCGGGAGAAAACGCTTTGTTCGATCCGCTATTTGATTAACAACCGGACCGCCAACCAATGTTGCCCCCGTCACGCAAGCGATAAAGGGACTGTCCATTGCATGATCAAAATGGCCATGCATCACAAATACGGCGTCAAGATTGTCTTTGGCCGACGTCGAACCATCGCATCCTTCACTTAGCTGTACATCCATCGCGCACAAAGTCTTTTTGATCCGCGCCGGCGCCGGGGCGATCCGTTTGAACAAAAAATTGTCGGGGCGGCTTAAATAGCCATCAATCATGATGGTTGCATCGCCATCTTTGATCAGAAAGCTGGAGACCCCTAAGAAGCGGACTGTGGCCCCTTGGTGAGATTGCCCGATTCCGTCGGGTTTATTGGAAGGATCATTCCAGAATTTACGGAATTCAGCGCCGCAGCCCGAAAGAAAAGCGAGGACTATTCCAATTAGTATGAGTTTAGACGTCCGCACATTGGCCGCCAAGAATATGCCCATCAAGAGTCCCCTCTTTGGGCTCGTTACATCCGCCCCAATTGCACAATTAAGAACAACACTTATTATGGGTAGTTCTGCACATTAATTCGGCTGATACTAGCGACATAATCGTTGCCGAAACGGCGGGCCAAAATCCGGGGTCAGGCAAGTCCTGGTTGTCGCGTAATTTCCCTCCGGGTCGTCGCTGGAACAGAACGATACTGTGTGGGAAGGCTTGCTGCTTCCAAAATCTCGTTGATATCGATCAAGGAACGGGTGTCCACTGCTCCGCTATCCTATGGCGATAAAACAAAGAGACAGGGTACGCGTATGGTGAGCGAAGAGAGGCCCGCGCTTAGCGCGGTGACGCCGGCAAATCCGGGATCAAGCCAAACGGCCGGTTCCAAACAGCCGGGCGTGAACAAGGTGTCGGTCGACGACGTGCTGGAAGTCTTGGCGATCGGGTTCCGGGATTTCCGGACGGCGCCGCAATATGGATTGTTTTTCAGCGGCATCTATACGGTCGGCGGCTGGCTATTGATCCTGTTGCTGGTGCGTTTCGATCTGCCGTTCCTGGTCTATCCCTTGGCGGCGGGCTTCGCTCTGATCGCACCCTTTATCGCCAGCGGTTTCTATGTCGTGAGCCGGGGGCTCGAACCCGGCGGGTTGGGGGCGGATCAACGGCTCTCCTGGATCCTTGTTTTCGCCACCGTGCGGTCCATGTTCAGCCGCGATCTCGGCTGGATGGCCCTGGTGACAGGTTTTTCGCTGTTTATCTGGTTGGACATCGCGGCGCTGTTGTCCTTCGGCTTCATGGGCTTCCGGCTGTTCAGCTTTTCCGAGCTCCTCGACGTGATCTTCACCACCCCCACCGGCTGGCTGTTCCTGTTGGTCGGCAATGCGGCGGGCGCGGCGATCGCCTTCAGTGTCTTTTCCTACTCCGTCGTCTCCATCCCCATGCTGTTCGACCGCGATATCGATTTCATCACCGCCATGCTGACCTCCGTGCGCTTTGTCGTCCTCAACCCCCGGGTGATGGCGGTCTGGTGCGTGATCATCGCTGTCCTTGTCGGGCTATCGCTACTGTCGGGACTGGTCGGCCTGTTGGTGGTGCTACCGGTGCTCGGCCACGCCACCTGGCATCTGTATCGCCGCGGCGTCGCGCCCGCGAATGTATGATGTGGAATTGACCGCCGTCATTGCACGGGCCCAAAAACTCACTATTTTGGGCGGCAATCAGACGAGGTATTCATGAACCATCATCACCGCAAAATACTCCACGCCCTGTTCGCTCATCCGGTCAACGCCAACATTGCCATGAAGGATGTCGAGAGCGTCCTGCGCGAGATCGGCGCCGAGATCAACGAGGCGCACGCCGGTAAACTCCACGTGACGCTCAACGGTCACAGCGCGAACTTCTCCCACGCCCAACACAGCCTGCCCAAGACCGAGGTGACGCAGATCCGGAAATTCATCGAGACCTGCGGGATCGATCCGGAGCGCGACTATCCGCTCTGAGCGCGAGCGCCCTTATCTGAGGCGCTTGATGTCCTCGGGCTGACTAATCGTCACGTCCAGATCCTGAACCAAGCCGTCGGCGATGGCATAGACCCAGCCATGGACATGGAGTTCCTGGCCGCGGGCCCAGGCCTCCTGCACGAACACGTCGGTCGCGACGTTGCGCACCTGGCGGATGACGTTGAGCTCGCACAGGCGGTTGAGGCGCGCGTGCTCGTTGGGCAACGCTTCGAGTTCCTGGCGGTAATCGTGCCACACCTCGCGGATCGGATGCAGCCAGTGATCGACGAGGCCACGGCGCTGATTGTCGACGGCCGCCGCGACGCCGCCGCAGCCGTAATGGCCGACCACGAGGATATGTTTCACCCTGAGGACCTCGACGGCGAATTGCAGGACGGAGAGGTAGTTGGCGTCCTGCGGCGGGGCCAGGTTGGCGACGTTACGGTGGACGAACAGTTCCCCGGGATCGAGGCCGACGATCTCGTTGGCGGGGACCCGGCTGTCGGCGCAGCCGATCCACAGATATTCGGGCGTCTGTTGACGCTCCAGCCGTTTGAAGAAGTCGCTGTCGGTGGCGACTTTGCCCTCGGCCCAGGCGCGGTTTTTGGCTTTCAGGTGATCCAGCATAGGTATCCCAAACAGTTGGTATCTCCGTCACTTGCGGGATCAAGCGGCGGAGGTCAAGTCCGTGATTATTCTAGGATAGTTTCTGTGTACTGGGATACCGATTAGAAAGCCAGATCGTCCATCACCGCATCGATGCCGGCGCGGCCGCATTTGTCGTCCAGTTCGCCCGATGGCGCGCCGGAAACCCCCACGGCACCGATGATCGATCCCGCGGCTTCGACCGGCACGCCGCCGCCCAGCATCAACGCATCGGTAATGAAGTTGGCGCCATAGGCTTCTGAGCCCGGCTTCGTGTTTTCGGTGAGGCTCAGCGTGTCGGCGCGGAAACTCACCGCCGTCCAGGCTTTGCGGCGCGCGGTTTCCGGCGTGTGCGGCCCGGCGAACCGGTCGCGGATCATCACCTGCAACGTGCCGAACCGGTCGACCACCGCGACGGCGATCTGGGCGCCTTCGTCGCGGCAGGCTTCCAGCGCGCCCTGTGCCAGCCTGACGGCGACCTCGGGTTTCATGACGTTAAACGAAACGAGCGCGTCGTCCTGTGCTTTCGCGCCGGTGGCGGCCAAAATTCCCAGTGCCGAAATGGCCAAGAGCGTTTTTCTCATTTCAAGTCCTCCCCCGGTTCAACGAACGGTTTCACGGTGCGCCGTCTTGAAGATGCCGACGATCGATCCTTCGAGCAGATAGGACAGCCCCAAACGGGCGCCCAAGGCGATGGAGATCATGACCACCGGCGCCGAGACGGCGAGGGTCGAGGCAGCCGCTACGCCTTGCCCGATGGTGCAGCCCATGGCGAAGACGCCGCCGACGCCCATCAAAAAGGCGCCGATGATATGGCGGCCCAGTTCGCGGGCGTCGTCACAGGCTTCCCAGCGGACGTCGTGTTTTTTCCAGGCGACCGCGGCGGCGCCGATGCCGACTCCGACGACCATGCCGACGCCGTAATCGGGCGCGACACCGGTAAAGGCGAGGAACTGGATGATGACGTCCCCGACCGGCACCACGAAGGAGCCGGCCTCGAGCTGAATGGGATCGAATGACGTCGCCGCCGCCCACGACGTGATCGCCCATCCGGCGGCGATCACCGCGCCGATGACGATTCCGGTGCCGATGTCGGCATAGCGCTGGCGGTAGCCGCGATTGAGAAAGATCCACAGCAACAACGCGGCGACGACGGCGACGGCCGTCATCAACCGGGCGTCGAAACCGAGGGCGGCCGAGATAAGGCTGCCGATGGATTGATCGCCCGCGAAACTCAGATCGAGGGCCAGATTGTCGACGATTTGGACACGCCCTTGGGCAACCAGGCCGCGTTGTGCGGCGATGGCGGAAAGGCCGAGGATGATCAAGGCAACCAGCGACCGGAGGCTGCCACCGCCGAGCCGCACGAGGGCGCCGAACCCACAGGTCCCGACGAGGGCCATCCCGAACCCGAATGCTAATCCGCCGAGGATGGCGCCGGTCCAGCCGAAGTTCGGATCGAGATAAAAAGTGCCAGATAGGTCGATAAGGCCCGTGAGGGTCATGGCCTGGGTAGCGATGATGGCAACTGTCGCGGCAAGGACCCAGGTCCGCAGCCGGGTGCCATCATTGGCGTACCAATAACGCTCGAGAGCCGCCATCGTGCAAAAATGATTGTGGCGCGCCACTGCACCGATAACGACCCCGACCAATCCACCCGCGACGGGCAGAATCCAGGCGGCATCTACCATTCGTGTACCTCCAAGAGCGGGATTTATTATCCCTTTTTTCGGCAGGCTAAACGCTATTGCCGGACTTTGGCAACCATTGGGCGCAGGTCGGGCGCCTCGGCGCGCGGTTTTTATTCGGCCGCAACTTGTCCTTCGCGCAAGGGCTTGCAGAAAAACTCATAGAGCGTTTCCACAAGCTCGGATACTTCCTCGCTGGCGATGGAATAATAGATCATGCGGCCTTCACGCCGGGTATTGACCAGCCGGTCGAACCGTAGCCGTGCCAATTGCTGTGACACCGCCGCTTGCGGCATCGACATGATTTCCTCGAGCTCGGAAACCGATTTCTCGCCCTCGCTCAGCAAGCAAAGGATCAGCAGCCGGCTTTCGTGCGACAGCGCCTTAAGCAGGTCACTCGCTTTGCGCGCTTGATCGATCAGCGAATCCATTTCTTCCGTCGATATGTCGAGGTTCAGATTGGGCATCGTTGGCGGCATAACCTATGTGTCTCTCAATGATCGCTTGGCCTCTCAGGCGGGGCCATCTTATTAGAGTTCACTCAATTATAGCAAAACCCGCCGGGTAATCACGGCAGTTTTGCAAGCATTTCGCCCAGCATGGGCCAGAAGAAATGGTCCCCGGGATAGCCCCGTAATCTAGCTATTTCCTGGCCGTTTTCGACCAAAATGAACGTCGGGGTATAGATATCCCCGGAAATCTCCTTGAGGTCCGCTGGCCAAATCTTCGTTATGTCAACGCGCCGGAGTGGGGCCCGCCGGCCTTCCTCGGTCTTGGGGTAGGCGGGCGCAATCTCTTCGTTCCAGCGGGCGCACCACCTGCAGCCCGGTTGTTCCAACATGATCAGTTCTGCCGCGCGGACAGTCGCGCCAGCACCGCCCGGGCTGAGCGGCCCGAGCGTGACGGTGAGGGCGGCGGCAACCGCAAACGCCAATTTTCCGATCATTGCCCCATTCGCGTTGTTGCTACACATATGAAATATCGAATATGTTGGCGTCTGTCGAGATGATTGGCTGATACCGGAACGGAATCATGGCCAGCTTCGCTTTGGGAGAGACAGATTATGCTGGATGCCAGCTTTGGCGGCGCATTCTTAGCCGGCCTTATTTCATTCGTCTCGCCCTGCGTTCTCCCCATCGTACCGCCCTATCTGGCGTACCTCGCCGGCATGACTTTCGAGGAACTCAAAAGCGACGCCAAATCCGCTGCATCGGCGCGGATGATCATCATCTCGGCGGTCGCCTTCGTGCTCGGCTTCACGACGATATTTGTCGGCCTCGGCGCCACGGCGAGTGTAATCGGCCAATCGATCGCCCGTTATTTCGATACGCTGTCGATTGTCGCCGGCGTCATCATCATCGTCATGGGGCTCCATTTCCTCGGTATCTTCCGGATCAGCTGGCTGTACCGCGAAGCACGATTTCAGATGGCGTCCAAACCGGCGGGCCTGTTGGGTGCCTACATCATGGGGCTCGCCTTCGCCTTCGGTTGGACACCCTGCGTCGGTCCGGTGCTCGCCGCGATCTTGTTCGTCGCCGGCGCGGAGGATACGGCGGCGCGCGGGGCGGCCCTGCTGGCGGCCTATTCAGTGGGGATCGGCATTCCGTTTTTGCTCGCCGCTGTTTTCGCGGGGCGGTTCATCGATTGGGCAGCCAAATTCCGCAGGCATCTGCATCGGGTGGAGATGGCCATGGGTGGCATCCTGATCGTCACCGGGGTGCTGTTCATCACGGGCCAGATGTCGGCGATCGCCAACTGGCTTCTCGAAACCTTTCCTATGTTTTCAAATCTTGGATGAGGACAACGGTAATGTTGCACAGATTATTGATCGCGGTTGCTCTGATCGCCTTTGCGTCGCCAAGCTGGGCGGCAACGCTGGGCGAGGACGGTTTGCACAAAGAAGATTGGTTTTCGATCACGTTCCGCGACATCGGCGAGGACATCGAGGCCGCCGCGGAAGAGGGTAAGCGGCTGGTGCTCATCTTCGAACAGCGCGGCTGCATCTACTGCAAAAAGGTTCATGAAGAAGTACTGAGCGATCCGAGGGTTCGCGACTACATCAAGGCCAATTACAAGGTCGTTCAATACAATCTTTACGGGGACGAGGAGGTGACCGACCTCGACGGGTCGACGCTGACCGAGAAAACCGCGGGCCGTAAGTGGGGCATCGTGTTCACCCCGACGATCTTATTCATGCCGGAAAAAGTTCCCGAAGGACTGACCGCGGCGCAGGCCGCCGTCGCCACCATGCCCGGCGCGTTCGGAAAGGGAACCTTCCTCGATATGTTCACCTGGGTGCGGGAAAAAATTTACGAAACCGATGAGGATTTTCAGCGCTATCACGCGCGTCGAATTCGTGAGCGCCAGGCAAAGGGCAGTAAGAGCGCCGACTGATCCGAAGCAGCGGGCGAGGACATAGCCATTCCGGAAACAGATACAACATATTCAAAAATTGCAATTTATGCATTGAAGGGGTTATCCATCGCCGCTACCATAGTCGACGACCTGCCCAAAAAGGGTAGGGGCAAAACAGGGAATGTGTGCCTCATGTTTTTAACGAGAGTTGTTTTTGCGGCGGCGTTGCTGTTGGTCGGAGCCTCCTCGGTTCAGGCCATGGACCTCTCGCCGGACGCAGTAAAGATCGAAGATGACGCCATAGAGGTGTCGTTGACCGGTAAGGAAGGCGATCCTGCGGCGGGTCGGAAGTATTTCGCCAACCGCAAGCTGGGAAACTGCCTAGCCTGTCACGCCAACAAGGAAATGAGCGAGCATCTGTTCCATGGTGAAGTAGGGCCGCCGTTGGACGGCGTCGCGGAGCGGTACACCCCTGAAGAGCTTCGGGCAATCGTCGTCAATTCGAAGGCCGTCTTCGGACCGGAAACGGTCATGCCCGGCTTTTATTCGTTGGATGTCGGGAAAGACGTCCGCAAGGACTTGGTGGGTAAGACGATCCTGACCGCGGAAGAAGTAGAAAGCATCGTCGCCTATTTGGTGACGCTGAAATGAAGCAAGAATTTGGAAGGAGAACGTCGATGAACCTGTCACGACGCCAGGTGCTGACATTGTCCGCGAGCGCGGTTGCCGTTGCGGCAACGGGACTCGGACCGTCCGTCGTCTTCGCGGACGCGGCGGCGACCGAGAAAAGTATTGCCGCTTTTACCGGCGGCAAATCGCCCGCGACCGGCAAGATTACCTTAAACGCGCCGGAAATCGCCGAAAACGGGAATACGGTGCCGATTTCGGTATCCGTCGACAGCGAGATGACCAAGGACTCTTACGTACAGTCGGTCATGGTGCTGGCTGAAGGCAATCCGAACCCCGGTGTCATCACCTTCAACTTCTCTCCCATGAGCGGTGAGGCGACAGCAACAACCCGTATGCGGCTCGCCAAAACCCAGAACGTCGTGGCCATCGCCAAGATGAACGACGGCTCGGTCTTTATGGACAAGAAATTGGTGAAGGTCACGATCGGCGGCTGCGGCGGCTGATCGGCAGACGAGGAACACGAAAATGGCAAAGCCAAGACCACGCGTAAAGCTCCCCAAGACGGCCTCGGCCGGCGAGGTGATTACGATCAAGACGCTTATCAATCATGTGATGGAATCCGGCCAACGTAAGGACAAAGAGGGCAAACCGATTCCGCGCCAGATCATCAACAAATTCACGTGCGAATTTAACGGGACCCCGGTTTTCTCCTGCGATATCGAGCCGGCGATTTCCGCCAATCCCTACTTCGAATTTACCGCCAAGGTGATGGAAAGCGGAAAATTCAAGTTCTCGTGGGTGGATGACAACGGCGAAACCTATACGCACGAGCAAGGCATCCAAATCAAATAAGGATATCCGCACGGAAAGATGTGGAGCCGACTGGAGGTATCATGTTGAAGAAGACGCGAATGTTGGCGGCGGTTGCCGCGGTCGCAGGTTTCGCTCTGGCGGGTTCTTATGCCGTGGCCGAGCCTGCTGATGACGATCTGGTGATCGATGGCACTATGAAGATGACGGTTCGTGCCAAGCCGCCCGAGGGACATCCGTTGGATGAGGTGCGGTCGGGATGGCTGTACAGGACCGAAGAGACGCGGGCCCTCGAAGAGGACACGTTCCAGAATCCCGGTATGCTCTATGTGGAGCGGGGCGAAGAGATTTGGAATACGGCCGACGGCAAGGCCGGCAAGTCCTGTGCCTCCTGCCACGGGGAGGCCGCGGCGAGCATGAAGGGTGTCGGGGCGTCCTTTCCGAAGTGGGATGCGGATGCGAAACGGCCGATCAACATTGAACTCAGGATCAACAAGTGCCGCCAAGAAAACATGCAGGCGGAGCCTTACAAATTCGACCATGCCGACCAAAAAGCGCTGACCACCTACATCAAGCATCAGTCGCTGGGAATGCCGGTATCGGTAGACCTATCGCAGGGCGACATGCAGAGCTGGTGGGAAAAGGGCAAGGAAACCTATTACACCCGCACGGGACAGCTAAACCTGTCCTGCGCCTCTTGCCACGAGCTTAACAACGGCAAATATATTCGCGCCGATCATCTTAGTCAGGGCAACGTCAACGGCTTCCCCACCTACAGGTTGAAGCAGGCCAATATGGTGTCGTTGCACAATCGGTTCCGCGGCTGCATTCGCGACACGCGGGCCGAATATCCGAAAGCCTTTACCGATGTCCTGATGGCGCTGGAAGTCTACGTGACGTGGCGCGGAACCGGCCTGTCGGTCGAAACGCCGGCTGTACGGCAATAGCAAAGGGCTGCCGGCGGAGGATGCGCCCGCGGGCAGCCTGGATTTTTACCGGTCGGTGATGCCGGGGTCAGACGGCCTCATCGACCGGAACTTTTAACGCCGGAACTTTCAACGCCGGAACTTTCAAAGACTGGGAGTGCGATGTTCTCGAGGCGCGAATTTCTCACGGCATCGGTTGCCCTGGGGGCAATTGCCGGGGTTGGCATGGAAGGTCTCTGGAGCCGTGCCGCGGCGCAGCAAGCGCTTTCCGAGAACGATCTGCTCGACGCGCCCGATTTCGGCAACGTCACGCTTCTTCATCTCACCGATATCCACGCACAACTGAAGCCGCTCTATTTCCGCGAACCGTCGATTAACATCGGCGTCGGCGAGGTGGAGGGTTTGCCGCCGCATGTGACCGGCGCCGACTTTCTCAAGATGTTCAATCTCAAGCCGGGCAGTCCCGAGGCCTATGCGTTGACGTCGGTCGATTTCACGGCGCTCGCCAAGGCATATGGCAAGATGGGCGGCCTCGACCGTATCGCCACCATCGCCAAACGTGTCCGCGCCGAGCGAGGCGATAAGGTGCTGTTCCTGGATGGCGGCGATACCTGGCAGGGAAGTTATACGGCCAATGCCAGCAAGGGCGCCGACATGGTCGAGGCCATGAACGCCCTGGGGCTGGATGCGATGACCGGCCATTGGGAATTCACCTATGGCACCGACCGGGTGGAGGAGATCGTCGACACGCTCGATTTCCCGTTGCTGGCCGGCAATATCTTCGATGCGGAATGGAACGAGCCGGCCTTCGAGGCCTATCAGATCTTCGAACGAGGCGGCGTCAAGGTGGCGGTGATCGGTCAGGCATTTCCCTATACGCCCATCGCCAACCCGCGTTGGATGATTCCCAACTGGAGCTTCGGTATTCGCGAGGACGAGGTGCGCAAGAACGTGGCCGCCGCGCGCGACGATGGCGCTGAACTCGTGGTGCTGTTGTCGCACAACGGTTTCGATGTCGACCGCAAGCTGGCGAGCCGTGTCGACGGTATCGACGTTCTCTTGAGCGGTCATACGCATGACGCGCTGCCCGAGCCGATCCGCGTCGGCAACACCATGATCATTGCGTCGGGGTCCAACGGAAAATTCATCTCGCGTTTGGACCTGGATGTCGCGGACGGTAGCGTCAAAGGCTTCCGCTACCGGCTTATCCCCGTGTTTTCCGATGTGATCACGCCGGATCCTGAGATCAGCGCCTTGATCGACCGGTTGCGCGGTCCGCACGAGGCGGAGCTTCAACGCGAGTTGGGGCGCACCGAAACGCTTCTTTACCGGCGCGGTAACTTCAACGGCACCTTCGATGATTTGATTTGTCAGGCGTTGATCGCCGAGCGGGATGCGGAGATTTCCCTGTCGCCGGGATTCCGTTGGGGCACTTCCCTGATCTCTGGCCAATCGATCACCGTCGACGATCTGCACAATGCCTGCGCGATGACCTATCCCGAGGCCTATCGTTCCACCATGAGCGGGCAGCTGATCAAGGATATCCTCGAGGATGTCGCCGACAACCTATTCAATCCTGATCCCTACTATCAGCAGGGCGGTGACATGGTTCGGGTCGGCGGTATGGGCTACACGATCAACCCCAAAAAGCCCATCGGGTCGCGTATCTCGGATATGACGGTGCTGCGCACGGGCGAGTCTATCGATCCGAAGCGGAACTATGTGGTCGCCGGCTGGGCGTCGGTCAACGAAGGGACAGAGGGACCGCCCATCTGGGACGTGGTCGAGGCCCACCTCAAGAACAATCCAACGGTGAATATTGAAGAGAACCGGTCGGTCAAACTCGTCATGTGATCGAACCGCAAGGCGCAAAGGACTTTTTGAAAGACGGAGCACATGAATGCCACCAAAGCCTGACAGGACCCGGACACAGGACGCCGTAAAAAGCGACACCGAGATGTCGGCCGGACCATCCCGCCGGCAATTGCTGAGCGCGGGATTGGCCACCGGCGTCGGGGTCGCGGCCGCCGGCATGGCGCCTAAAGCGGTTGCGGCGACAGCCGATCCCGCCATCACCACCATTCAGGATTGGAACAAGTATCTGGGCGATGGCGTCGATGCCCGGCCCTATGGCGTGCCGTCGCCTTACGAAAAGGAAGCGGTACGGCGAAATGTCGCCTGGCTGACCGCCGACCCGAAATCGTCGGTGAACTTCACGCCTTTGCATGAGCTTGACGGGATCATCACACCGAACGGCCTCTGTTTCGAGCGTCATCACGGTGGTATTGCCGAATACGATCCGGCCGAGCACCGCTTGATGATCAATGGTCTGGTGGAAACGCCCCTCGTTTTCACCATGGAAGATATCAAGCGGTTCCCCCGCGAAAACAAAGTTTATTTTTTGGAATGCGCGGCGAATTCCGGCATGGAATGGCGCGGCGCTCAGTTGAACGGCTGTCAGTTCACCCACGGCATGGTGCACTGCGTCATGTATACGGGGGTGTCGCTGCGCCGGTTGTTGGAAGAGGCGGGTGTCCGGACCAACGGCAAATGGGTGCTGGCCGAGGGCGCAGATGCATCGGCCATGACCCGCTCGATCCCGCTGGAAAAGGCCTTGGACGACTGTCTGGTTGCCTATCGCATGAACGGCGAGGCTTTACGCCCGGAACAGGGATATCCGTTGCGCCTCGTAGTGCCGGGCTGGGAAGGCAACATGTGGGTCAAATGGCTGCGGCGTCTCGAGGTCGGCGATCAACCGTGGCACCAACGCGAAGAGACATCAAAGTACACGGACCTGCTGGAGAACGGTAAGGCCCGCCGCTTTACATGGGTGATGGACGTGAAGTCCGTCATTACCAGCCCCAGTCCTCAAGCCCCCATCACCCATGGGCGCGGTCCTTTGGTGATTTCGGGCATTGCCTGGTCGGGCAACGGCACCATCAAACGAGTCGACGTGAGCGTCGACGGCGGCAAGAACTGGCGGACGGCGCGCATTGACGGGCCGTCGCTTCCCAAGGCGCTGCACCGCTTCTATCTCGATTTGGATTGGGACGGCTCGGAATTATTGATCCAGTCGCGGGCCATCGATGAGCGGGGTTTCATCCAACCGACCAAGGACGAGCTTCGCGCGGCGCGCGGCGAAAACTCGATCTATCACAATAATGGTATCCAAACTTGGTACGTCAAAGCCGACGGGACGGTCGAGAATGTTGAAGTTTCCTAAGTTCCTGGGCGCATTGGCGCTCGCCGGGATCGCCATTTCGACCTCCGCCCAAGCCAGTGGCGACGTCGCAAAGGGCGAGAAATTGTTTAATCGGTGCAAGGCTTGCCATGCCGTCGGTGCGGGGGCCAAGAACAAGATCGGTCCGCATTTGAATGAGGTGTTCGGCCGTACGGCTGGAACCATCGACGGATTCAAATATTCGAGCGCAATGAAAAAGGCGGGCGAGGGGAATCTCGTTTGGTCCGAGGAGACCATCGATGAGTTTCTCGCCAAACCCCGCACTTTCGTCAAGGGCACGAAGATGAGCTTTGCCGGCTTCAGAAAAGAAGCCGACCGTGAGAACGTCATCGCCTATCTGAAGACGTTTAGCGAAACGGGCGCCGACGCGAAGGAAGAAGCCATGCCGGCTACCGAAGAGAAGATGGCGGCGGCTGCTCCTGCAGCCGCGCCGCGGCCTCTCGCGAAGGATGCGGAATTGCCGTCGCATGGCGTTTTCCATCTCGGACGCCGCGCGACGGATGAGGAAATCGCGGCTTGGGATATCGATATCCGCCCCGATGGCGCGGGTTTGCCCGACGGCAAGGG
Organism: uncultured Rhodospirillales bacterium; assembly: GCA_913055735.1. Lineage (GTDB taxonomy): Bacteria > Pseudomonadota > Alphaproteobacteria > Rhodospirillales > UBA2165 > CAJXKD01. Next base: position 52,471 of record CAJXKD010000003.1, read on the forward strand.
GACGGCGGCGGCAGGTGAACCCATCTTCACCGAACAATGCGCCTCCTGCCACGGCGATTTCGGTGAGGGCCGGGACCGCTGGCCGGTGCTTGCGGGCGGTTTCGATACGCTCCAAGAGGAGCGGCCCGAGAAAACCGTTGGCTCGTATTGGCCTTATCTTTCGACGGTTTACGACTATGTCCGCCGCGCCATGCCGTTCGGCGACGCGCGTTCGCTGAGCGACGACGAGGTCTATGCTATTACCGCGTATATCCTCTATCTCAATGACATCGTCACCGATCTGGATTTCGAGCTGTCGAAAGACAATTTCTCGACCATCAAGTTGCCCAATGAGGCCAATTTCGTCGACGATGATCGGCCGGCTGAAACGCATTACACCAACAAAACCGAACCCTGCATGCAGAACTGCAAAGCCGATGTCCGGATTACCGGACGCGCCCGGGTTCTTGATGTGACACCGGATGATGACAATCAGGGCGGCCAGATCGAATAACGGCCAAGGGCCGATGCGGGCGCACATCTTCGGGATGTGTGCCGCCGCCGGTTTTTTTGTTTCCGGCGGCGCATCGGCCGAAGGCGATATCGCGCTCGGCCAGTATCTGTCCAGCGAGTGCGTGACCTGCCACCAGCTGTCCGGCAAGTCGGTCGGCGCCATTCCTCCGATCGTCGGCTGGCCTAGCGATCAGTTCATCGCCGTTGTCGACTCTTACAGAAAGAAAGAACGCGACAACGAAGTGATGCAGACCATCTCGGCGCGGTTGAGCGACGAAGAGATCAGTGCCTTGGCGGCCTACTTCGGCAGCCTAAAGGCGCCGGACGAGTGACGAAAAATACGTGCCTATCGGTTTCACAGCTTTGGAGGGGAGGCACCCATGCTGAAGAAGATAAGTCGACGTAACTTCATGGTCGGAACATCGGCCGCCATCGGCGCATTGTCGCTTGGCGCACCGGCGGTTCTCGGCCAGGCCAGGCAAAAGGTCGTGGTGATCGGCGGCGGCCCGGCCGGCGCGACCGCGGCCAAGTATATCGCCCGCGATTCGCAAGGGGCGTTGGACGTCACCCTGGTCGAACCATCCACCCAATTCACGACCTGTTTCCATTCCAACCTCTATTTGGGCGGGTTCAAGAGCTTCGACGACATCACCCATTCCTATGCCAAGCTGCCGGACTACGGCGTCCGGGTCGTGCACCAACTGGCGTTGATCATCAATCGTGACCGCAAGAACGTCCGTCTGGCCGATGGCGCAGAGCTTCCGTACGACCGCTTGATCGTCGCGCCCGGCATTGATCTCAAGTACGACAGTGTTCCGGGGTGGGGGCGCGAGCACGAGCAAAAGATGCCCCATGCCTGGAAGGCGGGGCCGCAAACGCAGATCCTCAAGACACAACTCGACGCGGTTCCCAATGGCGGCGTTATCGTCATGGTCGCACCGCCCAACCCTTACCGCTGCCCGCCCGGGCCGTACGAGCGCGTGTCCATGATGGCCCACGCCCTTAAGACCAGCGGCCGCGGCAACGCCAAGATCGTGATCATCGATCCGAAACCGAAGTTCTCCAAACAGGGGCTTTTCCAAGAGGGATGGGAAAACCATTATCCCGGCATGGTCGAATGGTTGGATCCCGCGATCCATGACGGCCTCCAATCGGTCGATCCGGCAACCAATACGGTGGTGACCGGGTTCGAAACCTACCGCAACTGCGCGCTGGTCAACGTCATCCCGGCACAAATGGCGGGCAAGATCGCCCGCGATGCGGGGCTGGCCAACGACTCGGGCTTCTGCCCGGTGAAGGCCGACAGCATGCAATCCGAAATCGATCCCAACATCTATGTGCTGGGGGATTCGTCGATTGCCTTTGCCATGCCGAAGTCGGGTTTCGCCGCCAACAGCCAAGCCAAGGTTGCGGCGATGGCCGTACGCGGCGAATTGACGGGCTCGCGCACCTTCCCGGCGCGCTTTGCCAATACTTGCTGGAGCTTGATCGATACCGACGACACGGTGAAGGTCGGTGCGCACTATGCAGTGAAGGACGGCAAGATTGCGCCGGTGGATACCTTCATTTCGAAGACGGGCGAAGATGCCGATCTCCGCAAGCAGAACCAGGAAGAGAATCTCGGCTGGTACGCCGGTATTACCACGGATATTTTCGGATAGGTACGTTTCTTCCGAGCAAAACGCCGTCGCTTGTCTAAGCGGCGGCGTTCTTTTTTCGGGGACCGTCGGCGATCGTTTCTAACCGTAAGTACCGCGAGCGGCGGTTGAACTGGCGCGGCGTTCGGTCGGCCAAGCCTGGGCCCAGGCCATGCCCATGATCAGAGCATAGACGACCGTAAACCCCGGTATTTGGAGGCTGAAGTCGACCAACGCGTGGGCGGCGACCAGAACCGTGGCGGCAATGCCGAGCGCCGGATAGATCTTGCGCCGCCGACGCCGGAAGAAGCCCCGCACGCAAACGGCGAACATCCAGACGAAAGCCGCGCAGACGGCAACCGTTGCGGGGATGCCGATCTCCATGGCGAGTTCCAGATACGAATTATGGGCGCGCTGCCAGTTATTAGAGGAAATTTCGGGGACCTTGAACGCCATGAAGGCGCGGTTGAAGGTTCCGTAACCGGTGCCAACCAACGGCCTCGTTTTGACGGCCTCGATCGTCCGGCCATAAATTTTCAGGCGGACACTGCTGTCTTTCGACGCATGTTGCATGCGTGCGGTGACAATGTCCCCGCTGAGCGTGAAGGTGAATGCGGCCGCCGCAATGCTGAGTGCGACAAACGTGAGACCGATGCGTCGCGGGACCAAATTGGCATAGAAAAGGATTCCGATGAAGATGAACAGCGCGACGGCGCTGCTGAAAAGGCCGGCGCGCGAATTGGAAAGCAGGAGCGCGGTTGCCATGCAAATGATGATCAGGGTCGGTATCCATGCGGTGCTGAAGACCCAATTCAGAATTTCCCGGGCACGTTGTTTTCGTGTAAGGCCCATTGGAAGGTTTCTGGAAATCAGATCGAATGTCATCGCGACACTCGCCAATAATCCGAGACCGGCGAAAGTGGCGAACGTGTTGCGGTTGACGAAGGTGCTCGTGAGATCTCCGAAATAGGCCCATTTGGGAAACCATAAAATGGTCTCGCTGCCGCTAAAGAACACAATGAGCCCGTAGGCGGCGTAAAGTCCCGCCGCATATGTGAAGCTTCGCAAAGCCAGGGCAGCGTTGTCAGCATCGCGGCAAAAACGGGCAGCGAGCCAGAACACACCCCCATAGGCCAAATAGCGCATCAGGCCGGTGCGTGTCGATTGAGGATCGACACTGATAGTGGCCGATACCTCGCGACCGAGGGTCCGGGAAGTTTCCGCCCAAATCGGATGCGCCAGCAGGTCAGCCGGCAGTGGGACCGACTGCAGCCAAATCCAGAGCGCAATAGCCAGCCAAAGAATCAGACCCGGCATCATGCGGCGCAGAAAAAGCCGCGCCTCTGTCCCGGATTCCCTCGCCGTTAGAAACTCGGCAATGAGTAGACATCCAACCAACAAGGATAGAAGCGACCAGGACCACGGTCGATTGGACGCGAAAGGCAAGGGGGCCAGAAGGATGGCCCCGAGAAATAAGAAAAATACGATACGATACGGCATGTGTTAGGGCATCGGGTGCCTGTGCGGCCTATAAGAACAGCAAACGGATGCTCGCCGGTCGAATTTCGTCAAAAACGGTTGTTTGATGACATCATGGCTTGATGTTGATCCTCTCTCCCTCTTTATTGCAAGGCCTGGTTCGCATATTGCCGGCCGTCACCATTCAACATTACCAGAATAAACTTGCCCAATGATAAAGAAGGTCGTCATTTCCGTTGTCATTCTCCTTGCCATTGGCATTGGCGGTTTCCAATGGCTTCGCGGCCAAAACGAGGTCCCCAGCGGCCCCGGGAGCAATCAGGTTTTTATAGCCGGCCAGCAGTTGCTTCAGGGGCAGCTTGGCGGTGACGCGGCCAAACTGGCGTTGTTGGTTGTGGGAGCGCATCCACAGGAAAATCGTTGGGCGATTCGGGGGTTGTTACGCGCCGAATCTGACACAGAATATACGAAACCCTTTTTCGGTGAGATCGAAACAATTTGCGAAAGTTGGCACTCATTGACCTGCTGGCAGCTGAAATCTTTGACCATCGACGGGAGGAGGCAGCTTGCGGCGAATCCCCATCTACGGACCCGTGTCGCCCGTCAAGATCAGGAACCGGATATCCGTCCCAAGTTTGCAACGGCTACAGGTTCGTCCCCGGACCCTTCGGTGAAGAGCGGCGGCGTGCGTGTCGATCAATCGCGCAGCTCAATGTCTGGCGCTGCGGGCACCGCGAGTAGCGGGAATAGGTCATCCGCGACTGGAGCAGCCTCAGCCAAACCGGACGGCAAGTCCGTCATCTGGCGAACCGTCAATGACCGGGTAAATGCGCGGAGTGGTCCGGGAACGGAATATAAAATCTATCTCCAGATGCCGTCACGGGTCGGGCTCCGGCTACTTAGGCGCGAGGGCGATTGGGGGTATTTCGAATATACCGGGCAGAATGGCCAAATCGGGAAGGTCTGGATTTCCATGGGCCTAGTGAAGGCCGACGCGGGATAGTCCTGGCCGGGATTCCTGGGAAGGGATGCCTCTGATTGGGAACAACGATCCCCCGCCCCTTGAGAAACTGCCGAGGATAAACTGCCAAGAAATAGCGGAGATTCCTGCCGAAACTGAAGAAAATCTGCAACATAGTCACGCCAATTGTATCATTTTTATCACAAATTTAGCCGGATGGGACAATTTTCTGCCGTTCCGGTGCGTTTGGCCGTATTTTTCGCGTTGCTTGGGCGTTGGCGCGCGGTATGTTAACAGCGGTTCATATACGTATTTGAGGCGCGATTGAGGGAAAGCTTTGAAGGGTCCGAATTAGAGGCCCGCGTTTTAATGAGTTTTCAAAAGGGGACGCCGTGTTCGCGGCGCACGCAACAATGATCAATAAACGTGCATTTATTTCCACCGGGTTGAGGGCGGTATGCGTCTCCCTGGTATTGGCGTCTGCAACGATGGTGTCGCAGCCGGCTATGGCTCAGCAACAGCAGCAAGCGCAACGCTCACCCCAGGTTCAGGCATTGCTTCAGCAGATCGCGGATTCAGCGGCGGCCGGGCAAGATGTTAGCGCTCTCATGCAGCAGATCATCGAAGCAGCCGCAGCGGCGGGTGACGACATCGGCGGAGTTGCTGAAGAGGCAGTCCAATCCGCGATTCAATCGGCAGCTGGGGCGGGCCAAGATGTGGCGGCGGTCGCCGAAGCCGCGGCGGACGGTGCGGTGCGTGGTGCAGCTGCTTCGGGGCAGAACGTCGGGGTTGTGGCTCAAAGTGTTTCCCGAGGTGCGGTTCGGGCGGCGGTTCAATCTGGTCAAAGCGCGACCGCGGTCTCGCAGAGTATTTCCCGCGGTGCGGTTCGCGGCGCGGCCCAATCTGGCCAGGACGCGGGAGCAGTAGCGGAGAATGTCTCAAATGGTGCTGTACAGGCGGCAATTGAGACAAATCAGGACGTGGTGCAGATCACCAACAGCGTTACGCAGGGCGTTACAGAAGCAGGGAATGAGGCTGGGTTGAACGTTGCGGATCTTGGTGGCCGTGTAGACGCTGGTGGCAATCGTGCATTGACCGGCGATTTCGGGACGGCCGGCGATGGCGATGGCGATGGCGACGGCGATGGCGACGGACTCGAAGGGGGCTTTGAAGATGATCCCGGAAGCGAAGCCTAGGTCGGATCACCGGAAGTTTTAGATTAGTGCCCATGCTCGGAAAGAAGTAGATGACAGCAGACATGGATATGGCAGGGAAGCTGGAGGAAATGGTAGGTAGGTCGATCGGTTATATGGCCGCCGTCTTTGCGGGAGTGTCAATGATATCTGTTGGTTCCGCGTCAGCGCAGACGCCGACGCGGTCCGGTGATGTCGAACAGCGGCAGCAACAGCGGGCGGGATCCGAAGACTACCGCCCGATCGGCGCACGCATCGGGTCTTTTCAGGTTTTCCCCCGGGTGGCGCTTTCCGAAGAACACAACGATAATGTCTATGCTGCGGCAACAGACGAAAAATCCGATTTCGTCACGACGTTCAGTCCGTCGATTGGGGTTCAGTCGGATTTCGCGCGACATTCCCTAAATCTCAATGCCGGCGCCGAAATTGTCAGATATGCCGACTATGGCAATGATGATCACGAGAACTACAATATTTCAGTTGGCAGCGGCCTTGAGGCGACCCGCGCCCTCAATTTCGACCTGAGCGCGGCGTACCGTTTGGATCACGAGGACCGGTCGTCGCCCGATGACGCGGGGGGGATCGAACCCACGGAATACGATCGTACCGACTTGGCGGCCGGTGCCAGGTATCGGCCCGGCGTTGTTCTGTTGGGCCTACGCGGCGAGCGGCGGTCTTTTAACTATGACGATGTTTCGACGAGCGGCGGAACGACAAATAACGACGACCGCGACCGGGACGAGTACCGTATCATCGGAGAAGTTGGGTATGAATATCTTCCCGATACGGATGCTTTCGTGCGGGTGACCTATGAGACCGTCAGCTATGAGGTGGAAGCCGCCGGAGACGATGGTGGCTTAGATCGTGATTCGAACGGCTACGAGGTCGTTGCCGGTACGGATCTTGATTTTACCGGGGTGACGACGGGCGAGATTTTTGCCGGTTACTTCTCCCGCTCTTACGACGATGCGACACTGAGCGACTCAAACGGCGTCGCGTTTGGTGGGAACGTGCGTTGGAACGTGACCCAATTGACGACGATACGGGGGGGGGTGTCGCGAGCGGTGCGGGAAACGACGACCGCCAATTCGTCGGGCTATGTCTCGACGGCCTTCAATGTCCGAGTGGACCATGAATTTTTGCGCAATCTGAATGGCCGAGCTCAGATATCTTATTCGAAGGACGACTATGACGGCATTACCCGCGAAGATGACACCGTGGCCGCTTCTGTCGGTGCGCGGTATTTGATCAATCGCAATTTTAATGCCGATTTGGGTTATGAGCACCGGGAGCGGAGCTCCGATAGTGCCGGAAGTGACTATACCATCAACAGAATTCGCTTGGTGCTTACCGCCCAGTTCTAGTTCAAGCAGAAAATTTGTTCGTCCTTCCGGTGACGGAAGGGGCGGCTTGATTGAGTGGCGGAAAGATTGAAGAGCGCAGGCGTGTGCGATAACGCACATTAGTAAACGGACACCGTTGGGAAGGATGAAATGCGTTTCATCGCCGCTGCCCTTTTGACCATGATGCTCATCTCGTCGACTGCATTCGCGCAGACGAACGATGTTCAATATACGCTGGGCTCAGGTGATCGGCTGCGTGTTACCGTATTCGGTGAGCCTGATCTGTCCGGCGAATTCGAGGTTGACGGAAGCGGACAGATCTCATTTCCGCTTATCGGCAATGTTCTGGTGAAGGACCAGACTCTTCGGGGAGCGGAAGACGCTATTAAGGCGAAATTGCTCGATGGCTATCTCAAGCAACCTCGGGTCAGTGTCGAGGTTCAGAACTACCGCCCCTTTTACATCATCGGGGAAGTGCAGGAACCGGGCAGCTATCCTTACGTCAACGGCATGACTATCTTGAATGCGGTTGCCCTGGGCGGGGGATATACGTACCGGGCCAATGAAAAAGTCATGCTGGTGAAACGAGCCAATGATCGGGAGGGCAAGGAAATAGAATTGCCTCCGGAATCCAAGGTGCTACCTGGGGACATTATTCGGGTAAAGGAGCGATTCTTCTAGCCGTTGCCGTCCGCGGCATTCGTTTGGAGAAGCCGCTTCATATCCTCCTCCAAAACCAAGCAGGTAAGAACGCCCGAGAAATAGGCCCCCGTGTCGATACCGATGCGGTTTTGGCGAAATTCCGATTTCTCGGTGATGGTATGCCCGTGAACGATAACTTTATCGTATAACCCCGTATACCCGATGAAAGGATCCCTAATCCATCGCAGGTCGTGGGGGCGCTGTCGATCGAGGGGGCGACGCGGGTTGATGCCTGCATGAACGAACATATAGTCTCCGAGCACAAAAAAATCATAGAGCTCGGATAGAAATCCGAGATGTTCCGCCGGTAATGCCTCACGCAGGGCGTTCGCGGCCGCTTGCAAACGATCGGGTGACGGCACGCCTGCATGGACGGTAACCCCATAGCTCATGAGGGTTTCCATACCTCCATATTGAAGCCACCCCGCGCCATCGATCGGATCGTCCAAGAAGCTCAACATGGCTTCTTCGTGATTGCCTCTTAGAGCGAATTGACGGAAGCCGGCAAGGGGCCCTTTTCTCACCGTTTCGACGACATCACGGCTCTGCGGACCCCGGTCAATAAAGTCGCCCAGATAGATCAGAACCTTCTCCTTCGCCGTCTCTGCGGCGTCCGCGGCAATCATCTCGAGAAGCTTGAGCAGGAGATCCGCTCGGCCATGTATATCCCCCACAACATACACGCGATGATTGTGGGGGGTGCGGGCCTGCTCGAGACGCATACCTGGGTCCGTGGGGCGTGCATTGCTCGAAGGCCGGTATCTGTCGGAATCTCCGTCAAATATTGATTTAAGTCTTTGAAAAATCATTATAAATTGTTTCCGACAAGGCGACCTTGCCTGGAAATCCATCACGCCACAATAGGCGGGATAAGGTGTAGCCGCAAGCCGCTATTGCGTTGATCTGCAATGTAAAAGAGGCTAGATTTCCGGCCTGCTCAAAGGAATTGGCGGAACCTCCCGAAGGTCGAGATAAGGGGCCGGGAAATTGGGTGTCGGCGCTGCGTCACGGGACGCGTTCCAACGAACGGTTTGGCGTCGGTTCGAATTTCAAAAATATTCGCTCACGAGGGCTGACCCTATTAACGAGTTGGCGAAAGAATAATGCAAACAAGCAGTGATACCAGGGGCTCAGAATACGAACGCGACAGCAGCTATCGGCGGTCCTTTGACCGCATGCGTGATATGGTGCCGTTCGGCCCGGAGGAGATCGATCTGCGTCAGCTTCTGCTGACGCTGTGGCGCCGTAAGATGGTTGTATTTTCGACCATTGCAGTTGTTACGGTGTTGACGGCACTTGTTCTGTTTCAGGTCGAGCCTCGGTATACAGCGACGGCGCAGGTGATGATCGATACGCGCCAATCGAAAGTTGTCGACATCGAAAGCGTCGTGTCGGGTATCTCGGCGGAAATGGCCACGTTGCTGAGCGAGGTTGAAGTTATTAGATCTCCGTCGCTGATCGCCCGGGTAGTTGAAAAGCTCAATCTAACACAGGATCCTGAATTCAACGGGGCACTGCGCGAACCGTCTTGGACCGCAAAGATTCTAAATCTGGAGACCTATGTCTCGCGGGACCTTCTGGTGTCATTGGGGCTGCGGTCGCCCTCGGCGACGATGATAGCGGCGGATCGGGACGACCGTATAGAAAGCAGTGTCATTGGAGCAATCCAAGGCAGTATGTCGGTAAGGCCGGTGAACCGATCGCTTGTCATCTCCATCGCGTTTACCTCGACCGATGCGCGCAAAGCAGCCTTAATCGCCAACACCATTACCGATAACTATATCGTCGATCAACTGGAAGCTAAATTCGAGGCCACCCGCCGGGCGACCACTTGGCTCAATGACCGGTTGGTCAGTCTCAAGGAAAAGCTGCGGGTCTCTGAAGCAGCAGTGGAGCGCTATCGCGTGGACGTCGCGGATAAGATCGGTCAGCAGAGTAGATTAACCGAACAGCAGTTGTCCGAGTTGAATTCCCAGCTTATTTTGGCGCGTGCCAAAGGCGCGGAAGCAAAAGCAAGGCTTAATCAAGTTGAAGACCTGTTGGCATCGGAAGGTAATCTCAATTCGGCCGCGGAGGTTCTTAATTCTCCTCTGATTCAACGGCTACGTGATCAAGAATCGCAGGTGTTGCGGGAGATGTCCGACCTGAGTTCTCGCTATGGGCCGCGTCATCCCAAGATGATCAAAACCAATGCGGAACTTAAGGAGTTGAGAGCCAATATCGGACGCGAAGTTCGCAAGATTGCTTTCAGCCTCCAGAACGAGATGAAAGTTGCCAATGTTCGTGAGCAGACCCTCGAAAAGAGCTTGGCAGTGCTTGAGGGAAAAAGCGCCGAACAGAGCCGCGCCGAGGTCCGCTTGCGTGAATTGGAGCGGGAGGCTGAGGCCAATCGGCTACTTTATGAGAATTTCCTGTCACGCTTCAAGGAAACGAGTGAGCAAGAGGATCTGCAGCAGGCGGATGCCCGGGTCATCGCCAGGGCCAGCACGCCTTCCGGGCCGTCGTTCCCTAAAAAGAAACTGGTATTCATTCTCGCCATTTTCAGTTCCGCGCTACTCGGCGTGGCGCTGGTCTTCGTCCTGGAGCGCCTCGATAACAGTTTCCGGAGCGCCGAGCAGCTTGAGCAGCAAACGGGGCTCGCTTCCATTGGCATGGTGCCGCTGGTCGCGGGCATTGCCAACGCAAAGAAGATCGCACGGCATATTCTGGATAAACCGACATCGTCCGTCAGTGAATCGGTGCGTAACCTCCGGACGTCGCTCGTCTTATCGAAGGTGGATGAGCCGCCCAAGGTGATCGGCGTGACGTCGACGGTTCCATCGGAAGGCAAGTCGACATTAGCGCTTTGGCTCGCGGAATCCTATGCTAACTCCGGACAAAAGGTTCTGCTGATCGATGCTGATCTTCGCCGTCCAAAAATCTCGACCCTGCTCAATCTCGAAACGCCCAGCGGGATTATAGAGCTTCTGACCAATCAATGTTCCACTGAAGAGGCGGTCAAGCGCGTCGGCTCCACCGGATTGCACATCTTGAGTGCCAAACCGACCAAAGCGGATGCCCTCGACCTGCTTTCCTCGCAGCGCATGGCCAATTACGTCAAAACCTTCCGCGAGCATTTCGATATGGTGATTATCGACTCACCGCCGATCCTTGCGGTTGCGGATGCCAAGGTAACGGGAAATCTGGTTGATAAGATTCTGTATATCGTCAAATGGGATAGCACGCCGCGCCAGTTGGTCCTGAGGGGGATCAAAACGGCCCACGAGGCAGGGCTGGATATCGCTGGGACGGTACTGACCCAAGTCAACTTGAGGAAGCATTCCCGTTACGGATACGGCGATCACGGCTACTATTACGGCAAATACAAGAACTACTATACGAGCTAGCCGATGGCAGATGTGCGTAGGATTGTTGGCGGTGTCATCACGACAGGCGTTGCTGCGGCGATCCTGGTGCTTGCCATTCCCAATGCAGTGGTCAGCTTTCGTTTGTTGGGTGCCGATTGGGCATGGGATGGATTGATCAGCGGCGCGCGGGTGCCTGTCTTTGGCTTGACCGAGTTGCGGGGGGCGCTGAGGGACACTCAGAAATGGCTGCCCTCGGGTGAAAATCTATATCGACAGGGCTTCACCGAACGCGGTCTGGCGAGGACTGAATTGCCCGGGACGCCAGACCGGGTGGCTTGGAACCAGGCAGCCGAGGGGGCGTTTGAAGCGGGGCTTTCGCGGGCGCCGTCCAATCCGCATGGTTGGGTGATGTTGGCGCATATGCGCAACGTCAATGGCGTACCGGAAGGTGGCGTGGCGGACGCGCTGCGAATGTCGCTTTTGACAGGGCCCTATCAGCGCGTATTGGCGCCGCTTCGCATCAGTACCGCGTTGGACGTATGGGGAACGCTGGGGCCCGCTGATCGTGTCCAATTCGCAGAGCAAATCCGGTGGACCAACACGTTTAACCAGATACGGCTAATGGAAATCACGTTGCGGGACGACCGGTTTCGACCAATCGTCGTGGGCGCTCTCTCCGCCGATCCGAAAGCAATGGGAATTTTCGTTGAAGGTTTAAGAAGGTTATACTTATCGAAATAAATAATATTAAGAGTTTTTTTTATTTATTTTTTTGGTGGTATTTTCTGGTAAGTACTTAAATAGAGAATAATTATCAAAATAATTCCAGGCGTTGTGCCGGGGGTGGATATGGATATCAGCTATGCATCTGACAAAAGTGATGCGCCAAGAATAATATATGCCGGAACACTCAAAAATCGGTCGTTAATGCGCTTCCTCGTTTTAGCTGGCGTTTTTTGCGGAGATTTGACCGTCATCGTCCTTGCGGCGTTGCTTGCATCAAAACTGCGTTTCGGTGCGTTTACTGCATCACCGAATACCTTTGAACTGCTCGCCGCCGTTCCCTTACCGTACTTGATCGTCGGCATGGCGATACGGTCGTTCCAATTGACGTGTCTGCGAAGCAGAATATCGAGCATCCGCAATTCTATCGCCACCTTGCTTGTCACGTTCCTCGTTTTGATGATGGTAGCGTTCGCGCTCCAAGTGGGCGGCCAATACTCTCGCTTGGAAACGGGTTATATGCTTGTTCTCGCCTTGGTCGGGCTTACCGCATGGCGATATGTCTTATCGACGACCTTGCAGGGAAAGTTAGGGCAGTTCATTTCGCCGACGGTGGCTGTCCTCGGCGAAAAGACCGCCCTTGCCGATCCGTCTCTTAGGCGAAACGTCGTCCGGTTGATTGATGTTGATCAATATGGATGGCATGAAAAGCTCCACGAACCCCGGACACTTGACCATCTTGCCGAAACGGTTGGGGATGCTGAGCGCGTTCTGCTCGCCTTTGATGATCCTGATCGCAGGTGGGAATGGACGCAGATCGCTCGCATGATGGGACTGAATGCGGAAGTTTGGCCGCCTAAGTCATCCGACGTGGATGCCATCGCGATAAACAATTGGAACGGCCGGTCCACTTTGGTCATTTCTCATGGTCCGTTGACACCCTATGAGCAATTCTTGAAACGTACGATTGATTTGATCATTACCATTCCGCTGGTCGTTGTACTTTTGCCCCTCCTGGTCATTACTGCGCTTGTCATCAAGCTTGAATCGCCTGGTCCGGTGTTTTTCGTCCAACAACGGGTCGGGGAGCGGAACCGGCTGTTCAAGATGTTCAAGTTTCGGACGATGCGCCATGAACAGACCGATGCCGAGGGAAAAAGTTCCGTGGCGCCGGGGGACGAGCGGATCACTCGATTTGGTTCATTCCTGCGTAAATACAGCATTGATGAATTGCCGCAACTCTTCAACGTTCTACTGGGAACTATGAGTCTGGTCGGTCCTCGGCCACATGCATTGGGGTCGAGAGCGGGTGGTGAATTGTTCTGGAACGCGGTCGATGAATACTGGTTTCGGCACAAAATGAAGCCGGGCCTCACCGGCCTCGCGCAGATCAGGGGCTATCGCGGCGGTTCTATCGATATAGACGATCTCAGGCGGCGGGTTCTCTCGGACATCGAATACATGAACAAATGGTCGATAACCTTGGATATGAAGATCATCGCAAACACCTTACATGTCGTCTTTACCAAGACAGGCTATTGACCGCCGGAGCCGGGATGTCGCAGAAATGGTTGTGATTCAGAATGTTGCCTCGTGTCGCGGTAAGGCTGGACGGTAAATAGGCAGCTACGCGTGAAGATCGTACATGTCATCACACGCTTCATCCGTGGCGGCGCCGATGAGAACACGCTGCTGACATGCCTTGCGCAGGCCCGTCAGGGTCACGAGGTTACCCTAGTCGTCGGACGGGATTGGCATCCCCAAATGTGCGAACGTTTGGGAACGGCAGTAGCGTTTATCTGTCTTCCCAGCTTGGTGCGGGAGATCAATCTGCTCAAGGACATTCAGTGTCTTTTGCAGTTGCGCTCTCTTTTCCGCCGTTTGACACCGGACGTCGTTCATACGCACGAAAGCAAGGCAGGGATCTTGGGAAGGTTTGCCGCCTATGCCGCGAGAGTGCCGGTCATCGTCCACAGTGTACACATCCTGCCTTTCTTGAACGTCGGCAAGTTTGCCGCATTTTCATATGAAACCCTGGAAAGGATGGCTGGATGGACGACGAACCTTTTCGTCTATGTCAGTCCGGGAATGATGGAGGAATGCCGCGTACGGGGCATCGGCGCAAGTGCCGGACATGAGGTCATCGAAAGCGGTATCGATGTCGGCCGCTTTGTGACGCCGCCGCCGCCGCATGACGAATCTTCCTTGCTTGCCCCGCCGAACGAGGGCGGCGGCAAGCCGTTTGTGCTTCTGAGCCTTGCCGTACTGGAGAAACGCAAAGGCCATTCGAAGTTCCTGCCGGTATTTCGTAAGATCGTTACAGAGCGTCCCGGTACTATTCTGCTGATCGCCGGAGATGGCAATGAAAGGCCGTCCCTGGAGGCGCAAACCCGTGACCTAACCCTTGAGCGTCACGTGCGCTTTCTCGGCTTCAGGGACGACCCCGAAAGTTTGCTGTCGATTGCCGACGTGATGATTGTTTGTTCCGAGCGTGAAGGATTGCCCCGGGCCGTCGTTCAGGCGGGGATCGCCGGGGTGCCGACTGTTTCCACAGGCTTGCCCGGCATTGAACGGGTCGTGCGACATGGCGAAACCGGCTTCATAGTTCCGATCGAGGATATTTCGGCGATGAAACGTGCCGTGGTACGCTTGATCGACGAGCCAGCGCTTTTGCATCGTTTCCGGTCTGGTCTCGCGGCGGTCGACTTTGACGCGTGGAGTCTTAAAAGTACGGGCACCAGAATGCGTGGCGCTTACGTAGCGGCGATTTCGGCGCATGCTAAGCCAATCGATGCTGTTTGCAAAAAGTAGCGGCCGTCGTACAGGTGGGCTGATCAAGAATAGGGCTGAGCGAGCCTTTCCCGTTGCGCCCGTTTGCTAACGGATTCGCTCGGCAAACGATTTCCAAAATTGCCGGCGGACTTTGTCGAGACGGGAAGCATAAAACCGTTGAGCGGCAACAAAATTGGTTTTCGCTGCCTCCGAACGGAGTTGGGGTGTTTGTGCTAGTTGAAGCCATTGCTCGGCGAGAATCGTATAGTCGCCAGCCCGATGAATGAAGCGCTCCGGTAGCAATTCGGGCGTGCCGCCGGCGTTCGAGCCAAGAACCGGGCAACCGCGGCTCATCGCTTCGATCACGGCTCTTGGGAGCCCTTCCTGGAATGACGGCTGCAGATATATGTCTATGTCGTCGAGAAATGCCAAGATTTCTGCCCCTCTCGGGAGGACACCCCGGAAGACAACGTGTTTTGACAGATCAAGACTTTCGATCAGGTCTCTCCAAAGGTGATCGCCGCCTGGTCCCACGATTTCGAGCGTCATATCGATGTCGGCATCGCGGACAATGCGAAGGGCCCGGAGAGCGATATCCAGGCCCTTGGTCCGATGCGCGACGTTGGCGATCATGCCGGCTTTGAGAGGGCGAGCGCCGGCAATATTTTCAAACCTCGTCTCGAGGCATGAATTCGGTGGTTCGGGAATGTCGACGTTCGAAACGGCCGCCTGAGGTGCCGTCGAAGGATAGCGACGCTGTAGAAAACGGTCAGTGACGTAGAGGACTTGGTCGGCCATACCGACGGCATGGCGCATACGGGCCATTGCAATGGGGGCGTACAAACGGCCTTGCCAATTGCTGTGGCGTTTCAACGCATCGAAGGCACATCCGACGACCTCGACGGCGGTGGGACGTTTGACATTTTGGGCCACCCGAACGGCCGCTATTCCGATTTCACTGGGAAGGCGGGCAATGACAGCGTCATGCTTTTCCAATAATCCTCGGAGCTGCCTATCGATTTCGAATCGGCCGAAGATCAGTGCCTCCAGGGATGACAAATTAGGTGCGGCGACAAATTCTACGCCGTCTCTCGAACAACGTAGGTGACCGCTCCCGTTGAAATCTGGGCCGGCCTCCGTCATTCGGGAGAAAACCGTCATTTCGTCGAATGCCTCGAGATACCGGCCGAGGATCTTCGTATCGAATTGACCTGGTGACACAACGATACCGTCCGGTTGTCTGACGAAGTGGTGATCGTGCGCGAACAGGACTTTCACCTCGGTAGAGCTCCGATCTGACGGAGGACGTGCAGATAAGCGTCCGCGATAGGCTCAATAGAGAATTCGTAACCACGCCGTATCAACCGATCCGGTTCCCGTGGCTCATCCAATGTCTCGTTCATGGCATCGGCAAAAGCCTCTGCATCCCCGACGGGCACTGATCGACCATATTTTCCGTTCGCAAGAATTTCCGATGGGCCATACGGGCAATCGGTACTGACAACTGGTGTGCCGCAAGCGAGAGCTTCTGCTAATACATTTGCGAATCCTTCGAAGCGGGAAGACAATACGAACAGATCGGCCGCTTTCATAAAGGCGTACGGATTTTCCGCGAAACCGGGCATATCGACGTCTTCTTCGATGGAAAGAGAGCGTACCAAGGCTTCCAAGTCTCGCCGGTCTTCGCCTTCGCCGAGAATGATAAGCCGTAGCGGGCGGCGTTGGCGTAGGATCGTAAATGCATGCAACAGCGTGGGATAGTCCTTTTGCGGGGTGAGTCGGCCGGCCGCCACAAGCACGGGAATGTCATTGTCCGTAAACCAGGGGTGCTGTGGCTCCGCATCGCGCTCCCGTTCAAATCCAGGTGCGACGACGGGATTATGGATCACGACGACGGACTCCCGATCGATACACGCCAGCCGGACCAAGGACTCACCGACGCCTCTGGAAATCGCCACGATCCCATCCGCACGCCTAAGAAGCCGGCGTAAGCCAAATCCGATAAGTCTGTTTCGCCCCCCGGCACCATTTGCACCGAGGAACTCAGGGTTGTTTTGTGCCGAGATCAACACCTTCGAAGGGAGCCGGGCAAGGATCCGGCTTACCAAAAGGACAAGGTCGGCATGATAAAGGGCGGATATGATAACGGTTGGTCGGCGGCGGCGGGCATATCGCGCCAGTGCAGGGCCGGCGAAGACCATGCGGGGAACGTCTAGGACTTGTTTCGACACCCGTGGATCGAGCCGATGGAGGTAGTTGCCTGTGCCGCGACATAGAACCATATCTACATCGTGGCCCAGTTCAGCGAAACGGTTGGCAAGGTGCAGCATCGCCCGCTCTGCCCCGCCTCCGCCAAGCGCGGGTAAGAAAAACGCGATTGGGCTTTGACGACCACCGTTGTGAAGAGAGGTCACGCGAGTTCTTACCGTTTACTTACCTGATCAGAGTGCAAGCTCATCGTTGAAATATCTCGACAGTGATATTTTTGCTTTTTTCACTCTATTTCATTTCCACTTTCGACAACGGTCACGGGCTAGAATGCAGGTGGCTTGAGGGACAATACTCTCCATATTTGGATTATTTTTTGCTAATACAGATAAATCCGATTCCCAAGGCACGATCAAGAAGCGGAATGCTTGAGAATTCAAAAAATTCCCCTTCTTCGGAGCCGAACCCCAATTTCGATAACAAATAGTAGAATAACCTGTATCCCCCATAGGCCGCCAATAAAAAGACGTGAACTTGGTTTTTGCCGATACTATTTCCGACCTGCGCAAAGGGTTGTCAGAACCACGGTCGGCCATTCTTGCTGTTCGCCATATATTCATTAACCAATACATTGGGGCGCTTAAATAACGTTCAATCAGAATCATAGTGCCGCCAGGTTTCAAAACGCGGACAATCTCATCGATCGCATCGGGCCGTTTGCAATGATGGATGGTTGCGCGTGAAAAAACGAAATCGAATGCGTCGTCTTCAAACGGCAGGGTTTCGGCGGGGGCCGTGTGGAAGAAAACGCGATCTTGGTAGTCCGTGCCATGGGCGGCGTCTATTGCCCGGATACGTTCCAAGCAAAGCCGCTGGGACGCTGCCGAAACCTCAACTTGGTCCACCCGAGCGGGGCCATCAAATATCCAGTAGATCAGATCCTTGCCCGATCCGCCGATATCCAAAATACGCTTGTCTGATAGGTCAAGTGATATGCCCGACTTCTCAACCGCTTGGCGGATCACCAGATAGCGCTCGTACCAAACTTTCACACCTCGTACCCGTTGGGCGGCTACTCGAGAAAGCGCCTCGATTTCCCGGTTGGCCCAGTTGTCCCAGATTGTGGCCTCGTCTTCGGCGAGGGCCAGCAGATCGTCGCTAACTGGAAAGCACCGCCAATCGTAGGCAACACAGCGTTCGGCCCCATGCCATTGGCCTATTTCCTGCCCCTGTGGATCCAATACCTTGTCGCCACTCAATAGGTATCGGCTTTTTGGATTTGTCGCGTCCTGGCGGTCGAAAACAGAATTGTTTTTCATGGTTTCCTTCACGAAATTCCACTTTTATGGCATTTCTCGCCGAGAATTCGTTCCTACTTGAAAATACTAATGTTCTAACCTGCCTGCAGGATCAAGAGTATTTTAGATGGTCATATTCGAAATAGTGCTAATCTTTTGGTTAGGCCTAAACATAGAAAAACTACTCCACCGTCATATGGCGAGCCGGTTGGCGGTGGTTGGCTGCTGCGGGGGCCGCGCTGGGGGAGCTGTACGAGTTCTCACAATGAACGGAACGATCTGGTGACCCAAAAAAAAGAAACGTTAATTGCGTTCGCATATCAAGCAGGTGCAAAAGCCGACGGCGGTCTTCGCAGTTTTTTTGAAATCTATTCCCGACTACCTATGCGCCGGATCATTGTGACCAACATTGAATCTGAGTTCACCCGGCAACTGCAAGCGGCAGGATGTGAAGTGACGCTGGTGCGAATGCGCGAAAAGGTTTTTCGTCGTGGGGGTCTTTTTGCTTTTCTTACCCAAAACCTGGATCGTGTTGGCAACACGCTGCGTCTTGCTCGGTTGGTTCGACGGGAGAACGCAAAACTTGTGCACTTCAACGACCACCGGGCGTTTTGGAGCGGCGTGCTCGGTGCCCGATTAGGCGGCGCGAAAGTTGTCCTAAACGTGCGGGATACGTTGCGCCCCGGAAGCTCTCCCTGGAAATCTCGTGTCGCATTGCGTCTTTGTGATGTTTTCCTGGTGTTGTCTCGGGAAATGGCTGAGCGATGGACAGAATCCTTGCGTCCAACAACGAGTGATCGTCGGCAGGCAGCCAAAATCAAGTACATCTATAGCATTGTAGATTTGAAACGCTTCCGTCCCGTGACCCACGAGCAACGTGAGGCTTTACGGGACCGACTTGGAATTCCGAAGTCGGCTTGCGTTGTCGCCTATGTCGGAAGTTTTCACTACAAAAAGCTGCAGGAAGCGTTCATCCGAAACACGATACCAGCGCTCGTTTCCCGGGTAAGTCGCGCTCATGTTTATTTTGTTGGCGATTTTGATCCGGTCAGTAACCCTTTTGCAGAAAAATGCACGGATGCTGTTGTGGAACTCAAACTTGAAAATCACGTCACTTTTTTTGGCTATATACCCTCGCCGGAAGATTTCTATCAAGCAGCAGATATTATTGCCTTGGCATCTGAACGTGAGGGCTTGCCACGATGTATGATCGAGGCAATCGCCTGCGGCACGCCGGTCGCTGCTTTCGACGTATGTTCGGTGCGGGAGATATTGGAGGGTTGGCAGTGTGGGGAGGCGGTGGACAGCAACAACTACGAAGCGCTGGCGGCGGCCTTATCTGTCCCGGCGCAAGATCCAGCACGTGCCGATATTTGGCGGAAAAACGGTCCAGCAGTTGCCGCGAAACTTTTCGACGCGGACCGCAACGTCAAGGCGCACATGGAGCTTTTTCAAAGGATTGTCGATGATGCATCGACTAATCCTCGGACTTGAACATTATCCCGATGACGTACTTAATAAATAGCCGTCTGCGATTAGTCATTCAAACATGGCCTGCCAAATTAGAATATCTGGAGTACAAAGTACTTTTGCTTTTTCAAGGAGTTCCGGCGTTACCGTTTGGGATTTTATCTCATTTGGTTGACGCATTTTGTTCTCGTGTCCGATACGAATGCGTGAGCCAAGTTTGTTTTTCAACTCTTTTTCAAATGTCGGCAAGTCGTCGAGTCGGCCGACAATATCCATACGTTTCAGATTATGGATTGCGGCGTCTATCGCCTTATCAGATGAAAAATCTGTTTCCTTCGGCAATCCGCAAAAGAATCTAGAATACGTCGCTCCAAACTCTTTTGCTCGCGGCGTTTCTAGAAATTCGGCAAATCCTTCTTCGATATATGCATATTTGTCCGTCCTGCCATAATCCCAAAAGAAATGAGAAATGAATCTGGCCACGGGCTCGCGGAGGATGGTTATGAACCTATACTCCGGGGAGAATATCTCGAAAGCGATGTTAGAAAATCGAACGTGTCCCGAAAAACACCGGATGCCTCTAAACAATTGATACAGCATCATTTGTTCTCGCAGATCGAGAACGTCTGTTAACATCTGCATACGGTCATTGCGCCCAGTAAACGCCTCAAATGCGCGAAAGGATGCTTCTGGAAGCACGGTATCTTGTGACAAGATATAATGCCATCTCAGTGCTCTTCCCACAGACGTTCCGCCGCATTTAGGTACGTGATGAAATACGACCGGCGCGGGAAGCATTCTTTCTTCCACCACTTTTTTTGCAGATTTTAGAGTATCGACAAGACCCATTATTTGCCTTTGCTTGAGCCGGCAATCTTTAACCCAAAGTATGATTGACGTTTTTTGCGTCGCTGCGCGCATACGGGAAAAAAGATAACCGAACGATGCCTGTAACAACTAAAAACGATAAAAGAAGAATAAGATCTCGCGCGGTGGCGACAAATGCCCCAGTGGTACCGGAGAACTCGATCAAGATTAGCAAATAGCCGACCCAGAGCGCCGGAACCCACCGGTATTCTATTATCAATTCTGCAAGCCATCGGTGGAGCATGCCAAACAGAGAAAAAAAGACGATCACGCCAGGTATATGGAAATTCCAATAGGCTTCGGCGGCGGCACTCACGGGAATACCCCAAAATTTGATCGTAGTCTCGTGGAGCGGAGTATCTTTGGATAGGCCAGCGAAATTGATCCACATATTGTATGCGTCGGCTGAGCGCGGTTTCCCTGACCAAAGTGCGCGTGGAATCCAGAAGGCGGCTCCTCCGATGTAGGTTTTGCCCCATAGAAGGCCGTATTTATTGGCACCGGCGAATGCGGCGAGGGCAGACTCTTCGTTCCCACGCTCGGAAACGTCCTGTAGCGCATGTTTGTACCACTCGTCGATTGCCTCAAATGATAGGATTTTTGTATCGACCTGCGTGCTACCGTAGTCCTGCCTTATCATACCGAATAGGCCAAACACGGCCATCATGGTCATGGCGACCGCCAATGCCGGGGCAACCAGAACTTTGCCTTTGCGCATCCACCACAGCATTACCAGAATGGTTAACGGCAAAAGTACATCGCTGCGCGACCCGGCAATAAGCAACGCGTTGGTCAGAGACATTCCAAGCGCGGCGAGAAAAAGCGGACTACTGAATGGGCGTTTGGCGTAGGCGAACCATACCAGGACGGGGATCGGCGCAAACTGTCCGAGTACTAGGAACGGCCCCAGCCCTTCAAAGAGTTGTACCCGACCCCCTCGCATGGCGACGATGTAGCTGCCAAGGCCCCCACCCTTGATGATGACGAAAGCCGATGAAATGACAAATATCACGGTGACAGCGGTGAGGGCAAAAAACGCCAGGTTTTTCGGTCGTCCGATCCGGAGTGAGGGGAGGCGCTTCGGTTTGAAAAGAAAGAACGCCGCATAGTAGCAAGCTAATGCCAAGCTTCCTATCAAGCTATAGCCGAGGCGGGTTAGCGCGAGATCGCCGTCCGACATGATAAGTGAAATAGCCCCGCTGCTGGTGCCCGCGTCGAATGTTAAAAGTGGAAAATCGAATGGTGCGATAAGGTGTAGCGGCTGTTTGGCAATGCTTTTTGCTGTTATGAAAATCGTCGGCAATATTAACGGGTGTACCCAGCCGATCCCCGTTCGGCGCATAAGAAAAGGAAAAGCAAGAAGAGACGTGTAGAGAATTTCAGCAAGAATGCGCGCCGTCAGAAAGGGGACAGTCTCTGCGGATGTAGCTGCCGAAATTATCGGAAATAAAATCCTATATAAAAAGAAATATGTAACGATTGCTGAACGCCAATACCAGGCGATTGGCAGGAAAGCGGACGAGTCGAATTGGCGAGCAGAACGCGCAGCCGTAGCTGTTTCCAAAGCTTCATCCCTCGACCAAATATTTCAGAGATGCCTAGTGAAAATCGACCGAAAACGAATACGCGTTATCCAGGCAATCCCGGAAGCCTATCAAATCCATCTCTTCAGTCAACATTGCTCGGGTTGATAGCCACTATATTGGTGTCCTTCCGGAGTTGTACAAAGGTTGAGCACAAGGCTTGGTTTGCTCATCTGTGTGTGATGCTGTGCCAAAAAAAGAGGGCTAACTGCACTTTCTGACCTAGTACGATCCGGTATTTTGCCTAATGCGACCAACAGCTTCCTCAGTGCGATTGGGCTCCAAGGAATTGTTCCAGCATCGCGGCGGGCGCTTTTCGCGCTTTCGTTACATGGATTGATCTGCTGATATACGCACGGCTGAGAGGTGGTCCTTATTGTGATACGGTGGCGCTTAGTTTTTTTGAATCCCACAAGAATTTGTCGGCATTTTAGTCGGAGCCAAGCCATTGTTTCGCTACTCTCAAAAAATCCCTTTGACAATGGCGTCGGTGTTAAAACAGATAATTGAGCTAGTCAAATTGACGTGTGTCCAATTTAAATAGGTTGAAATTCTGCATGGTTGAAGAAAAAAAAGAAAATAAGCTGCTATTTTGGAGGTTTTATCCGAGTTTTTGTATTGTATTTTTTAATACAGTGGCCGTTTTTATTTTAATAAATATATTAATTTTCTTTGGAAGATCTGTTTTCTATGAACCAAGGGATTTTGTTCATATTTACGAGCCGTTTACGCAGTTTGCACAGAAGCCAGAGCAGAGAGACGGATTTAATATAACTCGAGAGGGCTATAGGAAAATCAAAGATCAAGGGCCATGGCCCCCGAACACCGATCGATACAACGTCTTTGTATTTGGTGGTTCGACGACGTTGGGAGTAGGCGTCAGAGATGATCAGGCAATCCCTTCCTATCTTCAAGAATACTTGCGTGGGAAGCTTACTAGTTCCGAGGTAAATGTTTATAACTTCGGTCGAACAAGCTATTTCAGCGCACAGGAGACGATTTTGTTTGTTCGCCTTCTAACACAGGGAAAAATTCCCAATCTCGCAATCTTCGTAGACGGACTAAATGAATTTTTCTATGAAACGGGTGAACCGAAATATACGAATTTATTTCGAAAATTTATGTCAAATCCGTACGAGACACGATTGGGCAATTCCTTACAGAGCTTTTTGCAAGATCTGCCGGTGACTCGAGTGTTGGATAAAGTTGCAAAAAAGATCATAGGAGACAGAGCTGCCAGAATTGAGGAGGGCGACGTAGAAGCTAAGACGGCCGTCATAAAGCGTTATCTGGAGAATAAGCGGATCATTGAAGCCATCGGTAATGGCTATGGCGTGGATGTTCTATTCGTTTGGCAGCCTGTTCCCACTTACAAGTACGATCTTCGATATCACGCGCACTACGACGGTAATAGGGATGCATTCGAGCAACATGTTAGATCGGGTTTAGGTTATCGAGTTTTCGCTGATATCAGGGAGCGTCAAGCCGTTGGCGGGAACTTTCTTTGGCTTGGAGATATACAAGAGAATTCCACCGAAAACTTATATGTTGATAGAGTCCATTATACGTCTTTATTTTCTCGCAAAATTGCAAATTTAATAGGACGGTTCGCGCACTCCAATTCGCTTTGTTGCGAACATTAAGCGGAAACGCCAAGTTGTCGCCGCTAAGGCTGTTGAAATCCGCCCAACCGATGATGGAAACGGTGCAACATAGCAAAAGCCATTTCTCCGTCATTTGACGAGTACCATTGAAATTGGAAATAAAATCGAAAAACTGGTTTCCGCTTCAAGTACCTGGTAGACGTACCGTCGGGCGTTGTCATGTCCCCGTGGGAGGTGCCGATGTCCGGAGACCGTTTCCACAGATTGGTTTCCATTGCCGCTAATAGGACAGTCGTTTCGAGCTGGCCAAACTTTACGAGAACCCCCCATACTTTACAGGGCAGATGAAAAAACTATTTCATTCGGGCGGACTGCTCGTCGCAAGTAATCTGTTTGCCACCGCTGTCCTGTTTGGTCAGAGCATTATTGTCGCCAGGGCACTGGGGCCCGCCGGCTACGGCGTTTGGGCGGTTATTCAATCGCTTCCCCTCATTGTTCGCACGTTTTTGTCGTTCCGTACGGCAGAGGCAACAACGCTTCACCTCGTGGAATTTAAAACGAGTGGACAACGTCACCTGATAAGGACGCTTCTTTCGACGTCTTTCTATGTCGAGTTTTTGACGCGATTGGTCGCATTCGTGATTGTGGTTCTGTTGATTCCAATAGCGTCAGATAAGATTGCTGGGGGTGCTACGGCGCAGACCGCCTATCTGATATTCGCCTTTTCGGTTCTCGGGCTGACATTGGAACCCATTTGGCAATCCGTACTCCGGGATCAGAAAAAGTACGTCGGTATGGCGCTGTTGCAAGCCGGCATACCCATTGTCCAAGTGCTTTCGATTGTCGGTTTTTTGATATTCGATCGCGTTGACATATTGCATATGGCCTTTGTTATGGCGGCGATGGCTTTCCTCAGACTGACAATCATGGGGATGCAACTCCGTGCTCTTCTTTACGACAGTTATGAAGTTCGCCTTCGCGATTTGTTGGATTTCCGCGTTCACGGCGAATGGAAAGCTTTGGAGAAGTACTGGCAGTTCATGCGATATGGATATGTTTCAAGCTGCGTATCCAGCATTGTCAAATTCAGTGACATTCTCATTCTCGGCTATTTTCGCTCGGATGAGGAAGTCGGTTATTACCGGCTGGCCAAGAACTTGGTAAATACCATTGCCCAATCGGCGAGTTCACTCGGATTCGTTATTTTTCAGGATCTCAGCGAACTGATTGCGGCACGTAATTTCCAACGCCTCGTGGTGCATCTGAAACCACTGGTTTTCTATTGGCTGCCAACCGTTGCGGTGTTTGCCACAATAGGAACCCTGATTTCACCTTATGTCATAGAATTGGTTTATGGGCCGAACTTCGCCCCTGCCGCACTAATTTTCAACGTTCTTTTAGCCGGCGTGGGGACGATGACGGCGCTTTTCTGGGTGCATCCGCTAACCCTCGCATTACGCTTACTGAGATGGCAACTGGCCCTAATAGTTGCTGGGGCTGTATTCTTTGGCCTTTCGGCGGTTTTGTTGACCCCGCAATTGGGCGCCGTCGGGACAGCGATTGGCCTATCCGGGGCCTGGGTGATCGGCTATTTCGGTGTTCTCTTCCCTATTTCGGCAAGGCTGTTGAAGGCGAGGCAGAGTTGATGAAGCCTTGGTTAAATTTATTCGTCTATTGAGAAGCGGCTTGAAATGTCAAAGAAGTTTACATTCTCGGAACGAGGTGGTTGTCCAATTTGCGGGGACGGCCGGTCGACAGAAAAAGTCTCACTTCCGTATCATGAGGGGGCCGTCTCCGATTTCATCGGAACGTATTACCAAGGAAGAATCGAGCCGGAATCGCTGCGGGGTGGCAGATATCGAATATTGTATTGCGATGCCTGCGATTTCTATTACCAGGGCGATATTTTGAACGATGAGGGCATGTACGAACTGTACGAGCACATAATCGTGCCCGAGGGCTCGCTCGCAAAGGTCCAAGGGGCGAGGAAGGAGTACTTTCAGGGACATCTCCGAACCGCCGGACTGATCGGCGAGCTGTTGCCCGTAACGACGCCCCATTCGGTCAAGGTGCTGGATTTCGGCATGGGATGGGGCCATTGGGCCTGCGCGGCGAAGGCCTTGGGATATGATACGATGGGGGCGGAGATTTCCCCGTCACGGATTGCCTACGCGGCAGAAAACGGGATAAGAAGCGTAGATATCAACGCGTTGCCGGACGCCTGTATCGACTTCGTCCATACGGATCAGGTATTCGAACATGTCGCCGACCCCCGGCAACTTGTCGGGGAACTCGCCCGGATTTTACGACTGGGCGGCGTTCTCGGGATCGGCGTCCCGAGCGCGGAAAATACCGCAAAGCGGTTCAAATCGAAGTTTGTCCCGGGAAAGGACGAGCTGCATCCTTTGGAGCATATCAACGGATTTACGTCGGACGCCCTCAAGCGATTGGCCGATGGCGCCGGCCTGAAGGTTGTTGGTTGGACCGAGTATTCGACTTGGCGCCGACGCCTCAGGATGCTGTCACGGACGATGCGAGATCTCGGAAGGCTGGATATGTACTTTCGAAAGAAATAGATAAACAGGCTTGTCTAGAATTGACGATACCCAAGATATGAAGCTTAAAGAGAGCAGCCGCTCCAAGATCACCGGAAGTTCATGGTAATGGTACAGCCTCCCGCAGCCGATCCGATAAAGGATTTCTACCGCACCTATCATGATAAAATCGGGGATAAGCGGGTGAATTCCCGTTATCCGATCCGTTGGCGGACGCACCGCGACGTGTATGAAAGTGTACTGGCCCACATCGGTCCCGGACAGCGGGTTCTGGATTCAGGGTGCGGGGAGGGGCATCTGTCGGTCTTGATGGCGGCGAAAGGAGCCTCGGTCTGGGGTATAGACTACTCACGTCCTAACATAGACGCTGCACATCAGAATGCTTCTGTTTCTGCGTCTTCGTTGGGGGAAGAGCCGCCCTGTTTCAGTGTCGGCGACGCTGAAAACCTGCCGGTTTCCGACAATGTGTTCGATGCGGTCGTCAGCAATCACGTTCTCGAACATCTGCCGCATTTTGAGCTAGGTCTTGCGGAACTGTATAGGGTGACAAAAGACAGGGCCATAATCGCGCTTCCCACCTGTTTAAATCCGTGCTCCTGGGCTCTGCTGGGTGGGGATAGCTACTGGCGGATCTCCAAGAAAACTCCTTTTGCCATATTCCGTGGACTTGCCAGGGTTCTCTATGCACTCATCACCGGCGCAGATGGCGTCAACGAAGGTTATGCCGGTGATTTGAGTATCGTTCATACGCACTTTTTTCCCAATCGTGCGCGTTCAAAAATAGAAAAGGTTGGCTTTGTGATCGAGGCTATAGAGGCACAATCTCTTTGTTTTCCTTATATCTGGGGGAAAATACCCGGAAACAGAGCGTTTCCTTTCCTGAGAAAAATGGGGATTGGGACAATATTTGTTTGCCGGAAGAAGGCTTAAAAAATCTTCCCACCTTCCATTTCTCTTATTTCATTGACTATCTGTTCCGCGGAAACCCCCGCTGCGCAAGGCATGCCTTCGATGGGACAGGGAGTGGTCAGCCAACAGGGGGAACACGATACTTGGGGTGTTTTCGAAATTGAGCGGACGGCCGGGTAATCGGAAAATATTGGATCCGAGTATCCGGTTAGAATGCAAACAGCGGGAATTCCGAGAGCCGCAGCCAAATGGGAAAACAACCCCTCTTGGCACACGACAAAATTCGCCTCTTTAAAGAGAACGCATAGCTCTCTCAACGTGGTCTTGCCCCGCAAATCCGCTACGTCCTTCAAAGGAGTTTCATCCACGGTGCCGACCTGGACCCATTGAATATCCGGCAATGAATCCACAATCTTTTGGAATCTTTGCACGCCCCAATTCTTGTTGGGCGTAAAGTCTGTCTTCCCTTCCGATTGAATAAGAGCATAGCTGCCTCTTGGCCAGTCGGTGCGCAGGCGTGCCTGTTCCGATTCCTCTGTTGTCACGTAAACAGCGGGTTCGATACGGCCGTAATCCAATTTTGTACACCAATGCTTTGTCTGGAGTTTGACGATATGGGCTGGCTTGCCGCTCGCACGGACGTACTCGAGCCAGGAGGGAAATTCACCGGATCGGAAAGAAAAAGCACCGAAACGTTTTCCCGGAAAGGGAACGAGCAGTTTTAATATCCGGGAAAGCAGCCATGGTACGCGGCGACCATCGATTAAGCGAGCCACATGGGGATTGTGGCGGAAGAAAGCCGGGTAGGAGGTAATCACCCAAATCCGAAAATCATATTGGTCAGCCAACATTTTCACGACGGCCGTCATTGCAACGTGCTCGCCAATCGCCCGGCCCTGGCGATAGACCAGGAAGATATTGTTTGGCCTAAAAATACTGTCAACTAATGATGAAAGTAATTTTGCCAATATATTTTTTTTATTCTTAATCATTTCTTTTGATTAGAACGAAGCCGTAGTCACGTAGGATCGCATCTGCTAAATTTTGATATCTTTTCTTCGTTATCAATCGATAGGTTCCCCAAAGCGGATGGCGAAATAATTTCTTCAGTATTTTTCTTGGTCTGTTTTCGGAAATGAAGGTTCGATGGCCCTTGTCCAACGTCGAGAATCCGTCGATGGCCGTAATCAACGACAACGCCCGCATGGAAAATAGTTGTAGATGTTCCTCATACCACAACGACCATGAAAACCTCTCTTCCGCAAACGAGATGCCCTCATATAACGGTACCTCGACATACAGAAGATCTCCCGACTCCATACATGAGGTAATGGTTCGCAGAAATTCGGACGGATTCTCGAGATGCTCGATTACGTGACATACCGAGAATACCGTCTTGCCGACTATTTCTAGTTTTTTGAAGGTCTCTTTCGAAAAAAACTGATCATGGACTTCCAGTCCCTTGGATAGACAGTGCGCAACCAAAGCTTCATTGCGGTCGAAGCCTATGGTTCGCGAGAACAAGTCTTGTGCGGCGGTTAGCATTTCGCCGCTGCCGCAACCGATATCGATAAAGTTTTGATGGCTGCGGAGATGAGATTCGATAATTCGAAATCGGTTTCTCGAATTTTCAAGACGTTGCAAGGATTTTTCCGAAGACGGAACGTCTTGTCCGCCTCCTTTTGTATAGTCGAGAGGCGCGTTCATGATATTTATCAACGCATGGCAGTTGGGGCACTTCGCAGAAACCTGTTCGTTGTCTGCTTTGAGCGGTGTACCGCAATTCAAGCACCGATGGCTGGTTGTGGCTTTAGACATTTTCTAGGTCGATCACTCAAAATTTGTTCTCGGGCCGTCGTCACGCGCAAAATGGGATTTTACACGATAAAGCCGTTTTCCATGCGAATTGCATCGTAATCTAGAACCATGATTCCAAATGGTTAATTTGCCAAACCCGCTTGTCGCATGTTTATCTGAATAGCATCCAATATCAATCGCGCCCTCTGGTCCCAAGTGTATTTTGCTTGGAAATCTTGGCGCGCGCGATCCCCCAACCGCGCCCGCAATTCGGCATCGGCGTGAAGGGCCGTGAGGGCCGCCACCCATCCTTCCAGATCTTCGGGCGCTCGCAGTAAGGCGTTGACGTCATCGGCTAGCACCTCCCGTAGGGCTGGCAGATCGGAGGCGACGATAGCTTTCCCGTGTGACATATATTCGAAGATTTTTAACGGAGACATCCCATCGGCCAAATTGGGGGTCTTCCCCCCAGTCCCACGCACGTCCCTCAGGTAGGGAGCTATAACGACGTCCATTGCAGCGATATACGCTGGTGTTTCCGCGTGTGGCATGTGTCCGTGAAGCGTAAGGTTAGGCAGGTTTTTCGTGCGCTCTTTCCAATGCCCGACGTCATCGCCGGTTCCTCCTACGACGTGAAACCGGACCCAAGGACATTGGGGTGCGATCTCGGTGATGAGTTCCATCCCCTTGCCGGGATAGAGATGGCCGACATACCCCACCTTGAAGCCACCTCCCAGGTCTTTTGGTTGAACCGGTTCGGGTTGGTCAGCACCGTCATGGGCGACGAGGATCCGTCCCGAAAGATCGGGAAAGTCGGCTTCATACTCGACCCGGAGTCGGTCATTGATAACCACGAGCTGAACAAATTTGTCTGATCGGAATATGTTTCCGAGGCGCAGGGTCGCCTTTTCTCGAAAACTCGACGCCGCCACGTGGAGTTCCAAAACGACAGGTAAATTGATCCGTATGGCCACAAACCCGACGGCGGCGGAGCGCGTGTAGAGGACGAATTTACCGCTCAGCCTATGCAGGAGCATGCCGACCAAGGCAAATAGCATGTCCCTTCCGGGAATGTTGGGCCGAGGGCTCCGGCGTGTGGCAAATGCGGTTTTCAGCCCGTACGTTGATGCGATCGTATCGAAAGGCGTGTCCCGCAATCCTGTCATCGGACTCATAAGCGTTACGTCGGCACCGGCGTTCTGAAACGCGGCACACATTTTCGCAACCTGGACGGCATTGGCAGCGGTACTTGGGACCGGTGCATTATGCAAGTACAATAGGCGCACAAATTTTGCTCATCACTAGAATTAGATTGAACACGGTTGAATTTTCTAACACGTATCACTCAAAGACCCTGCCCGATGCGGCCGTTTACCGCATCGGCTGGCAAGGATGACCCAAGAAAAGACCTAATACCGCAAATACCGTCGCCAACCCATCTCAAATGCTTGTTGCAATCGAGCACTTGCGATTAACCACCCGATACCACCCAAATCCATCCCTCACGATGTCATCGATCTTCGGGTATAGGGGGCTCCAATCAAGATCAGTGCGGGTTTTCTCTGTATCGCCGGCAATAAGTGAGGCCGCGTCGCCGGCGCGGCGCGGTTTTTCTATGATCTCAAGCTTCGTTCCCGTTACGCGCTCGACGCTCTCGATCACCTCACGGACCGAGTATCCTCTGCCGATACCCACATTATAGGTCCGCGTGTGGCCGTGATTGACAGGCTTGTCGAGAGCGGCGACGTGGGCGCTGGCAAGGTCCCAGACGTGGATATAGTCCCGAATGCAGGTGCCGTCCGGTGTGGGATAATCAGTGCCGAAGATGAAAAAGGGCTTCTTTTCCTCCGCCGCCATCACCAGCCGCGGCACCAGATGGGTTGCGTGGCGAAATTTAATGCCCAATTCGCCGTCAGGATCGGCGCCGGAGGCATTGAAATAGCGGAAAATGGTCACGCCTACGTCGGTGCTCGCGGCGTAATCGCCAAGGATCTGTTCGGCGGTCAGTTTGGATTGCCCATACGGATTGATCGGCTTCGCCGGTGTGGTCAAACCGACCTGGTGGTCCGTTGTTTCCCCATAGACGGCGGCCGTTGAAGAAAAAATGAGATGGCGGATACCTCCCTCCCGGCAGGCCTTTGCCAATGCGATCGTGCCACCCACATTGACGTCATAGTAGAGGAGGGGCTCACGCACCGATTCCTCAACTTCGATCTTCGCGGCAAAATGCATCGCCGCGGCCGGTCGATATTCGTCGATAGCCGATCTCAGGCGCTCTGCGTCACGAACATCTCCCTCTACCAAAGGGCCGAAGCGCACGAAGTCTCTCCGGCCGTTGGAAAAATCGTCGTAGCAAACGGGGGTGTAGCCATTGGCTGCCAGCAGCTTGCAGCATTGACTGCCGATATATCCGGCACCGCCCGTAACAAGAACCGTTTTGTCTGACGAGGTAGCCATCCAACAGTCTTTCTATGCCAGCATGATCCTGTCGCGGCCAGACGTAACCTCACGCGTCGCGTTGCGGGTATCGACGACCAGTTTCGAGGCCGCCACCAGCGCCTCATAATCGATGTCGTCGTGGTCCGTGCATATCAGAACCGCGTCGAATTCGGCGAGCGCCCCCCCGTCGAGGTCGACACTCTTGTGCCCGGCAAGCGCCGGGTGTTCCCGCGTCGATGGAATGACGGGAATGTAGGGGTCATGATAGCTGACATTGCCGCCCCGGCTCTCGATCAACTCGAAAATCTTCAATGACGGGCTTTCGCGAATGTCATCGACGTTTTTCTTATATGCCATGCCCAACAGCAAAATCTTTGCGCCATTGACACTCTTCCGCTGCCGCTGGCTCAGCGCCTCGGCCACTTTGTCGACGACCAGATAGGGCGCCGTCGTATTGATCTCGCCTGCCAACTCGATGAAACGCGTCGCGACGCCATATTCCCGGGCCTTCCAGGTCAAATAGAACGGATCAATGGGAATACAATGCCCTCCCAAACCCGGGCCGGGATAGAAAGGCATATAGCCGAACGGCTTCGTCTTGGCGGCGTCGATGACTTCCCAAACGCTGATCCCCATGCCGCCGTAAATCGTTTTAAGTTCGTTGACCAAGGCGATATTTACCGAGCGGAAAATGTTTTCGGTGAGTTTTACCGCTTCTGCGGTTGCACAACTCGTGACGGGGATAACCTTGCTGACGATCTGCGAATAAAGCGCCACAGCCAATTCCGCGGAAACCGGATCGTCTGCGCCGACAACCCGGGGAATCGTCGAAGTTTCGAAATCTTGGTTGCCCGGGTCTTCGCGTTCAGGCGAATAGGCAAGAAAGAAGTCTTTTCCCGCCTTGAGGCTGGGGCTTTCCAGAATTGGACGTAGGACTTCGGCCGTGGTGCCGGGGTAGGTGGTCGATTCCAACACGATCAATTGACCGGCACGCAACCGTTGAGCAATCGCCTTACCGGTTTGTTCGATGAATGTAAGGTCGGGTTCGCGGTGACGCGAAAGCGGGGTCGGCACGCAAATCAGGATCGCGTCCGGCGTGCTAAGCTCGTCGAAATCGGCCGTGGCCCGGAATTTTCCGCCGGCCAGCAATTCGGCCACCGTCTCGTTCGGCACATTCCGAATGGGGGAAACACCCTCGTTCAACGCCGCCACGCGCTGCTCGTTGATATCAAATCCCAATACGGTGAAACCGGCCCTTGAGGCAGCGACGGCGAGGGGAAGACCGACATATCCCATGCCGATCACACCGATCGTGGCCTGTCGGTCTTTAAAACGATTGAGGAGTTCGGCGCTCATGAGTTTGTTCGGGCTATTTCCCAGTTTGATTGACTTGGCACGTCTTCTCCGCCCCCTCAAGCCGCTTGGCTGTCCAAGGGCTCGGAGGCAGCTATCCATACAAGCTGTACAAATAAAATCGCAATTAAACCAGCGATTTATCCAATTTTGGCGTCGCGGCTGGCTCCATAAGGTGCCGGCCAGGGCGGATAATCGGCCAATGCGTCGAGCCAGAGCTCAATCGCCAGTATATTGAGCAGGATTTGGGCCGCATCGACCTTTTGCCCGGCAACGTCCTGGTGCAGCCGGGCGACGGCAGCGGCGTCGAATAGCCCCCTGGACGACTGCCGGGCGGGCGACAGCGTATCCTTCAGTAAAGCCGCGCCATCTTCGGTGATCCAGCGCCGTAAAGGCACGCCGAACCCCTGTTTGGGCCGCTCGAGCACGCCTTCGGGCAACCGGCCCCGTTGCGACTCCCGCAGAATTCTTTTGGTTGTCCGCCAACCGATTTTGGAAGATAGCGGAAGCTGTTGGCATTTCTCGACGATTTCCCGGTCCAGCAGCGGAACCCGGGTTTCCACACCCAGTTTCATTGCCATCTTATCGGTGTAGTTCAGGTTGTGATCGGGCAGAAAGGCAGCGATTTCGAACTGGATTTGGCGGTCGACCGGATGCAGACGAGCGGTTTGGTCACGCAATGCTTTTAGTCCCGCCGGGAACTCGGCGGGAACCGCCTTGCGAACATCGTCTGAGAGCAGGGGGAATATATCGGTGTTCAAAAGGCCGTCACTGTGCATGGCCTCGACTGCCATGTCAGCCGGCGCGCTGGACAGCAAAAGCCCGGTTTTCGCCAACCGGCGGCCCCGCAGGCTATTGGGATGCACCTGCCGTAATAACCCGCCCAGCAACGGTGTCAGACCAGGAAAACGATCCAGCCAGGCGCGCAAATACGCCACGCGGTGGCGCGGATATCCGGCTAGGAGGTCATCGCCGCCAACGCCCGTGAGTAGCACTTTGATCCCCGCATGCTGCGCGGCTGTTGCCAATTGCTGAACCTGAAGGGAGGCGAAGTCGGCGTTGGGCTCGTCCAGGTCCCAAAGCATGCCTTGCAGGCTGTCGGCCAAGCGGGCTTCGGTCGGAACCTTGACCAATTCGATATTCAGGTTACGTGCCACCTGATCGGCATAGAGTTCGTCGTCACCGACATTGTCTAGTACAGACTCCGTTTTTGTCTCGCTCGCACAAAAAGCGACGATCGGCCCGTCGGGACGATGCTGCCGCATGGATGCAACGATAGCGCTGGAATCGAGCCCTCCCGACAGCAGCGCGCCGAGTGGCACGTCGCTGACCATTTGGCGGGCGACAACCTGATCCAGCAGATCCCGGAATTCTTCCGGGCCCATATTCGCCGGCGTTGTTTCCTCGACTGACCGCACAACATCGAAATAACGGCCGATCCGTGGTTCTTCGCCGGGCGTGTAGGTGAGATACTCGCCGGGTCGGAGTTTCTGAACGCCTTTCAGGATCGTCTGACGCCCGCAGGTCCAGACATACCCGACATGGGAGAATAGGGCGTCGACGTCGATGTCCCGGCTGACGTCGGGACAAAGCACCAGGGCTTTCAATTCGGAGGCAAAGGCGAAACCTTCGGGCATGGGAGAAAAATAGAGCGGCTTGATGCCGGCGTGGTCCCGGACGAGGGTGAGTCGTTTTTCCTGCGTGTCCCAGACGGCAAAAGCGAACATGCCGTTGAGCCGGTTCAGCCCCTCGAGGCCATAGCGGGCGAAGAATTCGAGCAGAACCTCCGTGTCGGAGTGGGACCGGAAGCGCACACCCTCGGCTTTCAGGTCGGCGGCAAGTTCGGGGTAGTTGTAGAGTTCGCCGTTATAGGTGATGACATAACGGCCGCAGGCGCTGGTCATTGGCTGGCGGCCGGCATCGGAAATATCGATGATCGACAGACGCGTGTGGACCAGCGTCACCCGGTCATCCTGAAAGTGGACGATATCGTCACCGTCGGGGCCGCGGTGGCGCAGGCAGCTTCGCATTGCCTCGCCAAGGCCATTTTCCCAAGGGCCGTGATAACCGGCGATTCCGCACATCTGTCGGTTATACCCGTGTTATGCTGGGAATTGGAAAACGTCGCGGCCAAGCCATGTTGCGTGATGTTCCGAAAAAGGTGACGTGAATTGACCAATGGCATGAACCTGCGCCATTTACCGCGGCCACTCAACATCAAATTGGGAAAGCAGGCAGGTGCACGCGCCAAAAACAGAACCGAGATCAATTCATTGATTTTCTTCAAGTCTTGCGCCGAATCGCCCCCTTTACTACTGTCGCTGCACCTTTCGCGTTTTGCCCGGTAACTGTCGGCAGATCTTGATGCGTCAACTTTTCCAGAATTTAAAAAACGGTGCGCTGTCCGTGCGTGACGTCCCTGTGCCTGTTGCTGACGACAGGTTCGTCCTGGTCCAGAATCAGTGTTCGTTGATCAGCGTTGGGACCGAAAAGTCGCTGGTCGATCTAGGCAAGAAATCTTTGGTCGGTAAGGCTATGGCCCGGCCGGATCTCGTCCGCCGTGTTATCGACAAAGCCCGACAGGAAGGCGTGCGCCGGGCCTACGATGTCGTCAGCACGCGTCTCGCCGAGGAGCAGCCACTTGGCTACAGCTCGGCCGGGATAGTCGAGGAAGCCGGGCCGCTGGCCCGCCATGTCCAGCCGGGTATGCGCGTGGCATGTGCCGGCGCCGGATACGCCAATCATGCCGATTATGTATCGGTACCGCATAACCTGGTCGTT
The DNA here is from genome assembly GCA_913055735.1 of uncultured Rhodospirillales bacterium. Lineage (GTDB taxonomy): Bacteria > Pseudomonadota > Alphaproteobacteria > Rhodospirillales > UBA2165 > CAJXKD01. The sequence continues at coordinate 87,984 of CAJXKD010000003.1, forward strand.
CCCATTCCATCCAATGTGTCGTTCGACGAGGCGGCTTTCACGACGGTGGGGGCCATCGCCCTCCAGGGGGTCCGCTTACTGGATCCCAAGATGGGAGAGCGCTTTTTGGTCCTGGGACTGGGGCTTCTCGGTCAGATTGCCGTACAGCTGTTGAAAGCCAACGGCTGTACCGTGCTCGGCTACGATCTCGACCAGGCGATGGTCGACCGGGCCGCCGGATTTGGCGCCGAGCCCATCGCGGCCGCGCAAAATCCCGTGGAAGCCTGTCTCGCGGCAACCCAAGGCCGGGGGGTCGACGGGGTCCTGATTTGTGCCGGCACTTCGTCGAACGATCCGATCACCTGGGCGGGTGAGGCGACACGCGACAAGGGCCGGGTGGTTGCCGTCGGCGCCGTCGGCCTGGACGTGCCGCGCGACCCTTATTTCCGCAAAGAGATTTCGCTCATGGTGTCGCGTTCCTATGGGCCCGGGCGCTATGACCCCGCCTACGAGGAAGGGGGGCAGGACTATCCGGTCGGTTATGTGCGGTTCACCGAACAGCGCAACATGGAAACGTTTCTCGACTTGGTCGCTGCCGACAAGGTCGATGTCAAAAGCCTGATCACGCATCGTTTTGAATTCTCGAAGGCACACGATGCCTATGGGTTGCTGGAAGGGAAACAAGGCGAGCCTTATCTGGGGATCGTCCTGGAGTATGGAGAGGGTCAGGCGCAGGCGGGATCGGTGCGTCCGCAAACCGCGGCCTCACATCCACCTAAGATCGGGGCGGACGGCAGGATTGGCGTGTATGCGATCGGTGCCGGCAACTATGCCAGTGGGACCCTGTTGCCGCTATTCAAAGCGGTGCCGGAGGTGTCGTTGGTCGGCGTTGCGTCCGGGTCCGGCCGGGGCGCATCAAATGCCGCGAGATCGCTCGGCATTGCCGAGGTTGGGAGCCCTGACGACGCGTTTGTCCGCCAAGATGTCTCGCTCGTACTAATCCTGACGCGTCACGATAGCCACGCACGATACGCTCAGGCGGCGCTGGACTCGGGGCGTCACGCCTATGTCGAAAAGCCGCTGGCCCTCGATTTGGCCAGTCTCAGCGATCTCTACAAAACGAGCCTTGCCCGTCCCGCGCAACATCTGACCGTCGGTTTCAACCGCCGCTATGCGCCGCTGACTAGGCAAGTTGTCGATTATCTACCGGCATCGCTTGGACCTAAAGGCATCAATATCCGCGTGAATGCGGGGAGGCTGCCGGACAATAGCTGGATCAATGACGAGCGCCAGGGCGGGGGCCGGATCGTCGGCGAGGTGTGCCATTTCATCGACCTTGCATCCGCAGTTGCCGGGGCGCCGGTGGTGTCGGTATCGGGACGGGCGCTCGGCGGCACGGACGAGCCGCCGAAGTTGGCGCAAGACGCTATCGTCACGGTGGGGCTGGCGGATGGGTCAATGGCCTCCATCCTCTACACTTCGCGAGGACCCGCGCAGATGAGCAAGGAGTACGTGGAAGTCTTTGCCGGCGGCAAGGGTGCAGTGATCGACAATTTCCAGACGGGTCAACTCATCGATGGGGTTCGGACGCAGAAAATCGGCAGCGGCCGCCAGGACAAAGGGCAGTCAGCGATAATTACCGCCATGTTGCAGGGTATCAGGGACGGCAAAACCTTGCAGGACCCGATAACGCTGTTTTCCGTCTCCATGGCGACGATCCTGGCCGTTGAGGCGATTGCGCGAGGGATTTCGCTGCCCGTCGATCTCGACCTTTTGGGTGCTTCCGAGGGTTGATCCCTATCAATGTCCGGAGCGTGCAATCGGGAGATGTTGATCGGGTTTTTGGCGAAGCCTTGACCTGAAGACCTGTCGCGGAACGCGGGGAGAAATGACCGATAGCAGCACTGCCCCGAACAATCGCCACCTACCGGCCATTCCACTGCTGAGCGAGTATTTGCAAGGGTTGGTGAAAGGGAAGCTATGGCTGCAGGTGTGCATCGCCATGGTTCTCGGGATCGCCGCCGGGATTGCCATCGGGCCAACCATGGGATGGGTCTCGCCCAGCCGTGCCGCGGTGATCGGCAACTGGATGGCTTTTCCCGGGCAGTTGTTCCTTGCGCTCATTCAGATGATCGTTATTCCGCTGATCTTCGCGTCCATCGTCCGAGGGCTCAGCGCTACCGAGGATACCGCCCAGCTCAAGAAGATGGGCTTCCGCGTCGTCATCTATTTCGTCGTCACCACCGGGATCGCAGCCGCTTTGGGCATTTGGCTTACCTTGATGATCCGCCCCGGGGAGTTCGTTGACCGCACGGCCTTGCAAGCAAGTTTCGCTCAGGCACAGACACTCGCAGCGCCTGATACGATGGTGACGCCCACCCTTAAGACCTTGCCGCAACAGGTCCTTACGCTGTTGCCGTCCAATCCCCTAACGTCGATGGTCGAAAGCAACATGCTGCAGATCGTCATTTTCGCCATGGTGATCGGTGTAGCGCTGGTGATGATGAGCCGCGAGCAGGCACGGCCCCTGCTGGAATTGATGGGGACGATCCAGGAAGTCTGTATGACGGTGGTTCGTTGGGCCATGTGGCTCGCGCCATATGCGGTGTTTGGATTGCTTGCGCAGCTAATGTCCAAGATCGGCCTCGATGCACTGATCGGCATGGCGGTCTATGTGGCGACGGTGTTGCTCGGGCTTTTTTGCCTGTTCGTCATGTTCATGGTGATTGCCTGGTTTGGGGTAGGCAGGGGACCTATCTCGTTTCTGAAAGCGACGCGGGAGCTTCTGTTGCTTGCGTTCTCGACGTCTTCGTCCGCGGCGGTTATGCCATTGTCCATCAAAACAGCGGAAGAGAAATTGGGTGTCCGTCCGAGTGTTAGCCAGTTTGTGATTCCGTTGGGCGCGACCATCAACATGAATGGGACGGCGCTGTACCAAGGGGTAGCGGCCATCTTTCTCGCTCAGATCTTCGGCATCGACGTCAGCACCGGCGGCATGGTGCTGATCGTGGTGACGGCGGTTGGGGCGTCCATCGGCTCGCCGGCGACCCCTGGAGTGGGGATCGTGGTGCTGGCCACCGTCGTTTCCACGGTGGGTGTACCGCCGGCGGGGATCGCCTTGATCATGGGGGTGGATCGTATCCTCGATATGAGCCGCACGGCATTGAACGTCAGTGGCGATGTCGTCGCATCGATGTTGGTCAATCGCTGGACTTCCGGCACTGCTACTGAACCCATCGCACCTGAGCCATCGGGTGTATCAAGCGGCGCTTAATTTCCCTGTTACTAGTAATTTTTCGGCTTCGTGATAGGCTGATGACGCTCCTGCGGCAGCGGCGAACGATAGGAGAAGTATGGGGCGCTTTTTCGATCCAGAGGTTCTGATCGGGTTCCGCGATTCGGCGGAGACTTGGCTCTACGACCAAGTGCTGGTGCCGAGCACTTTAGTTCAGTTGGCCGCATTGCTGGTGGCGTTCGCGGCCGCGCGGTATCTGGCACCGAAACTCACGAAGCTTGTCGAAAATGCCGGCAAGGTGCGGCGGTTCGATCATTGGCTCGGTCTGGTTGCCGCGGCGGTCGCCCGGTTGACGTTCGCCATCATCTGGCTGGCGATGTGCTGGCTGATGGCCCTGGTGGCCGCGAGCCGTGGCTGGCCACATCACCTCATTACCATTGCCGTCAGTCTGCTGAGCGCCTGGATTGTCATCAACCTGATCTCGTCGCTGATCCGTAACCGGACGTTTGCACGCGCCGTGGCGATCGTCGCGTGGACCATTGCCGCGCTGAATATATTGGAGCTCCTCGATCCGGCGATCACCCTGTTGGACAATGCCGCCTTCAATATCGGTGATGTCAGGATATCGGCGCTGACCGTTGTGGAAGGTGTCCTGGCGCTGACGGTTCTGATGTGGGCTGCCATTGCCCTTGGCGATCTTTTGGAACGCCGTATTCGCCATTCGCCCAACCTTACGCCTTCGGTTCAGGTGCTGTTCGCCAAGCTGTTGAAGGTTGTTCTCTTTGCCATCGCCATTCTTATCGCGTTGGAGAGCGTCGGCATCGATCTTACGGCGTTCACAGTATTTACCGGCGCTCTCGGCGTCGGTATCGGTTTCGGCCTGCAGAAGACGGTATCCAACCTAATCAGCGGCGTTCTGATCCTGATGGACAAATCCATCAAACCCGGCGATGTCATCGAGGTCGGCGATACCTATGGCTGGGTAAACTCCCTCGGTAGCCGTTACGTTTCCGTCATCACCCGCGATGGCGTCGAACATTTAATTCCCAACGAAGATCTCATCACGCAAAGGGTGACCAACTGGTCGTTCAGCGGCCAAAACGTCCGTCTCAAGGCGCCCTTAGGCATTTCCTATGACGCGGACGTCCGCCGGGCGGTCGAGCTTTGTATCGAGGCGGCGGCGGAAGTGGAGCGGGTGCTCGCGGACCCGAAGCCTGTCTGCCATGTCCGAGGGTTTGGCGACAGTTCCGTGGATTTGGAAATCCGGTTCTGGATCAATGACCCCCGCAATGGCGTTTCCAACGTGAGGAGCCAGGTCTATCTGAAGGTCTGGGACAAATTCCACGAACATGGCATCGAAATTCCGTATCCCCAGCGTGACTTGCACATTAAATCGCCGGTACCGGTCACGGTTTCGCAGGGTTGAATTTCAACCCAGATTCTCAGAACGGGCGCTTCAGATCCATTTCAGGCGCCGGAAAATCACATACTGCGCCGCGCCAATGACGATCATCAGAACAACGACGATGGCGAAGCCCAGATGGTTGTCCGCGCCCGGGATGCCACCGACGTTAATCCCCAGCAGACCGGTGATGAAGCTCAGCGGGAGGAGAAGACTGGCGACGACCGTAAGGATGTACATGGTTTTATTCATTTGCTCCGAAAGCCGGCTCATCAGTTCCTCCTGAATGATCGCCGCGCGCTCCCGCATTTCATCGAGTTCTTCGACAATCCGCAGCACCCGGTCCGCCGTTTCACGAAGACGCAGCTTGTGAGCGTTGGACAGCCAGGGCTGCTCTTCTTGTTGCAAGCGAGCCAAGGCATCGCGTTGGGGAGCGAGATAACGGCGCAGACGAATGGCTTCGCGGCGCAATTCGCGGAGCTGGGAGCGTATTTCCCGGCTTTCGCTGACCAATAATTCATCCTCCAGCCCGTCCACCATATCGCCCATGTCGTTTACCACTGGTCCCATCCTCTCGACCATGCGGTTGGCGACGCTGATCAGCAGGTCCGGGGCATCCATTGGGCCGTGGCTCTCTATCAAGGCGCTGCGAACATCCTGGATGGCCATGAGGCGGCGGGAGCGCATGGTGATGATGCGGTCCTTCTCGATCCAGATCCGCAGCGCCACCATATCTTCGGGATCGGCGCCCGGATTGAGGTTTACGCCACGCAGGATCACCAGGAGGCCATCGCGAAAAGGGACGGCCCGGGGACGCGTCTCCACTTCCATCATGACCTCGGCCGCAAGCGTGGAAAGGCCGCTTTCCTCTTTAAGCCATCGCTGCGTATTGGGGTCGCCGCGGTCGAGATGGACCCAGATGGTGCCGGCCTCCGATGTCCAAGACCTGACCTCGGGCCAGCCCACTTCACGGCAACCTCCCTTACCGTCGAGAATAACGGCATGGACGAGACCGTTATCGGCGTCTACGCCCATGGTGTTGATATCGGCCACGTCCCAGGTCTCCTTTCCATCAGTAACGGCAAAAGCATACACATTTCACGGGGTTATGCGAAACCTGTCGCAGTATGGCAGGCACGTGAGTTTCTCGACGTGCTGAGATTTTGGTCGTATGGGCCGTGGGAGGCCGCCCATAGAATTGGGTAGATTCTAAAGTGAAATCGTTGCCGACAGCGGATTGTCTTGTTGATTCCCTGTTTGCCGCCGTTCAATAATCATAGGTGCCGAGGCGGGACGGATAACCACGGCCAACGTGGAGCCCGGCGCGGCGAGATAAGAGCAAAACAGTAAGACAGAGAGCTTCAAATTCGCTTTTTCCAACTCTGCAATCGATTGTAGCGGCTTTAACCGTTGTTTTTCGATGGTGTTGGAAACGTCGCCTAGCCGCGAAAAAATGGCTCGGTGATGGTGACAGGTCGGGGAGGCTGCACCGTTGACCGTACACTTCGGTCCGCAGCTCCTTATCGTATCCATTGGGAAACGAGGGAGGTAACAATATGTTTTCCAGAAAAAGAATTGCTCTGAAGTCGGCGGCTGTGGCTGTTGCCATGTCGGCCGTTATGGGCGCCGCGCAACCGGGGCATGCCGATACTTTCAAGATGACGGCAAGCTCGAGCCATCCCCCCGTGATTCCGTGGGTCGCGGTGATCAAGGATTTCGTCGTTCCGGAATCCGCAAAGCGGGCAAAAGCGCTCGGCCACACCATCGAGTGGACGGAAGCGTACGCCGGCGCGCTTTATAACTTCCAGAACACCCTGGAAGGGATCGAGGAAGGGCTCGGTGATATCGGTTGGGTCGGCACTCTCTGGGAGCCGAACAAGATGCCGTTGGCCAATGCGACCTTCTACATGCCGTTCGTAACCGACGACGTCGCGGCTGCCGCGGAAATCCAACAGGAGATGATCGACACAATTCCGGCGTACAAGGCGGAATATACCAAGCACAATCAGGTATTTCTGGGCGCTCAGACGATCGACGATTACGTCATGATTTCGACTAAGCCCGTCAACTCGGTGGACGATGTCAAAGGCATGAAAATCTACGCCCCCGGTGCGGCCAAGCAATGGCTGCAGAACACCGGTGCGGTCGGTGTCGATGGCGGCTTGCCCATCTACTACAACGGTCTCAAGACCGGTGTCGCCGAAGGCGCGATTATTCCCGGATCTTCGATCCTCGCCTTCAAACTGCATGAAGTCGCACCGTACGTCATCAGCCTCGGTTTCGGCGGCGGTATCACAGGTGCCTTGACAATGAACAAGAACACTTATGACAAACTGCCCCCCGAGATGCAGGAGATGTTCCAGCAAATCGGCAAGGAGTACGGAGCAGAGGTCACCCGGCGGGTCATCGCAAACAAGAAGAAGCACTTTGAAGAGCTTCTGCCGAAGGCCGGTGCCAAGTTGATTACGTTGACCGACACCGAGAAGAAACGTTGGGCGACCACCGTTCCCGACATCGCCGGCAACTGGGCGAAGGGCGTGGAAGCCAAGGGTGCACCTGCAAAACAGGTCATCAAGTACTACATGGACGGCGTCCGCAAACGGGGCATCTCGCCGGTTCGCGAATGGGATAAATAATCTTGGCTGACGCTGCTGAGAGTTCGCTCTCGACAAAGGGCGAAGTGCTGAACCCGTTTCGGCACTTCGCCGACCTTTTCACCGGTCTGACATCGTTATCAAACAGTATTGGGAGCGTTTGGGTCTTCGGGCTCATGTTCCTGATCTGCGCCGATGTGATCGCGCGTGGCGCATTCAATTCGCCTATCCACGGCGTGCCTGAAATGGTCGGGTATTCGCTGGTGGGCGCGGTCTATTTGCAGCTCGCCCATTCGCTGCATGTCGGCCGGTTTACCCGCGCGGAGATGTTTATCGAGCCGCTGACCAAGCGGCGGCCTATCGTGGCGGGGATGTTCAACATCATATTCGATGCGGCGGGTGTTTTTGTCTTCGCACTCATCACCTACGGGTCCTACTTCAAGTTTCAGGAGGCCTGGCCGGACTTGGTGTTCGGTGGGGACGGCATTTTCGAAATTTTGGTGTGGCCGCTGCGGTTGATCACCATGTGCGGGGCCGCGATGGTGGCCGTCAAATACCTCATCATGACCATTGAGGAGATTTTCTCAGTGATGCGGTTAATGGCCGTACGCCGCGCCACGGCGAGCAAAGATCCCGTGGGGTGGGCCTACCTCCTTATCATTGTCGCCGTTGTTGTGGCTGTTGCCTGGATGGCGCAAGGCGATCTGACCAAGGTTCAGATCGGTGCCATTTCCATCCTGGGCATGTTGGTTCTCATTTTCATGGGCATCCATATCGGCGTCGCCTTGATCGTGCTCGGTTTCGTCGGCATCTGGATGATTCTGGGCAACCCCAATATCGCCATCAACGCGGTAAAGCTGGCGTCCAACGAATTCCTGCGGAACTTCTTTTTCGGTGTGGTGCCGCTGTTCGTCCTCATGGGGCTGCTCATAAACGAATCGGATATCGGTAAGGATACGTTCGACGTGGCACGCTGGCTATTGCGGCCCATCAAAGGAGGGCTTGGCGTCGCAACCGTGTTCGCTAATGCCTTGTTTGCCGCGATCACCGGATCGTCGATCGCGTCGGCGGCGGTGTTCACCAAGGTAGCCGCGCCGCACATGATGCGTCATGGCTATACGCCGAAGTTCGCCGTGGGAACCGTGGCCGGCAGTTCGGTTCTGGGCATGCTGATACCGCCTAGTCTGCTCCTCATTGTCTATTCGTTCATCGCAGAGCAGTCTGTGGGCCTTCTGTTCCTTGCCGCCGTTATACCGGGCCTGATCCTCGCCCTTGTCATGGCTGTCTCGGTGATCGGCATGGCGCATTTCTGGCCGGGATTTGTCGGCACGCCGTCGGGGGATGATCTCACAGAAGAGAATGTCGGCACGGCCTTCATGAAGCTCCTGCCAATCATTGTCTTGGTCGGCGTGGTGTTGGGCGGTATCTATGGCGGGCTGTTCACGCCGGTGGAGGCCGGTGCTATCGGCGCCGCCGGCGCCTTCATCATTGCATTGGTCAAACGGCGCCTGACGTGGAAGAAACTATGGACCGTACTGATCGAGACCGGGCATACGACGGTTTCGGTCCTGTTCCTGATTTTGGCGGCGAATATCTACGGCCGCATGCTGGCATTGTCCGGTTTCCCGCAACAACTGGGGGAGATGATCAGCTTCGCCAATCTCGGTTTTGTTGGGTTCATGGTGCTTTATGTCGTTCTGATCATCGTGTTCGGAATGTTTCTCGATTCCATTTCCATGATGCTGATCCTGCTGCCGCTGGTTCTGCCTATCGTGCAGAGCTTCGGCGGCGACCTCATCTGGTTCGGGATTATCACGGTGATCACGGTGGAGATGGGGCTGTTGACGCCGCCCTTGGGGATATCCGTCTATGTGGTCCGAAGTACCATCTCCGGCGACGGGATAACGCTGAACCAGATTTTCGCCGGCGCATTCCCTTACGTCATCATGATGCTGGCGGTGACCGCCATCCTGATCGCGTTCCCGTCGCTCAGTACGGTCTTCTTGTAACGCGCCAGTCTAGCGGCCGTTAGGTTAAGCGGGCAGTTTTACGCCAGGGCGGGCAAATTTCTTGTCCTGGTGTCCCGCGCCTTCCAGGTCACCTTGCTCATAGAGCCAGGAATAACCGCCGTCGGGATTGGTCAGGATTTCCCACCAATTGTCGTCAAGATCGCGGAAATAGAAACTATAGGTGCCGTGCTGCAGGTTCGGTTTGGTGACGCTTTGGATGTCCCAATCGTCCTTATGATCGACGATGGTCTGGTAGGCGGCATCCACGTCTTCCTGGGTTTCGACATCCAATCCGTTGTGGTTCAGGATCGGCATCATCGGCTTCTTCTCGTTCTGAACCACGGCGATGGTGTTGGTGCCGCCGAGACGGATCATCAACGACCGGGGGCTGGTACGGATCACCTCTAGGCCCAAGAACTTTTCGTAGAATGTTCGGGCTTTCTCCAGATCACGGGATTCCAACGTCCCATGAGATAGGAAATTCAGCTTGAGGATCGGTTCGTCGCTTTGTGTCGCTGCCATATCATGCTTCCCCATTACCGATGCCGCTTTCCGGGCATTTAATTTATCTAGATAAAAATATCGCGTTCGGGGCGCAGTAGGCAAACTTAATAAAAAAACCGGCCGATTCCCGGGGAACCGGCCGGTATAGAAAATCCGTGAAATTCGTCGTTAGTCGGCGATCTTGAGCAGGGAATAGCGATCGTCCGCAGCGAGGAATTCGGCCTCGGGGAGCCCCAATTCCTTCCTGACAATGTTCGTGCCCAGAACCAGCGACACCATCTTGTAGCGGGCATGACGGCGGTTCATGCCCTCCCGTCCCATGCCGCAATCGGAACAGATCACCAGCCGCTCGGCGGGGATGTGCTTGAGCGCTTCGCGGATGTGATCGGCGACTTCTTCCGGCCGTTCAACCTGCAGCGAATGGTGGTCGACGACGCCGATGGCGACTTTCTTGTCGGTGATGTATTTGCCGATCGCTTCGAGGTCCATGCGGCCCGACGAACAGGATTCGAAGGTGATGACATCGGCCTCGACGTCGTTCAGCTTCTCCATCGCGGGCGCATAGCTCATGACGTCCTTGAACATCCGCTGCTGCGACGGGTTGCCCCAGCAGGTGTGGCACCAAACCTCGGTCTTGGCGCCTAGGCCCTTGACCGTGTCGTTGAACAATTTGACGGCGTCGTCCATGTCCAACTTGCCGAATACCTTACCGCGCGATGGGATCATATGGATCTGCGGCTCTTCCATCTGGATGACGGGGCAGCCGGCGTCGGCCAATTCGTTCAGCTCTTCATTGAGGGCCGCGCTGATGGCGTAAATGCGTTCAATCGGGTCCTTGTAGTATTCGTCGTCGACGGCAGCGGCCAGCAATTCCGGAGTGATGGTGCCGAATTTGACCGGTTTTTTGGTCATCCGCTGCGCCGTTTTCCATAGGGCGGAAAACTGCAAGTCGCCCCGGCCGACCGGGCCGGTCAGCTTGGGCATGATGCGCGCTTCGAGATAGTCATGCAGAATGTGGCCCATGGGAAAGGCGACGCCGCCCGTTTTCATCTCCGCCTGTTGCGGATGGTATTTGTCGAAGCCTTCCATGTGATAGACGGGATAGGTCGTCCAGCTTTGTCCGCCGACCTGCTCGTCATAGTGGGCGTCACCGTCGGTAACGATATCCAGACCGGCACATTCCTGTTCCTTGAGGTAGACGGAGACCACGTCCGTGTATTGTTCACGGAACCGCGAATCCATCATGGCGTGCAGGAAATTCCGTTCGCGCAGGTTCTCGGTGAACCAACTTGGGCGGGGCAACGATCCGATGATCGTCGTCGGCAGCATTATGTCTTTGGTAGCGGTTAGCATGTCTGTGACCTCCTGTGTGAACGCCGGCTTGTTCTGCCGGCCGTTTGATTATTAAGAGTGATATGGAGCTTGCGGCGCGCGGGTCCTACATACCGGCGACAGGCGCAAGCCAGCCGACGACGATGCCGTACGCGCCGTGCACGATGCCGCTGGCGAACCACGCCATCGGGTGGATATGGCTCAGGAAAAAGCCTTCCTTGAGAACAAAAGGCACATAGAAGATGCCCGAAACGAACCACAGGATCGCACCCCAAATTGCACCGTTGATCACAGGATCGAACGGCAGGTACGGTCCCACGACCGAGGAATAGAGGAGGGCGAAGATCACGCCATTGAAGTAGATGACGAGCATGCCCGCCCAATAGGGGGGCGTCGATCCTTCGAAGGATTCGCCATAGGTCAGGTTGGCCATGGCTGCCGAAAAGTCGAGCCGCGGCATACCCAGCTTAGCGTTCCAAACCGCAAGTGCCAGCAGCACATACGTGCCGAGAATGCCAGCGATGATTGATTGAATGTAGAATTCGAGCAACATGAGAGGTCTCCTTGAATGATCCCCACTTTTCCGCCAGCCGCGGCGGTTAGATGTATTTCGTGATGCCGCCGCACACCTCGACGGTGGTGCCGGTCATGTAGGAATTGACGTCCGAGACCAGGAAGGCGGCGACCTTGCCGATCTCCTCCGGTTCGGCCCAACGGCCGAGCATGGTCTGGCTAGCGAACGCCTCGCGCACGCCGTCGGCGGTGGTGCCACGCACCTTGGCCATGCCTTCGGCGCGGGGGCCCCAGCTTTCGGTCGACGTCATGCCTGGGCAGATGTTGTTGACGGTGATGTTGTTTTTGCCGAGTTGGTCAGCCATGAGCTTGGAGAAACCGATAATCGCCGTGTTCGGAATGGTCGTCGTGAGCGACCCGGGCAGCAACTGGGTGCCCGAAATGCCCGACACGTTGAGGATACGGGCGTGGTCGTTCTTCGTCAGATGTTCGACGGCGTACTTGGTCGTGTAGACGGCGGCCATCAGGTTGAGGTTCAGTGCTGTCGCCCATGTCGCCTCGTCGAGACTCTCGAGGGTGCCAGGGATCATGCCGCCGACGTTATTGACCAGAATGTTCAGCCCGCCAAGCCCGGCTACCGCCTTTTCGACGAATTCCTTGCAGCCGGCTTCCGACGACAGGTCGCAGTTGATGGCGACGACCTTTACGCCAAAGGCTTCTAATTGCTTGGCTGTCGCGTCCAGACGCTCCTGATTGCGACCGGAAATAGCGACGTTGCAGCCCTCCTCAGCCAATGCCAGCGCAATGGCCTGGCCGATGCCCTGGCTGGAGCCGGTGATCGCCGCGTTTTTCCCTTTAAGGCCTAAGTCCATTTGTTCACTCCTTGATGCTTAGTCTCTGTTGTCGACGCGCTTGTTGAACGCGCGCACTTCAACGGTTTCCCAGATGTCGGCCTGGCACAGAGGATCTTCGCGCTGCATCTTTTCGATAACGGAGCGATCCTCCGCGTCGATCACGTACAGGCTGCCGACGACGTCCTTGCCATCGTCGGAGACCAGTGGGCCCGACATCACGTTCTTGAAAGGGGCGTTATTCAGATATTCCACATGAGCGGGCATCGTTTCAGCGCGTTTTTCGGCCATACCCGGTTTATCGATGCAGAACATGACGAACAGCATGTGTCCCTCCCAATAATTTTTTCACGCCGTGGTCTATGCCACGGACATTCCTTTACGTCACCGAGCGCCGGGGGGCAAGGCGGCTGCTGCTGCGGCGGCCGTCCGGCGGGCGACCCGCTCGATCAACTCAAGGGCGTCTTCAATGTATTCTTTATTGATGTTGCGCGTAATGAACACGATCCGCGTGCGTTTGTCGTCGCTTGGCCATTTTGGCAACCAGTCCAGCGAATGGAAGATTTGCTGGGCGCCTTGAATAACCGCCGGCTGATCCGGTTTTTCTTCGACGTTGACGATGCCCTTGACCCGCAGGAGATCGGGGCCCGCTTCGTTGGTCAATCCTTCGAGGAACATCCGCAGCATATCGAGGGGAATGGGGTCCTCACGGACCAGGCAGAAGCTTTTGATGTTCGGATCGTGGGCGTGATGGTGTTCTTCGGGCGTATGGCCGTGTTCGCGGTAATAGGCAAGGGTTGCCTCGTCCATCTCGGTCTCGGATGGCTCGTTTGCTGAGACGCCGTCCTCTGCTTCGTCATAGAGGTTGGGATCGATCCAGGATTGCAGGTCGAGCTGCTTGGTGGCGGCATCGAACAGGCCGGTGCCGAACAGGTCCGAGGGATCTATTTCCTCGGTTGCCGTTTCGACGATGGGGGCGGCCGGGTTCAGGGAACGCAAACGCTCGGTCAGCTCCTTGACCTTTTCCTCCCCATCGGTGTCTTTGACCAGATCGACCTTCGTGACAATGATCCGGTCTGCGATGGCGGCCTGTTTGACGCATTCGGGGAAACGCTCGAGGGAATTCAGGCCGTTGACCGCGTCCACCGTCGTCACCACGCCGTCGAGGGCGTAGTGGTTCATGATCATTGGGTTGGTGAAGATAAGTTGCAGGATGGGCATCGGATCGGCGATGCCCGTGGTTTCGATTACCACCCGGTCGAAGTGGGGAATGGTGCCCGCATTGCGTTGGATATAGAGATCTCGGAACGTATCGATCAGATCGCTTTTTACAGAACAGCAAAGGCAGCCGTTGGCCAGCTGTACGACCGATTCGTCGCTGCGCTCGACGAGATCGTAATCAAGGCCGATCTCGCCGAACTCATTGACGATCACCGCGGCCTTGCTCATGGCCGGGTGATTGAGGAGCGTGTTGAGAAGCGTCGTTTTGCCGCTTCCCAGGAATCCGGTGATCAGGGTGACCCAAATCTTGTTCACGCCGCGCTCCCGGCTTCCGCTGACCCGGAAACCTCCTTAGTAGATTTCGCAGCCCGGCAGACCGCAGGAAATCAGGTGGTCGCTGGGGAAGTTGGTGATGATGTCACATCCGTCGTCGGTGACTACCACTTCTTCCTCGATACGCGCCGCGCCGGAGCCATCCTCGGCACCTTTCCAGCATTCGACAGCGAAAACCATACCTTTCTTGAGCTCGGTCTTCTGGCCCATGTAGCGGCGCGAAATGATCGGCCGTTCCCACAGGCTGAGGCCGACACCGTGACCGAACTGCAGCAGGAAGGCCTCGTCCTCGTTGGCGTAGCCGAATTCCTCGGCGCGCGGCCACACGTTAGCAATGTCGTCCAGCTTGGCGCCCGGCTTAATGGCGTCGATAGCGGCGCTGACCCACTGCGAGCAAATTTCATAGGCTTCTTTTTGCGCCTCGTTCGGCAAACCACAAATGAAGGTACGGTAGTAGCAGGTGTGGTAGCCGTTGAAGCTGTGCATGATGTCGAGGAAGATCATGTCGCCCGGCTGAATGATCCGGTCGGAGAAAGTGTGGGAGTGCGGTGCCCCGCGCGGGCCCGCCACCGAGTTCACGCACTCGACCCGCTCCGAGCCCATCGCATAAAGCTTGTCGTTGGCGATGGCGACGAGGTCGCTTTCCTTCGATCCTGGGCGGATGGCCTTGGCAATATCGAGGTATGTCGCGTCGACCATGGCGGCGGCGACCTTGAGAAGCTCGATTTCTTCGTCGGTCTTGATCTCACGCGCGTCCATCAGGGCCTGCTGGCCGTCGACAACTTCGATCCCCTCTTTCTCCAGCGCCCGGAGCATGGGGAGTTCCATGACGTCGATACCCAGCGGCTTCTTGTCGATGCCCAACTCGACCATCTTCTCTTTGATCTGCTTGGCGAAAACGTCCTGGATACCGTGTTCCGGCGGCAGGGCGCCTTGCATGGTGCTGACCGGGGCATCTACGCGGTTGCCGAGCCAGGGAGAGCTTTTGCGTTTGGCCGGAGGCGCCGGATCCCACAGGAACGGGGCCGTGTCGGTCGGGCACAGGCAATAACGGTCGAACTTGTCGCGGCCCCATTCACCGATATGGGTCGAGGTGATGTAGCGAATATTGTCGAAGTTGAAGCAGAGGAACGCACCCATGCCGGCGTCGGCACAGGCCGCCTGGGCTCTTGCTACGCGGTCGGTGTGCAGCTTGCGATAATCGATCCCCGCTTCCCAGTCCTTGGCCATGGTGCCCCAGGTGGCGGTCGAATGTGGTCGATTGTAATGCATTTGTTCCTCTCTCCCTGACGTCTTGGACGTTAATTGTTGTCTGCTCTATTCAAAATCATGCCACCGCCCCCGTCTATCGGTTTTTGGCCGCAGAATCCCGGCTGCCGACGGTAACGGAGAGGTGGCCAGTAGCCGATCTTCAAAGGGGCGGGTGGATTGACCGCTTGAATTCGTGCAATCGATTGCATAAACATGCACAGGAAATTCGGCGCGGTCAATATCACGTCGACAACAAACAAAAATCCTTGATCCGACGGCCCAAATCGGAGTTCATCAGAGGAAACCAAGAGAATTCGGACCGCCGCGCAAAGCGGCTGTGGGGAGCCGGCCTAGAGAACAGGCCCAGGGAACACGCTAAGAAAGCAGGCGAGGAAACGACATTGGCTAGGAAGGCAGCGAAATCGGCCACTAAATCACGCGGGGCGAGCGCCAAAGCATCATCCAAGGCTGGCGCGAAAACCTCTACAAGATCGAAATCCAGGTTGAACGACGACATCGGCGAGGAAAAGCGCCTGAAGATGTTCCAGCTTCAGCTGGAGGTGCGGCATCTCGAGAAACGCGCTCACGATCTGTTCCTGCAAAACCTAGTCAAGGGGACCAGCCATCTTGCCGTCGGGCAGGAGGCCATCGCGGCGGGCTGCGCCACGGCCATGCGTCCCAATGATTACACCTTCTGCACCTACCGGGGGCACGCCCACACGATGGTGCGCGGTGCGCCGATGACAGCGGTTCTGGGCGAACTGATGGGCCGTGAATGTGGGCTGTTGAAGGGCAAGGGCGGTTCCATGCACCTGACCAGTGTCGAGCACGGTGCCATGGGCTCCTACGCCATCATCGGTGCGCATTTGCCCATCGCGGCGGGGGCCGCTTGGGCCGCCCAATACAAGAAAACCGGACAGGTCTCTTTCTGTTTCTTCGGAGATGGTACGACCAACATCGGCGCGTTCCACGAGGCGCTCAACATGGCGGCTGTCTGGAAGTTGCCGGTCATCTTCGTCTGCGAAAACAACCTGTACATGGAATATACGCCCATCGGTGACGTGACGGCGGTGCCGAACCCGGCGGCCGACCGCGCCGCGGCCTATGGGCTTGAATCGATACTCGTCGACGGCAACGATGCCGATGCGGTTTACCGGGTCGCCTACGCGGCGGCCGAGAAAGCCCGCAGCGGCGGCGGGCCGTCGCTGATCGAGGCGCGCACGTACCGTCATTTCGGGCATTCGCGCGCCGACCCCGCCACCTACCGGCCCAAGAAGGAGGTCGAAGAATGGCTGGCACGGGACCCGATTCCCATGTACCGCGCGCGCCTGCTCGAGTTCGGCGTGAAGGAAAACGTGGTCAGCGGCATCGAGGAAAGCGTTTTGAAGGCCGTCGATGACGCCACCGAGGCGGCGAAGGAATCGCCACCACCCTCCATGGAGCTTCTCGATACGGATGTTTGGGCGGATGGAGGCGCGTCATGGCGGAACTAACCTATCGCGAGGCGGTCGCCGAAGCCATCGCCCAGGAAATGGAGCGCGACGAGAACGTCGTTTTCCTCGGCGAGGACATCGGTAAGGCGGGCGGCGTGTTCAAGGCGACCGTCGGTCTGTTCGATAAGTTCGGCCCCGAGCGGGTGCGTGATACGCCGATCGCCGAGCAGGCGATCTTGGGCGCGGCCATGGGCGCGGCCATGACGGGGCTCCGGCCCGTCGCCGAAATCATGTTCTCGGACTTCTTTGCTGTCTGCTGGGACATCGTCGCCAACCAGATCGCCAAGACCCGTTACATGACCGACGGCCAAGTGACCATGCCGTTGGTGATCCGCACAGCGAACGGCGGTGGTGTGCGTTTCGGCGCGCAGCATTCGCAGGCGGTCGAGAACTGGGCGATGATGATCCCCGGGCTCAAGGTGATCGCACCGTCGTCTCCGGCCGATGTGAAGGGATTGCTTGCCGCGTCGATCCGCGACGAGGACCCGGTGATCTTCTTCGAGCAGAAATCGCTTTATGCCGAGAAGGGCGAAGTGCCGGACGGCGAGCACATCGAGGAGCTGGGAACGGCGAAAGTCGTGCGCCCCGGCGACGATGCGGTCATCTATGCCCTCGCCGCCATGGTGCCACGTGCCGTGAAGGCCGCCGAACGGTTGCAGGCGGAGGACGGCATCAATGTGTCGGTGGTCGATGTCCGCAGTCTCGTGCCGCTCGACACCCAGACCATCTTCGACGAATTCCGCAAATCGGGCCGCGCCTTCACCGTCGAGGAAAACCCACGTCTATGCGGCTGGGGTGCCGAAATCTCGTCGCTGATCACGGAAGAATGCTTCTGGGATATGGATCTGCCGGTGACCCGGATCACGACGCCGCACATTCCGTTGCCGGCGTCGGACAATCTTGAGGACGCGGCGCTGCCGTCGGTCGACCGGATCTACAATACCGTCCGCGAGGGGCTCGACTGAGATGGACGTGATCATGCCGCAACTGGGCGAGACGGTGGCCGAAGGGACGGTCACGGTCTGGCATAAGAAAGTCGGAGATCAGATCAAGGCCGACGAGCTTCTGTTCGAGATCGGTACCGACAAGGTGGAAATGGAGATCCCAGCACCTGCATCAGGCGTGCTGGCGGAAATCCGGGTGCCCGAAGGGGAAACGGTTGGTGTCGGCACGACGGTCGCTGTCATCGACGACGGCAAAGGCGCCTCCGCCAAACCTGCGGAGAAAGAAAAGGCTCCCGCACCGGCCAAAGCGCCGGCGAAAAGTGCCGCACCGGCTCCCGCCCCGGTGGCGAGCGGTAAATCGCCGGCCCGCAACGCCGGCATGAAGCTGTCCCCGGCGGTGCGCAAGCTGATCGGCGACAACGGTCTCGATCCGTCGGCGATCCCGGGAACCGGCCGCGACGGCCGCCTCACGCGCGGTGACGTTCTCGCCCACCTCAAGGGCGGCGGCGCGAAACAGATGAAAAAGCCGGCGCCGGTGAGCGGCGATGGCAAAACGGTCATTCCGTTCGATTACCGCCGCCGTATGACGGCCGAGCATATGGTGCGCTCGAAAGCGACTAGCGCGCACGTGTTGCAGGCGGTCGAAGCGGATTTCTCGAACGTCGATAAGGTGCGTAAGGCGCGTGCGGCCGAGTGGAAGGCGAAAGAAGGATTTTCTCTGACTTACCTGCCGTTCATCGCCAAGGCGGTATGCGACGCCATCGAAGATTTCCCGAACATCAACGCCCATGTGGAGGGTGACAACCTCGTCGTGTTCGACACGGTCAATCTCGCCATCGCCATCGATCTCAACTTCGAAGGACTGGTGGCGCCGGTGGTCAAGGATGCCGGTTGGAAGTCGGTGCCGGAACTCGCGCGGGCGTTCAACGATCTGTCAGCGAAGGCACGGGCGGATAAGCTGGCACCCGAGGATTTCGCGGGCGCGACGTACACCATCACCAACAACGGCTCGTTCGGGACGGTGATCACCGCGCCCATCATCAACCAGCCGCAGGTGGCGATCCTGTCGACCGACGGCATTGCCAAGAAGCCGGTGGTGGTGACGGTGGGCGGTGAGGACATGATGGCCATCCGGCCGGTCGGGATGCTCGCGCAATCTTTCGATCACCGCGCCATCGACGGCGCCTATTCGGCGTCGTTCCTCAAACGGGTCAAGGAAATCATCGAAACCCGGGATTGGCGCGCCGCGTTCTGACGCTTCGCGTCACAGATTTCAGAGGGAGGGAACGGACATGGCGGAAGGCGCCCTGACGCAACATCGTATTGGCTGGATCGGCACGGGACGCATGGGCATCCCCATGGTGACGCGGCTGCTGGCAGCGGGTGCCGACGTTTCCGTTTGGAACCGCACCCGGTCCAAAGCGGAGCCCCTTGCCGAGCACGGCGCGACCGTCGTCGACGACATCCAGGACCTCGCCGATTGCGACATTGTTTTCACCATGGTCACCGGTCCCGACGATTTCATCCAGGTGACGCTGGGCGAGAAGGGCGTTCTGTCCAAGGATGGCGTGAAGCCCAAACTGCTGGTGGACTGCACGACCATTTCCGAGGATGCCTCACGCCAGGTTCGCGCGGCGGCGGCCGACATGGGGGTCGCCATGCTCGATGCGCCAGTCAGCGGCAACAACAAGATGGTCGAAGCGGGACTGCTCAGCATCGTCGCGTCGGGAGATGCGGCCGCGTTCGATATGGCGAAACCTTATCTCGAGGCGCTGGGCCAGTCGGTCACCTACGTTGGCGCGGGCGAAGCCTCACGTATCGTCAAGATTTGCCACAACGTGTTCCTCGGCGTCATGACCCAGTCGTTGGCCGAATTGCTGGTGCTGGCGGAAAAACACGGCGTGCCGCGCCGCGCCTTCATGGAATTCATCAACGGCAGCTCGGTCGGTTCGCGCTTCTCCACCTACAAGACCGATGCCTTCGTAAAGCTCGATTACACGCCGACCTTCACGGCGCCGCTGTTGAGGAAGGATTTGGATCTCGGATTGGCCGCGGGCCGCGAGAAAGAGGTCCCCATGCCGGTCGCCGCGCTTACCCGCGAGTTGGTGCAGAATACCATCGGCCACGGCCACACGGAGAACGACTTCGCTGTCATGCTCGACGTCGAAGCCGCCAACGCGGGCATCAAGCTGAAGCCGCAGGAATAACCAATATCCCCTAGCGATATCCGGCGTCGATCGCGGTTTGGATGCGGTCGAGGAGTTTCATGGCGGGCAGGCAGTCGGCAAAGCTGGTTGCCGGTTTGCGGCCCGCTTCGATGGCGGCGACGAATTCCCGGCACTGATTGAGGAAGGCCTCGCCCGGCGCGTCGGTCATTACCAATTCGCCTTCGGGGTCACGCATCTCCGATTTACTCGAGTTAACGGTGAGGGTGGTTTCCTCGCCGATGAACTTGGTGCTGACGTCGATGGGGCCATGATGGTTGAACGACAAGGCGCCGGTGACGATGCAGCCCGCCTTGTCGGAGCGCATGCCGATCGTGATGTCCATGGGGATGCCCAGCTCGGGATGATCGGGGCCGGTCTGGCCCCAGGCGTCCATATCCGGATCGTCGAGAAGCCAATAGATGAGGTCGACGCTGTGGCAGGCATGATGCCACAACAGGTCATCGACCCAGGTACGCGGCTTGCCGAACCGGTTGATGTTCACCCGGCGGAAGAAATAGGTCTGGAACAGGATGTGGTGCAGCTGCAATTCGCCAGCGCGCAAACGGCGGTGGATTTCCCGGTACATGGGTGAATAGCGCCGCGTGTGGGCCACCATGCAGGTGAGGCCGCATTTCTTTTCGAGGTCGACGAGCTGTTCCGATCCGGCGAGATCGAGCGCCATGGGAATCTCGAGCATCAGATGTTTGCCCTTGGAGAGCACGAGTTCCGCCTGTTCGACATGGACCTGGCTGGGCGAGGTGAGGATGACCGCTTCGACATCCGGCTGATCGACGCATTCCGCGAGATCGAGGGAATGATGGGGGATGTTCCATTGTTCGGCGAATTCGGCGGTGTCTTTTTCAAGCCCGCCCGCCAGCGACACCACCTCGACGCCGCTCATCTTTTCCAGCGTTTGCATGTAGGTCATGCCCTGGCCGCCTTCGCCGGCGAGACAGATTTTCACCATTTTCTCCCCTTTTTGCCGGTCCATCCGAGTGCCGGACAGGTCCGACTCTCATTGTGAACGACCGGTCTGTTGCGTTGAACCCCCCTGCCTGATGGCCTAATCTTCGGACATTGAGCGCAAGGCGGCGGTGTGCCCCTGGTTTCGAATTGGATTGCTTGGTCATACCGTGCTGATGCGGCAACTCAAGACCGAATTAGGCGGCACCTCATAAGCCGCCAGCTGAGGGAACGGCCCGCCTCCCGCGAGTGGGGCGGGCCGACCTCTCAGATTTCCGGGAATGGACGCAGTAAGAACAAGAAAAGGACAGGGGGGGGGGACACATCGGCATGACCGAGGCCATCGGCAAACCCATCCGGCGGGTGGAAGATGCCCGCCTGCTGACGGGCAAGGGACGGTACACCAGCGACATCGATCTTGACGGACAAGCGCACGGGTACGTGCTGCGCTCGACCCATCCCCACGCGATCCTGCGCGGCATCGATACGGCCGCGGCGAAGGCTGCGCCCGGCGTGCTGGCCGTGCTGACGGCGGAAGATTACGCCAAGGACGGCTACGGCGAGATTCCGCACGGCGCCAACCCCACCGATCTCTTGGACCCGACGGTGCCGTCGCTCGCCAACAAGAACGGCGATCCTGTCTACGAAAGCCGCTTTCCCGTGTTGGCTGACGACAAGGTGCGCCATGTGGGTCAGCCGGTCGCGTTCGTGGTTGCCGAAACGGCGGCTCAGGCGCGCGACGCCGCCGAACGGGTCGAGGTGGATTACGAACCGCTGCCCGCCGTCGTCGATGCACGCGAGGCGGTGAAACCGGGTGCGCCGCAATTGTTCGACGATGCGCCGGGGAACGTGGTGCTCGACATGGAGCGCGGCGACAAGGAAGGGGTCGAAGCGGCCTTCGCCAAGGCGGATCATGTCGTCGAGATGGAATTCATCAGCCAACGCGTCGCGCAGGCGCCCATGGAGCCGCGCGTCGGCGTCGCCGATTACGATCCCGATAGCGGGCGGCTAACCCTCTATGCCGACAGCCAGGGCGTTTTCGTCTTCAAGATGTGGCTCGCCAAGGTCTTCGGGATGGACCCCGAGAAAATCCACACCCTCAGCCATGATGTCGGCGGCGGCTTCGGGGCGCGCAACTTCCCCTATGCGGAACACATGCTGCTTGCCTGGACGGCCATGCGGCTCAAGCGGCCGGTGAAATGGCAGGGCGAGCGCTGGGAAAGCTTTGCCAGCGAAATGCAGGGCCGCGATTTCACCTCCAAGGTGAAATTAGGGCTCGACAAGGACGGCAAATTCCTCGCGCTGCACGTCGACCATCTCGCCAATGTCGGTGGCTACACTTGGTCCTATGTGCCGCTGTCGAACGGCATGCGGCTGATCACCGGCTGCTACAAGTTCGACGCCGCCGTGCTGACGGCGCGCGCCGTTGTCACCAACACGGTGCCGACCGGTCCTTACCGCGGCGCGGGCCGGCCCGAGGCCATGTTCAACATCGAACGCATCATCGACATTGCCGCGCGCAAGACGGGCCTCGACCGATTGGAATTGCGCCGCAAGAACATGATCACGGCGGACGATCTGCCCTTCACGACGGCGCTCGGCCTGCCGCTCGACAGCATTGATCTCCCCGCCAACATGGAAAAGACGCTGCAGATGGCGGACTGGGACGGCTTCCCGGCGCGCAAAACGGAGTCCAAAGCACGCGGCAAGCTGCGGGGCATCGGCTTCGCCAGCTATTTCGAAACGCCGACCGGCGCGCCCATGGAATGGACCAAGGTGGTGGTTGATCCGAAGGGCGAGATCACCGCCGATATCGGCACCGGCCCGTCGGGGCAGGGGCACGAAACGGTGTTCGCGCAGGTGCTCGCCGAAAAGCTCGGCGTCGCGTTCGACGACGTGCACGTCTCGACCGGCGACAGCGACCGCATCAAGTTCGGCGGCGGCTCGCACAGCGTGCGCTCCATGCGCCTGGGTGGCATGGTGCTGACGCTCGCCTCCGAAAATATCATCGATAAGGGCACGCGCATCGCCGCGCATGTGTTGGAGGCTGCCGAGGCCGACGTCGAATTCGGCGAAGGCCAGTTCCGTGTCAAGGGCACCGACAAGACAATTTCGCTGTTCGAAGTGGCGCAGGCATCTCTCGACGGCAACGCGCCCGACGACCTCACGGGCGGGCTCGACGGCATCGGCGAGTTTAACGGCCGCCTGCGCGCCTATCCGGCGGGCGCCGTCGTTGCCGAGGTGGAGATCGATCCCGATACGGGCGGTGTCGAAATCCTGCGCTATACCCAGGTGGACGACATCGGCCGGGTGATCAACCCGCTGCTCGCCGAGGGGCAGGTGCATGGCGGCATCGCCCAGGGCGTCGGCCAGGCCCTGATGGAGGGGCAGATCTTCGATCCCAAGACGGGGCAGATCGTCGCCGGCACCTTCATGGATTACGCCATGCCGCGCGCCGACGATTTCCCGCGCTACGATACCGCCTTTTCCGAAATCCTGGCGTCGAGCAACCCGCTCGGCGTCAAAGGCGCGGGCGAAAGCGGCACCACGCCGGCGCCGGCGGTCACCATCAACGCCGTCGCCGACGCGCTGTCAGAATACGGCGTCCTGCACGTGGAAACCCCTGCGACGCCCTTGCGCATCTGGCAGGCCATTCACGGGTAGCGGAGTCTATTTTCTCAGGCATTGGTTTGCCGTAGGTTTATTCAAGTGGAGAACCATTTGAATGAAGAATCGGTTTTATAGCGCCCTGATCGTCCTGGCTTTAGTTACAGATCCAGTGGCGCCGCCTGACCATTCGGTGCAGCCGCTGCAAGAAGGCAAAGCCGCGTTCAAAAAGGCGGAGTATGAGCGTGCCAATAAGCTGCTCAACCCGCTTGCCGATGCCGGAAATCCGGAAGCCCAATACCTAATGGGTCGGATGTACCATGCCGGTCTTGGGGTTCAAAAAGATCTGCTGATCGCAAAAAAGTATTACGTCCGCGCCGGGAAACAGGATTATGCGCCGGCGCAGATCGGCGCGGTTGTTTCCACCTTTGATTATGTCTCTGCCGTATCAGACGGTCTGAAGTTATCCTATGAACGTGCCTCGGAATTGCGTTGGGTATTCCCCGCGTTGGCGTTGGGATATGCGCCTGCAATGTTTCATTTGCAGTATGCGGCTTCCGACTACCAGGTTACTCTTCCTTCGATCATTCACAATCTCGAAGACTTCCCCGAAAAGGCGCGTAACCGGGTTCTAAAAGACAGGATTAGTGTTTTGGCCTTGAGTATCATTGCCAAAAATCACGGCGATCCGTTTGCCGAAAGGTTGGTTGCGGGAATTCCTAAGGTCAGTTCTGAAGAAAAGACCAAAGCGGAGCGCGCCGCCAGCCAGTTCGAAGCTGCTTATAAGCGTGGCAATATTGGCAAGAATTCGGAATGCCAGGATTCCTCCGGGCTACTCCGTCTCGAACCAAAGGATGGAGACTGGGGGATGCTTGCGCGTTGTTTGCGCTTTGTTCAGCAGGCCGCGAGCAGGGCGGCGGACAAGTCCGCCTATCACCGGTGCAAGGTATACAAACCCGGAAGTTGGGTAACGAGTGACGAATATTGGCTAAAGGTTGTTGGCCATTGTTTTAACTTGCCGCTCAAATAGGCCTATTTCGCTGATCTACCGCTTGTTCGCGTCGGCGCCGAAGTCCTTCAACTTCTTTTTGATCTCGGCGATTTCCTTGTCGATCTTCCGGATTTTGCGGCGATCGACGTTTTTGCCGACCTCGGCTAAGTCGTCGAAATTTCCGTCTCCGCCGAACAAACGATCAAGGAGCCTCGCGATGCCGATCGGGTCGCCTTGTTCCTGCGGCATCGTCACTCCACCACGCGGTCTGGGCGGCGTGACCTCCGTATCGAGGTCTTCCATGTCCTTATTGAATTCTTTTGCGGCGTCCGTGAAGCTGCGGAACTTCTCCCCCTTCTCGGCATCGCGAAGGGACCTTTCGTGGAATTCCCGCTTCTCTCCTAGTTCCTTTAGACGGTCGTGCAGGCTGTCTAAAATATCTTCCCGCTCTTCGTCGCCGGATTTGGCGGGGTGCTCAGGCGTAGGTTCCTGTTCCGATTGGAGCGCTGGCGCCTTTCGCCTCGATTGGTTTGCCCGCGCGATTCCCGATGCTTTGGAAATCTTGTCGGCGTCGTCGGGGTGGAGGAGTTGGGCCATCTGACTGTTTAGGCGTTTGCCTTTCTCGGGGTCCGCCTCAAATGTCTGTTTGATGTAATCGGCAACCTCGGGGGCGGCCTGGGCGCCGTCCTTCGATCTGAGGGTGGCGGCGAGCATGGGGGCGAGATCGCCCGGATCGCCGGAATTGGCATCGGCACGGATCAAGGCCTCGTTACGGATGCGGCGGTCGGGCGAGGCCGGACCCACTTCGGTCGCGAGGATCGGTTTCGGCGGGCTCTTTGCGAGCGCGGCGTTGAGCGCCTGGACGGTGGGGCCGGCGGGTTTGGCGATGTGGTCCACCTTGAGGCCGTTGGCGTCTTGGAAGGCCGCGAGGCCGTCCCAAAATTGGGTATCCTCGCCGGGGGTGTAAGTATCGTCGTCGGGTTTGTAGAACCCGCTTTGTTCCAAGGCGGTCTTGATTTTCAGGGTGTCGGACAGGCTGTTGCGTCCGGCCCGGTCCAGGGACACGGGGCCGGAGATGGAAAAAGGCGTTCTCATTGACGGAAGCTCCAAAACAAAAAGCCCCCGGCAAGCGGGGGCTGGAATCACGAAAGGGGGTGAAAACGATTATTGGTTAGGCGCGGGTGAAAGCGGCACCACGCCGGCGCCGGCGGTCACCATCAACGCCGTCGCCGACGCGCTGTCGGACTACGGCGTCCTGCACGTGGAAACCCCCGCGACGCCGCTCCGCATCTGGCAGGCCATCCATGGATAGAAATATCGGAACTAGGCTGGTTTTTCCTTGCCCGACGGAAGCGCGGGAATACGTTGCTCTTTCGGTTTTACATTTGGAAAACCGAACTCATTGAAGTTGGTCAATGAGTCATCCGGGTGATAGGTGAATGCACGAGGAAACGAGTGCTTAACGTCCGGCAGATTTGCCTTCAGATCTTGGTCGATCGTCACGACTCTCGATTCTAAGTTTTTCGAACATCGGCCGGTAAAAACAAAGAACATATAGTACAGGGGATTCTCCCGGTCCCGCGCATATCCGATTCTATCCATCAGTGTGTACTTGAAGTAGCGTTCCGCAAATATGCGCCGAATTTCGCTCTTAATTTCATCCTGACGATTTTCGGAAACCGGCTCGGTGAAATAAAGAAGGAAATGTGCACCACAAGTATTCGGATCTCGCGGCTCGGGGCGTTCATCCATTCGATCGACCGTCGTTTTGACGACAACCAGAACGAAGACCGCGGATACGGCCAAAACGACGGCACGGGTCCATTTTGCGGGCACGCCTTATCCTCCCCCTGAGACGGGAACGAAATAGCGCCAAACTGCCATTCCGTTTGTTCCCGTTTGTCGGCCGCTTCAGCCGCGCCAACGATTTTCGAACCGGACTCAACACGTGATGGATGAGTCTCTGGTGGCCAATCTTACTTTCCCGTGTCCGTATTGGAAGGGCTGTCTTTGGGGACATAGATATTCAGGTGCTGAGCCCCCGCGTTGCCGTGGTTGGTATTCTGTGGCGGCACGATGACTCTAACCTCCCATCCATAGGGGTTGTCCCAGGGCGGCGATACTGTTTTGTTCGTTTGAACGCCAGGCAGCAACGTTGTGAAGCCTGCCTCATCGTATGGGTTAGGATTTTTTCTTCTCTCGCTCTCCGGCCTTTCCCAAGTCGATTGGACATTTCCGTCTTTGTCGAGTGGATGCCATGTCATCATGACGCGAAGCCCGTGTAGACCCGTCGTCTGACTGTTGGCGCCGAGGCGCAGTTGTCCCGACGTCCGGATTTTGACGGTTCCGTCCTTCGGGAACATCGTCGGCTCCTGCCGCCATTCGACACCTTCCGAATCCTTTTCGATTTGAGGCTCAGATTGGTCCGGCGTTGCCTTTTGCCGCGTTTGGTTCGCCCGTGCGATTCCCGATGCTTTCGAAATCTTGTCGGCGTCGTCGGGGTGGAGGAGTTGGGCCATCTGACTGTGCAGGCGTTTGCCCTTCTCGGGGTCCGACGCGAAAGTCTGCCTGATGTAATCGGCAACCTCGGGGGCGGCCTGGGCGCCGTCCTTCGAGCGCAGCGTGGCGGCGAGCATGGGGGCGAGATCGCCCGGGTCGCCGGAATTGGCGTCAGCGCGGATCAAGGCCTCGTTACGGATGCGGCGGTCGGGCGAGGCCGGACCCACCTCGGCGCCGAGGATCGGCTTCGGCGGGCTCTTTGCGAGCGCGGCGTTGAGCGCCTGGACGGTGGGGCCGGCGGGCTTGGCGATGCGGTCCACCTTGAGGCCGTTGGCGTCTTGGAAGGCCGCGAGGCCGTCCCAGAATTGGGTATCCTCGCCGGGGGTGTAGATGTCGTCGTCGGGTTTGTAGAAGCCGCTTTGTTCCAAGGCGGTCTTGATCTTCAGGGTGTCGGACAGGCTGTTGCGTCCGGCCCGGTCCAGGGACACGGGGCCGGAGAGGGAAAAGGGCGTTCTCATGCGGGAAGCTCCAAAACAAAAAAGCCCCCGGCAAGCGGGGGCTGGAATCACGGAACGGGAGCCTGAAAAAACAAAACGCCCGCCGGATGTCTCCGCGGGCGCTGTGTCAGGATGCAGGTCTCCCGAGTGTGGGGCCGAAGTCTACCAAATGCGTAGCAAGCGTTGCAACAAAAATTTGAATTTAATTCTTATTTA
Organism: uncultured Rhodospirillales bacterium; assembly: GCA_913055735.1. Taxonomy (GTDB): domain Bacteria; phylum Pseudomonadota; class Alphaproteobacteria; order Rhodospirillales; family UBA2165; genus CAJXKD01. Next base: position 115,625 of record CAJXKD010000003.1, read on the forward strand.
AATGCGATAAAATCCATTTTCCGTTGAACATCTTTTTAAATCAGGAGATTAGGACCCAGGAGCTATGACCAGGTGGCGAAGGCCATGGCGTTGCCGGTGCCGCCCTCGGAACGGTAGCAGGGCACGTAATCCAACAGGTTCATCTCGAACTTCTCGTCGGCCATGGCGCCGAGCGCCACCAGCCAGTTCTTGGTTTCCGAGGTGCCGGAGCGGAAGATCTCGTCGGGCTCGCTGGTGAGCGTGTCCCAATCGCGATCCTGCATCGCCTTGATCATCCGCCGGTCCCAGTCTTCGTCGATGACGAAGTGGCTGAGGCCGCCGGAGGCGACGATGGCGACGCGCTTGTCGCCGTCCCAGGAGCGGATGGCGCGGCCGATGGCGCGGCCCAGATTGAAGCAGCGCTTGGGCAGCGGCTGGTTCGGCGGATAGAAGGTGTTGATCAGCACCGGCACCAGCGGGATCGGGTCGTCCTTAAGGATGCGGCGGTAGATGAAGCTGAAGGCGTGGCCGATGCCGAGCGGGCCCTTGCCGTTGCTAGGGATCTCGCTCGAGGCGGTCACGTCGAACTCGTCGTCGATCAGCTTCTCGATGATGTGTTTGCCGAGATCGGCAACCACCGGATAGTAGGTGTCGACCGGCGTGTGGCGCTGGCTTTCGACCATCTGCACGCTCGGGTGCTTGTGGGCGTGCTCTTCCTGCACATAGCCGGAATTGAGGATGGCGTCGCCGCAGAAGACAGTGAAGGCGGGCTGCACATCGTCGGCGAACCATTCCTCTTGATCGTCGCCGACCACGACGAGGATGTCAGGGGCGAGATCGCGGACGAACTTGGCGAGCGCGTCCAGCTGCGTCTGACAGCGCAAGAAACGGTCGCGGCGGGCCTCGACGGTGATGTCGTCGGTGAAGGTGTCGGCGCCGCGCTCCTTCACCAACTCTTCGAAGTTATAGGTCTTGCCGTGGAAGTCGTGGATATGGTTGCGGTCGAAGTCGGCCCGCAATGGCCAATCCTCGGGGGGCAGGATAAGGAGCGGGCCGTGCGATGAGCCGAAGCCGCCGACGATTTTAGCCATGGTCGATAGTCCTCTTTTTCTTTTGGGCCGTCCTTAGATGACGGCGAAAAACTCGATCTGGATGAGACGGCCCGGTGCGATGTCATGCACCACCGTGTGGCGCACCGGCCGGTCGTTCTCATCCGGGAACATCTTTATCCATTCCGGGTTAACAAATTTGCGATCGTCACGGTTGCGGACCAGCACCGTCATCTTGCCGATGTCGGCGGGCGAACCGCCGGCGCGTTCCATGATGTTGCGGATGGTCTGGAAGCAGTTCTTCACCTGGCTCTCGATGTCGTCGGGCAGTTCGTGGGTTTCCGGGTCGTCGCCGCCGACCGCTGACGAGAACACCATGTTGCCGACCTTTACCGCCGTGGGGAATGGTTGCCCGTGTTCGGGAATGTCCGGACCCTTGATGATTTCGCGCTTCGCCATGGTGAAACCTCCTTCTCGTTCCCGCCGCCTGTTCGCGGCGTCCCTGCATTTTCGGGCCCAATCTTAGCGATGGATTCCGGATTGGCCAGACACGGTTAAGGGCCAACCCGCTTCGGTTTGCATCTGTCCGATTCGTGCCATACACCGTTCGGTGACACAAACAAGAGGTTCCGATGACGGACAGATTCGGCCCCCGAGGGGTCTTCGCGGTTCTGATCCCGCAACAGAACGCCAATATGCAGCCCGAGTACGAAATGATGCGGCCCGAGGGGGTCAGCAATCAGATTTACCGCTTCGACATTTCCGTGCACGACAAGGTTCCGGAAGCGGTGCTCGCGACCGTGCCGCAAACGCTTGGCTGCTGGCCCGACATGATCATTTGCGGCAACTCGCTTGAGATGCGGCACTGGTCCGTCGAGCGGCAGATACGTTACCAAGAGGAGATCGCGGAACGGACCAACGGTGTGCCGTTCGTGACCGCGACCGATGCCTGCACTGCCGCGCTCAAGACACTAAGCGCAAAGCGCATCGCCGTCCTGTCGCCCATGTCGGAAGCCTATTCGAAAAGCGTGCAAGGTTATTACGAGGCGCTCGGGTTCGACGCGCCCTATGCGACGTGGCTCGAGGTCACGCAGCCCATCGACATCATCAAAGTATCGGTCGATCAGATTCTCGATGCGTTCAAACGGATCGACCACGACGACGTCGATGCGTTTCTGCATGTCGGCGGCGCACTCGGCATGGTCGGCATGATCGAGGAATTGGAGGCGTCACTGGGCCGGCCCATCGTGTCGGTGAACGCGGCAACCTATTGGTATGCGCTCCGCACCCACGGCATCACCGATCCCCTGCCCGGTTTCGGGCGGCTGCTACAATTGGCCGAGGTGGCGGACTAAACGCCGGTCTTAAACCCCGATCTTCGGCACGTTATGGCTGCCCATGGCGACGCAGATGTTCTTCGTTTCCATGTAGAAATCGAAGCTGTAATCGCCGCCGTCGCGCCCGATCCCCGATGCCTTCATGCCGCCGAAGGGTGTCGGCAGATGGCGATTGTTCTCCGAGTTCACCCAGATCATGCCGGCATCCAGCTTACGGCCGAGCCGGTGCGCGCGCCCGACATCGTTGGTCCAAACGTAGCCCGCGAGGCCATAGCGGACATCGTTGGCGATGGCGATGGCTTCGTCTTCGTCATCGAAGGGGATGGCGGTGAGGACGGGGCCGAAGATTTCCTCCTGCGCAACGCGCATGGTTGTCTTGGCGCCAGTGAACAGGGTGGGCAGGACGTAGTTGCCCTTCTTGTTCACATCGGCTTCGCTGCCGCCGACCTTGATCTCGGCGCCGTCTTTGCTGGCGACGTCCCAATAGCTGGTCACTTTGTCGAAGTGCGTGCGGTGGATCAGGGGGCCAACCTCGGTACCCGGGTCCAGTGGATGGCCGACGCGGATATTGCGCACCCGTTCGGCGAGGCGCTCGATGAACTTGTCTTGGATGGAGCGGTGAACGAGCAGGCGGCTCGACGAGGTGCAGCGTTCGCCGTTGAGGCTGTAGATCATGAACGATACGGCATCGAGAGCGCGGTCGAGATCGGCATCGTCGAACACGATTACCGGGTTCTTGCCGCCGAGTTCGAAATGCACCCGCTTCAGCGTCGGCGCACCTTGCGCCATGATCATGCTGCCGGTGATGGATTCGCCGACGAAGGCGATGGCCTTGATGTCCTCGTGCTCGGTCAGCGATTTGCCCGCCTCTTCACCCAGACCATGGACGAGATTGATAACACCGTCGGGTACGCCGGCCTCTGCGGTGATCTCGGCCAGCAGTGTCGCGGTCAGGGGGCTCCACTCGGCGGGCTTGTGCACGACGGTGCAGCCGGCGGCGAGTGCCGGGGCGATCTTCCAGGTGGACAGCATAAAGGGCGTGTTCCACGGCGTGATCACGCCGACTGGCCCAATAGGCTGGCGGATGGTGTAGTTGATGTGCTGCTGGGCCGGCAGCGACAGCCCGTTGCAGGCCTCGGGCGCCTTATCGGCATAAAAGCGGTAGTTTTCGGAGCCGCGGATGGCGGCGGCCTTCATGAAGCGGATGGCCTGGCCCGTGTCCATGCTTTCGACCAGCGCGATTTCGCGCGAACGCGCGACGATGGCGTCAGCGACCTTGTGCAGGATTTTGCGCCTTTCGGCGCCCGGCATATCACGCCATTCCGGGAAGGCTTCCTTGGCGGCCTTGGCGGCGGTGTCGACGTCGGCAGCGGTGCCGGCGGACACCGTATTGAGAGCACTGTTATCGATGGGTGTGACGTTTTCGAACGTCTGGGAGCCCTGGCCTTTGACGGACTTGCCGCCAATGAAATGGCCTAGGGCTTCGCCCTTGAATCGCTGCAAGTATTTCTCGGCGTCGCGGCAATTGGCTTCGAATTCTTCATTGGTTGCTGGATCGTCCAACATGGCTCTCGACCTCCCGGAAATAAGCCTTTTTCGCGCGCCCTTTTTTCAGGGCAAACAGGCCCCCAAATTACGAGCACCGGGGCGGCTGTCAAGCGCACCTGCCGGGAAAGTCCGGGTTTTGGACCCATTCGGGTCGCCCGTAAGCGGGTAGAAGGGGATATGTTCGTGACCAGAACGATTCCAAATGTATAATTGGGCCAACCAGTAACGATAATGCGGTCCGATGGGATGGGCTTGCCCACCCGAACCGGGCCTGAAATGAGACGAGGCGATGGAACGGTCCTTTAGCAAGGAAATCGAACAACTGAAGCTCGGCAATGGCGAGGTCTTCCGAGGCGAAGGCATCATGGCCGTGACCAAGGCGTTGCTGCAGGCGGGCGTGTCCTATGTCGGCGGCTATCAAGGCGCGCCGGTATCGCACCTGATCGACGTGCTGATACAGGCCAAGGACTTGATGAATGAATTGGGCGTCCATGTGCAGGCCAACACCAACGAGGCGTCGGCGGCGGCCATGTTGGGTGCGTCGATTGCGTATCCGGCTCGTGGCGCGGTGACCTGGAAGTCGGTTGTCGGCACCAATGTCGCGGCGGATGCCTTGTCGAACCTTGCATCGCCCGGCGTTACCGGCGGTGCGCTGATCATCTCGGGCGAGGATTACGGCGAGGGGGCGAGTGTCATTCAGGAACGCACGCACGCCTTTGCCCTCAAATCAACCATGTGGCTCCTGGACCCGCGGCCCAATCACGAAACCATCGTCAACATGGTCGAGAAAGGCTTCGAACTGTCGGAAGCCAGCAACACCCCCTGCATCCTCGAGCTTCGGATCCGCGCGTGTCACGTGACCGGCGAGTTCGTGGCCAAGGACAACCGTGCGCCGGACCTGAGCTTGAAGCATAAAGGCGATGCTGCTGGCTTCAGCTTCGAGCGGTTGAGCCATCCGCCAGTCACCTTCCTGCAAGAAAAACGGAAGGTCGAAGACCGCTTGCCTGCCGCGCGCAAATTCATCGTCGAGAACAACCTCAATGAACATTTCGACGGGCCGCTCAACGAGGTTGGCATCATTTTGCAGGGCGGTCTCTACAACGCGCTGATCCGGCGGCTGGAAACGCTCGGCCTCGCCGACAGCTACGGCAATTCCAAGATCCCGCTTCTGGTACTGAACGTTACCCATCCGCTCGTGCCCGAACAGATCACCGATTTCTGCGCCGGCAAGAAGGCCGTGATGGTGGTCGAGGAAGGCAACCCCGAATATATCGAGCAGCAGATCAACACCATCCTGCGCAAGGCCGACATCCAGACCCGTATACTGGGCAAGGACGTCTTGCCGCTGGCCGGCGAATATACGGCCGACGTGCTCAACAAGGGACTGGTGGATTTCCTTGGTGAGACCACGCCGACCGGTGTCTCGACGGAAGATGTGCGCAACCGTGCCGCCCGCATGCTCAATGTCCAGGAGAACGCGGCGACAGCCGTCGACGTCAACGTGCCGCCGCGCCCGCCGGGGTTCTGCGTCGGGTGCCCCGAACGGCCTGTCTTCTCAGCCATCAAGCTGTTGAAGGAAGAAATCGGCGATGTGCATATTTCCACGGACATCGGGTGCCACTCGTTTGCAATCTTTGAACCTTTTGCCATGGGCAACACCATCCTCGGTTTCGGCATGAGTCTGGCGAGTACGGCGGGCGTCGTGCCGTTGCAAAAGAAGCGCACCATCAGCGTTATGGGTGATGGCGGTTTTTGGCATAACGGGCTGCAAACGGGCGTGCTGTCGAGCTTGTTCAACGATACCGATTCCGTGCTGATCATCATGCAAAACGGATATACCTCGGCCACGGGTCAACAATACATACCGTCATCGGCGGGGTCGCCGACCCACGCCAACCAGACCAGCGAGATCGAGCGCACGCTGAAGTCCGTCGGCGTTAAATGGCTGCGCACGGTGCGCACCTACAGCGTCGACAGAATGGTCGAAACTTTGCGCGAAGCCATGACCACCGACGAACCGGGGCTCAAGGTCATCATCGCCGATGGCGAATGCATGCTGGCGCGTCAGCGCCGCCTGCGCGCCGAGAAGGCGATGCTGCTGGAAAAAGGCCGACGGGTGGAAACGCCGCGCTTCGGAGTCGATGACGAGATCTGCACGGGCGATCATTCTTGCATCCGGTTGTCCGGGTGTCCGTCTCTAACCATTAAGCCGAGTCCCGATCCGCTGCGCACCGATCCGGTGGCACATGTGAACAACGGCTGCCTCGGCTGCGGATTGTGCGGCGAGGTGGCGCACGCGGCCGTCTTGTGTCCCTCTTTCTATCAGGCGCAAAAAGTGCAAAATCCGGGTGTTATGGAGCGGATGGTCGATGGCGTGCGCCGCAAGGTGATCGGCTGGATGGCCGGCAATGGAGCGGCCAATGTCTGAAGCATCGACAAAACCGGTCACGCTTCTGATTGCCGCCATGGGCGGCGAGGGCGGCGGTGTTCTCATGAACTGGGTCGTCAACGCGGCCCTACGCAAGGGCTATCCCGTTCAGGCGACATCCGTGCCGGGTGTCGCGCAGCGGACCGGCGCGACGACCTACTATGTTGAACTGATCCCCGAAGTTGTCAGCGATCCGGCCGCACCGCGTCCGGTGTTTTCTCTATCGCCGGCGATCGGTGAAGTGGACTTGATGGTGTCGACGGAGCTTGCCGAGGCAACCCGCGCGCTTTCTGCAGGTTTCATCACATCCGACCGTACGACCCTGATCGGCTCCATTCACCGCGTGTTCCTGACGGCTGAACGGACAGCCATGGGAGATGGCCGGTTGGACGACCGCAAGATGCTTGCCTCTCTCAAGAAGAATACCAAGCAAGCGATCATGTTCGATGCGCGCAAGGCGTCGGAAGAGGCCGGTGCGGTGATTAACGCGGTTATGCTGGGCGCCATCGCGGCGACGGGCATTCTCGGTATCGACGAGCAAGACTTCATCGCCGGTATCGAAGAAGAGCGTAAAGCGGTGAAATCGAACCTCGCCGGCTTCCAGGCCGGTCTCGAGATCGCGCGCAAGAATGTGGAGCCGGTGTTCGAAACGCCGGCCAAGCGGGCCGACCGACAAGTCAATGTCGAAGACCTCGAAACCACCGCGCGTGCGAATTTCCCTGCCGAGGCGCATGCCGTTCTCGGCCACGGGATTCGGCGGCTGGTGGATTTTCAGGGCATCGATTACGCGCGGCTGTTTCTCGAACGGCTGAAGCCTTTTGCGAAAGCCGACCCGGAACTGGTCCGTGAAGTGGCTCGTCATCTTGCGGTGCGCATGTCGTACGAAGACATCATCCGCGTTGCCCAGGCGAAAACGCGCGGCGAACGTTATCAGCGTATCCGCGGTGAGACCTCGGCGAGCGACCGGGATCTGGTTATGGTCACCGAATATTTCAAACCGGGCTTCGCGGAGGTGTGCGACCTGTTGCCGCGCGGGTTGGCCCGCAGCATCCTTGCCTGGGCCGAACGGACCGGCCGGTTGGACAGGACCTATTGGGGCATGCATATCCGCACGTCGACGGTGACGGGCTTCGCCAAGGTTTGGTTTTTAGCCAAGTTGCGCTGGTGGCGGCCGCGGTCCTATCGCTGGTTCGTTGAACAGGCGGCCATTCAGGCTTGGCTCGATCTGGTTCAGGAGGCCGCTGACAAGAACGTTGGCTATGCCTTGGAGGTTGCCGAACTGGCGCGGTTGATCAAGGGCTACGGATCGACCCATAAACGCGGCGTGCACAATTATCACCGGATCGTTAACGATCTGGTGCGCCCGGCGCTGGCGAGCGGGCAACTGGGTGAGGGGGATGCCGACCGTGTGCGTCAGGCACGCGAGGCGGCTTTGGCCGATCCCAACGGCCAGGCGCTGGACAAGGCCTTGTCGGCGCCGCCGGCGTCGCCGATGCCCCGCGCCGCCGAATAAACTCGACCAGCCGTTTTCAAAGACAAGGTAGTTATGACACCCCATCGCGAGACGTTTATCGTCGCCTTTTCCGACTGCGATCCGGCGCGGATCGTTTTCTATCCCAAGTATCTAGAGTGGTTCGACAAGTCGACCGAAGCCATGTTTCGCACGCGCGGACTGCCTTGGCCTAAAATGTGGGCGGAGTACGACATGGTGGGGACGCCGCTCGTCGATGTCTCGGCTAAGTTCATCGCGCCGTCGCGTTTCGGCGATGAGATCACGGTGGAGAGCTGGGTCGGCGAATGGCGCGGCAAGGTCTTTATCGTTGAGCACCGGGTGATCAACGACGGTAAGGTGACCGTGGAAGGTAGAGAGGTCCGCGTCTGGGGCGTGAAGGACCCGGACCATCCGGCGGGCATGAAAGCCGCGCCGGTGCCAGACGAAGTTATCGCCAAGCTAGAAGGCGCTTAACGGCCGGTTTCACCTACGCGCTTTAGAGCGATCCGGGTCAGTACCGGTCCGCAAATCTCATATATCACCGTCGAGCCGATAATAATGGTCAGGATCGTGTCCCTCAGCTCAGGGAAATGATTTCCTGCAACCAAGGCCATGCCCAGGGCGACGCCCGCTTGCGGCTGGATGGCGAGGCCGATCCACCAGCGTTGGTCCTTTGGCATGTCGGCCCACCAGCCGCCGACCCAGGCACCGCCGATCATGCCGATGCTTCGGAAAAGGATATAGGCGGCACCGATCCATCCCAGTTCTACGAGTTGGTCGATATGGAGCGACGCTCCCGAAAGCACAAAAAACAGGATCAGGAACGGCCACTCGAAATGCTCGACCGCGTCGAAGGGTCCGTTGTGACGGATGATATTGGCGATCACCACACCCAGCATCATGGCGCACAGCAGAAAAGAGACGTGGAGCCAGATCGCGATACCGCCGGCGAGCAGAACGACACCGAGCGCCTCGGCCTGCATCGGATCGCCGTCGCGCAGGTGCCTGACCAAATATGCAGAAGGTATGCCCAACAAAAGGCCGATCAATAGGGCACCGCCAACTTCCCATCCACCGGCCAGCAACGTATCAATTGGCGTGCCGGTTGTGCTCAAGCTGCTGGCGATGACCAGCAAGACCGAAAACAATAGAAGGCCCCAGGCATCGTCAATTGCGACGACCCCAAGCAACGTATCGGTAAAGGGGCCTTTGGCGCGCATTTCCAGGGTTACGCTGGAAATCGCGGCGGGGGCCGCGGCGGTACCGATGCCCGCCAACATCAGCGCAAGTTGAATGGGCACGCCAATCACATAAAGACCAGCGAAGACGAGGATGGCAACGCCGATGACGTGAGCGATCGAGACGCTCATGATTGCTTCCCCGTGTCGCCGGAGCTTGGGAAGGCAAAGGCGGCCGCCTAGTAGAAAGCCGACGAACAAGAGCGCAAGCGTCGATACCAGTGGAAACCAAGTGGTTGCTTGTTGCGGCAACAGGTCAAGCCCCGACGGGCCGGTCAATGTTCCCAGAAGAATGAGAATGGTTACTTGCGGCAGCGCAATCTTGCGCGATGCGCCGTAGGCAATGACGCCGAATAGCAACAGCACACCGATGGTGATGAGAATTATCTCGAATTTCTCCATGCCGACGGTCCAATGAATTTCGAAGCGATTGCTATACTATCTATCCACATGTTGATGTGACGTGACAAAGGTCAAGGTCGTAATGCCGGAACTGCCCGATATCACTGCCTACATTTCCGCGCTGGAGCAGCGGATAGGTGGGGCCGAACTTACAGGCGTTCGCCGCAATAGCCCCTTTTTGCTACGCACGGTGACACCGTCACCCGATGAGGCCGTCGGGCACCGGGTCGTGGAATTGCGGAGGCTCGGTAAACGGATCGCCATCGGTTTCGATAACGATATTTGGCTGGTCATCCATTTGATGATCGCCGGGCGCTTGCATTGGCAGGAAGCGGGCGCCGCCCTCGGTGGCAAGGGCAGCCTTGTGGCGTTTGATTTCGATATAGGATCGCTTGTGTTGACCGAGGCCGGCTCCAAGAAGCGGGCGTCGCTGCATGTGATGCGTGGTGATAGTCTCTCTGATCTGGATCCGTCGGGGCTGGAAGTCCTGGAAAACGACATGGCCGCTTTTCGTGAACGATTGCGTGCACGCAATCACACGTTGAAGCGTGCCCTCACCGATCCCCGAATCTTCAGTGGGATCGGCAACGCCTATTCCGATGAAATTCTGCATGCCGCCAAGCTGTCGCCGGTGGCGATGAGCCAATCTCTCGACGATGCGGAGATTGCGCAGCTATTCGATGCAACGCGTGAGGTGCTCGCAACGTGGACCCAGCGCCTAGTAGAGGAAGCTGGTGATCATTTCCCGGAAAAAGTCACCGCGTTTCGCGACGGCATGGCGGCACATGGCCGGTTCGGTAAGCCCTGTCCGGAATGCGGCACCACGATCCAGCGCATCCGCTATGCCACCAACGAGACCAATTACTGTCCTCGGTGCCAGACGGGGGGCAAACTGTTGGCTGACCGCTCTCTGTCGCGCTTGCTGAAGAAGGATTGGCCCAAGACCATCGAGGAGATGGAACAGGCCGGAAGGAAGGGGGCCTAAATCCCCTACGAACTTCCCCCCAAATAAGAATCCCCCAGGCGCCCTAAGGAAATCCTGAGAACGCCCGGGGGACCCGGGATTGCGTCGGTGCAACAACAACCCCGTAGTGGAGGCAATGGAGTGCCTCCGGCACCAGGATGCTGTGGCCGTTCCAGGAGCGTCAAGCTGCCTGTTAACGTTTGATCAAAAAATGGTCACAAAAAAATAATGTATAAAAAATAGGCATTCTATATTCGGTGGAACGGCCAAATTCTCGGCAACTCGACTTCCATCCCATATGTAACTATCTGTTTTTATTGGTGAAATTAGAAAAATTTAACATCGATGCCGGTTTGGCATGGGCCTTGCTCTTCCTTGTGCGGTGCAACAACAACCTCGTAGTGGAGAGCATTTATGAAAAAGAAGTTGTTAACTTTCGCCGCGGCAGGCGCCCTAAGCCTTTCGATGGCGATGTCGGGGATTGCGCATGCGGCCGACACGATTAAAGTCGGCGTCCTGCATTCATTGTCCGGGACAATGGCCATCAGCGAGACGACCCTCAAGGATACGGTTCTGATGATGGTCGACGATCTGAACAAGCAAGGCGGTCTTCTCGGCAAAAAGGTCGAGGCGGTGGTCGTCGATCCGGCTTCCAACTGGCCTCTGTTCGCCGAAAAAATGCGCGAACTTATCACCGTTAATGATGTCGATGTGGTCTTCGGCTGCTGGACTTCGGTGAGCCGTAAGTCGGTTCTGCCCGTGGTCGAAGAGCTGAACGGCATGTTGTTTTATCCGGTTCAGTATGAAGGCGAAGAAAGCTCGAAAAACGTGTTCTACACCGGTGCGGCGCCGAACCAACAGGCGATCCCGGCCGTTGAATATCTGATGAGCGAAGACGGCGGCGAGGCCAAGCGTTGGGTCCTTCTGGGCACCGACTATGTCTATCCGCGCACGACCAACAAGATTCTCCGGGCGTTCCTGCACTCCAAGGGTGTGAAGGACGAGGACATCATGGAGAACTACACGCCGTTCGGTCATTCCGACTGGCAGACCATTGTCGCCGAGGTGAAGAAGTTCGCTTCCGCCGGCAAGAAGACTGCCGTCGTATCCACCATCAACGGTGATGCGAACGTTCCGTTCTACAAGGAACTCGGCAACCAAGGCATTAAGGCCGAAGACATCCCCGTGGTTGCGTTCTCGGTCGGTGAAGAAGAACTCGCCGGTCTTGATACCGCCCCGCTGGTCGGTCATCTGGCTGCCTGGAACTACTTCATGTCGGTCGACAACCCGGAAAACGATGCCTTCATCCAGAAATGGCATGCGTTCATCAAAGATGAAAAGCGGGTGAGCAACGATCCGATGGAAGCCACCTACATCGGCTTCAAGATGTGGACGCAGGCCGTTGAGCAAGCCGGCACCACCGACGTCGATGCCGTCCGTCAGGCCATGTATGGCCAGAAGGTCAAGAACCTGACTGGTGGTATCGCGGTGATGAACACGAACCATCACCTGTCCAAGCCCGTGCTGATCGGTGAAATTCAGCCCGACGGTCAATTCGAAACCGTGTGGGAAACCGACGGTGTCGTGAAGGGCGATGCCTGGTCCGACTATATCCCGGAAAGCGCCAAGCTGACCGCCGATTGGACCTATCCGTGGGTTTGCGGAAACTGCAAAGAGCCGAAGTTCAAGGCTCTGATCAACTAAATCTCTGGTGTAGCCGGGGCGCCTCGTCATGTCGCGCTCCGGCACTCGCCCGCCTGGTACGGGCCAAGACGACAAAAACGATCAAACTTGCGTGGCAGCATTCATGAAAACGATTTCCACATTTGTTGGGAGCCTTCTGCTCCTCCTGACTCTCACTCTAAGCGGTCCCGTGGCCGCGCAAGGGTTCGACGAGTTGGTGACGGACCTCTCCGCAAAAAGCTTCAATGCGAAGATAAAGGCGGTCGAGAAGGTTGCCGAGACCGGTGACGACCGTGCGGCGGCGGTATTGAGGGCGATGCTCGAAGGCCGGCTCTTTGAGCGAAAGGAAGACGGCAAGGTTTTCATCACGACGCGGGAAGGCCGCGCTTATGTTCTTACCGATCCGTTGACCCTAAAAGAGGTCGGCCAAGTAAAGTCTTCGACGCTGAAGAAGATCAAGGTCAACAACCGACTCCGAGGCGTATTGAACGGTGCCTTGGGCAGTCTGACGCTGCTCAGCAAGGATCCGGTGAAGCGCGCTTCTGCTGCCGAAGCAGTGTTCAAGAACCGTTCCGCCGACGACATCCCGGCGCTCGAGAAAGCCATGGAGCGCGAAACCGATGCCGGTGTGAAAGCCAAAATGGAGATGGCGCTGGCGGCGATCCAATTGACCGCCGACAGTCCCGAAGAAATCAAGATCGCTGCGGTCGACGTGCTAACCGGGCATCCAACTCCGGAAGTACGAGCGTTGCTCGGCGGCGTCGTTCAAAGCGAACAAGTGGAAAGCGTTGCCAAAGCCGCCGCCGAGGCTTTGTCCGATATCGAGCGGCGTCTCGCCTTTTTTAACGCCATCGGCAACGTCTTTCAGGGGCTGAGCCTCGGATCGGTCCTTCTTTTGGCCGCCGTCGGTCTCGCCATCACGTTCGGGGTGATGGGTGTCATTAACATGGCGCATGGCGAGTTGGTCATGCTCGGTGCCTATACGACCTTCATGGTTCAGGAAGTCTTCCGCGCTTACTTTCCCGGCGCTTTCGATTGGTCCGTCATCGTCGCCATCCCCTTGGCATTCGGTGTGTCGGGTTTGTTCGGCATTGCCATCGAACGGGGCGTCATCCGCTACCTCTACGGCCGTCCACTCGAAACGCTGCTGGCGACCTGGGGGTTGAGCCTCATTCTGCAGCAATTGGTGCGCTCCCTCTTCGGGCCGACCAACCGCGACGTCGGTAGCCCGAGTTGGATGAGTGGTTCCGTCGAGGTTACCGGCGGGCTGGTGCTCACCTATAACCGCATGTGGATCATTTTCTTCAGCCTTCTGGTGCTCGGCCTGTTGCTGCTTGTTATCCGTAAGACGGCATTCGGTCTGCAGATGCGGGCGGTGACCCAGAACCGGCAAATGGCAGGTTCGATGGGTATCCGCACGGGCTACGTCGATGCGTTGACATTCGGTCTGGGCGCGGGAATTGCCGGTGTCGCCGGCGTGGCGTTGAGCCAGATCGATAACGTCAGCCCCAATCTCGGCCAAGCCTACATCATCGACTCCTTCATGGTCGTCGTGTTCGGCGGCGTCGGCAACCTGTGGGGGACGCTTGTTGGCGCGTTCTCGCTGGGGATCATCAACAAGTTCCTCGAACCATTTGCGGGTACGGTGCTGGCCAAGATCTTGGTGCTGATCGCCATCATCCTGTTCATCCAGAAACGTCCACGCGGATTGTTCGCCCTCAAGGGCCGTGCGGTGGAGGCTTGATCCATGGAACATCGTAGATCGGGCTTCTCTTTTCTTCTCACCGACCGCGGCGGTCAAATCCTGTTGGGGTTATTGCTGGCAGCCATCATTCTCGTACCCATCCTTAATCTGTGGGTGCCGGAAAGCTCGCCATTCCACATGTCGACCTTCCTCGTCGGCCTGTTCGGGAAGTATCTTTCCTTCGCGCTCCTGGCATTGAGCGTCGACTTGATCTGGGGGTTCTGCGGCATCCTCAGCCTCGGGCACGGCGCTTTCTTCGCTCTCGGCGGGTACGCCATGGGCATGCATCTGATGCGCGAGATCGGCGATCGGGGCGTTTACGGCAATCCAATCCTGCCGGATTTCATGGTGTTCCTGAATTGGAAGGAACTGCCCTGGTACTGGTACGGCTTCGATTTCTTTCCCTTCGCCATGCTGATGGTGGTTCTGGCGCCGGGCATCCTCGCGTTCCTGTTCGGTTGGTTCGCGTTCCGCTCCCGCGTATCGGGCGTCTATTTGTCGATCATCACCCAGGCGTTGACCTTCGCGCTGATGCTGGCCTTCTTCCGCAACGACATGGGGTTCGGCGGCAATAACGGTTTGACCGACTTCAAGGATCTGCTCGGCTTCGATCTGCAGCAGGATTCGACGCGGGTCGGACTGTTCATCGCCACGGCGGTGGCATTGGCCCTCGGTTATGCCTTGTGCCGATTCATCGTTTCCTCGCGACTGGGCAGCGTCCTCGTGTCCATCCGCGATGCGGACAGCCGGACGCGTTTCTTAGGCTACCGGGTGGAGCATTATCAACTGTTCGTCTTCACCGTGTCGGCCATGCTGGCCGGCGTGGCGGGAGCGCTCTACGTGCCGCAGGTCGGGATCATCAATCCCAGCGAATTCGCCCCGGCCAACTCAATCGAGATCGTCATCTGGGTGGCGATCGGCGGACGCGGCACGCTTTACGGTGCGGTTCTCGGCGCAATTGTCGTGAACTACGCGAAGACGTACTTCACCGGGGTATTGCCGGAGATTTGGCTGTTCGCCTTGGGCGCCATGTTCGTTCTGGTGACGATCCTGCTCCCAAAAGGCATTGTCGGTTCCGTTCCGGCCTTCGATCTGTCCAAAACCTTTCTCAAGAAACCGGAAGATGCCACCGATGATGGCCGCGAAGCGGCGGGAGGACGCGTATGAGCTTGGAAACCATAAATGCGCTGATTTCAAACCCTGCGGCCGATCACCCGGCCACCGAAAACGAGACCATTCTCTATCTTGACGGCGTATCGGTGAGTTTCGACGGTTTCAAAGCGTTGAATGAATTGAGCTTCTACGTTCTCGCTGGCGAACTTCGGGCGATCATCGGACCCAACGGTGCCGGCAAGACAACGATGATGGACGTGGTTACGGGGCGCACGAAACCCGATGAAGGACGTGTCGAATTCAATGGCGGGATCGATCTTACCCGGTTGGACGAAGCGCGCATCGCCAACCTCGGGATTGGCCGCAAGTTCCAGAAACCGACGGTCTTCGAGAATCATACGGTTTTTGAAAATCTTGAGCTGGCGCTCAAAGGACACCGCGGCGTGTTCAGCTCATTGTTCTTCCGTCTCGCGCCGGAGGAACGAACACGGGTCGAGGAAGTTCTGGAAACCATTGCGCTCGCCGATCAACGCCTGGACGACGCCGGATCGCTTTCCCACGGTCAGAAGCAATGGCTGGAAATCGGCATGCTGCTTATGCAGGAACCTGAGCTTTTGTTGGTCGACGAGCCGGCCGCCGGCATGACAGACGCCGAAACCGAGCAAACCGCCGAATTGCTGAAGCGTATTGCCGGGCGTCATTCCGTGGTCGTGGTCGAACATGACATGGAGTTTGTCCGTTCCTTGGAATCGCGTGTGACGGTCCTGCACGAAGGATCGGTCCTCGCCGAGGGATCGCTGGACACCGTCCAGAACGATGCCCGGGTTATCGAAGTCTATTTGGGCCGTTAGACATGTTGCAGGTCGAAAACATCAATCTTTTCTACGGTGCCAGCCAGGCGTTGTGGGATGTCGCGATTTCCGCCGAGGTCGGAAAGATCACTTGCGTCCTTGGCCGCAACGGGGTCGGGAAAACCAGCTTGTTGCGCGCCGTCGTCGGCCACCATCCGATCCGGTCCGGACGTATTCTTTGGGAAGATCAAGAGGTCGATGGCCTTCCGTCGTATAAACGGGCGGCGCGGGGGATCGCTTATGTTCCCCAAGGCCGAGAGATTTTTCCCTTGATGACGGTCCAGGAAAATCTGCAAACGGGTTTTGCCTCTCTGCCGCGCAGCTTGCGTCATGTGCAGGACGAGATCTTCGAGTTGTTCCCCGTGCTCAAGGATATGTTGGGCCGGCGCGGCGGTGACCTGTCCGGTGGTCAGCAACAGCAGCTTGCCATCGCGCGGGCCTTGGTAACCCGTCCGCGCCTCCTGGTGTTGGACGAACCGACCGAGGGTATTCAGCCATCCATCATTAAGGACATCGAACGAGTCATCCGGCTGCTTGCCAATCGGGGCGATATGGCCATTCTACTGGTCGAACAGTATTTCGAGTTTGCCCGCGATTTGGCAGACTACTATTCCGTTTTGGACCGGGGGGAAGTCGTCATGTCGGGAAGTGGCAAGGAGATGGTTGAGGAAGATGTTCGACGCTACCTTACCGTCTGAAACGTCGCCGCCCGATGGCGCGGCGTTCCTCGCCTTTGCCGATGCAGACGGTGACACCCGGCTGACCGATCTTTATCAGAAAACGCCCCTGCGCGTGCTGTTTCCCGACCGGTTGGCGGGCGATCCGCCGACCGCGGCGCTGGTGACGACCTCCGGCGGCTTGGTAGGCGGCGACCGTCTCGACGTCCAATGCCATGTGGACAAGGGTGCCAAGGCGTTCGTGGTCAATCAGGCAGCGGAAAAGGTCTACCGGTCAGCGGGCGCCGATGTATCTATCGATGTCCGCCTCGGTGTGGAGGCAGGCGGATGGCTTGAGTACCTGCCGCAGGAAACGATCCTGTTCAACGGCGCACGGCTGCGACGGCGGACCCGCATCGACCATGCCGCAGGGGGTCAATTCCTCGCCGGGGAAATTCTCGTGTTTGGCCGACGGGCGCACGGCGAGGTCCTTGCTCATGGGATGGTTCATGAGATTTGGGAGGTGCGCCGGGACGGCGTGTTGGCGTGGACCGATGTCCTGCATCTAGACGGCGACATCGCAGCGGTTCTCAAAGATCCCCATGCGTTCCGGGGGGCGGGTGCGATGGCGACCGCGGTTTACAGCGGCAGCGATCTGGATGACGCCTTAGAAACCGCGCGAGAAGTCCTTGGCGCTTGTGAGGCCAACGCGATGATGGCCGCAACAATCGTCAACGATCTGCTGATCGTACGTTGGCTGGCGACCGACCCGTTCGAGTTGCGCGGCGCCTTTGGCGAGTTTTGGGCGCAGTTCCGTCATCAAATCGCTGGATTACCGGCGCAACTACCACGACTGTGGCACGTGTGACGAGGGAGGGGCTTTCGTGAATCTGTCACCGAGGGAAAAAGACAAACTTCTGGTCGCCATGGCGGCGATGGTCGCGCGCAAGCGGTTGGAGCGCGGCGTGCGCCTCAATTACCCCGAGGCCATCGCGTTGATCAGCGACTATGTGGTCGAGGGCGCGCGCGACGGCAAAAGCGTTGCCGATCTGATGCGTGACGGCGGCGCGGTCCTGAAGCGCAATCAGGTCATGGAAGGCGTTGCTGAAATGATAGACGAAATTCAAGTTGAGGCGACATTCCCTGATGGGACCAAATTGGTCACCGTCCATGAGCCGATCCGGTAGGAGAGTAAGATGATTCCCGGAGAAATTATCATCAAGGAAGGGACGTTGACCCTCAACGCGGATCGCGCGACGGTGACGCTCAAGGTGTCTAACACGGGCGACCGGCCGGTTCAGGTCGGATCGCATTTCCATTTTTATGAAGTAAACGAGGCGCTCCAGTTCGACCGCGACCAGGCACGTGGTCGGCGGCTCGATATTCCGGCGGGCACGGCGGTGCGGTTCGAGCCGGGCCAGGACCGGGAAGTGACACTGGTCGACTACGCGGGCAAGCGGATCGTGCATGGCTTCAACGCCAAGGTCCAAGGGTCGTTGGGAGGCTGAGCGATGGCATATGAAATAGACAGAAGCGCCTATGCCGCCATGTTCGGTCCCACAGTCGGGGACAAGGTCCGTTTGGCCGATACCGATCTCTTTATCGAGGTGGAGGAAGACAAAACCACCTATGGCGAGGAAGTGAAATTCGGTGGTGGCAAAGTGATCCGCGACGGTATGGGGCAGTCGCAAGTCAGCCGCGCCGACGGCGCCGTCGATACCGTCATCACCAATGCGCTGATTGTCGATCACTGGGGCATCATCAAGGCGGATGTCGGTATCGTCGACGGGCGTATCTCGGCCATCGGCAAAGCCGGCAATCCCGACGTGCAACCGGATGTCGACATCATCGTCGGCCCTGGCACCGAGGCGATTGCGGGTGAAGGGCGCATTCTCACCGCAGGCGGGATCGACGCCCATATCCATTGGATCAGCCCGCAGCAGATCGATGATGCTCTCTATTCCGGGGTCACGACGATGCTCGGCGGCGGCACCGGACCGGCGGAAGGCACCAACGCGACGACCTGTACGCCGGGCGCTTGGCATCTCTCGCGGATGATTTTGGCGGCCGACGGCCTGCCGATGAATTTGGGTTTCTTCGGCAAGGGCAACGCGTCTATTCCCGATGCGTTGATCGAGCAGGTCCTGGGTGGGGCATGCGGCCTCAAATTGCACGAGGATTGGGGCACGACGCCCTCGGCCATCGATACATGCTTGTCGGTTGCGGACGAAATGGACATTCAAGTCGCGATCCACACCGATACGCTGAACGAATCCGGTTTTGTCGAAAATACGGTCGCGGCTTTCAAGGACCGAACCATTCACGCCTTTCATACGGAAGGGGCAGGCGGCGGCCACGCACCGGACATTATCAAGGTCTGCGGCAACGCCAATGTGTTGCCCTCGTCAACCAATCCGACCCGGCCCTACACGGTCAACACGATCGATGAACACCTCGACATGCTGATGGTTTGTCATCATCTCGATGCGCGCATCCCCGAGGACGTGGCGTTCGCCGAAAGCCGCATCCGCAAAGAGACCATCGCCGCTGAGGATATCCTGCACGATCTCGGCGCCTTTTCGATGATTGCATCGGACAGCCAAGCCATGGGGCGTGTCGGCGAGGTGATCATCCGGACCTGGCAAACCGCCGACAAAATGAAGAAACAACGTGGTTCCTTGCCCGAGGAATCCGGCGACAATGACAATTTCCGGGTGAAGCGGTATATCGCCAAGTACACGATCAACCCGGCTCTGACCCATGGCATCTCTGATCATGTCGGGTCCATTGCCGTCGGCAAGCTCGCCGATCTCGTTTTGTGGAAACCCATGTTCTTTGGGGTCAAACCGGACCTGGTTCTGAAATGCGGGACCATCGCCGGGGCGGCCATGGGCGACCCCAACGCGTCGATCCCAACGCCCCAGCCGGTCCATTACCGGCCCATGTTTGGGGCGTTGGGTAAATCCCTGACTGCCAGTTCGGTAACCTTTGTTTCCAAGGCGGCCGCGGATGACGGCATCGGCGACCGGCTGGGGGTCGCCAAGCCAGTGATCGGGGTCACAGGCACACGGTCGATCCGTAAAGTAGATATGGTCTTGAACGGGGCCACGCCCGCCATGGAGGTGGATCCGGAGACCTACGAAGTCCATGCCGACGGTGAATTGCTCACATGCGCACCGGCGGCGGAACTCTCCATGGCCCAACGGTATTTCCTGTTCTAATCATGCGGCGCGCCATCGACATACGCCCCTCCGGGACCTGGGACGGCAACAGCCTCGTCGCCAACGTCACTTTGACGTTCGACGACCGATTCCGCCGCCGCCTCCGGCTGGTCGACGATGGCGGCGATGAATTCCTCCTCGATCTTGCCGAAGCGACACGTATGGAAGAGGGCGACGGCCTAGTGCTGGAGGACGGCGGGATCATCGCGGTTCAGGCGGCGGCCGAGCCGATCATCGATATTCAATGTGTGTCGGCGTCCCAGGCGGCGCGGGTCGCCTGGCATCTAGGCAACCGGCATACGCCGGTCCAGATCCTCGATCGTGGCGCGCTTAGGATCCGCGAAGACCATGTGCTGATGGAAATGGTCAAAGGGCTGGGTGCGATTGCCGTCCGGCGTTCGGCGCCCTTTTCGCCGGAGCCTGGCGCCTATGCCGCCGGTGGCGGCCATGGGCACGGTCATAGCCATGGGCACAGCCACGACCACGATGACCATGGGGAGCAGTCCTCCGGGGAGGTGCCCGGTGCTGTCTGAAAACGGTTTCTTCCGTCTTATGGCCTGGACGTCGCCGGCCTTTCCCATCGGCTCGTACGTTTATTCCCACGGTCTTGAGTTTGCCGTCGAGGACGGGACGGTGAATAGTGCGGCGGCCCTGCGTGGCTGGATCGAGACGGTTCTGACACGCGGCGGTGGACGGGCCGATGCCATCCATTTCTGCGCTGCATGGCGCGCCGTCGATGCCGGGGACCAGGAGGGCTTTCTCGAGGTGGCGCGGCATGCCCAGGCCATGCGGGCGAGCAGCGAAATGGCGCTCGAAAGCGGCGCCCAAGGGGCGGCCTTTCTGGAGGCGGTGGCCGCAAGTTGGCCGGTCGATGGACTCGATGGCTGGCGCGGCTTGCTTGATGGGGCCGAGCCGCCTATTAAACCGGCACAATCCATTGCCGTCGCGCTTGCCGCGGCGCTTGCGGATATCCCGCTGCGGGAGGCCTTGTTCGCCTATCTCCAGGCGCTTGCTGCCAACCTGGTATCCGCCGGGGTGCGGTTGGTCCCCTTGGGTCAGACCCAAGGACAGAAGGTCATCGCGGGATTGTTTGAATGCTTGGAAGAGACCGTCGACGAGGCATTGGCCGCCGAAGCCGCTGAATGGGGAAACGCGGCCCCGCTTGTCGATTTGATGTCGATGAAACACGAAACCCAATATACGAGGTTGTTCAGATCATGAGTTCTCCGTTACGGGTCGGAATTGGTGGACCGGTGGGTACCGGGAAAACCGCGCTTTTGGACCGGCTGTGCAAGCATCTTCGGGATCACTACAACATCGCGGCGATTACCAACGATATCTATACCCGCGAAGATGCCGAGTTCCTGACCCGTTCGGGCGCCTTGAGTCCGGACCGCATCATGGGGGTCGAGACAGGGGGGTGTCCCCATACGGCGATCCGCGAGGATGCCTCCATGAATCTGGCCGCCGTGGCTGATATGAATGCCCGGTTTCCCGGCCTCGATGTCATTTTTATCGAGTCGGGCGGCGATAATCTTGCGGCGACCTTCTCGCCGGAGCTCGCCGACATCACCATATACGTCATTGACGTATCCGCAGGAGACAAGATCCCCCGGAAAGGGGGGCCAGGCATCACCCGATCCGATCTCCTCGTGATCAACAAAACGGATCTCGCGCCGCTGGTCGGAGCCGACCTCGGCGTGATGGATCGTGACGCGAAGAAGATGCGCGGCGACAGGCCGTTCCTGTTCACTAACCTGAAGGAGAGCGACGGCCTCGAGGCCGTCGCCGATTTCATCATCAAGACCGGCGGCCTGAAGCCGTTGGCGAAATCCGCGTAAACACGAGGCGGAAAAGAGACGAGCTAACAACAAAGACAAAAACAGAAATAAGAACACCAGGAGATCACAATGAGGTTCAAACTATCCGCAGCACTGTCGCTGCTACTCGTTCTTGTGGCGGGGCCGGCATTCGCCCATTCGGGGCATCATGCTGCTACCGGATTCGGCACGGGGTTTTTGCATCCCTTCAGCGGCCTCGATCACGTCGCCGCCATGGTTACCATCGGCATTTGGGCAACCCAGTTCGAGGAAAAGAAATGGTGGGGCATTCCCGCCATGTTTCTGGGTCTCACGGTGGTTGGTTTCATGGTGGGCGCGCACGGCTTTGCGTTGCCGCGAATCGAGGTGCTGTCCGGCGCGACATACATCGCCCTGGGTGTTGTGATCGCGGTTGCGTTGCGTCTTTCCTGGGCGAGCGCGCTGCCCGTCGCGGCGTTGTTCGGCGCCGTGCACGGCGTCGGTCATGGCGTCGGTTTGCCCGCCGAGGCCGATCCGTTGTCCGCGTTGATCGGATTCCTCGCGGCGACGACATTGATGATTATTGTCGGCGGCGGTGTGTTTTTATTCGGCCGCAATCGGTGGGGGCAACGCAACGTGCAAGTTTCGGTTTTGGGAATCGCCGCTGTTTGCGTCGCCATTACTGCGGCAATCTAGTCGCACACGACAATCAAACGAGCATTAAAGCCCACATTTTGTGGGCTTTTTTGTTTTTCGGTTGATCGGCGTCAAATCGTAACCAACCTATGTAATATATGAAGGCACCGCATAGGAACGGCCGCGCGCGGCGTTTCTGTGTTGTGGCTATGTGCCATCGCCAAGACGGTTATCGACAAACTTGTTGGAGCCGCCGGGGCATCCATAGAAGCATAAGGGGTCGGTTGGATGAGTTGGTTGGTTGCCTTGCCGGTGGGCTTAATCGGGTTCGTCGGTCTGTTGGCTGCATCCCGGGCCGTTGACACGGGGATATATGCTCACGGGTTCGTCTTTTTCATTGCCGCCGTTCTGGCGGGTTTTTTTGCAATTCGCAAAAATGAAGAAATCACACGTGAATGGCAGGCGTCGAAGACCAGCCAGGAGCCCGTTTACAACGACGCCATCATCAAGGTAGGCGTCATCGCCTCGACCTTTTGGGGCGTTGTCGGGTTCGTTGTCGGCCTCGTCATCGCGCTACAACTCGCTTACCCCGCTCTCAATTTCGATCTGCCTTGGACCAACTTCGGGCGTCTCCGCCCGCTGCATACCTCGGCGGTGATTTTCGCCTTCGGCGGTACCGTTCTTCTCACGACGTCCTTTCACGTCGTGCAGCGCACTTGCCGGGCGCGGCTTGCCGGCCTGTGGGCGCCCTGGTTCGTCTTCTGGGGGTACCAACTGTTTATCGTTCTGGCGGCGACAGGATATATCTTCGGTATTACCCAATCCAAGGAATATGCCGAGCCCGAGTGGTACGTCGATCTGTGGTTGACCATCGTTTGGGTGGTCTATCTGTTGGTGTTCCTGGGGACGCTGATGCGGCGTAAGGAACCTCATATTTACGTCGCCAACTGGTTCTACCTGGCGTTTATCGTCACTATCGCAATGCTGCACATCGTCAACAATCTGGCGATGCCGGTGTCCATCTTCGGTGCCAAGAGCTACCAATTGTTCTCGGGTGTTCAAGACGCCTTGACCCAATGGTGGTATGGCCACAACGCGGTCGGCTTCTTCCTGACTGCCGGCTTCCTGGGCATCATGTACTATTACGTTCCTAAGCAGGCGGAACGGCCCGTTTATTCCTACCGGCTGTCCATCGTCCATTTCTGGGCCCTGATCTTCCTCTACATTTGGGCCGGGCCTCACCACCTGCATTACACCGCGCTCCCCGATTGGGCCCAGACACTGGGTATGACGTTCTCGATCATGCTTTGGATGCCGTCTTGGGGCGGCATGATCAACGGTCTGATGACTTTGTCAGGCGCGTGGGACAAGCTACGTACCGATCCGATCCTGCGTATGATGGTTCTGTCGGTGGCGTTTTACGGCATGAGCACCTTCGAGGGACCGCTTATGTCCATCAAGGCAGTCAATTCGCTCAGCCACTATACGGACTGGACCATCGGTCACGTGCATTCCGGCGCGCTCGGCTGGGTCGGCTTCGTGAGCTTCGGGGCGCTTTACTTCCTGGCGCCGGTCGTGTGGAAGCGTCAACGGCTTTATTCGCTCCGGCTCGTGTCCCTGCACTTCTGGATTTCCACCCTCGGCATCGTCCTTTACGTCGCCGCGATGTGGGTGTCCGGTATTCTGCAGGGCCTGATGTGGCGGGCCTATGACAGCCTCGGCTTCCTCGAATACTCGTTCGCCGAGACGGTCGAAGCGATGCATCCTTTCTACCTGATCCGTGCGCTGGGCGGCGGATTGTTCGTCCTCGGTTCGCTTATCATGGCCTACAACATATGGCGGACAGCACGGGGTGATATCCGTCAAGAGGCGCCATACGGCGTACCGTCGGTAGCCGGTGCATAAGGAGAGAGACTGATGATTCGACACGCGACAATCGAACGTAACTCGATCCTTATGCTCGTCCTGGTGCTGATTGTAGTGGCGATCGGCGGCCTCGTTGAAATCGTGCCGCTGTTTTATCTCAAGAGCACCATCGAGAAGGTCCAAGGGATGCGTCCTTACACGCCGTTGGAACTTGCGGGCCGTAACATCTACATCCGGGAAGGGTGCTATGTTTGCCACTCTCAGATGGTGCGCTCGTTGCGGGACGAGGTGGAACGTTACGGCCATTTCAGCCTAGCTGCGGAGAGCATGTACGACCATCCGTTCCAATGGGGCTCCAAACGGACCGGGCCCGACTTGGCTCGAGTGGGCGGCAAATACTCCGACGAGTGGCATCGCGCTCACATGGAGGACCCGCGCAGCATCGTTCCTGAGTCTGTCATGCCCGGCTATCCATTCCTCGCGCAAACCGCGCTCAAAACGCGGGGCATTGGAGATCATCTAAGCGCCAACAAGGCAATCGGCGTACCCTATTCGGATGAGATGATCGAAAGCGCCCTTGCCGATGCCACCGCACAGGCCAACCCCGATGCCGATGGCGTCGACGCCCTCGTCGAGAGGTATCCTGGCGCCAAAGTCCGTGATTTCGACGGCAACCCCGCGATGGTGAGCGAACTGGATGCGGTGATCGCCTACCTCCAGGTGCTCGGCACCATGGTCGACTTCGATGCCTTCAAAGTCGAAGAAAACCTGCGATAGGAGGGGAGGCGATGACATACGAAACGGTTTCATCCTTCGCCCAGAGTTGGGGGCTTGTTTACCTCGTAATTCTGTTTGCCGGCGCTTTGGTCTACGCCCTTTGGCCTGGCGCGCAGAAGAAGTTCGACGATGCCGCACACATTCCTTTCAAGGAGGACCGGTAACATGGCGGATAGACCAATAGATTCCCATTCCGGTCAGGAGACGACGGGCCATGAGTGGGATGGTATCCGGGAGTTGGACACGCCGCTTCCCCGTTGGTGGAAATGGGTGTTCTACGCGACCATCGTCTGGTCGATTGGCTATTGGATCGCCATGCCGTCCTGGCCGATGGTGAGTACCTTTACCAAGGGGGTACTTGGTTATTCGAGCCGCGGCGCGGTGATGGACGACATTGCCGAAGCGCGTGCGGCTCAGAGCGGTTTGCTGTCTCGCATTGAGCAGGCGTCGCTGGAACAAATCCGCACCGATCCTGCATTGCTCGAATTCGCACTAGCAGGCGGACGCTCGGCCTTTGCCGTGAACTGCGTGCAGTGCCACGGTTCCGGGGCGGCAGGCAACGTCGGCTACCCCAACCTGAACGACGATGAATGGTTGTGGGGCGGTTCGCTTCAAGCGATTCAGCATTCGATCACCCATGGCATCCGTAACGAAACGGATGAGGATGCCCGAGTCTCGGATATGCCGGCCTTTCTCAGGGACGAGGTGTTGACGAGTGCGCAGGTCAATGATGTTACGGAATATGTTCTGTCGTTGACCAATCAGGCAGAAGACCGGGCGTCCGCAGCGCGGGGACAGGCGATTTTTGCGGAGAACTGCGTTTCCTGTCACGGTGACGGCGGCCAAGGCAATGCCGAGTTCGGTGCGCCGGCACTGAATAACGGCATTTGGCTGTATGGCGGAGATCGCGAGACGATCCGCGAGACGGTTGCCTACAGCCGCCGTGGCGTCATGCCCGCTTGGGGCCAGATCATCGACGAGGCCACCGTGAAAAAGCTGACGATCTACGTGCATTCCTTGGGTGGAGGGCAATAGACCTCTCCACCCGTTCCTAACGCTGGAGAAGGACCGCTATGGATGACATCGCGGCGCCTGACGTCGAGAATTACGACGTCGCGGCGGTAAATAAGAAAGAAAAACGGTCGCTCTATCAGGCGCGGATCAAGATTTTCCCGAGACGCGTCCATGGTGTCTTCCGAAATCTGAAATGGTGGGTGATGCTCGTTACCCTGGGCATCTACTACATCACCCCGTGGCTACGCTGGGATCGGGGCGCCGATTTGCCGGATCAGGCGGTGTTGATCGACTTTCCGGCGCGCCGCTTTTATTTCTTTTTCATCGAGATCTGGCCACAGGAGTTCTTTTTTATCACGGGCCTCCTGATTATGGCGGGCGTGGGGTTGTTCCTGACCACCAGTGCTGTCGGCCGGGCGTGGTGCGGTTATTCCTGTCCTCAAACCGTATGGACGGACCTCTTCATCGCCGTCGAGCGTTTCGTGGAGGGGGACCGCAATGCGCGGATGCGGCTCGATAAGGCACCGCTGTCGGTAGGGAAAATCTCTAAGCGTGCACTCAAGTTTGCCATCTGGCTGATCATCGCCCTGTGTACGGGTGGCGCGTGGGTATTTTATTTCGCAGACGCTCCGACATTGGCGGCGCAACTGGTCCAATTCGATGCGCCCATGGCGGCCTATATCACCATGGCCATTCTGACCTTCACGACATTCCTGCTGGGTGGTTTCGCCCGCGAACAGGTATGCACCTATATGTGCCCCTGGCCGCGCATCATGGGCGCCATGATGGACGAGGACTCGTTGACGGTCACCTATCGGACGGGGCGCGGCGAACCCCGCGGATCACTTAAGAAGGGAGCGGAGACGGGCGCGAAGTTTGGCGATTGCGTGGATTGTAACGCGTGCGTCGCGGTGTGTCCGATGGGGATCGATATTCGAGACGGGCAGCAGTTGGAGTGTATTACCTGCGCCCTCTGTATCGACGCCTGCAACGAGGTGATGGATAAGGTCGGCCGTCCGCGCGGTTTGATCGGCTATGCATCTCTCGCCGGCGAGGCACGCACGGAGAGCGGCGAGCCATCCAAGGTCCGGATTGTCCGCCCGCGCACCCTGATCTATTTTTCCATTTGGGCGCTTGTCGGCCTCATCATTCTCTATGGACTAATCACGCGGCCCGATCTCGATATCAATGTCCTGAGGGATCGAAATCCGTTGTTCGTCGCTCTGTCGGATGGCAGCATCCGTAACGGCTATACGTTTAAGATCCTCAACAAGTCCCATGAGCCGCGCGCCTTTACCCTCGATGTGAGGGGATTGCCGGGCGCGACGGTCGATGTTGTCGGGTCCGAGGATCTATCGGGTGGAACGCCGATCTTCTCGGTTCGCCCGGATCGGCTCAAGAGCTTCCGACTTTTGGTATCGGCGCCGCGTACCAGCTTGCCGTCGGATTCGGTCGACATTCAGTTCGTCGTCACGAATATCAATGGCGGCGATCCGGCGACTTACGATAGTGTGTTCCGAGGCCCCGCAAAATGACGGCACACGCAACAACGATGACCAATCCGCAGAAGGATTTCCGTATCACCGGCAAGATGGTGCTGTTCTTCCTGCTGGCGTTCTTCGGCGTCGTCATGATCGCCAACGGTATTTTTCTCTACGTTGCGCTCAAGACCTTTCCGGGGCTAGGCGATGCCCAGGCCTATCGGAGTGGTCTCCAATACAACGAGACGCTGGCTGCCGCCGAACGCCAGAAAGCATTGGGGTGGCGCACGGCCGTGGCCTACGACCCTGCCGGGCGATTTGAAGTTAGGCTTTTCGACCGGCACGACCAGCCCCTTCAATATGCGCGGGTCGATGCTGAAATCCAGCGGCCGGCGGTCGATCTATATGACCGTGCCGTGGAGTTGCCCGAAATCAAGCCCGGCGTTTATGGGGCGGCCGTCGAGCTTCCGTTCGCGGGATTGTGGCGCATAAAACTCTCCATTACCGGCCGAGGCGGGGAAGCTTATCGCGCGATCCACGAAATCGTGGTGGCGGAATGAACGTCATCGATGCCAAGTCCGATCTGATTTCATCTGACGGGCCCATCGCCTTCTCGGACGGAGGGGCCATCGATCCGTCGTCCTTCGTTACCCATGAAGAGGATGGTACTGCGGCTCTCAATCTGATGATCGAGAATGTTCACTGTGCCGGATGCATGGCAAAGATCGAAGGCGCCGTGGGCAAGTTGCCCGGCGTCGTCAATGCGCGACTGAACATGAGCACGCGGCGGCTTGCCGTAAAATGGCACGAAGGCGACACCGACGGCGCGCGAATCGTTCGGACCGTGAGCGATTTGGGCTATCCCGTTGCGCCCTTCGAACCGGCGGAACTGCCGGAGACCGCGCGAATCGAAAACCGCCGATTGCTCATCGCTTTGGCAGTGGCGGGGTTCGCCGCTGGGAACGTGATGTTGCTCTCCGTATCGGTTTGGGCAGGCGCCTTTTCCGGCATGGAGGCGGCGACCCGCGATCTGTTCCATTGGGTGTCTGCGTTGATCGCCATGCCGGCAGTGGCATTTGCAGGCATGCCTTTCTTCCGTTCGGCCTTCGCCGCCTTGCGCGGCAAGTCCATGAATATGGATGTGCCCATTTCCGTCGCGGTTATCTTGGCCTCGGCGGTCAGTTTGCATCAAACGGTGCAAGGGGCGGAGCATGCCTATTTTGACGCATCCATAACGTTACTGTTCTTTTTGCTGATCGGGCGCTATTTGGATCACCGCGCGCGATCATCCGTCCGTTCCACCGCGGAAAACCTTATTACGTTGCGGGCGTCGTCGGTTCGCGTTGTCGATGGCGACAGCGAGCGCAGCGTTCCGGTCCGTGATGTGCGGGCCGGCATGCAGGTGCTGGTCTCGCCGGGTGAGCGTATTTCCGTCGACGGATGGGTTGAGAACGGCAACTCGGATGTCGATACGAGCCTGATCACCGGTGAAACCACTCCGGCCTCCGTCTCAAAAGGCAGCAAGGTCTTTGCCGGAACGTTGAATATCAGCGGCTCTCTCAGGATTCGGACGGCGGCGGCGGGCGAACGGACGCTGCTGGCCGAGATCGTCCGGCTCATGGAGGCTGCGGAGCAAGGCCAAGCGAAATACGTGCGGCTGGCGGACCGCGCGGCGCGGACTTATGCGCC